>NZ_JBKEEV010000007.1:0-87534 GCF_047777555.1 Clostridium sp. | reverse complement strand
ATAAAGGATCAGGTTAAATCTAAAAAGGGAAATAAGATAAAGGCTCCTGTAAAAATGAAATTTACAATTAATACAACTCAAACAGAAAAACCAGAATCACCTAAAGTGCCAGTAGTAGTTTTAGATGCTGGACGTGCTGCGAATGATGAAGCAAATGAAATAGGTCCTTCTGGAGTAAAAGGAAAAGATATAAATCTATATGTAGCATTAAAGGCTGGAGAAATTTTAAAAGCAAATGGAATAAACGTAGTTTATACTAGAACTACAGATAGTGTGCCTTGGAGTGCTAATGAGAGCATAGCAGCTAGAAGTAAAATAGTTAATGATGCTAAAGCAGATATACTTGTAAGCATACATTGCAATGCTATAAGCACTACTGCTACTGGTTCACAAACATATTATTTAAAAGGAGATGCTAATTCTCAAAAACTAGCTTCTTATATTAAGGATGAGCTTTATAATAAAGCAAGCCAAAATGGAGTTATTGAAGAGAGCACTTTAAAAACTTTGAGTAGTGTAAATGCTACAGCTGTATATACTAATTTGGGATATATAACCAATCCTAAAGAAGAGGCGATTTTAAATACTCAAACTTTCAAGGATAACAGCGCAGTAGCTATAGCATCTGCTGTATTGAAATATTTAAGTATTCCTCAAAAGGTTTATATAACAGAGGTACCTGGTAAGACAATTTTATTGTATAAGAATGAAAAATATACATTGCCAACTAGTCTAGATGCTAAAATGAGTGATGGTACAATTTCTAAAGTAACTGTAAAATGGGACAAGACCTCTGTGGATACTTCAAAGGAAGGTACATATTATTACAAAGGAACTGTTTTAAATTACAATAATGAAGTAACTTTCAAGATTATTGTAAATTCTAAAGTGGATCCTGGAACTTCTAATGCTGAAATAAAAACAATAAATGATATTAATGTGAAGATAACTGAAGGGGACAAGTATACATTACCTCAAACAGTTGAAGCCACTACTATATTAGGTGAAACAATCCAAGCAGATGTTATTTGGGACAAAGAAAGCATAGATACAAGCAAGGCAGGAACCATAACACTTATAGGAAGGGTTAAAAACTATAATAAAGAAATAAAACTTACTATAGTAATATCACCTAAGTCTGTAGAAAAGAAGATTAAGGTAGTTTTAGATGCAGGACATGGTGGTCCAGATTCAGGAGCTGTAGGACAAAATAAAACTAAGGAAAAGGATATAACATTAGCAGTAACTTTTAAAATTGGAGATATTCTAAAAAAGAATGGAATAGAAGTTATATATACTAGAACCAATGATACTGACAGCTGGCTTAATGATAAAAATACTGAACTTCAAACTAGAGTTAATATAGCTAACAATGCAAAAGCAGACTATTTTGTTTCTATTCATGTAAATAGTTTTGATAATTCTTCAGTAACTGGTGTAGAAACCTGTTACTTTGGCGGAAGTACTAAGGGTATGGCTTTAGCTAAAAATATACAAAATGAAATCATATCAGAGCTTGGTTTTAAAGACAGGGGAATAAAAGAGAGAAATGGACTTTATGTACTTAAATATACAAATGCTCCTGCAGTTCTTGTGGAGCTAGAGTTTATAAGCAATCCTGAAAAGGAGGCTATGCTAAAAAATCCAGAATATCAACAAAAATATGCAGAAGCTATAGCAAGAGGAATTATGAAAACTATAGGAAAATAGAGGAAAAGGAAGAGAAAAATATTACAAAAAGTAAGTTGTAATATTTTGTCTCTTCCTTTATTATATTAGTAGTATTATATGATTAATTTTTAAAGAGGAGTTATGTATGGAAAATAAAAGTGTATTTCAAGCTAACTTATTTGCATTTATTTTGTTACTATTATATGCAATAGCACCTATGGCTCTTATACCAATATTTAGAAGAATGAATATAAGTTCTGAACTATACATTGTATTACCTCAGATACTTTTGTTGCTGATTCCTACTATAATTTATTTTATAATTACTAAAAAGCCTATTAAGGATACACTAAAGTTAAAAAAAATAGGAATTAAATCTATAGGGATTATTATTGCTGTAGGAATATTCGCACAACCCATAGCTATGTTTTTATCTTTCATAACTCAATTTGTTTTTCCAAATCGAATAAGTCAAGTTGTTTCAAGTTTAGACGATATTCCACTTATAGTGAGATTGTGTATAATAGCTTTAATACCTGCTATTTGTGAAGAGATTACTATGAGGGGGGTGGTTTTAGCTGGATATGAAAATATTAATATAAGAAAAGCTGCTTTAATGACAGGAACTTTCTTTGGAATATTGCATTTAGATGGAAATCAATTATTATATGCCTTTGTTTTGGGAATAATATTTGCATATTTAGTTAGGATAACGGGTTCTATATATTCATCTATGATATGTCATTTTACAATCAATGGAACTCAGGTGCTTTTATCAGAACTTGCAACTAAGATGATGCGTTTAGGCGGTGAGTCTGTAGAACTAGCGCAAAATACAGGAATATCCTCTATGTCAAAAGCTCAACTGATTAATACATTTTTTTCAATGCTAATTTTAGGCATAATATGTTTAGGAATCATAATAATATTAATAGGAAAATTAACTAAGATATATGGAAAAGATGGTCTTGAGGAAAGAGAAACATCTGTAAAGGTTATGAATTGGCCTGTGTATGGGGCTTTAATAGTATATGCTGTTGTAATATTAGTGGAATTAGTAGGTACATAAAGCATGAATAGTAATAGGGGGAATAAAGGGGTATTTCTGGTTATGAAGTAACATAAGGGGGATTTGATAATGAAACAGGACATTAGTACCATGAATGATGAAGAATTGAAAAAATTTATAATTAAAGAGAAAGAAGGTATTTATGACTTATTAAAAGAATATGATTCTATGGTGAATGAACTAATAAAGAAAAGTTTAGATATTGAAAATACAAGAAAAAGTGCCTATGCTATTGTGAAAATTCATAATTATGTTAGATGGGTAAACGAACAGATGAAGATGAATGACAATGCATCAAGATGTACAAAAGTAATCCCAAGAAGAGGCGAAATATGGACTTGTGAGCTTGGGCAAAACATTGGTTCAGAGGAAAATAAAATTAGACCAGTTATAATAATTCAAAATGATACAGGAAACAAGAATGCTCCAACTACTATAATTGCACCCATATCTAATAGACCTAAGAAGATTGCTGTACATATAGAGCTTAGAGAAAGTGACTATGTTCTTGAAGATGGTGAAAAAAATCATATTACAGGTACAGTTCTTGCTGAGCAGATAAAAGTGGTATCAAAAGCAAGACTTGGAAGACATATTGCAACCTTACAAAAAGATTTTATGGATATTTTGGATGGAAAGCTTAGAATTTCCTTAGATTTGTAATTAATTTTGAAATTTTGAATATAATAGTAATAGATAATAAAAAAGTTAAATGAAAAATAAAGAAAATATTAAAAAACCTATTGCCTAAGTTGTGCATTAATGATAGAATTAAAATCGTGAGAGATTGTAATACATACCTAATAAAGATTAGGAGACTATATTTCATATCACTCTTAAAAAGTAACATACCTAGCAGAGGCTAGGAGACTATATAACATATAAAGAAAAAAGATTGCTTTAATCAATCTTTTTTTCTTATATATTTTATTTATATGAATAAAGTATAAGCAGGAATTGACAATACTGTATCCTTATAATATAATATGACTAAAAATGATAATGAAGATTGAAAAATACTATGAACAGGAAAAGTACTTAAGCTGTATGCTAAAAGAGAGTGGGGGATGGTGGAAACCCCATAGCTAAGGCTTAAAGAAAATCACCTGGGAGTAAAGAACTGAAAAGGATTGATCCTAGTAAGTTTATTCGTCATTTCGCGTTAAGAAATAGAGTATGATAGTACTTGAACTGACTTCACATAGGTGGTTTATGCGTAGCTGCGTCCTTATGGGCGGAGCTCTTTTTGTTATAATATAGAGATATTGGAAAGTAAAGCTTTAGGTCAGAAGTATAGCTTAAGTCAGGCACTAAAAGTTTATTAAAATTTTAAATTAAAGGTTATGATAGGACTAAGTTTATGAAATAGGTTTTTGGTAATAATTTTAATAATAGTTACACTTTTAGAGAGAGGAGATAGAGAGATGTACAAAAAGGTTGAAACTTCTACAAACTTTGTTGAGATGGAAAGAAATATAGCAAAGCTTTGGAAGGAGAATAATATAATTCAGAAAAGTTTTGATAGAAATCAAGATGGTGAATATTTCACCTTTTATGATGGTCCTCCAACAGCTAACGGTAAACCACATGTAGGACACGTTTTGACAAGAGTTATAAAGGATTTAATTCCAAGATATAAAGTTATGAAGGGATATAAGGTTTTAAGAAAGGCTGGTTGGGACACTCATGGACTTCCAGTAGAACTTGAAGTAGAAAAGAAACTTGGAATTTCAGGTAAACCTCAAATAGAGGAATATGGAGTAGAAAAGTTTGTTAAGGAATGTAAGGAAAGCGTATTTAAATACACAAGTCTTTGGAAGGATATGTCCGAAAAACTAGCTTTCTGGGTTGATATGGATAATCCTTATGTAACTTATCACAATGATTATATAGAATCTGTATGGTGGGCATTAAAGCAAATGTGGGAAAAAGGCTTACTATATAAAGGACATAGAATAACCCCATACTGTCCAAGATGCGGAACAGCACTATCTTCTCACGAGGTTGCTCAAGGATATAAAGATGTTAAGGAAGCTACTGTTTTTGCTAAATTCAAAGTAAAAGGAGAAGAAAATAAGTATATACTCGCTTGGACAACAACTCCTTGGACATTACCAAGTAATGTAGCTTTGACAATAAATAAGAACTTTGATTATGTAGAAGTATTAAATAACGGAGAATATTTAATACTTGCAAAAGAACTTGCTCCAAAGGTTTTAGTTGGAGAATATGAAATAGTTAGAGAGTTTAAAGGAGAAGAATTATTAGGAACAGAATATGAACAGCTTCTTAAGTTCGTTACACCAGAGAAAAAGGCATTTTATGTAGTACATGGAGACTACGTAACTCTAACAGATGGTACAGGAGTTGTACATACAGCACCAGCTTATGGTGAGGATGACAACATAACAGGAAAGAAATATGATCTTCCTCTTATAAATCTAGTTGATGCAGAAGGTAAATTTGTAGATGCAGTTGAGCCTTGGAAGGGAATGTTTGTTAAAAAAGCAGATCCTAAGATAATAGAATATCTAAAAGAACATGGAATGCTTTATAAATCAGAGAAGTTTACTCACTCATATCCACACTGCTGGAGATGTGATACACCACTTCTTTACTATCCAAAGGATAGCTGGTTTATAAAAATGACATCTCTTAGGGATCAGCTTTTAGAAAACAACAATAAGATAAATTGGTATCCAGATAACATTAGAACAGGAAGATTTGGTAAGTTCCTTGAAAATGTTATAGACTGGGGTATTTCAAGAGATAGATATTGGGGAACTCCACTTCCAATTTGGGAATGTGAATGTGGTCATAGAGAGTGTATAGGAAGCATTGAAGAACTTAGAGAGAAAGGAATAAATGTTCCAGAGGATATAGAACTTCATAAGCCATATATAGATAAGGTTAAACTTACTTGTCCTCATTGCGGTAAACAGATGACAAGAACTCATGAGGTTATAGACTGTTGGTTTGACTCTGGTTCAATGCCATTTGCACAGCATCATTATCCTTTTGAAAATAAGGAAGTATTTGAAAAGACTTTCCCAGCACAGTTTATATCAGAGGCTGTGGACCAAACAAGAGGATGGTTCTATTCACAACTTGCAATATCTACAGCATTGTTTGGTAAAAGTGACTTTGAAAACTGTATAGTTTTAGGCCACGTTTTAGATAAGCATGGACTTAAGATGTCAAAGTCAAAGGGAAATGTAGTAGATCCATTTGAAGTTTTAGATAATGAAGGAGCAGATGCAACAAGATGGCATTTCTATACAGCTAGTGCGCCATGGCTTCCAACAAGATTTTCAGAGGAAGATGTAAGAGAGACACAAAGAAAGTTTTTAAGTACATTATGGAACGTATATTCTTTCTATGTACTATATGCTGAGCTTGATAAGTTTAATCCACTAGATTATAAGGATTTTGTATCAGAAAATGTAATGGATAAGTGGATAATATCTAAGCTAAATACATTGATTAAAAATGTAGAAGAAAATTTAGATGGATATAAAATAGTTGAAGCAGCAT
Source organism: Clostridium sp. (assembly GCF_047777555.1). Classification (GTDB taxonomy): domain Bacteria; phylum Bacillota; class Clostridia; order Clostridiales; family Clostridiaceae; genus Clostridium_H. Next base: position 81,260 of record NZ_JBKEEV010000007.1, on the reverse strand, counting down.
CAGAGCTTGAAGACTTTGTTGATGAACTTTCAAACTGGTATGTAAGACGTAACAGAGCAAGATTCTGGACTACAGAGCTTACAGATGATAAGATAGGAGCTTATACAACACTTTATAGAGTTCTTGTAACTCTTGTTCAAGTTGCAGCACCATTTGTACCATTTATGACAGAGGAAATATATCAAAACTTAGTAGTTAATTTAGATAGTAATGCAGTTGAAAGTGTTCACCTTCTAAATTGGCCAAAATATGATTTGAGCCTTGTAGATAGTAAGCTTGAAGAAGAAATGGATTTAGCTTATAAGGTAGTAAAGCTTGGACGTAGTGCTAGAAACTCAGCTAATATAAAGAACAGACAGCCTCTTGCAGAAATGCTTGTTAGTGTAATGTCTCTTCCAGAGTACTATGGAGATATAATAAAAGAAGAGCTTAACATTAAAAATGTTAAATTCGGTGCAGATCTTTCACAATATGTTAATTTTGAAATTAAACCTAATTTACCAGTACTAGGTAAGACTTATGGAAGATATATTCCTGCTATAAGAAAGGCAATAGCTGAACAAAACCAAATGGAACTTGCTCAAGCTATAAATAATGGTAAGTCTGTATTTATAAATGTAGAAGGTTTAGAGGACCAAATAGAACTTACTTCTGAAAATCTGCTTGTAACAATGCATGGACTTGAAGGATTTGCTTTTGCAGGAGAAGGAGAGGTAGGAGTTATTCTTGACACTACTATTACAGAAGAGCTTAGAGAAGAAGGCTTTGTTCGTGAAATCTTAAGCAAGGTTCAAAACCTAAGAAAAGAAAGCGGTTTTGAAGTTGCAGATAGAATAAAACTCTATGTTGCAGGAAACAAGATGCTTGAAGAAGTAACTAAAAAGTTTGAAGATCATATAAAGAATGAGACTCTCGCTACAGCAATACTTTACAATGAAGATAGAGAATATAATGACTTCAAGATTAATGGAGAAGATTTAAAAATAGCTGTAGAAAAAGAAGAATAATATATGGATATTCAATTTCTAAAGAATTTTTATGATGTTGCAACTTTAAAAAGTATATCCAAGGTAGCGGGACTTTCTCATATATCTCAGTCAGCTCTTAGCCAACGTATTTCAAAACTTGAGCAAGAGCTGGGAATACCTCTTCTTGAGAGGAGTAACAAAGGGGCTACTCTTACAGAAGAAGGAGAAATGATACTCAGGCATGTGAAAACTATGATTAGAGCATATGATAGAATATTAGAGGATATTTCTAACATAAAGGAGCATAGAAGTACTTTTGTAGTTTCATCATCTTCTTCTGAAATTGACTCTATTATTCTAGAAGTTCTGCTTGCTATAAAGGATATAAATCCTCAATGGTTTTTTAAGCTTAATAATATGCCCCAAGACAATATTCAGGTAGAACTAGATAAAAATCTATCAGATGTGGCTGTAACTTACGAGAGCATAGAAACAGATAACATAACTAGCTTTAAAGTAGGTACCGGTGAATTAATATTTGTAGCTAATCCTAGCATAGATATTGGGGATAAGATCTCTGCCAAGGAGCTCTCAAAGTATTTCTTTGTATTATTAGGTGATGGACCAGATATATATTCAGCACTCAATTACGGCCTTAAATCTAAAGGGGTTAATATAGAGGAGTTGCAGCTTGTATTCACTGCTAATTCTATATGCATAGCTAAGGAGTCTGTGGAAAAGACTGATGATATAAGTCTCCTTCCTAAAAATTCTGTTAAAGAAGAAATTGAGAAGGGCATAATAAAGACTTTTGAGGTGGAAGATCTATCTTTTAAATATGATATATTCTTTTCTTATAATAAGAATAGTTATAGCAAATATAAGAAATTGATAGATATATTTAAAAGAGAAACTAAGAAAATATTAAGTAAATTTTAATGATTAAAAAGGGCAGTGCAAAACAATGCACTGTCCTTTTAGTATGATCTTAAGAGAAGTTTTTCTGCAACTTCTTTTAATACTGTTTTGTAGGGGTTTTCTGGAAGATTATCGATTAATTTAAAAGCTTTCTTTGTATATTTATTTGCAAGCTCTTTTGCATCTTTAATACCTTCATATTTATTTACTAAAGATATAATATTCTTTACATCTTCATCTGAAAAGCTTTCTTTTTCTAAATAATGTTTGAAAGCATTTCTATTCTTCTTTGCAGCATATATAAATGGAAGTGTGAATATTCCTTGCTTTAAGTCGCTTGCTGCAGGCTTTTTTATAGAATCATCAGTACCTACATAATCTAAAACATCATCTATAATTTGAAAAGCCATTCCAATATTATGACCTATTTTCCAAAATTGTTTTGAAAGAGCATCGCTGCATCCGCTTTCAGCAGCACCTGTGTATAGAGAAAGGGAAAATAGTTCAGCTGTTTTGCCAGAAATTCTATTTAGGTAGTCTTTTACAGATAACTTTGTATCGAACATTGAATTCAATTGGTTTATTTCTCCTAAGCAAATTCTAGACATGGAGTTGCTGTCTATTTTTATACTTTGAAGACTTGAAGAAGAAGCTAAAATTTTAAAGCATACACAAAAAAGAAAATCTCCAATATATACCGCATAATCTTTACCATATTTTGATTGAATAGTTTCCTTGCCTCGCCTTGTTTTAGAATCATCTATAACATCATCATGAACTAAGGTTGCCATATGAAGCATTTCGATTACAGAGGCTAAAATTTTAGTCTTTTCTTTATCATAATTTCCAAAGTGAGAGGATATTATAACAAATGCAGGTCTAAGCATCTTTCCACCAGAATGAATTAGCTCTTTAATGGAATTTTCTATTTTTTTATCTTTGCATTTTACGCTCTTTTCCATGAAAGAAATAACATTATTTAATTCATCTTTTATATCTTTATAATTGTCCCATATTTTATCCATATCATCATCCTCTACATTACTTTTTTATAAGTAATCATAAGGTAGAGTGAAGTTCACTCTACCTATATTAAAGCAAATTATTATTAGCATATTAATTTAAAATCATTCTATTTTATCTAAATTCTTAAAGAGATGTTTTTTGATTATAAACAGGAACTCTCTTTCCAAACCACCAATTACTTAATGTTTTACTTATCCATGGTATTACCCAGTAATCTAATCCAAAGGTTCTACCTGCTCCACCCATTAGAGCTATAGCACCAAAGAAATACCATAGTATATCCCATCCAGCCATTGCTGAAAGAATAAAGTTAGTAACCATAAATGCTGATGCGGCACTTGCTAAGAATGTAAATAAACCTGCAAGTAAAGCAAGACCTATACCTATTTCAATGCAAACAACCATTCTTTGGAACCAAACAGCGATTTCAGGGCTTGGTATCATAATCTTCATTATTGTACTGTAAAAACTTGGCATATGGCTTAATATTGGTGTAGCAGTCTCGCTAGCAGTGGATGCAGCTTCTGATGCTCCAGAGTTAGCGGCAGTTTGAAGCCATTCAAAAGGCATTTTAATATTTCCGGCCTTAATCCAACTATCAGAAGCAGGACCATTTAATAAAGCTTTAAATCCTTTATCAGCCCAAGTACTTTCTCCAACAAATTTCTTTAAACCTTCTAAAAGCCAAATAACTCCCATAAACAATCTTAATGGAACAAGCCATAATCTATTTCCTTTAGAGGATAAGTGACCTCTCATTATATTTCTTTTATCTTCTATTGAGAAGAATTCATGAATTAGATAATGATAACAAGCATTAATTCCGTTTACTCCCCAAAGATAGTGGAGGTTAACTAAGTGCTTCATAAGCATAGCAAAGAATCCAGATAATTTTATTCCAGAAAGATTGGCTACGCAATATTTTCCTCCAATTGAAACCATAAAGCCATGATAGTTTGATTTAAATTTAGTCATTTTTGTGTTTTCTATAGAGGCAATTATATTTTTTACTATTGTATCTCCAGTTTGAAGAGCTGCTTCAACTATTTGAGGGGTTCCACGTCCTGGTTCTTCCTCATAATAAGCTATGTCACCAACTACAAATACATCTTTTTTGCCAGATGCTTGCATAAACTCATTTGCAATAAGTCTTCCAGCTCTTCCGCTTTGTAATCCATATTCGCTAGATTCTTGATTAGCTTGTATACCACAAGTCCAGATAAGTGTTTGAGTTGGAATTTCTTTTCCGTCCTTCAACTTTATGCTGTTTTTATTAACTTCTACAATAGGAGAATCTTTTAATATCTCCATACCGTGCTTTTTCATATATTTTTCTGCTTTATCGGCCTGACCTCTATCAAGCATATTTAAGATAGTAGACATTGCTTCTACTACTAATAATTTTACCTCTTTTTCATCTACATTATACTCTCTAGCTAGTTTGCTTTTCCATTCAAGAAGTTCTCCAGCCATTTCAATTCCAGTAAATCCAGAACCGGCCACTACAAAAGTAAGCATTTCTTTTCTCTTCTTTTCATTTCTTTCTTTTGATGCTAAAGAGAACATAGTTTGAATGTGCTCTCTTATCCTTATTGCATCTTCAAAAGACCAAAGAGTAAATCCGTTCTCTTTTACTCCTGGAACGCCGAAGAAAGCAGGTTCGGAACCTGTACCTATAACTAAATAGTCATACTCGTATTTGCCGTAGGAAGTGGTTACTACCTTTTTATCTGTGTCTACTTTCTCAATATAGTCTGTAACCACATTAACTTTAGTTCTGCCAAATATTTTGCTTAACTCAATTTGAACAGATTCAGGATGAACTCTTCCACCAGCTACTTCATGAAGCTCTGTCATTAAAGTATGGAAAGGGTTTTTGTCGATTAGTGTAATTTCTATAGAATCATTTTTTTTGTATTTTTTTGCAAGCTTTTTAGCTACATGAACTCCACCATAGCCGGCACCCAAGATTAATATCTTTGTGTTTGCTGACATTTAAAATCACCTCTTATCATATAAATAAACATTAATAAAATAATATTAATAAAAAATAAACATTAATAAAATAATAATAACGAAATAAAAACTGAAATAAATTTGTTGTCTGAATAGAATTTTATATTTAAATTAGCTGTATGTCCATATGTATAATAAGGAAAGCTTATATATAAAAAATATATCTAAACCCTTGTATCCATTGAAAATACTAAGGTAGTACAAAAAAAATATTGAATTTGATATAAGGAAATCTAATATAGCATTAAAAATTCAAATGTCTAAATGTAAAGGAAGTATAGTATAATTGAATTGCAAAAAAAGTTGACTTAAATTAAAATAAGCTTAAAAATTTTGTTTGATATTTCACAAACTAAATTAATCAATAGGAGGATTAATAAATGAAGAAAAAGTGGTTATCTGTAATACTTGCTACTACTGTTATAAGTGCGGGATTACTTGCTGGATGTGGTTCTAAACAAGAATCTGGTGAAACAAATACTCAAAATCAAACTCAAACTGAGGATACTGCAAAGACTGAATCAGCTTTAAAAGATGGAACATATAAGGCAGAAGCTAAAGATTTTGATGATAAGGGTTGGAAACCATTTGTTGAAGTAGAAATTAAGGATGGAAAAATTGTTGCAGTTAACTTTGATTACACAAATAAAGATGGAAAGTTCAAGTCAGAAGATGCTGAATACAACAAGAAGATGGAAGAAAAAGTAAAAACAGGTCCAGCTAAATACACTAAAGAATTAGAAGATTCATTAGTTGAAAAACAAGATCCAGAAGCTGTGGATACTGTAGCAGGTGCAACTCATTCTGTAGAGAACTTTAAGAAACTTGCTGGAAAAGCACTTGAAAATGCAAAAAATGGAGATACATCAGTAGCAACTATTGATATGGCAGAATAGTTACTAGACAATTAATTTAAATTTGATATAATTAATTAGAATTTGACCTTAGGCTTGATATACAAAGTCTAAGGTTTTTTTCCTTAATTCACATGAAGGAGGACTTTTTTAATGAATAATATAAAAAAGGTACTGCTAGTATTGACCATATTTATATCCAGCATAAGTATGGTTGCTTGTACAAAAAATAATTCAAGTGAGCCTATAAGCAGAACTAATTTTTTTATGGGTACAGTAGTTAAAATCTCTCTATATGATAAAAAAGATCAAAATATAATTTCTAAAGGGTTTGATAGAATTAGGCAAATCGAAAGTGAAGTAAGTATAAATAAACAAGGAACGGAATTAGATAAGGTGAATGAGGCTGCTGGAAAGAAGCCAGTAAAGGTCAAGGATGATACATTCGCCATAACTAAAAAGGGATTAGAATATTCTGAGTTGACAAAAGGAAGCTTCGACATAACAGTAGGTCCTATAGTAAAGCTTTGGAGTATAGGGCTTCCAGAGGCTAAGGTTCCAACTAAATCAGAAGTAGATGAAAAAATTAAACTTGTAGGATATAAAGATTTACAATTAAACGAGAAAGATAAGACTATATTTTTAAAGAAAAAGGAAATGATTATTGACCTTGGTGCTATAGCAAAGGGATATGCAGCAGATGCTGTTGCAGAAGTTTTAAAAAACGAAGGTGTAAAAAGTGCAATTATAGATTTGGGAGGAAACGTATTTGCTCTAGGCACAAAGCCGGATGGAGAGCTGTGGAAAATAGGAATTCAAAATCCATTTCAGTCAAGAGGAGAAATTGTCGGAACAATATATGTAGAAAATAAATCCGTAGTTACATCAGGTATATATGAAAGATTCATAGAAAAAGACGGTAAAAAGTATCATCATATTTTGAATCCTTTTACTGGATATCCTTATGATAATGAAATAGCAGGAGTAACTATAATAAGTGATAAATCTATAGATGGGGATGCTCTTTCAACTTCTGTATTTTCAAAGGGCTTAAAAGGCGGAATAGATTTTATTGAAAACATTAAAAATGTGGATGCCATATTTATTACTAAAGATAAAAAGGTTTATGTAACTGAAGGAATAAAAGATAATTTTAAAATTACTAATGATGAGTTTACTCTTGTGAATTAGAGGGTGATAAAATTGATGTTACGTGCTTTTTTTCAATATGTTGAAATACGAACTAAGGTTGCAAGTGTGATACCATTTACCCTTGGAACCCTTTATACTTTGTATAGGTATGAGAGCTTTAGTTTAAAAAATTTCATAATTATGTTTATATCATTAATAACCTTTGATATGGCAACAACAGCAATCAATAATTATTGTGATTATAGAAAGGCACATGCTAATGGAGGGTATAATTACGAAGTAAAAAATGCTATTGAAAAGTATAATATAAAAAAATCTACAGCTCTAGCTATAATATTTATCTTACTTACCATTGCCACAATATTTGGTGTATTTCTTGCGCTAAATACAAATTTGGTTGTACTTTTTGTAGGAGCAATATGCTTTATAGCAGGAATTCTTTATACATTTGGGCCTATTCCAATTTCCCGTATGCCTTTAGGAGAGATTTTTTCGGGTATATTTATGGGATTCATAATTACATTTTTATCAATATATATACATGTATATGATGCAGGAATACTTTCATTAACATATAATAATGATATTTTAGGCATCACTATGAATATAAGAGAAATATTATATATGTTCTTAATAAGCATACCTCTTATAAATGGAATTGCTAACATCATGCTTGCAAATAATATTTGTGATGTAGAAGAAGATATAAAAAACAAAAGATTTACTTTGCCATATTATATAGGTGAAAAAACTGCACTAAAAGTATTTGAAATTTTGTATTATATAGGATATGTAGATATAATATTATTAATATTATTAAAGATACTTCCCTTTAAGCTATTTTTAATGCTCATTACTTTAATTCCAGTGAGAAAGAATATAAAAGTATTTCAAAACAAACCTAGCAAGTCAGAAACATTTGTTATATCAGTAAAAAATTTTGTGCTAATGAATGTATGCTATATAATATTATTAGGTATATCTATATTTATGAAATAATGCTTTATAGAAAATCAATAAAGCTCCAAGTATTGCAACTAGGAGCTTTATCTCGATAATTCGTTCCAGTTTTCTATAAGTTCATATAGTTCTGTAAGAATTGATGGTTTATCTTTACAAGATAGACCTCCTTTTAGTCTAGCTATGTTTATTCCTATGTTATATATTTCATCTCTTTCTACGCTAAATTGAATTCTAGGAATGATTTTATTCCACGCTTTTTCAATATTATATATGTCACTTTCAACTTTTATCCAATTTTCAGATTGAACATCTTCTATAGCAGCATTTACGAAACCTATTACGTCCTCAGAAGGGTTGAAAGGTTGTTTTAAATAGTTTCCGCTTAGCATAATAGCTATAAATATAGCTAAAGCAGCTACAGGTATCATATAGCCTAAGAATTTTTTCATATCTATATTTTCCTCCTTTTTACTGGATATGGTCCTTGTAAAGGTCGATATAAATTGAATCTGGTGGGTTATAGGTTGCTATAAAAACATCAGATATATGTTTTACGTTATGGGCTTTTAATTGAAGATCTAACCATTTCATATCCTTGTTAACCTTTTTTAGGTTTTCTTCAATAACAATACCATCATATATTAATTCTGAACTTAAATAAGAAGGAGGAACGGTTAAGTTTAAATCCTTTGGAGTTACAGGCTCATACTCTGGTTTTTTCAATACAGATAGTTGACCATCTTTTTCTAATATTGCAAAAGCTACTTGATTTAAATCAAAAACTCCTTTATCTCTTAATTGTTCAAGAAGATCGCTTAACCTATATCTCAATTTTTTCATGGAGGATTCTAATATTTTTCCATTCATAATTATTATTGTAGGTTTATCATCCAAATAATCTGAAGCCCTTTTGGACTTTAGAGCAATAAATTGCAATATAAGAGATAAAACAGTCCAAGTAAGCAGACCAACCCAATGGCACCAGACTGTGCTCGTTAAGTCTGTGGTTAAAGTAGAGGCTGTAGAACCTATGGTTATTCCGAGTATATAGTCAAAGAAAGTAAGCTGACTGATTTGCTGTTTACCTAGAATGCGGGCAAAAATCAATAAACTAAAAAAGCCTATTATTCCTCTAACAAGAACTATAAGAGCTTCATTCATAGATCTCACCTCATTTAAGGTTATACTTTATTAAGAATAGTATAAGGAAAAAAATAAATTTAATTCTTTTTTAATATAAACTTAATGAAAGAAGTTGTATATGCATATAATACTGCATATACTATTTTTAATATAGGATTAATAAGGAAGAAATAATTATATAACTTGTATTTTAAATAATTTCTATTGTATAATAGATAGTAAAATATAATAAAGTAGGAGTTGGTAGAATGGCAGCTTCAATAAAGGATGTAGCTAAAGAAGCAAACGTATCCATTGCCACAGTATCGAGAGTTTTAAATAATATAGATGTAGTTAATGAGGAGACTAAGAAAAAAGTTTTAGAAGCTATAAAAAAGTTAGACTATAGACCAAATATAGTGGCAAGAAGTTTAAAAACGCAGAAAACCAAAACAATAGGTATAATAATACCGGATATTTCAAATTCTATGTATCCTGAGATAGTTAGAGGAGCAGAGGATGTATCCAATATTTATGAATATAATATAATACTTTGCAATACAGATTTAGATCCTGAAAAGGAGTTGGAGTATTTTAGGGTTCTAGGAGAAAAGATGGTAGATGGAGTTATATATATAAGTAACTCTTTAGAATCTACAGTAATGAAGACTATAAAAGACAGTAATATGCCAATAGTATTGATTGAAACTAATGGAAGAGAGACTGAATATCCAAGTGTAATAATAGATAATAAACAGGCTGCCATAGATGCAGTAAATTATTTGATTGAAAAGGGAAATAAAAAGATAGCATATATAGGAACAGATGTGGATGCTGTAAATGCTAGTGCTATAAGATATTATGGATATAAAGATGCTCTTGAGAAAAATAATATTTCTTATAATGAAGATATAGTATACTTTTGCAAGTATTCATTAAAAGCGGAAGATGGATATAAGGCAATGAATTCTATATTAAGTAAGACTAAGGATATAGATGCGCTATTTTGTGCAAATGATGACCTTGCCATGGGAGCAATAAATTCCCTAAGAGATAATGGCATAAAGGTTCCAGAAGATGTTGATGTTATTGGATTTAATGATACTTATGGTGCAGAATTTTTCTATCCAAGGCTTACAACAATAGCTCAACCACTATATGATATGGGCTCTGTAGCTACTAGAATGCTCATAAAGAAAATAAATAATCAACCTATTGATAAAAAATTATTTATTTTACCATATAAATTAGTTGAAAGAGATTCTTGTAAGTAGATAAAAATGTATGTCGAAAAGGCATACATTTTTTTTCTACCCATTTATGGAATTATATGGTATAATCATAGGTGTTTAAGGTAAAAAATGTAAAAAATAAAATCAAATGTAAACTGCTAACGTAGGGAGGTGTGCCTATGGATACTGAAGAAAAGCTACTTAAGCTAGTTTCCTATCTTACGAGTGTACGAAAACTTACTCAAAAAAATGAAAAAATTTGGAGCCAAGAGCTTAAAAGAATTTCAAATAAAATGAGTACAGGAGGGTATATTCCTTCATCAATACAAGCTTTAGTTGACGAGAGTTATGTAGATAAAGATATGACGAATGTAGAAGAATGGGAAAATACAGCGCAGAACATATTATATCCTCTTGAACATAATGATGAACAAAAAGAAATTGCAAGAAAATTAGCAGAAGGCTTTGGAGTTGTAGTAGAAGGGCCCACAGGAACGGGAAAAACACATTCTATAATAAATTTAATTTGTCATCTGCTAGCTCATAATAAAAGGATTTTGGTCACAAGTGAAAGAGCTAAGCCTCTTAGAATATTGCTTGACAGAATACCAAAAGAAATAAGACCTTTATGTGCAAGTGTAATTCAAGGTGATACAGATTGTATAAAGGATCTTGATACTTCAATAGATAAGGTAACAGAAAGATTAGATACTGATTTAGAAAACTTAGATAAGGATATAAAAAACACTGTAAGAAGTTTAATGGAATGTAAAAGCAAACATCAGTTGTTAAATCAGGATTTAGAACAAGCAATGGCTATTTGGGATAAAGAGATACAATATTGCGGCAAGAAGTATAAATTATTAGGTGTAAAGGTTTGGCTTGAAGAAAATGAAAGTCAATACTCCTGGATAGAAGATAATATAAATTATAATGAAAAACCACTTTTAACAGATGCTAAGTTTTCCAGATTAGTTTATCTTATAAGCACTATAAGCAAAGAAGAGATATATCAATTTAATGAGATGGGACCTATTCTTTATAATATACCTCCTTGCGATGAATTAGTTGCTAAAATTCAAAGAATAATGGATATACGAAGAAATTATATAGGTTATAAGAAAGCTGTAAAAAACTGGTGTATATCTTATAATTCTGACTACGATTATGATTACATTATTAGGTTGTTAGAAAGTACACAGAGATTTTTAGAAGATATAAAAGACAGTTGGATTCAAAATATTTTAGAATGTACAAAAAAAGGTGAAACAGTTAAGACGGTTCTTCAGCAAACAATATTAAAAACTAATTATTATATAAAGAAAATAGGAAGTATTGCAAAAGAAATAAGTGGTCATAGTGTTGAAATTCCTAAAGATATGGATGTTAATGTATTAGTTGATGAATTTAATGTTATATATAATCAATATGAACAAAAAGGTAGAGTAGGAAAGTTATTTAAGCTTTTCCACAGTCAATGTCAAGATATTTTGAACAAGTGCCGAGTGGACGGAAAGAAAATAGAGTCTAAGGAGCAGGCTAAGATAGCTAAATTATATATAGAGCAGCGTTCTGTTGAAGAGAGCATGAAAAATCTATGGAATAATTCAATGTCTGAGTATGGAGCTGAACAAATAGAGGATATAAATTTGAATGTTTTAACAAACTTAGAAGATGATATAAATAAAATAGATGTGATTATAAATTGGGATAAGAAGATTAAAGAAAAAATAGTGAATTTAATGGGCAAAATTGTATTTTTGGATGAAGTGGATTGGTATAACATAGATACTTACTTCAAGTTACAATATGGGGTTTTAAGTATAAGGTATATAAGCGAATATGAGAATTTAAAGAGCTATATAGGAAATATTGAAAAACTTATTTCAAATGTAAAAGGCTTTGAAGAAATAGTAAAGGCTCTTCGCAATATGGATACTTTGTTATTAAGACAATCCTATAAGAAAATTCATAGGCTTAAGGAAATAGCGCCAAACATTAGAGAGCTAGAGTATTTATTAGAGAAAGTAAATAAAAGATGCCCAAAATTAGTACAAAGACTATTGAATGAAGAAGATAGATTAAATATGCTCACAAAATATAAAAATTTCAGCATAGCTTGGTCCTGGAGGCAGCTTTCCAATCTTTTAGAAGAGGAACTTAAAAAGTTCCAAGTTGAAAATATTAAAAAGAATATAAACTTAGAAAAGAAGAAAGAAGCTTGTTTAGTAAAAGGTTTAGTAGAGAAAAAAGCATGGTTTAATACCTTAAGTAAAATAGGAGAAAGCGAAAAAAGAAGTTTGTATGCTTGGAAAGAAGCTGTAAGAAGGATTGAGACTTCTTCTGGAAAAGCTAAAAGTAATTATATAAAGCTAGCTAAAAAGGAAATAGACAATTTTAAAAATTTCATGTCTGTATGGATTATGCCTATTAATAAGGTTATAGAAAATTTCGATCTATCCCAAGAACCATTTGATGTAGTAATAATAGAAGATGGCAATGAAAGCAATATTTTTGCTATATCAGCATTGATTAGAGCCAAAAAGGCAGTAATAGTTGGAGATAATAGACAAATCAATCGTGAAACCTCAGAAAATATCAGAAAAGAAGTTCAGCAGCTTATAGATAAATATTTGCATGGAATACCTCATTCAGAGTGGTTTGATATATGGACAAGCATTCACAGTACAGCATTTAGAGTGTTCCCATCAAGAGTTGTATTAAGAGAAAATTTTAGATCTTTACCAGAGATAATAGGATTTAGTAATAAGGTGTATTACTCAGATCAAATCTTATCCCCAATAAACTTCTTTAAAAATGAATTTCTAGGAGGTGCAGTTAAGACAGTAAAGGTTGAAGGGGAAAGGGATAAGATAAAAAATATAAATATAAAAGAGGCTGAAAGCCTGGTAGATAAAATAGAAGAATGCTGTAAAAATCCAAAATATGATGGAATGACTATGGGAGTAATTTCTCTTTTAGGAGATGCTCAAAGTGAGGTAATAAGGAAATTAATAGAGCAGAGAATCAGTGAAAAGGAAATTATAAGTAGAAAAATTATTTGCGGCAGTCCTTATTTATTTCAAGGAGATGAAAGAGATGTAATTTTTTTATCTATGGTTATTGCTAACAATGTTAAATTTGCAGCTTTAACTAAGGAAGGGGATGTAAGAAGGTTTAGTTTAGCAGCAAGCAGAGCAAGAAAGCAAATGTGGCTATTCCATTCTGTAGATCTGGAGGATTTAAAGCAGGATTGTGTAAGAGCAAAACTATTAAAATACTGTATAAAGTTTAATCAAAAAGAGAATAAGCTAATAAAGAATAACGTATACAGAATTGCGTAAAAATATGTTCATAAATGGGGGATATACAAATGACATGCTATACTATTGGACATTCAACAAGAAAGTTAGAAGATTTTATAGAAATAATAAGAAGTTATGGAATTGATTGTGTAATGGATGTTAGAAGTAATCCTTACAGTAATAATAATTATACAAGAGCTTTTGATAGAGAGATATTAGAAAAAGCTATAAAGCAATCAGGTATTAACTATATGTATATGGGAGAAGAATTAGGTAATAGAAGGAAAAGGTCAAATTTCGATAATATAATAAAGGAAGATATGTTTAAGAAAGGTATACGTAAAATAGTAGAAGGAATTAGGCGAGGACATAATATTGTGCTTATGTGTTCAGAGAGAAATCCATTTAACTGTCATAGAAGCATTCTTTTAGGATATGCTTTAAAGAGTAATGGAGTTAAGGTAGAGCATATAATTGATGAGAGTAAATCAAAGACACAAGAGAGGATAGAAGAAGAAATCTTTGTAACCTATGAACCGAATTTAAAGGAAGATATAATTTATTTAACTCTTCAAGAAGTGCTAGATAATGATGATTACGATAATATATCTGAAAAGGAAGTGAAAAGGAAGGTTATAGAAGAGGGATACCGAAGGAAGTGGAAAGAACTTAAAAACATAGTTTAGAAAAAATAATAGTAAACATTTACAGATTTGGTTAAAAGAGTTGACAGAGGGTTTTAAAAATAATATAATTTTCTCAAAATTAAAAAATTCAAAGCGATGATAGGAAAGAGTAAGCAAAGATATGTCTTACAGAGAGTGGAGATAGGTGAGAACCCACATACTAAGGTTGCTGAAAATCATCCTTGAGCCGTAGGCTGAAGTTTTAGTAAGCTGAGCCGGCTTGTGCCGTTATGTGAAATGAGTGATAAATTTGGGTGGTACCGCGGACCTACTTTCCGCCCCTTTTTGGGGCAGAAGTAGGTCTTTTTGCAGTTATTTTTATAATAAGTCCGGAATTATTATAAAAATAGCTGCCACATAGATAATTATATATAAATAAAAAGGGGGCTTTTTCATGTATACTTTTATCATTGGGCTATTACTTCTTTTATCAGGATTTTTGTTTTATTCTAAGTATGTTGAAAAACAATTTAGTGCAGATTTTCCTAAAGAAACTCCAGCTTATTCAATGCAGGATGGAGTCGATTATATTCCTATGCCCACGTGGAAGGTTTTTTTAATCCAGCTTTTAAATATTGCGGGGTTAGGACCTATATTTGGTGCATTACAAGGGGCATTGTTTGGACCAGTGGCATTTCTATGGGTAATAGCAGGTTGTGTTTTAGGAGGAGCTGTTCATGATTATTTATCAGGTATGATTTCATTAAGACATGATGGGGCAAGTCTTTCAGAAATACATGGAATGTATCTTGGAAAAAAAGTTCAAAGTATAATGAGAGTTATAACAGTTTTCTTTTGCATCATTGTAGGAGTTGTATTTGTTACAGGCCCAGCAGACTTATTAGCACAGTTAACTCCAGAACATTTAGATAGAAACTTTTGGATAGCAGTTATATTTATCTATTATTTCTTAGCAACTATTCTTCCTATTGATGTAATTATTGGGAAGATATATCCTATATTTGGCACTTGTTTGTTGATAATGGCAGCAGGTGTTGGAGGAGGAATAATTTTTAAGAGTTACCATATTCCTGAGCTAAGCTTTTCTAATCTACATCCTAACAATACACCTATGTGGCCTATGATGTTTGTTACTATTGCTTGTGGTGCTATATCTGGATTCCACGCTACTCAATCACCTTTGATGGCAAGATGCCTTAAATCTGAAAAGTATGGTAGACATTCGTTTTACGGGGCTATGATTGTAGAAGGGGTTATTGCGCTTATCTGGATAGCAGCAGGACTTGCATTCTATAATGGAGTTCCTGAACTTGGCAAGGTAGTACTTGGTAAGTCCGGTGCTTCTGGAGCAGTATTTGAAATAACTAAAACATTGTTAGGTCCAGTTGGAAGTGTACTTACAATACTTGGAGTTGTAGCATGTCCAATAACTACAGGGGATACTGCTTTTAGAAGTGCAAGGCTTGCATTAGGAGATATAATTCATTTCCCACAGGATAAGATTAAAAATAGATTAATACTTGCTGTACCAATGTTTGTTATATCTGTATTCTTAACTTTTGTTCAATTCCCTATTCTTTGGAGATATATGGGATGGTTAACTCAAGCATTTGCAATGGTAACTCTTTGGGCATGTTCTGTATATTTAGTTAAATCAAATAAGAATCATTGGATATCAACTATTCCGGCTATATTTATGACAGCTGTATGTATAAGCTATATAATGCAGGCGCCGGAAGGATTTAGAATCAATGGATTAGTGTCAAATGTAGTAGGATTATTAGCTGCGGCTATAACATTTGGAGTATTTTTATATAGAACAAAGCGCAGAGATACGCAAGCAGTACCAGCTTATGATAAATAAGAAATAAGTAAAATAGTTATAATAAAAAACCTTAGCAGGGATACCTGTTAAGGTTTTTATATTTTATCTAATAAGGGAATATTTATATGCAAAATTTAAAAAGCACATGAATTTTACTAATATACTATTTTTGTGAATAAATTAGAACATTTTGTTCAATAATAGGAAAATGTAGGTTCATATCTGTAAAAAGGGAGGAAAAATATGAAAGTAGGGATTCCAAAAGGATTACTGTACTACAAGTATTATCCTTTTATTCATACATTTTTAGAGGAAATAGGAGCAGAGATTATTGTTTCTGAAGACACAAATAAAAGGATATTAGATAAAGGGGTAAAATACGCTGTAGATGAAGTATGTCTTCCAATGAAAATTTTTCACGGTCATGTGGATAATATAAAAGATAAATGCGATTTGATAATCGTACCTAGAATCATGTGCATTAGAGATAGGGAATATATATGTCCAAAGTTCTGTGGACTTCCTGAGATGATAAAAAACAGCATTCCAGATATGCCTGATATTACAGAGTTACCATTGTATATAAATTCAGAAAAAAGTCTTCATAGTTGGTGCAAAAAATTAGGTCTTATGATATGTAGAAATATATATGCAGTAGATACAGCATATATAAAAGCCTTAGCGGTACAAGGAAATTTTAAGCAAGGGTTAAATGAAGATGGTTATGATATAAAATTGGCATTGCTTGGGCATCCATATAATGTATATGATAATTTTATAAATATGAACTTAATAGAAAAGCTTCATAAATTTGGAGCTGGAGTTATTACAGAAGAATTTGTTTCAGAAGTAGAAATAGATAGGGAAGTAAATAAGCTTTTTAAAAGGCCTTTCTGGAGTTTTGCTAGAAATTCATATGGAGCTGCAGCAACTCTTTTTTCAAAGAAGAAAGTAGATGGGATTATATACATATCTTCTTTTGCCTGTGGTATAGATTCCGTAGTAATAGAGCTTATAAAGAATAGAATTGGGGATTTTCCTTTTCTTGTTTTAAAGGTAGATGAGCAGACAGGGGAGGCTGGATTTAATACAAGAATAGAGGCGTTTATAGATATGATAGAAAGGGGGAAGATGGTTGAAGGTAACATTTCCACATATGGGGAACGTATATATTGCAGTTAAGGTACTCTTTGATGGTTTAGGAATAGACTATGTTATTCCACCAATAAACAATAAAACAGCTCTTGAGATTGGGGTAACCTACGCTCCAGAAGAGATGTGTCTTCCTTACAAAATAATGATGGGGAATTATATTCAGAGCGTTGAGCAGGGAGCTGATACTATACTTTTAGTAGGAAGCTGTGGACCTTGTAGGTTTGGGGAATATTGTGAACTTCAAATGAAAGCTTTAGAAAATTTGGGATATAATTTGAAGTTTATAGTCATGGATTATCCTAAGGATATAGGAAAAAAGGAGCTATTAAAAAGAATAGAATATTTAGTGTCAGAAAGTCCTAAGAGCAATAGAGAGAAGATTATAGCAGCTTTAAGGGCATTAAAGGCAATAAATTTAATAGATAAAATTGAAGAAAAGGCTCACTATTTAGCGGGATATGAAGTGAATAAAGGAGATTGTAAAAGAATTCTAAATCAATGTAAGAGAGATGTAGTTAAGACTAATGATCCAAGCGAAGCAATAAAAATCTTAGAAAGCTATAAGAATGCCATAGAAAATATTCCTATTGATAAAAATAAGAACCCTCTTAAGGTGGCTATAATTGGAGAAATATATACAGTTATAGATCCATTTCCTAACCTTAATATAGAAGATAAACTTATGGATTATGGTGTGTGCAGCAAAAGAAAGCTTACTCCTAGCTGGTGGGTTAAGGATGCAGCTTTGAAAATATTGAAATTGAACTCTCTTGATCTTAGGAGAGCATCAAAAGAGTATTTACCATATTACATAGGTGGGCATGCAAGAGAATGTATAGGAGAGGCTATGATGGCTCAAAAAGATAAGTTTGATGGAGCTATTCAAATATTCCCTATGGGATGTATGCCGGAGATTATAACTAAAGCTATACTTCCATCAATATCAAGAGATAAGGATTTTCCTATAATGAGTTTAGTAGTTGATGAAATGACTGGAGAGGGAGGATATGTTACTAGAATTGAAGCATTTTTAGATTTAATTGAGAGGAGGCATAAAAATGTATCATATGGGTGTTGATGTAGGTTCCGTTAGCACGGATTTTGTACTTTTAGATAAGGACATGAATGTGGTAGAAAAGATATATTTGAGAACAAAGGGAAGGCCAATACAAGCAGTACAAAAGGGATTAAAAATGCTGCAAGAGAAGTATAGCAGTGACGAAATTGTTTCTGTTGGTACAACAGGAAGCGGAAGACATATAGCAGCTGCCCTTATTGGAGGAGATGCTGTAAAAAATGAGATTACTACTCATGCTATTGCTGCTCTTCATTTGGATAAAGAGGTTCGTACTATTATAGAAATAGGAGGGCAAGATTCAAAGATAATTACTCTAAAAGGAGGAGTTGTCACGGATTTTGCTATGAATACGGTGTGTGCAGCAGGAACAGGCTCCTTTTTAGATAGGCAGGCGGAAAGATTAGAAATACCAATAGAAAAGTTTGGTGACTATGCTCTAATGTCTAATGTTCCTGTTAGAATAGCAGGTAGATGTGCTGTGTTTGCAGAATCTGACATGATACATAAGCAGCAACTGGGATATAATGAAGCAGATATAATAAGAGGACTTTGCGAAGCTATGGTAAGAAATTATCTTAACAATGTGGCCAAGGGAAAAGATATTCAGCAAAAGGTATTTTTTCAAGGTGGAGTTGCTGCAAATAAAGGTATAAAAAAGGCTTTTGAAGATGCTTTAGGATTTAAAGTTTATGTACCAGAGCACCATGATGTTATGGGAGCAATAGGTGCTGCAATTATAGGTGCAGAATCGGTTCAGAAGAAGAAAATTACTAATTTTAAAGGGCTGGAAGTTGGAGATGCAAGGTTTGTATCTAATAGTTTTGAATGCAGTGGCTGTCCAAATAGGTGTGAAGTTGTAAATATAAAAAACTCTACAGAAGTAGTTGGATGCTTTGGAGATAGATGCGGTAAGTGGAGTGAAAAAATGATTGTATAATTATTTCCCCATGTAATAAGTTTGTGCTATAATCTAACTTGCAAATAGGATTATAATAGAGTTTTGGAGGGTTACAGCATGGGTGAGCGTATTGAAATGCCCAGATATATTAAAATATCAGTAGATGTGGCAGCTAGAATTTATAAAGGAGAACTAGTAGAAGGAGAAAAGCTGAGAGGACGTTCAGTTCTTGCAGGAGAATATAATGTTTCCCCAGAGACTATAAGGAAGTCTATGAAGCTTTTAGAAGATAAGGGAGTTGTGGAAGTAAATAAGGGAAGTGGAATAATAATAAAATCTTCTGAAAAAGCTTATCAGTTTGTTGAAAGTTTCAAAGAAAAAGAAAGCATAGGAATGCTGAAAAGCACAATGAAAAAGCTTCTCGAAGATAGAAAAAGGATAGAAAAACAGATACAGGATGTAAATGAAAAAATTATAGATTACTCATATAGATTTAGAAATACAGATTTTGTGGAACCTATAGAAATTGAAATCCCTGAGGAATCTCATATAATAGGAAAGACTATAGGAGAGAGTGAATTCTGGCACAATACAGGAGGAACTATAGTTGGAGTAAAGAGAGAAGATAAGATATTAGTGTCTCCAGGTCCATATTTAGAATTTAAAAGAGGCGATAAAATTTTAGTTGTAGGAGACGATAATTTATCTCACAGGATAAAAAAATATTTGGAAAATGAAAATATGAAATAGTTTATGATAAAAAAGTGGTGATTACATAATTGTAATAAACCACTTTTTATTTATTTTAGTTACTGGATATACATTACACAAAAATTTGACAAGTAACAACTTTAATGATAGTATAAAATTGTTGTATTCATACAACTTAATAAAATTACAAAGTTGTTTGTTTATATAATGGAAATAAGCCTAGTTATTTTAATGATAAAGGAGGGTAAGTATGGCACAAATAGAAATAAAAAATTTATATAAAGTGTTTGGAAGAAACCCTAAGAAGATTATTCCGCTTTTGCAAAAAGGAATGAGTAAAGAAGAAATTCATAAGAAGACAGGACATTCTGTTGGAGTTAATAATGCAAGTTTTAAAGTAGGTGATGGAGAATTTTTTGTAGTAATGGGTCTATCGGGCAGTGGTAAATCCACTCTTATAAGATGTTTAAATCGTCTTATAGATGCTACAAGTGGTGAGATTTTGATAGATGGAGAAGATATTTTAAAAGTAAACGATGAGAGATTAAGAGAAATTAGAAGAAAAAAGATAGCTATGGTGTTCCAGAATTTTGCGCTTCTTCCTCATAGAAATATTATAAGCAATGTTGAATATGGTTTAGAGTTGCAAGGAATAGATGCTAATATTAGAAGGGAAAAAGCTGAAAAGGCTTTAGAATTGGTTGGCTTAAAGGGTTATGAACAAAGTATGCCAGACCAATTAAGTGGAGGAATGAAACAGAGAGTTGGTATTGCTAGAGCACTAGCTACGGACCCAGAAATATTGCTTATGGATGAAGCTTTTAGTGCATTAGATCCGTTAATACGTAAGGAAATGCAGGAAGAAATGCTTCAACTGCAATCTAAAATGCATAAAACAATTATATTTATAACCCATGACTTGGATGAGGCGTTAAGATTAGGAGATAGAATAGCCATAATGAAAGATGGTGTAATAGAGCAAATCGGTACGTCAGAGGATATACTGACACATCCAGCTAGTGATTATGTAAAGAAATTTGTTGAAGATGTAGATAGGACAAAGGTTATTACTGCCTCAACTATTATGGAGAAATCTAAAGCTATTAATCTTGTAAAGGACGGACCTAAAGTAGCTGTTAGAATTATGAAAGATGAGGGAATAGCAAGTATATATGTTACAGATAAGGAAAGAAAGCTAAAAGGAATAATAAACATAGAAGATGCTATAGAACTTTCAAAACAAGGAATTTCAAGTGTAGATAAAGCATTGATAAATGACTTCCCTACAACTTTACCAGATGTACCTATTGCGGAGTTATTATCAGTGGCTGCAAACACAAGATATCCAATTGCAGTTACAGATGAGGATAATACCTTACTTGGAATTATAAAAAGATCTACTATAATTGCAGGGATAGCTGGAGAGGGGGTATAGAATGATTAAATTTCATATAGGACCATATATTGAAGTTGCTATAGATTGGTTAAAAGATAATTTAGGACCTTTTTTTGATCTAATAAAGCTTATAAATGAAGCACTTATCGGTGGATTAGAAAGCTTCCTTTTATTTATTCCTAGCATATTATTGATACTTATATTTACAGCAACTGCGTGGAAATTATCAGGAAAGAAAGTAGCTATATTTACTTTTTTAGGGCTGCTGTTTATAGATTCTATAGAACTATGGCCTCAGACTATGGGAACACTTTCCCTAATCTCTGTATCAGCACTTATTTCCTTGTTAATAGGTGTGCCTCTTGGAATTTGGGCATCAAGACATAATAAGGTAGATAAAGTTTTAAGGCCTATACTTGATTTTATGCAGACTATGCCAGCTTTTGTATATCTAATACCAGCTGTACTGTTTTTTGGAATGGGAAAAGTTCCAGGAGCTATAGCTACAATAATTTTCTCCATGCCACCTGCAGTAAGGCTTACTAACTTAGGAATTAGGCAAGTACCTGAAGATGTAATAGAAGCTTCAAAGTCATTCGGTTCAACAAAAAACCAAATGCTGTTTAAGGTGCAGTTACCTATTGCGTTGCCAACCATATTAGCGGGAATAAATCAGACAATTATGCTATCCCTTTCTATGGTTGTTATTTCAGCTATGATAGGAGCAGGTGGTCTTGGAAGAGAAGTACTGTCAGGTATTCAACAAATGGAAGTAGGAGTAGGGTTTGAAAGTGGACTTGCTGTTGTAATTTTAGCAATGATATTAGATAGAATAACTCAATCATTGGGGAAAAATAAAAGCAAGGAGGATATGTAATGAATAAGAAATTAAAAAAAATTGTTTCTTTAGCCTTTGCAGGAATGTTAGCAGTAGGTGTTTTAGCAGGATGTGGTAGCGCTAAAACTACAGGAAGTGGAAATACAAGTAATTCAACACAGGAAAAGTCAAATAAAAAAGTTAATATAGGGTATGTTAATTGGGCAGAAGGAATTGCAATGACTAACTTAGCTAAAGTAGTCTTAGAAGAAAAAATGGGTTATGAAGTGGATATGAAACAAGGAGAGGCAGGAATGGTGTTTACTTCCCTTGCTGGAGGAGACATGGATGTATTTATGGATGGATGGCTTCCTGTTACTCATAAGGATTATATGGAAAAATATAAGGAAGATTTAGAAGACCTAGGATATAACTATGAGAATGCTAGAATAGGTTTAGTAGTTCCAGCTTACATGAATATAAAAAGTATAGAAGAATTAAATGGAATTAAGGATGACCTAGAAGGAAAGATAATAGGAATAGATCCAGGTGCTGGAATAATGAAATCTACAAAAAGTGTAATAGAAGAGTATGGACTAGATTTAGAGCTGCTTGAAGGTAGTGAAGCTACAATGTTAGCTATGCTAAAAAAGGCCATAGATGATAAAAAGCCTATAGTTATAACAGGATGGAGCCCTCACTGGAAGTTCTCTCGCTGGGACTTAAAGTTTTTAGATGATCCAAAGGGAACTTATGGGAAAGCAGAAAACCTTCATACTATAGCAAGGAAAGGTTTTTCACAAGATATGCCTGAGGTTGCTGAATTTTTGAAAAACTTTAAAATGAATGATGATCAATTAGGAAGTCTTATGGCAGATATACAAGATAGTGATAAAGATCCATCAGAAGTAGCAAAAGAATGGATGCATAAAAATGAAGAATTAGTAAATAGTTGGATTCCTAAGAAAAACTAAGAAATATAAGACAAGATGGTTATGCTTTTTTATGAAGTATAGCCATCTTTTTATAAGCAAAAGGCAAGTTTTATTACATATATTTGAAAAGGTTACTTTGACAGGAAGCAACTCTAATTATATAATAAAGTTGTACCTAATATACAATTTTATATTAGATATAAGTTGTTTGTAAAAAATGAAAGAAACGCAGCGGCATATAATCATATTTTATGGACAAGAAGCCGTAAAAGGAGGGGATTGTTATGATAGAACTAAGGAAAGTGAAAAAGGCATTTAAAAATGTTGAAATCTTAAAGGAAATTGACCTAACCATAAATAAAGGTGAATTGGTTGTGCTTATAGGTCCTAGTGGGTGTGGTAAGACAACAACTTTAAAAATGCTAAACAAGCTTATAAAACCTACGTCAGGACAAATCCTCATAAATGGAGAAGATATAAGCAAAAAGGATACTATTGAGTTGAGAAGAAATATAGGATATGTAATTCAACAGACAGGATTATTTCCTCACATGACTGTAGGAGATAATATAGGACTAGTACCTTACTTGAAGGGATGGTCAGATGAGGATATACGAAAGAGAATAGAGGAATTGCTTCAAATGGTTGGTATGGATCCAGAAAATATATTGATAGATACCCAAGGGAATTAAGTGGAGGGCAGCAGCAGAGGATAGGTGTTGCCAGAGCCTTTGCTACGGATCCGGATATAATACTAATGGACGAACCTTTCTCAGCTCTTGATCCCATAACTAGAAATCAACTTCAAGATGAACTTTTCAGTCTTCAAGAAAAGCTTAAAAAGACCATAGTCTTTGTTACCCACGATATGGATGAAGCCTTAAAATTAGGAGATAGAATATGCATAATGAAGGATGGAATGGTACTTCAATACGATACTCCAGAAAATATACTTAGAAATCCTGCAAATGAGTTTGTTGAAGATTTTGTAGGTAGAAATAGAATATGGAGTCAGCCAGAATTTATAAAGGCTAAAGATATAGTAATAAAAAATCCTGTAAAAGCAGTAGGAAGCAGAACCCTTCTTCAAGCAACGGAGATAATGAATGAAAGAAATGTAGATAGTATTTTGGTAATAGATGAAAATAGTAAGTTAGAGGGGATTGTTACTTTAAAAGATATAAGAAAACATAGAGAAGGCAGCAGAAATGCAAGTCTCAGAGATATTATTGAGGAGGAAATAATATCAGTCAATAAAGATGATTCTATAATAGATGTATTGAAGGTAATGAAGGAAAAAAAGATAGGCTATATACCTGTAGTAGATGACGATAAAAAATTGAATGGACTTATTACTAGGAGCAGCTTAATTAGTGTATTAAGCGGACAATTCTTAGATGATGAGGAGGTAGGTGCATAGTGAGAGAATTTTTAACATACCTTATAGACAGAAAAGATCAAATTATTCAACTACTGTTACAGCATATAGGACTTACTATTGCTGCTGTTATCGCAGCTATACTGATAGGAGTTCCATTAGGAATATTGATTACACGAAAGAAAAGGTTAGCTGGTCCCATAATTGGGTTAGCTAATGTAGTTCAAGCCGTACCTAGTATTGCATTACTTGGATTTTTAATTCCAGTACTTGGTATAGGAAGTGCTCCAGCCATAGTTATGGTGTTTTTATATTCATTACTTCCTATAGTTAAAAATACGTATACTGGACTTAAAAACATAAATCCAGATATGCTTGAAGCTGCAGATGGTATAGGGCTTACAGGAAGACAAAAACTTAAAATGGTACAGATTCCATTAGCACTTCCTGTTATAATGGCAGGTATCAGAATTGCAGCTGTTACAGCCGTGGGACTCATGACTATTGCTGCTTTTATAGGAGCAGGTGGCCTTGGATACATGGTGTTTACAGGAGTTCAAAGAGTAGATAATTACATGATTTTATCAGGAGCTGTGCCAGCTTGTATACTAGCTCTTTTAATGGATTTTATAGTGGGTAAGATAGAAAATTCTGTAGTTCCAGAAGGAATAAAGTTAAATAAAGAAGGTAAAGAGAAAAAAATAAAAAGAAGAAGTAGAAGTAGAAAAAGAGATAAGCAAACTAGGACAATAGTTATTACGGCATCACTTCTAGTTATTATTATAGCTATAGGAGGTATAAGCTACAAAGCATATAGTGGAGGTAAGGAATTTGTAGTAGGCTCTAAAAATTATACAGAACAACTTATATTAGGAAACATGTTTGCAACTTTAGTAGAAAAAAATACAGACTTAAATGTAAAGAGAACTGGATTAAATCTGGGAGGATCTAGTGTAACCTTTGAGGCTATAAAGGCTGGAGACATAGATATGTATATTGAATATGTAGGCACTGGACTTATAAACATTATGAATCATGAAAGTATAAATGATCCGCAGGAGGCCTACAAAGTAGTAAAAGAGCATTTCGATAAAGAATATGGGCTTACTTGGTTAGAACCACTAGGCTTTAACAATACCTATGTTCTCGCAGTAAGAGAAGATACGGCAAAAAAATATAATTTAAAAAAGATGTCAGACCTAAAGGGAAAAGAAAAAACTTTGTTTTTGGACCTACTATGGAGTTTACAGATAGAGAAGATGGATATATAGGAATGCAAAAACTATATGGTACTAAGTTTCATAAGATAAAGCCTGTTGATGGAGGACTTAGGTATACGGCGATAAACAATAAAGAGTCAGATATAACCGATGCATTTTTAACAGATGGTCTTTTAAAGGCGTACAATCTTGTAACGCTAGAGGATGATAAACATCTGTTTCCACCATACCATGCAGCACCTATAATTAGAAAAGATACCCTTCAAAAGTATCCAGAATTAAAGGAATTTTAAACAAGTTAGCAGGACAAATAGATGAGGTAGCTATGAGAGAGCTTAATTATAAAGTAGATAAACTAGGGGAAGATCCAAGAACTGTAGCTGATGAGTTTTTAAAAGAAAAGGGACTTATTTAGTAAGAAAACCCCTGAGGAAATTTTCCTCAGGGGTTTTATAATTATCAGCAGAACCAATCAAAGAATGATCCGCATTTATTATAAGGTTGACAACAAGAATTCATAGGATAGCATTGGCAGCAGCACTCTTCGTGTTTATGGTGTTTGCAGTGTTTATGATGTTTATGATGACAATCATCACAACAATCACACGGATTAAAGCAGCGGGGAGTACATCCACATCCACTACATCCACCATATCCGCCGTAACCATGACCACATCCGCCGCGGCCAAGTCCGCCTAGGAACAATAGTGGAAACAAAAATGAACCTAGCATATTATAGTCACCTCCATTGAGTGTAAAACTCTTTCATTATTTTCATATGAGTGACGACTATCACTAAATCATAGATTTAAGATATATTGTTAGGATTGTGTAGCTTGTCTAAAAGTTTTGAAGGTATTGTGGACCTAATATAATATATTATATGGGATCAAAAAGTGTTAATATTTTTATTATAAAGTATTGACATAAAATTTGAGAGTGGTATAATTCTACACAATAATTAAACTACAAATCTTCTATTTGGAGGAAAAGTAATGAAAAGACTTATTAGCAGAGGAATAGCAAGACAATATAGCTTTTACTTTAGAAACTGGGGTTATTTTTTTAACGCTGGTTATTTGTCTTGTAAAAAATTTAAAATTCCCATTCTAATGAGTTAATCTATAAATAAAAAGACACTTTGAATAGTTCAAGATTAGTAGTGTATCAATGTAGATATATAAGAGACTCATTAATGAGTCTCTTTTTTTATAAAAATTTATAGGGGGGTTATTTTATGATTATTGTAATGAAACACAACGCAACAAGAGAAAGTATTGAAAGAATTAAACAGGACATAATTGAAAAAGGAATTGAAGTCCATGAGGTAGAAGGTGAGAAATACTGTATACTTGGATTGGTTGGAGATACAACCATAATCGATCCAAAACAAGTAGAAGCATATGAAGAAGTTGAAAAAATAGTTCATGTGCAGGAGCCATATAAAAAAGCAAATAGGCTTTTCCATCCTGAAGATTCAATAATACCTGTAGGCAGTGAGCTTATTGGGGGCAATAAGCTAGCCGTAATGGCAGGACCTTGTTCAGTAGAAAGTGAAGAACAGATAGTGGAGCTTGCAAAACAAGTAAAAAAATCAGGGGCTAACTTTTTAAGAGGTGGAGCTTTTAAGCCAAGGACTTCTCCATACAGCTTCCAAGGGATGGGGCTAGAAGGACTGGAGCTTTTAAAAATAGCAAAAAAAGAAACAGGATTGCCTATAGTTACAGAGATAATGTCACCTAAGATGATAGATAAATTCGTAGAAGATGTAGATGTAATTCAGGTAGGGGCAAGAAACATGCAAAATTTTGACCTCTTAAAAGAATTGGGAAAAACAAGGAAACCAATACTTTTAAAAAGAGGATTGGCTGCAACTATAGAAGAGTTTTTAATGTCAGCAGAATATATAATGTCAGAGGGAAATGAGAATGTAATTTTATGTGAAAGAGGAATAAGAACTTATGAAAATTACACTAGAAATACATTGGATTTAAGTGCAGTACCAGTAATAAAAAGACATAGTCACTTACCTATAATCGTAGACCCAAGCCATGCAGGAGGAATTTGGTGGCTTGTAGAACCACTAGCTAAGGCTGCTGTAGCAGCAGGGGCAGACGGCCTTATGATAGAGGTTCATAATAATCCAGCTAAGGCAAAAAGTGATGGTTCTCAATCACTTAAACCTGAAAAATTTGAAGACCTTATGAAAACATTAGCTGTGATAGCAAAGGCGGTTGGAAAAGAAATCTAAGAATGCTGTATGGGGGTAACTATGATGGGGCTAGATTTAAATATAACTATTGTAGGATTAGGGCTTATAGGGGGCTCATATGCTTTGGCTTTGAGAGAGTTAAATCCTAAAAGGCTTTATGCTGTTGACATAGATGAAGAAGCTATAAAACTTGGGGAGAAAAGAGGAATCATTGATAAGGGTTTTCTAGGTCCTGAGATTCCTCTAAAAGAATCAGATTTAGTAATAATATGTATATATCCTAAAAGTATAAAAAAGTTTATCAAAGATAACATAGATAATTTTAAAAGTGGTGCGGTAATAACAGATGTTGTAGGAATAAAAAAGGAATTTGCTAAAGATATAAATTCTATTTTAAGAGAAGATATTGATTTTATCTTTGGGCACCCTATGGCTGGAAGAGAGTTTACTGGATTAAGGTATGCTTCTAAGGAAATATTCAAAGGAGCAAATTATATAATAACTCCTACTGAAAGAAACAAAGAAAAAAATATAAGGCTTATAGAAAATATAGCAAAAGATATGGGATTTAAACATGTAGAAAAAATAAGTGTGGAAAAGCATGATGAAGTTATAGGCTTTGTAAGCCAACTTCCTCATGTTATAGCAGTATCCTTAGTTAATAGCGATAATCTTGAAATAGATACTGGGAAATTTACTGGAGATAGCTATATGGATCTTACTAGAATAGCTAGAATCAATACAAAATTATGGACTGAACTCTTTATAGGAAATAAGGAAAATTTGATTAATCACATAGAGAAATTTGAAAAAAATATTGCAGATATAAAACATGCTTTGATAAATGAGGATACTGAAGCTTTAGGTAATATATTAAATAGAGCTAGTAAAAAGAGAGAGGAGATGTCCTAGTTGAGGCTGCTTCAAGTAAAACTTAGTGATAAGAGCTACCCCTTATATATAAAAAGAGGAATCTTAAAGGTGATAGGGGAAGAAATAAATAAGATATACAGTGGTAAGAAGGTAGTTATAGTAACGGATGAGAATGTAGATAAGTTTTATGGAAATGTGGTAAAGTCCAGCCTAGAGAATGCTGGGTTTAAAACCTTTAAGATTGTAGTGAAATCTGGAGAAAAGAGTAAGTCTATAGAGGAGCTTATAAATTTATATGATGAACTTTTAGATACAGGAATTACAAGGGGTGAACTTATAGTTGCCCTTGGAGGAGGCGTTATAGGAGATTTAACAGGCTTTGCAGCATCTACTCTTTTTAGAGGAGTCCCATATGTACAAATACCGACTTCTCTTTTAGCTCAGATAGACAGCAGCATAGGTGGGAAGGTTGCTGTAGACTTACCGAGGGGAAAGAACTTAGTAGGCAGTTTTTATCATCCAGAAGCGGTATTTATAGATCCAAATGTACTAAGTACTTTAGATAAGAGATTTTTTAGCGATGGTATGGGAGAGGTAATAAAATATGGCTGTATAAGGGATAAGGATTTATTTTATAAGCTCATGAAATATGATGAAAAAAGCCTTTTAGATAATATGGAGGATATAATTTACACTTGCTGTTCTATAAAGAAAGAAATAGTGGAGAAGGATGAAAAGGACACTGGAGAAAGAATGATTTTAAATTTCGGACACACTATAGGGCATGCTATTGAAAAATATTATAATTTTGAGAAGTATACTCATGGGGAAGCTGTGGCTTTAGGAATGTATATGATAACTAAGAAGAGCGAAGAGATGAAGATAACTAAAGAAGGAACAGCTTCTCTAATAGCTGAAACTTTAAGTAAGTATAATCTTCAAAATGAGATTAATTTAGAAGATAAGGAAAGTATATTAAATGCAATATCCCTAGATAAGAAAAACAAGGGAGAATTTATAAATATAATTCTTTTAAAAGATATTGGAGAAGCTTTTATTCACAAAATAAGAAGAGAAGAAATAGCTAATTTCCTTTAAAGATGAGAGGAGATGATATATTGGAGAACATAAGAATTATGCCAAGCTCCTTAAAAGGAGAGATAAATATTCCTCCATCTAAAAGCTTAGCACATAGGGCTGTTATATGTGCTGGACTTTCAGAAGGGGTAAGTAACATAAGTAATATTATATATTCACAGGATATTAAGGCTACTATAGAAGGCATGAAGAGCCTTGGGGTAGAAATTGAAAATTATAGCGATAATTTAAGCATAAGAGGTAGGTCATATCCTATACTCATAAAAGATACTATAGATTGTATAGAATCAGGTTCAACTTTAAGGTTTTTGATTCCATAGCATTGCTTACCGGAGAAGAAATAACCTTTCAAGGAAGAGGAAAATTAGTATCAAGACCTCTCAATGTGTATTATGACATATTTGAAAAGCAGGGAATAAAATATGAAACCAATAAAGGTGAGCTTCCTTTAAAAGTAAAAGGTAAATTAAAGTCAGGGGACTTTTTTGTTAAGGGAAATATAAGTTCTCAGTTTATAACTGGTCTTATGTTTACACTTCCACTTTTAGAGGGAGATTCTAAAATTATAATGACTACAGAACTAGAATCAAAAGGTTATGTAGATTTAACCATAGATTGCTTGAAGAAGTTTGGAATAGAAATAGAAAATAATGACTATAAAGAGTTTCATATTAAAGGAAATCAAAAGTACAAAGCTATGGATTATAGAGTTGAAGGAGATTTTTCTCAAGCAGCCTTTTGGATAGTTGCAGGTATTTTAGGAAAAGAAATAAGATGCAAAGATTTGAATGTAAATTCACTTCAAGGAGATAAGGTAATACTGGACATAGCAAAGGAAATGGGAGGGAAAATAGAGGTAAGAGATGACTCTATAGATGTAAAACAATCAACTACTAAAGGAATCACCATAGATGCTTCTGAATGTCCAGACCTTGTACCTATTTTATCTGTTCTTGGGGCAGTAAGCGAAGGAACTACAAAGATAATAAATGCTGAAAGGGTAAGAATTAAGGAATGTGATAGATTAAAGGCTATGGCAACAGAACTTAATAAAATAGGGGCTGAAGTAGAAGAACTTAAAGATGGACTTATAATAAAAGGAAAGAAAGTTTTAAAGGGTGGAGTTGTAGATAGCTGGAATGATCATAGAATAGCTATGGCTATGGCTGTTGCATCCATAAAATGTGAAAAAGAGCTCATAATAACAAACAGCAGGGCTGTTAACAAATCTTATCCACATTTTTGGGAAGATTTTAAAAAGCTAGGGGGTGCAGTATATGAGTGGAGTATGGGGAAATAAAATAAAATACTCTATTTTTGGAGAATCTCATGGGAATTCCATAGGAATAATTATAGATGGCTTACCATCAGGAATAGAACTTGATATAGAAGAAATAAATAGAGAAATGAGAAGACGTGCTCCAGGAAAGAATAAGTTTTCTACAGCACGAAATGAAAAAGATGAATTCCAAATACAGAGCGGATATTTTAATAATAGGACTACAGGTACTCCTCTTTGCATTACTATAAAAAACAGTGATCAACACTCAAAGGATTATGAAAAAACAAAGAGCCTTTTAAGACCGAGTCATGCTGACTATACTGGATTTATAAAGTATGAAGGTTTTAATGATTATAGAGGAGGAGGCCATTTTTCTGGAAGACTTACAGCTCCTATTGTATTTGCTGGAGCTGTGGCAAAACAGATTTTAAAGAAACAAGGAATAATAATCGGAAGCCACATAAAAAGTATAGGCACTGTTGAAGATAATTACTTTGATAGTGTGAATATAAAAAAAGAGTTGTTAGAGGAATTATCTAAAAAAGAGTTTCCTACAATAGATGAAGAAAAGGCTTTAAAAATGAAGGAAGAGATATTAAAGTGCAAAGAAGAATTAGATTCTATAGGTGGAATTGTGGAGTGTGCAATTTTAAATCT
The DNA here is from genome assembly GCF_047777555.1 of Clostridium sp. Lineage (GTDB taxonomy): Bacteria > Bacillota > Clostridia > Clostridiales > Clostridiaceae > Clostridium_H. Next base: position 49,522 of record NZ_JBKEEV010000007.1, on the reverse strand, counting down.
ACCTGCAGGAATAGGTTCACCATTTTTTAACTCTGTAGAAAGCATTTTAAGCAGTCTTATGTTTTCTATTCCAGCAGTAAAGGGAGTAGAATTTGGTGCAGGCTTTAATATATCTAGAATGAAGGGTTCACAAGCTAATGATGAATTTTTTATTGAGAATGATAACATAAAAACCTACACAAATAACAATGGAGGAATATTGGGGGGAATAACAAACGGAATGCCCCTAATATTCAGAGTTGCATTTAAACCCACAGCGTCTATTGCAAAAGAGCAGAGAACAGTTGACATTGTAACTAGAGAAAATACTATGATAAGAATTGAAGGAAGACATGACCCATGCATTGTTCAAAGGGCAGTGCCAGTGGTTGAGGCAGCAGCGGCTATGGGAATATTAGAACTAATAAGTTAGATAAGGTTTAAAAGAAAGCTGATTACTAAAAAAATGGGGAGGCATTAAGTAGTTGGACACTTTAGAAATTTTGAGAAATCAAATAGATGATATAGATAAGCAACTTACAGAGCTATTTGAAAAGAGGATGGAGACTGTATTAAAAGTAGCTCAGTATAAGAAGGAAAATAATATACCTATACTAAATAAAAGTCGTGAAGAAGAGGTTATTGAGAAAAACATAAAGTATTTAAAGAACAAAGGCTTTAAGAAAGAAGAAGCAGAATTTTTAAAGAGTGTTATGGCTATTAGCAAGAAGGCTCAGGCAAGGAAAATTTTCGAGTATAACATGGATGAAGGAGAAAATAGTAGAAATGATTTAGAGTATATGGTAAGCTATGAAGCAGCCTGCACACCTAAAAAGGAAAATATAAAAGTTGGATTTCAAGGGGTTAAAGGTTCTTTTAGTGAAGAAGCCTTGTTAGAGTATTTTGGCGAGAATGTAGATTCACATAATGTAGCAGAGTTTGAGGATGTATTTAAGGCTCTAAGAAATAATGAAATAGATTATGGAATACTTCCTATAGAAAATTCATCTACAGGAGGCATAATAGAAGTATATGATCTTCTAAGAAAATACGGATTTTTCATAGTAGGAGAGAGAACTATAAAGGTAACTCATAATTTGTTAGGCGTAAAAGGAGCGAAAATAGAAGATATAAAAGAGGTGTATTCTCACTCTCAAGCTCTTCAACAAAGCAGTGAGTTTTTAAAATATTATCCGGAATGGAAATGTATTCCTTATAGAAATACAGCAGCAAGTGCTGAGTTTGTAAAAAATGAAAATAGGAAAGAAAAGGCGGCCATAGCCAGCACAAAAGCTGGGGAAATATATGGGTTAGATGTAATAAAACATGACATAAATTATAATAAAAATAATTATACTAGATTTATAGTTATAGGTAAAAATTTGGAATTAGAAAAAGATTATAATAAAATAAGCATTATATTAACTTTACCACATAAGCCTGGTTCTCTTTACAATATATTGAGTATTTTTGCAGAGTACAATTTAAGTTTGTTAAAGATAGAATCAAGACCAATCATAGGCAAGCCCTTTGAATACTTCTTTTATATTGATTTTGAAGGAAACTTGCATGGTAAAGCTGTGAAGGAAGCCATAGCAGATATAAAAAACAACAGCTATGACTTTCAAGCTTTTGGGAAATTATAAAGGGCACAATTTTAATCTTAATGCCTAGAAAATCCTATAAAGTATTTAGGATTAAATAGTGAGGAAAGGAGGAGTTAATATTTTGAAAAACCTATATGGATTATTAGGAGAGAGTCTGCCGCACAGCTTTTCTCCACAAATACATTCTTTAATATTCAAAGAGTTAGGCATAGATGGATACTATCATTTATTTGAAGTAAATAAGGAAGATCTTCAAAATGCAATCTTAGGATTTAAGGCTCTTAAGGTAAGGGGAGTAAATGTAACCATTCCATATAAGATTGATGTAATAAAATATTTAGATGATGTATCTAAAGAAGCAAAAGATATAGGAGCTGTTAACACTATTTGCTTTAAAGAGGGAAAAGCTGTTGGATATAATACAGATTACTATGGCTTTGGAATGATGCTAAACAAATTTAATGTGGATATTAAAGGAAGAGAAGCGGTTATTTTAGGTACTGGAGGAGCATCTAGAGCAGTACTTCAATACTTGTTAGATAATGATGCTGGAGAAATTACCTTTGTAAGCAGAAGTGTAGAAGAGGGAAAAAGAAAATTTAATGGATTTGAGGTAATAAATTATACGCAGCTTAAAGAAAAAAGTAATAAAGATATAGTAATTAACTGTACTCCTGTTGGAATGTATCCTAAAGTTGAAGCTTCACCATTAACAAAAGAATTGATTTCAAAGTTTAAAGTAGTTGTAGATGTAATTTATAATCCACAGGAAACACTTTTATTAAAATACGCTAAAGAGTTAGGATTACAGGGAATAAACGGACTTTATATGTTAGTCGGTCAAGCAATAAAGTCAGAAGAGTTGTGGAATAGTGTAAAAATTAATGATGAAACTGTGGATAAAATTTATAGGGAGCTTTTCGATTTGCTATAAAAGGGGAAGAAATTTATGAAATTAAATAAAAATATAGTTCTAATAGGTATGCCTGGCTGTGGGAAAACTACCATAGGGAAAAGGATAGCCCATGAATTAAATATAGAATTTTGTGATGTGGATGAATATATAGTAGAAAGCGAAAAGCATAGTATTTCTGAAATATTTAAAAACGGAGAAGAATACTTTAGAGATATTGAGAGCATGGCAATAGAAAGAATATGCAAAACCTATCCTAAAGTCATAGCAACAGGTGGAGGTGCAGTAAAAAGGTCTGACAACATAAAAGTCTTAAAAGAGAATGGAATCATATTTTTTATAGATAGGCCTATAGAAGATATTGCTCAAGATGTAGACGTAAAAAGCAGACCTCTATTAAAGGATGGCATTGAAAAACTATATCAGCTTTATTATGAAAGATATCCACTTTATAATAAGTATTGTGATTATAAAGTAACTAATGTTGATATTAAAAAAAGTATTAGTAAAATTATTTCTTTAATATAAAAAATTTTGCTTTGCAAAATTTTTAAATGGAGGTATAAACAGTGAAAATATTAATAATAAACGGTCCAAATATAAACATGCTAGGAATAAGAGAAAAGCATATATACGGCACTACTGCTTATGATGATATGTGCAGGTATATAAAAGAAAAAAGTGAGAATTTGGCTGATGTGGAAATAGTTCAAAGCAATATTGAAGGAGAAATAATCAATTATATACAATTAGCCTATGGAAAATATGATGGAATTGTAATAAATCCAGGTGCTTATACACACTATAGTATCGCAATATATGATGCACTAATGGCGGTACAAATTCCTACGGTTGAAGTACATATAAGCAATATTCACAAAAGAGAAGAATTTAGGCATAAGTCTGTTACAGCGGCAGCTTGCATTGGTCAAATAAGTGGTTTTGGAATATATGGATATATTATGGGAATAATGGCATTAATCAATAATAGTGAGAACAGCTAGGTTATTATAAGCTAATAGATTTGAAGTATATAAATTTATAATATATATCTCTAAAGTTAAAAGGCATGCAGGGGGCTGCATGTCTTTTAAACTATGATTGTGGAGTAAAAGTTGCGCAGTCAGTTTCGTGAGTATTAGATGCGTTACGTGGTTGAATTTCTATTTTAGCAGCACTGCAGTAGTCGCCTTGTTCATGATAGTGACAAGTGTTTACAACGCATTTAACACCAGAAATATGGTTGTTAGTTTTTTCTACTCTTCCTTCCATAATTAATCCCTCCTATTTGAAATAATAAATTTTTAAAAAAATATGATTTAAAAATCATGCAAAATATATTGCCTTTAAATCATAAGCTTCCTTAAGTAGTTTAACCTTTTTAAACACATTTATTCGGAAATTAATTCTATGGTATAGGTATATCTTTAGCTGCAGCAGAATTTGCAGAAGCTAAATTGTTAATTGAATTTGTAGATTTTATATTATAATAAAATAGATTATAAATATTTCTAGAAAGTAGGTATTTCATATGGAAAATCGAACAAAAAGATTGCAATATAATGCTCCAGTTACTTTAACATATACCTTTATGTCTTTAGGAGTTTTAATTTTAGGAATGGCTACACATCATATAAGCACTAAGTTTTTATTTTCAAATTATAGAACTTCGTTTCTAGATCCTTTCCAATATATTCGTTTATTTACTCATATTTTAGGACATATTAGCTGGGAACATTTTAGCGGCAATTTTTTGATTATATTGCTTTTAGGACCTATGCTAGAAGAAAAATATGGCTCAAAGAATATGGTGGAGATGATCATGATAACAGCTTTTGTTACAGGGATTTTAAATACTATGCTGTTTGATTCAGCTCTCTTGGGCGCTAGTGGAATTGTATTTATGATGATTTTACTAAGCTCCTTTGCTAATGCTGAAACAGGGAAGATACCTTTAACTCTTGTCATAGTAGTAATAATATTTTTGGGCAAAGAGGTGGTCAGCGGCATATTTATCCAGGACAACATATCTCAAATTACTCACATAATTGGCGGACTTTGCGGAGGAATTTTTGGATATAGAAAAATTCACAGTTGAAATATTTTTAGGAGGATAATAGGATGAGAAAGGCAGTTGAGGAAGATATAAAAGAGATTATGCAAATTATAAAAGAAACTATTGCAGAAATGCGAACCTACAACAATACTCAATGGGACGAAAATTACCCTCAGGAAAAAGACTTTATGAATGACATTCAAAGAGGAGAACTATATGCGGCAGAGAGAGAAGGAAAATTAGCTGGTTTCGTATGTGTTAATAAATAAGATATTTGAAAACAGATACCTATTCAATAAATACAAAAATGAATGGGTTATTGAAAAAATGTGGTTACGACTTAGTTGGAGAAATAAGATTTCCACGAAAGGAAAAGTCATTTTACTGCTATGAAAAGATATTAAATAAAGCTAATGTATTATAATAAACATCATGTATTGTACACATGAATAACTTATTAAGAGAGGATTGACTGATAATGTATACAAATAGAACTAATATAAGTGTTAGATATGTAGAAACAGACCAAATGGGTATTGTTCACCATTCAAACTACTATGCTTGGTTTGAAGTTGGAAGAACAGAATTTATAAAGGACTCTGGAATGACTTATACAGAAATAGAAAAGGAAAAAATAATGTTTCCTGTAGTAGAAAGCGGCTGCAAATACATAGAAGGTGCAAAATACGAAGATGAGCTTATAATTGAAACCTTTATAGAAAAGCTAACTCCTGCTAAAGCTATATTTAGCTATAATGTCATAAGAGAAAGAGACAATAAAATTCTAGCTAAAGGAACCACAACTCATGCTTTCGTTGATTCCGAAAACTTTAGAGTTATAAATCTAAAAAAGAAAAGGCCGGAAATATGGGAAAAACTTATAAAACTTTACTCTCCAGAATAAAAAGACACCGTTTAAACATAAGAAATTGTGTAATAAGTGGTGTTTTTTTGGAGATACTACTATCAAAAGAAAAAGTCTAATGCTATAGAATTAGGAGGATATTGTAATGGGATTATTGCGTTGGATAGGTGGAATAGTAGTATTTTTTTGGCTTTTAGGTCTTATCTTCAGAATAGGTGGAAGGCTTATACACTTATTATTAATAGTAGCAGCTGTAGTTTTTATTTTTGATGCTATAACTGGGAGAAGAAAAACCACTAGAAATGGAGAAAGAGATAGAGGTTGACAAAGAAATGTTGCTGATAACATATATATCAGCAGCATTTTTCATCTACTAATATAAGTTTGCTGCTATTGCTAACAAGCTGCAATGAACGTAATAGAACCTGTGGTTTTAAATTGTAATTTTTTACATGAATTGGTTATGTATTTTATTAAAAAGATTATCGGTATTTTCTAAACTCAGCGCTTTAGCGTCTATATTCCCTACACTTTTTCCACTGCCTTTTAGCTTATTTGAGAAGTGAAGCTTTTCTAAATGCAAATCCCATGTGTGATGTTATACATAATAAAATTGCATCGTATTTTTATTATTTTGTGAATATAAAAAATTTCTTTGGGAAAACTAATAGAGAACAAGGAAACAGAATGAATGGGCAAATAGATTTATTGACAATGGAATTTATATATGATACCATTAGTATAATGTACTGAGTAAGCTAAAAATATTGGCCGATTCATTCTATAAAGATGAGAACAATATGAAGTAGTTTGTTCGCTGGTTTCCGCATAAAAGTAGAAATCTGTGTGCATATATTTTAAGATTTTTTAGGAGGAATTTTTTCAATGAAAACAGGAACAGTTAAATGGTTTAACGCAGAAAAAGGATTTGGGTTCATATCTGTAGAAGGAGAAGATGACGTATTCGTTCATTTCTCAGCTATCCAAGGAGACGGATTCAAGACTTTAGAAGAAGGCCAAAAAGTTGAATTCGAAGTAACTGAGGGAGCTAGAGGACCTCAAGCTGCTAACGTAGTTAAACTATAATTAGTATTTAAATAGATTGTTTTAAATACGGTTAATTAAAGTGATATTCTTTTGAATATCACTTTTTTTGTATTCTTATTCCATAAGAAGTGAGGTCGCAGCTAGGAACTATATCTATGATATCAGTTTTGCAGCAATATTCTATATCCTTTTGAAGTCCCAGATTCATAAGTACTTTATAATGCCTTGCTTTACTTAAAAATCCTAGTATATCTGTATTTTGAGTATAAATGTAGTGAGCAGTAGCAGCGATGTCAGATAAATCTACACATGCATTTTTTAAAATACATTCTATTATGTATCCGCTGCATATAAAATCATCCATAGAAAATTCACCGCGGGTTCCAGCATTAACTATAACTAAATCATTATTTAACTCAATAGCCTTTTGAGCCACAGCTTTTGCATTTATAAAAGCGCCTATTAATATATGTTTTGCACCTAAGGTGCCGTGTATTGCTTTTGTACCATTAGTTGTAGTCATTACTAAAGTTCTATTTTTTACAATATCTTCAGTATACTCTAATGGTGAATTAGAGAAATCAAAGCCATCAATTTTTAATGCATTTCTTTCCCCACCTAGAATATATTTCTCTCTGCTATCTTTAACTAAGTTTTTTGCATCCTCCACATCTACTACAGGAATTACTTCATTACATCCATTATTAAGAGCAGTAATTATTACAGATGTAGCTCTAAGTATATCTATAATAACTACTGTTTTATCTTTAATTTTTTCTTTCTTAATATCATTTGCTGAAATAATAATATCAATTTTCATTTTTGTTACCCCACTTTTATAATAGAAATGTTTTTGATAAAACCTTTTTATATATTTATTATACCAATTGTTGGACTAGTATAGTATAAAAGATATGCGAGTAAAAAATTAAAACAGGGAGTTATGCCCTGTTTTAATTTTTTTTATGCAGTTTCTTTTATCTCTTTATTTCCAATTTTATTTTCGTATCTTTTATACAGTATCAATGATACTATTGTAAAGAACAAAGGTCCTACAATCATCCATATTGTAGATGATATATCTCCGTTTTGTGCAGGTTCTATTATTGTAAAGAAATTCGCAAATCCTACAGTAAATGTAACTATAATTGTAGCTGCTAAAGCAGAACCATAGGTTTTAAATATTTCAAAAGGCTTCTTTATTTCTTTCTTCTTTTTGAAAGATGCAAAAGCACCTGATAAGAATAAGTAAGGCAATGTCATAGCTATATTTGTCATTAATACTAGCTTAGTGAAAAATTGAGCGGCACCCTCACCGCCGAAGGATATAAGTAAGATAAATACAACTACTATAATACATTGAATCCACATAGCATTTTTTGGCATTCCATCTTCAATTACTGTCATTTTCTTTTGGCCATAATTCTGATGGAGTTCCTTCAATAAGTTGTTTCCAAAGGAGAGTAAGATAAAGTGAAAAATGCTCCAGCTTAATGCTAGAAACATAGATAATCCAACAAATCTAGCTACCCAAGCACCTAGGCTTAAAGATGCAGCTTCAGTCAATCCAAAGCCTATGACCTAGTTCATAACCTAAGTTTTGCATTACTACATATGCTACATTACCCATGTGAACTCCTTCTGTAGATAATACATTATTCCAATTAGTGAATATTCCTGTTAAGAATATACCTACAGAATAGCCTATAGCGATAATGAATGCAGCAATAGTTAAGCCCTTAGGGAAGGTTACTTCTGGATTTTCTGTTTGGTCTACAAGACCACCAACTGCACTTCGATTCCTCCATAAGAAAATATAGCAAATACCAAGAAGGATAAGACAGAAATAGAAGATTGATAGCTAGGGTTTGGTGATTTTATAAAAGACTGAGCAGATACAATTGGTTGAGCTAAATTTCCACCATTTAATATTAAAACTATTATAGCTCCAATCAACAATACAATATTCAATAATGCAACAGCAGTTCCACCTACAGAGGTTACTTTTGTGATTTTTTCTAGACCTTTAGATGCTGTAAAAGTTACTACTAAAATCCAAATAACTCCAAGTAGTCCTAAAGTTTGAGTTGAATTTAGCCCTAATATAGACCAATTAGCAGTAGTATCTTTTCCAAACAATGCGTTAGATAAAGGGATCCATATAGTAGAGCTTATATTAACCATCCATATTATATAAGACGCATACCACATAAATGTTCCTACAAAGGCATACTTAGGACCTACAGATAGGTTCATCCAAGAGTAAATACCACCTTTTTCTGTTTTAAAGGCTGATCCATACTCTGACATCATAAATGCAAAGGGTATGAAGAAAGTAAATCCCGATAAAATAAACCATGGAATTGCTCCATAACCCATTAAATAAAATGATCTAGGCATATTTGCAAATCCAAATACTGAAGTGAAAATCATTAAAATTAAGGATGTTAAAGTTAGTTTTTTAGTTTGTTTTTCATTAGTATCCATTTTTTCCTCCCATTATATGTAATAAGTTGAACATAATAATCGCTTATAATTCTATATGATTCGACATTTGGGCCATAATTATACAAATATAGAACAAAAGCCTTAGTAATTTTACTACAATTAAAAATATGTTTCAATACCTCAAGATGTAGTATTATGTATAATTTAGTCAAAACAACTCAATTTAAGAATCTTAAATTCCTTTTGTACTGGTTAATTTTAACCATATTTTTTGTGTGGTATAATATATAAATATGGAGACAATATTGGCGTGAGAAAAGATATTTATAAAATAAAATTTATAATAGGAGAATTGGATAATGGGAAGAACAAAAATTAATAAAATAGAAACATTAGCAAATACTAAATTTTTAAGTTTATATGATGCTGAATATATAAATAAAAAGGGTAACGTAAACCATTGGACTATGGCTTCTAGAAAGACTAAAGAGACTTTAGAGGCTCAAATATTTGATAATAAAAAAGAAAAGGCTGATGCAGTAGTGATAGTGGCACTTCATAAAGATTTGAATAAGTTAGTATTATTAAAACAATTTAGAGTGCCTGTTAATGATTATATATATGAACTGCCAGCAGGGCTTATAGATGAAGGCGAAGATGTGCTCGCAGCTGCAGAAAGGGAACTCAAGGAGGAGACAGGATTAAAATTAGCAGCTATTGATAGTACAAAAAAAATAGCACCTATATATGCATCTGGAGGAATGACAGATGAGTCTATGGCTTTAGTGTATTGCTTATGCGAAGGAGAAGTATCTGGTGAATATTTAGAAGAAGATGAGGAAATAGAAGTTATGCTTGTGTCACAAGAAGAGGCCAAAGGTATGTTAGAAAAAGGGCTTAAATTTGATGCAAAGGCTTACCTTACACTGCAGAACTTCATACAAATAGGGAAAGATATAGTTAACGTAAACTTATACTTGAAATAGAAATATAATAAAAGGCTGTTATATCCTAGGGAAAGGGATACAACAGCTTTTTATTGATAATTAATCTGCAATAAATATTATAGCAAGAGCTGTTTAAAAAACCTTTTGAGATTTAGCAAAAAAGGAAATTATATTAATTGAGATGGGGAAGGAATTAATATAATTTCCTTTTTAATTTTTGCTGTTCCTAAAGAGCTTGTTTTAAATTATAAATAGCAAATATGAACTCAATAATTCCATTATGTAAAGTGTATTAAAACATTCTAATAAGTTTCTTTAAAGATTATAATAACTTTATTCATATTTTATCAATTTATTTTTACTAAGCATACAATATTAATGAAACAATCGTATAGGGGAGAAGAATGTGACTGCTTTTATTCTTTATGGTATTGCTTTGGTACTGCTTTTTATTTCATATATAGAGGACAGGAATAAAACTAAAGAAGCTTTAAGAAAGGCATGGAGGTCTTTTGAAGGAATAATGCCTCAGTTTTTATGTATAATTCTTGTAGTTGGATTGATTTTAGCTGCTGTTGATCCAGAGTTAATATCTAAAATAATAGGAAAAGAATCTGGAATATTTGGAGTGGCAATTTCAGCTGTAATAGGAGGCATAACTCTAATGCCTACCTTTGTAGCTTTTTCCACAGCAGATATGCTTCTTAAAAATGGGGCAGGATATGCTCAAGTTGGAGCTCTTGTATCTGCTTTAACTTTAGTTGGTTTAGTAACTTTTCCATTAGAAGCTCAATATATAGGGAAGAAGGCTGCATTTTATAGAAATTTTGTAGCATTCTTATTTTCATTTGTAGTAGCTTTTGTCTTTGGAAAGGTGGCTGGAATGTTATGATTAAAAAGATAATAAGGAGATACAGATTTTTTATAATTTTTTTCATTATAGTGGTTATTACTACGGCTATAGATAAGGAAATAGGCTTAAAGACTTTTAAAACAGCAGGTTCTAGCTTTGTGCAAATGGCATCTGTAGTTCCTCCAATTATGGTTTTATTGGGTCTTATGGATGTATGGATTCCAAGGGAGTCTATGATGAAATATATGGGGGATGAATCTGGACTTTTAGGAATAAGTCTTGCTGTACTCATTGGCTCTATAGCGGCAGGACCTATGTATGCTGCTTTTCCTTTTATACCAGTGCTTCTAAGGAAGGGCGTAAAATTCAGCAACATAATAATATTTATGAATGCCTGGTGTGTAACAAAGATAACTACATTAATGTTTGAAATTTCGGCTTTAGGATATGAGTTTACATTAGTAAGATTTCTTGTAGATCTTCCAGGAATAATAATTATGGGGTTCTTGGTTCAATGGCTTATGCCAAAGAATGAGCTTGAAGAGTTGTATTTGAAATCTGAGGAAATGAAGTGAAAATCAGCTTATATCTAAAATATGAACCTATTACTCCTTCATCTTATCAAATATCAGTGGAATCCTTTGACCTGCCTAGAACTATTGTTAAGGATGGTAGAATTATTTTCAAGGAGCTTGAACAAATTAATAAGGATGATAATTGGGCTATTTCTTAAACTGATTTGTAGATATTAGTGAGCCATTTACAATAAGTTCTAGCTTTTTTTTCCTACTTAATTGCTTTATAGCATATTCCCGCCTTTGAGCAGAGATTTTATCTTCAAACTCTTCAAAATACACAAGTTTAACAGGAAGTCTAGCCCTTGTGTATTTTGCACCTTTTCCTTTAGAGTGGGTTTCTATTCTTTTATTAAGATTGTTAGTCCAGCCTGTATATAAGGTTTTATCAGAACATTCAAGTATGTATACATAACACATAATCTATCACCAGTCTAAATTATACCTTAATAAATTTATATTGGACAAGTATTTATTGAAGAAGAGAATAGCTGCCGAAATAAATTTATTTAAAGATGGTTATTGTGTATTTGTTAAAAATATACAATGAGATAAATATTATAATATAATTAAATTACAGAGATAAGGTATTGAGCTTTATTAGAAATAGCTTAAAATAAGAACAAGGATAACCTAAAGTTAAACTGATAGTTGGGGGGTATCAATTATTGAATACTATAGAAGATAAATATGAGGAAAGAAGAAGATATTATGAAGATTTATTGAAGAAAGAGGGCACTAAAATAACTCTAATAAGTAATCTAAGGCTTATATTTTTTTTACTAGGTGTTGTGGGTACTTTATTTTACTACTTGACTCAAAATTACCATTTGGCTATAATTACATTTTTTATATTTTTGATATGCTTTATCATATTGGTAAAGATACATAACAGAGCAATAGAAAATAAAGGGCTTATGGATGCATTGTGGCATATAAATGATAAGTCGATAAAAAGAATAAATGGAGAATGGAAGGAATTCAGCGATATAGGGAAGGAATTTATAAGTGATGAACATAGATATTCAAAGGACTTGGATATATTCGGCAAAGGCTCTCTTTTTCAATGGATTAATTCAACAGTAACTTATTTAGGAAGAGAAAGGTTAAGAAAACTTCTTGAAAATCCAAGCATGGAAATAGATGATATTCAAAGAAGGCAGGAGGCTGTAGAGGAGCTAGCGGAAAAACTGGATTTTAGGCAGGCTTTTATAGCTAACGGCATGATAAATCAAAAAGATATGCATAATCCAGAGGATTTATTTTCTTGGGGAATCAGTAAAAATAATTTTTATTGCACTTCTTTAGTAAAAATTATGGTATATATATGGCCTTTTGTTACTATGGCAATTGTACTACTGCCCTTTATTACTAAAGCCCCTTATTATTTAGCAGCTTTAATGATAAGCATTAATATAGGGATACTTATGTGGGACAATGAAAATAGAAGTAGAACACTTGGGAATGTTGATAAGTATAAGGAAAATATAAAAACTTACTATGGTATGCTTAAGATATTAGAAAAAGAACAATTCCATTCCACTCATATAAAAAATGTAAAGAGTAATTTAATAAATGACATGGGAGAAGTAGCTTCAGGACAGATAAGAAAACTATCAATTATAGAAGACAAGGTGTCAGGTCGAAGAAATGCCTATTACTCTATAATAAATATACTTACCCTTTCTGATTATAGATATATGAGGCTTCTGGAAACATGGAAAAGAAATTCTGGTAAGTTTATAAAAAGTTGGCTCAATAGCATAGCAGAGATTGAGGCCCTAGGAAGCTTAGCTATTATAAAACATGATAATCCAGAATGGGTGTTGCCTAAATTTATAGAAAATACTCCTTTACTTTCAGCTAAAGAAATGGGGCACCCGCTGCTTACTAAAGATAGAGTATGTAACGATCTAAAAATTGAAAAACCTTCAACTATTCTTTTGATTACAGGTTCTAACATGTCTGGTAAGAGTACTTTGCTTAGAACAGCAGGTATAAATTTGGTTTTAGCTTATGCAGGTGCATCTGTTTGTGCTAAAGAATTTCTATGTTCTATAATGGACATTTATACATGTATGAGGGTGAGTGATGACTTGGAGAAAAATATTTCTTCTTTCTATGCAGAGCTTTTAAGGATAAAGAAAATAGTAGAAGCTTCTAAGGGGGATAAACAAATATTTTTTCTGCTTGATGAGATATTCAAGGGGACTAATTCTACGGATAGGCATACAGGTGCAAAAATCTTAATAAATAAACTAAATAAAGAAGGTGCTTTAGGACTTGTATCAACTCATGATTTAGAGTTGGAAGAATTAGAAAAAGAAAGCGGCGGAAGGATAAAAAATTATCATTTTACAGAGTATTATAAGGATGGTAAGATATATTTTGATTATAAGCTTCAAAAAGGAGTTTCTACGACAAGAAATGCCATATATCTTATAAAAATGGCAGGAATAGATGTAGAGGAGTAACTAAATTTATTAAATTTTTTTTCGATAATTAATTGATATGCGGCTTTTTAATCCGTAAAGACTATATTATAATATTTAAAAGGTCTAAATATAAGAATATATGCATCGTACTAAGAAGGGGTGTTCCAATGAAACTTGTAATATTAAATACTAAATTAGTCGGAGAAAGATTAGGAAGTAGTATTTACACAGAAGATGGAGTTATGTTTTTAAGAAAAGGTAGTGTTTTTTCGGAATCTATAATAAAAAGATTAAGAGGAATAGGTATAAATACTGTTTACATAGATGATGGCAATGACGGTATAACACTACAGGAAGTAATACCTACTCAAATAAGAATGGGACTTATAAAGTCATTAAAAGCACTGTTTGATGAGGTTAAAAGCAGTAAGGAAGTAGATTATAACAAAGTAGTTAATATAGTAAATGAACTGATAGAAAACATAAATTTATCAGAGAATGCTGTAATTATAAATAATCTAGTTCCTAGAGATGAGATATCTAAATTAGCTGTTCATAGTCTAGATGTAGCTGCGTTGTCAATTATGGTTGGTTCAAAGAGAAAATATAATGAAAAGAAAATGGTTAACTTAGCCATAGGAGCCTTGTTACATGATATAGGAAAATTATTTACTAAAGAAAAGAGACATGTAGAGATTGGATATAAAATGTTAAAGAGAAATACTCTGTTTAGTCCACTTTCTTATATGTGTGTATATGAACTTTATGAAAAGAAGGATGGAACAGGATTATTAGGAATTAATGGAGATAAGATATTTGAATTATCTAAAATAGTTAGCATATGCAATCAATATATTAAGTATTTGAATGATGAAGAAGGTATACTACCTCATGAAGCTATGGAGAAAATAGGTGCTGAAGCAATATCTTCTTATGATGAGGATGTATATAGAGATTTTGCAAGCTCCGTTTATTGTTATCCTAATGGACTTCATGTGAAGCTAAACAATGGTCTAGATGGATTAGTTATAGCTCAAAACAAAAATGCTTCTACAAGACCCATAGTGCAGGTAAAAAAAGATGGAAAGTTTAACTTTTACAATCTACTACAAAGTCTAACTCTATTTATAGAGGAAGTTATACTATAATATATAGTTAAGAATAGACTTCCGATAGATATTGTATTTGAAAGCCTATTCTTGATTTTTAGAACTCAACCTTAATTATATATTTAGGTCTCTGGTCAATGTTTTTAGATTATCTGATGATGCCTTAAGCTGCGCAAGTTCATCTTCATCTATAGGTATCTGGAATATCCTTTTTACTCCAATCCTACCTACCATGCATGGAGCTCCAAGATAGATATCTTCTATACCATATTCTCCAGTATATAGGGATGAAACTGGGAGCAGTGCATTTTCATCATTAAGAATAGCTTTTACTATTCTAGTTACAGCTATGGCAACTCCAAAGTTTGTATACCCCTTACCTTGAATGATATGATATCCAGCCTCTTTAACAGCTTCTGCAATCTCTTCTCTTACATTTTTATGAAACTCCCTATTTATAGCCTTAAAATATGAGTCAATTGGTATTCCATGAATATTAGTTTGGCTCCAGAGAGCAACTTGAGAATCGCCATGTTCTCCAATTATTAAAGTATCAATATCTTTAGAATCAATGTCGTATTTTTTTTCAATAGTATATTTTAACCTTAAGGTATCAAGAACTGTGCCAGAACCTAAAACTCTATTCTTAGGAAAACCAGAAAGCTTATAAGTCATATAAGTTAATATATCTACTGGATTTGATACTACTAAAAGTATGGCATTAGGACTATATTTCACAATCTCAGGTATCATAGATTTAAAAACTTTTAGATTCTTATTTACAATGTCAAGTCTTGTTTCCCCAAGTTTTGGGCCAACTCCAGCAGTTATAATAACAATGTCAGAATCCTTAGTTTCTTTATAGTTACCAGGCCTTACCTCTATATCTCCTAAAGCAGAAGTGGCATGGGCGATATCCAAAGCTTCAGCCTTTGACTTATCCTCATTTATATCTACTAAAACTATTTCTGAAGCTGCATTTTGTAGTGTTAAAGCATAAGCCGTAGTAGAACCTACAAAACCAGCGCCTATTACAGATATTTTTGCATTATTAATTGCCATATTAACAACCTCCGCAAGTAAAATTTGTTATTAATAGTATATATTAAATAATAGTAATTATCAATAAGTTTTTATATATAATATGGTTACAATATAAAGTATGTGCAGTTTTATCAATAATAAAATGAATGATGAAAATTTTTGGCAATATAGTAATGGTTGAATATTATTGAACTGAAAGTAAAATAGGGATATAATAACATCAATTATAAACATAAAAAAATATAAAGATTTTATATATTTTTTTACAGATTGGAGAAGGAAAGTATGAAAAGTGAATTTTATGACAAACTGAGTATTAATCCTATAATTGCCGCAGTTAAAGATGAAAAGGCTTTAGAAAGAGCTATTAAGTCCCCAAGCGAGGTTATTTTTCTTCTAAAAGGAAACATATGCAATATTGAAAATATAGTAAATAAAGTGAAAGCAGAGGGTAAAAATATATATGTACATATGGATTTAATGGATGGGTTTGGAAAAGATGCTTTTGCTATAAAGTATATGAAAGAAAAAGTAAATCCCAGTGGAATTATAACAACGAAATCAAATTTAGTTAAGATATCTAAGGAAATGAACATGTTTTGTATACAGAGACTCTTTATGATAGATAACTTATCCCTAGAAACTGGAGTGAATTCTATAAACAGCATAAGACCAGATGCGGTAGAGATCATGCCGGGCATTATGCCAAAGATAACAAGAAAAATAAAAGGTCAAACAAAGGTTCCTATAATCGCAGGAGGACTTATCATAGATAAAGAGGATGTTATTGAAAGTCTTAAAGCTGGTGCTATGGGTATATCTACAAGTAGAGAAGAAATATGGGAAATGTAAAAAACTATAGAAAAAT
Organism: Clostridium sp.; assembly: GCF_047777555.1. Taxonomy (GTDB): domain Bacteria; phylum Bacillota; class Clostridia; order Clostridiales; family Clostridiaceae; genus Clostridium_H. Next base: position 32,776 of record NZ_JBKEEV010000007.1, on the reverse strand, counting down.
GTATGAAAAGGTTTAAATAAGGTGTTGACTGTAAAAATATATGATGATATAATAAAATCATAAAATATAATATGAAAAGGCCAGAGTATAGAGAGCCATAATTTTAAAAGATATTATCTTTGAATATCTTTTGGAATTATGGCCTTTTTTATTTAAGATAGGAGGTATAATATGTTTGATGTGGTTATTGTTGGAGCTGGAGTTGTTGGAAGCGGTATTGCAAGGGAATTATCAAAGTACAATTTAAAGACTTGTGTATTAGAAAAAGGTTCTGATGTGGCAACAGGAACATCAAAGGCAAATAGTGCAATAGTACATGCTGGTTTTGATGCAAAACCAAACACTTTAAAGGGAAAATTGAATGCTAAAGGAAATGCTATGTTTGATAAGTTATCAAAAGAATTAGACTTTCCATTTAAAAGAAATGGTTCTTTGGTTTTATGCTTTGATGAAAATGAAGTTGACAAATTAGATGAATTAAAACAAAAGGGAGAAGCTAACGGAGTGCCTGACATTCAAATATTAGGCAAGGACAAGCTATTAGAATTAGAACCAAGTCTAAATGAAAATGTAGCAGCCGCTCTATATGCACCAACAGGCGGTATTGTATGTCCTTATGAAATGACTATAGCTTATGCTGAAAACGCATATGAAAATGGAGTTGAATTTAAACTTAATACAGAAGTTAAAAATATAAAAAAGACTGAAAATGGATTTATTTTAGAAACAAATAATGGAAATGTTGAAAGTAAATTAGTTATAAATGCAGCAGGATTATTCTCTGATGAGTTAAATAATATGGTTAGCAAGAATAAAATAAAGATAATACCAAGAAAAGGGGAATATTGTCTATTCGACAAAGCAGCAGGTTCAATGGCTGAAAGAACTCTTTTCCAATTGCCAACTAAGATGGGTAAAGGGGTATTAGTAACACCAACAGTAGATGGAAACTTGCTTATAGGACCAAATGCAGTAGATATAGAAGATAAAACTGACTTAAGTACAACTCAAGAAGGATTAGATGATGTATTAGATAGAGCTAAGTTAACATTAAAGCAAATTCCAATGAAACAAGTAATAACTTCTTTCTCAGGACTTAGAGCTCATTGTACAGCAGATGACTTTATAATTGGGGAAGCTGAAGACGTTGAAGGATTTATAAATGTAGCTGGAATAGAGTCACCAGGACTTTCAAGTGCACCAGCTATAGCAGAAATGGTTGAAGGTATAGTAGTAGACAAGCTATCACCAGCTAAAAATGAAAACTTTAATCCTATAAGACATGGAATTCCTAAATTTAGAGAAATGAGCAATGAGGAAAGAAAAGAGCTTATAGCTAAAGATTCAGCTTATGGAAAGATAGTATGCAGATGTGAAACAGTTACAGAAGGCGAGATTTTAAATGCTATAAGAAGACCTCTTGGTGCAAGAAACCTAGATGCGGTTAAGAGAAGAACAAGAGCAGGTATGGGAAGATGTCAATCAGGTTTCTGCTCAACTAAGGTAGTTGCAATTCTATCAAAAGAATTGGGAGTACCTGAAACTGAAATTACCAAGTTTGGTGGAAATTCTAAGCTTTTAATAGGAGAAAATAAGGAGATTTAGTGCTTCAAGTTAGTATAGCTAATATATCTATGAGTTTGGAGGAGTGAAAAATGAGAGAACATGATGTAGTAATAATAGGGGGAGGCCCTGCAGGTCTTGCAGCTGCAATAGGTGCGAGAGAAGAAGGTATACAAGATATTTTAATATTAGAAAGAGACAACCGTCTTGGTGGAATATTGAATCAATGCATCCACAATGGTTTTGGACTCCACACTTTTAAGGAAGAACTCACAGGACCAGAATATGCACAAAGGTTCGTTGATAAAGTACAAGATATGAAGATACCATACAAATTAAATACTATGGTTATAGATATAAACAATGATAAGATTATAACAGCAGTTAATGAAGAAGATGGAATTTTAGAAATCAAAGCTAAAGCTATAATTTTAGCTATGGGATGCCGCGAAAGGCCAAGAGGAGCTATAAACATTCCAGGAAGTAGATGTGCAGGTATATATTCAGCAGGAGCTGCACAAAAGTTTGTTAATATAGATGGATATATGCCAGGTAAAGAAGTTGTTATCCTTGGTTCTGGAGATATAGGACTTATAATGGCAAGAAGAATGACTTTAGAAGGAGCAAAGGTTAAAGCAGTTGTAGAACTTATGCCTTACTCAGGTGGACTTAAGAGAAATATTGTACAATGCCTAGATGACTTTGGAATTCCACTAAAACTTTCTCATACTGTTACTAATATCAAAGGAAAAGAAAGATTAGAAGGAGTTACTATAGCAAAGGTTGATGAAAACAGAAAGCCTATAAAAGGAACAGAAGAATATATACCATGTGATACTTTACTTTTATCTGTAGGTCTTGTTCCAGAAAATGAATTATCTACAAAAGCAGATGTAGAGTTATCTCCTATTACAGGGGGACCAATAGTAAATGAAAGTCTTCAAACTAATATAGAAGGAGTGTTTGCTTGCGGAAACGTTCTTCACGTTCATGATTTAGTTGACTTCGTTACAGAAGAAAGTATAAATGCAGGAAAAAATGCTGCAAAATATATAAATGGTCAAACTTTCACTAAGGATGGAATCGAGATAGTTGCAGAAAATGGACCAAGATACACAGTTCCAAAGTTTATAAATCCTGAAAATGTAGAAAAACTTGTAGATGTAAGATTTAGAGTTGGAGATGTTTATAAAGATAGCTATGTTTCTGTTTACTTTGATGATGTACGTGAAATGCATATGAAGAAGAGAATATTAACTCCAGGAGAAATGGAAACAGTGAAGCTTACAAAAGCATTATTTGAAAAGCATCCTAACTGTAAGAAGATTACTGTTAAAATAGAAAATTAGGAAGTTAGAATTTACACGTTGGGGGGTAATATCATGAGTGAAAATAGAGAGCTTACTTGTATAGGATGTCCAATGGGATGCATGTTAGAAGTATCTCTAGAAGATAATAAAGTAACAGATGTAAAAGGAAATACTTGTTTAAAGGGAAAAACTTATGCGGAGAAGGAATGTACTAATCCTACAAGAATAGTAACTTCTTCTGTTAAGGTTAAGAATGGAGAGATTGATGCAGTTTCTGTAAAGACAGAGGCAGACATTCCAAAGGAGAAAATTGCTGAATGCATAAAAGATCTTAAAGGATTAGTAGTAGAAGCTCCTATAAATATAGGAGATGTAATAGTAAAAAATGTAGCTGGAACAAAAGTTAATGTTATTGCTACTAAAAGTATTGCAAAGGTCAATTAAATGGTGTAAAATAATATTAAAGAAAAATTAGAAAAAATAGCGAAAGATTACAAGTGCTGTAATATAAATTACAAATAAATATCAACGGCAGAGAGAAGAGAGCGCCATTATTAGAAAGGGATTTAATCCCTTTCATAATAATGGCGTTTATTAATTTAATTAAGCCATAAGTAAACGTTTCCTAAAGAAAAATAATTCAAGAATTTAAAAAAACAAAAGAAAGGGAGATTTTAAAAAAAGGACAAGCCTTGAGGACATGTAATGAATTTAAGTTTATGTTTCCAACATAAACTTAAGATATATTAATTTATTTATAGTTAAGGGGGAATTATTATGTCAAGTTATTTAGCAGAATTCTTAGGCACAATGATGTTAATTCTACTAGGAGATGGGGTATGTGCAGCAACATCTCTTAACAAAAGTAAAGCGCAGGGTGGAGGATGGATAGTAATAACTGTAGCATGGGCATGTGCAGTAGCAGTTCCAGCATGGATTTTTGGAGCAGCAAGTGGAGCTCACTTTAACCCAGCACTTACAATAGCATTAGCTGCAATTGGAAACTTTGATTGGGCACTAGTTCCAGGATATATAATAGCTCAAATGTTAGGTGCTATAGTTGGAGCAGCATTAGTATGGATAACATACTTACCACACTGGGAAGCTACAGAAGATAAGGCAACAAAGCTTGGAATATTTGCAACAGCACCAGCTATTAGGAATTCAGCAGCAAACCTTATTACAGAAATTGTGGGAACTTTCGTATTAGTATTTAGTATTTTAGGACTTGGTCAAGTTAAAATGGTAGATGGACTTGGAACATTAGCAGTAGGATTGGTAATATTAGTTATTGGTCTTGCATTAGGTGGACCTACAGGATATGCTATAAATCCAGCAAGAGATTTAGGACCACGTATAGCTCATGCAATACTTCCAATAGCAGGAAAAGGAGATTCAGACTGGGGATATGCATGGATACCAGTAATAGGACCAATAATAGGTGCATTAATTGGAGCATTCTTATTTGTAGGTGTATTTTAATATAAATATCTAATGAAGTTTTTATATAGATGGTGTAAACATTTACAAATATAAGTTATGGGGGGAATATTAAATGGAAAAAGAAAAATATATAATGGCCTTAGATCAAGGAACAACAAGTTCAAGATGTATAATATTTAATAAGCAGGGGGAAATAGTAGCAGTATCACAAAAGGAATTCACTCAAATATATCCAAAGGCTGGATGGGTTGAACACAATGCAATGGAAATCTGGGGAACTCAAGCAGGGGTTGCAGGAGAAGCTTTAGCAAAAGCTGGGCTTGATGCAACAGATATTGCTGCATTAGGTATTACAAATCAAAGAGAAACTACAGTAGTATGGAATAAGAGAACAGGTATTCCAGTATACAATGCAATAGTATGGCAATGCAGAAGAACTGCTGAGTATTGTGATGAGTTAAAAGCTAAAGGATTTGATAAAGTAGTAAAAGAAAAGACTGGATTAATTTTAGACGCATATTTCTCAGGAACAAAGATTAAATGGATACTTGATAATGTTCCAGGAGCTAGGGAACAAGCTGAAAAGGGAGAATTACTTTTTGGTAATATAGACACATGGTTAATCTGGAATCTAACTAAAGGAAGAGTTCACGTAACAGATTATACAAATGCATCAAGGACAATGCTTTATAATATTCATGAATTAAAATGGGATGATGAACTTTTAGCAGAATTAAATATACCAAAATCAATGCTTCCAGAAGTTAAACCTTCTAGCGAAATTTATGGAGAAACTGATGAGCTTATATTTGGATCGCCAATTCCAATAGCAGGAGATGCTGGAGACCAACAAGCAGCACTATTTGGACAACTTTGCTGTGAAGAAGGTATGGCTAAAAACACTTATGGAACAGGATGCTTCCTTCTTATGAATACTGGAAATAAACCAGTAGAATCTAAAAAAGGACTTCTTACAACTATGGCTGCTTGTCATAATGGAAAACCTGAATATGCTCTTGAAGGAAGTATATTTATAGGTGGAGCAGTTATTCAATGGTTACGTGATGAGTTAAGGATGTTTAACAGCGCTGCTGAGTCTGAAAAATATGCAACAGCTGTTGAAGATTCAAATGGAGTTTATTTAGTACCAGCTTTTGTTGGACTTGGAGCACCGTATTGGGATCCATATGCAAGAGGAACTGTTGTAGGTCTTACAAGAGGAGCTAAAAAAGAGCACTTTGTAAGAGCAGCTCTAGAATCTATGGCATATCAAACTTATGATGTATTAAAGGCTATGGAACAAGATTCAGGAATAAAACTACAAGCATTAAAGGTTGATGGAGGAGCATGTGCTAACAACTTCTTAATGCAGTTCCAAGCTGATGTGTTAAATACACCAGTACAAAGACCAGAAGTTATAGAAACAACAGCACTAGGAGCTGCTTATCTTGCAGGTCTTGCAGTAGGATATTGGAAGGACTTAGATGATATATGCTCAAGTTGCAAACCATCAAAAACTTTCACACCAAACATGGAACCAGAAAAGAGAGAAGAAATTATTAATGGATGGCACAAAGCAGTTGAAAGATCTAAAGGTTGGGAAAAATAGCTGAGTAAATTATACTATTATAGATGAACTTCTATGAATTTTTATAGAAGTTCATCTTATATTATTATAATAAGGATAAATATTTAAAGGGGATAAATGAGCATGAAATTAAAAAAATTTAGCATTTCTTGCGGCGGCTTTATATTGTTAAATTTAATTTTATATTTTTGTATTTTTCACAATATTCTATATTTTATAATATCGCTTTTGGGGGACATAGCTATATTTGCTATATCTATTAAACTTTTTAGTAAAAGTTTAGATTTTAATGCTACCATTTGTAATAATATACCATATAATAAAGATATTGGAGTCGATGATGGGATAAAAGAGGAATTACTTTCTGCATCAGAAGCTATTGGCTTCAATGTACAGCAATTATTATGGGTTGCAGATAAAAATACTTCTATTTTTAACAAATCTTATGATATATCTCATAAGGTAGAGAATTATAGCCAGCAAAATGCAGCAGCTGCAGAAGAAATAAATGCTAGTATTAATGAATTTGTATCATTTTCTAGAGATTTAAATAAGAGCGTTGAAGATATACGGAACTATTCATTAAGGTCTGTAGAAATGTTAGAAAAAAATAGAGATACTATAGAAGGTATAAGCGTTTTTTTAGAAGAGCTTGCAAAAGAAGTTAGCAATGCTTCTAAAAGCAATGAAGAATTCATAGAATCTTCTAATAATATATATAAAGTAGTGGATTATATAAAACAAATATCTAATCAGACCAATCTATTATCTTTAAATGCAGCTATTGAAGCTGCAAGAGCAGGAGAAGTAGGACGAGGGTTTGCAGTTGTGGCAAATGAAATAAAGAAGCTTTCAGAACAGACTCATGTTCATATTTCACAGATAGAAGAGATAGTTGACGATACATCTGAAAAGGTAGTATACTCAAATAAAGCAATAGAAAAATGTAATGAAAAGATAAATGAAGTAGAAGAAATAGTAAACCAGTCGACTAATGCCATTGATGAGATAAAAGTCATTGTAGAACATATCAATAATTCTATAAAAAATTTACAGTCTATGTCTTCTCAGGTATTATATACATCCACGGAAATCGAAGCGGCAGTTGAAGGTATGTCAAAAGCTATAGAAGATACTCATAAACTATCCTATGAATCTATTGAAAGCATAAACTATCAAAAAACGAAAAATGAGGAAATAGCTTTACAGTTTAATCAATTGAGAGAGATATCGGAAAAACTTCAAAAAATATCAGTGAAATTAAAAAGAAGTGATGAAATAATTATCGGTATTAATCCATTTACATCTCCAGAAAATATAAAGAATATGTACGTACCTATATTAGAACATATATTTAAGTGTATAGGATATAAACCTAGAATTATAATTGTAAAGGACTACGATGCTTTAAGCAGCAGTATAAAGGAAGATATAATTGATCTAGGATGGTTTTCTCCATTTGCCTATGTGAATGCCCATGAAAAGGCAGGAGTACTGCCAATAGCTACTCCTAAAGTAAATGGAAAGGCATACTATAAAGGATATATAATCACTAGAAAAGACAGCAATATAAAAAATTTAAAAGACTTAAAAGGCAAGAATTTTGGATATGTAGATCAAAATAGTGCTTCTGGATACTTGTATGCTAAACATATGTTAAAATCTAACAACCTAAATCCTGAAAAAATTTTCAATAAAGTTTATTTTATGGGAAGTCATGATAATGTTATTAAAGCAGTTTTATCAGGAGAGATAGATGCAGGAGCTACTTATAGTGAAGCAATAGATAATGCAAGGATTAATGGGTTAAGGGTTGAGGATATTGTTATAATTAAAGAAACAGAAGATATACCGAAAGATGCAATAGCCGTAAATCCAAGAATGCAGCCAGAACTTATAAATAAAGTTAAGGAAGCTTTTATAAATACTAAGGATCTAAAAATGTTTAAAACACCTATTGATGAATTCATAGAGAGCAGTGATGAGAAATATGATGTAATTAGAAAGATATTATAGTTTATATAAGTTAGGCGGGGAGTATTGTGGGAAATCAGTTTTATCGTAGGTTACAGATAAATCCTATAATAGCAGCTATAAAGGATGAGCATCAGTTACAAAGGGCTATTGAATCTCCATGTGAAATTATCTTCGTTTTAAAATCAGATATATTTAATATAAAGTCCATTGTAGATAAAATTAGGGTTTCAGGAAAAGGAGTATATATACATGTAGACTTGATAGAAGGACTTGCAAAGGATGCCTTAGCATTAAAATACATACATGAAAATATAAATCCAGATGGAATAATTACAACTAAGACTAGTTTAGTAAGAGCATCAAAAAGTCTTAATATATTTGTTATACAAAGATTTTTTGTACTAGACCACTTATCTTTGGATACAGGAATACATTCTATAGAATCTATAAGACCTAATGCGGTAGAGATATTGCCAGGAATAATGCCAAAGGTTACAAAGATATTTACTAATAAAACCAATGTTCCAATCATAACTGGAGGACTTATAATGGACAAAGAGGACGTAATGAACAGCCTAAAAGCAGGAGCCATTGCTATATCAACCAGCAAGGAAGAAATTTGGTACATGTAAGAAAAATGCTGCGTATATTTCTTACATTCTGTACTAATATAGGGCTTCTTCTCATATATATTATTGTATAGAAAATGTATACATTATATATTGAAAGGCGGAGTTAATGAGAGCCACAATTTTAGGAGAGTAGAATCTCTTAATTAATTGTGGCTCTTTTTGCTTTTTTCTTTAGATAACCAGTTCTAAAATTAAGGTGGAAAAAATCCACTAAGATGAGGAACTAGATTTATAAAAGGAGGTTATGCTATGTTTGATGTAACTATAATTGGAGCAGGAGTTGTAGGCTGCTCTACTGCTAGAGAACTTGCTAAATATAATTTAAAAGTTTGTGTAGTGGAAAAGGGGTCAGATGTGGCTGTTGGAACCACAAAAGCCAATAGTGCCATAGTTCATGCTGGTTATGATGCTAAACCTGGTACTCTAAAGGGAATATTGAATGCGAAAGGCAACGCTATGTTTGACAAATTGGTAGAGGAACTTGACTTTCCATTTAAGAGAAATGGGTCTTTAGTTTTATGCTTTAATGAAGAGGAAATGCCTAATTTATTAGAGCTAAAAGAAAGAGGAGAAAAAAATGGAGTTCCAGATCTTCAAATAATATACAAAGAAAAAATATTAGAATTAGAACCAAACATAAATGATAATGTATATGCTGCATTATATGCACCTACAGGAGGAATTGTGTGTCCATATGAGATGACCATTGCTCTTGCAGAAAACGCAGCTACAAATGGAGTGGAATTTAAACTTGACACAGAAGTTATAGGAATAAATAAGATAGAGGATAAGTTTGTAATCAAAACTTCTAAAGAAGAAATAGAGAGTAAGCTTGTAATAAACGCAGCAGGATTGTTCTCAGATGATATAAATAATATGGTAAGTAAAAATAAGATAAAGATAATGCCAAGAAGAGGGGAATACTGCTTATTTGATAAAGTGGTTGGCAATATGGCAAAGATGACATTGTTCCAATTACCAACCAAGCTTGGAAAAGGAATATTAGTAACCCCAACAGTAGATGGAAACTTGTTAATAGGACCAAATGCAGATGATATTGAAGATAAAAGAGATTTATCAAATACAAGAGAAGGATTGGATGACGTTATAGATAAGGCTAAAATAACCTTTAAAAATATCCCTATGAAATACCTTATAAAGTCTTTTGCAGGAAATAGAGCAAGGGGAAATACTGGAGACTTTATAATAGGAGAAGCAGAGGATGTAGAAGGATTTATAAATGCAGCAGGAATTGAATCGCCAGGGCTCTCAAGTTCACCTGCCATTGCAGAGATGATAGCAGGCATTGTTGTTGAAAAGTTACATCCAAGCAAAAATGAAAAGTTTAATCCAATAAGAAAAGGAATACCAAAGTTTAGGGATATGACTGAAGAAGAAAGAATAGAAGCAATAAAGAAAAATCCAAGGTATGGAAGAGTAGTGTGCAGATGTGAAACAGTTACAGAAGCAGAAATAGTAGAGGCTATAAGAAGACCTCTTGGTGCAAGAAACATAGATGCAGTTAAGAGAAGAACAAGGGCTGGTATGGGAAGATGTCAAAGTGGATTCTGCTCAAATAAGGTGCTTCATATTTTGGCAGAGGAACTAAACCTAAGTCCAGAGGATGTAACCTTATTTGGAGGAAAGTCTAACCTTCTTGTAGGTAAAAACAAAGAAATATAAACCATATTAATTTTTTGGAGGATAGAAAAATGAAAGAATATGATGTGGTAATAATAGGCGCTGGACCTGCAGGGCTTGCAGCAGCTGTAGGAGCTAAAGAAGAAGGCATAGACAATATACTAATATTAGAAAGAGATAATAAACTAGGAGGAATCTTAAATCAGTGTATTCATAACGGCTTTGGTCTTCATATTTTTAAAGAAGAGCTAACAGGACCAGAGTATGCTGCAAGATTTATAGATAAGATAAGGGATTTAAAAATAGAGCATAAATTGAATACTATGGTAATAGATATTAATAAAGACAAAGTTATAACAGCAGTAAATGAAGAGGACGGAATTTTAGAAATTAAGGCTAAGGCTATAATCTTAGCTATGGGATGTCGTGAAAGGCCAAGAGGAGCTATAGGTATTCCAGGGGATAGATGTGCTGGTATATATTGTGCAGGAACAGCTCAGAAATTTGTAAATATAGATGGATATATGCCAGGAAAAGAAGTAGTTGTTTTAGGCTCTGGTGATATAGGACTTATAATGGCAAGAAGAATGACTTTAGAGGGAGCAAAGGTTAAGGCTGTTGTAGAACTTATGCCTTATTCTAGTGGACTTAAGAGAAATATAGTTCAATGTCTAGATGATTATAATATTCCTTTAAAATTATCTCATACAGTTGTATCAATAAAAGGAAAGAATAGAGTTGAAGGGGTTACTATTGCAAAGGTTGATGAAAATAGAAAGCCTATAAAAGGGACAGAAGAATATATTCCTTGTGATACTCTATTGCTATCAGTAGGCTTAATTCCAGAAAATGAGCTTTCAAGGAAGGCGCAGGTTGAAATGTCCAGCGTTACAGGAGGACCAGAAGTTAATGAAAGTCTCCAGACAAATATAGATGGAATTTTTGCTTGTGGAAATGTGCTTCACGTTCATGATTTAGTAGACAATGTTACTGAGGAAAGTATAAATGCTGGTAAAAATGCAGCAAGATATGTGAAAGGAAAATCTTTCGATGAAAAAGGAATAGAAGTTTTACCACTAGATGGAATAACTTATACAGTTCCAAAATATATTAATATAAACAATGTGGATAAGTTTGTTGACCTAAGATTCAGAGTAAATAACGTATATAAAGACAAATATATTTCTCTTTATTTTGATGGGGAAAGAACTATGCATATAAATAAGAAAATACTAACTCCTGGAGAAATGCAAACCTTAAAGCTTACAAAGAGTATGTTTGAAAATTATCCTGACTGTAAGAAAATCATAGTAAAGGTGGAAGGAGTGTAGTATTATGAGGGAAAATATAGAACTTACATGCATAGGATGCCCTATGGGGTGTGCTTTAGAAGTTACACTAGAAGATAAAAAGGTTATAGAGGTTAAAGGCAATAGCTGTGTTAAGGGTGTTGCTTATGCTGAGAAAGAATGTACTAATCCTACGAGAATAGTTACTTCAACTGTTGAAATAGAGAACGGAGAATTAGGTGTAGTTTCAGTAAAAACGAAGAAGGATATCCCTAAAGAGAAGATATATGAATGTATGAAAGCTCTTAAAGGGATAAAGGTAAAGGCACCTATAAATATAGGAGATGTAATTATACAAAATGTAGTAGGAACTGGTGTAGATGTTATAGCAACAAAGAGTGTAAAGTGCGTAGATAAAGATGAATAATCTTGGCGGAGAGATGAGAGCCATTATTAGGAGAGAGAAATAAACTCTTTCTTGATAATGCTCTTTTTAACCTGCGTAAACGATTTCGTTATGTTCATTTCATATTTATATAAATGTGAAATGATATATAAATTTTTTAAATTAAGGGGGAATTATTATGTCAAGTTATTTAGCAGAATTCTTAGGCACAATGATGTTAATTCTACTAGGAGATGGAGTGTGTGCAGCCACAACTCTTAACAAGAGTAAAGCGCAGAATGCAGGATGGATAGTAATAACTGTAGCATGGGCATGTGCAGTAGCAGTTCCAGCATGGATTTTTGGAGCAGCAAGTGGAGCACACTTTAATCCAGCACTTACAATAGCATTAGCTGCAATTGGAAACTTTGATTGGGCACTAGTTCCAGGATATATAGTAGCTCAAATGTTAGGTGCTATTGTTGGAGCAGCATTAGTATGGATCGCATATTTGCCACACTGGGAAGCTACAGAAGACAAGGCAGCAAAGCTTGGAGTATTTGCAACAGCACCAGCTATTAGAAATTCAGCAGCAAATCTTATTACAGAAATTGTGGGAACTTTCGTATTAGTATTTAGTATTTTAGGACTTGGCCAAGTTAAGATGACAGATGGACTTGGAACATTAGCAGTAGGATTAGTAATATTAATTATCGGTCTTGCATTAGGTGGACCTACAGGATATGCTATAAACCCAGCAAGAGACTTAGGACCACGTATAGCTCACGCAATACTTCCAATAGCAGGAAAAGGAGATTCAGACTGGGGATATGCATGGATACCAGTAATAGGACCAATAATAGGTGGATTAATTGGGGCATTCTTATTTGTAGGTGTATTTTAATTAATTTTTAAATATTATATAAGTTAAGTTTTAAATGATTTTATGAATATAATAATTTAATTTTAAGGTTTAACTTAGGGGGAGTGTATTATGGAAAAATATATAATGGCCTTAGATCAAGGAACAACAAGTTCGAGATGCATAATATTCAATAAACAGGGTGAAATAATAAGTGTAGCACAAAAGGAATTTACTCAAATATATCCAAAAGGTGGATGGGTTGAACATGATCCTATGGAAATCTGGGGAACTCAAGCAGGAGTTGCGAAAGAAGCTTTAGAAAAAGCTGGGCTTGATGCAACAGATATTGCTGCATTAGGTATTACAAATCAGAGAGAAACTACAGTTGTATGGAATAAAAATACAGGAGTTCCTGTATACAATGCAATAGTATGGCAGTGCAGAAGAACAGCTTCAATTTGCGATGGATTAAGAGAAAAAGGTTTTGATAAAAACATAAAAGAAAAGACTGGACTAATTTTAGATGCATATTTCTCAGGAACAAAGGTTAAATGGATACTTGATAATGTTCCAGGAGCTAGAGAACAAGCTGAAAAGGGAGAATTACTTTTCGGTAATATAGATACATGGTTAATCTGGAATTTAACTAAGGGAAGAGTTCACGTTACAGATTATACAAATGCATCAAGAACAATGCTTTATAATATCCATGAATTAAAATGGGATGATGAACTTTTAGCAGAATTAAATATACCAAAATCAATGCTTCCAGAAGTTAAACCTTCTAGCGAAATCTATGGAGAGACTGATGAACTTATATTTGGATCACCAATTCCAATATCAGGAGATGCTGGAGACCAACAAGCAGCATTGTTTGGACAACTTTGCTGTCAAGAAGGTATGGCTAAAAATACTTATGGAACAGGATGCTTCCTTCTTATGAATACTGGAAATAAACCAGTAGAATCTAAGAATGGTCTTCTTACAACTATGGCTGCTTGCTATAATGGAAAACCTGAATATGCTCTTGAAGGAAGTATATTTATAGGTGGAGCAGTTATTCAATGGTTACGTGATGAATTAAGAATGTTCAACAACGCTGCTGAGTCTGAAAAATATGCAACAGCTGTTGAAGATTCAAATGGAGTTTATTTAGTACCAGCTTTCGTTGGACTTGGAGCACCATATTGGGATCCATATGCAAGAGGAACTGTTGTAGGTCTTACAAGAGGAGCTAAAAAAGAGCATTTTGTAAGAGCAGCTTTAGAATCTATGGCATATCAAACTCATGATGTATTAAAGGCTATGGAACAAGATTCAGGAATAAAACTACAAGCATTAAAGGTTGATGGTGGAGCATGCGCTAACAATTTCTTAATGCAATTCCAAGCTGATGTATTAGATACACCAGTACAAAGACCAGAAGTTATAGAAACAACAGCACTAGGAGCTGCTTATCTTGCAGGTCTTGCAGTAGGATATTGGAAGGACTTAGATGATATATGTTCAAGCTGTAAAGCATCAACAACTTTTGCACCAAGCATGGAATCAGAAAAGAGAGAACAAATTATTAAGGGATGGCATAAAGCAGTTGAAAGATCTCAAGGTTGGGAAAAATAACTGATTAAACTATATTATACTATGGATGAACTTCTATGAATTGCTATAGAAGTTCATCTTGTATTATTAAATAAAGGGGACAAATTACCATGAAATTGAAAAATTTTGGTATTTCCTGCATTGCATTCATATTATTAAATTTAATATAGATGATGAACTTGTAAGAAAAGTAAGCATTGTAAGAGTTAGTAAGAAGTATGAGAATTTCCATTATGTATTTCTACTTAATTCAAAAGGAGAAGTAATCGAAGAAGTATTTAATTACTTAAATTATTATTGTGCAAGCGTAGTTCTTTCAGGTAGAGAACAAGCAGCAAGTGCATTGAAGTTATTATATTCTTTTAGTGAAATTATTGGAAGGGAAATACAGGAACTTGACAAGACAGATATTATTAATTTATCACATTTTATTTTAGGCCATAATATAGAAGGAAATATTGAAAGGTATATATTTAAGACTAATAGGACAATAACAACTCATAATACATACTTTGATGACATCAGAAAGTATATAATGTTTTCTAGATTTAATAAAAATGAATTTTTTGATAAGGTACAATTTGTCACTGATAAAATTAGCTATAGTGCAAATAAAGTAATTGTGACAAGCAAATATACAACAAATAAATCAAGGCATAAGGGTTTTAATCAATATGTTCCTAAGTATATTTCAGTTAAAGAATATACTAGAGTTTTGGAATACATTGATGAAAATGTCAGATCAGAGTTTAAATTAAGGAATAAATTGATTATAGATCTAATGTTTTTAAGAGGATTGAGGATTGGTGAAGTATTAGGAATTACATTAGAGGACATTATTCCTCATCCCGATGATAAGAGAGCAGGTCAACTTTACTTGAGAAATAGAGTAAGTGATAAGAAATATCAACATGCAAAAGGGTGCATGAAGGTTTTTTCTTCAGAAATGTATAAGACAAAAATCTATAATAGTGAAAGAGAAGGTGGGTATCAGGTTGTGGCTTTGCCAATAAAATTAATGGATGAAGTCAGAAAATATCAAGAAATATCTAGAGATATTCTAAATCAAACGGAAAGAAAATTGGAAAATATCATGAAATATGCGAAGGCAGACTGTGTAGGAGAAAATACAAGAAGAAATTACTACCTATTTTTAAACAAGAATGGAAGTCCATTATCACCTTCAGGATGGAATAATTTTCTCAAAGAGATTTTTATTAAGATAGGTATTTCGATAGATAAGAATAGTAAGGAGGATAATTTAAATCATAGATTTAGACATGGATATGCTATGTATTTGATTGATGAATTAAATAAAGATATCTCTTATGTTCAAAAAGAAATGAGACATAAAAGTATACAGTCTACATTGAAGTATTATAATCCTAAACCTGAGGATCAATTAAAGGAAAACTGAAAAAATACAAAAGGAGATACTTGATAAAATAAAAGGTAACACTAGGAGATAATAGAAATGATTGATAAAGATACTTTAAAAAAGTATATGAGTGATTTGCAACAATGTATCAATTCTACAGTAGAATATATAGATATGAAGAAAGAGTTATCAAGATTTCTATATGATGACTTTTATAAAGGTAATACATTTTTATATAGCATGCAAATGTATAAAAGGATTGTAGGATGGTTTTATATAATTAATTATATGAAAAACTATAAGATAAGTGATCTTAACTGGAACGTAATTTGTGAATTACATAATAGCAATTTTAACGATAAATTAAGTGAAGCAATAAGATATTATAAAAGGAAAGAAATAGGTGTATCTATAAAACGATTATTTAAGTATTATGAAAAAAAGAAGCTTATGGTAGGGCATTTAGACTTTTATGATATTCTTAATAAATTTTATTTATTACTTTGCAATAATGTAAGATATAAGTCTATGAAAAATATTAAAGAAGTAAATGAATATAAGCATTTGCTATTAAACTACTCAAATTATGAAAGTTTAACTATTGAAACAGATAATGAATATTTAAATTTAGAAAGAAATATTTTAAGCAACTTTCCACTAGAATCCAACTATAACGAAGTAATTCAAGTAGAATATTATTCAACAAAGAATAAGGATTCTATTTTGAACGCAAATTTTAATATAAGAAACAGGTTGTAAATTTATAAGAAATATACTTACTAACTTCTTGCTATCCTATAATAAATCTGAACGCTTACAGTCAAAGGAAATGAGAATTTTTATTTATTATTTTGTAGAAAGCTTAGGGGAAAAGCGTCTAGAGAGATATGAAGATATTGATGAGCAAACTTTTAATTTGCAGTATAAGTTTTATCAGAAGATGGATAATGATTACAGAAAGAAAAAACTTATAATTAATGTTAAAAAGTTACAGCAAAATCTTGTAGCATTCTATAGATACTTTATTAATAGGCTAGAAGAACTAGATTATAATAATGTATTTTGCAAAAGTTTTAAGCAGGTAATCTATTCAAAAAGTTTTTATAAATATTATGAGAAAGGATTTTGTTTTGTTTATCATAATAGATTAGAATTGCCACCTGAATCTGATAAGTATTGTGTACTTCCTTCTATTCAAACACTATTAAATTCAAGTGGAAATAATTATAGGATTGCTGCTATAAATCTTGAAAATGTGCCGCAAAAGTATAAGAATGATGTAAAAAACTTTATATGGAAAATTGATGGAGATATAAGAACTACAAATACCTACATGTATAAACTAATTGAATTTTTAAACTTCAAGGTTAACCATGATCAACTGTATGTAAATATAGCATTGGATTTAAATAATTCATACAAGGAATTTTCTGAAGATTTTTTATGGGATTTTAGAAGTACAATAGAGAATACAGTAAAGTCAAATGGACATCTAAAGGGAATACTTAAAATAGTTAGAAAATACATGAAATGTTTCAAAGATAAGTATAATGTTACAGAGAATGATTTAGATATTTTAAATTTAAAGGGACTTGGAAAATTTGATGGTGGTACACCAATTAGTGAAAAAGATGCAAGTATTATTTATAAGCAGTTTGAAAAACAAGAATCGATAGTTCAAAATGGAAGATTATATACTATTCTTTATGAAATATTTATGTTAACAAATTTGCGTATTGGCGAAATATATAATTTAAGAAGAGATTGTTTAAATAAAGAAAAAGAACATGTAAAATTAAAATATTTATCAAAAACAAGTAATAAAGAATTTGTAATGCAGAATATATCAGAAAATGTAGCAGCTTTAATAGATGAAGCAATTAATTTAACTGAACCCTATATTTCAGGAAATGATATAATGGCACAATATATATTCGTTGAGCCTTATAGAGCAAAACATGTTACTAAAGTTAAAAGAATTAATTTCTATAGGTATTTTAAGGCAATATTGAAAGCTGTCAGAGGAGAAGCTCGAGATAAAAGATTATTTTCCTTATAATATTCGACATACTTTTTATTAATTCAGTATATAAAATGGGTGTACAAAATAATTTATCAATAAACAAAATTACTAGTATTACAGGAAATAGTTATAAGACTGCTAACATGTATTATAGAAAATACAGTGAGATAGAATTATATGTTGAAGCTATGGCTAAAGTGACTATTTCTGATGTGGATATATACGGAAATATATTAGAGGTTGAGAAGGAGAATAAATATAAAGTTGTAAAGAAAAACTTAGGAAAATGCAAAAATGGTCACTGTACTTTTGATGTTGCTGAGTGTTTAATGTGTAGGTCTTTTGTAACTTTTATCAATAGAATCCCGTACTTTGAGCAACAAATATTGGAATATAATAAAATTATTGAAAAATCTTTTAATCCAATAGAAATTAAAGAGTTAAGTATTCAAAAAAAATTGCTAGGTAAGTTTCTGGCTGAAATGTATAAAATGCAGAAACTGAAAGGATAGTATTTCTATGAGTAGAGAGGCAATAAATTATAACTTTAATAACAATTCTATTGTTCAATATAATTATTCAAAGAAAGTATATAAAGCAAAGAAAAAATGGATAAATTTCAAAATTAATAATAATACATGGTTTAGTGATATGGTATGGGATTTTAGTGAAATGAATGTTAATAATCGTCAAAGATATAAATATAAGTTTGACTTTAATTTTATACCTGAGCCATTTATATTTTATATAAAAGTTGTTATATTTGAAGAGCTAAATAAAAAGAAAAATAGCTATACAAGTACAAGTAAACTAAAAGAACATTTGCAAAGATTAACAAAAGATTTATATAAATATAATATTAAAGATGTTAGATTAATTGATAAAGCTATCATTGAGTTATATATAGAAAAAAAGCTTAAAAATTGCGGTAACTATCATGTAGGAGGATTAGCGATTTCAATTAAAAAATTGATAAACTCTATTATAGATATTAATGGATATAATTTAGAAAACATAGTTAATTATCTAAACAAAGTAATTAGTTCATGCACTAAAAAAAGATCAAGCAAATCAGCAAATCAATACATCCCAGATCAATTTTTAAATGAAGTAGTCTCATTAGCAATTAAAGACGTAGATAATGAAAAATTGAAGCTGGATGATAGGATAATGGCTTGCCTAATGATCTTATTAGCTGAGACAGGAATGAGGGCAGAAGAAGTGAGCTTATTAGAAACAAATAAGCTTGATACTATAGTAGTAAATGGTACAGAGTTGTGTTATTTGAAATTTTTAACTTTTAAATCAGGAACTCGAGAAACTTATACTGCATTAAGTGATAAAGCATTAAAGGCTTACAGAACCTGTGAAAATTTAGTTAAGAATATAATTGAAAATCTTTCTGAAAAGACAAAGTTAAGGCTACTAATAACTCTACACACAAAGAAAGACTTAAAGAGACCTATAACTTTGGAAGAGCTCAGGAAAATGATATCAGAGATAGATGATGATAGGCTAAAGGAACTAGAACTAGAGAGTACAAGATATTTATTTACTAGTGCTAAAACTGGCTTACAAAAAAAGGGGATTGTACCTTTAAGAGAAAATTTAGAGCGTTTTTTTATTAGACATGAAAATGATTTTAGTATAGAAACAATGCCTTACAATCAAAAAGAAAATCTTAAAATACTGAAGATTCAAAGTAAATCAAAGTATGAAAAGTATTTCTCACTGGAAAAGAGAAATCATCTCTCCTTCGAAGAAGTGAAGAATAAAAGATTTTATTATGTAAATCCACATATGTTCAGGGTTACCGTGTGCACTAAATTATTTATGCAAGGTGTTCATTTAGATTTTATAGTTAAACATTTAAATCATCTTAGTGAAGATATGAGTGCTTACTATAATAAAAGTGAAGACTTTATAGATTCTTTAGAAGAAGGTACAAATATATTGTCAAGTATTGCTAATGTAGAAGGTTTAATAGAAACAAATCCTGATTTAATAAATAACAAATTTCTTCAAAATGAAATGAAAAATGAGGAATTTAAAATCAATATAGAAAAGATCAATGACTTTTTAAAAAGTAGCAAGCTAAATATAAGAGATGATCTAGGGAAAATCATTAAATTACTAGATAAGACAGATTCGTCTATTGTAGAAAATGAACTGGGAATATGTATTAGATCCACTATAAGTGGATTATGTGAAAGAAGGAAGTATTTTAGTTCCATTTCAGATAGCTACTTTTTAGAAAATACATTGCCTACTTATAGATACATTCATTTTTCATATGAAAGATTCCATCAAAAAGTTTCAATTGTAAATCATAATAGAAAAATTGCTGAAGAAGATGAAAGTTATATGTTAGAATTCGAGAGAGAAGAGAAAGCATTAAAGATATTTGTGAGAAATAATTTAATGGAGCAAATTGTGCTTCTGAATAAAGATATTAATAAAATTGGACAAAATCCAATTTTACACAAATATCCTCAAATAGGTGAAGTATTATTAAATTTAGACAATATAAGAAAGGAAATAGGGCCATGGATGGAATAGAGCAAATTATCAATGATAAGCTTAGCGCAATAAATTATCCATCATACGAAAAACTAGACGCTAAGACTCAGAAGAGGTTATTTGAAATAGAAAATCTTGTGATGAATTCTCATGCTGAAATTCAGAAACTAATAGTAGAAATAAAGAAGCTAAAATTAAGTAAATCTTATATTGCTAATTCAAAAAATACGAGTTTTACTAGAAAAACTGTTTATAATGACAAGTTATTAGAGCAGTATATTGAAAAATGCATTCAGGATGAAGATGATTATTTTACTGAAAGAAAAGTTGAGCAATTACATATGGAGTTAAAAGAAATAAAAGGACAGTATGATAAGGTTCTTGATAATATTATCTATGTTAATGTACTGAGAGTTGAAGTTGAAAATTATAAAAAAGAAATATTAAGGCTAACAGAGGATAAAGAAAAAATACAGAGTATTATAGATGAAAAAGATAAAATAATTAAAAACTTGAAAAATATAATGAAGGATAGTAATATAACAAATGTTGAAATATTACCTACCAAGGATAAAAAGCAAAAGTAAGGTGGTGGAAGTATGGCTAAGGTAATTATTGCAGAAAAACCATCAGTTGCAAAAAATATATCAGATGCTCTAAAGATAAAGATAAGAAAAGATGGATACTACGAAGGAAACGACTTTATTGTTACCTGGGCCTTTGGACATTTGCTGCAGCTATATGATGCTAAAGATTATGATATAGAAATGGCAAGGTGGCAATTGAGCAAATTTCCTTTTATACCAAAGCAGTTTAAATATAAAATTAAATGTGACCCTGTTAATAAGAATAAAAATGATAAAGGGGCAGAAAAGCAGATTTCGATTATAAGTACACTAGCGAACAGGGAAGATGTAGATAGTATAATTTCAGCCTGCGATTTTGATAGAGAGGGGCAAATTATTGGGGATATATTAGTTAAGTATATAGGTACAAATAAGCCCGTATATAGGCTATTACTTAATGAATGGACTCCAAATGAAGTTTTAAATGGATTAAAATCTATTAAGCAAAATGAAGAGATGCAGCATCTTACGGATGCAGGTATAGGTAGACAATGGGCTGATTGGATAATAGGAATAAATTTAACATCAGTGTCAACATTAAGATATAGTCCCAATAATAAGAAAATATTAAACGTAGGTAGAGTTTTGTTACCAACTTTAAAAATAATATATGACAGAGATAAAGAAAATGAGGACTTCAAGGCTACTAAATATTATAAATTAATTGTAAATTTCAAGACAAAAGATAACATTGAATTTGAATCAACTTATTATGAGAAAAACTCTGAAAAGTTCGATGATGAGGTGAAATTAAAAAGTTATTCAGAAATTATAAAAACTAAAAATGCTGAAGTCATAGAAAAACAGGTTGAAAGAAAAAAGGATTATGCACCATATTTATTCAATTTATCTAATTTACAAGGATATATAACAAGTAAGCATAAGGGATGGACATCTGATAAAGTTTTAAAAGTAGCTCAGTCTTTATATGAAAAGAAATTTATAACATATCCAAGAACAGGAAGTATAGCACTGGAGGAAAGCCTAAAGGATAGAACAAAAAAAGTATTAGATATATTAAAAAAAGGATTACCTTATGAAAATGAAATTAAATTTATTGAAAGTAAGAGAATATTTGATAATTCTAAGGTAGAGAGTCATAGTGCTATAGTACCTACTTACATAAAACCATCGAAATTAACTGGTGATGAAAGTATAGTCTATGAGGCTATAAAAAATAGATTTTTAATGCAATTTATGCCTATAGCAGAATTTGAAGAAACTAAGATCACTGCCAAAGTATATGATGAAAATATAAATGGAGTATTCATTTCTAAGGGAAAGGTTCAAATAGTTGAAGGATGGCGTGTAATTGAAAATATAGAAAGTAAAGATAATATATTACCTGCTGTAGTTGAAAAAGAAATTATTGATATTGTTGATTCTAAAGTTAATACTGTTACTCTGAAACCTCCTAAGTTACATACAGAGAAAACTCTTCTAAGAGTTATGGAGACTTGTGGTAAGGGGTATAAAGAAGATGAAGATGATACAGAAGAAATGATGTCATCAATATTAAGTGGATTTAGTATTGGGACACCAGCAACAAGAGCTGAAACTATTAAAAAGTTAAAAGATGTTGGGTACATAAAGACTAAAGGAAAAAGTCTCACTTGCACAGAACTGGGGAGGACTTTGATAGAAATATTTCCAGTTAAGGAATTATTGGATTTAGAATATACAGGTAGACTGGAAAAAACATTATATGATATTGAAAAAGGTAAATTTAGAAAAAATGATTTTTTAAATATGATTAAGGAATTTACAGTTAAGGCAATTGATGATATTAAGAAAGACAACTCTATGCTTAAACACTTTAAGGTGGAGATTCCAGAAGGTGTACAGAGTGTTGGTAAGTGCCCTGTGTGTGGTAATGACATAATTGAAAGCGATAAGGGGTTCGGATGTATTAACTGGAAGAATGGATGTGACTACACTATTTGGAAAAATGATAAATTTATTAAATCTTTAGGTAAAACTGTAAGTAAAGATATGGTAGAGTTATTATTAAAAAATGGAAAAGTTGGTTTTAGAAATCTAAAAAGTAAGAAAGGAACTTCTTTTTCAGCATATTTAAGATATGAAATAAATATAGAAACTGGATATTATAGATGGAAAATGGAATTTATTAACACGATATAAAGGTCGATAGCACTATTTATTAAGCTATTGATCTTTGGGTTAATAAATACTGCTGGTTCTTCCTGTGGTCCTAAATGGCTTTTAACGTTGAATAGAAAAAAGATACTTCTAATGTAAAATGGTGGTGAGTTTAACGATTGTTACCAACAATGAAGGTATGTTAATAATAGACAATAGTAGTTTAGCACATAGTGTTCCCTGAATGCTAGAAGTATTTAGTGAGACAATGCTTTTTAAGAGATGATAGTTGGCCTACCGTGGTCGATATGTAGGTACAGACCACAAAACACAATTGAGTACTATAATTAAAAGTTGTGGTACTGAGCACAATTAGGAAAAGGCGGTATAAAACAGTAAGGTATGTATTGTAAAGCTGAACGAAAATGAAGAACTGTTGAAGCTTCGTTAAGACTCATAAGTGCAGTCAAAACCAAAACTTTATGTGGCTTTCGAGACAAGTCTAGAGGAAATCTGTTTACTGCCTAGATGATGAACGGCAAAGGATGGCATGAATTTAGCATAGGTACAGATGGATTCGCAGTAGTAATGAGGCTTTTATAATGAAAGCGGGACTAAGGACGTCAAGTTAGTCAGTTTCAGAGATAAGTCAAATTTGATGATTTTAGTATTAAATTTCAAACGCAAAAAGCAAGCACTTTATAATTATGTGAAAATAAGTAGGGTTTACAATGTAAAACAAAGTATACAGATATATCTATTATATACTACATATAACTTTAAAAGCAAAAAATATAAGGCATACATTTTTAATTTAATATTAAGTTGTACTACAAAGTAATCTCCTTTCAAATTTAAAAGTAATGTGAATATTACAGTGAAATAATAACATAATAACTATAAGTAAAAGGAGGTGTTGCAGTTATAATGAAAAAAATAGTATATACTGTAGTAGTTTTTATGATCACTATTACTATGTGTGCACTTTGTTGCAGTGGAAAAACAAAAGCCTTTAGCGAAAAAAAGGAAATTCAGTTAGAGAAAGTAGCTGCTAATTATTGTAATGAAGCTTTATTGTCATTTGCATATCCGTTTATTACTAAAGCAGTTTATGACTATTATGGTACTAATAAACAGTTTGATTTGTTTGATGCTAAAATACTTAGTATTGATAAGCCAAGTGAAGCATTTACTTATAGGGTTATAATACAGATAAATACTTTTACTGGAGCACATAATCCACCTCTAGGCACGGATACGATAACTATAGAAACTAGTCCAGAAAGTACAAAAGTAATTAATTTTATTCATAAATCAGAGTAAATATAGAAATAAGCCTGTGTTTTTAGTGTGGGCTTATTTTTGTTATATAGCATAAAAAATTAGATGGTAATAATAAAATATATTTACATAAGTAGAAAATAAATGTAAAATTAGTATATAATGTTACATAAATTGCGATAATTAATGTATGAGGAAGTGATTTGATGTTTAAAAAGATCGCCTTTTGTATATTAATCTTATTAGGAATAGTTATATTAGCAATGAACTATAAAAATATATTTGGCAGCCCAAAAACTGTACATGCTGTAGCTTTCAAGCCAATAAATATGTATGAGGCTTATAAATTATCATTATTGACAGTAAAAAAATTAAATAAAAATGCTCAAGTATGCTATATCAGTAGTGTTGATGATCCAAAATTAAAAGATATGAATGAAGGTGTAGACGGAAAAAGAAGATTTTGGAATTTAGATTTCGCTGTTCCTAAAACAGATCAACACTATATAGTGACTATACATGACAAAGATGTAGTTAGCTGTAAAGCAGTGAAGAGTGTAGTTGAAGAGGAAACCATTATGAATGATGAAAAAAGTATATTAAATGCTTCAAATAGACTAAAAGATATAAAAGATAAATATAATATCAATCCGAGCATTGGTTGGGCATCAGGATATCATTTTAGGTTAAACTTAGAAGATAATAAATATATGGTGACAGTAATAGGAACTGATAATAGTGGAAATATGGCTAAGATTTTTGTTGATTCACTTACAGGTAATATTGACTCAGCTATTCATAAAATAAGAGTAGGTGGGGGACTGTTCAAGGAGAAGAATAAAATTCAACCGTTAGAAAGTAAAATATTTGGAGCTGTAGGAGCAGCTAAAGCAGATAACTTTCAAGGCGAAGAAGTTATTGCAATTTGGGGGTTTAGCGGAGATTCTGAGTCCTCTATAAAACCAGTGTCGTTAATAACAGCTGATGGGGGACAATCCTGGAAAAAATTAAAATTAAATTATAATATAGCGAGATTATGGTTTTCATCAGGATATAAAAAAAATAAGACTATGTATATAGTAGCAGACTCGGGAGCGTATGTATCAAAAGATGATGGAGATACTTGGGTAAAAACGATTGATATTTCAGGAGATATAATTTATGGATGTAGTATTAATAGAAATAATGTTTCTATAGTAACACAAAAAAAGTTATACATTTCTAATGATGAAGGTAATAATTGGACTATTAAAAACGTACCTGAAGGAGCTCAAATAATTAAGAGTGATTTAGATGAAAAGTTGATTATGATAAAGAATAATCAACTATTTATAGAGAATAGTGGGGGTTGGATAAAGTTGTCTACTCCATTAAATGATGATATTGAAGGGCTAGAGGTCAAAGACAATAGCATAATAATATATAATTCTAAAAAAATTGCTATATTGAATAAGAATACAAATAAATGGACGATGCTTGAGGTGCCTGTACAAATAAAAAACATTTTTATAGATCAAAGTTTAAACGGAGGTTATTCAATTTACATATATACACCTGAGAATAGCCTATATAAATTAAAACAAGGAGGTGATTTTATAGAGTGGACTAATGAAAAAATAGATCGAATATAAATATAATATAGAGGTTCTGTCTTCAAATTTTGTTTTGAGATAGAACCTCTATATTATTATAAGAAAGATACCATGATAACTTATTTAAGCTGTTCTTACTTAGTGCCAGATTAGGGTATTTTTTATTTAGAAACACTGGTGACCAGATTTTATAGCAGATACAATTGCAACAGTTAATTGGATAGATTAATGTGTCCTATAGTATCAGATTAGTAACATTTTGTTAATGGATCTTTATTAGTTATTCATATTGAAAATACATCTAAAGGATTATATTAAAACATATCTGATTTAATTTAATTCCATTTCACTCCATTCAGTTTTAAAATCTTAGTATATAACTATTTTTGTTAAATAGATGTGAAATAATTTAAAGATTTTTTGAATATAAGCAGAAAATTTGTTGTATATAATATAATATATAAATATAGGTGTGTAAATCATAAAAAGTAATACATAAGCTCTACACATACTGACTTATAAGTGTTTTGAGGATATTACACATAAATACAAGTAAGTATAAAAGAGGGAGAATTAATATTTGGTAATGTAGACACATGGTTAATCTGGAATCTAACTAAAGGAAAGGTTCACGTTACAGATTATACAAATGCATCAAGAACAATGCTTTATAATATCCATGAATTAAAATGGGATGATGAACTTTTAGCAGAATTAAATATACCAAAATCAATGCTTCCAGAAGTTAAACCTTCTAGCGAAATTTATGGAGAAACTGATGAGCTTATATTTGGATCGCCAATTCCAATAGCAGGAGATGCTGGAGACCAACAAGCAGCACTATTTGGACAAATTTGCTGTGAAGAAGGTATGGCTAAAAACACTTATGGAACAGGATGCTTCCTTCTTATGAATACTGGAAATAAACCAGTAGAATCTAAAAAAGGACTTCTTACAACTATGGCAGCTAGCTGCACAGAAGAAGTTGAATATGCTCTTGAAGGAAGTATATTTATAGGTGGAGCAGTTATTCAGTGGTTGCGTGATGAGCTTAGAATTATAAACAATTCTCCAGAATCAGAGAAATATGCAACAGCTGTTGAAGATTCAAATGGAGTTTATTTAGTGCCAGCTTTCGTTGGACTTGGAGCACCATATTGGGATTCTTATGCAAGAGGAACTATAGTAGGACTTACAAGAGGAGCTAAGAAGGAACACTTAATAAGAGCTGCTCTAGAATCTATGGCATATCAAACTTATGACGTATTAAAAGCTATGGAAGAGGATTCTGGAATAAAACTACAAGCATTAAAGGTTGATGGTGGAGCATGCGCTAACAATTTCTTAATGCAATTCCAATCTGACATTTTAGGTACTCCAGTACAAAGACCAGAAGTTATAGAAACAACAGCACTAGGAGCTGCTTATCTTGCAGGTCTTGCAGTAGGGTACTGGAAGGATAAAGAGGATATAGCTGTTAACTGTAAGATTTCAAGAACCTTCGAACCTAATATGGATGAAGAAAAACGTGCTGAATTAATTAAAGGATGGCATAAAGCAGTAGAAAGATCACAAAACTGGGAAGAAAAATAAAAGTTAGTGTTTATATGGTATAGATAGAACAAAGGAAATACTTCGAATTAAAGCAAGTAATAAAATAGAGTGAATTAATATATAAAAAGTGATTGCATTACGTATGAGTGCAATCACTTTTTTACTTATTTGTAATACATATTTAAGAAAGTAAGTGGAAAACTTATTAGAGAAAAATTAAAAAGAGGTGAGTTATTTCATGAGTGAAACTATATTGGAAAAAGCTGAAGGACGTGTAAGTTATCACGATTCAGTTGAGGAAATGATGAAAAGAATTAGAGAAGATGGGATGTCTAACGTATTTGACAGATGGACTAAACAAGAAAAGATACGCTGTAAATTCTGTCTTCAAGGTTTGAGCTGTCAATTATGTTCAAATGGGCCATGTAGAATAAATGATAAAGGTGAGCCTGAAAAAGGTGTATGCGGAATTGGACCAGATGCTATGGCAATGAGAAATTTCCTATTAAAAAATATAATGGGAGCAGGTACATATAGTCATCATGCATATGAAGCATTCCGTACATTAAAGGCAACAGGAGAAGGAAAAACTCCATTTAAGATTAAAGATGTAGATAAATTAAAATGGATGTGTGAAAAGCTTGGCATTGATACTAATCAAGATATAAATAAAATGGCTGTACAATTAGCAGAATTACTACAAAGACAACAAGAGATTGGTGAAGATGATGAAAATCTTATGGTAGAAGCTTTTGCTCCAAGAAAAAGAAAAGAGCTTTGGAAAAAAATAAATGTTTATCCTAAAGGCACAATTCATGAGGAACAAAACTGTGTAGCAAGCTGTTTAACAAATGTGGATGGAAGCTATAAATCACTGGCTGCAAAAGCACTTCGTCTAGGAATTGCAACTATTTATAATTCTCAGATTGGACTTGAAATGGTTCAAGACATTTTATTTGGAACACCTATGCCTCATGAAGTTGATGTAGATTTAGGTATTATGGATCCAGACTATGTAAATGTAGTGTTTAACGGACATCAACCTTGGGGTGGAGCCGCAACAATTCTAAAGGCAAGAACTAAGGAAGTGCAAGAAAAGGCAAGAGCAGCTGGAGCAAAAGGACTAAGAGTAGTAGGTTCTATAGAAACAGGACAGGAATTACTACAAAGATTTGAAATTGATGATGTTTTTGTAGGATTAATGGGTAACTGGTTAGCTATAGAGCCATTACTTGCTACAGGTACAGTAGACGTTCTAGCAATGGAAGAAAACTGTTCTCCACCAGCTTTAGACCAATATGCTGAAAAATATCAAGCAACTTTAGTTAGCATAAGCACAATTATAGATATGCCAGGAATTGAGCATAAAATTCCATACTATCCTGAAAAAGTGGATGAAATGGCAGATAAATTAATTGAACTTGCTATAGAAAACTTTAAGAAACGTAAAAATAAAGTTAAACCTATGGTTCCAAAGATTACACAAAAGGCTATTGCAGGTTTCTCTACTGAAGCTATATTAAAGGCTCTTGGAGGAAAGCTTGATCCATTAGTAGATGTAATAGCTGCAGGAAAGATTAAGGGAATAGTAGCTATTGCAAACTGTTCAACTTTAAGAAATGGACCACAGGACTGGAATACAGTAAATCTTGCAAAGGAATTAATTAAAAAGGATATTTTAGTAGTTGCAGGAGGATGCGGAAACCATGCATTAGAAGTTGCTGGACTTTGTACTCTTGAAGCAGCTAATAATATTGCAGGAGAAGGTTTAAAAGAAGTTTGCAACCTTTTAAAGATACCTCCAGTACTAAGCTTTGGAACTTGTACAGATACAGGAAGAATATCTATGGTTGTATCTGCACTGGCAGATCATTTAGATGTAGATGTATCTGATTTACCGATAGCAGTTACAGCTCCAGAATGGATGGAACAAAAGGCAACAATAGATGGAATATTTGCATTAGGATTTGGTGCATATACTCACTTATCTCCAACTCCATTTATGACTGGTGCTCCTAAACTTGTAAAGCTATTGACTGAAGAAGTAGAAGATATAACAGGAGGAAAGATTGCTCTTGGAGATGACCCAGTGGAAGTAGCAAATAATATAGAAGCTCATATTATTGATAAGAGAAAAAAGATGGGATTAAGCTAAGATAATTATGTTAAACATCACCCATGGGATTTGCATTTAGGAAAGCTTCACTATGCAAAGAATCTCTAATATTTCTGAGTTTAAAACCCCTAAACCTTCTAAACTCACTGACGTTCAAACAATAGAAGGTTCTTACGGTGTTTTAAACTCAGAAATAAAGAGCTTCTAATGCTTGTTCAATGCTTTCTACAATGCAAGTCTCATCCATGATGTTGAAATATTTCACCAATGTACTGAAATTTTCTGAGGAAGATAAATAAGGACAATTGGAGGAGTAAAGGGCAGTGTAGGCACCTGATGCGCAAGTGGAGAACTTTAGAGAATTTAGATAAAAAAAGAGAGGCTAATTCTCAAAATGACTTTTAAAATCATTTTAAGATAGCCTCTTTTTGCGTTTCTGTCTATGATAAAATAACATTCAGCATCATCAAAAGTATTCCACTTAACAATATAGCTATTCCTTTAAAATTTAATTCCACAACAGAATGTTTTTTAAAGTTCTTGTGGTAATCTGTTGATTGCTGCTGTTGCTTTACGGCTTCAAGAGTTTCATTTGCAATATATTGAGTATTATTTCTACCAAGGCCTGAAAGAGAAGCTCCTGAAGGATTTCCTCTCATCATTAAAAAAAACCCAATTATTATAACTCCTAAGCTTACATAAAACAATATATCTGTAAATTGTTTTCCAAATGATTTTGAAATTATCCATGATATAAAACCAAATAATATAGCTATTATAAAAGAATATAGTAATAGATTTATATCATGTTTTGGTTTAGAAACTACCAGTTTAATCACCTCCATAATATTTTTGGTTTGCTAACCTTGAACTCTAATATAACTTATATCTGGCTGTGCAATAGAAGTTATACCATTAACAAAATAATCACTAGTTGTACTCTAAGCATGGAGAATTCACTATAAATTAGATATAGATTTTAAAAAAAATGTTTCAAAAAAATGAAACTTTTTATAGATGTTTTTATCTTATATATGAATTAACAATTCAAAGTTAATGTAAATTTTTTATATGGGACTAATATATCAAGATTAAGTAAATAAATATAGTGACTTAGTTATTTGGGATTGACTGTTTACCATAGCAGTTAATCCTGTTTTCGTTTTTTGAAGTCTAGAGTTTCTTGTTTTTAGTATTATTTTGCTAAAGTTCTAAAATATATATGGCATAAACCACACAATATATTTTTAATGCGTATTTTGTTGAAACTGGCCTCAAATAAACATATAATTGTTTGGGGAGATGATAACGTGGAGAGCATAATAAATACTCTAAAAAATGAAGTAGTTTTTACTGGAGCCTTGATACTAGCTATAGGAACATCTTTTATATCTATTCCAAGGTTAGATTACATAGATTTTAAGGTATTATTTTCTTTATTTAATCTCATGCTTATAGTAAAGGCATTTGAGGAATTAAAAATCATGGACAAGTTAGCTGTTGAAATATTAAGCAAATATAAAAATTCAAGAATGGTTTCTTTAATATTAATCTCTTTAACCTTTATAAGTTCTATGTTTGTTACTAATGATGTAGCTTTGATAACTTTTGTTCCATTAACATTGATTATAGGGAAAAAGACTAAGATAGAAGTTATAGATATAATAATATTTCAAACCTTGGCTGCAAACATAGGAAGCAGTCTTACACCAATGGGAAATCCACAGAACTTATTTTTATTCTCTTATTACAAATTAAAAGCAGGTGCTTTTTTTAAGATAACTGCTCCATTAGTTGCTATAGGTGCTATATGGCTTTTCTTAATAAACTTAAGGAATAAAAATATTTCTCTAGATTTTCAATTAAATCATATACCAATAAAAGATAAAAAAAGGGCGGTAATATATGGAGTCCTATTTTTTATAATCATAATGTCTGTATTTAATGTTATAGATTATAAGTTAGTTTCAGCATTAACTATAATTGTAGTATTTTTTCTAGACAGAGAGCTTATTATGAAAGTAGATTACTTTTTACTAATTACCTTTATAGGTTTTTTCCTTTTTTATAGGTAAATGTATCTAATAGCACAGGGATTCATTCAGTTATGAAATATATTTTAGGCAGTGAGAAAAAAAGTTATTTTGCTGCCATTTATTAAGCCAGGTTATAAGCAACGTGCCTTGTGCTGTTTTGCTAGCTGATTTACGGAAAATTGGAGAGATTTTGCTTGGAGTAAATATAGGGAGGAATGGGAACGCTTATAGCTTCTCTTTGCCAGCGTAATATCTTATAAGCTCTATGTTGCCGATTTTTCCAGAAAAGTCTAAGGGATATTTAAAGAAATTCACCATATATAATTTAATAAGTCTTGTTGTTTTTATAATCATAAATTATATTATACTATAGTTGAATTATGTATATTTGTTGTATATTATAAAATATTGTATCTGATATGTGGTAATAATATAATTAGTTTAACAAATATATGATTATAAAAAATGGGGCTTAAAGGAGTAATCTCTACTATGAAAGAAATAACCAAATATGAAAGCCTTAGACAGCAAGTTTAAAGCCTACGAGAGAATTTTTGATACTGTACGAGTTGTAGATCCAGTTACAAAAAAAGCTACTATATATAAAGATGATAAAGATATTTCCCGAAAATATAACCTGCTATTCAAGGTGGTTAGATGGTAATGAGTGTAAGGATTGTATTATTATAAAGGCACTAAATCATAAAAAAACCTTTGTAAAAATACAAAATAATGCAGATAAGATGTTTTTGATGTTTGCTGTGCCTTTAGAGCTTAATGGAGACATATTTGCCTTGGAATTGATTAAGGATATTACGGATATCTTGGTTTTCGAAACAGTTTATCAATGTGAAAGTCATGAATTACGGAATATTGTACAAGATTTGAATACTCTTATAATGAAAGATACATTGACTAGTCTTTACAATAGGAGATACATTGATAGAATAATTGCCAGAAGAAATTGCTAGATGTGATGATAAAAATCCTTTATCTATTGCCATGATTGATGTAGACCATTTTAAGAGTATAAACGATACCTATGGCCATAATGCAGGTGATATTATTATAAAGAAGCTTGGACAGATATTATCGAATTCCATTAGAAATGATACAGATTGGGCTGCAAGATATGGTGAGATGAGTTTTTAATATGCTTATCTAATACAGATAATAAAAAAGCATTTAAGGTTTTAGAAAGAATAAGGAAAACTGTTGAAAAAGTAAAACATAAAAATTGAGGGTATAAAATAAGAAT
>NZ_JBKEEV010000017.1:0-10661 GCF_047777555.1 Clostridium sp. | reverse complement strand
ATGCCCTTAAGTCCTACAAGTTCAATTATATTTGAAACCTTTTCTTTTATCTCAGTTTTACTAAGCTTTTTAAGCTTTAATCCATAAGCTACATTGTCAAAAATATTATAGTGCGGAAATAATGCATAGCTTTGAAATACCATTGATGTGTCTCTCTTATCTGGTGGAAGAGAATTTATTTTATCTCCTCCTAAATATATATCTCCTGATGTTGGAATTTCAAATCCAGCAATCATTCTTAGAGTAGTCGTTTTTCCACAGCCTGATGGTCCTAATAATGTAACGAATTCTCCTGCTTTTATATCTACAGAAATATTATCAACTGCTTTGAATTCGTTATTATTTGCACCAATATATATTTTAGATAAATTTTTTATATTAACACCCTTACTTCTCATATTTATCCTCCATTATTTTTAGATTTCGATTTCTTCCTTGCTTACTCCTAATTTGCCTAGTACAAAGTATAATATAGAAATAGCTATATATACGATTATTATAAGTATTGTTGAGTAAGCCGATGCTACACCAAATCTTCCTGTATCAACCTGTGATAATATTTGCACTGTAAGAAGACTGTATCTGGCTGATACAAGGAATATTACAGCACTTACCGCAGTCATACTTCTAACAAAGGTATATACAAGTCCACTGAAAAATGCATTTTTTATAAGTGGAAGAGTAATAGAAGTAAATACCTTTGTGCTGCTTGCTCCTAAATCTGAAGCTGCTTCTTCTATAGAAGGGTCTATTTGCTGAAGTGAAGCTACCCCAGAACGCACTCCAACTGGCACACTTCTCATAACGAAGGATATTATAATAATAGCTGCTGTACCTGTTAAAACTAAAGGTTTAGTATTATAAGCTGATACATATCCTATACCTATAACTGTTCCAGGAACAGCCATTGCAAGTAGTGACGTAAATTCTATAAAACCTCTTCCGAAGAATTTTTTTCTTACAATTAAGAAAGCAATAACCATACCTAACACACCTGTTATTGGTGTTGATATAGCTGATAGTAGAGTAGTATCTTTTACTGCTTCAAAGCCTAGTTCCCAAACATATTTAAAATGTTTAGTAGTTAGAGTATAATCTACTCCTGCAACATTAAAAAATGCGCTTATTGGTATTAATACATAAAAGCTTAAAACAAATACAGTTATTAAAAGACAAATTAAATCTATTGGATAAACAATTTTCTTTTCAGTAATTGGAGTTCTCTCTCTTGATGCTTTTCCAGTAACAGTTACATAGGTCTTTCTTTCTATCCAGTACTTTTCAAGGACAAACAATAATATGGATAGTACTAATAGTATAACAGCTACTGTTGCTCCGCCTTGCATATCATAATTTCCTATAGCTTGCATATATATTTGAGTTGCAAGTGTGCTAAAATCTCCTCCTATAACCATAGGATTTGAAAAGTCTGCAACAGTTTCTATAAAAGTTAGTAAGAATGAGTTAGCAAGACCAGGTGCCATAAGTGGAAGAGTTACTGTAGTAAAAGTCTTCCATCTGGATGCTCCCATATCTCTTGAAGCTTCTTCTAAAGAAGGATCTATATTCTTTAATAAACCTGTAAGAAGCAAATACGCAACTGGGAAAAATGTCATAGTTTGAACTAATACAAGACCTTTAAAACCATATATATTTGCATCTTCAATTCCAAATATTCTTCTTGTTATAAGTCCATACTGCCCAAACAGCATTATACTTGAAAGAGCCAGTACAAAAGGTGGAGATATAATTGGAAGTATTGAAACCAATTTAAATAACTTCTTGAAATGTGTTTTTATATATGAATCAGCATAAGCAAAAATAAATCCTATAACAGTTGATAATAATCCAACCGTAATGCCAAGTATTAAAGTATTGTTTAAAGTTTTTCTAAATTCCAAATTTTTAAGCGTATTTATATATGCATCTAAGGTAAATCCATCATTTCCTATAAAACTTACTTTTAAAACAGCATATAGTGGATAAATTATAAAAATTATTAGTGATAAAAGAACAAATATTATTGTGATTAAAAGCACTGGATCGCGCCATATTTTTTTCATATCTACAAGGTCGCTCTTCAGCCTGCTTTTTTGTTTATTTAGCCCCATATCTGCACTCCCTTCAGCATCATTATATATTTAATTCAAGACCAGATTATAATCTGGTCTTGAGTGTAAACAAATTATTTTACTGCATTATTCCATTTTTCTACAAGCTTTGACTTATTTTTTCCTGCCCAATCTAAATTATAGTCTATAAGTTTAGTATCCTTTATCTGTTCAGCTTGTTCTGGTGTTTTAGCATTTGGGTTTGTTAAGAATTGATAAGAACCTGCAGTTTGACCAAGTTCTTGAGCTTCTTTAGTTAAACACCAATCGATAAATTTCTTTCCAGCTTCTTGGTCTGGGCCGCCCTTAATCAAAGCAACTGCACCGATTTCATAACCAGTTCCTTCCTTTGGAGCTGAAAGAACTATATCCTTCATTCCTTCTTCCTTATACTTTATAGCATCATGAAGGAATGTAATTCCTACCATAGCTTCTCCTTGTCCTGCAATTCTTGCTGGAGCTGTTCCTGACTTTTGATAAGTTCTTATTTGACCATTAAGTTTCTTCATATATTCAAGACCTTTTTCTTCTCCCATAAGTTGAACAACTGTAGCAAGTGTAGTGTAAGCTGTTCCTGATGAACCTGGGTTAGCCATAGAAACTTGGCCCTTGAATTCTGGTTTTAACAAGTCTTCCCAGCTAGTTGGAACTTGTACGCCTTTTTCATTCAAAAGCTTTTGATTTGATACAAATCCAAGGTATCCTACATATATTCCTGTCCAATATCCATCTTTATCTTTAAACTTGTCTGGTATATCTTTTGCATTTGGGGAAATGTATGGTTCTATTACTCCATCTTGTGCTCCTTGAATAAATCCATCGGCAGGGCCTCCAAACCATACAGATGCTTTAGGATTTTCTTTTTCAGCTTTTATTCTTGTAAGTATTTCTCCTGAGCTCATTCTAACAGCTTCTGTTTTTATGCCAGTCTCTTTTTCAAATTCTGCCACTGCTTTTACCATATGGTCTTCCATAAGTCCACAGTAAATAGTCAATTTTAAGTCTTTATTGGTGTCGCTTGCTTCTTCTTTTTTGCCACACCCTACAAACATTGAGCCTACCATAAGAGCACTTAGAGTCATAGCTAACAATCTTTTCTTAATCATAAATACCCTCCTAAACTTATTTTCTTTTATAGTTATTATTATTGCCAACCTCTCCAACTTATATGAATACGTTAACAGCAAATAATAACTTTTATTTGTTTAATATAATTATAATTTATAATTGCAGTTGTTAATAAATAATGAGCATAATTTTAAACATTGAGGTAAAAATTCAGAACATAGATTATTTTTAATAAAAAAATAGCACAGTGCAGCTATATTCAACTATACTGTGCTATTATAAATAATTATAAAAATATTTTTATTATGCTAAATACTATTGCTGAAAGTGCAGCTGATATTGGAAGTGTAATAAACCAAGTAATTATCATCCTTTTACCTGTTCCCCAATTTACTCCTTTAACTCTATAAGCAGCACCAACGCCCATTATTGAAGATGAAATAACATGAGTTGTACTTACAGGCAATCCAATTTTTGATGCCCCAAATATAATTAACGCTGAAGATAAGTCCGCCGCAACACCAGTAGCAGGCCTTATTTTTATAATTTGTGTTCCTACGGTTTTTATTATTTTCCATCCTCCAATTGAAGTTCCAAGTGCCATAGCCGTGGCACAGGAAACTTGAACCCAAAATGGAATACTTCCTGCGTTAGCTAGTCCACTACTTACTAAAGCCATTGATATTATACCCATTGTTTTCTGTGCATCATTAGTTCCATGAGCAAAAGATTGAATTGCAGCTGTAATAACTTGAATTCTTCTAAAACGTCTATTTGCCTTTGAAAGATTTAAATTTTGAAATAAATATTTAAAAATAGTAAACATTATATATCCTACACAAAGAGCAAGTATAGGTGATATAATTAATGATTCAAGTATAGATAAGAGCCCTTTATAATTTATGCATCCAAGTCCTGCCGCTATTATTGCCGCTCCTGCTATTGAACCAATAAGTGAATGAGATGAACTATTAGGTATTCCGTAGTACCAAGTAATAAGATTCCAGGCTATTGCTGAAACAAGTGCGGCAATTATAACTATTGCTAAATCAGGTATATTTGTAACATCTACTATATCCTTCGCAATTGTTTTCGCAACACCTGTAAAAAGTATTGCCCCAATAAAATTCATACAGGAAGCAATGATTATTGCACGTTTTGGACTCAATGCTTTCGTTGAAACTGCAGTTGCAATTTCATTTGCAGTATCGTGAAATCCATTAATAAAGTCAAAAAGTAATGCAAGAATAACAGTCAAACCAACTAATAAATACGATGCCATTTTATATTTCCTTATGCATTTTTCATTATTACTGTTTCGAGAACTTTTCCAACCCTTTGACAATCGTCAGCAATATTCTCAAGAATTTCGTAAATCTCTTTATATTGAATAAGCCTCAAAATGTCCTTCTCTCTTTCAAAAAGTGCCTTTATTGTATCTCTTTCAAGGATATCACATCTTTTCTCATATTCTCTAATTTTAATTGCATGCTGTCTTATTTCTAGAAGTCTTTTTTGTGAGAGCAATTCTACAGCATTATTTATTTCAATTACACACTTATTTAACAAATCACTAAATTGCAACATATAATTGTCTATTTTATATATTTTATATATGTAAAGACGAGCTGCGCATTCTTCAAATCCATTAAGAATATCATCCATGTGAGCTGCAAGTTCTAAAGCATCTTCACGTTCAATTGGAGTAATAAAAGTGTTATTTAATTCCTTAATTAATTCATCAAGTAGCTCATCACCTTTGTACTCAAATTCTTTCATTTTTAATCTAAATACATCAAGATCTTTTTCTTCATTAATCTTATAATCATAAAAATATTCTCCTCCATCTTTTAAGTTATTAGAAACATTTAAAAGCATTGAAAATAATTTGTGCATTTTCCTATTACTCATCAGTATATCTCCATTCAAATAGATATATCTTGTTTATTAAATATCTTATCCATTAAATATCTTATCATAATTTTGTTAAGTTTATGTTAAATATAATATTTTACTTCAATTATATAAATATATTTAATACTGTAGATATTTTTACATATGAAAATAGTCTTAGACAAATCATTTCAATGCCTAAGACTATAAATCTCACTTATTTATGATACGGTTCAGCGTTCATAATTATAATTTATTTATATAGTTAATAATTCTCATTATAAGAAAATTGCGATTCAATTTTATTAAGTGCACCTAAATATGAAATTTAAATAAATGCTAATAATTGTAAGTCTAATATTAGATTTGTCTGTATGTGTATTTACTTTTAGAAAAATGCTTTTCTTTAATAAATGTGAATAATCTTTTTAATATTGAACCGGAGTATGAGATTTGCATTGTAGAAAGCGTTGAACAAGCGTTAGAAGCTCTTTATTTCTGGATTTAAAACACCGTAAGAACCTTCTATTGTCTGAACGGCAGTGAGTTTAGAAGGTTTAGGGGTTTTAAAGCCAGAAATATTAGAGCTTCTTTGCGTAGTGAAGCTTTCCTAAATGCAAATCTCATACGGAGGTTCAATATTAAAGATTGTCACAATTTATTTCTATTATGTAAGAAATAGTATTGTTCTTAAAATTTCAAAGTAGTCTTTTGAAGTAAATGATACAACTTTAGGAGATACTAGCTTTGCTCCCGGGTAGAATGAGAATCTATGAGCTTTTGTGTGAGATACATATCCTATTTCTAAATTGAATTCTTTAGGCAATTCAATTTTACAAAGGCTTAAATCCCCTTTTAGTGCCTCCTCTACTTCCTTTTCTATCATTTCAACTGCTAAATCTGGATGAATACTTATAGTGGAAGCTCCTCTTCCTTCATTTACTCCTACTGTTCTGATATTTGGATTAAGTCTTTTGGCATTCTCACAAAGTCCTTTATCTCCGCTTACAAATACAGATGGTACACCAACATAGGCAGCTGCATAAGCATGAAGGGTAAATTCACTAGCATATTCTCCATTGATTTTTATGTAATCCACATCATATGGATTCATAGTGTGAGCTAGAGGATTATTGCTAGAACCTCCATGAGAATGATATCCTGTAAATAAGACTGCATCAAAACTGCTGTCTAGTTCCTGTACCATTGAAAAAGGATGTCCTGCCCACCCTCTTATTATTTTTATGTTTTTAGGAAATAACCTAGGATTCAAGTTTCTTCCACTGTCATGGGCATCATTAATCCATATTTCCTCAGCTCCAGCCTTTATTGCCCCATCACAAGCAGCTTTTACTTCCCTATTCATCTGCTCCTGAAATCTAGCATAACTTTCCTTATCTTTTTCAGTCTCATCCCAACTTGTTATTCCTGTTGTTCCTTCAATATCAGCACTAATATATATTTTCATTATTAGTTAGCCCCTCCTTATTTTTTATGTTACAGTTCATCTCATTACCATTTTAAACTGCACCCTGTATTATAATCAAATATTTCTTTGATTTTATTCAGTTTATCTAAATCCACAGAATCCATATCCAGCTTTAAAGTAACTTGAAGATTTGCTGGATTAAAAGATGGATTTTTCTTTAATTTAATTTCATTTTGTAAGCATAATTGAAGAGCAGTCTTTATAACTTCATTTTGATTAACAGACTTTGCTATAGAAATATTCCATCCTATCTGTAAAGATAACTTTCTTATGTCTTCCTCATACTTTGAACCTACATTAGGGGATATAAAGCAAAGTTCTATAGAATTAGGAAGTTTTACACTCTTTTTGTAAGGCTTAAATTCTTCATCATAAAAGAATTTGTCTATGTATTCTAAAGCTTTATTCTGCTCCACCTTTTTATGAGAATTGCTAATAAATATCTCTTCAACTTCACAGACCTTATTTTCTTTTGATACTTCATCAAAAATAAACTCTATATCTAAACCTGTTAAATACTTAAATCTTTCAGAAATCTCTTCTAAATTATCTATAGGTTTATCTGCTTTTACTATGTATTTGTTATCTAAAAGATGAAAAGATATTTTTTTAATATTCATAGCCCCAAAAATGTTTCTTATCAAAGCTTCTGCTGCATTAGTGTTACTTCTTTCATTGATTTCTATATCCCAGCTGGTTTCCTTTGTGAAGTCCTCCATGCGAGCATATATAGATTTATCTACTGCCCTTGGAAAATCAAAGTTTAAAATAACCTTTTTCTCATCAAGCTTTAATCCTGCTTTTCTATAATCATATTCTTTAAAATATTTCTCTACTAAGTCCAGCACTTCATTTTGTTTTAGTTCCTTAGGTGCCAATTCTTTTTCCACATCTTCAAGACTACATACTCTATACATAAAAAACCTTCTTAAATCCTGTTTGAAGTATATTGAATTTAACAATATATCTTGAAACCTTTGAATTTCTTCTTTTGAATTGCCTTCTTTTCCATACCAAATGAATATTATATCTTCTATTGCAAACGCCCTATCTCCATAGTTCTGTCTTATAAAGTTCCAGAGTTCCTCTTGAAACTCTGCTTCAAAAGCTTCTTTTTTGTTTAACTTATACTTTAATTCTTTTCTTAATTGCTTTCTAGGATTTTTTATATCTATATCAAATTCATCTCCACTTTTAGGAGTGTATACCAATGTTCTTATATCCTTAGCAATTTCTTTTGCTAAAGATGAGATTATCATTTCTTCCCCATGAACAAGAAAACTATGCCTTGGAGAAAGTGCAGCTATAAGCGCCTTAATCTCATCTTTATCACTATGTGCTGAAAGCCCAACTCTTTTTACTATGGCTCTAACAGGTATAATTTTCCCATTTAATTCAATAGTTTTCTCTTCCTCAGGGCTTTCTATTAAATTCAATAATTTTCTACCTGGAGATTCTTCATCTTGATATCCAGTAAACACTATATATCCATTTTCGTCTGAAGCTATACTTTCCCCATACTGCTCACTTGGTCCACCGCTTAACATTCCAGAACTTGATATTATTATACAGCTTTCCTTGCTTTTAATTATCTCTTCTCTCTGCTGTTTATCCTTTATTGGAATTATATTATCATCATAAAAAGGTTCTATTCCCTTTAATATTTTCTTTCCCAAGTAACTTTTAAGATACAATGGATTTTGTTTATATACCTTATTTATATTTCTAACCATGCCATCAACATATATCTTAGTTTTCTTTAGTTTACCTTTGTTCATGGCTTTTTTAAGCATTAATATAACTTCTTGAGACCTTCCTAAAGCAAAGGCAGGTATTAGCATTTTCCCACCCTTTGCTATGCATTCTTCAGCAATTTCTATAAGCCTCTCTTGTTCTATTTCTCTGTTTCCATGAAGCTTATCACCATATGTTGATTCAAATATTCCTAGATCTGGTCTTAACTTTGGAATTCTAGCTCCTTCTACTGAAACTTGAGAAAATAATGAAAAGTCTCCCGAATAAAACAAGCTTCCTTCTTTAGAAACCAAATAAATGCAGCTTGCCCCTGCAATGTGACCTGCCATATAAAAAGTAAGTTCTATTCCATCTAATATAGCAAAAGTAGTTTCATAATTTATAGTAAAAACCCTATCCAGCATATTTTCTACATCTGTCTCAGAGTATAATGGAATTTCAGCTTCTCTATTATTCATTATTTTTATACTGTCATAAAGAAGAACTCTTACTAAATCCTTTGTCACATTATTCATATATATTCTTGCATTAGGATATTCCTTGCTTATAATAGGCAGTGCTCCTATATGATCCATATGGGCATGACTTAAAACTATGGCATCTAATCCGCCCTTATCTTGTATTGTCCTTAAGTCTGGCAGTGGGTCTTTGTTTCCTCCCTGCCTTATTCCGCAGTCTAACAGTATGTTTTTACCGTCTATATTTACAAGTATTGAACTAGCTCCAATCTCTGATGCTCCACCTAAAAAATTTAACTTCATTGTGCAATCATCATTCCTAACCCTAGTAATTTATCATTAATATAAACCTATTATAATACAATACATAAAAAAATTGGGGAACAACTTTAGAAAAAGGCCGCAAAGCTTTTTTGCCTTGCAGCCCTCTTTTTTATTAGCAGCAGGATGCGTTTCCTCCTGTTATAATAAATCCACGTTGGAACCAGTTGTCTGAATAATCGATGGTTGAATTCTTTAGGAATTCTTCAAGATCACTATTATATACTATTTTTATACCTTCTGATTCCTCTATAATATCATTTTCTTTTTTTGACTCATCCAGAGTCAAATCTAATCTTGGACCTCCTCAGCCATAGCCTCCAAAAACAATTCTAAGCATAGCATTTTCAGGATTATTTAATTCAGCTTTTAACTCATTGAATTTCTCAACAGCTGCTTTAGTTATTTTTATCATTGATTTTCACCTCCTTTCAATATAGAATTAAACCAATTTCTATGTAAAATACTTCATATAATTAATTCCCGGCCTTCTAATATCTCCTTCTCTTATGGTGACTCCTAGTCTATCTAAATATTCCATTAGTGCTAGAGCTATTTTTCTGCTTGTTTCTAGATAATCTCTAATTTCTGCTACAGAAAAGGTTTTTTTCTTATCAAAAATATTTTTTATCTTCTTTACAACTTCATTAAAGATATCTTTATGGAGTAAAACCCCTCCTCCTAAATCTACCACTTTGCCAATCTGTACTAAAAACTTCACAATATCTTCATGCTTATATTCCCCTATATTCACAGTTTCTTTTAATCTTTGAATATTTCTAACCCCTAGTCCATCTTCAAGAATAGTCTTTTCTATTAATTTAGTCTCAGGCATTTTAAGAATCTTCTTAATGGCTTTTTTATCTCCTTGAATTAAAAAGTTGTTATTCACTTCAAAAATACCATCTTTAATATATGAATTTATTAAAGCAGTAAATTCTTTTACATCCAAATAATTAAATAGCTTACTTTTAATTTCTTCCTTATCTATTTGAAATCTAAAAGGATATTTTTCGTATAAATTTTTAAACTCATTATTAATGCTCTCCATGTATTTATGATACAGCTCTCTGCTTAAATACTTATCTACATCCTTTAAATAAACTACTTTATTGTAATATACTAAATCATTAAGTACCTTTTCTATTTCTTCTTTATCTTCAAGGGTTAATCTAAAAAGTTCATTAAGACTTAAAAACCCTTTTGAATCTTTAATACAAAGCTCTATTAGCTCATCTAAAGTACCTTTTTCTCCTATACTTAATTCCTTAATGCTTTCTTCAGAGAATCTTTGTCTATTTCTTGTTGAATGAAATATTATAGTTCCTCCACCTATAGTAACTTCTGGAGAATAGGAACGTATTATAAATTTATCTCCTCTAAGTGCCGCAACCGGTTCTTCAAATCTTAGTTGAACATAGCCTTTATCTCCTCCTAGAATTTCATCTTTGCCTAAAATCCTTATTCTAGCAAGGACTTCTTTAGTTCCTATATGAACATGCACTCTCTGATTATGTACTATGTTCTTAACATCCTTTACTCCATAAAGGACAGCATCAACAAGCC
>NZ_JBKEEV010000016.1:0-12112 GCF_047777555.1 Clostridium sp. | reverse complement strand
TCAGGTTTTGTTCTACAACCGGAGTTTATACTTCAGGAAGGTAATAATGAAAACAGAGGAATTACTTATAAAGCTGACTTCTTGATACTCAACAAGGACGGGACCTATGAAGTTGAAGATACTAAGGGATATGAAAGTCAGCAGTGGAAGAGGACGTATAAACAGTTTAAGTTAAGATATCCGGATGTTGATTTGAAGGTGCTAAAGGAGGTATAAGATCTGTGTTAATGAAGGAATTCTACAGGCAGGTTATTTTAAAGATTGAAAAGCAAATTAAAGATGCTGAATCAAATGGAGATTTTAAAAATGTTGCTGCTCTTATGAAAGAAAAGAATGAATGGAATAAGAGAGCTGAGCAGGATGGATTGGAGTGAAAAGATAATTATGAGAAGGTGTTTGAAATGGGAGGATTTAAAACTAGAGTGATGGGGTTGCCTTACTGGAGCTTTAAACAAAAACTAAGGTTAATAAAAAAGTTTGAAAAAGATTATTGTATCGAGGACCTTGAGAGGGATAAAGTGAGTGGAATTTTGTATATGGAGAAAAGAAGAAAAAATCTAAAATTCAAAATATAATTTATCTTATCTACAGCTCTACAGCAATAAATGGGTTTAGGAGGGAACACAGTGCTTAATAATGATATATTTAAAAAAATTGAAGGGAAACTGTATAGATATTTCAGAGATTTAAGTGAAATTGATATTCTTGAAGAAGAGTGCAGGAGCCTGCAGGGGCAAGCTGAGGATATAAAGTGGGATATAGAACACTGTAATGTAAATGTGATCCCAGACAGCCACATGAGTCCAAGTTTTAGTGAAAGAGTGCAGACAAGTCCAACTGGTGAAAGCATGGTAGAAAAGGGTGTTATAAGAGAAATTGAGAAGCTTGAAGATGAATTTAAATATGTCATGAGGCAGATTCGAAGAAATAGATTTAAAATAAGACAGCTTAAAAGAAATACGGCCAGACTTAAAAAGGTACTAACCGTCCCTCCTATGTCTGAAGAAATGGTGAAATTCATCATATTTAAATATAAGATGAATAAGAGTGTAGATTGGATAGCCAATGAAATGTATGGTGGTGTTAGAAGCACTGCTTACAGAAGACGTGAAGAAATACTTGAGTATATTGTGAAGTGGATAAATATACATGATGATATATAACTTTAATTATTTTCAATTTAATAATAATTCACTTGACTAATTTTAAATATATGGTATGATTACTATATATTTTATTATAAGAAGGTGAACCTATTTTGAATATGAATATTCCTGGAAATGCA
The DNA here is from genome assembly GCF_047777555.1 of Clostridium sp. Classification (GTDB taxonomy): domain Bacteria; phylum Bacillota; class Clostridia; order Clostridiales; family Clostridiaceae; genus Clostridium_H. Next base: position 10,827 of record NZ_JBKEEV010000016.1, on the reverse strand, counting down.
AGAATTCTTAATTCAATAAATTTGAGAGAAGCATATCAAAATGATACTATAGCTGTTCAACAAAGATTTTCATTTTTAGGGGATAATGTGACATCATATGATTTAACTAGTAATGTAAATCAACAATTAGATGACATGATAGGAGAAATACAAAGGGAAGCTAGGTTGTGTGTAAATATTTTATTTGAAGAGAATAATGACTTGTTAACTTCAATATCAGGGAATATAGCAAATTATAATCTTGAAATTAGAAAATCATATAATTGGGATAAATTTATTATACCTACAGTGGAAGAAATTACGGATACTGATACTATTACTAATGAATATGATGAGAATAAACCACCAATTGATTTAAAAATTAGAAAAGAAAAATTAAAATATAAGAAAACAGACAATATTGTTGGTGAAAAAGGAAAAGATACTAAAAAGTATAAAAATGACGGCAGAGATTAAAAATAGTTGTACTTGGGAGGCTAGCATGAAAAATGTTAAATGGTAATAAACAGAATTTAGTTAAAAAAATAAGTAGAGAGTTTAATGGATCAAGGCTTAAGTCTGCTAGAAAATATAGAGGGAAAACCATAAAAGATTTAGCCGAAGATATAGGTATATCAAAACAGGCTATTTCCCAATTTGAAAATGGAAAATCAACTCCATCATTTGAAACATTAATAAAAATTATAGATAAGCTTAAATTTCCAAGGGAATATTTTTATGAAAAAGATAAAGTAAATATACATTTAGGAAACACTTATTTTAGGGCATCAAGTAGAATGACAAAAAAAGAAGAGAATATTCAAAAAGAAAAAACCAAATTAATAGGAAAAATTTTTAATTTTCTAGATGAATATATAGAATTTCCTAAATTGAATTTGCCTGACTTTAAGGAAGATATGGAGATAGAAGATATAGCTATGAAAGTTAGAAATTATTGGGGGTTAGGTGAAGAGCCTATTAAAGATATTGTATATCTTCTTGAGAAAAATGGGATAATAATTACTTCTATGAATACTAATACTGATACTATAGATGCCTATAGTCAACAACAGAACATAAATGGAGAAAAATACTTTATAGTAGTATTAGGAAATGATAAATACTCAGCAGTAAGAAGACAATTTAGTTTGGCACATGAGCTTGGACACATAATAATGCATGATGGATTTTTGGATATAGATGATCTAACTAGAGAAGAAATAAGAAATATGGAAAATGAAGCTCATGCTTTTGCATCAGCATTTCTTTTGCCTAAAGATGGGTTTTCAAAAGATGTAAGTATGTACCCTACAGATTTAAACTACTACAAGCAGTTAAAGAAAAAATGGAGGACTTCAATTTCTGCTATGCTAGTCAGAGCAAATCATTTAGGAATACTCACTAACAGTTCATATCAGGTTGCAATGAAAAAAATGAGTAAACTTGGATGGAGAAAGCGTGAGCCGTTAGATGATACATTAATTATGAGTAAACCAACTGTTCTCAATAGGGCAGTAGATATTTTAATGGATAATGATATTTTGGATGCCAAAGGAATATTATCGGAAATGTCTAATATGGGATTAACATTGAATCCAGAAGAAATTGAGGAGCTATTGGGCTTAAAAAAAGGAAAACTACAAATTAATGAAAATATTGATATGAAAGTTATAGAGATGGGACTAAAAAATATTAATCAATTTAGTTATAAATAAAAAATTATGACACAAAGATAGGATAGATTTGAAACAAAGATGAAACAAAGTTGGGATAAAAACTGCTTTTCACTATGATATTATATTATTGTAAACAGAGTAGGAGCGATACAAATGAAGGTAGGAAAAGATTTTAGAGAAAAATTTAAGTGGAAAAATCAAGGAGAGGCGAGAACCTCTCTTTTTTGATATAGAAAAACTTATGCAGCATGATGATTATAAGAGAATTGGGCGAAGGGTAAAGCAGATAAGGTGGTTGGTAGAAAGAAGAATTTAGTCCTTTAATAGTGTAAAAAAAGTAGTACAGATATTTCTGAAATAAAACAAGATATAATTGAAGCAGGAGGAAGAGATATAAGTGAATGGGAAGGTGGGATAAGTTATCATTCTGACTCAACTGCGTCAAGAGCAATTAAACTTACTAGATAAGATTTAATTGAGGGACAAAAAATGGCTTAAAGTTATTTGAAAAAATATTTTGATGAGTTTGGGGAAAGACATATTTGCTTAGAATTGCATATAGAAAAAACAACCTACTATCGTTGGAGAGAAGAAATTATCATGTATGCTACATTATTAGCAGCTCAAGAAGGTTTTATAAGATTTTAATTATTTAAAACTTTTAGAGTAAGTTATATTATACAATGGAAGCTTAGAGTATAATTTTAGTGAGCAAAGATAGTAATAATTAATGATAAAAAAGGAGATACAAAAAACATCTCTTTTGTACATAATATATCTATTATAATATAAGTTAGCGAAATTATATAGAAATGGGTGATATTAATATATAATTTAAGTTTAAAGCATAATGACATAATTTTCAATAACTTAGAGAAAAAATAAAATTGCCCACTTTAACTTGACACAAACGTATGTTACAATAAATTTTAATAAATTGAGGTGATGTTATGAAAAAAAATCTGCTTGTTACACCTGTACTAAAGTGGGCTGGTGGAAAGCGACAATTATTGCGCGATATTATAAAACATATACCAGAGAAATATTCTACTTATTATGAGCCTTTTTTAGGGGGTGGTGCTGTTTTATTTGAATTACAGCCCAACAAAGCTGTAGTCAATGATATAAATGGAGAATTAATAAATGTATATCTTATGATTCGTGATCATGTAGAAGAATTAATTGAAGACTTAAAAAAATATAAAAATGAAGATGAATATTTTTATAAAATAAGAGAATTAGATAGAGATAAAAATAAATATAATCAATTAAGTAATGTTAAAAAAGCTTCCAGAATAATTTACCTTAATAAAACTTGTTATAACGGATTATTCAGAGTTAATTCACAAGGGCAATTTAATGTCCCGTTTGGTAGATATAAAAATCCTAATATTGTCAATGCGACTATATTAAGGGCAGCAAGTAATTATTTTAATAAAGCCAAAATAACTTTTAAATGTGGAGATTTTGAGGATGCAGTTAAAGGAGCTAGGAAGGGTAGTTTCATTTATTTTGATCCACCATATGATCCAGTAAGTGATACAAGTAGTTTTACTGGTTATGATATAGGCGGTTTTGATAAAGAGGAACAAATAAGGCTCAAAAAATTATGTGATAAATTAAATCAAAGAGGTGTAAAATTTTTACTTTCAAATTCAGCAACCGATTTTATATTAGATCTATATAGGGATTATAATATTACAATAGTTAAGGCTAATAGAGCAATTAATTCACAAGGTAACAAAAGAGGAAAAGTTGATGAGGTGCTGGTGAAAAATTATGAGCAATACTAAAAATGATGCTGCATGGGAGATGATTTTTAAAAAATATAAGATATTAGAAAAAATAGACAAATATGGGGTATTCGAAATAACTTCGACTCAAATTAATCAATTTAGAGAAGCAAGACTAATGACAAAATTTGATCATAGAAAGAATTTACCAAAAATATTTAAAAAACACAAACTATCAATTCTTCCAATTACTAGAGGAAGTTATTTAATCTCACAATTTGAAGCCTACAAAGATTTTGAAGAAAAAGAAACTAAAATAGTTAAAGTGCATTTTCCAAATTATATTGAAAGTATTGATTATGAAAATATAACAAGCGAATCAGCAGCTTTGAACTGTGCTTATGTTTCAGGTATACTTGTTGATTTTATAGAAGATGAAGAGATACTACCAACAGTTAGTGGACGAATGAGTTCTGATGTCTTTGATTTTTTTATTGATACATTTTCAGGTGATAATGTTCGAATTAAGGTTAATAATTCTCAGATTGAAATTGATGGAGGATATGAAGGGATAGAAACTCTTTCATTAATAGAAGCTAAAAATTCTTTGTCTGATGATTTTTTAATACGACAATTATATTATCCTTACAGGTTATGGATAAATAAGGTTATTAAAAAAGTTAAGCCTTTATTTTTAACATATTCAAATGGTATATTTACTTTTTATGAATATGAGTTTCAAGATCCTAATAATTATAATTCTTTAGTTTTGGTTAAACAAAAAAAATACAGTATCGAAGAAACAAAAATTAATCTTGAAGACATATTGGAAGTTTTAAAAAATACAAAAATTATAAAAGAACCTGAAATTCCTTTTCCACAAGCAGATTTATTTAAAAGAGTAGTTAATTTATGCGAACTTTTAAATAAATCAGAATTAACTAAAGATGAAATAACAGCTAATTATGATTTTGATTCAAGGCAAACGAATTATTATACTGATGCATGTAGGTATTTAGGGTTAATAGATAAACGTAGAGAAGATGGAGAAATAATCTTTTCACTTACTGAAAAAGGGAAAAGATTATTTAAACTGAAATATAAGTCTAGACAACTAAAATTAGTAGAATTAATTTTATTACATAAAGCTTTTAGGGAAACTTTTAAGTTATGTATAAATCATGGAAAAATGCCTTCTAAACATGAAATTATAAAAATCATGGAAAATTGCAATTTGTTTAATATCAGATCTGACGATACATTTTATAGACGAGCTTCAACTATATCAGGATGGATAAACTGGATACTAGAATTAACTAGATTATAATTAGATAATCTTTAGGAATATTGGAAAAGTTTGATGGCAGAATAGGTAATAGTATAGCTTTTATGAAAGCCAGACCATACCTTATATCTGATTATGGTAAGAAGTGTTTAAAATTAATAGAAAATAGTTTTAATAATAAAGTAGAATGTTAGAAAAGAATTGTCAGCAGGTTTCTTTTTTAATTCAAAACAAACAAAGTATCTAGCAACGAGGTGGTGATAGTGAATGAGCCAAGAGCACCTGATTTAAAAGAACAGGCGAAATATGATTATTTAAATGGCATGAAATACAAGGAATTAGCTGAGAAATATAGTGTAAGTTTAAATACAGTAAAATCGTGGGTAAAAAGATATGGATGGTCCAAATTAAAAAAACAGAAGGGTGCACACCAAAAGAAAAAGGGTGCACCCTATAATAATAAAAATGCAGTTGGTCATGGAGCACCACCTAAAAATAAGAATGCTGAAAAACATGGATTCTTTTCAAAATATCTTCCTGAAGAAACAATAAATATTATTCAGGAAATCAATGAGAAGGGCCCATTAGATGTTTTATGGGAGAATATACAGATACAATATGCAGCAATAATAAGAGCTCAACAGATAATGTATGTAAAAGACAAAAAAGACAAGACAGTAGAAAAAGTAGAAGAAAAAAGAGGAAAACTAAAAGGTGAAAGATGGGAAGTGCAGCAAGCATGGGATAAACAGGCCACATTTCTTCAGGCTCAATCTAGGGCAATGAAAACTCTTGAGAGTATGATTAAGCAGTATGACGAACTACTCAAAGGTAGTCTTGCTACAGAGGAACAGAAATTGAGGATTGAAAAACTCAGAGCTGAGGTTAGTAAGGTTAAGAGTAGTGATGATGGAAAACATATAGAAATTATGATAAAGAGAAAAAGTAGTGATTGATAATGCTTGTAGAAAAAGAAGTAAATCCACGCTTTGAAGATTTTATTTTCAATTGGAACTATAAATTCTATTTTTTAGTTGGTGGTTATGGATCATCTAAGAGTTATCATGTTGCCTTGAAACTGATATTGAAACTTTTGCAGGAAAAGAGAACGGCACTTGTAATAAGAGAAGTATTTGATACTATAAGAGATAGCTGCTATTCTCTTTTAGAAGAAATAGTAACAGATATGGAACTTGATACTAAAATAAAGTTTACAGCTTCTCCAATGCAGGTTAAATTTCCTAATGGTTCAAAGATAATATTTAAGGGTATGGATAAACCTTCAAAGTTGAAATCTATAAATAATGTTTCTATAGTATGGATAGAAGAATGTTCAGAGGTTAAATATGCAGGATTCAAAGAACTTTTAGGACGTTTGAGGCATCCAAGTTTGTCACTACATATGATACTTTCAACTAACCCTGTCAGCAAGGATAATTGGACGTATAAATATTTCTTTAAAAATGAAAAGAAGAAAATATTTATTCTTGACGATGAAGAACTTTATAAAAAAGGAATAGTTATAAGGAATAACACATATTATCATCACTCAACTGCTGATGATAATTTATTTTTACCTAAAAGCTATACAGAACAACTTGATGAGTTAAAAACTTATGATCCTGATTTATATAGAATAGCTAGAAAAGGTAGATTTGGTATAAATGGCAGGAGAGTACTTCCACAGTTTGAAGTTGCATCACATTATGAAGTACTTCAAGCTATAGGTAATATAACAAATCCAATTAAAAGAGTTGGTATGGATTTTGGATTCGAGAAATCCTATAACGCTCTTATAAGAATGTGTATTGATGATGACAATAAAATTCTTTATATTTACTGGGAGTATTATAAAAATCATATGACAGATGATAAAACTGCTGTTGAGATAGCTGAGTTTAAAGATACTCAAGAGCTCATTTATGCAGATTCAGCAGAACCAAAGACAATAAAATATTATAAACAGCAGGGATTTAATATGCGTGGTGCTAAGAAATTTCAAGGTTCAAGGCTTCAAAATACTAAAAAAGTTAAGAGGTTTAAGAAGATAATATGCTCTGACAATTGTATCAATACCATAGAGGAACTAAGGGATTTAACCTATGCAGTAGACAAAAATGGAGAAATCATAGAGGATGAATTTAATATAGATCCACATACTTTTAGTGCTATCTGGTATGGACTTGATGGCTATGAGGTTGCTGATATTAAACAGAAAAAATATGCAGCTAGCGTATACAACAAAGGCAGAGGTCTTAAAAATAATGTTTACCACAGGAAGAAAGGAGATATTGTGTTCTGATGGATATTAAAGAACAGCTATTGAATCTCACAGATCCGCAGCTTAAAGAGAGAAAGCAGTGTAAAAACGATTATTTTTATTACAAAGGTAAATGCCAGGATGAACAGTTGGCAATAAGTGATCCTGATATTATAGGCCAATCATGGATTGTGGACGATAATCTTGATTATGTACCAGCACAGGACATAAGAAATAAAGTTGGACCACTGCTTCGGAAACAGGCAAGATTTATGTTTAGTGTGCCTCCTGACATTCTATTCAAGCCTTATGACTCGAAAGACAAAGATAAATGTGAAAAACTAAGACAGTTTATAAATAAAATATTTACTGATAATGGTTTCTGGAGCGATACTCTAAAGGCTTTTTTAGATTGCACTGTTAGAAGAAGAGTACTTCTTAGGATTGAGGCTAATCCTGAACAGCCAATAAATATTTTTTACAATTCTATAAATGATTTTACCTATAAGACTACATCCAGCAATTATAAGAAATTACAAGAAATTATCCTTGTAGTTCAGGAGCCGGATACAGCAGATCTTGAGCAAGATAAACAAGTGTGGTACAGGCATACTTATAGTTTAGAAAACAATACATGCATACATCAAATAGAAACATTCACTGGTGGAAATTTTGACAAGCCAGTATCTACAGATAAAGTGGATACAAAACTTGGTAAGCTTCCAGCGTGGGTAATACTTAATGATGCAATGCTTGGTGATATACATGGACAGAGTGATGTTACTGGCCTTCGGGATGCACAAAATAGCTACAATAGAAAAGTATCTGATTATGCGGATGCACTGAGATTTAATATGTTTGGTGAACGTGTAATTATAGATGCTGACGAAAATAGCGTTAACAGCTGTAAGATTGCTCCAGGAGCAATAATGCCACTGCGAAGTATAGATGAGGACCATACAGCAGATGCAAAAAGACTTGAAAGTTCATTTACTTCTGCAGATCCTGTTGAAAAATTTCTTGACAGGGCAGAAAAAGATATGTATGAGATGCTGGATATGCCCAGGCAGGAGGATTTAAACAATGTTCCAAGTGCTAAAGCTTTAAAATATCTATACAATGATTTGATAGCAAGGTGTAATGAAAAATGGAGCACATGGGAACCTGTAATCAAAGATTTGATAAGGCTCATTATTGAGTGTTGCAGTAAATTTAACTGCTATAAAGACTGGAATCATGAATGGGATAATTTGGAGTTCAATATTGTATTTAATCATAAGTTTCCTATTCCAGAAGATATGGATGACAAGAAGAACCTTGCCATGGAAGAAGTTCAAGCAAACGTAAGAAGTCATAAGTCGTATATTAAAGATTTTTCTAATACCGAAGATGCAGATGGTGAGATGGATGAAATAATCAAAGAAATAGCTGATATTACTGCAGCTGAAAATGATCAAATGCAGACAGTTCAGGATGGTAACTTAGATGAATGAGTATCAGAAGTTAATTAAAAAAGCCAGAGAAAACAGAGATAAGCTTACAAGGAAGCAGTTTAAACAAATCAGAGATTTATATAAAGAAGCTGCTAAAGACATGAAAGTCAAAGCAAATAAGGCTAAAAAAGGAAGTTTGACGAAAAGGTGGGCTGAAGACTATAGGAAAGCCTTGAAGTCTCAAATAAAACAGATAAATAAAACCCTATTTAAACAGACTTTAGAAAATATCTTAAGAAGTGCAAATATAGCAACAGGTATTCAACTTGATTTCTTTAATCTCATAGATAAAAAATACAAACTCAATATGAGTAAATCATTTACGAATATGTTTTCCAATGTTCCCAATGATGCAGTAGAAGAACTGGTTAAAGGTAGCATATACAAAGATGGCAGAGGGCTTTCTAAGAGAATATGGTTTACTGGAAATAAGGTAAATGGTGATATAGACAAAATAATTCAGAAGGGTATAGCTGAAAAGAAAAGTGCTGTTGAGTTAGCAAAAGATTTAGAGACATATGTAAATCCAGATGCAAAGAAAGATTGGAACTGGAAAAAGGTTTATCCAGGCACTTCAAAAACAGTAGACTATAGTGCTCAAAGGCTTGCAAGAACTTCAATAAGTCATGCTTATACTTTAGCATTGCTTAGAAGTTGTGAAAGGAATCCATTTATAACTAAGGTTAGGTGGCATAGTTCATTTATAATAGGCAGGACATGCACCTTATGCAAAGATAGAGATGGAAGAGAATATTTACTTGCAGATTGTCCACTGGATCATCCTAATGGATTATGCTATCAAGAACCTTTACTTGACGACAGTTTGGAGAATATAGGATCAAGGCTTAATAATTGGGTCAAGGGTGGTAATGATTCATATCTAGACGATTGGTACCATAAATATGGTGGCTATTTCAGTAATAATAATGGATATATAAATATAGAAAACAACAAAAAGAGTAATTCTAAAAATCATGATACAAAAGGCCAAAATAATGGTAAAATAGATTTAAAAGGTAATTATAATCCTAAATATGCACAAAAACTCATTGATATGTATATATTCTTTATTGATAACGGATTTGATGTTTCAGAACATGCTTTAAATAAAATAATGGGAAGGATTAGACAGGGAAGAATCGAAAATAAAGAACAAATATTAGATACATTAAATAGAGATTTTAATTATATAGAGCCTAATGGAACATATGTTAAGGTATATAATGGAATATCAGCACATTTTGATAAAGATACTGGCAAGATAATAACTATAACACCAAGAAATAAAATTCCTGATGATTGGGAGGAAATAGATAATGACTAGTGAAGTAGTTAGTCTTATAGATATAATAAATGAATATATCAATAATAAGCTTAATGTTGAACAGTTTATTGCTCTTTATCAGGATAGATATGAGAATATTCAAGAAAAATTAAGTGGAGCCGAATTGAATAACCTTGATAAAGTATATATGAGCTGTGAAATGTTTGAACCAGACATTAGTATTGCTGAAACAGATAAAAATTTAATTAATGAATTTGAACTTAGAAAAAGAGTTAAGAAGTATAGTTCATTGCTTCAATAAAAGTACTTACCAAGTAAATATGGTAGGTACTTTTATTATTTAGGAGGTATTCATGAAAAGTTTAAATAAATCCTTTAAAGAAAAAGAGGTAATATGTGATTGTTGTGGAAACACATTTAAAATTAAAAAGCTTAAAACAAAGTGGATAAATGATAATGTCCAAAAAATTTATTTTACCTGTCCTTATTGCAAACAGGAATATACTACTTTTTATACAGATGAGAGAATAAGAAAAAATCAAAAAGAGATAGAAAAGTTACAGAAGAAATATGATGAAATAGTTAAGGAAAACAGAGAAATAATGCAAGAGCTTAGAGAAAAATATGAGGCATAGAAATATGTCTTTTTATTTTATAAAAAAATTAGGAGGTTAAACAAAAATGCCAAAGTTAAATGAGATTATAGGAGAAGATGCTTTTAAAGCACTTCCAGAATCAACTAGAAATAAATATAAAGACATTGATTTTGTAGATAAGACAGGGTATGTTGAAAAATCTGAACTGGATACAGCTAATAATTCTATTAAGGAGTATAAAAAACAGTTAAAGGATAGAGACAAGCAGTTGGAAACTTTAAAAGAGAAGGCTAAGGGTAATGAACAACTTACGGCTGAGATTGAAAAGCTAAAGGAAGAAAATAGGAATGTTGCCAAAGAGTATGAAGCTAAAATTGAAAAATTAAATTTTGATACTAAGCTTGATAAAGCGCTTACAAATGCGAAAGCTAAAAATCCTAAAACCGTTAAAGCTCTTTTAAATTTAGAAAACTTGAAGTTGGATGGTGAGGATATTATAGGCTTGAAAGAACAACTTGAA
>NZ_JBKEEV010000015.1:0-17839 GCF_047777555.1 Clostridium sp. | reverse complement strand
TTGATGCCTATTCCCCTTTACTAAGACATATATAGCCCATATTGTATGAATTAGCATTAAAATTATAGCCGCAAGTCCTGTTGCACTGTGAAAGGAAATTGCTAGTGGATCTTCACTTATCTTTGACATTAAAGATGTCCCTGTTGTATCACAAATTAATCCTAATATAAAAAATATAACATTGTATGATTTTAAAACTCCTGTAATTTTTTCAGAAATAACACCTATTGTATAAAAAACTAGAGCAGATGATATAAAAATAATTGCATAAAGTAGCAGCATAGTTTTACTCTCCTCCTTGATGTTTAAAAATCTATTTTAGATAAATAATTATATTTATTTTATGCGTGAATACCTATTCAATACTGTCAATATATATCAAGGAGTAATTTAACAAAAAATTTTATATTTGATTTTTTTACATTAAAGCAATTTCTATAGTTACTTTACCACCGCCTGCATTAGATGCATTTTCTAAAATCAACCTTCCATTATGCAATTTAGCAATGGAATCCGCTATATAAAGTCCCATACCAAAATGCTTTTTTGAATTTCTACTTGTATCACCCATATAAAATTGTTTTGAAGCTGAATTTAAACCTTCTTTTGTAAATCCTTTACCTGTATCTGTAACTATAAATTTAAGTTTTTTATCATTACCTAATATATGAAATTTTATTAATCCTCCATTAGGTGTATAATCTACTGCATTTGACATAACATTCATAAGACATCTAAGAAGCAGTTTTTCATCTAATGTACTTTCCTTAGGAATGTTTTCTTTTATACATTCAGTCTTTATATGTTTTGAAGCTGCAAGAGCCATTAGTTCACTATAAACCTCTTTAATGAATTCTTCCACATTAGTTTTCTTTAAAACAAGTGATATTTCAGATTCTGTTTTAGAGATTTTTGTAAGTAATAATATGTACTGTTCAATTCGGTTGGTATTTTTTAAAATAAAATTTGTGTAACTTTGCTGCTCTTTATTTAGATTTGTATCACACAAAAGTTCAGTATTACCTTTTACTATAGTAAGTGGTGTTTTAATGTCATGAGTCAATGCAGATATTTGCTCTCTTCTTGCTTGTTCTAAATTCCACTGCTCTTCCAGTGATTTTTTAAGTTCAGTTTTCATTTCAGAAATTGACAATAGTACATCATTAAACTCCTTTATTCTAGAGCTAGCAACATCAAAATTCAAATCCTGCTCTTTAATTTTTTCAGTAGCTTTCATTAAAGGGACTAGATGAATTTTTAACTTTTTAGCAAAAATAGCTGTAACAACTATGGTAGATACAAGGCAACCTAAAACAAGAATGGTATATATAAAATATTCAGGTTTGGGAAATTTTTCATTTAACCAGTCCGAATTATAGCTCATCTGCACATAGTATTGTAAAACGCAGTAACCATCTTGTCTTTCAATAAAGTAGTACTGTTTTGGACCTACATCTACACTAAAATCTCCTTTTGCATATGATAGTGCTTCAGATAAATTATCTTTGTTCATATTTGTCTTTATAACATTAAATTTTTTATCAAAGACTGCAAATGAGCATCCTTTTGGAATCATGCTTTCCTTAATCTCTAAAGAAGATGATAAAATAGCCTTTTCTTTTCTTATAATATTTTCAGAATAATTTGCTGGATATAAAAATTGCGTTTTCATCGCTAATTCTACAAAGAATATAATAAAAACAATTACTATAAAAAATGCAGCTATTAATGAAAATAAATATCTGATAAATACTGTTTTTAATGTAACAACTTTATTTCTTATTTTTATCGCCACTTATAACCAATCCCCCAAACTGTTTCTATTGGATTTACATCAAAAACAGCCAATTTAGCACGAATATTTTTAATGTGTTCAGCAATTACTGAACTATTACTTTCTCCATCATATCCAAAAACACCTTCATATATATTTTCTTTTGAAAAAACTTGTCCATGATTTCTAGCTAAATATTCACATATGGCATATTCACTTTTTGTAAAAGGTATTTTTTTATTATCTACAAAAACTTCCTTAGATAATAAATTAAACTTTATGTCTGACACTACAAGAAAGTTGTGTCTTTCACGCTGCTCTCTGCGGATATGAGCATTTACTCTAGCCTTAAGCTCTCCTACAGAAAAAGGCTTTGTTATATAATCATCAGCCCCAATTCCAAGCCCAAACATAATATCACTTTCCATAGTTTTTGCAGTAAGAAAAATAATTGGACAATCAACAATATCTCTAATTTTCTTGCATAATGTAAAACCATCTATATCTGGCATCATAACATCTAATAAAATTAGATCATAACCAATAAAATCTCCACTTGATAAATTTATTGCATTATCTACTGTAACAACAAAATGATTATCCTTTGAAAGAACATTTTTTATAAGTGTTAAAATATCTTTCTCATCATCAATAACAAGTATTTTAGCCAAAATATCACCTTCTCTTAAAAACAATTATACTGGATTTTGCATCTTATTCTAAAGACTTTCTTCCTTCCCATGAGGAAAACCAAATTAAAATCATAACAAGTGCTACCAAAGTGTCAATTGCCATAATAATAACTCCTTCTTTTAATTCACTTTGAACCATATTATAAAGAGATGAATTTATTTCACTTAAAACACTATAGTCGCAAAACCTTACAGCCCAAGCCCATGGTATTACCTTCCATATTCTATCTCCAAGCCCTGTAATCATAATTGCACAGATTAAGCTTCCAACAATTCCTCCTCCAATTGATGCACCTTTTCCATATCTTAAGCTCAAAAAAGTATGTAAAATATATAAAATTATATTGCCTAAAAGTAATCCAATTCCTACTTGAACATAGCAGCTAAGTGTAAAATTATTTTCATTTAAAACATACTGAAATCCAATTCCAAAAATAGATAAAGCTATAAAAATGAAAAAAAATGACCCTAAAATAAATAAAATAAGTTTGCTAATCAGTGCAGCCCACCTCCACTTACTCCCTGTCAATAATTCTTGGAAGTTTCCTGCTTGTTCCTCCTGTGACACAACCATACTGCAAATCAATCCAATAAGCAGAGGAAATGTAACTGCCACAAATTCAAAATAGGCAGAAACTTTGTCCTTAGCTTTCCAACTAGAAATAGAATAGTAAGCCAGAAAAATCACTGAACACAAAAGAGGAATTAAAATATGCATCCATAAAATTAAAGTGTGTCGCAGTTTATATAAATCAGATTTTACTGAACGAAATAAATCCATTACCTATTTCACCTCCTGATTGCTAAACCAATATGATGTAATAAATGTAAGAATAAGGAATAATATAATTGATAAAACTACACCCGGGAAAATCACATTAGTATTTAAAAGTGGGCTATTTGCTTTCCCTAAAGTACCATTAGGCAAAATTCCAAGTATAGGTGCCATTAATCTTGATGTGAAACTGTAAGGACAAGCAATCCATATACCTTTATCCACTGTAAATAGGTTAAGAACAATACCAAATAAAGTATTTATAAATATAGTAGGTAAAATTCCTGCTTTCTTTGCAATAAAAAGACAAAGAGGAATCTGCCATATAGAAGTTATTGTAATAACAAACCCCGCTATTATAATCCTTGTGACAGGAATAGTATTTGTAATTGGGAAAATAACTCCTCCCGGTAAAATACCTAAAGAAAGTATTATGCAGGAGATAAAAATGAATTTCCCAATTAAAAGTATTTTTGACATCCAAACCTTTTTCAAATCAACATGTAAACACATTACTCCTGTATAATTAAGTTTTTTCTCCTCTTTTTGATGAACTAGAAAAGATAAAAGAGCAATATAGCCTGGCAAAATAATAGTGTACCACCAGTTAAATGCATTTATTTCATACCATATTGGAGATAACAAAGCAATTAACAAACTAATTAGCGGCATAATTACAACAAGTTTTTTTGTAAATGTGCGTTTCAATTTCAGATTTTCAGCTTTTATATAATTTATCATTTTACTCACCTACCCTCTATGCTTTTTTACTACTTCCATAAAGAGATTTTCCAAGTTCTCTTCTGGATTTATCTTAGCTTCATATCCTAAAACTCCATTTGAAATAATTCCAATGTAATCAGCAATTTGCTCTACTTCAGATAGAATATGACTTGATAAAATAACCGTTATTCCCTGCTTTGGAAAAGAAGAAATAAGCTTTCGCAAATCTTGAATTCCTATGGGATCAAGGCCATTAGTAGGCTCGTCTAATATCAAAAGTTTAGGCTTATTTAAAAGTGCAATAGCAATTCCAAGTCTCTGTTTCATACCCATTGAAAACTCACTAGCTCTTTTTTTACCTGTATATTTTAAATCAACTATCTCAAGCACTTCATCAATACGCTTATCTGGAATACCTAACAATAGTGTCCTTACTTTTAAATTTTCTCTAGCTGTTAAATTTTCATATAGAGGTGGTGATTCAATAAGTGCTCCTATATAAGCTAAATCTTTTCTACTCCATTTATGACCACAAAATAAGATTTCTCCAGAGGTAGGTTTAAGTATACCTGTAATCATTTTTAGTGTAGTAGATTTTCCTGCACCATTTGGCCCCAGCAATCCATATACTGAATTTTCTTTAACAGAAAGAGAAATATTATTTACAGCTCTTTGCCTTTTAAACTTTTTACATAGGTTTTTTGTCTTTAAAATAAATTTTTCCATTTCCATCATCCTTTCTTTCAATTTAAGAATAATGGACAATTTTAAAGATTTTATAAGGATTCTAAAATATGATATAGGTTTATATTTAAAATAATAAATGCTATAATTATAAATTATACTAGAATTATATAAATAGGAGTCTTTTATTAATGGATATATATGTAGTAATACTTTCAACTTTAATAATATTTTTTGCAAGTTCTGTACAAGGTGCAATTGGTTTTGGTTATGCTTTAATAGCCGTTTCCCTATTGAGTTTTCTATTACCTATGAAAATAATAGTTCCCGTAATTGTTATATCTAGCTTTATTAATAACATGATAGTTGCCTATTCAACTAAAAATTTTATTGATATAGGTAGAATATGGTTAATGATATTATTTGGAGCCTTGGGAATCCCTCTTGGAGTATATGCGTTAACTACTGTAAACCCTGAATTACTTAAACTTGTTGTTGGAACATTAATATTAATAAATTCTATATTTATGATAAAGGGATATAGCATTAAGTTTAAAAGAGCAAAACTTGCTTATAGTTCAGTAGGCTTTATAAGTGGCGTTTTAAATGGAAGTGTTTCCATAAGTGGCCCCCCTATTGCCTTATTTTTAAACAATGAGGGGTATAGCAAAGATGAATTTAGAGCTAGTTTTGCAGTATACGGATTTATTGAAAATATATTAACCATAATAACTCTTGGTTTTGATGGTTTGCTATCTAAATATATGTTTTCTGTACTTGCTATAAATATTATTCCTTTATTGCTAGGTTCTCTTTTAGGAATCTTTATTTCTAATAAAATATCAAATAGCCATTTTAAAAAAATAGTACTTTTTTTCCTTATAATTATAAGTGTTGTGATAATAATAAATTCACTAATGCCCAATTAACCACACTTAAATTATGTATATCTATAAATTTAAGGCCATATCATACCACTTGGCTCCACCATGTACAGAATTTGAAACTCCTTCACATTTATAACCAAACTTTTCATAAAAACCTATTAAATGAGCTTTACAAGTCAAAATGACTTTTTTGCGATTGCTCTTTTTAGCTTCATCTATAAAAGCATTCATCAAAATTTTAGAATAGCCCTTTCCCTGATAATCAGGATGTACATCTAATCCATAAATAGCTAAATTGCTACCTTTTTCATTATGGTATTCTTTCATGCTTTCAAACATAGGATCTATAATTTCATCTCTATTAGTTGCTGCACCATTTACAAAGCCTATTATTTCCTTTTCATTTTCTGCAACAATAAATCCTTCTTTAAAAGTTAAAATTCTCTCCTTTAAAACTTCTTTTTTTGCTGCTTCTTTTATTGGAAAACAAGCAGTTTCAATTTCAAATATACGATCTAAATCTAAAATAGTAGCTTTTCTAATACTGTACATTTTAAAAACTCCTTCTAAATACATATTATATTTTTGTTACTCTTTAAATTAATATAATCTACTGAGGTATTCTGGTCAAGTAAATTTAAAAGGATGTAGGCTATACTCTATTATAGCTCTACACCCTTTTTTAATTTTCCATTGTTACTTTGGCTTTATCTACTCTTACATTTTTGAGCAATGTCTGTAAAACAGGACATATCTTTTCTACATGTGAAACTAGCTCTTTAACCTTTTTTTCTGGAGAATCACTCTTTACATGAAAATTAAATCTAATATTTTTAAAGCCCTTCTCTACTTGAGGTTTTGATCCAGATAGACTATCTAAATCCAAATCCCCTTCAAGTTCCACCCACAAGTCTTTTAAATCAATTTTATAGTGTGATGCAAGAGAAATAGCTGTAATCGTTTGACATGCACCTAAACTACCTAACAATAATTCAACAGGATTCATTCCTGTATTGGAGCCACCTACTGACTCTGGTTGATCAACGTTTACTTTAAATCCTCTTGATTCAACCTCAACTGCTAGTCCTTCTTTTTTCTTTACTGTTGCTTTAAATGTTCCTATTGACATTCTAATCTCTCCTTTAAATTCTTTAATTTTTATATTAAATAATTAAAACAATTATTATATAATCTGCACTTTAAATTATTCTATGCAATGACGTAATTGAAACTACTTACTTTTTTAAATATGCTAAAAGTTCCACACTACAAATAACTATGGACCAAAAGTTAACAACATAACTATTCTTATAAAATATACATATTAAATTTATTAGAAGTCCTATAACTAAACTTATAGCAAAAACATAATGATATACTGTTATTTTAGATTTGTCAAAAAACAATATATAAATTATTGCTCCACATGCTAATCCATTGAATTCTCCATTTAGTACAAAGCTTAATATTGATGTTAAAAGACATGCTACAAGTATTGATACAACTATCTTTTCATTTAATTCAATCATTTTTCTTTTCCCCCATATGGTTATATACTTATACAATATTCAGTTCAACTTATAAAAGTCTGACCATAACTCCCTTTTACTACTTGTACATTTTTTATTGAAAATTAATTTATTTTAATTGGAATAAAAATTATTAATTACCATATTTTAAGTATAAAATAGTCTTCTTAAAAATTAAAGTATTTTTTAAATTTAATTCACTTCATAACCATAGCGTAAACAATTCCACTAAAGTATGGAATTAACCATAATATCCAAACAAATAGGCTGAATTTATGAAATGTCTCTTTTTCATGTCTATTCCCTTTAATAATACATATATAGCCCAAATTGTATGGATTAGCATTAAAATTATAGCCACAAATCCTGTTACACTGTGGAAAGAAATTGCTAGTGGGTCTTCACTTATCTTTGCCATTAAAGATGTTCCAGTTGTATCACAAATTAAGCCCAATATGAAAAATATAATATGATATGGTTTTAAAACTCCTGTAATTTTTTCAGAAACAACACCTATTGTATAGAAAACTAGAGCAAATGATATAAAAATATATTATTGTTTGCATAAATACTTATTCAATGCTTATAATAGTCAAATGATTTTTGTAAAATCAGCCTTAAAAATGCAATTAATCATATATAAATGAGTAGTAGGCAAATAAGTATTTCTTTTATATTATAATTTCAACACCATTTCATATTGCTTAAGATTTTGTGAAAAACCTAAATTAAGTAAGAAATTTCTCATAGAAATACATTGACTATCTACGTTTATAACACCAATATTATATGATTTTGTACTATTCAATAAATCTGTAAATATACTCCTTCCAATACCTTTACATCTGTAATTTTTATCTACTGCTATTTGTGGAATATCTCCTGTATTTTTATCAATGATTCCATAGCCAACAATAGTATCATCTATGCTTACAATAGAATATATAAATGTATTTGATACTGCATTAATTGAATCAATGGAATTCTGCCAAGATGGCTTGAAATCCCAAAACTTTATTAGTTTTTTCCATTGACTTTCAGTAATCATATTAATATGTTGAGTTTTATATGTTGTTATAGAATTATACATATTTTTATATAAATTAAAGCATTCAAAGTTTCTTAAAATTTTAAATCCTTGTTTTTTATAGAGATTAACTGCAGATGTATTTGATTGAATTACTTCAAGTAAATATTGCTCAACTCCTATTTCTTCAAGTATTTGTCTGACATTTAGAAACATATTACTTGTTATACCATGCTTCCTATAGGCCTTTATAACACCTGTTCCTGTGTCATAGGCAGTTAATTTTCCATTCCATTGTCTAATTGAATTTAAAATAAATCCAACTAATATATTATTATTAAATGCCCCTATTGAAGCTTCAACAACATAACCTCTTCGTTGAATCATTTTTTCAAACTTTAAAAGAGGTAAATCTATTTTTACTTGATAATCTGAAAATGCTTCTAAAAATGTATTATGTATTTTTTCAATGCTTATATTTTCAAACGTTTTGTAACTAAACATTACTACCTCCTAATTAAAAATATTATATATAGTCAAATAATTTTTGTAAAATTACTTAGCTTTAACTTGACACAAACTGCTCTCATCTCTTTTTTTCATTTGCAACTAATTAATATTACTTATTTATATCAAATGTAATTGTTTCTTTACCATTCATATAAATATCTGTATTTTTAGGTTTCGTTTTTGAAAGTATTTTCCCTTTTCTTATTGAATACAATACTTCAGACTGCTTTCTTATAACATCATACTCATTTTTTCCATTTAGTATAATGAGATTGGCAGTATTTCCTTCCTTTATTCCATAATCATCTTCAAGATGCATTGTTTTTGCACTGTTTTTTGTTATAAGATCAATTGAATTTACAATCTGATCATAGCCCATAAGTTGGCACACGTGTATTCCCATTTGAAGTACCTGAAGCATATTGCCTGTACCCATCGGATACCATGGATCACATATATCATCATGTCCAAAACATACATTGATATCTGCATCTATCATCTCTTTAACTCTTGTAATTCCCCTTCTCTTAGGATAAGTATCAAATCTTCCCTGAAGATGAGTGTTTACTATAGGATTAGATATGAAATTTATATCTGACATTTTTAAGAGTCTAAAGAGTTTATACGCATATGCATTATTATAGGAATGCATTGCTGTAGTATGACTTGCTGTAACTCTTTTGCCTATTCCATGATTATATGCCTCTGCTGCAACTACTTCTATAAATCTAGATTGTTCATCATCAATTTCATCACAGTGCACATCAACTAATTTATCATATTTTACTGCAAGTTCTATTGCCTTTTTTACAGAATCTACTCCATATTCCCTTGTAAATTCAAAATGTGGAATAGCCCCTACTACATCTGCGCCAAGCTTTAAGGATTCCTCCAAAAGTTTTAATCCTGAAGGAAAAGAATTTATCCCTTCCTGGGGAAACGCAACTATCTGTATATCCACAAATTCTTTCATTTCCTCTCTTACTTTAATTAAAGCTTTTAATGCTGTAAGATTGGGATCTGTAACATCTACATGAGTTCTTACATACTGTATTCCATTTGCTATCTGCCATTTAAGTGCAGTAGTAGCTCTTTTTATAACATCTTCTTCTGTAAGCATTTTCTTTCTAAGCGCCCAAGTTTCTATACCTTCAAAAAGAGTTCCGCTTATGTTCCATTTTGGCTCTCCTGCAGTAAGTGTAGTATCTAGGTGAACATGGGGCTCAACAAAAGGTGGAAGTGCTAAATTTCCATTTCCATCAATTATATCTTTATCTTGTTTTTCTATATTTTTAGAAATCTCCTTTATGAGTCCATTTTCAATTAAAATGTCATATACTCCATCTTTATTTCTAAGTCTTACATTTTTAATTAACATACCTCTTCCACTTCCTTATTTGATTGCTTATTTTTGAAAAAGATTTTACTACTTACAAAATATAAAGTTCCCGAAATTATGATTATTGGATAAATAGCACCTATTGTTTTAGTAAGTATAGGCAAATTTTTTATAATTAAAAATATAATAACTGAAATTAACCAAACACTAATCGTAACAAGATTAAATCCATTCTTATACCAATACTCACCTTTTTCATCATCAAATTCTTCTACTTCATACTGTTTTTTTCTAACCAAATAATAATCCGCTATCATAATTCCAAAAATAGGTCCGAATACCATGCCTACATAGTCAAGAAACATTTCAAAAGAATCTAAAAAACTAGTAGCATAAATTGGAACAACAGTTAAAATAGCTGCAAATATTGTAACTCCAAAAAGAGCTGTTTGAGATTTTATCTTTTTATTCAAATTTGTAACAGAAATTCCTGCCCCCATAAGATTTATTGCATTTGCCGTAGTACTTGTCAATATAATAACTAAAAGTGCTATAACTCCAAGACCAAGCTTACTTACAATAGTGCTTGGATCAGAATTGTTAGGATCATATACTCCTGTTGTAACTGCTGTACCAATTGCTCCAATTATACCTACAAAAGCAAACCAAAACAGTCCAACATTTGCCCCAATTATAGGTGCTACTGTAGATGCCTTTTTACTCTTACTATATCTTGTAAAATCTGCAATTGCAGGAACCCATCCAAGACTAAAAGCAGCCATAGCATCAAAAGCTAATCCTATATCCATAACTTTTCCTGAAGGAGGTCTCCAGGCTATAATCTGGCTTAAAGGAACTTGTTTTAAAACAACTACTGTTTCCCACACTCCTAAAATCAGTATAAACACAACTCCTATTTTTTCTACCATTTTTACAGATTTATGCCCTGTTGCAATAGATACAATATGAAGTATACTCATTATTGCAATTCCTATAAGCATTGTCTTTTCACTTCCATTTGATCCATACGCAGGAAGTTCAAACATATCTTTTAATATGTAACTTATAGAGATTGCAGCTATAAAAGTATTTACGGCTGCCCATCCAATAAATTGAGTTATGTTAAGCACAGATGGTAAAAAGCTTCCTCTAACACCAAAAGCAGGTCTTGTAAGTGCCATAGTAGACGTACCAACTTTATACCCTATAAACCCTATTAGTGCCATTATCACATATGCAATTGGATTTGAAACTAAAGTTACTAGAGCAGCTCCGCCAAATGTGGCCCCAGCTACAACTCCTCCAACATACCAAGTTCCATTATTTGCGTTAGCACCTATCCATGTTGTAAGCATGTCCAAAAAACTTATTGTTCTTTCACTTTTTGGTACAGTTTCAAGGGCGGCATATTCCTTATGTACTTTTTTACTTGTTTCATTATTATTCATCAATTACCTCCTAAATTATTAATTTTTCATCATATTATACCATGTTTTCACAAAATGTGCATATTTCTTTTAACAATTTAATAAGGTTTTCATATGTTTTGCATTTATAAAAAAATAAAATAGTTACATTATTACAATAAATATCCACCAGCTTAGCTGGTGGTTTTTCCTAAGCCCTATAAGGGCATATTACCAGCGTTATGCCTTAAGGCACATATAAAAGTCCCGTCAGCCGCAATTTTAACTGTTACTTGCTACCCTTAAAAGGGTCTATATATTCTTTAATACTTATTTGATCTGCGATCATATCTTCATTTTGTTGATTCTTTATATATTCTTTTATTGCATTTTTATTTTTTCCAACCGTATCTACATAAAATCCTCTACACCAGAAATGTCTATTCCCATATTTATATTTTAAATTTGCAAATTTTTCAAATATCATTAAGCTACTTTTCCCTTTTAAGAAACCTACAAATCCAGATACACTCATTTTAGGTGGTATTGATACAAGCATATGTATATGATCTTTACATGCATTTGCTTCTATTATTTCTACCCCCTTCCATTCACATAATGTTCTCAGTATTTTCCCTATTTCTTTTTTCTTTTCTCCATATATTTCTTTTCTCCTATATTTAGGTGCAAACACTATATGATATTTACATCTCCACTTTGTATGTGATAAACTATTATTGTCCATTCGGGCAATACCTCCTTTGATTTTAGATTGGCTGACGAAACCATATCTATTTTATCAAAGTGAGGTATTTTTTTTCAACGCTTAAGCTCTTCTGAACACACCTGCATAGCAGGTGGTTTTCTAAATGGACAATAAGGATCCATGTCTACATTAAAGACATGAATCCTTTTACATGTTGCTGGTTACTATAAGTAATTAAGCAGTATAATTCAAGCTGCTTTCACTGCTATCTTCAAAATTATATCCATAATTTTGGTTTTGCTGATATGCATTAACAAGTGCTGCCATCTGCATTTGCGTTATTTCATTTCCCTCTGATACATCATTTACATCATTACTTATAGATGAACTTAAGCTTTTAAAGTTTCCCATAGTTTCAAGATCACCCATATCATCACTTGAATAATAATCATCATCACTTAATGAATAAGTATCATCATCTGAAGAGCTAAGGCTATTAATAGTCTCAGCATCAAAACCAAGATCACTAATAGTATCTGCTAAAGATGAACTCTCATCTATACCTGCCTCAGCAATTGCTTCTGTTATAGAAGTTGCATCATCTTCTGTCAATGATGAACTGTCATATTGCTCAAGAATTGATTTTACTGTGTCCTCTTGAGATGAAGTTAATTTTTGAGAAGATTGTTTTGGTGGTGGTCCTCCTTTTCCCCCTTTTCCAGCTTTGTTCATACCACCATTTTTAGGACGTGGAGGTCTATTACCCTGAACTTTTTTTGTTTCTGTTGTGTCTTCACTTGTTTCAGTACTACTAGTGCTGCTAGAAGCATATTGCTGCCAAACACTTGGATCAACAGCACTCTGTCCAATTGAACTTACCATTTTCATTTTCCCCCTTTTAAAATTTTTTATATACCTACATAAAAGCAAATATTTTATCAGTTTTTATGTAATACATACTAAATTTTACTATTAAAACCTTAAATTAACCTTAAAATATACCGTGCTGCAGTACCATTACTAATCAGTCAAAAATCAGTCAAAAATCATTTAAAAACGTTCAAAATTATATTGACATCATTGTGTAAATGAATTATAATTAAGTCAATCAGTCAATAACGTTTACAAATAATTATTGGTTGATTGTTTTTGAAAGATATATTACAAATACTTATAACGGAAGTGGTAATTATATGTTTGCAGAGGAACGTCAAAATAAAATATTAAAATTATTAAAAGAACAAGGTAGTTTAAAAGTAGTTACTTTAACAGAACTGTTTAATGTTTCTGAATCTACTATAAGAAGAGACCTGCAAGAGATGGATGAAAAAGGTCTGTTAAGTAGAACACATGGAGGTGCAGTTAGCCTACAGAGCACTAGTTTTGAACCTTCTTTTAAAGAAAAAGAAATAGAAGGTCATGATGAAAAAGTTGCTATAGCAAAACTTGCAGCTTCAATGATAAAAGATGGAGACACCATTTTACTAGACTCAGGAACTACAACTTTAGAAATAGCAAAACATATAACCGCACATAAAGTTACAGTTATAACAAATTCTATAGATATATCATCTGTTTTATCAAACAATGAAAATATAGATTTGATTGTCACAGGTGGAAGTATGAGATTTACTACAAGAGCTATGGTTGGACCTATAACTGAAAATGTATTAAAAAACTTTAGAGTTGATAAAGCTTTTATTGGAACTAATGCTATATCAATACAAGAAGGAATAACAACCCCCAATTTTATAGAGGCTCAAACTAAAAAAACTATGATGAATGTATCAAATAACGTTATTGTTGTGGCAGATAGTTCTAAATTTAATAAAGTATCCTTTTCCATTATAAGCCCTTTAAAGTCTATATCTTCTATAATAACTAGCGGGGATTTAGATGGGGAAACTTTAAAAAACTTTGAAGATGCTGGTATTGAAATAATCTACACTAATAAAGATGATTAAGCTTTAATATTTGTAATTACCTGTATTGCAGCTTTGTATATCTTATATGGTACACAAGTTTCTACTTTAAATCAGGTAAACAAATTATTAATAGATACTAAATTTGAAATTAAGGAGATGGTTTAAATGTTAACAAAAGATATGTTTTCAGAAAACAGAGTATGCTTTAATCTAAAAGCAACCAACAAAGATGAAGTTATAAAAGAATTAATACAAATTTTATATGATGATGGCAAAATAATCGACAAAGAAAAATTTAGAAAAGCTGTTTTAAAGAGAGAGAAAGAATTTTCAACTGGTATAGGCATGGGAATTGCAATACCACATGGAAAAAGTAATGCCGTAAAAGAACCTGCTATAGCTTTTGGAAGAAGTAATAAAGGCATTGATTATGAGTCCATGGATGATAAGCCAGCTCACCTATTTTTCCTTATTGCTGTTCCAAAAGAATCAAGTGATATTCACCTAAGAGCATTAAGCGAAATTTCTAGAAAACTTATGCATACTGAAATAAGAGAACAGTTATTTAAATCTCAGAGTTTCGAAGAATTCATAGAAGTCTTTGAATAAATAAAAAGGAGGAAGGATTATGAAATTAGTAGCAGTAACATCTTGTCCTACTGGTATAGCTCACACATATATGGCAGCAGAAGCTCTTCAAATGGCAGCAAAGGAAATGGGTCATGAAATAAAAGTTGAAACTCAAGGTTCTGTAGGTGCTGAAAATGTAATTACAAAACAGGAGTTAAAAAATGCTGATGCAGTTATAATTGCAGCAGATACAAATGTTGATACATCAAGATTTGTTGGCAAACCAATGATAGAAGTTTCAGTTAAAGACGCAATTAAAGATCCTAAAGGCCTTATAAACAAGGCTTTAGCTGCTAAACCAAAAGAAAGAAAAGCTTATACAAAAATGCCAGTAGTTGAAAAAAAAGAAAAAACAGGTGTGTATAAACACTTAATGACAGGTGTATCCTTCATGCTACCATTTGTTGTAGCTGGTGGTCTTTTAATAGCTTTAGGTTTCGCACTTGGTGGAATTTATGTTTTTGACTGTCCAGGAACTGTTGCAGAGGCCTTGTTCAACACAGGTAAGGGAGCATTTGCTCTTATGTTACCAGTTCTATCAGGATATATTGCCTATTCAATAGCTGATAGACCAGGTATTGCAGCCGGTTTTGTAGGTGGTTCTCTTGCAAGTGGAACAATTTTTAGTGGACAATTTTTAGCTAACCCTCCAGCAGCTGGTACTAGTGGATTTTTAGGTGCTTTGATCACAGGTTTCTTAGCAGGTTATATAGTTTTAGGCTTAAAGAAAATTATTAAACTTCCAAAAACACTAGACGGTTTAATGCCCGTTTTAATATTACCATTCTTTTCAGTAGCAATAATGGGATTAATATATTTATTTATCTTAGGTGGTCCTCTCGTAGCTATAAATACAGCCTTACTAGGTTGGTTAAAAGGATTATCAGGTGTAAACGCAGCAGTTCTTGGTTTAATTCTTGGATGCATGATGGCATTTGACATGGGCGGTCCAGTTAATAAAGCTGCTTATGTTTTTGGTACAGGTACAATAGTGGCAGGTGGTTCTCCAATAATGGCCGCAGTTATGGTAGCCGGAATGACTCCTCCACTTGGAATAGCTTTAGCTTCAACAGTAATGGCTAAAAACAAATTCACAATTGCAGAAAGAGAAGCCGGAAAAGCAGCTTGGGCACTTGGATTATCATTTATAACAGAAGGAGCTATACCATTTGCAGCAGCTGACCCATTGAGAGTAATTCCTGCAAATATGGCTGGTTCTGCAGTTGCAGGAGCAATATCAATGATATTGGGTTGTAAACTTGCAGTTCCTCATGGTGGAGCATGGGTTTTAGCAATTCCAAATGTTGTAACAAATCTTGGTGGATACTTAGTTGCTTTAGTAGCAGGTACCATAGTAACAGCAATTATACTTTCAGTAGTTAAAAAACCTATAACTGAATAAATTTTATTATATATTTGTATTTATAAGATATTAAAATTAAAAGCTGTCTCACTTTAGTAAATTCTAAAGTAAGACAGCTTGTTTATTATATTCAATTCTTACAGTACTTAATACAATTCATTAACCAAATAACATTAACTACTTCTTCTCTGTTATAAATTATAGAATTTATGTTGCGCTGTTCATATCTAACTCAATTCAATATTTGTTAGTTTAGCTTTATTTACTACAACATCTATTTGCTCATGATTAACAGCTTGTGTACCATCCTTCTTAATTAATAAATCTGTAGTAGTTAATTTTTTCAAGATTTTTACTATCAAAACACATGTTTCTGTTATATTTACTTCATAATCATTAAAGCAGTGAAAATCTTGTTTCTTTCTTACAATACTCTTTAATTTATCTAAATTTATTCTAAACTTATCACTTAATAACTTAAGTTCCGTATAAACGCTATCAACAGTATCATCAATATCTTTAATAAGTTTAATACTTAAATTCATTTGGTCAATAGCTTTATCAGCTTTCTCTGAAACCTCATTTGCTTTATCAATACTATTATTACCTTTAATTGCAAGAAAGATACCACCAATTGCTAATGCAGGTGCTGCAATCACTCCACCAAGAACTGCTGTACCACCTGCCATGCCTAATCCTCCTGTTGCTATTGAACCACCGCCTAGAGCAGCCAAAGTCGCATTTGTTGCAGCAGCTCCTGACAGCCCTGCTATTGCTGCACCTGTAGAAGCAGTTCCTACTGCCATAGTACCACCATAAGCCGCCAAACCAGCTAATGCTCCTGTTGCCAATGAACCAGCACCAGCACTTAATAATTCAGAAGCTTCAAATGATAAACTTCTTAGATTATCTAGCTCTTCTTTGGAAATTTTGAAACTTTCCTCTTTAGCTTTGCCTTCTAATATCTTACAGTTTTTTATTTTTGTTATAACACAATAAAATTCATCAAAACTCTTCCATACTTCAAGTTTTAATTTACCTAAATACTCAAGCCCTTGATTAGCCTTTTTCTCTTCTTTATCAACTTCTTGTTTTTTCTTATTATATCTTCCTTCAGCCAACTCAACTATCTCCTTGGCTTCTAACATTTTTTTAGCACCAGATCTCGTAGTAGCTGCACCAACAGTTCCTGCTGTAGCTATTGTACCAACTGCAGTTGCACCTGCAGTTGTTCCAGCAGCCGTAGCAACCGAAGTAAGTCCAACGGTACCTGCTGCTGTACCAACTGCACCCCCAACCGTTGCCATTGCACCACCTACAGCAGTTGCTGCTACAGAAGATGCAACTGCTCCTGCTGCCAACGGAACAACAACTGGAGCTGCAATAACTGCTCCAACCGTACAAACTCCACCAACTAACCATTTACCAAATCCCATATTATTATACCTCCAATTCAATTAACTTGTTACCTTCAGCTTGCCACTCAAGTCCTGCTTTTACCCAGGCTTCAATTTTTTGAACTGAATCATTAGATACGCCTAAATCTATTGAAATTTTATGTATAAATTCTTTTTCCTTTTCTGTATATGCATTATCTACATTACATAATTGAATTGCTTGAGTTAAAAAAAATAATTTTTCTTTCTTATTTTCAAATACAAGTTGTGGCATTATATCCTTTTCCCAACATGAATTAATTTCATTTACTGACTCTTCACTAATTTGAAGTGAAGTTGCTGCATTATTGAAATACAACTTTTCTGATTCATCAACAATTCCATCTGCTTTTGATAAGAATACTAATCATATCAAAAAATTACGTTTAGATTCTTCTGTTTTTAAAATTTCATTAATTTGCATTATACTCCT
>NZ_JBKEEV010000006.1:0-168242 GCF_047777555.1 Clostridium sp. | reverse complement strand
AAAATGCTGCGCATTTTTCTTTATTGCGGCAGCATAACAAATCTAAAGATAAATAATAATGCTAACACATACATAATTGGATGTACATCTTTTTGTATTTACCTGTAACTAACTTCATTATTGGGTAAAAGATGATTCCGGCTGCTACTCCATTAGCAATACTGTAGCTAAATGGCATAATAGCAATTGTAAAGAACGCTGGTAATGCTTCTGTAAAATCGTCAAAATCAATTTCTTTAACTGCTCCTAACATAAGAACTCCTACAATAACCAATGCTGGCGCTGTAGCTTCTGATGGAACTATCCCAATTAATCCGCCGAAGAAAAGTGATACTAAAAATAAAACTCCAACTACAAAAGAAGTAAGTCCTGTTCTTCCACCTTCTGCAATTCCTGCCGCTGATTCTACAACTGTAGCTAAAGTGGTAGTACCAAACATTGCTCCCATAGTCGTTGCTAAAGAATCTGATAAAAGTGCTTGTTTCATGTTTTTAACTTTTCCATCTTCCATTACCATATCTGCCTTTTGAGCTGTTCCTACTAATGTTCCTATACTATCGAATAAGTCTACAAGACTAAATGTTACTATAACCATGAATATGCTCACAATGGCACCAATTACTCCACTTCCTCCATGTCCTAATAATCCTTGAAAATCAAATGAGAAAAAAGTTTTTCCGATTGGTGGAACATAGAATAACTGCATTCCTCCTGTCTTAGTTATTCCCATAGGTATTCCTATAATTGTTGTTATTATCATGCTTATTAACATAGCACCTTTTTACTTTTTTAGCCATTAATATAGCCATAATAACTATACCTATTATAGTAAGTATAGTACTTGGATTTTTAAAATCTCCAAAACCAACTAAAGTACCTGGATTGGACACTATTATATTTCCACTCTTCAATCCTATTAATGATATGAATAATCCAATTCCTGCTGTTATAGCAAGCTTAAGATTTTGTGGTAGTGCATCTACTATTTTTTCTCTTATAGAGGTTAATGTTATTAATATAAATACACTTCCTGATATAAAAACTGCTGTTATCCCCTGCTGCCACGTATATCCTAGATTTAAGCAAACACTATATGAGAAAAATGCTGTAAGTCCAATTCCAGGAGCTAATACAATTGGTAAATTAGCATAAAATGGCCATTATAAAGGTACCTATAGCTGATGCTATACAAGTACTAGCAAAAGCCGAACCTACGATTGGATCATTCAATATAGTCAAAGTTCCTGCAGCATCTCCCTGTAATCCTGCTGAGTTCATGCCTGATGCCTTAAGTGTATTAGGAATTACTAAAAGCACATAAGCTACTGTAATAAATGTTGTAAGACCCGCTAATATCTCGGTTTTTATGTTTGTGTTATTTTCTGATAGTTTAAATGCTTTTTCAAGTATAGAAACTTTATCTTTGTCTGCTACTTCCATGTTATTCCTCCTTCGTTATAAAAAACTTTTTTAAAGTAAAAAATTCTAGCTACAGGCACAAGTAAACCTGCAACTAGAATCTATGACAATCGTAGCTAAGCTTACTCATAGTAGAAAAATTTAAGGTTTTCCTGTAGAAACTTCCGAACCGTATTATCGGATTTATATGAGTTAAATAAAAAGATATTTTGTTTTCTACTATGTTATCACCATATTCTACATTAGTCAACACATATGAACATTTTTTTATTTTTAAATTAAATAGCATTATTATTTATTTAAAATAGCTAACTCCAGCTTCAAATATTTTTTGATCCTTTTCACCTGCTATGTTTTTATAAAGATTTTCTCCAATTCTCTCTGAATGCCCCATTTTCCCAAATATTCTTCCATCAGGACTTGTTATGCCTTCAACTGCATACATAGATCCATTAGGATTAAATTCTATATCATAGGTTGGATTTCCACAAAAATCAACATATTGAGTTGCTATCTGTCCATTTTTTAATAACTCTTGAGCCATTTTAGGAGTACATACAAATCTTCCTTCTCCATGAGATATAGGTATACTATAGACATCTCCAAGACTTATATTAGAAAGCCACGGTGATAGATTTGAAACTTTTTTGGTCATTACAAAATTTAGAACTATGTCTTCCTATAGTATTGTAAGTTAATGTAGGAGATTCTTCATCTATATCCCTTATTTCTCCATATGGAAGCAGCCCCAGTTTTATTAGAGCTTGAAATCCATTGCATATACCAAGAATTAAACCATCTCTATAATTTAAGAATTTCATTACTGCATCTTTAACCTTAGGATTTCTAAATACGGTTGCTATAAACTTCCCTGAACCATCTGGCTCATCACCAGCGCTAAAGCCTCCTGGAAGAGCTATTATCTGAGAATTATTTATACTATCTACCATATCTTCTATAGATTCTTTTATATCCTTAGATGTCAAGTTTCTGAATACACTTACTTTGGTTTCAGCTCCAGCTGCTTTAAACCTCTTTTCTATATCATATTCACAATTTGTTCCAGGAAATACTGGAATATAAACCTTAGGTTTTGGAAGTCTTTATACAGGGTGCTCTACTTATCTTTCCTATCATATAGCTGTAATTCTATATCTTCACATATCTTTTCTACTTTAGTTGGAAATACATTCTCTAAAGGACCTTTCCCAATGCTCTATCAATGTCTCTAAATCTATTTCTACATCTTTAATCTTTATTTTACGTGTACTTTGAGTAAATCCAAGCAATATATAATTTATATCGTTCAATTCTTTCTTTAATTCTACCTTGTTGCATATTTCTAGAATGATAGAGCCATAATCTGGAGTGAATAAGTCTTCTACCTTTATATTATTAGAAAAATTAAAACCTATCTTATTACCAAAGCTCATCTTAGATATTGCTTCTGCAATTCCGCCCATTTTTACACTGTAAGCTGACAAGACTAACTTTCTGTTTATTAATCTATTAACTAATTCATAATTTTTTTTCAATTCATTAAAATCTGGTATATCATTTTCATTCTTTGGAGTCTTTATTAAGATTACTTTGCTCCCCTTTTTCTTAAATTCTGGAGATATAATATTGTCTATATTTGTTACATTTACTGCAAAAGCAACTAAAGTAGGTGGAACACTAATATCTTTAAAGGTTCCAGACATACTGTCTTTTCCTCCTATTGCTGCTATACCCAACTTTCTTTGTGCATAAAGCGCTCCTAAAAGTGCTGATAAAGGCTTGCCCCACTTTTTAGGATCATCTCCAAGCTTTTCAAAGTATTCTTGAAGCGTAAGTCTAACATTTTTATAATCTCCTCCTGAAGCAACTATCTTTGTTACTGCCTCTACTATAGCATATAATGCTCCATGAAATGGGCTCCATTTGCCTATTTTAGGGTTGTATCCATAAGACATCAAAGTACACTGTTGAACTCTCTCCATTTAGCACAGGTATTTTGAAGCACATAGCTTCCGCCGGGGTTTTACAGTATTTTCCACCAAAAGGCATAAGTACTGTTGATGAACCAATAGTATTATCAAATCTTTCTACAAGTCCTTTTTGACTGCATATATTTAAATTTTCAATAGTCTCTATCCATTTGCCTTTTATGTCTTCTATATTTGTTACCTTGAAATAGGACTTCTTCTGAAGGACTCTGTACTTTTACATTAACTCTTTTGCTTAACTCCATTAGTATCTAGAAAGTCTCTGCTTATATCAACTATGGTTCTGCCCTCTCCACAGCATTTTAAGTCTTCTATCTCCAGAAACCTTTGCTACTTCTACAGCTTCAAGATTTTCTTCTTTAGCATATTCTATAAATTTTGCTGCATCATCTTTTCCTACTACCACAGCCATTCTCTCTTGGGATTCAGAGATGGCAAGCTCTGTTCCATTCAATCCCTCATATTTTTTTGTAATTAAATCCAGGTTTATAGAAAGACCTTCACTTAATTCTCCTATAGCAACAGAAACTCCTCCAGCTCCAAAATCATTACATCTCTTAATGATTCTGCTTACTTTTGGATTTCTAAAAAGCCTCTGAAGCTTTCTCTCTTCAGGAGCGTTTCCCTTTTGAACTTCAGCGCCACAATTTAGGATAGATGTTTCATCATGTTCTTTTGATGAGCCTGTTGCACCACCACAGCCATCTCTTCCTGTTCTTCCTCCTACAAGTATAATAGAGTCTCCTTCTATTGGAGTTTCTCTAATAACATTTTCTTTAGGCGCTGCACCAATTACGGCTCCAATTTCCATTCTCTTAGCCAAAAAATCTTCATCATAAACCTCTGCTACATGACCTGTAGCAATTCCTATTTGATTTCCATATGAGCTGTAACCTTGAGCTGCTTTTATAGTAATCTGCCTTTGGGGAAGTTTTCCTTTTAAAGTTTCTTCAACTGGTTTTCTTGGATCTGCGCTTCCTGTTACTCTCATAGCCCCATACACATAACTCCTTCCTGATAGAGGGTCACGTATAGCTCCACCAAGACAGGTTGCAGCACCTCCAAAAGGCTCTATTTCTGTTGGATGGTTGTGAGTTTCGTTTTTAAACATTATAAGATACTTTTCACTTTTTCCATCCACATCTACGTCACATTCAATGCTGCAGGCATTAATTTCATCAGATACTTCTAAGTCCTCTAGAAGTCCTTTTTTTCTAAGTTCTTTCATACCAATTGTTGCTATATCCATTAAACATATATCTTTATTCTTTTCTTTATCTTCATAAACATAATTTCTCAAATTTTTATATTCTTCATAGGTTTTCTTTATTATATCTGTATACTTTCCTTCTTGGAATTCTACTTCTTGGATTTGTGTTTGAAATGTTGTATGTCTACAATGATCTGACCAGTAAGTATCTATTACTTTTATTTCTGTTATGGTAGGATTTCTTTTTTCTATATTTCTAAAATAATCTTGACAAAATTTTAGGTCTTCAAAGCTCATAGCAAGTCCATTATCATTCATAAATTCTTTAAGCTCATATGAATCTTTACTTATAAAATTCTCTAAAACTTCAACATCTTCTGGAGCTTTTAAATTCATTTCAAGACTTAGTGGTTTTTCTAAAGTTGTTTCCATAGAATCTACAGTATTTATATAATAGTTTTTAATATTTTCCAAATCTTCCCTGCTTAGATCTCCCGAGATTATAATAACCTTTGCACATCTAACTATTGGCTTATTATTCTGAGTTAATATCTGAATACACTGAGCTGCAGAATCAGCTCTTTGGTCATATTGTCCTGGCAGATATTCTACAGCAAATATATTTTCACTCTTCTTAACAGTTATTTCTTCATCATACACCATATCTACTACAGGCTCTGAAAAAATTATGCGTTTTGCTTTTTCATACTCTTCCTTTGATATTCCAGATACATCATAACGGTTTAAAACTCTTAGATTTTCTATAGTTTTTATATTCAAATTTTCTCTAATATCTTTTAAAAGCCCTTTTGCTTCTACATCAAAAGGAGATTTCTTCTCTACAAATATCCTTCTAATCTCAGTTTTCATGCACCTGTCTCCTTACAAATTATTTTTATCCAATCTTACTCCTATATCTCTTCTATAATAAATACCTTCAAAGGTAATCTTCTCAATTTCACTGTAAGCTATTTCCCTTGCCTCTTCTAAAGTACTTCCTAGAGCTACTACATTTAATACTCTTCCTCCAGAGGTAATTAAATTTCCCTCTCTTTCTTCTGCTCCGGCTATAAATACTTTGCAGTTTGTATTTTCTATACCTTTTATTTTATATCCTTTTTCATATTTTCCCGGATATCCCTTAGATACAGCTGTAACACAACAAACATGAGAATTTTTCCACTTTATATTATAGTTTTTCAGCTTTCCATCTAAGGCATTTAATATTAAATCTACGTAATCACTTTTCATAAGAGATAAAACTGCTTGAGTTTCAGGGTCTCCCATTCTTACATTGTATTCTAAAAGGTATACTCCTTTTTTAGTTATCATAATTCCAAAGAATATAGTACCTACATAATCCATTTTTTCTTCTCTTATTCCTACTAAAGTAGGCTCTAAAATATCTTTATTAAATTTCTCTAAAACTTCTTCAGTGCAATAAAAATTTGGTGCTATAACTCCCATTCCACCAGTATTAGGCCCCTTATCTCCATCAAATATCTGTTTATGGTCCTTACTTGATATAAATGGAATTATAGTTTTTCCATCAGTAATTGAAAGAATTGAAGCTTCTACTCCTTCTAAAAATTCTTCAATAACTATCTTAATTCCAGCACCTTCAAATATGTCTTTAATCATAATCTCCTGCACAGCATTTCTTGCTTCTTCCTCATTCTGGCATATAACAACGCCTTTTCCTGCTGCTAATCCATCTGCTTTTATTACTGTAGGATAAGTACATGTTTTTAAATATTCTAAAGCTTTAGCTGCATTATCAAAAGTTTGATACTCTGCTGTTTTAACCCCATACTTTTTCATAAAACTCTTTGAAAAACTCTTACTTCCTTCAAGAGCAGCAGCTTTTTTGCTTGGTCCAAAGATTTTTAAATCATTCTTCTTAAATTCATCCACAATTCCCTCTACTAAAGGCACCTCTGGTCCTACAATTGTAAGTTCTATTTTTTCTTTCTTTGCAAAAACAATAAGCTCTTCTATAGTTCTTAGATCTACATTCTCACATTTTTCTTCCATTCTTGTGCCTCCATTTCCTGGAGCACAATAGATTTTGTCTACTAAAGGACTTTGTGATATCTTCCATGCCATAGCATGTTCCCTTCCGCCAGAACCAATGATTAAAATCTTCATATTTTTAACCCCCAACCAAAATTTCAACTAAAGAAAATTGCTATGCAATTTTCTTTAGTGCTTAAAGTGCCTTGTTCCTGTGAACACCATTGCTATACCATTTTCATTACATGCTTTTATAGAATCTTCATCTCTAATAGAACCGCCTGGCTGAATAATAGCCTTAATTCCATATTCCGCTGCTGTTTTTACTACATCGTCAAATGGGAAGAAAGCATCTGATGCCATTACTACAGCACCTTTTCCTCTTTCTAGGGCTTCTTTAGCTGCCCAAATCCTATTAACTTGTCCTCCACCTATACCCACTGTCATTCCGTTCTTCACTACTACAATAGCGTTGGATTTTACATATTTACATATCTTCATAGCAAAGATTAAATCCTTCATTTCTTCTTCACTTGGCTTCTTTTCTGTTACTACCTCCATTTTCTCTGCAAATAAAGTATCTTCACTTTGAACTAGTATTCCTCCGTCCACTTTTGCTAAATTAAATTTATCCTCTGGCTTTACAGCACACTTTACAACTCTTAAGTTTTTCTTTGTTTTAAGTACATCTAGGGCATCCTCATCAAAATCTGGAGCAATTACTATTTCTAAAAATATAGATATCATTTTTTCTGCTGTTTTCTTGTCAACTTTTCTATTAAAGGCTACTATTCCTCCAAATATAGAAACAGGATCACAGGAATAAGCCTTCATATAAGCGTCATATACATCTTCCCCAAGGGCAACTCCACAAGGAGTATTATGTTTAAGTCCACAGCAAGCTATGTCCTCAAATTCAGAGACAGTCTTCCAAGCTATATCCATATCTTTAATATTGTTATAAGAAAGTTGTTTTCCATTTAATACTTTAAAGTTATTTATGGCACCTTTACCACTTGTTGCTGTGTAGTAAGCAGCAGTTTGATGAGAGTTCTCTCCGTATCTCAAATCCATAGATTTTTTATAAGAAAGTGACAAATATTCTGGATATTCCTCATCTTCTAAAAGAAAATTGCTTATAGCAGCGTCATAAGCTGACATAAGGTTAAATACCTTTCCTGCAAACCTTTTTCTAGTTTTATAGTCTACATCACCAGTATTTTCAATTTGTTCTATAACATTTTTATAATCCTCTGTATCTGTAAGTACCACCACATCTTTAAAGTTTTTGGCAGCTGCTCTTATCATGGTTGGACCGCCTATATCTATAAATTCTATCTTTTCATCAAAATCTAAATTCTCTTTAACTTTTTCAAAGAAAGGATATAAATTAACCACTACCATATCTATGGGCTTTATATTTTTTTCATTTATAACCTTCATGTGCTCTTTCTTATTTCTTATAGCCAATATTCCACCGTGTATGCTAGGATGAAGGGTTTTTACTCTTCCATCTAAAATCTCATCAAAACCTGTGACTTCGTTAACCTCTATAACATTAATATCATTCTCTTTTAAGTATTTGTATGTACCACCTGTTGATATAATCTCCACACCTTTGCTAACTAAAAATTTTGCTAATTCTAATATGCCCTCTTTGTTAAAAACGCTTATTAACGCTCTTTTAATCATATCAGTACCCCCTTGTTTAATAATTTATCACTTTAATAAACTAAATTATACGTAAATCTTTCCCTTTTGTAAAATCACCTTTTTCTCTGATATGAGTTTTATTGCTTCTACTAGTGCTTTATGTTCTTCTACAAGCACTCTTTTTTGAAGACTTTCTGGTGTATCGTCCTCTTCAACCTTCACTGCCTTTTGAATTATTATAGTGCCAGTATCAGTACCTTCATCTACAAAATGAACAGTGCATCCTGTAATTTTAACACCATATTCTAAGGCTTTTTCATGAACCTTTATTCCATACATACCTTTACCACAAAAGGATGGTATTAATGAAGGATGAATATTTATAATTCTGTTTTCAAATTTTTTTAGTATTTCGCCTTTTAAAATAGATAAATAACCTGCAAGAACTATTAAGTCTACCTTTTCATCTACTATCTCTAAAATTTTATCTGACAATGCTTGGCCATAGACTTTTCTGTTTAATACAAAAGTTTTTATATTGTGCTTTTTAGCTCTTTCTATAGCAAAGGCTTCTTCTTTATCGCTAATTACAAATTCTATGCTGCATTTTAAATCCTTTCTTTCTATGCTATCAATAATAGCTTGCAGGTTGGTTCCTCCTCCAGATACTAAAACAGCTATTTTAAACATACACCTTTTCCTCCAGCTTCTACATATCCTATTTTATATGCCCTGCTTTCCATTTTTTCTATATCCTTAATAATGCTATCTGAATTTTCAGAATCAACGCATAAAACGAAACCTATTCCCATATTAAATGTGTTAAACATATGTTCCTCTTCTACGCCTAAAGACATAATATATTTAAATATTTCTGGCACATTAAAGCTTCCTTTATTTATAACTGCTGTATAGTTTTGCTTGAACATTCTTGGAATATTTTCATAGAAGCCTCCTCCAGTTATATGAGCCATTCCTTTAATTTTATACTTGTTCATTAAATCGAGAATTAATTTTACGTATATCTTTGTAGGAGTTAAAAGAATCTCTCCTATTTTCTTTCCATTAAAATCTCGATTTAAATCAGTAATGAGTTTCCTGACCAAAGAATATCCATTGCTGTGAATTCCAGAAGACTCAATTCCTATAAGTACATCATTAGGCTTTATTTCACTTCCATCTATAATCTCATCCTTCTCTACAATTCCAACACAAAAACCTGCAATATCGTATTCTCCTTCTTTATAAAATCCCGGCATTTCTGCTGTTTCTCCTCCAATTAGAGCACAACCTGCATCTATGCATCCACGACTTATACCTTTAACAATATCTGCAGCCCTTTCTCCTTCCAGCTTTCCACAAGCAATATAATCTAAGAAAAACAAAGGCTTTGCACCATGACATAAAATATCATTAACACACATGGCAACACAGTCAATTCCTACAGTATCATACCTATTCATATCAAATGCTATTTTTAATTTAGTTCCAACTCCATCTGTGCCAGATACAAGAACTGGATTATGATATTTTGGTATTTCAAACATACCTGCAAAACTTCCTAGGTTATTAAGAACACCATTTGTAAAAGTTTCTGATGCATGTTTCTTCATAAGAGTAACTGCTTTATATCCTTCTTCTATATTAACCCCTGCTTCTTTATAAGTTACCATAATATGCCCTACCTTTCTAAATAATCCTTTGAATTCTCAATAGGTGCTGACATTGGATATTCTCCATTAAAACATCCTAGACAAAAGCCTTCTTTTCCCTTTAAAGTGTTGAGCAAACCTTTAATACTCAAATAACCTATACTATCTGCTCCTATAAAATCTCTTATTTCATCCATAGTCCTTTGAGATCCGACTAACTCTTTTCTATAAGGTGTATCTATTCCAAAATAGCATGGATACTTTACAACAGGTGATGACACTCTAAAGTGAACTTCTTTAGCTCCTGCTCTACGAAGGATTTCAACTAATCTCTTGCTAGTGGTTCCCCTTACAATGGAGTCATCAATTAGCACAACCCTTTTACCCTCTACATTCACCCTAAGAGCATTTAATTTTACAGAAACAGCCCGTTCTCTTAACTTCTGAGAAGGTGTTATAAATGTTCTTCCTACATACTTATTTTTTACTAACCCTATTCCGTAAGGTATTCCTGATGCCTTTGCATACCCTACAGCAGCTGCTATTCCAGAGTCTGGAACACCTACAACAATATCGGCATCTATGGGTGCTTCCCTATAAAGCTCCTCTCCAGCAGCAATTCTCGAAGTATAAACATTAATACCATCAATAGTGCTATCTGGTCTTGCAAAATATATATACTCAAATGCACAGGTCATACATCTCGTTTTCTCTGCAAATTCTATAGATTTCAAACCATTGTCATCTATTATTACAATTTCTCCTGGTGCCACATCTCTTAAAAATTCAGCTCCAACAGCATCTAAAGCACAGCTTTCAGAGCATAGAATATAATCCTCTCCTATTTTCCCTATGCACATAGGTCTTATACCATTTGGATCTCTGAGGCCTATTAACTTTTCTTCTGTAATCATAACCATAGCATAAGAACCCTTTATTGCCTGCACTGTATCTACTATAGCTTGTTCCAATCCCTTTTTTGCTTTCCTAGCTATAAGATTTAATATTACCTCCGAATCTATAGAGGTTTGGAAAAGGACTCCTGCGTCTTCTAATAATTCTCTTATTACATCTGCATTTATTAAGTTTCCATTATGTGCAATAGCTATTGATCCCAGCTTAAACTTGCTTAATAGAGGCTGTGCATTTTCAGCCTTGCTTTCTCCTGTAGTAGAATATCTAACATGTCCTATAGCAGCTTTGCCTTTCATATTCTTCAATATGTTTTCGTTAAAAACATCCGCTACAAGTCCCATATCCTTGTGGCACATGAGATTTTTCCCATCAGAAACTACAATTCCAGCACTTTCTTGTCCTCTATGCTGCAGGGCATAAAGGCCGTAATAACTTACGGCAGCCACATCTAAGCCTGACTTAGAATAAATTCCAAAAACCCCGCATTCTTCTTTAAACTTATCAATTTCTATGTTCTCCATGATATCCCCCATCTTTTACTATTGAGCTCTGGATATTCTATTTAATATTTCAACATAGGCTTCCTCTACATTACCTAAGTCTCTTCTAAATCTATCCTTATCTAACTTCTCATTAGTCTCGGCATCCCAAAATCTACAGGTATCTGGTGATATCTCATCAGCTAAAATTATTTCTCCATTATATCTTCCAAATTCTAATTTAAAATCAATAAGTTTTATACCCTGTTCTAAGAAAAACCTTTTGAGAATTTCATTTATCTTCGATGTAGTATCATAAATTGTATGTAATTCTTCGAAGGTAGCAAGTCCTAACGCTGCTGCATGATAATCATTTATAAGAGGATCTCCAAGTTCATCATTTTTATAGCAAATTTCGAATACTGTTGTTTTCAATTCCTTTCCCTCTTGTACTCCAAGTCTCTTTGCCATACTGCCTGCAGCTACATTTCTTACTATTACTTCAAGAGGTACTATTTCAACTTTTTTGCACAACTGTTCTCTTTCATTAAGCTTTTTTATAAAGTGAGTTTTTACTCCATTTTTGTGAAGAAGTTCAAATATTGCAGAGGTTATACTATTATTTAGGACTCCTTTATGATCTATTTGAGACTTTTTAGCGCCATTAAAAGCTGTTGCATCATCCTTATAATATATTATTACTTCATCTGGATTCTCACCTTGAAATACCTTCTTTGCCTTTCCTTCATATAACATTACCTTTTCCATATTAAAGTTCCACCCCTTCTGAATTTTCCTTTATAAATTTTTCTTTCATACTTTCTCTATACTTAATTAATTTTTCTTTTAACTCTGGATATTTTAAAGATAAGATTTGAATTGATAACA
Source organism: Clostridium sp. (assembly GCF_047777555.1). Classification (GTDB taxonomy): domain Bacteria; phylum Bacillota; class Clostridia; order Clostridiales; family Clostridiaceae; genus Clostridium_H. The sequence continues at coordinate 156,025 of NZ_JBKEEV010000006.1, read as the reverse complement.
TGCCAGCATTAAAACTATTGTTTATTCCAACTACTCCTACTGGAACAGGCTTTGGCATCTGTACCATAGAAAGAAGAGAATCTAGTCCATTTAGGGAAGCATCTATTGGTACTCCTATAACTGGAAGTATAGTTTGAGATGAAATGACTCCTGGTAGATGAGCTGCAAGTCCAGCCCCAGCTATAATACATTCATATCCTTCATCTTCTATTTCCTTTATCTTTCTACATAGTTCTTCCGGTACTCTATGAGCTGATAAAATATAAGCCTTATATTCCACATTGAATTCCTTTAGTATTTCTGCTGCCCCTTGCATTTTCTTAATATCTGACTTGCTACCAAAGATAATTGCTACCTTCACAGTAATTCCCCCTATGTATATTTTTAAATAAAAAAACTACCATCAGACTAAGAGCAAATCTGGTGGTAGTAACAAACTCAAAAAAGAGTAATAATAATTTGAAAATTATTATTCCACAAAGATTCACTCATAGACGAAGAATTTACGGTTCTTACGTAGAGACTCCTAAACCATATTATTAGGATTATATGAATGAATGAATTTATTTACTTGTTATGATTAAATATTATCATTGCATAATATAATTGTCAATACATTTATATCGAAATTATATAATTTAGTTCGTTATATTATGTATATTAAAACTTATTATAAGTATAATATTCGCATAAATTTATTCCTTAAATAATTCCTTAAAACATAGTCCATCCAAAATAAAAAAGCACAGGAGTTAAGAAATTTTTAATCTCTTTACTCCTGTACTTTAATCTTTAAATTTTTAACGTTGAGCTACTGCTTCTTCGTTATACTCTTTGTCTTGTTTTAATTCTTTAAAATATTGCTTAGTTTCACTTACTATAACCCCGCTTAGTCCTACTAGAGCAATAAGATTCGGTATTGCCATAAGACCATTAACTATATCTGCAATTGTCCAAATTAATTCTAGCTTTATAAATGCTCCTGATGCAACTAAAATTATAAATATAATTCTATACGGCTTTATCCCCTTAACTCCTGTTAAGTATACTATACATCTTTCACCATAATAATTCCATCCAAGTATTGTTGTAAATGCAAAGAACATAAGACCTATTGTTACAATCATCTGTCCTATAATAGGAACTCCCAAACCTGAACTAAAAGCTGCATTAGTCATAGCAGCACCTTTAAGATCTCCACTCCATACACCTGTTATAATTAACACAAGACCCGTCATAGTACAAATTACTATAGTATCAAAAAAAGTTCCAGTCATAGATATAAGGCCTTGACGTACACAGGATTTTGTTTTAGCTGCCGCAGCTGCTATAGGAGCACTACCAAGGCCAGACTCGTTAGAGAATACACCTCTTGCTACACCGTTCCTAATGGCTATAATAACAGTTGATCCAGCAAATCCTCCGACTGCAGCTGTTGGAGTAAATGCCCCTTTTATTACTAAACCTATAGCTTCAGGCAAATCTCCTATATTAGCCCCTAGTATAGCTATAGAACCTAAAATATAGAACACAGCCATAAATGGTACTATTTTTTCAGATACAGCTGATATACTTTTTATTCCTCCAAGAGTTACTAAAGCCGTCAAATTGCTATTATTATACCAGTTACCCATACTGGTAAATTAAAAGCTATCTTTGCTGCATCAGTAATAGAATTAACCTGTGCAAAAGTTCCTATTCCAAAAAAAGCTACACCTACACCAAATATGGCGAACATTCTAGCAAGCCATTTGTTGCCTAGCCCTCTTTCTATATAATACATAGGCCCCCCTGCCATTTGTCCATTATCATCTACGACTCTATATTTTATAGCTAATAATCCTTCTGAATATTTTGTTGCCATACCGAAAAATGCTGCTATCCACATCCAGAATAAAGCACCAGGACCTCCAACTTTCATAGCTGTTGCTACACCTACTATATTACCTGTACCAATTGTAGCAGATAAAGCTGTGCATAGTGCTCCAAAGCTGGATACATCTCCTTCTTCTTCTAATTCATCATCTTTTCCAAATACATATTTTAAAGCTAAGGGTAATTTAAAAACTTGTAATAGACCTAATCTAATGGTTAAGTAAATACCTGTACCAACCAATAGAATTAATAGTGGTGGACCCCACACAATAGAATCGATTTTGTTAAACATTTCTAATACATTTGACATGTTATCATCCTCCTAAAGATATGTTGATGTTTCGGAGGAGGAATGCGAATTACTGCAAAAAAGCAAATTGCAACATAATTCCTTCCTCTGTCCTTTTACCTGAGAGTTTCAATAGCATCTTGGCGCCAAGCTATTTTTCTCCTTCGGTGTCCAATTAAATGGATCTCTCCAGAGGCTCGTCCGGTAACGGTCATCTGCTAAAAATAGCTACCTGAAAGATTAACCTCTTCGGTGGATGGAAAAACCATCTCTCTCCCACTACCTTCATCCGAACACAATTTAATATATTCAACTATGATTCATATTATAACAAAACCTCAATAATTGTGCAAGCTCATTATTAAAAGCTTGCACAATTATTTTATGCTTCTTTTATTTTACTTGTTAATTCTAACTTGTTACAAAACTTCCATATGGTATACACAAGGATAGTCTCTATTGGAAACATAATAAGATTTTTAACTAATCTTGGAATCAGTAGTGCCATAGCTGCTTTCCCTGTAATTATAGACAGCCAGTAAGTATTCATAATAGAGTCCACTAGAATTATTATTAAGGCTACAGCTAGTGAAGTCCTTACAGCAGAGATTTGCTTTTTATGCAGTACCAATCCATAGATTGCCCCTTCTACAAAAGCACTTAGTGTAAATCCTGGAAAGTATGCACCACTTGGGAAAATTGCCATACCAATTATATCTGCTGCGGCTCCCGTAATGCCACCTGTAATAGGACCAAACATTATAGAACATAAAGAAATTGGCAAAAATCCAAAACCTATTCTTATTATAGGCGTTTGAATAGATAAAAACCTAGTAAATACAACATTCAATGCAATAAATAAAGCCATATAAATCATAGTACTTGTTTTTTTCAATATTTTTCCCCCTTTCTCTTGCAACCTGCCAAAAAAGAGGGCTATGCTTCTCTTTTTAGCAGCGGAATGCGGTATATGTATCGCAAATGAAATCTCATTTTTCGTCTAAAAGACAACTTCCCGTTCCTTTAGCACTTAACGCACAAATACCTACTCTGCTTTTTATTGCAATATTAATTTTTGATATAAATTATAGATGATAATTAAGATTATTACAAGAAAAAATATAAATATAATAAAAAAATTTTCTAATGAACATTAAAATTTATTAACACATTAGGTACTTGTTCATATATATAATATTGTAATAAATCTCATGGAGGTATCTTAATGAATACTATGGATGACAATAGTATGGACAATATGTACACATACAATACTGAAGATGACTACGATTATTCTGATTCATTATATAGACAAAGAAGACCTAGGCCTAGACCTAGACCTGGATTCCCTTATTATTTTACACCATTCTTTTTCATAAGACCATTTTATCAGAGACCATTTTATCCACCATATTATCCATACTATCCACCATATATGCCATACTATAATGATTATGACTATGATGATGACTGGGATTAGTAAATAGATATATATATTACGAGCTCATCATGTATATGATACACGATGAGCTCGTAATATTTCTTAGAATATCCTTTTATACTTTTCAAGCATTAAATTAAACAATCATTTAGAGTGTTTATTTCAAAAAATAAAAAAGCACCCGTAAAATCGGGAGTTTTCTATGCTTTTTAATGGAGTAAGTCTATAAGCCGAGATATGTACCATGAAAATTAGCATGGATTATTCCCCGTAGAATCAGCGTTTTCAAGGCTTTCAATTTTAAAGCTTTGTAATAACAGTATAAACTCATAGTTATGTACTGTTAAAAATCGTAAAAATGGAGGGAAAATTTATGCAATTACAGGACTGTTTTAATGAATTTATTGACTACATGAAATCAGAGAAAAATGCCTCGAAATACACCTTAAAAAGTTACGAAAGTGATTTTGAAGTCTTTTCATATTTTTTATCCATTAAATGTATAGAACCTAGGGTTGATACTATTACAACTCCTATATTAAGAAAATATATTACCTATTTAAAAAATGATAAAGATTATAAGGTTGAAACCATAAGAAGAAAAATCAATTCTACTAAATCATTCTTTAATTTTTTAGTTAGCCAGGAATATATAGATAAGAACCCAACTGCAGCTATTCATGCTCCTAAAAGTCCAGAAAGACTTCCTATATATATGACAACTGAAGAAATAAAAAGTATTATTAGTATGCCTATGAAACATAATGCTGAACATGGACTTCGTGACAAATGTATATTGGAGGCGTTAGCCATGACTGGGGTTAGACGTAGCGAACTCGTAGCTCTAAATTGGGAAGACATAGACTTTAAAAATAATATTATCATAGTAAAACACGCGAAAGGCAATAAACAAAGAGTAATTCCTATTACAGAACCTCTTATATCTGACATTTGGGCATACCTGCAAACACGGTTGCCTCTAAAAAACAACGCCATTTTTATATCAGAGTTAGGTAATCGCCTAAGTTTTACTCCTTTAAATCAATTATTCCATAAATACTTAAAGCTAGCTGGACTAGATGATAAGGGATATACATTGCATAAATTTAGACATAGCTATGCAACATTACTTCTGCAAAATGGTGCTGATCTTATTTCAATTAAGGAGTTAATGGGACATTCTGACTTAAATTCTACTAAAATTTATACTCACGTTAGTACAAATCATTTAAAAAATGAAGTGAGAAAACTTCCATTATGTATTGAATAAATAAAGGCTTACAATAACCTCATGAAAGTTAAGATTAAATCTATTGAATAAATGATAACTTAAAATTAGATTATGTCAAGGATACTATTTATACAGTATCCTCAGGCTGTTGATAAACATATTTTCTCAACAGCCTTTTCATATAACATAACTAAATTTATAATTTCATTTACCAAAAAACTTTATTTAAATATTAATTTTTATTAATATTAAGACTATATCAATTTTTTCTGTATACTATATTCATCTTGCGACAGCCTCTTTTCAATTGGATCTCCTGAAGTGAATCGAACCCACGACCTACTGATTACGAATCAGTAGTATTCATTATTTTAACCTATAGTATATTGTTGTTATCCTTGATATATGAAGGGTTTATATTTGCAACATATTCTATTTTTAGATGATTTTTTATATTAGTAGTACCCAAATAGTATCCAATATTTTTTTGAAAGTAACTTAAATACCTTGCTTATCACGAGTCCTATTTCATTTCATATCTAATTCTATATAACTTTGTTTAATATTGAGCAACAAAAGTCTAGTGATTGTAGTGGCTAATAGGTATTGTATTTAACTATTCATAACATTATATTACATTGATTAACGCCTCTTATATCAGCAAAATGTTCGCAAAAAACTCTATCAATATTTTCAGTATATTTATACTAATATTATTCATGTTATATGGATAATGTGAAGTTCAACTATACACAAAGGCCTCACATTACCTATGATACGGCTCTCCATATCAGTAGTAAGTGAGGTTTTTTAATCATTAAACATTATACTATTTTTCTAGTGAATTCTTCTAGATTCAACAATAAATATTCTTTTGAATAATTATATAACTGTCTAATCATTTCTTTAGGTATATCATTTTTTCTTCTATGCCAAGTTCTAGTAGCATCCCAACTATCACCATAATAATATGTAGTAGTATCTTTTCCTACATATGCTAACACTCTATTTAACGCTTGGGACGTTATTTGAAATAATCTTGGTGGCATTTTCTTATAATCATAATTAATAATAATGTCTAAAATAATATTCAAGTATTTATCATATGCATGAAAAGCACCATCTATAGATGTTTGTATCCACACTTTGTTAATGCATCTAGTAAAAAACTCTATATATGAATAAATCATGTTATATTCAAACTCAGATAATAAATCTAAAAGGTTTATTCTAAATTCTTTTTCTTCTATAAACTTTTCTATTAACTCCTCATCACCTCCATCTAACCTTCCAATAAGATTATTTAATTCTTGTAACTTAATTTCATACTCTTCCTTTTTATCTAATAAATAGTCAACTAGTTCTTCTAAAAAGCTTTGTAAATCACTTATCTCTATTATTATATTTCCATTCTCATCTCTATATGGATTCTCTTTAGGTGATGATGTCCAAAATGCTTGTACAATTTCATAAGGATATTCATTTTTTTCCGTATATATATTTTTTGACCAATCTAATGCTGATAAAACATTTATATCACCTAAACCGTATCCAAGAACTAATGTTGTTGATTCCCTGATTGTCATAGCCAACTTAGATTGTCTATACTCATTTGGTCTAAAAAGTGGAATATAATCATCTTGTGTTATAATTATTGAATCTTTATCTAACCTTGTTCCATGTATATGATAAATAGGAATAATACCTTTAGGTGCTGATAAGTAATTAAATGGGCTTAAACTTTTACATTGTCCTGTCAATATGTCTTCTAATACTAGATCATAATTTGTAGTAATTATCCAATTAGGCTCGATAATATCAAATATTTCTCTAAATACTTTTATTCTTTCTTCACTTGGTAGCCAATTAGAAGTCTCACATATTTTCGTTTTGAATATCAATTTAGCATCATAATAACTTATTCCGTCCCTTTCTTGTAATTGTTTGCATAACATAGTTGATAATTCAGGTAATGATACTCCTATTAATTGCTTATCTTCTGGAAAATCTAGTTCTAACTTCTCACTTACATTTTTTATTAACTCAAACCAATTTAATGCTCGTTGAGTTCTATCTCCGATAGCAGCTTTAGAAAATCCAGCTCCAATAAACATTCCTAAGTTTCCATAATTATAGGAATTAAATAATTTCTCAAATACAATTTCTCTACTTAATTCTGTATCTATTATCTCCTTATTTTTCACTTCATTGTCTATTATAGTCATATTAATTCTTTTCTCCCATTTATTAAATATCTACTCTAAAAAATAATTTATTATTTTTGTACATTTTCAATTATCTGTTTTAATATAACATTATAATATGTTTTAATTAAATTTCTTTCTATATCACCTATATAGCTATTATGCGCTATTAAATTTCTACAATCTGCCATTTCATTTAACTTTGGGAGTATAAATTCACGATTCGGAAAATAATCCTTAAATAACTCCCAATTATTATCTATCAAATTTCCTAAATCCTTAAAATCTAAATAGAATAATTCATTTCCTCTAATGCTTAACCATTTCTTATTTTCAGCATTTTCCTTTCTATTATTTATTGTATTTTGTAATGCTCTTGGAACATTTATTTTTGTAAAATACGTTTCTCCATAAGCCTCTTTACAAATTTTTTCTATGAATAATCTCAAAGAATTCTCAACCGAATATAAATAAGTATACACTTCTGCCATATGATATCCTTTTATCTTTATATCCTCTGGAAGTATTTCTTTTAATATTTTAGAAGCTAGACTATTAGTGTTTTTTTCTAAATCTAAAATTAAATCATCTTCAATCTCAAAATCTTTAGTCAAATCAATTGTAAATGAAATCCCTTTTACATCAAAACCAACATTTGCCGGTATTAATTTACTACATATACTCTCTAGTATTGCTTTATTTTCAGCAGTATCCAGCATCTTTATATATTGAGGATTTACATAAAACTTTATATAAGCAGACATAGCATTCCATCTACCACCACCGTTATAATGTGAGTATCCTCCCTCCTCAATTTGTAAGCTTGTCCCCTTTAATAAATTAGCAAGGTCATATTTATCCTCATTTTTTAATTCATATATTATACCGACCATAAATTTTTGATTTGTAAATGGTAAACTATAAGTATATTCATTCATTCTCCTGTTTCCCCCTTATATTAACTTCCCATTATAGACATTATGGGCATTATATAGAGCTTCTCCTATAATGTCATTATTCTACAAATAACAATTATTCCCTTCAAAATTTGTTTATTTTAGAAGATAAAATTGGACTTTAAAAAAGCTATAATCTTTTCAGATTATAGCTTTTCGACCAACTGGTTCGTAGCCAGTTTTTTCATTTAACTTTATTAAATCTTTTCTGACTTTACATGCATACATCTATGCTTTTAAGCCATTCTAGACTCCACTATTTAATATTTAATGTTTAATATTTAATAATTCACAAAAACTTAATTATATATTTCTTATGTTTGCAAAATGTTAGCATTTTAAAGTATATATATTATTTTTAAAAGTAATTTATTTTCATATAACTTAGATGCCAAATAGTATAATGTGCTAACTATTAAATTAAAATAAAAAATTAAATATTAAATATGAGAGTCTATAATCTTATTGAGATGAAGATTATAGACTCTCATATTTAATATACTGCACTCTATATAACTATTAAAATCTAATAGGATTTAAACCTGCGACCCCCGGATTCGTATAGGTTAATTTCAAAACATTTTATAAAAGCTCAAAGCCTTGTTATATAGGCATTTCATTTTTTAGCTTGTCCTTAATTATGCCAACTCATTTTAAACTATAAGGGGCAAAAAAAGGGGCAAATTTTTATTGCCTAATTATCTATTTTCAGTGCTTTTACTTTATTTGATAGATTATTCAATGTAGAAAATATATAAACTTTTAATAGAAGGCAATTTTACTTCTCTTAATACCCCTTGTTAGAAGATTGTTCACTAACTAAAAAAAGATATTAACCATTTCCAAATCATAACTTAACCTACAGCCTTCCATAGTAACAGAAGACAGCACCTCTTCTTCTCCAAAATAAAGCCATCTATTTGATATTCCATTAAGGAAATCCTCCTTTATCTTACTATCAAGTGGTTTATATAATTCTAATTGAATTTCAGCCACTGTAGTATTGTGAAATTTCCAGTAAGGTTCTGTTTTAATATCCTTATATTTTATATTGTCTTCGTTTATATATGACATTAAGCATTTAATGACCATTGCTACCTTATCATTATCTGTAGTTTTTATGAATAATTTAATAATCATTTTTACTCTTGGAATATCAAAATCAACAATATTTACTTGGATTAAGGAATCTAAGAATAAAGATGAGATTAAGATTAAGCCAGGAAGAAAGGCTTTAGTTGAGGGAGATAAAGAGCTAGAGAGTGAATTGACAGAAGTAACAAAGGAGAATGATCAGCTAAAGAAGCTTCTAGGTGAGAAAGACCTTGAGATAGCAATACTTAAAGACTTAATAAAAAAATCAAACCCTCAATTAAAGATAAAGTAGAAATAGCTAAAAAATATATAGAACAAGGATATAACGCAGTTTTTGTACTAAAGGTGGTCAAACTTAGCAAATCAACATATTACTATAATTTGAATGTAGAAGGTAAGGAAAAGGCAAAGCCTAGGGGATACAGCATAGACCAGGAAGAAAAGAAGGTATGCGATGAGCAGATCAAAGAGTTTTTATGTCATCAATTGTTGGAGATGCAGCTGACTACGGCTATAGAAAAATATCTAAAAGATATAAACTCACAATTAACCATAGAAGGTTGTACTGTCTTGAATACTAAAAGACCAAAGAGTTATTAAGCCTAAAGTAAAGAACTATTGTCATATAACAGCAACTACATGGATATCAAGTATGGCATATCCATGGCGAGGATAAGTTTTTCTATCTCTAATTATTGATGTCTTTGATAGAAGCATCATTAATTACCACATGGGATTCGCTAAAGATCGGCAGCATTACTGAGAAAATGTCAGCAAAGAAATCTATTTGCAGAAGGAGCCTTAAAGCTACAGATAATGGGCCACAGTTTGTAAGCTATAAATTCAGCGAATGCTGCGAAGAAATTGCAATAGAACACGAGAGAATACCTGTTAAAACACCAAATAAGAATGCACATGTAGAATCATTTCATAGAATACTTGAGGATGATTGCTTGAAAAAATATGAGTTTCAAAGTTATGCAGAAGCATACGAAGTAGTAAACGAATTCATGGAATTTTATAACAAAAGGAGAATTCACTTCAAGTTTATTGAATTGTTATATACCTTCATTGCTATAGTAACGTAATCCTTGAAATACTGTTTACAAAACTAAAGAATTTATTATGTTTTGTCCAAAAAAGGGGTTAATCCGTAATCATTTATAAAAGAAAGAATTTCACGTATTAAAGTTACTGAATAACTATCAGTTTCTTCCTCTAATACTTTATTTAAAATATCTATTATTTCAGATCTTGTATTTTTTATTATAGACATACCAAAATTATATACTTCTAATAGTCCTTCTGATTCATTAATTCTTATATTTTACATGTTTCATCACCCCTTAGTTTAGATGCCAGACCATTGACTCTAGCGTTGAAACCCCTTCTTTAGCTTAAATTTGTAGGTGATATAATTATCTTAACAATATATTTTTTAAAAGTCTAATTTTACTCATGTATAATTTTATAACATCTTAACTTTTCCAATTTGAAATAATAATTGTATATAAGCAACACCATATCAGTTAAAAGATGTGTCCTAGAGTATTAAAAAGCATCTAAAACGTAATTAGATATATAATCAGGTGTTTATTAACATTCATATTAGACAAAAAATTAAGTAAGAAGACTGTAGGTAGATTTCAATTTATCTTCTAACTTTAATGAAATTGTTAGAACCATTAAGTATATTTTAGTTCCACATGAATCTGATTAAGAATTTAGTCAGTGAATTCTTAAATATGTTGCTCTCCTCTTCCCTACCGAATTTTTTATGTAGACTTCAAGAACTATTCAATTCCTCTGTATATTTTTTATCTTGAAATATACTTTTGTAAATCCACAAAGCCATGAAATATACGGACAAATAAATTTTACTGTATTTCTTTATAACTTCTTAAATTTTTGTTGACTTACACATTTGTGGAAGATTTGTATCTTTCCCCATTATATCTTAAAATTTCTAACTTCTAAGATTCCTAAGAAATCTTATCTTTATATTCTCAAGATCTCAAATACAAAAAATTTTTAATAAATTTAAAAGAGAGCACTATTTATCAGTACTCTCTACATATAGACTTTAATATTTTTTCAATACCAATGAAATGCTATTCTACTGGTTTAGTTAACTCAATTGGTTCCTTATTACTAGAACCATTACCTTTATTATCACAGCAACTGCCTTTCTTACTTCCCACCCATCATCATTGGTATCATTCCAATCATCATTAATGGGCATATAAATGGTGCTATTTTGGCTAACACACCAGCAGCACTTGGGCTAATCTTAGATATAAATGGTAGAAGTCCTATAATAACTATTGGTAATCCACAACAAAGAATCATATGCAACATATGCTTTAATGGGCTGTGCTTGTGATCACCTGGATTTCCTTTGTTATTTCCATGACATTTCATACATATCCCTCCAATAAATCTTTCTTATTCTAAATTAATTTACTTTAAATACATTCTATCTAATTAATGTGAAGAAGATATGAAGAAATCAAAGTATTATTTCTTTTTCTAAAGTGATTAAAAAAGAATCAGACCTTAGTCTGACTCCTTATCTTATAACTCTTCTAGCAGTTATATAATCTTTTCTATCATAAGATGATATCTTAATAACGTCTCCTGTTCTTGGAGCATGTATATACATGCCATCACCAATGTAAATTCCCATATGACTCGGTATACCATTTTTCCCGTAGAAAACCAAGTCCCCTGGCTGAAGCTGATCCCTTGAAACTGCATAACCATCATATATTTGATTTTTAGTTGTTCTACCTACATTAATACCAAAATGCTTGTACACATATTGAGTAAAACCTGAACAGTCAAATCCCTCTGGTGTTGTTCCACCCCACAAATAAGGTGTACCTAAAAACTTAGAAGCATAAGCCACTACATCACTACCAGAAACTGCTATTGATCCTCGTGATAGCCTTACCTTGCTTGTACTTTTCTTATTTGTGGTTTCCTTATTTATGTTTTCCTTATTTATAGTTTCATTATTTATAGTTTCATCATTTATAGTTTTCTCATTTGCGATTTCCTTATTTGTAGTTTCCTTACTCTTAGTTTCTATCTTCTCTAGAGTTTTATTAACTTCACTCTGTGCTATTTCAATTGAAGCTTCATATAGCCTATCTTGTCTTTCTGCTTCTTCAATTAGCTTCTTCTGTACCTCTTTATCAGCCTTTAATTTGTTTAATTTTTCATTATTTTCCTTATTTAATGCTACCAGTGTACCATTTTGCTTATTCAACTTATCTTTTTTATCATTTAAACTTTCTTGTTTTTCTTTTAATTCTTTAACTATTTCTTTATCGAGTTCAGTTAATTTCTTAACTGCCTCAATCTTTTCGTATAAATCACTTAAATCTTTAGCTCCAAGAATTACATCTAAATATCCAAAAGAACCGTTCATATACATGACTCTCATTCTTTCATTATATAATTCTTGCTCATCTTTAATGTCCCCTTCTGCTTGTTTTAAATCTTTCTCTGCAGATTTAATATCTTCCTGTATCTTTGCCCTTTGCTTTTTATTATCTTCTATCTTGTCCATTACTTCTTCAATTTGCATATCTAGATGTTCTATCTTTTGCTCAATTTCAAATCTTTGATTTTGTCTTTGATTCGCTGTGGGCTCAGCGGATACTGGTTTATGTACAGAAACTACTGCTATAAACATTAACATAAGATATGTTAGTGCCTTTTTCATAAGTGCTATCCTTTTCATCGCCATCCTCCTCTAAAAATATCAAGTTAACTGTAATTCTATAGGTTACTTATTTCCTAAAATTTACTTTTAAATTTTCTTTTTGGCTCATTCCCATGACCACAGCCGCACCCACCTGTAGACTTCTTTCTAAACTTGGCAAATATAACAGAAGCAGCAAAAGCAACTATTCCTATAGTAATTAATACCTCAATTCCCAATCAACCCAACTCCTTTTATTTTTTGTTGAAAAAAGTCTCTTACATATGATATCATTTTTTTATGAAGAACATATGAAGATATTATGTAAAATACTCATGCATGTCCTAAATAAACTTAAAAAGCATACAAATCGTCATATCATCTTCATATTTAAATCTTATAATGCTTACTATACACGAAAAATTTTATAAGTGGGGGTTATAGGATGTATTCACCAAGTTACGCATATCGAGTTAAAACAAAAAACAAAGAAAACATAAATTACTTCAAATACTATTTTCTTTAACCTTTAGTTTATTTATTATTGCTTCTGCAGTAAAACTTACTTTAATGTTTAGACCTCTATACTATTTTGATATCGAATATCTAGACATCGTGGAGCAATCAAACTTTAGTAGAAATGAAATAGTAGAAAACTATAACTATGTTATTGACTATCTAATGAGCCCAAAAGAGCTGGAATTCAAACTTCCTTCTATTCCATATTCAGAATATGGACAAATTCACTTTAAGGATGTAAAAAACATCTTTACTACAGTTGATATTTTATTAATTGTAACTGGACTTTTCAGCGCTGTAGGAATATATCTTAATCTAAGACATAAAAATTTAGATTTTCTGAAGCGGACTTCTACCATGTTAACAATACTTCCAATAACACTCTTAATCGCTTTCATGATAAACTTTGATACTTTTTTTGTTATATTCCATAAGATATTTTTCAGAAATGATTATTGGATATTTGATCCTAATTTAGATCCTATTATCAATATACTACCTCAAGAATTTTTCTATCATGCAGCTTTGTTAATAGTAATTTTAATAATATCGAGCATTATAGTGTTAAAACTGCTTTATAAAAAATTTAGTAAAATAAATCATTATTAAATAGTTAGTAACAAAAATACTACCTCAGCTTGGAGGTAGTATTTTTATTGAACTTAAATTTTTACTTATAAGCTATTCTTCAAATACAGTAGTTGATAGATATCTTAAACCTGTATCAGGCAATATAACTACTATATTCTTACCCTTATTTTCTTCTCTTTGTGCTAATACCTTAGCTGCATGAACTGCTGCTCCTGAAGATATTCCTACAAATAATCCCTCTGTTTTTACTAGCTCTCTAGTAGCCGCAAAAGAATCTTCGTTGCTAACTTGAATTATTTCATCTATCACATCTACATTTAAAACCTCTGGGATAAAACCTGCACCTATTCCTTGAATCTTGTGTGAACCTGGTTTTCCTCCAGATAAAACCGGTGAATCTACTGGCTCTACAGCAACAATCTTAATATTGGGATTTCTTTGTTTTAGAACTTCTCCTACTCCAGTTATTGTACCGCCTGTTCCAACTCCAGCAACAAAAATGTCTACATTTCCATCAGTATCTCTCCAGATTTCTTCTGCTGTAGTTTTCCTATGGATTTCTGCATTTGCTGGATTATCAAACTGTTGAGGAATAAATGAATTTGGAGTATTTTTCGCTAATTCTTCCGCCTTTGCAATAGCTCCCTTCATTCCATCAGCTGCAGGGGTTAATACAAGCTCTGCTCCATAAGCTGCTATCACTTTTCTTCTTTCAATGCTCATTGATTCAGGCATTGTTATAACTAATTTATATCCCTTTGCTGCTGCTGTTAAAGCAAGACCTACTCCAGTGTTACCACTTGTTGGTTCAATTATTACTGTATCCTTATTTATTAGTCCTTTTTCTTCAGCATCTACTATCATTGCATATCCAATTCTATCTTTAACACTACCTGCTGGATTAAAATACTCTAATTTCGCTATTATGTTAGCATTTAAGCTATTTACCTTATCATAATTCTTAAGTTCCATTAATGGTGTGTTTCCTATCAATTCAGTTAAATTTTTTGATATTTTCATTATTTATCCTCCTTGTATATGTAATATAATATTTTAGTTGTCTATTGAAATATGTTGTTCCTCTCTTTTTCATATTGCTTAATATCTAATAAGTCAATATTGACCTTGATATCTTATTATTATTCTATATCCTAATTGTGAAGAAATTGTGGAGAATTGCTTTATTTTTATAATTTGTATGGATAACGTATGAAAAACCTTAGATATATTTTTAAATTCTTTTTCATTGGTATAATATTTCTCCATAATTTCTTCACACTTTATTTATATAATTAATCTCGTAAAGAATAAATTAATCACAAAAGGAGGAATTAAACTATGTTTTGTGGAGGTTTAAGTCCATTTGGATTTGGTTCTTCAAGTATAGGCTTTGTGGGAATGTTTTTTTCAATGATATTTAACTTACTAATATTTATTGGATTAATAGCTCTTGCTGTTAAATTATTTAAAAGCAATCCTATCAAATTAAATAATACAAATAAAACAATGGCAATCCTTGATGAAAGATTTGCTAAGGGTGAAATTAACGAAGAAGAGTACCTAAAAAGAAAAACTATTCTACAACAGAAAAACTAGAGAGTTATTCTCTAGTTTTTTTAATAGTAATGAACTATAATTAAGTTTTGAGGTGATATTAGTGGATAAGAAATTTAATATATTAGTTGTAGATGATGAGAAAAAAATAGTAGATGTAGTTAAAGCCTATCTAGAAAAAGACGGCTATAATGTTATTACTGCATTAGACGGAGAAATGGCACTAAATATATTTAGCAATGAGACTATTCATCTTATAGTTTTAGACTTGATGCTTCCTAAACTATCTGGAGAAGAAGTATGCCATAGAATAAGATCTGCTTCTAATGTGCCTATTATAATGCTTACAGCTAAAGTAGATGAAGATGAAAGAATAGAAGGAATATATATTGGTGCAGATGATTATTTAACAAAACCTTTTAGTGTTCGTGAACTAGTAGTAAGAGTAAGCGCTTTGCTTAGAAGAACTTATAGAGATACACTTCCTCTTGCTGATATTCTAAGCTTTAATAAGGGCGATTTAGAGATAGATATTAAAAAATGATTGCCAAAAAACAAGGTAATGTTGTGAGCTTAACCACAAATGAATTCAAAATACTCACAGCCTTACTTACAAATCCAGGGCAAGTATTTTCTAGAGAACAATTAGTAGAAAAGGCTTTTGGAATTGACTATGAAGGCTTTGATAGAACAATAGATACTCATATAAAAAATATTCGCCACAAGATAGAAGATAATCCTAAAGAACCAAAATATATAATAACTATTTACGGAATGGGATATAAGTTTATTCCAAGTCCTACTGAGGTGAAAAAATGAAGCTATCTTTAATAAAGAAACTATCTCTAGGATTTCTTTTATCAATCTTGGGATCTATTATTTTAACAAGCCTTATATCTAATTATTCAATAGAAAAAGAATTTAAAAAGTATCTAATTGATGAGCATAAAATGAAAATAGATAATGTAATAGAAACTGTGGAAGACCTTTATACTGAGAAAAATAGCTTTTCAAATATAAATAAATCTGAGCTACAAAGATACGCTGAAATGCAAGAATTATATATTGAAGTAAAAGATGTAGCTAATAATACTATCTATTCCTCTGGTAATTCTCATTTGTATCACAAAAGCATGATGCAGAATATGATGGGATCTTCCATGCATAATTTCTCAGGAATGAATGTAGGTGAGTATACCGAAAACCAATACCCCTTACTTACAAGTAATAAAAATATAGGAACCATAACCATTGGATACTTTGGAACATCTTACTTATCTTCTGGTTCTGTTACCTTTATAAACACCTTAAATCGTTCATTTATTATATCTGGTTTTATAGCTTTACTTTTTGGCCTTATAGTTAGCATAATTATTTCAAAGCAGATATCAAGACCACTTGTTAAAATAACTGAAACCGCAAATAAAATGAGAGATGGAAACCTTAAAGTACGAGCTTTAGTTAATACAAATACTACAGAAATAGACGAACTTTCTAGTTCAATAAATTATTTGGCAGAAACATTGAGCAATCAAGATATGCTTAGAAAAAGATTAACCTCTGATATGGCTCATGAATTAAGAACCCCATTGACTACGTTAAAAACCTATGTGGAAGCATTTATTGATGGTATATGGGAACCAACCCAAGAAAGGCTAGAAGCCTTCTATGAAGAAATCGAAAGACTAACAAAGCTTGTTGACAATCTTCGTAACTTATCAAAGCTTGAAGGATCAAACCTGAATCTAAATAAAAGTAAGGTTAATTTGTCCAATGAATTAGAAAAAATTATAGATACCTTTAAACCTTTATACATTAAAGAAGATTATGAGTTACTCCACAATATAACTCCAGAGGTAGAAACATTAATAGATAAAGATAAGTTTAAGCAAATAATGAATAACCTCCTTTTAAATTCCTATAAATATTTAAAGCCTAAGGGAAAAGTAGAGGTAATTTTAAAGAAGGAAAAGAAAAGTATTATCATAAAAGTAATTGATAATGGTATAGGTATATCAGAAAAGGATCTGCCTTATATATTTGAAAGATTCTATAGAAGTGATGTGTCTCGAGCTAAAAATACAGGTGGCACAGGTATAGGACTTACAATTACAAAATCATTGGTCGAAGCTCATGGTGGAAAAATATATGTTAATAGTGTATTAAATGAAGGAACTACTTTTACTATTGAATTTCCTAATAGTATATCTATTTAAAAAAGAAGCTTAGTTTCCGAATGCTAAGCTTCTTTTTATTATCTTTTATTTATATTTGTTATAGAAATAAATTCATTTCTACAAGAATCATTGCAGAAATAACATTTAACCAGTTTCTTGTTAAAAATTCCATAATTCGTCACTCCTAATTTTCACACTTTTTATTTACTTTATCCTTATGCATACAGGTTAACAAAAGAATGTGAAAGAATTATGAAGAATTAATCTATCTTTTTTCTATCACATCTCTCATTCTTCTATATTGATCTTCATCAATTTCTCCTCTTGCAAGCCTCTGCTTTAATATTTCTATAGAGTCATCGTTAATAGTTCTATTTTCATTTCCTTTTCCGCTTGTAGTCATTTTATATACAGATATACCTACTACTATAATTAAAACTAAGATCACTAGCCAAAATAAACCACCCCATGCCATCATATTATAACCATATCCCATAATAAATTTCCCGCCTCTACTCTTTTTTAAATTAGTTTTTCCCTTTTTCTATTAAATATTATTAAAGTTATAAACTAAACATATACTTGCTTATCTTCATATTATCTTCAAATTTTTAGTTTATAGTTAATACTAAAATAGCATGTATTTACATTTTAGGGAGATGACATAACTTGAAGAAATCAAGTATTAGCTTAGATAAAAATAAAAATCGAATCAAATATACCTTTATTATAGTTGTAGTTATGTTCATGTTATTAATTGTGCGATTATCCTATATTATGATTTTTAAATCCAAGGAATATAAAAGTATTGCAGAAAGCCAATGGATCAGTGAAGTAAAGCTAGCACCTAAGAGAGGAAGAATATTATATAGCAATGGAAACCCATTGGCTGTTACTGCTGAGATATATAGAGTGGACTTAGATTTAATTACTCTTAAACAAACTATAGAGGAAAAAAACATACCAATTAGTGAACTTACTTTAAAATTATCAGATGCATTAAGTATGCAATCCGAAGATGTTAATAGGATTTTAAATAGAAAGCTAGATAACGATCTTCCAGCAAGTTCAGCTATCCTAAAAAGAAAAGTTGAGAAAACTGCTGCTGATAAGGTAAAAGCACTAAATCTGCGCGGCATAATTATATCCTCAGATAATAATAGGTATTATCCAAATAATAACCTACTTTCCCAAGCGGATTAACCCCTTCGTTTTGGACAAAACCTAATAAATTCTTTAGTTTTGTCAGAATTACACCCTTATTTCAATATTAGTTAGACTTTCTCCAAAATGAAGGTTATAAAATTCATTCGGTGACATAAACTTTAAACTTGAGTGAATTCTCCTTTTGTTATAAAATTCCATGAATTCGTTTACTACTTCGTATGCTTCTGCATAACTTTGAAACTCATATTTTTTCAAGCAATCATCCTCAAGTATTCTATGAAATGATTCTACATGTGCATTCTTATTTGGTGTTTTAACAGGTATTCTCTCGTGTTCTATTGCAATTTCTTCGCAGCATTCGCTGAATTTATAGCTTACAAACTGTGGCCCATTATCTGTTCTTATTACAGGCTTTAAGGCTCCTTCTGCAAATAGATTTCTTTGCATTAGACATTTTCTCAGTAATGCTGCCGCATCTTTAGCTTCGCAGTGGAATCCCATGTGGTAATCAATGATGCTTCTATCAAAGACATCAATAAGGTTTAGAAGATAGAAAAATTTATCCTCGCCATGGATATAGCCATACTTAATATCAATCTCCCAAAGTTGATTTGAGCCTGTTATAGTCCTGTTTACAGCGATAGTTCTCTTTACTTTAGGCTTAATAACTCTTTGGTCTTTTAGTATTCCAAGCTCCTTGCACAGCCTATAAACCTTCTTATGGTTAATTGTGAGTTTATAGTGTTTTCTTAGATGGTAGGTTATTTTTCTATAGCCGTAGTCAGCTGCATCTCCATCAATTGATTCCATAATAAACTCTTTGATCTGCTCATCGCATACCTTCTTTTCTTCCTGGTCTATGCTGTATCCCCTAGGCTTACCGCCTTTAGGCTTTGCCTTTTCCTTACCTTCTACATTCAAATTATAGTAATATGTTGATTTGCTAAGTTTGACCACCTTTAGTACAAAAACTGCGTTATATCCTTGTTCTATATATTTTTTAGCTATTTCTACTTTATCTTTAATTGAGGGTTCGATTTTTTTATTAAGTCTTTAAGTATTGCTATCTCAAGGTCTTTCTCACCTAGAAGCTTCTTTAGCTGATCATTCTCCTTTGTTACTTCTGTCAATTCACTCTCTAGCTCTTTATCTCCCTCAACTAAAGCCTTTCTTCCTGGCTTAATCTTAATCTCATCTTTATTCTTAGATTCCTTAATCCAAGTAAATATTGTTGATTTTGATATTCCATGTCTTCTTGAGACTAATGAAACATTTCCTACTTCTTTAACTTCTCTTAATATTTCTTCCTTCAATTCTTTTGTATAAGTTCTTCCTCTCATGGCTTACCTCCAATCACTTTCTACATTATAATAAATGTATAGGCAATTGTCCAAATCAATTTAGGGGCTTATGAGATTTTTAGACTAACGTTAGGCTATATCTAAGCCTGTGTGTTAATATTTACACCTATATTACTATCAGATATTTTGTTATTCAATTTAGCTTTAGCAACTGCTAAGGCATTTGTATCCCCATGCATTCCTTTCATATTACAGTTTGTATGCATCTGTTCGTTATTATTAGTACTATTCATTTTGGACATATCATGTTGCACTTGCCCCTTTTGCATACTCCTATGAGTATGCTTTGCATTAGAGCTTGTTTGTAAATTTGGTGTTACTAAATTATTATTTATTACTTCCATGATAATTCCTCCTCATCTTTATATTGTATTTATAGCATAGCTTATAATTATGAAGACATTATGTGGATTTTATCATTCTTGTATGATGAAACAAACCTATTTAAAATATTTCTCCATAATTTCTTCATATTTTACATATATAATAGACCTGAAGAAAGGGGAGAAGATAGTCATGATGCTCTTTATAAATATATACTTACCAATAATTGCTTTATTAGTTTTATTTATTTTATTAGCTTTATTACTCTATTTAAATCCATCTGAAGAAGAAAATGATCTAAATTACAAAAGAGTTAAAGTTATCAACTCAAACAAGGCATTAGATATTTTAGATATGCAATTTGCTAATGGACAAATAAGCGAAGGTGAATACTTAAAAAGAATATCTTTATTAAAATAATTAACAATAGATATTTATTTATGCTCAAAAGCGTAAGGTATTGTAAACCTCACGCTTTTTATATTATTACCACATAATTAAATTTAAAATCGTATTAATATATTTTTGATTGCTGTACATTTTTATAAAATGAACATATCTATTTTATGCACTTTATTTATACCTTTAACCTACTTCTTTACAACATATTAACAAATTATGTTAGTATCTTCATACTTCCTTCATAATCTTTGTTTAAAATTACATTATATAGAATTATTATTTAATTATTGCATTTACATGTACAATACGGAGGGACTATAATGGGATATGTAAAAGAAGTTGATATTATTAAAAAAATTAACATTCAAAGAGAAGTACTTGAAGTTAAACTTAAGTTAAATAAAGGCAATATAACAAAAGAAATAC
This sequence comes from Clostridium sp., assembly GCF_047777555.1. Classification (GTDB taxonomy): domain Bacteria; phylum Bacillota; class Clostridia; order Clostridiales; family Clostridiaceae; genus Clostridium_H. The sequence goes on along the minus strand of NZ_JBKEEV010000006.1, from coordinate 134,704 downwards.
TCGAAATAAGCCAGAATTTAGATAAATTAATAGTGAACTATTATCAACAAAACTAATACAACTATTGTATAAATTTACATATTATGGGGGTAATTAAATGAACAGCATTAGAAAAAAACTACTTTTAGCCTTTAGCGTTACTACGCTTTTTATGTTCTTGCTAGGTTCCATAAGTTTATTTGAGTTAAGTCAAATAAATCAAAATGTTAAAGTGATGTATCATGATCAGGTAAACGGAATTAATTCCATTAAGAATGCCCAATATTACATAGCTAAAGTTCAACGTACAGAAAAAAATATTCTTTTATCACCTACTATCGATGAGAAAAAGGAACATACTATGCATTTAGAAGAATATTATTCAAAAGGTATTATTGAAAGCCTTAATGAATTTAAAAAAATGTCTCATGAAAGTGATATGAAGCAAATTGATTTATTGTTAGAAGATATAAATATGGTAAAGGAACAGCAATTAGAAGCTATAAATAGAAGTATGGCTTTAAAAAATCAAGAAGCTTATGCAATTTCTAAAGATAACACCGAAAAATTTGCATCAATAGAAAAAACTATAGATGAGATAGCGGAACATAAACTTGAGGAAGCAAAACAAGAATATGATAACAGTATGTTTATTTACAAGAGAGTTACAACTTTAGTTATCATATTTACAGCTGTTTCACTTGTTATTAGCATTTTATTAGCAGTAACTATATCCTCATCAATTATCAAGCCGCTAAACAAAAGTGTTGATTTTGCTAAAAACCTAGCTGATGGAAACTTAACAAATAGTCTTAAGATAAAAGCTACAGATGAAATAGGTATACTAATCAATGCCTTAAACGACACAGGAATAAAACTTAATGATATTGTTACCCAGATAAAATCAACTTCTGGTGAAGTAGCATTAGGAAGTGAACAGTTAGCATCAGCAATGGAAAACACTACGAAAACTTCAACTGAAATAGTAGAAAAAATTTCAAACTCATCACATAATATACAAGATATTGTTTCTGCTGTAGAAGAAATAAATACAAGTATACAAGCTATTTCATCAAGTTCAGATACGGTATCGGCGTTCGCAGATGAAACAAAGACTAGCTCCTTTACTCTTAAAGAGTATGCCGATAAAGGAAGATTATCAGTAGATACAGCTGCTTTAGCTATGTCAGATATTCAAATCTCCACTACAGAAGTTAAGGTTATAATAGATGAACTCAATGTTTTATCAAATAAAATTGGAAATATAACTTCCATGATTACAAATATAGCAAATCAAACGAATATGTTAGCATTGAATGCAGCCATAGAAGCTGCAAGAGCTGGGGAACATGGCAGGGGTTTCTCTGTTGTGGCTGAAGAAGTTAGGAAGCTAGCTGAAGAAAGTGCTTCCGCTACCAATAGCATTGAAAACATGATTAAGGAAATTCAATCTAAAACTGAAGTTGCAGTAAATACTATCTCCTTAACAGAGGATAAAGTAAAAGAAGGTATTTCAGTATCAAAGTATGCCAAAGATCAAATTAAACTAGTTATAGATAACATGAATGACCTTATAGAAAAAATAGAGGAAATCTCTTCACAGACAGTTGAGCAAGCTAAACAAGCAGCTAATATCTCTCAAAACATGGATGGTATAGTATTAAGCACACAAAACCTTTCCTCTGCCACTGAAGAAATCAATGCTAACATTGAAGAACAGACAGCTGTCATTGAAGAGGTATCTTCCACATCAGAAACACTTTCTTCAATGACTGAAAACTTAAATTCTATGGTAGAATACTTCAAGGTTATTTAGTTAATTATAAACTAATATCTTGAGTTATAATTATTCAAATCATTTTAAAAGCCTGCAATATCTTAGTTGCAGGCTTTTAAAATTTATTGTTTTATTATCTAATAAACCTTCCTAAGTTCCAAAATTCTTAAAAAGTTCTATTCTTAAAGTTTTATTCTTAAAGTTTTATTCTTAAATTTTTATACTATATAGTCCCTATAGTTTTATTTCATAATATGGAGATTTTTAAATTAAATATTATATAAAAGATTTAGTAGAGCACCATTTAATAACTCTTTTTATATAATGTTAGTAAATGATACAGATAGGAGTATTTTTATGTACTATAATATAAACCCTTATGCTAGATGTGCTTCAACCCTGAACACCACTCGAGTTTGCGCTAATAATATTATCTATTTAGCTATAGAGGCATCAAGAATGACCTTTACCCATATGAAACCTAATGCTATAATTCTTGTAAATATACAAGAGGTTTTTGACGGTATTGCAGCAACTTCTTTAGTTCATTTCCCTATCGATGCTGCTATTTTATTCACTGATAGAAATATGCTAAGTAGAGAAACCTTAGCTGAAATTTTTCGTCTTTCTCCTAAAGGATATAGAGGTGTACAAGTATTTTTAGTTGGAAATATCTCTGACAATGTGGCTTCTGAACTTAACTATGTAGGTTTGAAAACTGAGCAAATAAGAGGAAAGAATCATTACGACACCGCCTGTATAATACCTTCTATTAGAAAAGAATTTAAAAATATACTAATAGTCTCTGGTGAGAATTTTTCGGAGGGCATTCCAGCAGCTTATTGGTCTGCTCATCATGGAGATCCAATTTTATATGTAAAAAAAGATCAAGTCCCAAATTACACACTAGAAACAATACGTGGAATGAATGATATTAATATCTATATATTAGGTTCTATTAACACTATATCAAAAGCAGTAGAACAATCTTTATCCAAATTGCCAAATGTGAAACATATAGATAGAATTAATGGTGCTACCCCTTATGAAATTGCTGTAAACTTTTCAAAATATAAGAGCCCTGATGGAGAATTTGGCTGGGGAAGAAACTATAGGGATGGTCATGCCTTTACCTTTGGAGCATTGTATAATCCTATGGATATTATAGGTGGAGCAACCTTTGCCCACATGGGCAAGCACACTCCTCTGCTTTTAATAAAACCTAATTCTGTACCTTCTGTTGTTGTAGATTATTTACAAGCTATTAAACCAAAACCACCAAAAGATATGCCTCGTCCTCCATTTATGCATGGTTTTATCCTAGGATGTCTAAATCAAATTTCATATAACACCCAAATAGATATTGAAAGTTTAATATCTATTGAACATTAAAATATTAATGTATAGACATATAAATTAATATAACTCACCATAATAGAAAAAAACGTCCTTGAATTTAGGGATGTTTTTTTTATTATAAATTATTTATTTTCTATAAGCTTTAAAACATCTTTATCCCACTTAAAGCTTCTATTTGGTACATCATCTAAATTAGAAATGTTTAGTTCAATAGTACTTGTATTTTTAGAAATAATAAGCTTACCATTTATTTCTTTAGGAACTTTATAAATTCCTAAATAGTGGTGTCCCTCTCCTTCTATCTTTTCCCATAAAATTTCCTTACTTAATTCAATTCCTTCACTGCTTTTAAAACTTGCAATTTTTGAAAAGTCATAATCGTCTAAACTTACCGAGTGTGTACTAAATTGAACCTTGATAACAATATACTGTTCATTTTCTTGTATAGGATTTTCAAGGGTTGCATTTATTTGCACAGCACCTTGTCCATCGAATCTTGATAACTTATCTCTAAGTTCCAATTCTTTGTCTACCGATTGGCTCTCCCCTATTTCATCATTGGTAGTTTCACTAATATTAACTGATTCATCTGTTACCAATACCTCATTATCTATTTGTTCATTACTTTTACTCTCTAAACCTTTCGGTCTGTTATATAAATTAAATCCTGCGAAAATTACTATTATTAATACCAGTGAAACAAAAGTAATATTTCTTACTTTTTTACTGTGCACATATTTCACTCCTTTATGTCTCTTAAATATACATTTAAGTTTAATCTTTAATTAAGGCGAAGTCTATCTCATGAGGTTCTTCTCCAATAGGAATTTTTTTTATCACTTCATAACTATCCATATCTATTACCTCAATTTCTTCTAAATCTTTGTTAGAAACATACATAATATTAGTGTCAGGTACAATAGATAAATGATTAGGCACACCACCTAATTTTATTGTCTTTATTACCTTGCTTGTGTCAGTATCAATAACTGATACATCCTGTGATGACCAATTTGCTGCCCACACCTGTTTATCATCTCTTGTTACTGCTATACCATGGGTTCCTTTGCCTGATTTTATTATATCAATAGTACTATAATCTTTTAAATTTATTACTGATAATGTTCCATCTCCTACACTAGCTACATATAGTTTACTTCCATCATTTGATGGTTCATTTTCATTTGGTATATTGCCAACTGGGATTTCTTTAATAACTTCTCTTGTATTTGTATCCACAACTGCCACTTCATTTGAAATTACATTGGAAACATAAGCAAACTTACCATCTTCACTAAAATCTATATGTGAAGGACTTTTCCAATCTGAGGTGATTTGTCCCACAATGCTATTTGTTTTTGTATCTATAATAGAAACATAATTATATTCCTCTCCATCTTTTAAATCACCACTTGCAACATAAACATATTTACCATCAGGAGTTATATCTATCCCATGAACATTTCTACCTGTTTTAACTTCTTTTACTTTTTCGCCCGTAGATGAATCTACAACAACTATATTCCCGCCATCTCCATTACCAGCGTAAATAAACTTTCCATCTTTACTTACTGCAATTCCATCAGATGCAGAAATACCTATATCTATATCTTTAATAACTTCATGTTTATTTGTATCAATAACTGAAATAGTACCATCTGCAGCATTAGGAACATATGCATAATAAGTATTATTTTTGCCAAATCCTAATTTCCCTTTGGAATAACCAATACCTACACCAACTGATATTATGCCTATTGCAGCAATAATTGTAAGTATCTTAGATCTTTTATTCATTCGTATTCTCCTTTATTTTGTTTAATTTGCAAATACTATATTTACTTTTGACTCTTAACAAATTTAGCTCTGCAGTGTTCACTACAAAAATAATAAGTTTCACCATCTATTTTTTGCTTTATTGCAGTTTCAGTATTTACACTCATTCCACATATAGGATCTATTGCAGTATCTAATCCATCGTTATACTGTTGATTTATCTTGTGTCCATGCTCTTCACTGCCGTGATTACCATGTTGCCCTCCCCCACAGCATCCACCCCCTTTTGAATCTCCACCATGGGAATGTGTATCTCGAGAATGTCCACCACAGCATCCACCACCCTTAAACATCATGAAAGCCATCAATCCTGCAGAAACAAAATATAACCAATATTCAGCTAAAAACTCCATAACATAACACTCCTTTTATTTTTATTTACTTTTATACATTATTAAAACAATTTAACTATTAGCGTAAAGCCAATTTCGTTTTTCTACCGATAATAGAATCGTTTATAACCTCCTTTATTATTTCTTTTGATATTTTATTACCTGTATACATTACCTGAACTATTTTAGAATCAATATCAATATTGAATCCCAGAACGCCTTTAATCTGGCTTAATGCTTTAGCTGCATTAATAACACATCTATGACAGAGTATATTTTCTTGCTTAAATTTAACTGTATGTTTCTTCACTTAAATCCCTTCCTTCTTTCTTATTTAATAAAATTATATCTTTAAATTGTGAAGAAATTATGGAAAAATGCTAAAATAAAAAAATAAAAGGGAAGTCTTGAGTTAAACAAAGCCTCCCTGATAAAAATCATTATTTTATTAACTAAGACCTTCATTAGTAAAGATTTTTAAAGGATTTAAAATGAAAAGTAAAATATAAATTACAGCTCCAGTATATATAGTTACATTGAATCCAAATTTCATAGAAATAACTATCGCTAATATGGAACCAAGTACAGAAAAGATACCATTTATACCATACATAAGTGGTACTATACTCTCTTCATTTCCAATGGCTCCCACTCTTCTAATTCCAGATGGAAATGGCATACCCATTAAAAATCCCATTGGAAATAGACTCAAGAATACTACAATGAATCTATATATCATCTTCCAATTCCTTGTTACATTTAAAATATAGCTTAGATTTAATTGATTTATAATAATCAAAATGCCTGCAGCTAAAATATATAAAGGCAATTTGGAAGTTAGCTTCCTTACTATATCAGTTCCACTAATAAAACTTCCTATCCCACTGCTGACTAATAGACTAAACAAAACAAAACTGAAAGCAATAGATGAACTTCCAAAATACAATACCATCTTTTGCACCATAGGAATTTCAACTAGCATAAATCCTATCCCTAATGCCGCAAAGTATATAGATGCTTTTTTCTCCTCACTCTTAGTTATATACTTTTTCTTTATAGATGAAAAAATAACTAAAATCATAGCTATTATATAAAGCATTTCACTTGGAACAAACTTTGAATTATTGTAGAAAAATGGACTATTATCACTAATAGGTTTAGAGTTAAAGCCTATATTATCTATAAGCTGTTTGTAATTCATTTTTCCAGTGGCTAGAGACCTATAGGGTTCTATTTCATATCCAGTATAGTGAATCATATCTCTATTTTGCATATTAGCTGCACTTACTACTGAATTAATTTCCTCTTGACTAAAAGATTCATTTTTAAATATTACTAAAGGCATTGCTACTTGGCTTCCATGAGCTGCCCCCTCTGATTTTGTTATACCATTTATTATTACAAAGTACTTAGTAACATCTTTTTCTTGAACTCCTCTATCCATCAATACCTTAATTCCTGTATTTACTACCTTCATAAGATCCTTTGTATCATGAAGCATAAAAGTTAACTTTCCATCTTCTGATAAATGATCAAAATATTGATTTAAAGCTTCCTGTGTAAATATATAATACTCTGCTAAGGAGTACATGGTATTTTCTATAGAATTTGTCATCACCATTGATAAATATATGTTGTCATACTTATCTTTGCTGTTCTCTATAAAGTACCTTCCGTCTTGATTATATAGATTAACACCTGGATAATTATATACATCCCCACTAAATTCTTTAAATTTTTCTACAGCTTCTATTGTTGAAGGATTTATTTCTACTGCATCAACTCTTTTACTTCCACCTAACAGAGCAAAAAGTACATCCTTACCTCCTCCTGAACCTATAACAAGAGATTTTTCGTTTTTTCCAAAGGAAAACGCAATAGAATTAACCTCAGATTTTAAATGCTGCACAGATTCTAAATCTCCATTAAACTTTACAATTGGCGCAGATGCTCCACCATCAGTGACTATAATCTTTTCATCTTTATCCTTAATATCAATAACATCTGTCCTAGATATAGCATCCCATTTTGAAAATGAAATTTCAGCTTTTTCATTTGAGCTTTTTAAGGACTCTATTACTGTTGCAGGGCTTGTATAGTAAGCATAAAATTTCTTTTCTATAGTATTAATTAAATTATTATTTGCTAACAGAAAACCCATTATTATTAGAAGACTTGAAGACAAAATTATATACTGTCTTTCTTTGTAAAATGCACATATAGCTACAGCTGAAACTATTGCTAAAATAACTACCAGTATAACACTCTTAAAAAATCCAAAAGAATTCATTAGTTTTATTATTAGTAAACTACCTATAGCTGAACCAAGCAAGTCCATAAGATAAAGCTTACTACTATTATTAGACTTCTCCTTGAACATTATGGATGTTATTATCCCTCCTAAAATAAAAGGAAAGAGCGCTGCTGGAATATATGCCAAGAAGGTTGGCGTAAAAGGGAAAAAATACATTATTGATATAGATGCAAGAAAACTTATAGGAAGTAATACTGTAGAAACTACTAAGATCTTTTCTGCACCCTTTTTCTTATTCAATATTTTATAAGCTAATATACCTCCTAATCCTCCTCCTAGAATTGCAAAAGACACTACTATAAAAACCAAATTATAACTCAAAATAACCGAGAATAATCTAGTGAGCAATGTTTCATATATAAAAAGCGACATGGTGACAAAAAATATTGAAAAATACATAATCCAAATTAAGCTAGACTCTTTTGTTATCTTATTATTCTTTATCAAAATCCTAACCCCCTACAATTAAATTTAATCTGTGTTTAGATTATATCTTTAAATTGTGGAGAAATTATGAAATCATCTTTAACTCAATTCGTTTATCTTTTAGTTTTACCCTTTCTTCATATTTCCTACATAATTTAAATTTAAAATAAGTATGTAATCAAATAATAAATATTCCTGTTTTTGATATGTATAAAACATTCATCCAAACACTTTATATGGAGGTGATTATAAAATATTAGCAATAAGAATTTCATCCTAAGTAATATTATCATATTTTGTACAGTTTAAAATTGGAGGTAAATATATGAAAAATAAGACAAGAAATTTGTTAATAACACTAAGTATATTACTATTATTGATTATACCTTTTATTAGTGGTTATAACAAAATGATAGGACTTGAGCAAGGTGTAGCAACATCCCAAGCCAATATAGATACTGAATTAAAAAGAAGAAGTGATTTAATTCCTAATATTGTGAATACAGTTAAAGGGTATGCAGCTCAAGAAAGCAAAGTTATTGGAGACGTAGTGGACGCAAGGGCAAAGCTTGGAGGAGCACAAGCAATAGAAGATAGAGCTAATGCAGATGCAGAACTTTCATCAGCATTATCCAGGTTGCTAGTAGTGGTTGAACAATACCCAGAACTAAAATCAAATGAAAATTTTAGAGATTTATCAGTTACTCTTGAGCAAACAGAAAATAGAGTTAAAATAGCAAGACAAGATTATAATAAAGCTATAAGCCAATATAATACAGCTATAAGAAGATTCCCAAACAATATTGTAGCAGAAATATTTGGATTTGATCAAAAGGAGTATTATAATGCTCCAGAAGGTGCTGAGGAAGTTCCAGAAGTAGATTTCACAAAATAAAAGGGGTGAATTAATGAATGACTATAAAAGTAATTTTAAAAAGCATTTCAACCCCCTTATTACTCTTTTTTTTATTTATATTAATTCCCTTTAAAAATGTAAACGGGGAGGTAGAATTACCTTCTCCAACGAATTTAAAATACGTAAATGATTATGAAAATCTGCTAGATATAGACACAAAAGAGTATATAATATCAGTAGGTAATGAACTAGAAAATAAAACAGGTGCCCAAGCTGTAATTGTAATAGTAAACTCTCTTGAAGGTAATGATATATCAGACTATGGTAATAAGCTATTTAGAAATTGGGGGATCGGACAAAAGGATAAAAACAATGGCCTTTTAATACTACTTTCTATGGAAGATAGAAAATGGAGGGTGGAAGTAGGAAGAGGCCTTGAAGGAGCAATACCTGATATTTTAAGCAATAGAGTTATGGAAAGTGCAGCAGTCCCTGAATTCAAAAATAATAATTATGGAGAAGGTCTAAGGAACACTTACTCTATATTTGCCGATATGATTGCTAAAGAATATGGAGTAACTTTAGAGAAAAATGAAAAAATAAATTATGATTTTAGTGAAGAAAGAAGCAATACTTCAGTTCCAGTAATCGCCATACTAGGATTAATCATAATAGATATAATGCTTAATAGAGGAAGATTATCAAGACTTTTACTAGATTTAGTTTTTTGGAGTTCCATCTTTGGTGGAAAACGATGTGGCGGAGGCAGAGGCGGATTCAATGACTTTGGCGGCTTCGGTGGTGGTGACAGCGGAGGCGGAGGTTCATCTGGAGACTGGTAAATTATAATTTATCCATAGCGTAAAAAAAGTCTGTTTCTCCATGCAGACTTTTTTATCATTATATAATCTTATGTTGATACTTGCTCTTAAAATTCAATAAGAGGTAACCAGTTTAGTTACCCCTTAAAATTATAAACTTCCACTCATCATTCCGTTAAAATTTCCATTCATCATTCCATTAAATTTCCTTGTACTTTTAGTATTTCCAACCCTTCCATTTGAACCATGACAAGATTCTGCTCCCCCCATAGACTTATGCATTTCAATCATTTCTTCTCTTCCTATACCTTCCATCATCCTAGCCATATTTTCATTGCCACTTTCCTTCATTATATCAACCATCTTTTGATAATCTTCTTCTGTGATATTATTCATAAAATCATCCATAGCTTTATAGTTACCTTTTTCTACCTCCTTCGCAAGATCTTTATAACCATTCTTTTTCATAATATCTAGCATATCATCATATATGTCATCCTTACTCTGATTAGATATTGTAGTAATTTCTGTTTTTATAGGCTGATTTACTGCCTTATCATCTTTTTCATTTGCATAGGCAAATGAAGCCACCCCTAATGTAAGTACTGCTGCTGTTGTTATTCCTATTACTTTCTTAATCATAGTTTATCTCTCCTTTTAGTTAGTTTTTCTATATAAAAAGTATACTTCTTAATTGTGGAGGAATTATGAAGACACCAAAAAATAAGCCTAATATTCATCTATCAGACTTATTTTAAGTAATAATTTTAAACCTCTACTATATTGACTTACTTGTAAACAATAGTCGTAAACATGCCTCCTATTGGATCTGTCATATTATTAGTCATATGATGTGGTATGTGACAATGAAACGGCCATATACCTGGATTATTAGCCAAAAACTCTACATCATAAGTTTCCCCTGAAGCTACATGAATTGCATTCTTTTTCATTCTATTACACGGATGTATTGTGTTTCCATCTGAAGCTGATATATAAAATTGATGACCATGGATATGAATTGGATGACCATCTTTCATAGCATTTCCTAATCTTACTCTTACTATATCCCCACAGTTTACTTCCAATGGAGTAACAAAAGGAAAACATCTTCCATTCATAGTAAAGAAATTAAAATCATGGGCATGTGGATCAATATCATACTTTCCTTTCTTAACTACTCCCATTGGCAATCCTTCTACCTTAAACTCCTGTAACATAATAAAATAGTCTCTATCTACATTTAAATGATAAGGATCTAATACTATTAGTCCCCCTTCTAAGCCCATCATCTGTTGTTTATGTGAAATATGATGAGTATGGTACATATGGGTTCCTGGTGAATTAATTATCTTAAATCTATAGTCAAAATATTCTCCGGGTTCAATTTTAGGTGAAGGCTGAACATCTGGTACACCATCCATGACATTAGGTACGTCCATACCGTGCCAATGAACACTGGTTGCTTCAGACAGCTTATTATACACTCTAAAGTTAACATAATCTCCTGGATAAACTTTGATAGTAGGTCCTGGTGTGCTTCCGTTGTAACCCCAAGCCTTAAGAAATACTCCTGGAAGTATTTCTCTTTCCACTTCTTCTGCTACAAGTTCAAAATACTTAACTCCCTTTATCTCCTTGCATGGAAGATTAGGAAGGTCTGGTGTAATAACCATTAAGTAATCCCCCAAAAATACTATTTATACTTTATTAGTATATGTTGTATTTTGAGCTAAGTGCTTCTTATTTCTTATTTAAAACTTTATAACTATATAAGTTTCTTCATATTTTCTACATAATTCGCTAATATAATATGTGTATAGCAAGTTAATCAATAATTCATCCTTAATTTTATAATAAAGAGGAGTCTGTTTTCTCCATGTAGACTTCTCTTTATTATTTTATATTTTAAAGTATACTACAATATTATTTATTATTTAAATTTTTTGTCATAGAAATATTTTAAGGAGCGAATGAAATTGGCAAAAAACTTAAATAATGAATTTATGAAAAGTAACCATGCTCATCACGAGGTAAAATTCCCTGCCCCTCACTCATAAGAGTGTGGAAGGATATGCCTTCACTGTGCAAGAGAATGTAGTCGCTTTGCAATGTCAATGATGTAGACTTTTACAAATAAAAATAAAACTTCTTAAGTTCTGAACTTTTAAAGTTCCAAAATTCTTAAGAAGCTACCATCTAATAAATCCTTCTATACACTATTAGTAAATAATATAGAAGGATTTCATATTTATCATTTTTCTACTGAATTTCTGTTTCTAGAAGAAGCATATGATTTATTAACTATACTTCTTCTATTCCTACTACTTCATACCCTGCATCATCAGTAGCGAATTTTATATCTTCAATATACTCAACATACTCATAACCCTTTGATAGAGCATACTCATACATGTTCGATACTAATTGGCTATCTTTACACCAAAACACAACATAGGAACAGTCATATACTGAAAGCATAATTTGGCAATCACTTTCTAAAAAATCCTTATACTTAGATACTGCTTTAATAGTTCCATCTTTAGAAAAAGCCCTTAAAGTTACAAAAATCATATAATAAGTATTATTTTTAGAACTTTCATAAAGTTTTTCCCCAGATATTATTCTATCATCATTAAATAAGAACTCATTTGTAAATTGATTATTTTTCAATAGATATATCTCGTCATCATCAACCAACCACTGATAGCATTTGACTGGTAAAGATTCTAATATATTAGATAAATAATTTCCATATTCATTTGGAATTTCAAACCTTACACCCACATTTTTCATTTACCTAGCCTCCAACCTTATTGATAAGTCATCTTACGATTGCGACTTACTTCATACTTTTTAATTTATTTTATTTAATTATTTTTTCTATATAAAAAGTATACTTCTTAATTATGGAGGAATTGTGAAGGACCTATAAAATTATGTAATTTTTAACTTAATAAATTTATTAGATATTAATCTTAGTAAATAAGGAAAAAAGCAGGTCTCGTAATCTATGTGACTACAAGATCTGCTTGATTTACTTAATTACTGTTGTCATTTGTAAAGTATATTCTTGTTTCTGAACAGTTTTTTTACTAATTTGGTGCAAAACACTATATGAAATTACAAGAGCTGCTACTCCTAATATTAAACTTAAAACCTCAGTATTTGAATATCCAAGAGTACCAAATATCCTGTAACCAAGACCTATTCCGGCAAGAAGCATAACTAGTGGAAAGGCATATACCCAAAGAAGCATTTTATTAAAACCATTTTCATGCATTTCAACATTTACTCGATCTCCTACCTTTGCTCCAAGAGTATTTCTTATTTCAGTTGTAACACCTGCTGATGCACAAGCAAGCTTACAACTAGCACAGCTATCACCACAGCCACCTTGTCTTTTAAAAGACATCATAGCATATTCTCCATTAATGGAAGTTATATATCCTTCCTTTATCATGTGATCAACTCCTAAAGCCTTACTAAAGTTTTACCCTCTAACAGGATGAACTAACAATTATAGTTCTTCTATTCCTACTACTTCATAACCTGCATCATCAATAGCGAATTTTATATCTTCATCATCTACAGCTACAGTTGCTTCAATCACTGCTGATTTAGAATCTAAGTTTACATCTACACTAGTTACTCCACTAAGTTCGCTTAATGCCTCCTTAACGTGATTAACGCAGTGTCCACAGCTCATTCCTTCGATTAATATTTTCTTTTTCATCTTTTACTCCTCCTAAAATTATATATTTAATGTTTAAAATTAACTAACTATTAGGAAACTCCTTCTCGTTCCTCGAATGAGAAAGTGACTCACACCAAATCGTAGATTTGGGTTCGCTACTTTACTGGCTTAAACGTTTTTAGCCTTAATGCATTACCAAGTACTGAAACAGAGCTTAAACTCATAGCTGCTGCAGCTATCATTGGATTCAATAATGGGCCTCCAAAGATGTATAAAACCCCCATAGCAACTGGAATACCTAATGTATTGTATCCAAATGCCCAAAATAGATTTTGTTTTATATTCCTTATTGTGCTTTTACTTAGCTGTATAGCAGTTGGAACATCCATTAAATCACTTCTCATAAGAACTATGTCTGCTGATTCCATAGCAACGTCTGTTCCAGATCCTATTGCTATGCCAATGTCTGCTTGAGCTAAAGCAGGAGCATCATTTATACCGTCACCAACCATGGCAACTTTCTTTCCTTCTGACTGAAGCTTTTTAACTTCATTAGCTTTATCTTGAGGTAATACTTCCGCTAGAATTCTATCTATTCCGACCTGTTTTGCGATAGCTTCAGCAGTTCTCTTGTTATCACCTGTAATCATTGCAACTTCTATACCCATCTTATGAAGATGTTCTATAGCCTTCGTGCTATTTTCTTTAACCGTATCTGCAACTGCTATTATTCCTGCTAGCTTCCCTTCAATGGCTACATACATTGGGGTCTTTCCTTCTTCAGCAAGCTTATTAGAAGCTTCTTCTAAGTTTTCTAATGAAATATTACGTTCCACCATAAGTTTTCTGTTGCCAGCTAAAATTTCTTTTCCATCAATTTTCACTTCAATTCCATGGCCAGGTATTGCTTTAAAGAAATCAAGATTCTTAAATTCTAATCCTTTTTCTTCAGCGCCCTTTACTATAGCTTCACCAAGTGGATGTTCTGATCCTTTTTCAGCTGATGCAGTTAATTGAAGTAATTCATCTTCTTTTATTCCATTTACAACTACAATATCTGTAACCTTAGGTTTACCTTCTGTTATTGTACCTGTCTTATCAAATACAATTGTTTTAATTTTATGAGTAGTTTCTAGTGCAACACCACTCTTTATTAATACTCCATTTTCTGCACCTTTACCTGTCCCAACCATAATAGCTGTTGGAGTAGCTAATCCTAGGGCACAAGGACATGCGATAACTAATACAGATATAAATATTGTTAAAGCAAATATAGGCGACTTACCTCCAAGGAAATACCAAGCTAAGGCTGAAACAATTGATAAGCCTATTACTACTGGAACAAAGTAACTGGAAATTACATCTGCTAATTTTGCAATTGGAGCTTTAGATCCTTGAGCATCTTCTACTAATTTAATAATTTGAGCAAGGGCTGTATCTTTTCCAACCTTTGTGGCTTTATATTTAATTGTTCCATTTTTATTGATACTTGCTCCAATAATATTATCTCCAGCATTTTTTTCTACAGGTATACTTTCCCCAGTAAGCATTGATTCATCAACTGAAGTATTTCCTTCTAAAACAACACCGTCTACTGGCATTTTTTCTCCTGGCTTAACTACAATAACATCTCCAACTTCAACTTCATCTATTGATATTTCTACTTCTTTACCATCTCTTATTATTGTTGCTGTCTTAGGAGCAAGCCCCATAAGTTTCTTTATTGCTTCAGAAGTTTTTCCTTTTGTAACTGATTCCAAATATTTCCCTAAAGTAATAAGAGTTAAAATTACTCCTCCTGCTTCAAAGTATAGTTCATTTGCATATTCTCCATTGCCTCCATAGATTTGTACTATAGCATATATTCCATAGATGAATGCTGCTGAAGTACCTATGGCAATTAAAGAATCCATATTAGGACTTCTTCTGAATAGTGACTTAAACCCTACTGTAAAGTACTTATGACCAACAATGATAGGTGGTAAAACTAATATCAATTGCGTTATTGCAAAGTTCCATGGATTCATCATTGGATCAATAACTTCTGGTAGTTTTATACCAAGGGCTTCACCAAACATATGTCCCATAGCCATATATAATAGTGGCACTGTAAAAATCGATGATATTATAAATCTTCTCCATAAAGATTTTATTTCTTTTTCTTTTCTTTCTTTATCTGTATCTACGGCCGCTTCATCTTCGACTGCCTTGTATCCTGCCTTTTCTACTGCTTTTTTTATATCTGAAACCTTCACCTTTGATGCTTCATAACTTATAGTTAATTTTTCTGTTGCAAAATTTACATTTGATTCAGTTACTCCATCAAGCTTTCTGGTAACTCTTTCTACGTTTTTAGCACAGGAAGCACAAGTCATTCCTTCTATCTTCAATGTCTTTGTACTAGACTCAATAAGTGCTTTGTACCCTGCTTTTTCAATAGCAGATTGAATGTCTGGTATTGACACCTTTGTTTCGTCAAAATTAATTTTTAGTTTTTCTGTAGCAAAGTTTACATTTGCGTCAGTAACACCTTGAAGCTTTTTAGATGCTCTTTCTACAGCCTTTGCACAGGCTGCACAGGTCATGCCTTCTATTTTAAGACTCTTTTCCAAACCTTACACCTCTTTTCCGCTATTCTTTATGAGCTTTATCTTGATTCCCTGCAAGATTAGCTCTATTCATAGCACAGCAATCTAGCTTACCAGTAGTATTGCCAAAGGCCTTTTCATTTTTTTTTGCCATTTTTTCTATACTCTTCTTAAAATATTCTTTTATAAAATTTTTCATAGTATACCTCTCCCCTAATAATTACTTTTGATAGCATTTGCACAAGCTCCAAAGGTCATATCTGTCTTTTATGACTTTTTGCCAACTCCTACCTCTACTTCTTATTTATTTTGAGAATTACCTTTATTTCCTCCAAGATTAGCTCTGTTCATAGCACAACAATCTAGCTTACCAGTAGTATTCCCAAAAGCCTTTTCATTTTCTTTAGCCATCTTCTCTATACTCTTTTTAAAATATTCTTTTATAAAATTTTTCATAACCTATCTTCCCCCTTAGTGATTATTTTTGTATAACCTTTTCTAAAATGTTTATTATCTCTTCTAATTTTTCTTCACTGCTATCTTTGCCTAAAGCATCCTTTACGCAGTGATGTATATGCTGTTTTAAAATTAGAATATTTGCCTTTTTTAAAAGAGCTTGTGCTGCAATAATTTGATTTGATACATCAACACAGTATCTTTCATCTTCAACCATCCTAATAATTCCTTCAATTTGACCTTTAGATGTCTTTAACAGTTTTACAGCATTCATTTTTTCCTGGTTCATCACTCATCTCCTTTTTCAAATCTACAGAACTATTATGATGATATTTAGGTGCAATCCACTATGAAAAGTAACTTTAACATTTACCCCCCTCCCTCCCCTGGAGGGCAAATTTGAAATAAAAAAATTTTCTTTAAATATATAATAATTAAATATTATGAAGATTGTATGAAGAAATGAAAAGTTTTGGATTTTTTTATTTCTTCATATTAACTCTGAAATACTCCATCTAATAATTAACCTTGTACAAAATAGAATATAGTTAAAGATACTAATATTAAAGCAAATAAATAAAATATCAAAGTACTTGTTTTAACTTCGTCTTCTATGGTAGTATCCATCTTTTCTTTACTTTGATTAAGAATTAATTTGTAAGCAATTAGTCCAATAATTATCAATACCAAACTTAAAAGATGAGAAATCGAAAAAGGTCCCCATATTACAGGATTTGTTCTAAAGAATTCCACTATGCCTCTTATTACAGGAAATGCTATTAGGTATATTACAAATAATTCACCTTCGAACTTCTTCCTAAAACTTCTTTTCCATAAAAATATAAATAGTATATAGTCTAAAACAAACTCATAAACTTGTGCTGGATGTACTATTTGTCCACCATTAAGAATACCCCATGGCATAATATTTATCATAGGTTTTCCAAAGACATCACACCCTACTCTACCAATACCTTGTGCTAGTGGTAATGCCATAACTACAATATCAGCAAGCTTAAAGAAGGATAATTTGCTTTTAATTGAGTATATATATCCTGCTATAATAGCTGTAAAAATACCTCCGTGTATTGAGAGACCCCCTTCATCTATTCTAATAATCTCTGATGGATTACTAAAATAAAATGATGGATTATAAAATAGTATATAGAATAGTCTAGCTCCTAATATCCCTGAAATAACTACTACCATAATTAGGTTTAATATTGAATCCTCATGGATTCCTCTTTTTTTCCCTTGTTTAATTGCAAATGTACCTCCTGCAATCATACCTATTGCTATCATTAAACCAAAAAAGTATATATGAATTGGTCCAAAACTCAGTAGTTCTTTCATGTTTATACCTCCTTCAATTTGTGTTGTTAATTAATTACAAAGTATTCTTTATCTTTTAAGCATCAGCAAACTTATTGAAATATATCCTAAAAGTAGTACCTTCCCCTTCCTCGCTTTCCACCTCTATACTTGCAGAATGAAGCTGCAATGTATTCTTAACAATGGTTAAACCTATACCACTGCCTTCAATTTCGTGTCTGCTTTTATCTCCTCTATAAAGTCGTTCAAATATAAAAGGTAAGTCTTCTTCCTTAATCCCTATACCATTATCCTTCACTTCCGCGATGATGTTTTTGTTATCATGATATACATTAATCCATACATTTCCTTTTTCTTTAGTGAATTTAAGTGCATTAGACATCAAGTTTATAAACACTTGTGTTAATTTATCTTTATCCCCAGAAATTCTATAATCCCTATTTGGCTGTATATAACAATCTATTTTTATATTTTTCTCTTCTGCGGCCATATAAAAACTCTTATATACCTCTCTAACTAATTCATCTAAAAACATGGTCTCAAAGCTAAGCTTCATGCTTTCCACTTCGAACTCTTTTAAAATATTTAGGTTATTTAACAACCTTCCAAATCTAATCACTTCATCATTAAGGTGGTTCATTCTCTCCGTTGTAACAGGAAGGATACCATCTATCATTGCTTCTAAATTATTTTGGAGTACATTTAATGGTGTCCTTATTTCATGAGAAATATCAGAAACTAATCGTCTTCTAAGTGTATCTTGATATTTTAATTTTTCAGCCAGTATATTAACACTATTTCTTAGATCCTCTAGTTCTTGTATATTACTATTTGTATTTGATTTTCTATTAAATTCACCTCTAGATAAGTGTACAGACATATTTGCCACCTCTTTTATTGGCATAGAAAACTGTCTAGAAAAATAAAGGCTGATTATTATTATGATAACCAGGGTCATAATACCGCTGGCAATTATGCTTTTATTTATAGAGGCTTTAAAGTTTATATCTTCCTCGCTTAACAATATAGAAGAATATTGACCAATTTCAATATATCCTACTACATTATTATTAGATTTTATTTCAAATTTTTGTGTAGAATATACGCCTTTATCCTGTACTTGCATATTGTTAAGATTAAATCTATTGTTTACATCCTTTGGATCCATTCCCCATATAACCTTATTATTATCATCATATAAGGTTAAACAGTAGTTTCCCATATAGGCTTCATGCATTAACTCTACTCCAGAATCCTCTTCCCATTTTCCTTCTCTCTTATAAGCTTCCTCTAAATATGAAACTATTCTTTCATACCGTTTGTTTTGAGTGTTTATCATATATTCATTAAATTTATGATTTATAGTTAAATTTACAAAAAAGGTAATAAGTAATATAGCAATAATCGAACAAAGCACAAATAAAATGCTCAACTTTTTTCTAATTGTCTGCAATTAACTTTCACCGCCAAACTTGTAGCCTACTTTAGTAACGGTAATGATATACTTTGGACTTCTCGTATCTTCTTCTATTTTTTTACGAATATTTTTTATATAAACATCAACAGTTCTATCATATCCATCAAAATCAATACCAAATACCTTGTCTATAAGCTGTTGCCTTGATAAAACATTTCCTTTGTTTAGAATAAGAACATGCAATATATCAAATTCATTTGGGGTAAAAGCTATTTCTTCCTGATTAACTTTCACTACTCTTTTGTCGTAGTCCACCAATAGCCTTCCATCATCAAAAATAATGCTGGAAGCCTTAGTTTCTGTACCTATTCTTCTAAAAAGAGCATTGACTCTTGCAGTAAGTTCTCTGGGGCTAAAAGGTTTTACTAAATACTCATCAGCACCTATATTTAGACCATCTATCCTATCTTCTAAAGCTCCCTTTGCAGTTAGCATAAAAACATGTACATCAGAGCTTTGTCGTATTATCCTGCATACTTCTTCCCCACTTATATCAGGAAGCATTAAATCGAGAATTATTAGTTTTATATCTACTGATTTAGCTATTTCTATACCCTTTATTCCTCTAGTAGTACAATGCACTTTATATCCTTCTTTTTCTAAATAAGCTTTTAAAACCTCAGATACTTTTTCTTCATCTTCAATAATTAAAATATTATTCATATAAATTCACCTCTTTATTATAATGAAGTCCTTTTCCTCTAGTCAGAGGAGTTCCCACAGAGTAAATGATTCTCACCAAATTAAAAATTTGGGTTCTCTATTCTCTACTTAAGATTTGTGCTCTTTGTCTACTATATCAAATTTTTTTAAAGATTTTATGAAGATTTGTCGCAACTTGATGAAATTTTACCGATAATATTTATATTTATTTCTTTAACAACAACTTGAGGGCTTAGGGTAAGAATTATTGCAACAAGCTTGCCTATATCCGAAGCCTCAAGAAGCCTTGCATTTGAAACTTTTTCACTTGGAACACGTTTTTGTGTAAATGTTTCCCCTGGATTAATCAAGGTAACCTTAAAGTTTATAAAGCTTTTTTAATTATAGGAATCCTGCTCCAGTCATAAAATACACCCTATAAAGTAAACCGTTAAAAGATTCTACTCTATAGGGTATCTCTATCATGTTACACTAAGAAAATTTCTATTTTTATAGAGCAACCAACCGTATATTTGTTTAATGAAAGTGTGAATGATGTATATCAGGTGTATGCTCATGTGCATGAACTATTTCATCATGAATATGCGGATGAGAGTGTTCTCCTCCAACTGTGGATGGGTGAGTATGATTATGATGTTCATCTGAATGATTATGTCTATGCTCATGTTCAATAGATTTATGTATATGCTCATGAGAATGCTTTTCTACAACAGCAAAATAAGTACCTATAATCATAATAATTAAGGCTATTATAAAATAAATAGTTATAGGCTCTGAAAAGATTATGAATGATATTCCTACACCAACAAAAGGTGAAACTGCATAATAAGCACTAGTCCTAGCTGCTCCTAAATGTCTTTGAGCACTAACGTAAAGAAATATACTAAGTCCATAAGCAAGGAAGCCAAGCAATAAGGATAGTATTATATATACAGTATCCCATAACATTTCTCTCGCCAAAGCTGCAATAATTAAAGCGCCTATTCCTGAACCAAATCCCTTAATAATTACAACCTGCAAAGGGTCTTTCAATGAAAGCTTTCTTGTGCAATTATTTTCAAGCCCCCAAAAGATGCAGGCAAGCAACACAAAAATAGCCCCTAATGAGAAGGATAAATTAGTAAAATCCTCTACAGAAAGTATGCTGCTGGACAAAGTAATAAGTGTTATAGAAAACCATAAGCGCTTACCAATAGCCTCTCTGAATACTAAAAGTGCAATAATTGATGTTGCAACAATCTCAAAGTTGTTCAATAAGGATGTAGTTGAAGAAGTTGTTTTGGTAAGTCCAAGCATTAAAGATATAGGTGCTGCTATGTCCAGCAAAACCATAAGTATAATAAAAGGTAATTCCCCCTTTGCTAGCCTGGCTTCAACTCTCTCTACCTTAGAAATCCTTTTTATACTATCCACAATTAACATACCAATGCCTGCACCTAAATACAAAAGTGCAGAGAGTAAGAGTGGAGGTATTTTTACCAATAACATCTTTGAAAAAGGTGCACTCATCCCAAATAATGCTGCGGCCAGTATAGCCTGCCCAACTGCAATATAATTTTTATTATATTCCATTTTTCATCCTCCTTATCTCTTATTTTCTAACCTCACAGCATAAGCTTCTAGTTACATATTATTATAGCCTTAGAAAAAATTTTAAACTTCCATCTTCATAAAATCAACATATTTATTTTGTATAATTAATCAAAAGTATTATCTGGAAAAAATAGTTAAACTTTAACTCTACCCATTAGGTATCAATTAGGAGGATTTTATGAGTATTAGGAGAGAGCAATTTAAGGTGTACGATATGACATGTACATCCTGTGAGAATCGAGTTGAAAAAGCTGTTTCAAAAATTCAAGGAGTAACAAATGTAAAAGCTAGTTACAGCGGTCAATTTGCAGAAGTTGAATTTGATGATGAACTATGTAATGTAAAAGAAGTTAAAGACGCTATTAAAAAGGCCGGATATGCTACAGAAAGTTCTAAGGATTATAGGTTTATGGGAATTCTTATTATAGTAGCTATTGTAGCATTGCTTGGTTTTAACACCAGCGGCTTTGACATGGAAGCAAAGCTTACTAATGCTTCTTATGCTGTTCTATTTCTTGTGGGTATCCTCACTTCAATTCACTGCGTTGGTATGTGCGGAGGAATTATGCTCTCCCAAAGCATATCAAAGGTAGACACTAGCAAATTTCAAGCAATTAAACCAGCGCTATTGTATAACTTAGGAAGAGTTATAGCTTATACAATTCTAGGTGGATTAATTGGTGCTCTTGGTTCAGTATTCGCACTTACAATTACCACAAAAGCAATGATGCAAATAATCGCTGGTTTATTTATGATCATGATGGGCTTTAATATGGCTGGCTTTAGTATCTTTAGAAAGTTTAATATTAAGCTGCCTCACGGTCTTTGTAAGGCTAAGAATAAATCTGGTTCTCCTTTTATTGTAGGGCTATTAAATGGTCTTATGCCTTGTGGCCCTCTTCAAACTATGCAGCTTTTTGCTCTTGGCACAGGAAATGCTGTAAAGGGTGCTGCATCCATGTTTGTCTTTGCCATAGGAACAGTACCATTAATGCTAACCTTCGGTGCGATATCAGGAATTTTAAGTAAAGGTTACACAAAGAAAATCCTTAAGTTTAGTGGTGTGCTTATTATAGCTCTTGGTTTCATCATGGGAAATAGAGGATTTGCCCTATTTGGAATTAATATTAATCCTGTAACAGCACTTGCTAGTACTGCTAGAGGTTTAATTGGTGGTAACTCTACAGGTGTAGGTGGAGCTAATGTGGCTAAAGCTGTTATCCAAGATGGGGTTCAGGTTATTAACATGACTGCTAACAATAATGGCTATACTCCAAATGCATTTTATGTTCAAAAGGGAATACCTGTAAAATGGATAATTAACGGAACAGAACTTAATTCTTGTAATAATGCTATTGTTATCCCTGATTTAGACCGTGAAATAAAAATAAAACGTGGTGAAAATGTTATAGAATTTACTCCTGATGAGGCTAAGGATATCAACTTTAGTTGTTGGATGGGGATGATAAGAGGTGTAGTAAAGGTTGTTGATAATCTTGACTCTGTGGATATATCAAAGGCTGACCCATCGCTACCGCCAGCAAGTACTGGACCTAGCTGCTGTGCTACTCCTATAGATGATGGTACTGAATATCCTCCTAGTATCTACGGCGGGGACATAACTAAAGCGCCAACAGCAGCTTTAGTAGGAAAAGCAGAAGTTTCAGAAGAATATCAAAGCGCAAAATTCAAGGGTATTGGTTATGAGCTGCAGCCTCTAATAGTAGTTACAGGTAGCAGTACAAAAACAAAACTCACCTTTGATTTAAGTGCTTTCGATAATGTTGAAGGTGAATACATCATAATAGACGGAACCACAGGTGATGAAGTTGCTTCCTTCACTGGGGTGAAAGGTATAAATGAAGTAGAGTTCAGCCCTAGCAAAGCTGGTGGTTATGGCATTGTTAAAGATGACTTTATTCTTGGAGTAATTGAAGTAGTTGATGATTTAGAGACTACCGATGTAGAACAGGTACGAGATAAATATATTAAATAAATTACATAGAAAGAGAGAAGTATATGATTATAGTATCATTCTTCTCTTTTCTTTTGTTTAAGTTTTCGGTTTTTAATTTATTAGATTAGAATTGAAGATAATTTGCCACCGAAAAAATTTCGGTGGCAAATGGGTTATTAATGATCTTTACAAATATTTGATTTTATTAAACTTGATTTAACTAATAAATACTCATAAAATCTCTTTGCCTATTTAGTGTTCCATTTTTGACTTTATATCTATTATTTTTTCAATTTCTACTTGGGTATTAAATGTTATGTCATTTAAACTTCCTAAAATATAAGAATGCAGATATGGTGGCATATCATGCATAAGCTTATGAGAATTAACACTTATTACATAGCTCCTAACTACATCTGGTAATCTTTTTCATCTATTTTTAGCAGTGGAGTATGTTTTCCTAAGTGTGCAAATAAAACTCCTCATATAATATGATATCATTTTTAAATCCGCTGAAGAAAAATGCCCAACCATCTTTTTTATTGTGTTTCCAGCCAAACATATCCACTGAACTTTCATATTTTCAAAGTTAACTGAAATAGAATATGGGTCAGTACCACTAACTCTTTCCACACTGCCACTAATCATATTTCTAATTTCAACTTCGACATTTTCACTTACAGTTCTAGTAGAGCCTAAAATATAATAATTTTTATTTTTATTATTAGCTATGAAATTCTTAAATTAACACTTTTGCAGGTACACTTTCACCAGTTGGATCAAGTCTTAATATTTCATTTAAAGTTATAAATGGCAGTTAATATCTTTAAGTAAACATAATTGGAGCATTAATTATATCTCCTAACATAATAAAATATCCTCCATGTTAGTGTTATTATAATTAATTATGCAAATATTAAGATATTTGTTCATATTGCTTAGCAAGTTTGTAAAAAGTACTCTTGCTTAAATTAAGCTTTTCCATAGCTTTTATTGCTGTGATATTCTTTGATTTCCATTCCTTATAGACTTGTTCCCACTGCTCAGGAAGTTCTGCCTTAGGTCTACCTAAATGTTTTCCTTTTGCCTTAGCAATTTTTATACCTTCTTGCTGTCTTTGCTTGATATTCGCTCTTTCTTGTTCGGCGACAAAAGAAAGCACCTCTAAAACTAGATTAGAAACAAAGTTTCCTATTAAATCTTTATATTGAGTTGTATCTAATAAAGGCATGTCTAATACTTTAATATCTGCCCCAATTTCTTGAGTAATATCCTCCCATTCCCTTTTGATTTCTCTCGAGTTTCTTCCAAATCTATCTATTGATTTTATGTATACTATATCACCAGTTCTTAAAACTGTTTTTAGTGCTTTATATTGAGGTCTGTCAAAATCCTTGCCGCTTTGTTTGTCAATATATATATCACGTTCATTAATCCCTATATCCACCATTTCTTTGAAGTGCCTATCAATATTTTGATCTGAACTGCTTACCCTAATATAAGCAAAAACTTTTTCCATAATTGGTTACCACCTCCTTTTATTCAATATAATACATATTAATCATATCGCAACAGTACGTAAAGATCACCATTTATTTTTATACGTTCTTAAATGCTTTCTCATAAGCCCCTAAATTGATTTGGACAATTGCCTATACATTTATTATAATGTAGAAAGTGATTGGAGGTAAGCCATGAGAGGAAGAACTTATACAAAAGAATTGAAGGAAGAAATATTAAGAGAAGTTAAAGAAGTAGGAAATGTTTCATTAGTCTCAAGAAGACATGGAATATCAAAATCAACAATATTTACTTGGATTAAGGAATCTAAGAATAAAGATGAGATTAAGATTAAGCCAGGAAGAAAGGCTTTAGTTGAGGGAGATAAAGAGCTAGAGAGTGAATTGACAGAAGTAACAAAGGAGAATGATCAGCTAAAGAAGCTTCTAGGTGAGAAAGACCTTGAGATAGCAATACTTAAAGACTTAATAAAAAAATCAAACCCTCAATTAAAGATAAAGTAGAAATAGCTAAAAAATATATAGAACAAGGATATAACGCAGTTTTTGTACTAAAGGTGGTCAAACTTAGCAAATCAACATATTACTATAATTTGAATGTAGAAGGTAAGGAAAAGGCAAAGCCTAAAGGCGGTAAGCCTAGGGGATACAGCATAGACCAGGAAGAAAAGAAGGTATGCGATGAGCAGATCAAAGAGTTTATTATGGAATCAATTGATGGAGATGCAGCTGACTACGGCTATAGAAAAATAACCTACCATCTAAGAAAACACTATAAACTCACAATTAACCATAAGAAGGTTTATAGGCTGTGCAAGGAGCTTGGAATACTAAAAGACCAAAGAGTTATTAAGCCTAAAGTAAAGAGAACTATCGCTGTAAACAGGACTATAACAGGCTCAAATCAACTTTGGGAGATGGATATTAAGTATGGCTATATCCATGGCGAGGATAAATTTTTCTATCTTCTAAACCTTATTGATGTCTTTGATAGAAGCATCATTGATTACCACATGGGATTCCACTGCGAAGCTAAAGATGCGGCAGCATTACTGAGAAAATGTCTAATGCAAAGAAATCTATTTGCAGAAGGAGCCTTAAAGCCTGTAATAAGAACAGATAATGGGCCACAGTTTGTAAGCTATAAATTCAGCGAATGCTGCGAAGAAATTGCAATAGAACACGAGAGAATACCTGTTAAAACACCAAATAAGAATGCACATGTAGAATCATTTCATAGAATACTTGAGGATGATTGCTTGAAAAAATATGAGTTTCAAAGTTATGCAGAAGCATACGAAGTAGTAAACGAATTCATGGAATTTTATAACAAAAGGAGAATTCACTCAAGTTTAAAGTTTATGTCACCGAATGAATTTTATAACCTTCATTTTGGAGAAAGTCTAACTAATATTGAAATAAGGGTGTAATTCTGACAAAACTAAAGAATTTATTAGGTTTTGTCCAAAACGAAGGGGTTAATCCGATATGTGCATCTGTATATTATTTAAGTGATAATTAGCACTCGCTTTTACCTAACCATATATATTACATTATTTGTTTCATAGGTGGCTTTGTAATCAAGCCATGAGTATCAGTAAAATGACTTAATATACTTACAATTACATATCCATATACATCACGACATTCATAGGAATCCCATCCGTATATATCAATAACTTTTACTATGTCATTTATTTGCAAGCCATTCACATACTGTCCGATAAAATATTGAGCCTGTCCCAATTCTATGCTGCTGTAATTCTCAACTATCTCTTCACAAAATGCACTTATAGGTTTGTTGTACTCACATACTATTCCATCATCATAGTATTCCGCAGCAAAAGTCTCGCAATTAGCATAGAAATTCAATAATTCCTCATCCTCATGCATTAGCACATATACAAATCCTCTCTCATCCAAGTACACCTCTACATTAGTAATAATCTTATCGTTGTAGGTACCACCTAACATATATTTGACATCATTTCTTATAATTGTCTTTACTTTTCTCATCATACCACGCTTCTTAATCTATTTTAACTTTGTCCATAATGTTCTAGCCTTACTATTTAATCTATATAATCGTAAACTATAATCCTTTAAATTACTCTTAGTTAATACTGCAATAATTTATTTTCACATTGTATCTAATGTAAATATTCAATCCAATAACTACCACCATTCATTGAATCAGTTTCACTAATTCGAGCTCTCAAATTAATTTACTGTTTATATTTCATATTATAGATACCTTTTTTATGAAAGTCTAATTTTACTCCATACAAACTTTCACAAAAAAATTAGCAGCTATAATCATATGAAAATTAAAGATTATAGCCGCAATAAAACAACCCCTGAGGCCATATACCTCAAGGGTTTTGTAACACATCCTATGGGATTTTAGTTGTCCACTATCCACAATTCGAGACTTCCGTTACTACATCTCTAGTTTCAAATATTACCTTTCTTGAAGCTCTAACTGCTTTAAAATCAAAAATTAGTCTTGATGGCTTACTTTTACAATAGGATCGTTTAGTTCTATTCATTTTCCTATTACCATCCATTCATTTTACCATACTTTAACAATCAATCTATTTAGAGATAGCCTTTATAACAAGTCTGTATATGTTGTTGTAAATTAATTTCATAATATCTTTCTTCAATTTATATTATATAGCTTTTAACAACTATACTTAATAATATTTTGAATCAGCATTTCCCCTCTTTATATAGTCTTTTAAATTGATACATCTGCTTATCTGCCTTTTCTATTAAGCTTTCTACAGTCTCATAAGTTTCGCCATTACATTGTGCAAAACCGTAGCTAAAACTAATAGCATATCCATCATCTAATTTCCATTTAGTATTCCCAAGTTCTTTCAATACTCTCTTTGTAATAATCTCTGCTTCTTTAATATTATAATCGGGAAATATAATAATAAATTCATCTCCACCTAGCCGTGATATTTTATCTGCCTTTCTTATGTTTTCTTTAATGACATTGATTATTTCAGTAATTAATCTATCTCCTTGTTTGTGTCCATAAGTATCATTAACCTCTTTTAACTTGTTTATATCTATGTAACAAATAGTAAAACTTTGTTTCTTCTGTTGACTAAATTTCAACTGTTTCCTTAGCAAACTTATTCCAGCTTTCCTATTTAAAACCCCTGTCAAATCATCTATATAATAATTGTCCATAGCCTGGTCAAATTTTAATTTATTTATTATTGAGCTATTTAAAGAATATATTGTAACTGCTATTATCACTGATAAAATAATTACTATAAAAATCATATTGTTAATAGTATTAGTTTGCTCATTAAATATTTTAAAATTCTTTACCAAAACCAAATAAGTATTATAGCTAATGAGAAGTAAAAGCAACATAGAAACAAAATCTGTAGCTAAAATAATCATTAATTTGTAGTTTTTCTTAAGTGCATAGTTTCTAATATTTATTAACCTTTCTCCCAAAAACTTAATAAAACAAAAGGCTGTAAAAAACATAAAAACGCTTCCTATAGCTATATGAAAAAAACTCGTAGTATAAGTCTCGAAAGTTATTTTTAATGGTAAAACGTATAAAATTGAAACAATAACATCTCCAATTCCCAATATCACTATAGATAAAGCTCCAGATATTAGTGAATTGAAAATATTATATTTTAAAAATAATTTCGTGGACAAAATAATGACCAAAAAATTAGAAATCAGCTTAAATGTCAAACTAACATTAGGGAATATTACAATTAGTTGCGATGAATATACTGCAGTTAATAAAACTGGCATAATATAATCATTTAACCTGGGTTTATCGCAATCCCTGTTTAATTGATAAATAGTATAGAATGTAATTAAAGATGTTAATACCCCATTATATAAAGACACTGAAGAATTCAAAATTATCGCCACCCTCAAATTTAGTAATTTCAGCCATTGAAATTACTAAAAACAAAATATTTTAATGATCATAATATATAATTATTTAGATGTTTAGCTCATATATTTTTAATAATATGTATTAAAGGAACATACCTCTTAAGTTAGTCCATACATTCACATTCCTTATATACATTTTCATTGCAAAAATAGAATGAAGATGTCAACTCATCTTCATACTTATAATTATTCTCTCATTATATTCACTACGTCACTAATTAAATTGCATATCTTGATTTTGTTCAGATAAATATATTCAACATCTTTCGTTATTTTCCTTTAAAATCGTAACAAAAATATCAATTTTATCTAATAAATACAAAAGACAGGTTATCTCTCATATATTGATAATCTGTCTTTTATGTTTTAATATTCATATTAAGCTCCACCCCTCAAGGTGTCAAATGATAAAGCCCTATACAGATATTTGTGGCAAAGTCTCAATAACTCTCTTCTTATATTCGCTACAAATATGAGTATATCCCATTAAACTATTTATATCTTTGTGCCCTGTATACTGCTGTATTTCTCTTAGCGTAACTCCTTGCTTCATAAGTTCAGTAATAAATGAATGCCTAAATATATGACTTGTAATATTAAAGTCTTTTTTTAGTCCCGATAATTTAACAGACTTTCTAAGCATTTCATTAAATGCAGTATTTGAAAGCCTATTTCCTTTTTTTGAGATAAATACTGGATCGTCTGGATCTGGTCTACTTTGTATATATAAATCCTTTAGTGCTTTTTTTAAACCATCTTGTAATGGTAGTATATCTGATGTACCATTCTTTTCCCTATGAATAGCAAGTGTTGAATCAAAAAAATTAACATTGGACCAATTAAGCTGTAAAATCTCTGATCTTCTAGCTCCAGTATAAGCAAAGCAGTATAATAATGCAGTATCTCTTATGAGATTTTCATTTTTATTCGATTTAGCAGCTGCTATAATTTGTGAAATTTCTTTATAGTTCAAGTATTTTGGCAGCTCTTCTTTTTTAATTTTATTTTTAATCAATTTCACAGTAGGATTTGCATCTATATATCCATATTCATATAAATAACCAAAGAATGCTCTCAAACAATCGATTTTTCTCTTGATTGTTTTTTCGCAAAATTGTTTTTCTACTGATAGATAACGTCTAAACTCTGCTATATGTTTTACCTTTATCTGCTCTATATCTCTAATGCCACTATATTTATTTTTTATAAACTTTTTAAACTGATCTAAATCTCCTTTATAGGCCTCCATTGTACTCTTTGCATGATTAGACAATACAAGCTCATTTATATAATAATTGATACATACATTAAGTGAATACATTCAAAACACCCCCGAATATCTTACGTTTTATTTTATTAATATCTGCAGATATTTCTACTAAATCGAGCGCTCGGAGTATTGTTTTTGTTTACAATAGTTATTATAAAAACTTTTTTAACGAAAGTCTAATTTTACTCACCATAATTTTCAAATAATTTTTCATAGCAGCTCAACCCCTCATATTTCCAAGGTTATAAGCAAGATTAATAGGTTCTGTACTATTTACTTATTTGTATGTAACTTATAAAATAGAATTAATTAAATCTGAGAGAATTAATCCATGTTAATAGAGTAGTCTTTTCTCATGGCTTTAGATATGAAATAAGTGATTTGTATCTTACCGTATATAAGCAGAAAACTCAATGCCTTAAAAGCATTGAGTTTCCATATGTTATGCGACTAAGTCTATAAGCCGAGTTCTGTATTAAACGGTCATCTATCTAGGCCTATTGTTACCAATAGGCTCAAGCGATCTTACCCGAAGACGGGACGGGCAGCCCCATACGTCTTCCTATTCGATCTTGCTCCAGGTGGGGTTTACATAGCCGCAAAGTCGCCATTGCGCTGGTGAGCTCTTACCTCGCCTTTCCACCCTTACCTATTTTGTAAATCCCCAAAGCTATTAAAGCTCACACATGGGTATCTTTACAATATAATAGGCGGTATATCTCTGTTGCACTTTCCTTAGAGTCGCCTCCACTGGGTATTACCCAGCACCCTGCCCTATGGAGCTCGGACTTTCCTCTCCTGCATATAATGCAGCAGCGACCATCTGGCTTACTCGCAAAATATATGTTAACATAGAAGCTAACAAAAAGCAAATTTTATTTTTTGCCTTATATGGAATATCATATTTGAAATGCCAATTATATTTCAATAAATAACAATTACTTCTTCATGCCCTATTCTATAACCTCTAATATATCTTATACGGATCTTTCACTTTTTCCGACACAAGAACTTTAGTTTTATGTCCATCACGTTGAAGTTTGATCTCCAACATGAAAGCTAGTATTTTAAGGGCAGGCCATTCTGTTCCAAAGTGTCCTGCATCTATTATTCCTATACCTTCTTCAGAAAAATCACTGACATAGTGATAACTTGTGTCTCCTGTTATTATACAGTCTGCTCCCATTTTCTTAGCTAGTGAAAAATAATCTTGTCCACTGCCATTTATTACAGCCACCTTTTTTATTTTCATAGAATCTTCTCCAGCATATCTTACATAAGGTATCTTAAAGCTTCTCTTTACTCTGATACATAAATCCTTCAAAGTTATACTTTCATCTAAACTAGCTAGTCTTCCTATACCGCTTTTATTATCCTCAGAGCATCTTCCTGAAGATAATTCCATAGTTACATATTCATTTAATCCAAGCAAGTTCATTACAGTATCATTTATTCCACCATCTACAGCATCTAAATTAGTATGAGCAGAATATAAACTTATATCATTTTTTATAAGCTCCATTATCTTTCTTCCAGCTAAAGTCTCTCCTGTTATAGAGGAAGGTTTTTTAAACAATAAAGGATGGTGAGTAATAATTAGATTGCAGTTCTTTTCCACAGCTTCTTTTATTACTTCCATTGTACAGTCTAAAGCTACTAAAATTGAGGTTATCTCCTTGTCTAACTCCCCTACCATAAGTCCTACATTATCGTAACTTTCCTTTAAACTTACTGGAGCAAACTTCTCTATTACTTCCTTTATATCTCTTACCTTTAAAGCCATGAATCAATTTCCTCCAATTTTCTTATTTTCTTTTCTAGTTCAATTCTTCTTAACTTAGCTAACTCTGTTTCATCGTCTATGTAACTTAGAATATTAGCATATTTATTTACTTTATGATTAATATATTCTTTTAGTAGTGGATGCCTTTTGCATATTAGTTTTTCACCAATTTCATAGTATATATCATCTAACACTTTAGGCTCATTATTATACTTTACCTTTATTATCTCATAATATTTTCCTTCATCTATGCAAAGTTCTTCCTCAAGAATGTCATATCCGCTTTCATATAGATACTTTCTTAATATGTCTGGATTTTGTACTGGCTGCAATACTGCATATTTAAGGCTTTTAAATACATCTTTACTTTCCTCAATTATATCCCTAATTAAATTTCCACCCATGCCTGCTATTATAGCACAGTCAACTTCGTAGGGCTCAATTGTAGTAAGTCCTGCCCCTAGTCTGCAAATAATTTTATTTTCTAACCCTTCTCTTTTTATATTATGTTCCGCCTTTTCTACAGGTCCTCTATTTATATCTGATGCAATAGCTTCTTTGCATATACCCATTTTTATTAAATAAATAGGAAGATATGCATGATCCGTACCTACATCAGAAATTCTATTACATTCATCAATCAAGCTAGCTATAGTTTTTAGTCTTATGCTTATATTCATATGTAGTCTCCTATACAATAAATTGAAATACTATTTTCAACTGCATCAAAAAGAATGCCAAGGATATTATTAAAGATAAATAAATGTATAGATTAGCACTCTTTCTATCATATTTTGCATAAAAATGGGCTGCATAATACATGCAGAATAAAATTGCCATATTCAAAACTCCATAAGTCATCTGTTTAAAGGCAAATTGCTTTCCACTTCCCATTTTTACCGGTTCAAATTTCCCATTAAGGCTCAAAGGCATATCTGCTGGAATTAATCCTTTTAAATATAATATCAACGGAATTGCTGTTAATAGTAATGTAATAATGCTCACTACAACAAAAGGAATCATGAAACTTTTTTCTTTATGCAAAGCAACTTCTTTTTTATTTGAACTTTTCCATTCTAATATAGGAACTTGTTTATCCTTTAAACAGCACGTAAACCTCTCCACTTCTTCTGGAGATATTGCATAATTTATATCTTTTGTTCTCAAATATATAATGTTTTTTCTTGAAGTGACAAACATACGGGTAGTTCCTATTTTATCTATAGCATATCTTCCAAAAGCAAAATTAGAATTTCCAATACCATATAACCTAACACCATTCATTTTTTCCTTTGAAATATTATAAGCTTGTATATCTTTAAAAGGAACTTTAACTTTCCTTAATCCATATATACCTGAAATATATAAATTTTTATCGTCTATGCTGTATTTTAATGATATAGACAATAATAAATAATATAATCCATATAAATCTGCCAATATTAAAAAGACTTTTATCAAAGTTAATAATACATATACATCAATAAAACGACTTAAGGTAATCACACATAGATTTAGTATTGTAATGAAAAAAAATATACTAATTGAACTTGTACCTTTTTTACTATTATATATATCCATATCATCACCTTCTCATTAGATATTATATCATAAAAAAAGAGTAAAGGTAAACTTTACTCTCAATAACAATATTAATCTAAATAATCCTTTAACTTCTTACTTCTACTTGGATGTCTTAATTTTCTCAAGGCTTTTGCCTCAATTTGTCTTATTCTTTCTCTTGTTACATTAAACTCTTTTCCAACCTCTTCAAGAGTTCTTGCTCTTCCATCATCAAGCCCAAATCTCAATCTTAACACTTTCTCTTCTCTTGGAGTAAGAGTATCTAGTACATTTATAAGCTGTTCTTTCAACATAGTAAATGCTGCAGCTTCAGCTGGTGCAGGAGCTTCATCATCTGGAATAAAGTCTCCTAAATGACTATCTTCTTCTTCTCCTATAGGTGTTTCAAGAGAAACTGGCTCTTGAGCTATTTTCATTATCTCTCTAACTTTATCCACTGGCATATCCATTTCTTTGGCTATTTCTTCTGGCTGCGGCTCACGTCCTAATTCTTGAAGAAGTTGTCTTGAAACTCTTATAAGTTTATTTATAGTTTCTACCATGTGTACAGGTATTCTTATAGTTCTTGCTTGGTCTGCTATGGCTCTTGTAATAGCCTGCCTTATCCACCATGTAGCATAAGTACTAAACTTAAATCCTTTTCTATAATCGAACTTTTCTACTGCTTTTATAAGTCCTAAATTTCCTTCTTGTATAAGATCTAGAAACAACATTCCACGACCTACATAACGTTTTGCAATGCTGACAACCAGTCTTAAATTTGCTTCAGCCAACTTTTTCTTTGCAACAATATCTCCAGCTTCTATTCTATTTGCTAATTCTATTTCTTCTTCTGGTGATAATAATGGTACTTTACCAATTTCTTTTAAGTACATTCTAACTGGATCATCTATAGATATTCCCTCTGGTATAGAAAGGTCTAGTTCTTCTTCCTCAACTTCTAATTCTTTCATATCTCCTATTACTTCAATATCCATGGATTCAAGAACTGCATATACTTTTTCTATCTGCTCTGGACTTAGCTCTACATTATCTAATTCATCCATTATTTCCTTATATGTTAAACTTCCATTTTTCTTTCCTTTATCAATAAGGCTTCTTATTATTTTCATTTTCTCATTATTATCTTTAACATTAGTCTTTTTAACATCGTTTTTCTTCTTGTTATCCGCTGTCATTTTCTTACCTCCCTTCATTACTATTCATTTGCATTATATCTTTTTGAACTATCTCAAGTTCTTTTACAAGCTTTAAAGATTCTTTAAATAATCCTTTTATCTCATAATCTTTGATTTTTTTCATAATTTCCTTCTTCGACTCCTCCAGCTTGAATTTTTTTATTTTCTTTATACAATCACTTGTTAACTCTTTATAACTATCCGTATTTTCAATATAGATTTGCTGCAGCTTTACCCATTCTTTAGAACTTTCTATATCATCACATTTTGTTTCTATATATCTTTCAAAGTCTTCTGCGCCTTCTTTTACAGCATTCTTTATAAGACTAAATATTTTTTTATGACTATCTAAAACTAAATCATCTTCGCATACCATATCAGTAATATATTGATATGCATTTATATCCTTAATCATAATTTTAAGAAGATTTCTTTCAGCGTTCATATAAGCTGGCTCTAAATATAATTTTTGTCCAAAATCATATTTTGTATACTTTTTTTCCATTTTTTTTACATTTATTTTAGCTTTTTCACTCATTAAATCATAAATTGCCTGCTCATTTACTCCTGTTTCCTCTGATAGTTTTCTTATATAAACATCCTTTTCTACAGGAGGTAACTCTGAAATAATATTGCAGGCCCTATCTATATATTTGATAATCATATTTTCATCTTTCATATCAAGTCCCGTACCAGCCACTTTTATTTCATAATCAACAATGGACAAGGAATCATCAATAAGTTTCATAAAAGCATCTTTGCCATTATTCTTAATAAATTCATCAGGATCCTTTCCCTGTGGTATGGTAAGCACTCTAAGGTCGAACCCCTCATTTTTTAATATTTTTAATCCTCTAATTGTAGCACTTTGGCCTGCTAAATCTGCATCGTAAGAAACTATTATTTTATCAGCATATCTTTTTAAGAGTTTTGCTTGCTCTATTGTGAGCGCAGTACCTAGTGATGCTACAACATTAGTAATCCCATATTGATGCAAAGATATACAATCCATATATCCTTCTACAATTATTAATGTTCTACTTTTATTCTCTTTTATTGCAAAATTTAGCCCATATAGATTTGTTCCTTTTTTAAATATAGTAGTCTCAGGAGAATTTAAATATTTAGGCTTAGAATCATCTAAAACTCTTCCTCCAAATCCTATGACCTTTCCTCTATAATCAAAAACAGGAAAAATAACTCTATTTATAAATCTATCATAATAAGAATCATTTTTACCTTTTACTATTAATCCTGCATTCAGCATATCTAATTCCGTATATCCTCTACGTCTTAAATAGTTTAGGAGATTTTTCCATCCATCTCTTGCATATCCTAATCCAAATTTTCTTATAGTTTTATTTGTAATACCTCTTCTTATAAAATACTGTATAGCATCCTTATTACTCTGTAAGCATGTAAAATAATATCTCGCTGCCTCTACATTTATTTTATACAGCTTTTCAATCTTATTTTTATACTCTGTATTTTCAGTAGTATTATCTCCTATATCTATATTAGCCTTGTCTCCTAGGTACTTTACCGCATCAATGAAGTTCATGTTTTTGCTTTTCATTACGAAAGTTATAACATTTCCTGCTTCACCGCATCCAAAGCATTTATATATTTGCTTATCCTGGGACACACTAAATGAAGGGGTTTTTTCATTATGAAATGGACATAATCCTATAAAGTTTCTCCCAGACCTTTTTAGAGCAACGCTTTCAGAAATAACATCTACTATGTCGTTTTGATCTTTAATCTTTTGAATTATTTCTTCACTAATCAATGAAGCATTCCCACCTATTAACTATTTTTTGAATCAACTTTATATATATTCGACAAAAAATATTAATATCCTTCTTTAAATTTTATTTTTTTTATTCACATATATATATTCTTTATAAAATATAAATATCCTTCAACATTTTTATTTTTTATAAACATATATATTTTCCCATATAATTGCAAATGTTATTCATAATATTAGCAAATTCCAAACTTAATGTAACTTATATTTATATTATTTCTATACAATTAACATAAATCCTTTTAATAATCTTAAGTTTTAAGTTATAAATTTTATTATAGTATCATACTGCAATTTCTCTAAGTATATAATCTATTAAATGTATAATATTAAAGTTTATTTAATATGTTTATAATAAGAATTTTTTTAAGGAGTGTTATTTATGCCTGAGCTGGCTAAATTATATGATATAAATTTATTATCTGAAGAAAACATGAAGAACTTTGTACTTCCTTATTATAATCTTGAAAATGCGGAAGTTACTTCTATAAAGTTTAAAGATACAGATAAACAAAGGGCTGTATATAGGGTAACAGACTCCGGCAAAGACTACTGTTTAAAAAAAGTGTATTTTGATAAAGGTGAGCTTCTATTTGTATACTCAGCAATAGAATGGATTTACAGAAATGGTATAAAAGTCCCTAAAATCCTTCCTAATAAAAATGGAGGCAGGTTTGTAGAATATGAAAATATGCTGTTTATTTTAACTCCTTGGATTTATGGCCGCAAATGTGATTACGACAATAAAGATGATATAATAAATTCCTGTATAAACTTAGCAAAATTTCACAAGGTCTCTTTTAATTTTTTTCCTATAGAGGGTAGTACTATAAGAAAAGGATGCAATAATCTTTTTGAATCAATTAACAAACACTTTGAAAGACTGCTTTTAAACTCTAATCTAGCTTTTAAATACGGTGATTACTTTTCAAAGATATTTCTTAGTCATTTTGATAAAGGATTGCATTTGGCTAAAATATCTAGCGAAATGCTCTCTACAATAAATTTTGAAAACTTGAGCATATCTCTTTGTCATATGGATTATGTTAACAAAAATCTGATATTTGATGATAATAATGATATATGGATTATAGATTTTGATAAATGCAGGATAGATTTTTGCATACATGATTTATCCTACTTTTTTAGAAGGCTTTTAAAAAGAGACAAAACTAATTGGAATATGGACATAGTTTTAAGTTCTTTAGAAGAATATGAAAAAATACATTCTTTGAATATTGATGAATACAAATATCTTTTAGCTTATCTTTCTTTCCCTCAGAAATATTGGAAGATTTCAAGAGATTATTATAAAAATATAGATAAATGCAATAAAAAAACCTTTGTGAATATGTTAAATAGATCCGTAAAAAATTTCGATTCTCAAATAGAGTTTGTATATTCATTTATGGAACATATAAATAAAAAGTTTAATATTGAAGATCGAAACTAAAATAAGTCACCGACTTTAAAATCGGTGACTTATTTTAGTTTTATTTTCTAGGATTTTTTATTTGTGCTTGTGCTGCTGCAAGTCTTGCAATAGGAACTCTAAATGGTGAACATGATACATAGTTAAGTCCAACATTGTGGAAGAACTCTACAGAAGATGGATCTCCACCATGCTCTCCACAGATTCCCAACTTAATATTTTCTCTTGTTTTCTTTCCAAGATCTACTGCCATTTTTACTAGTTTTCCAACTCCATCTTGATCTAACTTCTGGAATGGATCAAACTCATATATATTCTTCTCATAATAGCTGTTCAAGAACTTACCTGCATCATCTCTTGAGAATCCAAATGTCATTTGTGTCAAATCATTTGTTCCAAATGAGAAGAATTCAGCTTCTTTAGCTATTTCATCTGCTGTAACAGCAGCTCTTGGAACTTCTATCATTGTACCTACTAAGTATTTTAATTCTACTCCTGATTTAGCTATTGTCTCATCAGCTGTTTTAACAACTATATCTTTAACATATTTTAGTTCCTTTGCTTCTCCAACAAGAGGAATCATTATTTCTGGAACTATATTATATCCTTTTTCCTTTTTAACATGAATTGCAGCTTCAATTACCGCTCTAGTCTGCATTTCAGCTATTTCAGGATATGAAACTGTAAGACGACATCCTCTATGTCCCATCATTGGATTAAATTCATGTAATGATTGGATAGTAGATTTTAGATGTTCGTAACTTATTCCCATATCTGCGCTCAATTCTTTTATATCTTCTTCTTCAGTTGGTAAGAATTCATGTAGTGGTGGATCTAAAAATCTTATTGTAACAGCTCTATCTTCCATAGCCTCATAGATTCCTATAAAGTCTTCTCTTTGCATTGGAAGTAGCTTTTCTAGTGCTCTTCTTCTTTGATCTTCATCCTCAGAAACTATCATTTCACGTACTGCTGGTATTCTATCCTCATTAAAGAACATATGCTCTGTTCTACAAAGTCCTATTCCTTCTGCTCCAAATTGAACTGCTTGTTTTGCATCCTTTGGAGTATCTGCATTAGCTCTTACCTTTAATGCCCTTACTTCATCAGCCCATTCCATGAATCTACTAAAGTAGCCTGAAATTTCTGGAGCTACAGTTTTTATTGCTGTTCCATATACATTTCCTGTGCTTCCATCAAGAGATATATAGTCTCCTTCTTTATAAGTCTTTCCTGAAGCTACAAAAGTTTTATTTTCTTCATCAATCTTTATTTCTCCACATCCTGCAACGCAGCAAGTTCCCATTCCTCTAGCTACAACTGCTGCATGAGATGTCATTCCTCCTCTTATTGTAAGTATTCCTTCTGCAGCTACCATTCCTTCAATGTCTTCTGGAGAAGTTTCTAGTCTAACTAAAATTACTTTTTCTCCCTTTTCATGTCTACTCTTAGCTTCCTGTGCAGTGAAATAAACTTTTCCACATGCAGCACCTGGGGATGCTGGAAGTCCCTTTGCAATTGGAGTAGCTTTCTTTAATTCTTCAGAATCGAAAGCTGGATGTAGTAGTGAATCTAACTGCTTTGGTTCTACTTTTAATAAGGCTTCTTCCTTAGTTAAAACTCCTTCTTCAACTAAGTCAACAGCTATCTTTAACGCAGCTTGAGCTGTTCTCTTACCATTTCTAGTCTGTAAGAAGTATAGTTTTCCTTGTTCTATAGTGAACTCCATATCCTGCATATCTTTATAGTGTGCTTCTAGTCTTGTTGCTATATCCATGAATTCCTTATAACATTGTGGAAGATCTTGCTCTAATCTTGAAATTGGCTGAGGAGTTCTGATACCTGCAACAACATCTTCTCCTTGAGCATTTATCAAATATTCTCCAAAAATTCTCTTTTCTCCTGTAGCAGGGTCTCTTGTGAAAGCAACACCTGTTCCAGAATTTTCTCCCATATTACCAAATACCATAGATTGTACGTTTACAGCTGTTCCCCAATTAGATGGAATATCATTTAATCTTCTATATACTATTGCTCTTGGATTATTCCATGATTTAAATACAGCTTGTACAGAACTCATAAGTTGTTCTTTAGGATCTTGTGGAAATTCTTCTCCCATTTCTTTTAAGTATAACTCTTTATATTTAAGTACAACCTTCTTCAAATCCTCTGCATCTAGATCTGTATCATATTCTGCTCCTTTTTCTTCTTTAACTTCATCTAATATATCTTCAAATTTTCTCTTTTCAATTCCTATAGCTACATCTGAAAACATTTGTATAAATCTTCTATATGAATCATAAGCAAATCTTTCATTTCCAGTAAGCTTAGCAACACCTTGAACAGTTTCATCATTTAAACCTAGATTCAAAATAGTGTCCATCATTCCTGGCATTGAAACTCTTGCTCCAGATCTTACTGATACAAGAAGCGGATTATCTTTGTCACCAAATTTTTTGCCTGTAATTTCTTCTGTTTTAGCTAGTGATTGCATAATCTGACTTATAATATCTTCAGATATAATCTCACCATCTTCATAGTATTTAGTGCAGGCTTCTGTAGTTATTGTAAATCCTTGAGGAACAGGAATTCCTAAATTAGTCATCTCTGCAAGATTAGCTCCTTTACCTCCTAAGAGGTTTCTCATACTTGCATTACCCTCACTAAATAGATAAACATATTTCTTCACTTCCACATTAACATCCCCTTTTCTTTGTGTAGATATATATCTAAAGAGTTTCCTCTTAGATGCTAGTTATTTTCACTTAATTTAACAAAAAGACGTGTTATGTTTGTTTTGGAAAGCTTGCCTATAACTTTAACCTTATCCCCATCCTCTTTCGATACTCTTTCTATAACAGGTAGACTATCCACTTCTCTCTCTATTATTTTTTTTGCTGCTATGTAGGCTGAATCTTCTGGTTCTACACATACTATATTAGGCATTCTTGTCATTATAATTCCTATTGGAACTTTGTTTATATCAGTTCCTCCTATAGCACTTTTCAAAAAATCTTTTCTCGAAACTGCACCTACTAAGTATCCATCATTTTCTACAAATATAGTTCCTACATCGTTTAGAAACAAATTTACAATTGCATTATATACAGTAGTTTGCTCATCTACAGTAACAGGTTTTGACATAATATCCTTAACCTTTATTTTTCTTATATAATCAAACACTAAACTTGAGGAAGATTTTTGAGAATATATATACCCAACCTTAGGTCTAGCTTCTAATATTCCTGTCATAGTGAGTATGGCTAAGTCTGGTCTCAACGCCGCCCTAGTGACGCCAATTTTTTTTGCTAATTGTTCACTTGTTATAGGTTGATTTGCCTTAACTAACTCAATAATTTCTTTTTGCCTAGATGATAAGTTAATTGTTGCCGACCTCCTTTTTACTAATACCAGCATATTGTATCATAAATCAGCACGGATTAATATATCACTTTTAATATATTATAGTGTTTTATCTGATATAATCTGGTTAATAGTACGCTTTTTCTTTCATTTTCTTTAAATTATGATATACTTTATTTTAAATAGGCTATACTATTTTGTGATTTATATTTTATATGTAAATTATTTAGGAATATCTAATATTACTAATTAAGGACGACAGCATTATCTGCCGTCCTTATTTTCATCATCTTTATCTTCTTTATCTTCATCAACTTCTTCAAAAGTTACTGTATATTGATACACATTTTCATCTTTTTTATTATTAGAATCCTTTTTTTCAAATTTTTCTTTCATTTCAGATGCTATATCTTCTACTTTTTCTTTGACATCAAAAGTTATGTCGTCAACTTTTTCTTTAACATCTTTGGCCTTATTTTTTATTATCTTATTTACGACTTCGACAGATCCGTCGCTTTTTACTATTTCAACAGTTATCTTTGCAAATACAGCGCTTAGTATTCCAAGAGCCATTAGCGGTGGATACCATAATGCTAACATTCCTGCAGCCACTCCTGCATTAACAGGAATATCACAAATTACTTTATCATCTCTTTTTATTCTTACTCTATTTACATTGCCTTTATTGATGATTTCTTTCATCCAACTTATAAATTCATCTTTAGTAGTATATAAATCATCTTTACTATTTTTCTTATTTTTATTTTCTATAAATATCAATGCATCTACAACATTACCATCACACTCTTCTAAAGCTTCTTTTGCCTCAGTATAACTAATTCCTGTTCTTTCTCTTAATATGTCAATCTTTTCTAAGGTTATATCACTCATCTTGCTCACTCCTTTTTATATAACTAAAAATTTCTAAACTCTTCGGTTGTTTTGAGTAGCTTTGTGAAATAAAGATGTTTAAAATTTTATATACTTCTTTTTTTAAATCATCGCTTAATGAAATTCTAGGAATATTTTCAACAGGACTTCTATCAAGAAATTTCAAAACATTATATGCACCATAACTTATACTTATTCCATTAACTTTATTACATTCATTGCACGTTCCACCATGATATTGTATGCTTAAATAATTAGATTTATTTATTTTATTTCCGCATATACTGCAGTTTTCAAATTGAAATCCATAGCCTGTTGCTCTTAGCAATTTAAGTTCTAGTGTCCTAGCTAGGATTTCTAAATCCACAACATTATTTTTCATTAAATAAAAACCTTTAACAAATTCTTGAAAAAGCCATCTATTGCTCTCTTCTTCTTGAAGAGCAATTAAGATAAGTTCACAGAAATAGGAACCATAAGTTATAGTATCTAAGTCTTTTAGCAAATCTTGGAAGGAGTCTATAATGTCTACTTCATTTATATTATATAAATTTTTCCCTCTATATAATACATATTCTCCAAAGCAAAAGTTTTGAGTTGAAGCAAAAAATTTACTTTTGCTTTTCTTAGCACCTTTTGCTATAGCAGTTATTTTCCCAAGTTTTTCAGTAAAGAGCCATAAAAGCTTATCACTTTCTTTAAAATCCTGCGTTTTTAGAACTATAGCTTTGGTTTTAAAAATTGACAGAAGATCATCTCCTATATTTATATTATAACCTATTTTTGAGAATAAATAACAGTACTTTACTAAAAATTTTATGAATTTTTAGTAAATTTTACTTTTGCTTCAATATCTGCTAAAACTAATCTTTATATCCTAGCTCTTTTAAAACAAAGTTACTATCTCTCCATTCTTTCTTTACCTTGACCCATATTTCAAGACTTACTTTAGCCCCTAAAAACTTCTCCATATCCTGTCTTGCATAAGTAGAGATTTTTTTTAACATTTGTCCGCCTTTACCAATGATAATACCTTTGTGGGAATCTTTCTCACATAATATATTTGCGTCTATATGATATTTATTTCTATCGTCTTTTTTCATTGTTATAATTTCTACTGCAATTCCATGAGGTACTTCTTCAGATAATAATCTTAAGGCTTTCTCTCTTATAATCTCTGAAATTACAAATCTCTCTTGGACATCACTTATTACATCATCAGGATAATACTTAGGTCCTTCTGGCATATGTTTTATCATAAGTTCTACTAATGTATCAACATTTTTTCCACTCTTAGCTGATATAGGAACTATCTCAGCAAAATTCATATATTCAGAATAGTTCTTTAATGTTTCTGCCACTAGCTCTGGTGGATTTTCATCTACCTTATTAATAACTAAAAATACTGGATTTTTAGATTTTTTTAAGCTCTCTAATATCATTTCATCCCCTTTACCTATTTCTTTTTGAGGAGTTGTTATAAATACAACTAAGTCCACATCAGAAGTAGATTCTTCTGCAATCTTAACCATGTATTCTCCCAGTTTATGTCTTGGTTTATGAATGCCTGGAGTATCTACAAAAACTAATTGACAGTTCTCTTTGGTTAACACTGCACGTATATTGTTTCTTGTGGTTTGTGGTCTGCAAGATACTATTGATAACTTCTCCCCTATTATTTTATTAGTTAAAGTTGATTTTCCCACATTGGGCCTTCCTATAATTGTTATAAATCCTGATTTAAACA
Organism: Clostridium sp.; assembly: GCF_047777555.1. Lineage (GTDB taxonomy): Bacteria > Bacillota > Clostridia > Clostridiales > Clostridiaceae > Clostridium_H. The sequence continues at coordinate 90,718 of NZ_JBKEEV010000006.1, read as the reverse complement.
TATTTCCTCCTTACTTATTTAAGTCTTCTTTAGTGAATGCACCTGGCAATATATCTTCTAATTTTTTAACTTTATAATCATTTTCATTTTTTACAAGAATTATATCTGTATTTTTATCTCCAAATTCTGCAATTACCTGTCTACAAATGCCGCAAGGAGCAGTATAATTTGATGTATCTCCAACTATGGCTATTGCCTTAAGATTTTTATTTCCTTCAGATACGGCTTTAAATATAGCTGTTCTTTCTGCACAATTTGTAGCTCCAAATGATGCGTTTTCTATATTGCATCCTCCATATATTTTATTATCATCCATTATAACAGCAGCACCTACTTTAAATTTTGAATATGGCACATAAGCATTTTCTCTATATTTTAAAGCTTCTCTTATTAACTCCCCATATTCCATATTTATTCCTCCTTAGGATTAATTTTGTACAACATTTTTTAGAATATAATTATATCATGTATTATGTACATTTCAAAATTTTTATTCATGGCTTATTTCTACAAAATTTTAAAAATCAATAACGTTAGAAGCGTTCCAAACAATCCTCCAGCTATTACCTCTAAAACAGAATGAACTTGAGAATCTACCCTACTTTGCGCTACTATAAAAGCCATGATATAGCTAAGAATTATAACAGTAGGCTCCTCAGTAAGTAAAGCTATAGTAGTAGCTATAGAAAATCCTATAGCACTATGACCACTTGGCATACCTCCTTTTAATGGAGTACCTTCTCCAAATATTGCTTTAGCTATTACCGTAGCCAAAGATACAATAACTAAACTTAAGAAAATCATATATGGTTCAGAATTCTTTATTTTTTTTATTACTACAAATGTAAAAGGCATCAATCTATCCCAAAATATAATATACCCTACTAATATAGAATTTATAGCAGTTACCAATACTGCTCCAGCAGCAACATTTTTAGCAAGCTTCGCCAAGGGATGATAATAGTTTGTAGTAGCATCTATAGCAAATTCTATGGCGGTATTTATCATTTCACATACAAGAACCATAGTTATAGTTATAGTTATAACTAGAAGCTCCATCTTTGTTAAATCATAAAAAAAGCATGCGCTGAGCACTAATAGTGCTGCCACCATATGTATTCTCATATTTCTCTGAGTTCTTACTGTATATATTAATCCTTCAATAGCATAATTGAAACTATCTATTAATTTTTTTACCTTTTTTATAAAAATCACTCCACTTCTATGTAAGGATAAAATTTTGACATGCAGCCCATTCTTGTACTGCATGTCATTTAAATCATTATTAATAATACCTATACTTCTCTTGTTATATTAAATTTTTCTAAAATTTTTTCTTCCCTTTCCCTCATTATACTTCTTTCTTCATCTTCCATATGATCATATCCTAAAAGATGAAGAACTGAATGAATTGTAAGATAACATACTTCTCTCAAAAATGAATGACCATATTCTTCACTTTGTTCCTTTGCTCTTTCTAAAGACAGTACAATATCTCCTAATACAAGTCTTCCTTCATTTAAGTCTGCTGGAGAAAAGTTGTTATCCTTATATACATTTTTATATACCTTACCCTTAGGGTAATCTAACATAGGAAAAGACAATACATCAGTTACCCTATCAATGTTTCTCTGCTCCTTATTTATATTTCTTATTTGCTCATTATCAATAAATATCACGCTTATTTCCGTATCAATATTTACTTCTTCTTCTTTTAAAGCATACTCTATAATGTCATTTACGCTTTTTAAAATATCATCATCTACCTCTAATTTATCTTGTCTGTTGTCTATATATATCATTTTCTATTCTCCTTTTAATTCATGTACTTTGTTCTCAGTAGGATATTCAATTCTTTGATGATATATTCCTGATAGAGCTTTTAAAAAAGCTGCTCTTATTTTATCTAAATCCTTTAGCGTTAAGTCACAGTTATCCAACTGACCTTCATTAAGTCTAGCTTTAATTATATTATTAACCATCTCTTGTACTTTCCCTTTTGTAGGCTCACTTATAGATCTCACAGCAGCCTCAACTCCATCAGCCAGCATTAAAATAGCATTTTCCTTACTGTTCGGTTTGGGACCTGAATATTTGAAATCTTCTTCCTTAATTTCCTCTGGTCTTTCGCTGTTGTTTTTAGCAGTTACATAAAAGTACTTCACCAAAGATGTTCCATGATGCTGCTCAATTGCATCTCTTATAACTTTTGGAAGCTTATATTCTTTTGCAATTTCAATACCATCCTTTACATGAGAAGTTATTATAAGAGTGCTTAAATTAGGATTTATCTTATTATGAGGATTATCACGTCCTACTTGATTTTCCTTGAAAAACATAGGTCTTTTAATTTTTCCTATGTCATGATAGTAAGCAGCAACTCTGGCAAGCACCGGATTCCCACCTACTTGTTCTGCAGCAACCTCTGCTAAATTTGCCACTAGTACACTATGATGATATGTACCCGGAGCTTCTAAAAGCAACTTTTTTTGGACAGGATGATTAGGGTTTGAGAGCTCTAAAAGTTTAATATTTGTAACTATATCAAAAGTACTCTCAAAGAAAGGCAAAAAGCCAATAGTCAGTATAGCTGCCATAATGCTTCCTATGAAAGAATACCCAGATCTTTTTAAAACTTCTATCACATTATTGCTTAAAAGGAATCCTACTGTGAAAGTTAGAATAGTATTCATGACTCCTATAAATAAAGACGCATAAAGTATATCATTTCTTTGCTGAATTCTTTTAAGAACAACAGCTCCTAATATGCTGTTTAGTATAGCAAGCAATGTTATTTCAATATTAAATTGAGAAACAGCACTTAGTAAAATACAATTAATAATGCTAGATGCTATTGAAATCTTATAATTAATTAAAAGGGTTATGAGCATGGGAATACATGCCAATGGTATTAAAAATGGTGAAATTATAGATATAGTTCTTCCTAAAAGTATAGATATACATGTAAGTATATTTAATAATATTAACTTACTATAATCATTATATATCTCTTTATAATACTTATATATATAAAACCACTGAAGAAACATTACTAGTAGTACTAAAGCAGCTATATTTAAATAGATATACTTATTATCCTCACTATCTAAAAGTCCAAGATCCTTTAATATTATTAAATCTCTATCAGTTACCGGCTCCCCTTCTTTTACAATAATTTGGCCTTTCTTTATTACAATAGGTTGAACAGATTTTTTTGCTTCAATCTTTAGCTCATTTGTCTTTTCTTCATCATAAAAAAAGTTTGGTTTTACCATTAATGTACCTATTCTAATTCCCAAATCTCTTAAGTTTCTAGATAATTTAGAACTATTAAATTTTACAGCAATAGCATCCTGGGCTTTTTTAATATCCTCTTCATTATCTTCTCTTATATCCATGTCTAACACTTTACTAATTATAACTTTTAAATTTTCTTGTAAAGATTTAAGCTGTGTTTCATTTAAACTCACTAAAACTTTTATTTCCTCTTCTGATAGATTGATTTGTGTATTTTCTCTTATATCTTGAACCTTATGACTTTCATCTAAGGTACTTTCCAATAAATTGTTAGCTCTAAAAAACAAACTATCTATCTGCTCTAAAGCTTCCTTTTTAATTTCTAAATTTTTATTATACTGGAGAGGTACAGACTCCTCTTTTTGCTGCTGCTTTTCTTTAGTCTTGAGAGTATCTGTAACTTCTTTTGGAGCTTTAATATCAAATTTAGGTATATCCCCTACTTTTAAATTGTATTTTTTTGTAACTAAAGAAGTCATTAGTATTGCCGATATAAAAATAAAAGTAAGAATAAAGGTTATTAATTTTTTTAAATCATTGCTTTCTATTCTACTTATGATTTTCATAATCTATTATAATCACGTCCTTGTTTTTTATAGTCATACCTTGTCTTCTGCAAATACTTTATAGCCCTTACATATTTTATTTTCCATCTACTTTCTCATTAATATCAGGCTGAAATACTTGAGGTTCTGCTATATTTTCCTCAACTACTAACATAACTCTTACTTCATATTTACCATTTTCTTTTTTTGCATCTACTATCTTATCTACTATTTTAACAGATTTATCTAACTTTACAATTATATTCGAAAAAAGTTCATCAGCTATTTTTTCTTTAACTTCTTCTGTGTTTATTTTTTTCTGTTTTTCTTGCACCTCAAAATATACTTCTTTTTTTATGAAAGAATCATCCATAGATATTTTATCATATATTTTAAAGTTATTCTTGGCCTTTTTTAGGTAAATTTTTTTTCCAAACAGTTCTATATACACATTTTTATCTTCTTTTCCAGTTCTATCCCTGCTAACATATTCAATTGGTACTTGTTTTTTCTCTTCATAGAATGTTCTTGCTATAACTTCTGCTGATGCATGAACCGGATATGTAGCTTCCTCTTTTCCTTGTTCTCCTTTAACTAATATGTCTCCCTTTTTCACGATGTCTCCATTTTTTACAATTGCTGTCCCAGTTGAACTATATACCCTTATAATCTCTCCATCCTTCTTAGCAACTATATTGCATGGAGAATTATCCGATATAAAATTAGGAGGCTCTTGCCTTTCTGCAATGCTTATATTTAATTTTACTCCTTCTATTCTTGCCTTAACCCACATTATATCGCTATTATTTTTTATAATTTTTTCTTCTAAATCATATACATTTATTTTCTTTTTTCTAACCGCAGGAGCAATTCCTAAGTCTTTTAACTGATTCCTTATTTCATAAGGTGTAACATTGTTCTCAGTAGTAATATTTATATTCCATATAAATGTAGATAAATAATATATTATTGAGATAAAAATAAGAATGCCAATTGTAAGAGTTTTTCTTCTTCTATTTTTAATTATAAAAAAGGATAGGCCACTTCTCCTAACTATTTTTAGTTTAGTACTGGTCCTCTTAGCCATATTACTTATTGTATCATAATATTTTAAATTTGCATCAAATCGCAATGTGGTTATGTCTATTCTTCTTACGTTGCTAATATTGACCCCATTTTTCCAAAGTAAATTTATAAATTTCTCTGGTGTCATAGTCTGAATTTCAATTGTTATCATTCCCCTTTTATACTTCTCAAAATTAAACTTACTCATGCTTCATTCTCCTCATAACTTATACCTTTAAATTTACCTCCTAAGACTATAGTACTTCCTCCAATAAATAGTATTTCAAGATTTTTTCCTCTGATAGAAATAGTTCCAGAATTTGAATTCAACTTAATTTCCTCTTCTTCAAACATTATTATTCCTTTGTGATTTTCAATAGTAATTTCATTATTGCCTGTTACTATTATTTGGGGTATATCTAAAACCACATCTCTTGGCAATCCAAGTTTTTGCGCAATAGTTTCTTTAGTCTTATATATCTTCTTTTTCAATCTGCGCTCTCCTAAAAATTACTTTCATACTAATTTATGAACTTTCTACTTAATAAATTACTATAAAATAAAAAGATCCAGCTTTAAACTGGATCCTAATTTAAGTTTTTTCAAACTTTTATTTCATTTAATTTAAATTTTGTTTTACAATGGCACTTACAAGTTTGCCATCTGCACGACCTTTAGTTTTAGCCATTACAGCTGACATAACTTTTCCCATATCCTTGACACTACTTGCCCCTGTTTCATTAATTGTCTGACGAACTATTTCAGCAATTTCATCTTGGGTCAACTGCTTAGGAAGGTACTCTAATAAAATCTCTATCTCAGAATTAGCTTCATCAACTAAATCTTGTCTATTACCTCTTTCAAACTCAGCAATAGCATCTCTTCTACGTTTCACTTCCTTCGATAAAAGTTCAATAATTTCTTCATCATTTAAAATTCTATTATCAGTTTTTTCAACTTGTAGAACAGCGGCTTTTGCCATACTTAAAGTGCTGGCTTTAAACTTGTTTTTTTCTAACATAGCTTTTTTCCAGTCCTGTTGTAATTTTTCCTTAAGAGACATACTTGAGTTACCTTCTTTCAATAATTCTTATCTAACTTTGCTTTTTCTTCTTCTTGCAGCTTCTGATTTTTTCTTTCTTTTTACGCTTGGCTTTTCATAATGTTCTCTCTTTCTTACCTCAGATAGAACACCTGCTTTTGCACAAGATCTTTTAAATCTTTTTAGCGCACTTTCTAATGTTTCATTCTCTCTTAATTTGATTTCTGACAACGATTATCCCTCCCTCCCTAGCAGTAATAAAACCTAAGTAATTTGCAGTTACTGAGGGCAAAATAGCACATTGGTAATTATACAACATTTTTTTACAAGCTGTCAACTACTTTCATAGTTTAATCTTATTTTCTTTTTTAAGCTGGTGACCAGCTAAGAGGTTTACCTCCTAAAATATGAAAATGAATATGTGGAACTTCTTGTCCCCCATCTTTTCCACAGTTTACCACCAATCTATATCCATTGTCACGGATATTAACCTTTTCGGCAACTTTTTTAACCACAAGCATCATATGACTTATTATATCTGAATCTTCCTCACATAAATCATTTAAACTTTCTATATGCTTTTTTGGTATTAAAAGGATATGTATTGGTGCTTTTGGATTTATATCTTCAAAGCCTAGGACTTTATCATCTTCATACACTTTTTTGCAAGGTATTTCTCCTTTAATTATTTTGCAAAATATGCAGTCTTCCATGATTATCACCTCCTTGCTTTTATTCATTTTTTATATTCAACACCAATAATAAAATTCCTTCTTTAAAGGTGTCTTTATTTACTTACTATTTTCCCTATGATATAATCTTCCTTTATACTTTCTAACTTAGTTTTTAAAATTTTACCATGTAAAGGTTCCTTTGATTGAGATATAACTTTAATATAGTTAGGGGTATAACCCTCATAACTATTTTCATTATACATCTGTTCATATAGAACTTCCATATCTTTGCCGATAAATTTATCCATAAATTCTTTTTCATTCTTTTTATTCAAGTCTAGAAGCATTTTACTTCTTTCTTCTTTAATATTTCCATCAACTTGGTTTTCCATACTTTCAGCTCTCGTTCCGCTTCTTGGACTATATTTAAATATATGCATCTTTGAAAGTTTTATCTCTTTTAAGAAATTGTAAGTCTTTTTAAATTCTTCTTCCGTTTCTCCAGGAAAACCTACTATAATATCCGTTGTTATTGATACATCTTTTACGTATTTTCTTAATAAATTAACTATATTTCTATATTGTTCTGTATTATATTTTCTATTCATTCTTTTTAAAGTCTCATCACATCCACTTTGAAGTGAAAGGTGAAAATGAGGACATAATTTTTTCAGTTTCCCAATTTCCTTTATTATTTCTTCATTGAAAAACTCTGGTCCTATTGACCCTATTCTAATTCTATTTATTCCTTCAATCTTTTCTATCTCTTGAAGTATTTTTAGTAAATTATAATCTCCTTCTAAATCAACGCCATAGGATGATATATCTATACCTGATAATATTACTTCCTTAAATCCATGCTTTGCTAATTCTCTTACTTCATAAATAACAGTTTCTGGAGCTTTACTGCATACTGCTCCCCTTGCAAATGGAATCAAACAGTAAGAGCAAAAATTATTACATCCATCTTGAATCTTTAAAAATGCTCTAGTCTTATCTTGATAATCTTCTATCTTTAAATCTTCAAAAACTTTATTCCTTAAAACATCATTAACTGCAACCATTTGCTTCTTCTCTTCTTTTGCTCTATTAACCCAGTAAACTATTTCTCCTTTGTTTCTTGTACCTAATACTACATCTACATCTCCAAGTTCGCTAACTTTATCTGGAGCAATTTGAGTATAGCATCCAACAGCTGCAATAATAGCATCTTTATTTTTTCTTTTAGCTCTTGATATCATTTGGCGCGATTTTTTATCACTCATATTAGTAACAGTGCAAGTATTTATTACATAAACATCTGCTACATCTTCAAAAGGAACTACTTCATATCCGCTCTTTATAAATTTTTCCGCCATAGCTTCTGATTCATATTGGTTAACTCTACATCCTAATGTAGCAAAAGCAACTTTCATCAAATTCTTCCTCCTAAATCTCCCAGTTCATACATAAGCAAAGCAAGAGTAGTAAATCCGGCTGTCTCTGTTCTAAGTATTCTTGGACCTAGAGTGATAATATGCGCTTCAATATCTTTTAAAGCACTTATTTCACTATCTTCAAAACCACCTTCAGGCCCAATTACTATACCTATTCTCTTAACTTCCTTATGTAAGTTTTTAATCATTTGTTTTACTCCATAATTTTCTGCGTTCTCATATGGAACCACTATTAAATCCATTTGTTTTAGTTCTTCTAATAGTTCTTTAAAATCTATAAGCTCATTTACCACAGGTATTAAGGTTCTTTTGCTTTGTTTGCAAGCTTCAAAAGCTATTCTATTCCATCTCTCTATTTTCTTATTATCCTTTTTTATTTCTCCTTGAGATGAAAGTACCCTTTCTGTTATAACAGGGGTTATCTCCTTAATTCCAAGTTCAGTACATTTTTGAACTATTATATCCATCTTTGTGGATTTGGGAAAGCCTTGATAAAGATATACATCTATAGGACTTTCATTATTAACATCTAACTCCTTTAAAAGTTTAACTTCTACCTTGGATTTAGTTATATCTTCTAATTGTCCTAAAAACTCTTTCCCATTACAATTATTTATATTTACCGTATCTCCTTCTTTAAGTCTTAGCACCTTATAAATATGCTTAACATCATCACCTTCAATTACAGCCTTATTATCAAATATCATATCTTCGCTTACAAAAAACTTATGCATCTCTGTAACGCTCCTTTTATGCTTTTGCAATTATGCAGCACCATTCTCCATCTACAGTTACTTCCTCAATTTTAAACCCACATTCCTCAAGTTTTGCTATTACATCATCTTTTCTATCTAGTATTATTCCTGAAGATATAAAATAGCCTCCATCTACAAGAACACTTTTAACATCCTCTGTTAATACTTTTATTATATCAGCTAATATATTAGCAACTACAATATTCGCTTTTCCTTCAACTACATCTATTAAGTTTCCATGAAGTATTTCTATATTTTCTAAATTATTAAGCTTTGAATTCTTTTTAGCAGAATCTACAGCTACAGGGTCTAAGTCTACACCTACTACTTTTTTTGCTTTCAATTTTGCAGCAGCTATAGCAAGTATTCCTGAACCTGTTCCTATATCAAATACGATAGCATCATTACTTACATACTTCTCTAAAGCTCTAACACACAGTCTTGTGGTTTGGTGAGTTCCTGTTCCAAAGGCCATACCTGGGTCTAATTCTAGAACTATTTCATCCTTATCTGCACTATATTCTTCCCAAGTAGGCTTAACTACTATTCTTTCTCCTATCTTTGTAGGCTTATAGTATTTCTTCCAATTGTTCGCCCAGTCTTCTTCATTTACACTTTTAACAGTGACCTTCCCTTCTCCTTTGTCTATGCCAAATTTATCTAAGTTCATTACACTTTCCTTTATATATTGTAAATCATCTTTGAACTTTTCACTATCTTTGTAATAAGCTTTTATAACAGCTGAATCATCTGGACTTATAGGATATTCTTCTATCCAATCAAGTCCTGGACTTTTAATTTTTTCCTCCACATCTTTAGGATCTAGTATAGAAACTCCTTGAACTCCTGTATTATATAATATCCCTGTTATAGCCTCAACAGCCTCACTAGTTGTAATGATCTCTACTTCCAACCATTGTTTATCCATATGCTTAAACTCTCCTTCGTTTTTATTCTCTGCCGTATATATCATTTAATTATAATGCAAATCTAACTAAGTTGTAAACTAAAAAACTTGTTTCTCTCCTATGGAGAGAAACAAGTTTTATTTGAAGCTTTTTTTAATTTTATCTACAATAGACTCTCTAGTTTCTTTACGACTTTCTCCTATCTTTTCTCCGCTAGCTTCCATAAAAGCTATTAAAGCTTCCCTCTGTTTTTCATTTAGGTTCTTAGGTACATCTACAATCACTTTAACATACTGGTCTCCTCTTCCGCGGCCATTAACCTTTGGAACTCCTTTCCCTCTTAACCTAAATACAGTTCCTGGTTGAGTTCCTGGTGGAACAGTATACTTTACATCTCCATCTATAGTTGGTACTTTAAGTTCTGTACCTAAAGCAGCTTTTCCAAAGCTTATATGCTCTTCTGTATATATATCAAAGCCTTTTCTATTAAATATCTTATGTGATGCTACTCTTATATTTATATATAAGTCTCCATTTGGTCCACCATTTTTACCTGGTTCTCCCTGTCCTCTTAGCGGTAATACATTACCTGTATCTACACCAGCAGGAATATTTATCTTTATCTTCTTATTCTTTCTTACAGTACCTTTTCCATGGCAAGTAGGACATGGTGTATCTATAACACTTCCACTTCCTCCACATTTATCGCAGGTACTAGTAGTTACAAAACTTCCTAGTGGGGTACTTCTCTGATATCTTACTTGTCCTGTACCTTTGCATTTGTCACACTGCCTTGGATGAGTTCCTGATTTTGCACCACTTCCGTTACAAGTTTCACACTTTTCATTCTTTGATATAGAAATTTCTTTTTCTATTCCAAATACAGCTTCTTCAAAAGTTAAACTGATAGTATATTCAAGATCAGCACCTCTTTCTGGACCATTTCTTCTTCTTGAAGAAAAACCTCCACCAAAGAAGCTGTCAAATATATCTTCAAAACCTCCCATACCTGAAAAATCAAAGCCGCCCCCACCAAAGCCGCCATTAAAGTCAGCTGTTCCAAACTGATCATAATGTGCTCTTTTTTCAGGGTCAGAAAGAACTTGATATGCTTCGTTTATTTCCTTAAACTTCTCTTCTGCTTCTTTATCCCCTTGATTTCTGTCAGGATGGTATTTCATGGCTAGTTTCCTGTATGCCTTTTTTAATTCATCGTCACTTGCGCCCTTTGATACTCCAAGCACATCATAATAGTCTTTATTAGCCATCCCTATTCACCACCTAATAATATATTAAACTCAAATTAAGGGAAGGCACTTAGACCATCCCTTAACTATCTTACTATATCAAGTATACACAATTTATTTGTCGTCTTCAACCTTAAAATCTGCATCTACTACATTATCATCACCAGCGTGAGCACCACCTTGAGCGCTTTCTGCATTACTACCCATATTTCCCATATTAGGATCAGCTTGTGCTCCTGATTGCTGATATAGTTTTTGTGAAATTGCATAGAATGCTTCAGTTAAATCATTTGTAGCTTTCTTTATAGCTTCTACATCTTCTCCGTCTTTAACTTTCTTTAAAGCTTCTAATTTCTCTTCTACAGCTTTCTTATCTTCAGCTGATACCTTATCTCCAAGGTCTTTCAATGTTTTTTCTGTTTGATAAGCTACAGAATCAGCATTGTTCTTAGCATCTATTGCTTCTTTTCTCTTTTCATCTTCTGCTGCAAACTTCTCTGCTTCTTTTACAGCCTTATCTATTTCATCATCGCTAAGATTAGTTGAAGCTGTAATTGTAATATTTGCCTCTTTTCCTGTTCCCTTATCCTTAGCTGAAACATTTAATATACCGTTAGCATCTATATCAAAAGTAACTTCTATTTGTGGAATTCCTCTTGGTGCTGGTGGTATATCATTTAATTGGAATCTTCCAAGAGTCTTATTATCTGCTGCCATCTTTCTTTCGCCTTGAACTATATGGATTTCAACAGAAGTTTGGTTGTCAGCAGCTGTTGAGAATATTTGACTTTTCTTTGTTGGTATAGTTGTATTTCTTTCTATTAATGGAGTTGCAATTCCTCCCATTGTTTCAATTCCTAATGTTAGTGGAGTTACATCAAGAAGTAATACATCCTTAACATCTCCTGTTAATACTCCTGCTTGAATTGCAGCACCCATAGCAACAACTTCGTCTGGGTTAACTCCCTTAGATGGTTCTTTGCCAGTAAACTTCTTAACTGCTTCTTGAACTGCTGGTATTCTTGTAGAACCTCCAACAAGAACTACTTTATCTATATCGTTGATTGAAAGATTAGCATCTTGTAGTGCTTTTCTCATTGGCTCAATTGTTGCTTCAACTAAGTCAGCTGTTAATTCCTCAAATTTAGCTCTTGTTAAATCCATATCTATATGCTTTGGACCAGTTGCATCAGCTGTTATAAATGGTAGGTTTATATTTGTCTTTGTTGATGAAGATAATTCTATTTTAGCCTTTTCAGCTGCTTCTTTTAATCTTTGAAGAGCCATCTTATCATTTCTTAAATCTATTCCATTTTCAGCTTTAAATGTATCTGCAATGTAGTTTATTATCTTTTGGTCGAAGTCGTCTCCACCAAGTCTTGTATTACCATTTGTTGCTTTAACTTCAAAAACTCCATCTCCAAGTTCTAGGATAGATACATCAAAAGTACCTCCACCTAAATCATATACAAATATCTTTTGATTTGTATCCATTTTATCAAGGCCATAAGCAAGAGATGCTGCTGTTGGTTCATTGATTATTCTCTTAACGTCAAGACCAGCTATCTTACCAGCATTTTTTGTTGCTTGTCTTTCACTATCATTAAAGTATGCTGGAACTGTTATAACTGCTTCAGTTACAGTCTCTCCTAAGTAAGCCTCAGCATCTGCTTTAAGTTTTTGAAGTATCATTGCTGATATTTCTTCTGGTGAATACTTCTTACCATCTATAGTCACTCTGTAATCTGTACCCATATGTCTTTTTATTGATATAATTGTTTTATCTGGGTTTGTAATTGCCTGTCTTTTTGCTACCTGACCTACAAGTCTTTCACCATTATCTTTGAAAGCTACTACTGATGGAGTTGTTCTTGAACCTTCAGCATTAGCTATAACTACTGGATTTCCACCTTCCATAACTGCTACACATGAGTTTGTAGTTCCTAAGTCAATTCCTATTACCTTTCCCATTTTATTCTTTACCTCCTATATAATTTGTAACTTATCTTTTTTATATAAGATAAATAAGCGATTCACAACAAATCATCTTATAGATCAAGTTGTTCCTCCAAAGCAGAGATTTCAACTCTCTACTTAAGATTTGTGTCCTCTACTTAACTTAAGTTATTATCCTATTGTTATATGTTTAATTTAATTAGCAACTTTAACAAGACTAAATCTTAGCACTTTATCTTCTCTTTTAAAACCTTTTTGGAATACTTCTACTATCTGATTTTTTCCAAAGCTATCGTCTTCAACATGCATTATAGCATTGTGATAGTTAGGATCAAATTCTCCACTTGTTGGAATTTCCTCAACTCCTAATTTTTCAAATGCATCATTAAACTGCTTAATTGTAATTTCTATTCCCTTTTTAAGATCTTCAGCATTTCCTTCTGCTGCTATTGCTCTCTCTAGATTATCAAAAACAGGGAGCATATGTTTTAATATATCTTCGCAAGCATCAGTATATATTAATTTTTTCTCTTTATCAGTCCTTTTTCTAAAATTATCATACTCTGCATTTATTCTTAAAAGCCTATCTTTTAAAGCTTCTAATTCATTTTTAAGTTTTGTATTTTCGTCTTTTAACCTTAAATTTTCATTCTTTAACTCTTCATTTTTATTATTTAAATCATCAACTACATTTTCTTCTATAATATCGTTAGTATCTTCCATATCATTAGTATCTTCTTTAAGCTCTTCAAATTCCATATCTTCATTTACTTCTGATTCTTTTAAAGTCTCTTCTTGTAATTCTTCTTTAGCTTCTTCTAATTGTTCCTCATTATCCTCAACTTGCTTTAAATTTTCATCGTTGATCATGTCTTCACCTCTTACTTATTATCAAAATAAATTTGACCAATATTATTATTAAGTATTCCAACCAATTGGGTTAATAATGAAATGACTTTAGAATATTGCATCCTCGTAGGCCCAATAACCCCTATGGTTCCAAGTGGCTCATTTCCTAAGCTGTAAGTTGCGGAAATTACACTACACTCTTTTGCGTCTTCTACTATATTCTCTTTACCTATGCTTATATTTATAACATTTGAGTTATTAGAATTTAATTCCATACCTCTATTAAATAGCTTTGCTAAAAGATCTTTATTATCTACTAAAGATAAAAACTGCCTTGCTTTTTCAACATCATTATATTCTGGATAATTAAATATATTGGATGCTCCTTCATAGTAAACCTCGCTATTATCGGCTCTATTTAAAGCATCATATAAAACTGTAATAATGGCATCAAAAATATCTTCATATCCTGTTAAGCCACTCTTTAGTTCATTTATTACTTTTAAGTTTATATCCTGAATAGTCAAATTTGTAAGCTTGCTATTTAAAAAATTTGAAATCTTTTGAAGTGCATCGTTATTTATAGCTTTATTAATCCTTATTAAATTATTATTAATCATTCCATTTTGTGTAACTATTATAGAAAGAATATTATTATTATCAATACCTAAAAGCTGTATCATTTTTATAGAACTATTTCTCACAGATGGAATTTTAACTACACAAGTTAATTTAGTAAGTTCTGAGAGCAATAGCACCGCTTTTTTAACTATTTTATCTACTTCATATAGTGCTTCGTTAATAAGCTGCGTCTTTATCATTAATTCTTCTTCCTTAGTTAGTTTAGGTACTTTAATAAGTTTATCTACATATAATCTATATCCTTTATCTGAAGGCTTTCTCCCTGAAGATGTATGGAGCTGTTCGATAAGTCCTAATTCCTCTAGATCAGACATTTCATTTCTTATAGTAGCTGAACTTATTCCTAAATCATATTTTTTTGCTATAGTCCTAGAACCTACCGGCTCCCCTGTGATGATATAATCATGGATAATAGCTTGTAGTATTTTAATTTTTCTTTCATCAATATTAAAATCCATCTATTTCATCACCTCTTTTATTAGCACTCTGTTCAACTGAGTGCTAACGGCTATGTTTTAAAATTATCACTCAACTATTTTTTTGTCAATATTACCATGTTTGTATAATGTATTAGTTTTTCATAAATATCTCTATTCAATTAAAATTCTCTCATTAAATCTCTTTTTTTCTCATGTTTTCCCTATATTTTGTTAACATAGTATAAAATCGCTCATAATAAAGTTCGAAATTTCAATTCCTCTTGGTGATAGAAATATCCTGTCTCCTTTTTCAATAATCATTCCTTTATTTTTATACTTTTCAATAACATCTTTATATACATTAAAAATGGATGTATTAAACCTCTCTTGAAAATCTTTCATAGATATTCCATCTATCTTTCTTAAGCCCATAAACATGAATTCTTCCATATTATCTTGCAATGAGTTTTTATTTTTTTCCACTACAGCAGTTCCGCGGTTATTTATATCTTGAATATACTTTTCTATATTATCTTCATTTCTAAACCTATAGCCATCTATGTAGGAATGGGCTGAACTTCCGCAGCCTAAATATTCATCTAAACTCCAATAGACCAGATTATGTTTACACTCTCTATTTTTTTTAGAAAAATTAGATATCTCATATTGATTATATCCCTTTGACTTTAAAAATTTTAATGTATAATGATACATCTCTCTTTCTAATTCTTCTTCAGGTAAATTTAGTTTATTCTCTTCATAAGACTTATAAAAAGGTGTACCTTCCTCTACTATTAGGCTATAGCAAGACAAATGTTCGGGTTCTAATCTAGTAACCTCGTCCAGCGTTTCTTTCCATTCATCTAAGCTTTGGTTTGGAAGTCCAAACATTAAATCTACATTTATATTTTTAAAGCCTAATTTTCTTGCCATACTAAAGCTGTTTATAAATTCATCTTTAGAGTGTATTCTTCCTATGGATTTAAGATGACTATCTTGCCAAGCTTGAAGTCCTATACTTAGTCTGTTTACTCCCATAGATTTGAATAGTTTTAGCTTTTCTTCGCTAAAGGTTCCAGGATTTCCTTCTACAGTAAACTCCAAATCTGAAGTCTTATTCAATTTATCTATACTTCTTTTTACAATATTCCATGCTTCTAAAGATAAGTAGGTGGGAGTTCCCCCACCTACAAAGATTGTTTTTATTCTCTTATCTACACTATCTAATTCTTTAGAAAGGGCTTCTGCATAAGATATCATTTGTGTTTCCTTTCCACAGAAGGAAGGGAAATCACAGTATAAACACTTTTGTTTGCAGAAGGGAATATGAATATAAAGCGCTATATCTTTATTCATTTCTCTTTACTACCTTTCAATTCTTATTCAAATCTTTCTTCATATATCCTAGTCATCTACCTTAAGTATTGACATAAATGCTTCTTGTGGAACTTCTACACTTCCGATTTGACGCATTCTCTTTTTACCTTCCTTTTGTTTTTCAAGAAGCTTTTTCTTTCTTGAAATATCTCCTCCATAGCATTTTGCAAGCACGTCTTTTCTCATAGCTTTTACTGTTTCTCTTGCTATTATTTTTGATCCAATTGCCGCTTGAATAGGAATTTCAAACATTTGTCTTGGAATTACTTCTTTTAGTTTCTCAGCAATAGCTCTACCCTTATGGTATGCTTTTTCTTCTGGAACTATCATAGATAATGCATCTACAACCTCTCCATTTAACAGCATATCCAATTTAACTAGCTTAGCTTCTTTATATCCATGTAATTCATAGTCTAAAGACGCATATCCTCTTGTTTTTGATTTTAACATATCAAAAAAGTCGTAAATTATCTCATTTAAAGGAATATAATAATTTAACACTACTCTTGTAGTTTCAATATATTCCATATCTATAAAGGTTCCTCTTCTGTTTTGACATAATTCCATTACTGAGCCTACATAATCTGAAGGGGTTATTATGGATGCCTTAACTACTGGCTCTTCCATTTTATCTATTTCTGTAGGATCAGGCATGTTAGTTGGATTTGTCATCTCCAGCATTTCTCCATCCTTTTTATATATCTTATATATAACTGATGGAGCTGTAGTTATAATATCTAAATTAAACTCTCTTTCTATACGTTCTTGAATTATCTCCATATGAAGCAGCCCTAAAAATCCGCATCTAAAACCGAATCCCAAAGCTATGGATGTTTCAGGCTCAAAAGATAATGCGGCATCATTTAGCTTTAACTTTTCTAATGCATCCTTTAATTCATCATATTTTGCTCCATCCACAGGATAAATACCACTGAATACCATAGGAACCGCTGGTCTATAACCTTCTAATGGCTCTTCTGCTGGTCTTGCTGCATCTGTTATAGTGTCTCCTACTGCTGCATCCCTTAGGTTTTTTATTGAAGCAGTAATATATCCAACCTCTCCTGCTTTTAGCTCTCCAGTTGGAAGAAAATTAGGAGTAAAAACCCCAACTTCTGTAACATCGTATTCTTTTCCACTAGCCATAAACTTAATCTTAGTTCCTACCTTAACTGAACCATCTTTAATTCTTACATAGCAAACTACACCTTTATAACTGTCATAGTATGAATCGAATATTAAAGCTTTTAATGGAGCTTCTTCATCTCCTTCTGGAGCTGGAACTTTTTCAACTACAGCTTCTAAAACATCTTTAATATTTAACCCTGTCTTCGCTGAAACTAAAGGCGCATCTTGGGCTTCTATCCCTATAATATCTTCAATTTCCTGTTTTACTTCGTCTGGCCTTGCACTTGGTAAATCTATCTTATTTATAACCGGAACTATTTCAAGATCATGATCTAAAGCAAGGTAACAGTTAGCTAAGGTCTGTGCTTGTATACCTTGCGTAGCATCTACAACCAGTATAGCTCCCTCACAAGCTGCTAAACTTCTTGAAACCTCATAGTTAAAATCCACATGTCCCGGAGTATCTATTAAATTTAATATATACTCCTCTCCATTATCTCTCTTATATATCAATCTTGCAGCTTGAGATTTTATTGTTATGCCTCTTTCCCTTTCCAGTTCCATGTTATCAAGCACTTGATTTTCCATTTCTCTCTCTGTAAGGGTTCCAGTCTCCTCCAAAAGCCTATCGGCAAGTGTAGACTTTCCATGATCGATATGCGCCACTATTGAAAAATTTCTTATATATTTTTTTCTATCGTTATGCATGTATTTTACCCCCATTGTGCATCATAAATTACAATAAATTATATCACAAGAATCTGGATACATGTCAATAATAAGTCTTTTTTAAAGGAATTTAGAACAAATATTTTTAAAAAATATAATTGTACTATCTTTCATACTCTCACTAGTACTATGCAGTTTTGATTTGAAATTAGACATTATTCTACTATTAATATAAAATACATATTTTTTTGTATCTATCCTAAAATCAAAAGGTTTTGCGCTAAAAAGTATTCTAATTCTTGGGATAGTTATTTCATCTTCTTTAGTACTTTTCTTGCCATTTATATCTACTATATCATACTTGCTTGGATAGCTAAATACTTCTATCATATGATCTAAATTCCAACGATTTCTACCATTGTTATAGTAAAGATCTTCATTGCTTATATCTGATGCTATGCTCATATATATTTGTCTGTTCAAATTTAAATTTACTTTACATAAACCTATAAGTAAAAATATGATTATTACAAATGACAGTATTTTTATTCTTTTCATAAAAAAAGTACCTCCTTAAATATAAGGATGTACTTTTTTATATCATTTTATTCAATTCTTTCCATTTATATATTCAGCAATTACTCTGGCTAAATATTTAGTGGAACCTTTAGCCTCATCTAAAGTATTTACATGAGAGCCAACTTCCATTAAGACTATATTTTCATTAAGGTCTTGACTATAAAACTGTCTCCCTTGATTATAATAGAAAGTTCTTTTATAAAAACTATTAGTATTCTTATTTCCTGGATAAAGCTTATTTGATATTTCTTTTAATTTTTCCGCAACTTGAATATTTTTTTCAGAGTTTGGATGATTCTTCGTCATAACGAAGGAAAATCTAGCTACACTTTCTCCATTTATGGTCGTGGTCATTACATCTTTATCTTCAACTGAATCTCTGTGCAAATCTATTATAAGTTTAAAATCCTTATATTCATTTAGATATTTTTGCAGTGTAACTCTCGACTTTGCATAACTTCCATTATATGTCTCAATATCGTGTATTGTGGTATCATGTACTGTATTTATGCCATACTTTTCTAGTTCCTTTTTTAATTGCTCTCCTACTGCTGCAACACTTTTATTTTTATCCACGTTACTACCATACTTATTAGCATAAGGTTTATAGCTCTCGCAAGTATGGGTGTGATAAATAAGAACTTCAGGTTTTGATGAAAGCTCTTTTTTTAGTTCTTCACTAAAACTTGGTGCAGAATTCATATCTATACCATTTTCCACCTTATTTTCTTCCACATATACTTGATCATCGTTTAATACAAATTCATCAAAAGCATTTTCAGGATCTTCAACTACATTATTTTGTGATTTTTTAGCATAATTTAAGTCTGCACTTACATAGGAAATTTCCTTTCCAACTATAGACATATAATTTTTACTGCTTATTCCAATGCTTCTCAACAATGTTTCTTTAAATGACCCTGTTTCATATCCTTCGCCTTTAGCCACACTGTTCAACTGCGTTAAAGGCATAGTATAATGAATTACTCTTGAATAAAATCCATTTATGGGCTGATTTTTATTAAAATAAAATCTTTTAGCCCCACCTAGCATTATGATAGCAATCAATAATCCAAGAACAGACAAGCTCAGTATAGCTGTAAATTCAAATCCATTATTTTTTCTAAAGTTCACTTATATCCCTCCTCTGTTTTAATTAATATATATGAAGGGATATTTTTCAAATATTACTAATTTATATATTTATTTATATCTTCTAAAGTTAAAGCAGGTTGAAGAGCTATGTTTATTCCGTTAGCTATAATTTTTGAAATTACATCAATCATAAGGTCAATATCCTTAGGTGTTACTACCATATCCCCAATTTGTGGATACAAAACTTCATTTAAAAGTCTCTCTTTTTCATCTTTATCTAGTGAATTCAACATATTGTAAAAGTCACTGCCCTTAGTTGCTTCATTTATAAATGTATCTATGACTAAATCTATAGTATCATTTGCCAAAGTGGCTGCATGTACCACAGTTGGAACTCCTATAGCTAAAACCGGTATACCCAAAGTTCTTTCGCTGATTTCCATTCTTTTGTTTCCTATTCCAGACCCTGGAGATATGCCTGTATTTCCAATTTGAATAGTCCTATTCATTCTTTCTGTTCTTCTAGAGGCAAGAGCATCTATACAAATTATTAAGTTTGGTTTAATATCATCTGCAACAGCTTTTATTATCTCTCCTGTCTCAATTCCAGTAAGTCCTAAAACGCCTGGAGATAGTGCACATACTGGTCTTATATTTTCATCTATGCTGTCTGGAACTAGTTCCTTTAAGTGTCTTGTTATCATAAGTCGGGATATCACCTTTGGTCCTAATGCATCGGGAGTTATATTCCAATTTCCAAGGCCTACTACTAGTGCAGTCATACTTTTATCTAAAGAAATCATACTGGATAAAGTTTTAGCAAATACTTTACTAACATCATCTGCTGCATCTCTATCAAAATTAACATTTTCAGGCATCTCTAAGGTTACATATCTTCCTATAGGTTTTCCCATATTTCTTTCACCAATCTCATCTATTATCATAACATCCGTAACATGTACTCCATTTTCAAAATCTTCTTTTATTTCAACTCCTGGTATTTTTCTTCCTTGATTTTGCTCTTCATAAATTTCTTTTGCTTCTACTGCTAAATCCGTTCTTACATTTACCATAACTTCACTATCCTTTCTTAATCAATACTTATAAGTATTTTTACCTAATCTTAATTTAATAATTCATAATACTTTGGCTAATAATATCTATATAGTAATTCATATCAAATAAAAAATTTAATTTATTCTCTACCATATTTAAGAATTTCTTTTTTAGAAATTTCTACTTGAAGTACCTAGTAAATAATGTTATAATATCATTTGTTGAGTAAGGCAATGGTACGAAGATTCCCCGAAGCTGCTTAACCCTACTAAATCCATAAGGGGGTGAAAAAGGAATGGCAAACATTAAATCAGCTAAAAAAAGAATAAAAGTTATCGAAACTAAAACTCTTAGAAATAAAATGATCAAATCAGCATTAAAAACACAAATTAAAAAGTTTGAAGCTGCTGTTGATAGCAATAATTTAGACGAAGCTAAGACTGCTTATACTAATGTTGTTAAGTCTTTAGATATGGCTGCAGCTAAAGGAGTTTTACATAAAAACAAGGCTGCAAGAAAGAAATCAAGATTGGCTTCAAAATTAAATGGGCTAAGCGCTTAATAAAATAAACCGGTGAATTCACCGGTTTTTTGTTATTTTCTATCATAATGAAAAAACAACTCTAAAGAGCATACTGACCTATTATTCTAACCTTTCTAACTTTATTATCTTCATTACTGATTACTAAACTATGGCCGTATTTATAATAAGAAGCTCCATCTCTGTCTTTTCATCTACAGAAGTACTTTTTAAATTCTTTTCTGTATTTAAACACAACTCTATTATTTTTTCAAGCTGTTCAATACTAAATTTTTTGCTTTGCATTATCATTTTTTCGCACACATATGGATGAAGTTTTAACTCTCGTGTTAACTCATCTTTGCTCTTACCTTTATAAATACCTAACTTTATATCAAATAGAAGCTTGAATTGTCTTTGTATCATTCTCAATATTACACTTGCAGACTCTCCTTTAAATAACAATTCATTTAATACATCTAAAGATACTTGGGGTTTTCTTTGGGATAAAAACTCCACTAGATTAAATATATCATTATCTTCTTTTCCGCTAACTAAATCATAAATATCTTTAGGTGTTATTTCCCTTTCTTCTGTATAAGAACATAACTTTTCAATCTCAT
This sequence comes from Clostridium sp., assembly GCF_047777555.1. GTDB lineage: Bacteria > Bacillota > Clostridia > Clostridiales > Clostridiaceae > Clostridium_H. Next base: position 68,836 of record NZ_JBKEEV010000006.1, on the reverse strand, counting down.
TTTCTATTATATCTATATTATTCTCTACTAAACTACAAAATAGAGCTAAGTCCGCTTTACTTATTTCTTTACCCTTTTCTTTGAACATGTCCCCAACCTTTTTTTGAAGGGATGCTCCTTTTAACTTGGAAAATTTTACTGTACAAGCTAACTTATTCAGTTTCTTTAACTTATCGCTTTCTTTTTCTTTGTCATTCTCAAATATGTAGTACATAATTAGTATACAATGTTTAGGTAAAGTTTTTATATAGCTGCTAACTTCTTTTGAAAGCCTATCCATAGACTTATCTACTCTATCCTTTAAAAAATTAGCTCTATATATGATAACCATTCTTTTATCACTCATAAAAGGCAAGGTTTCGCAAGCATTAATAATGCTATCTATAGTAATATTAAGCCCATCCATTTCAACGTAGTTAAGTTGCAAAAAATTTTTACTTAATACTTTATTAGCTATTTTATTTATAGTATCTTTTATAGTTTGTTCATCACTGCCGCAAAATATATAACAATTAGATATTTCTCCCTTTTTTAATTTGCTTTCTAATGCTGAATAGTCTAACACCTTTTTTCCTCCACATAACTAATAAAATTTCTTTCCATTTATGTTATTATATCACGTTGTACATTATAATAAAACACATAAGAGCTGAGGGGAAATACATAAGTTCCTTATGTCCATGCTTTATAAAAACGTAGCTCATAAACATAGCAAGCATCACTATTCCATAAAAATAATTGTATTCTGATAATGAAGGAGCAATTTTAAGAAGAATATAAGTGCCACCTTCAATTGAGATCATGGTAGAGTATAGCAGTGAAGTTATAATCCTAAATAACATATCAAATTTAACGAATATAATTCCCAGTGTTCCAAGGAGCACTACAAGGGAATATAAAGGCGCAAGCATTAAATTTGCTGGTATAAAAAACATACTTATATTTTTTATGGTACACATAGTATAGGGCATAGCAAATATTTGAGCACTTAAGGTAATACTGAGACTTTCATTTAACTTACTAGGCAGCATATACAGAGCCCTTTGTACTTTTTTATTATAAATTATAATTCCTAAAGTAGCTAAAAAAGATAAGGTAAATCCAATATCTAAAACATAATAAGGTTTTGTCATAAGTATAATAATAGCTGATAAGCTGAGAGAGGATAATCCATCATAGTTTTTATAAAATACTTTTGAAAGTTTTAAAATCAATATCATTACATAAGAGCGTATAGTAGCTGCCTCTGCTCCAGTAAAAATCATATATACAAAAGAACCTGCAAGACCTAATTTTATTCCTAATATCTTCTCCAACAATTTATATACAACTGCTAAATGAAATCCTGATACACTTATTATGTGAGATATTCCTAACTTATTTATCTCTCCTTTCACTTGAAAGTTTAAATGATTAGTGTCTCCGTAGCATGCAGCCATAACAACTCCTGCATTTTTATCTCCTAACACCTTTGAATATTTATAATATAGTTTTTCCTTAAAATCATAAACTTTCTTTAAAAAATCAGTTCTTCCTTTCGAACAACTTTTAATTTCATATTTCCCTATAACTCCCTTAGAATAATCCCTATCATCACTAAAGTTTCCTTTAACTACTATTTTTTCTCCCAATTCAATATTGCTAAGATTTCCATATAAAGCAACTTTTCTTCCTCTGTAGTCTCCTATATAAGAACCCTTGCTCTTTTCTATAATTCTAAACTCAGCACTTCCACCTATATCCACATTGAAATATATAAAAAAGCTTAAACATCCTATTACAAAAAAACATAGTGTTAATATAAATCCTTTAATATTTTGAGTAAAAAATATTACTGCAGCAAATGTTATTGTTATCAATATTCCAAATATAATATTGATTTGTAAAAACATTAAGCTAATACAAGCTATATATACAGATAATGCATAATATATTAGAGGTCTTTTCATATTTATACTCCTAAAAAAATGTCTTCATATGGTAATATAACCAAATATATGAAGACTAATCATTATTATTGTTCTATATTATACATTCCTTTTATAAACTTTACTAAAAACATCTCTATAATTAAAAATATAATCGTGATTTTTGAGTTCCACATGGATTTATTTAAGCTTAATAAATAATTATGGTGAAAATTTTCAAATAATAATAAACAAAGTATAAAGTTCAGTATCAAAATTAAAAGCGAAATTTTATTCTTTACTACATTCTTAATTTCTATAAAATAAAATGAAAATATAATTAAACTTATATATAGTATTGCAAATAAGCTTTCTTCACCCACAGCTACTCCTTTATTTTTTTGAATAGCAAACGACGTAATTAATAATATACTTACATATGCTATATATAGAATTATTCCAGAAGTAAATCTATTAAATATTCTTTTATCCATATAAACTCTATTATAAGTACTTTCCTTAATGTTTTCACTTTGACTGTATATAAGCAAAGAATTAAGCATTAAACCTATGAAATTAATCCATAATATCTTAGTAAAGTCTACAGACATATGTTTAAAAAACACACTAATTGTGGTAATTGACAAAAATTCTATAATCGATATTACTAAATTAAAAAATATTATATTATTTATATTTCTAATCAGCTTCCTACCTTTATCTATTAATGCTAAAAGCTTCATAAAACTTTTATCCTTTATGAATATATCTCCCATATTCTTTGTTATTTGAGTACATTCTTTACCTGCAGCTATGCCTATCTTTGAAGCTCGAAAACTAGGTAAGTCTGTAAATCTGTTTCCTGTAACTGCAACATTATAACCTAACTTTTCAAACTCACAGCATATTTTCCATTTATTTTTGGAGGATATCTTTGAATATATTCCTACTTTTTCAACTAATTTTTCTATATCCTCATCCTCCATATTGTCAATTTCAACGCCTGATAGCACCATGTCATTTTGATTTAGTATTCCTATCTTTTTTCCAAATGAATTTGCTGCTATTTTGTTATCTTCAGTAATAACCACTGGTTTTATAGCTAATCTTTTGCAATAATCTATACTTTCTATTGCATTTTCCTTCAGTGGATTATTTAATCCCATAAGTCCTACAAAAACTAAATTGCTTTCTATATTTTCATTTACACTTGGCTCATAATTAAAGTTTCTATATGCAAATCCAATAACGTGTAATCCTTCCTCAGATAAGGCTAAATCTGCGTCTCTTATACCTACTATATCTTTAAGTGTAATCTCTACTTCCATTCCATTTTTCATTATATGAGTGCATCTTTCTAACAGCTTGTCTACACTACCTGCAACATTTGCTCTATATTTATTTTCAATTCGATTTAAAGTTGTTTTTATCTTTTTTTCCCTATCGTAAGGTACTGTAAAAATCCTTTCTTGCTCTTTTTCCAATAAACTCTTATTTAAAGAATTTTTTCTCCCATATTCTATAATGGCTCTCTCTGAAATATCTCCCTTATCTATTTTTCCCTCTCTATTAATACTAGCATCATTGCAAAGTAGTCCTATAGTTAACATTCTATCTATATTATCTTTATTTTCCTCTATATTTTCTAAATCTGCATCTATTATATTTTCACCACAAAAAAGTTTACTTACAAACATACTTTCTTTTGTCAATGTTCCTACTTTATTTACAAATAATACGTTTGTTTCTGATAAAGTCTGCATGGAAGATAATCCTTCCATATTGATTTCCGACTTCTTCATATGTTTTTTAATTATAAATGAAAGAATATCTATAATAAATATAATATGAATAGGTACTATAGTAAGATAAATTATAAATATGAGATTTATAAATTGCGATAAATTCATTTTCCCGTAAATAGCATATAAACCTATAAGCACCAAACAAAGTATAAAAATTTTTGACATAGAATTAATAATGTTTGATATATTTTCTTCTATCAAAGTTCTATCATGATTTTCTTTTAATAAATTTTGAGTTATTTTGCCTATCTCAGTATTTTCTCCTACTGCTACTACTATGCCTTTAGCATTTCCATCCATAACAAATGAAGATTTAAAAAGTATGTTTTTCATATCGCTAGGAAGTAATTCCTTATCTTCTATTTTCGTTTCATACTTTTCTACTAAACTAATGTCTCCAGTAATTGCTGATTCTTTAATCTTCAAATTTTCGCATTGCATTATTCTTAAATCTGCAGGTACTATGTCTCCTCTTTCTACATATACTATATCCCCTACTACTAATTCTTCTGAATTCAGATTAAGCAATTTTCCTTCTCTTACTACATCAGCTTTATGCGGCGTAATACTTCTAAGATTGTTTAATCTATTTTCATTTTTATAATCTTTAAAAGCGTACAATAACATAAAAAGGATGGTTGTACCACACAAAAAAATGGCAGCTTTAAAGTTATTAATGTAAATTAATAATATAGATATAAGTATAGATAAAACACAATATGGTTTTAACATATGCTTTAAAAATAGAATGATAAAATTCTTATCTTTCAAATTTAAAGTTTTGTTATCTCCGAAAACTTCTCTGTTTTCTTTTACTTTATCTTCTGTAAGTCCATATTTAAAATCACTTTTTAATTCTTTTACAACCTCATTCCAGCTGCTATTATACCAAGTCTTCATAAAACTACCCCATCTTCATATATAATAGATATATATTTCTAAACTAATAGTCGTATAATAAAAAATATACTTTAGTTTCCCATATTCCAATTAAAAATATTAGTGAGCCCTATTAAGGGCTCACTTAACTAATTTTTATCTTCAAAATAATTTGAAAAGAAGTACTTTTTTTCTCCATTATCATCTTCAATTAGATATAAAGTAACGCCATCAACTGAAGGTTTAATCTCATATTGAGCAGGCATTTTAACGCTTAATATCTCATACTCTTTTCCTTTAGTTAAATTAACTACTACTCCTGTTTGTTCTTGAGTATTCTTTCTAAATATAACTTTCTTCAATGGCTTATCAATTTGAATCATTTCTTCCATTTAATCCACTACCCCTTCTGTCTGTTTATATCCATAAAGTTTAACATAAATAGTATTATAACATCTTTATAAATTTAATTCAAAACTTATCTTGCTTCAATTTTATCTTTAAACTTAGCTAAAGTCTTTTCTCCTATTCTATCTACCTTTATTAAGTCCTCTACAGAGCTAAATTTTCCATTACTTTCTCTGTATTCTATTATTCTTTGTGCAGTAACTTCTCCTATTCCCGGAAGAGTTATTAGCTCCTCTTTACTAGCAGTATTTATATCTATTTTTTTATTATCTGAATTTGAATTTGATGAATTTTCTTTTCTACCACTGCTGGCATTAGCAACAGGCAAATTTAATCTTTCCTTATCATTCTTATTATATATGATTATACAATCTTCATCCTTTAATTTCATAGAACAATTAACACTGAGTTTATCAGCATTTTCTGTAAATCCACCAGCCTTTTTTACTAAATCATATATCCTACTTCCATACTCCATAGTATACACATCTGGATTTTTAACTTCTCCTTTAATTTCAACAACAATATTCTTAAGTTCTTCCCTAGATGAATTATTTTTATCTAGGGAAGAATTATCCACAATTACAGAATTGTCATATTTATTAGATAAATTACTAATAACCTCATTATTATAAGCTTTTGGCTTAGATAAAATGTACCCAACCGTCAAAAATATAGTGCATATTATTATCATAGCTGCTGAACCTATTATTTTTTCTTTCTTATCCATAACATGTTCTGCCCTCCAACAATAATCTTAATGTTTTATTATTGCCACTATAAAAAATTTAATAACCTATATTCTATTAAAAAATACATTTTTAGACTATTATCAATTTTTAGTAATTATTTTTGATATAATCAAATTTTTTTGATATACTATTCATATAAAATTTAGGAGGTAAGTAATGCGTAAAATAATGACATTTATACTTATAGTTGTATTATTATCCTTTACAGTACATGAAGCAAAAGCACAAAGCTCTCCCCCTAATATATATGCTGATGGCGTTGTATTAATGGATGCAAATACAGGAGAAATATTATATTCTAAAAATATGAATACTCAGTATCCTCCAGCCTCTACTACTAAAATTATGACTGCTCTTTTAACCCTTGAAAACGCTAATCTAGATGATGTGGTCACTGTAGGAAAAAATCCCCCTCTTATAGATGGCAGCAAAATATATTTATTTGAAGATGAAAAATTGACAGTAAAAGATCTTCTATATGCTTTGCTTTTAAGATCTGCTAACGATGCAGCTTTAACTTTAGCTGAACATATATCCGGTTCAAGTGAAGAATTCGCAAAACTTATGAATAAAAGAGCTTTAGAACTTGGATGCAGTGACACTAATTTTGTTAATCCTAGTGGATTATACGATGATATGCATAGAACTACTGCTAGAGACTTAGCTTTAATTATGAAAGAGTTAATTAAGCATGAAGAATACATAAAAATATCTACAACATCAATGTATTATATACAACCTACAAATAAAAGCAAAGAAAAAAGACCTCTTTGGAATGAAAATAGATTAATACAAAAAAGTTCAAATTATTATTACGAAGGCTGTGAAGCAGGTAAAACTGGATATACTATTCAGTCAAAGCATTCTTACGTTGCAGTAGCTTCTCGAAATGGAATTAAGCTTATAGCTGTACTTCTTCATGATTCTAATAAAGCTTATTGGTCCGATGCTAGAAAGTTATTTGATTATGGATTTGAAAACTTCTCCAAAGCCACCTTATATTCCAAAGGAGATATGGTTGGAGAATATACAATAAAGGAAGGATTAAACATCCCTCTTTTAGCCGCTGAAAACTTTTACTATCTTAAAAACAAAGATTCAACAGAAACTCCTAAACTTAAAATAAATTCTAAGGATTTAAGCAAAACATCTTTTAATAGATGGCAAAACATTCTAACTGCAGAAGTATTTTATAATAACAAATCTATAGGCAGCCTAAATCTAGCAAGCGGTGCTGATTATGCTTATAAAGCACCTGCATTAGCCTTAAAAAATAGTGTTAATTCAATAAACTCAATGAAAATTCTGGCCTATCCAGTCATATTAATCTTGCTTATCTCTTTATTGAGAATAAGAAAGAAAGTAAAACAAAAGAAAAGAGATAGATATTGATAAAAATCAATATCTATCTCTTTTCTTTTAAGATTTTAATTTATCAATTAAACTTTTCATATCTAAAGGCATATCACTTTCCAGTTTTATTATCTTTCGACTCTTAGGGTGAGGAAATTCTAATTTATAGGCATGTAATGCCTGTCTTTCTATATATTCTTTTTCCTCTTTTCCATATAATGCATCCCCAAAAATAGGATGACCTATACTGCTTAAATGTACTCTTATCTGATGAGTTCTTCCTGTTTCAAGAGTAAGCCTTACAAGATTAGCATCATTATATCTTTCTATAACTTCAAATCTTGTAACACTTCTTTGTCCCCTATCATCTATAACTCGTTTTATGGTTCCTTCCCCAACTCTATATATTGGTTTATCTATTACTCCTTTGTTATCTTTCATATTACCATGGACTATAGCTAAATAGCTTTTAACAAACACATTCTTTTGCATGTCTCTTGCAAGAGCCATATGACTAAAAGCATTCTTAGCCACTAATATAAGACCTGACGTATCCATGTCTAGTCTATTTACTAACCTTACTATACTATTTTCGTTTTTTTCTTTAAAATAATATAAAAGACCATTAGATAAAGTTCCATTTAAGTGCCTTTTTGTTGGGTGAACTACCATGCCTTTAGGTTTATTTAATACTATTATATCTTCATCTTCATAAACAATGTCTAACTCCATCTTTTCCGGAATTATATCTTGTTCTTCTTCTTTATCAATCTGTATCTCTATAATATCTTTATTCTTAAGTTTATAGGATAAGGTTACTTTTTCATCATTTACTTTGATTCTTCCATCCCTTGCTGCTTTTCTGATGAATCTACTAGAAAACTCAGCATTGTATCTTAGATATTCGCTAAGTTTTATGGCTCCTTCAATTTTAACCTTTAACCTTAATATATTTTCTTTATTATTCAAGGGATGCTATAACCTCAATTTCTAGAAAAGCATCTTTTGGAAGTTTTCCAACTTCAAAACAAGATCTTGCTGGTTGTTCACTTGTGAAATATTTCCCATAAATTTCGTTTACTTTAGTGAAATCGTTTATATCCTTTAGAAATACAGTTGTCTTTACTACTTTATCAAAACTAGTTCCTGCTGCTTCTAAAATACCTTTTAAATTTAACATTACTCTTTCTGTTGCGTTTTCTATATTATCATTAACTAACTCCCCAGTTTGAGGATCTAAAGGAATTTGACCTGAAGTGAATAAAAGATTTCCAATTTTAACTCCTTGTGAATATGGTCCTATTGCAGATGGTGCATTTGTTGTACTTATTATTTGTTTTTTCATTTTCTCTTCCTCCTAATTGTATAATGTTATTATTTTTTACCTAACGTAATTATTATATCAAATTTTTCATAATTTTTCTCGATATTTTCTACTTTATCTATTTTTAAATCTTCTTTAATATACTTTATTTGTTTATTGCTAAAGTTGTCCTTATTTATTAATATTTTTGTATATTCTGAGTCTTTTGTATTTCCTATGGAAATATTTTTATATCCCTTCTTTTTAAGATATTCTCTGTAATTTGCTGCAAGACCTGTTTTACCTGTTCCATTTAATACTTGTATATTTAATTTACTTTTGTCTATATTAACATCATTATTCAAAGCTGTATTATGAATTCTATCTAATAAATCTTTATTACTATTCTCATCATAAATAAAGTATGAAATTCCTCCAATATACTTGGTATGTCCTTTTAATGTTTCTATATTTGTGTCATTAGCTCTCATAAAAGCGTATCCATATTTTATTATTTCATCTCCGGACATATTGGTTTCCACATACTTAGGTAAAGTCATAAAAATACTCGGTATTCTCGGTATTATTTTAGGACTTTTTAATTTTTCAATTACTTTTGAAATAAAGACGTGTTGGTTGTTTATTCTTCCTAAGTCTCCTTCTGCAAGACCAGTTCCATTATTGTTTTTTCTCCATCTAAAAAACTCTTCTGCCTTTTTACCATCTAAATGAACTGTTTCTCCCTTTTTAAAATGTATGTGTAAATCTTGAGCGGGATCATCGTAATCCATGTTGTTTTCTATTTCAATATCTACTCCACCTATAGAATCCACAATTTCTCTGAACCCCTCATAATCTACCTTACCATAATAATTAATATCTATATTTAAAAGCTTTTCTACAGCATCAACAGCATATCTAACTCCACCTACAGCATGAGCTGCATTTATTTTTGCATTTTTACCATTAATCTTTATTAAGGTATCTCTTGGAATTGAAACTACGCTTACATCTTTATTGGTTTTGTCATAGTGAATTAGCATAATTGTATCTGTCCTTTTTGGGTCATTTGCATTTTCTGTCCCTGGAGTGCCTATATCTACTCCCAAAGCTAATATATTTATAGATTCTTTATTGTCATCTATCCCAATATGGTCTTCATTATTTATATCTTGCATACTATCTTCTTTTAGCTCGGAATTTTTACTTAACTCTGAAAGACCCATATAAAAATATGCTCCAACTGCAATAACTATCCCTATGATTATAGTTATTATAATTATTGCACTCTTTAAGAATTTACCTTTTTTATTCTTACTCATTTTTTCCACCTATCTATAGTATATAGCATGTAATTCCTAGCATCTATAGTATCACTATGTAAAAGAGCGTTTCTATCCAGTATGTATTTTATAGTATTGTCAAAAGACATCATTAAAGCCTTGTTTAGCTCTCCATCATAGACTAATTTTCTTATTTCTTCCACACCATTAAAGTTTCTTAATGGTTCTATGTAATCTGCTATATATATTATTTTTTCAAGTAAACTCATATTCTTTCTACCTGTAGTATGATAGGCTATTGCATTTAATACATCTTTATCCTCTATTCCCATAACATTATTTGCTATATAAGCTCCTGCATGCCCATGTAAAATGTTTGGAAAGTTTCTTGAAACTTCATCAATATTATAACCATATTTTTCACAAATATTTAACATTTCTTCATCCTTTATATATTTAGCACAATCATGTACAAGTCCTGCTATTTTGGCTTTTTCTATATCTCCTCCATATATTTCAGCCAGCTTTACAGCAGTATCTCTTACACTTAAGCTGTGTTCTAATCTACTCTTTCTTAAATTCTTTTTTAAATATTCAATGATTTGTTCTTCTGTCCACATATTCTTTCCCCTTTTCATCTATATACATTCATTTTTTTCAATGTTTCATTTAAATTTTTAGGGACTAAATAACTTATGTTTTTACCTTCCTTTATCTTACTTCTTATTAGTGTAGATGAAATTTCTAAAATAGGTATATCCAAAAAAATTATTTCTTTATCAAATTTGCTTTCCACTTCGCTTTTTTGTTTTAAGATGTCTTCTTTTTTATATCCACTTCTATTGAAAACCACAAATTTGCATGAATTAAAAATAGCATCTATATTTTTCCAAGTATAAATCTCCATTAAACAGTCTGCACCTGTTATAAAATACCACTGAGTATCAGGTTCCAATTTATTGAAGAATTCTAAAGTTTCATATGTATAGCTTAAACCATTTTTCTTTATTTCATAATCGCTAACTTTAAATTTTTTTTCATCTTTTACAACCATCTTAACTAATCCATATCTAATTTTAGCGTCGGTGACTATTTTATTAGTTTTATGAGGTGGATTCCCAGATGGAATGAAGATGATTTCATCTAATTTCAAATTATAAAGTGCTTCATAGGCTACATGCAAATGCCCATTATGTATAGGATCAAAAGTTCCTCCAAAAATTCCTTTCTTCTTCATAAAGCGCCTCCTACTAACAAATAGTATAGCATAAAAAACAAAATTTAAAAGGCAAGAAGCACATTTTATGTAACTACTTGCCATTAACATTTATAAAGTCTATTGTGTCATTTCCTGATTCTATCGATACTTCTACATTTACTAATAATTCTATATCTTTTATGATATCTTCTTCTGGTTCTTTCCTGAACTTTCTTAAATATTCTTCTTGTATATCAAATATATCTAACCCTTTTTCTTTATATTTATCAAAAATCTGATAACAGGCTTTCCTAATATTACTTTCTGCATTTTCTTTTAATTGCTTCAAGTTCTTATCGTTTATAATTAAACCTTTTTGAACACATCCAAGCGCTGTATTCACCTTAATATCTTTAATTAATTTTACTTTATTATCCTCTTGTTTTATATTCGTATTGGTTTTACTATTTAGTATTTCCAAAGTAACAAATGCATCTTTATATTCAGGATTAGTTACTTCTAATGTTCCAAATGCCACATTATTCATTAAAAAATTGAATCCTTGCCCTTCTTCTATTGATATACTTCCTATCATTTTATCATTTTTTATTATAGCTCCTCCATTTACAAATATCTTTTTAAATTCCCCCACATCCTTTTTTACTTCTATCATAGATACTACATTAACCTTATCACCAATTAATCTTTGATTATTATAGTCATTGATACTTCTAAAAATTCCTCTTGAAGAAGATGCTATATTATCTAATAACCTATCTACATATATTCCTGTATATTCTCCTTCACTGCTTTTCATAGAAAGCAGCTCTTCTGGATCTCCTATTAATACACATACATATGGTCTTACAAGAAGCTCCTGATCTCTATCAAAAAAGTCAATAAAATTACCTATACCATATTCTGCAGCCTTCTGAGTAAATGCAATAATTTTATTTTGATTCAAATTAAGTTTATAACTTGACCCTAAGTCTATGTTCCTTAAGGCTTCAAATATAGTTTTTCCTTCTCCTTTAAATATTACCTTTTGTCCTTCTGTAGTCCCTTCCATAGGTCTAAATCCCTCTATATATAGCACAGGATTATTATACTCATTTATATCTACTACTAAAGCAATAGAAAAGACTAATTTATTTATATCTTTATAATTAAAGCAGCCAGTAAATATAAGAGAACACATAATTATTAAACATAGTGCTATCTTTTTCATTGGTTATCATCCTTTAATTCATCCTTCTTTTGAGTATCCTCATTCTGATTATTATCCTCTTCCTTAGTATTTTTTAAGTCATCACTCTTATCATTAACATATTTTTGTTTATTCTGCTTTGAGTCACTATTTTTTTCATAACTATTATTTTGCTCAATATCCTTTGAATCATCGCTCTCCTGGCTATCACCTTTTTCAATATTATCTTTTGAAGCATTCATTTCTTGATCACCATTTTGAAATATGTTATTTGATATTTTATTTAGATCTCCTCTCAATATTACATCTTTATACTTAAACAACTCCAAAGTTCCCAAAGGATACAGATATGGATATCCACAGGTTTCTAATGCTGATAAATGGGCTATAAATACAAAAAAACCCATATAAAACCCAGGCAATCCTAAAATTGCTGCAAAGACTACTATAATTATGCTCCAGATAGACACATTTTTATAAAGGTTAGGTACTAAAAATGTGGATATGGATGATACAGCTATTATTACAATAGTACCTTGAGATGCAAGCCCTGCCCCGATAGCTGCGTCTCCTAAAATAAGAGCACCTACTATACTCATAGTTTGCCCTGTTGGCTGTGGAAGTCTTATACCAGCTTCTCTTAAAAGTTGGAAAAAGAATATCATAAGCAGCACTTCAACGACTGTAGGAAAAGGTACTCCTGCTCTAGAATTAGCTAATCTAAATACAAAAGATGTTGGTATAAGAGAAAAATGGTGTGTTCCTATAGCTATATAAAGTCCCGGGAGCAACAGTGCTATAAAAAAGGCTGCCCACCTTTGAATTCTTATAAAACTAACAAAATACTTATTAAAAGAATAGTCATCGCTAGCTTCAAAGTTTTCAATAAAAAAATATGGTGCTGTTATAACTTCAGGGCTACCATCAACGAGAATGGCTACTCTTCCTTCGAGCAACTTAGATACTACTTTATCTGGTCTTTCTGTGGTATCTATTGTATTAAAAATTGTTCCCTTAGCTCTTAGTCGCTCTTCAATATAACTTGCCTCTAAAATAAACTCTAAATTTGCACTTTCTATCTTACTCCTTACATATTTTACCAATTTATCAGGAGCAACTCCTTTTATGTAAGCTAATACTGTAGTAGTATTAGACTTTTTTCCTACTTTTATAGTTTCAAATGTTAAATTCTCATTTATAATTCTCTTTCTTATTAAAGCAATACTATCCGCTATCAGCTCATTAAAAGCTTCATGAGGTCCTTTTATTACATTTTCTCTTATATTTTCTGAAACGGCTCTCCGTGCAATATTTTTTGTCTCACAAAATATAACAGATTGAAAAAATTCAAATATTAATACTACATCTCCAGATAAAATATGAATAATAGCATCCTGCTCATCTTTCACATCTCCAAGTATACTTGTATATAAAACTTGACTTTTTACTGCTTCTATGTCCTCAAATTTATTTGTTTTCATTAAAGGTAAAATTATATACTCACTTATATACTTTTTGTCAACTAAACTATCTATAAAAATTGCATATATTTTTCCTTCCTTAGCCTGAATTTCTCTAAACTGAACATCAAAGCTATTTTTTAGTTTTTCTTTAATATAATTAATATATTTTTTATCCATAAAACCTCACCTTTAATATTGTTTGTGAAAGAATAGAATATTATTCACTTAGCTGTAGATACTAGAATTATAATAAGGAAAAATTTATTAACAAAGGGAAGGATTTTATGGATAAATTAAACAGCAGACATCTCATATTTATTATTTTAGGAACTTGTATAGTTTCATATAAAACTTATCCAAATATAATTGTTCAATGTGGGAGAAGGGATTCTTGGATAGCAGTTTCGATAGCTTCTATATTTCTAATTTTATATGCTATTTATACTTTAAGAATTTTTATAAAAACTAAATGCTATGATTTATACAATATATATACTTCTGCACTAGGAAAAAATTTGGGAAGCATATTTTACATATTGTTTATTTTTACCCTGTTTTTAACTTTAGTCGAATCTGCTTCAGTGGAAGCTAATTCTATGCATCAAAATATGATATTAGAAACCCCAACTTGGTTTATACTTTTACTTTTTATAATAACTACTGCTTATTGTGTAAAAAAAGGGCTTAGACCTCTTATAATAACTACAATTGCCGGAATGTTCTTTGTAATGTTAGCAGGCACTAATTTAGGAATACTTACTCAGAAATACAAAGATAATAAATATCTATATCCTATATTGCAGTGGGGATTTGATAAGAATATGATTATAGCTACATTAAGATCCCTAGCTCTATATGGACCTATATCCATACTATTTCCATACCTAAATAATATAGTTGATAAACATAGAATAATAAAAACTTCCTTAGTTGGTATATTAATCGTAGTACAGATGCAAATATATTCACTTATAGGTGTAGTTACCACCTTTGGATACAAAAAAGCTTTAACTATATATTATCCTAAGTTAATTCAAACTCAGCTAGTAAGTCACTTTGATTTCTTAGAGGCCGGAGAGCTGTTTGTTATGCTGCAAATAGTAGGTGGATGGTTTATAAAATATATTCTAACCTTCTACGCATTTTTAAAATTAATAGAAATATTCTATAATAAAAAAAAGAGTACAGCTATATTGGTAATTTCCATATTAGTTTTTATCCTTTCACATTTTACTTCAAAAAACGGATTTTTGATGCTAAAATTGCTGGTTATTTATAATTATATTGTTTTAATAAACTTTATAATAATCCCTGCAATTATATTCACCATATATTCAGCTAGAGTTTCTAATCATAAATCCAATAAAGATGAATCCGGAGATAAATCCTCCAAAAAGGAAGAAAACTCAGAAGATGTTAAGCTCCTGGAAGCTAAGAAAAATCTTAACAGTAAAAACATTGACAGTTGACAATGATAGATAGTCTTGCTATTAGAAAACTATGATAAAACAAAATGCTGAATTAAGATATCTTAATTCAGCATTTTGTTTTCCACTTTAAACTAACTTTCCTAACATTCTAACTTTCTCTTTTATGGAAGTTCTATCTTTGGTTTATTCTTTGATTTTTTATAAAGTACTAAAGTGTTTCCTATAGCTTGAATTCCTTCACAATTTATTTTTTCACAAATTTCATCTGAGGCTTCTCTTGCTGTATATTCGCTATTATTAAGTACTTTTATTTTTATGAGTTCCCTTGCCTCTAGCGCATCCTCAACTTGCTTTAAAAATGGTTCATCTATTCCATTTTTGCCCACTTGAAAAATAGGCTGAATTGTATTTGCAAGTCCTCTTAAATAGCTTCTTTGCTTACTACTTATCATGTCTATCCTCCTAATAATTACAATAAAAATTCAAATTCAAAATCGTTTAGTCTTACTAAATCTCCATCTTCAATTCCCATTTCTTTTAATTCATCCATGATTCCTTTGCTCTTTAGAACCTTTTGGAAATATCTTAGAGAGTCTGGATCATTTACATTTACACTTCTTAAAAGTCTATCTACAAAACTTCCCTCTATAATATAAACTCCATCTTCCACTCTAATATCATAAGTAAATTTCTTGTCTTCCTCTACATACATTTCTTCTGGATCGATTTCTAAATCTTTTACTGGAATTGTACTTAAAATTCTTGCTGCTTCTTTTATTAATTCATTTACTCCTTCATTTGTAGCTGCAGAAATCTTAAATATCTTATCATATCCCATATTATTTAATTCATTTTTAAAGTTTTCAAAAACCTCTTCATCATATAACATGTCGCTTTTATTAGCTGCAATAATTTGAGGTCTATCCCAAAGTTTTACGCTATAATTCTTTAACTCCTCATTTATTTTCTTAAAATCATCTACAGGATCTCTTCCTTCAATTCCTGATATGTCTACTACATGTATTAAAAGTCTTGTTCTCTCTATATGTCTTAAAAAGTCAAAGCCAAGACCTACACCTTCTGAAGCACCTTCTATTATTCCTGGTATATCTGCCATAACAAAAGCTGGTACTCCTTCAACTTTTACCACACCAAGATTAGGCTTTAAAGTAGTAAAATGATAATTCGCTATTTTAGGTCTAGCTTTACTCACCATAGATAACAAGGTAGATTTTCCTACATTAGGAAATCCTACTAGACCAACATCTGCTAATAACTTTATTTCTAAAGTAATTTCTCTTTCCTCTCCTGGCATCCCTGGTTCTGCAAAATTGGGTGCTTGTCTTGTAGGTGTAGCAAAATGATAATTTCCTTTACCGCCTTTACCGCCCCTTGCGACTACACAAGAATCCCCATCATGAGATAAGTCCGCCATTATTTTATTGGTTTTAGTGTCTCTTACCACTGTTCCCATAGGCACTTTTATGTATAAATCTTCACCTTTCTTGCCAGAAGATTTAGAACCTGAGCCGTTTTGTCCTTTTTCTGCCACATATTTTCTACGGTATGTAAAATCTAATAAAGTGGTTAAATTTCTATCTGCTACAAGAATTACACTTCCTCCATTTCCTCCATCTCCTCCATCAGGACCTCCTAAAGGTACATACTTCTCTCTTCTGAAGGAAATAGCTCCATCCCCTCCATCTCCTGACTTTACAAATATCTTCGCTGTATCTATAAACATATATATCACCTTACCTCAATTTTTAATTTACGCCAAACAAAACTTTTAGTTATGCCATTTTTAAAACAATCCTTACAGACCAAAAGTCAATCTATAACCTATTTTGTTATTATACATATATTTGTGTAACTTTATGTCTTGTATTTCAGATTCAATTACCTGCCAATCTTCCATCCAATCTAGCTCATTAGCGCAGGACTCTTCGTTAGTAATAAGAATACTTTCTCCCATATCATCTTTAAATATATATATGTATACAAATTTACATTTGTTATTTTCAAGTTCATTAATTATATTATTTACTAAATCAATTTTTTTATTGCTCTCTGATTCAAAAACTTCTCTTGAAAAACTATCTATTTCTATATCGAGTTCTACTGAAACTTGTTTTTTTCTGAGGTTTTTTAAGAGTTTCTCCATAGCAAAAGCAAATCTATTATCACCTAGTGCATACATTCTACTTAACATCATGTTGTTTTTCGAAATATTAGCTATATAGTTTAAAGCTTCATTTTTTTTGTTCAACTGTAAATATCCATAAATTATTTGAATATCATTCATATGATCATGTCTTGCTCTTCTAAGTTCACTTACAAAATCATGAAAACTATCCATTCTAATCCCCCATCAATGAGTTTTAAAAAAGCACCCTTGTGTGGGTGCCTTAAACTATTCTGCTACTTTTTCTATTTCTACAGGATAAACACTAGCTTGTTTTTTATCTCTTCCAACTCTTTCATATTTTACTATACCATCAACTTTAGCAAAAAGTGTATCATCTCCACCTTTACCAACGTTAACTCCTGGATGAATTTTTGTTCCTCTTTGTCTTACTAATATATTTCCAGCAAGAACAAATTGTCCATCTCCGCATTTAGTTCCAAGTCTCTTTGATTCAGAATCTCTACCGTTTTTAGAACTACCTACTCCTTTTTTATGAGCAAATAATTGAAGGTTAATTAATAACATGAATTACACCTCCTCTACCTTTACATTTATATAGTCACCGTAAGTTATTTCAATGTTCTTTAATCCGAGCAACATAGTTTGAAGTAAAACCTGGCACTTTTCAACTTCTTCCATGGAATTCTTCTCTAAACTCAAATTTAAAAAACCATCTTCGATGTAGTATTCTACATCAATTTTTAAAACTTCCAAAATACCGATTAAAGTGGTTTGTGAAATCATAGATATAGCACTGCATACTATATCTTCTCCTTCTTCCTTAAACCCTGCGTGACCTTCTATTTTGAAAGCAATTAAGTATTCATACTTCTTTTTAAAAAAAACACTTGTCATAATTAAGCTTCAATCTTTTCGATTTGTAACTTAGTATATGGTTGTCTGTGTCCTCTTTTCTTTCTAGAATCCTTCTTTGGTTTGTACTTAAATACAACAACCTTTCTAGCTTTTCCTTGTTTAAGAACCTTAGCAACAACTTTAGCTCCGTCAACAACAGGAGTTCCAACTACTAAGTTACCATCTTTATTAACAGCGATAACATCAGTTAATTCAACGTTTGTATCTACTTCAGCATTTAGCTTTTCAACGAATACAACGTCTCCTTCTTGAACTCTGTATTGCTTTCCACCTGTTTCAATTATAGCGTACATTAAAATACACCTCCTTATAAGAGTCTCGCCGCCTTCGGTACGCAAACTTTTGCGTTTTTTGACCTTATGCGTGCGGTTTACAAATGCCATTGTAACATACAGGCTTTTGTTTGTAAAGATAAATTTAGCCATAAATCTTTAAATCTTCAAACTTTTTTATCTGACTTGCAAAAAGCAAAGGTTCCACTTTGAAATATTCTAAATTCTCCATAAAGTTTATATACACTTTCTTATCTAAACTATCAATTTCACCTATAAACTTTAAGACATCTCCTAAAATTTCCTTTTCGTATATTTTGTCTATTTCAATATATATATCTTTAATTTCATAATCATTGCTGATTTTTACTATATCATTTCTAATCAGTTTATTTAGATATGAAAGTTTTATTCTCTTTGCCTTTCCATGACATACATTGCAGTCTTCCTCTATATAGTCATAAATAGATTTTCCTCTTCTTTTTCTTGCAATTTGAACTAGATTTAGTTCTGTGAATGGGTATATAACTGTCTTTTTCTTATCATCCCTAAATCCTTCTTTTAATGTCTTCATTATTTTTTTCTTGCTTTCAAGACTATTCAAATCTATAAAATCTACAACTATTATTCCTCCTAAATTTCTTATCATTACTTGTCTTGCAATCTCTTCTGCCGCCTCTAAATTTGTGATAAAAGCAGTTTTATCTATGGAACTCTGTTTTGTATTTTTCCCCGAATTTACATCTATAACATACATTGCCTCTGTCTTTTCTATTACTATGTTTCCTCCACTTGGAAGGGCAACCTTACTATTTCTAAGAGAAAGAATTTCTCTTTCTATATTATAATAAGAAAAAATACTTTGCTTTTCTAAGTGGAGTTCTATTTGTGGATTTAAGTCTGATTTACCATTTACAAAGCTCTTTATGTATTCATAATCTTTCTCATCATTAAGTACTACCTTACTTGTTGAACTGCTTAGTACATCAATTCCTACTCTTCCCAAGCTTCCTCCTCTATATAAAAGACCAGGTTTAATAGAATATTTACCTTCATTAACTATTCTTTTATAATGCTCATATAATTCACTTATCTCTGTATTGACATCATCTATATCTACTTCTAAAGCATTAGTTCTAATCATAATACCAACGTCTAAAGGTTTAATTATATTTTCTTTTATGTATTCTTTGAAATTTTCATTATCACTAATCTTTTTAGAGAAATTAATTTTATTGTTATAAGTTATAATAACAGCATATCTTCCTGGAATACTTATAAAATTTGTAACTTTAGGGCCTTTCTCTCCGATGGGCTCCTTCATAACTTCTAGTAAGAGTTCATCACCCTTTTTTATATTTTCGTTATTAAATTTTTTATGCAGATACATATATGCATTTTTCTCAAAACCAATATCTATAAATGCACATTTAATGGCAGGAACTATATTTTTAACTATACCCTTATATATTTCTCCGGGAGAGGGCTCATTGTTTTCCTCTTCTATAAAGCATTCTTTTAATCTTCCATCTTCTTTTATTGCAATTCTTAAAATATCTTTTTCTCTTTCTATATAAACTTCTTCCAAAGATTTCACCTCATTTAGTACATTCTATAAATCTTTTATAAACCTTTCTTCAAGTTCATATCCATTAATAAGCATATTCTCCGCTATTCTCATTACTAATCTCGCATCTGGCAGTGCAATATGCCTATTTTCTATAGGGATATTTAAAATACTCAAAGCTCTATCTAAAGATGCATTTTGCTTCAGTTTATAAAATTTTTTAAATTCTGCAGATAAATCTAAATAATCTTCCTTCAAAAAAGGCATTGTAATATTATAAACTGCACATACCTTTTTTAAAATATCATACTCAGATCTTCCCCAAGATATCCATATTGTTTCTTTAGGAATATACAGTTCCTCCATATCTTTAAAAGCTTCACTTATATCTATTCCGTTTTCTATTTCTTCAAAAGATAGCCTTCCTCCATAAATACTTTGATGCTTATTTGGGGAAGACATAAAATATCTCGGCTTAATAATTTTGCTGTATTCATTAACTAAATTTTCACTTTTTTGTACTGCACCTATCTCTACTATTTCTTGAAAGTACTTTTTTGCCTTATTATCTATAATTCTTGTAGTTACAAATTCAAAATCTACAGCCATTATGTTATAAGGAACAAAAACTAAATTATCATCACTTAATAAATAAAAACTCATTTATGTTTTCTTCTCCATAGAGCATAAAATTTGTCATTTTTTATTATACCCTAACTTTCATGAAAGTAAAAGTTGAAAACCAGAAAGGTTATAATATGGCAAAACTTGATATGACAGGTTATACTAATAATGTTATACTAATAATATTCAATCACTCTAAACTATATAGAAAGGGATCATAATATGAATTTTACTAAATTAAACAACAAATATAAAGGCATATTATTTATAATAATGTCTGCTTTTGGCTTTGCTATGATGTCAGCTTTTGTTAAATTATCTGGAGATTTGCCCTCTTTCCAAAAAACCTTTTTTAGAAATATAGTAGCAGTCTTAGTAGCACTTATATCAATAGTAAGTCACAAAGGCAAATTCTTTGGAAAAAAGGAGAATCAAAAATTATTATTACTCAGATCTTCCTTTGGAACCTTAGGAATAATTTTTAACTTTTATGCTATAGATAAACTAGTTTTATCTGATGCTAATATGTTAAATAAACTTAGTCCCTTTTTTGTAATTATATTTTCATATATATTTTTAAAAGAAAATATAAACTTAAAACAAATACTATCAATAATAGTTGCTTTTATAGGAGCATTATTCATAATCAAGCCATCTTTTAACTCAGAGATAGTTCCGGCAATTATTGGAGTATTAGGTGCAATATGTGCAGCATCAGCATATACCTGCGTTAGAGCATTGGGAAATAAAGAAGCACCAGATACAATTGTATTTTATTTTTCTTTTTTCTCTAGCATTGCAACTTTTCCATTAATGCTGCTCTCCTATAATCATATGAGCATACTTCAATTAACTTATTTAATTTTAGCTGGAGTCTTTGCAAGCGTTGGACAATTTGGAGTAACTTATGCTTATAAGTATGCCCCTGCTAAAGAAATATCAATATTTGATTATTCAAATATTATTTTTTCAGCAATAATAAGCTTAATCTTCTTTGGAATGCTTCCAGATTATCTAAGCATCATAGGTTATATTATTATATTTATGGCTTCTCTATACATGTTTCTATATAATAAAAAATGCTGAATCAAGATAACTTGATTCAGCATTTTTATTATAAATTCTGGGTATAGAACTTTTTAACTATGCCATTAACCTTCTCTAAATTGCATCAATTAAAATATTCATTAAGTGGAAGCATCTTCTTCCCCTTATATGCAAACATATCTATTCTTTCAATATAAGTAAATGCCTCTTTATCCAATCCATCAATATTTCCTTTTAGATACTCCGTAATAAGCTGTGCTGATAAATTTTCCTTGCTTCCAGCAGTTACTAAAGTTTCTATATGAAGAACAGAGTCTTTTATACTAAATTTAAATTCTTTAATTAAAGGCTTTATATTTACTTCCTTTTCACCTTTTTTACTTCTTTTTACTATGCTCCATTCTGATGACTTCATTAATTTATTTAACTCTTCTTCCACATTCTTTTCATCAATACATCTTAAATCGAGAGTATATTTTGCAGCCTCTACTGCTGCCATAGCTTGAGGCAGCTTTTTCTCTCCATCTTTATCTTTAACTTTCACCACATCTAATACTTTAATTCCTGCGGGTGCATTTTCATTAAATTCTCTTTTTATATAATCTTCATCCACTTCTTCGCTAAACTCTACATCCATATATTCTCCTTTAGAATACACTCCCACAGAAAGAGGTTGAGCTATTGATAAAATTATATGAGGATTAAATCCTTTTGAATATGCTACAGGAAGGTCAGCTCTTCTAAGAATTCTCTGAATAGTTCTCATAAGTTCTAAATGAGATACATATTTTATATCACTACCCTTAGTATATTTAATTAAATATCGCATTTTCAAAACAAGCCCCCTCTTTAAAGCATTCTGATGTGTTTATACCACAATTTGTACATCCAAGCCTACAGTCGCGAGTAACTTCTGTCTTCTTAGCACGTTCATTCTCTTTTATTAAAAATTCCTTTGTAACTCCTATATCTATGAAATCCCATGGTAAAATTTCTTCATAATCTCTTTCACGATAAGCATAGAAATCTCCATCAACACCACATTCAGCCATAGCTTCTTTCCAAATTTCAAAGTTGAAGTATTCTCCCCAACCATCGAACTTAGCTCCTTTTTCAAAAGCCCTTACAAGAACATCACAAAGCTTTCTGTCTCCTCTTGCAAATACAGCTTCTATATAGCTAACTGGAGACTCGTGCCAATTATATACTATTTGTTTGTTCTTTATTGAGCCTCTTAAAAGCTTAATCTTTTCTTTAACTTGCTCCATAGTGTCTTGCGGTGCCCATTGGAAAGGTGTAAAAGGTTTTGGTACAAATATAGAAGTACTTAAAGTAACCTTAAGTCCTTTTTTCCTCTTTTCCTTAGGAACTTTATAATACTCTTCTACAACCTTTTCTCCAAGGTCTGCTATGCCAACTATATCTTCATTGGTTTCATATGGAAGTCCTAGCATAAAGTAAAGCTTTATAGTAGACCAACCTGACTTAAAAGCACTAGATACGGATTCCATAAGATCCTTCTCTGTAACACCTTTATTTATAATATCTCTCATTCTTTGACTTCCAGCCTCTGGTGCGAATGTAAGTCCTGTCTTTCTTACCTTCTGAATTTCATTTATTAATTCTACTGAGAAGGAATCTATTCTTATAGAAGGTAAAGATACTCCTACTTTTTTTTCTTTATACTTTTCTATTAAAGATCTTACAAGATTTTGAATATCTGAATAATCACAAATGCTTAAAGATATAAGAGAAACTTCTTCATATCCTGTAGATTTTAATAATTTATCTACCTGTTCTATTATTTTACCTGTAGTCTTTTCTCTAACTGGTCTATATATTATTCCTGCTTGACAGAATCTACATCCTCTAGTGCATCCTCTAAAAGTTTCAACAGTAACCCTATCATGTACAATTTCTCCATATGGAACTATTAATTTATCTGGAAATTCTACTTCATCTATATTTCTAATTACTGCCTTAGTAACCTTTGCAGGTACATCTTCATACTTAGGTTTAAATTCTTTTATAGTTCCATCTTCATTGTAGCTTACTTCATAAAGACTTGGAACATATATACCCCTTATTTTAACTGCTTCTCTTAAAAATTCTTTCTTACTTAACCCCTTCTTTTTGCATTCCTGATACATATCTAATACTTCATTTAATTGCACTTCGCCTTCTCCTAAGGCAAACATATCAGCAATGTCATAAAGTGGTTCTGGATTATAGGCACATGGTCCTCCACATATAACTATTGGATCTTCTTCACTTCTTTCAGAAGCTCTTACAGGAATACCTGCCATATCAAGCATGTTTAGTATATTGGTATAACTCATTTCATACTGTAGTGTAAAACCAACAAAATTAAATTCCTTTAAAGAATCCTTAGTTTCTAAAGTATACATAGGAATGTTATTTTCTCTCATAAGCTTTTCCATATCTGGCCATGGTGCAAATGCTCTTTCGCAGAAAGTATCCTTTCTTTGATTTAGGACATAGTATAGAATTTTAGTTCCTAAGTGAGACATTCCAACTTCGTATACATCTGGAAAACAAAAGGCAAATCTTATGTCTACCTCATCTTTATTCTTATAGAAAGAATTTAATTCTCCACCTGTATATCTGATAGGTTTTTCAACCTTATATAATATATCATCTGATATTTTATTCATCAATCTTCCTCCTGTGTTAATTCTTCAATCATATCTTTGTATTGTACCATAATTTTAAAAATAAAATCAATTGGTTAAAATTCTTTCTTATCTTCCTTCCATTGTTTCCATTCGTCAATAGTCATTTTAGCAAGCTTATCCATCTTATCTATTTCGTCTGTATTCTTCAAATATTCTTCTATTGTCATATTTCCATATATCTTTAACGCCTCCACTAATTCTTCTTCATATATTACATTTATTGCCTTCATCTCACTATCCAATACTATAAAAATATTATATTTATTTTTATCCACTATGCTCAAAGCATCTAACAAAGTCTTTTTGTAATATATGGACATACTTCTA
This sequence comes from Clostridium sp., assembly GCF_047777555.1. Lineage (GTDB taxonomy): Bacteria > Bacillota > Clostridia > Clostridiales > Clostridiaceae > Clostridium_H. The sequence goes on along the minus strand of NZ_JBKEEV010000006.1, from coordinate 44,251 downwards.
TTTCCTATATATCCTCTCTTTATAAATTTATATTTTTTTTTCACAATATCACTCATAATTAAATATACTATCCTTTCCTTTTCTTTATATGATGTAATTATTATTAAAACTCCTATAATGCCAATACCAATATATCTATATCCAAATACCACGAGCATTAAAAAATAACCCGTTATGATTATTCCTATACTAATACTAATATTAACTGTTATCTTGTTAGCTCTTTTATAAAATGTCCTGAATGATAGAATATCTCTAATTATTCTCCCTCCATCCAAAGGAAAGGCTGGAATAAGGTTAAAAATTCCTAATGATAAATTGCTCATATATAATATATCCAAATAACCACTTTGAAATCTAAGATTTAATAAATAAACAATGGCAGCAAAAACTAAATTAAACAAAGGACCGCTCAAAGATATTATTAAATCTTCCTTTGGATCAGCTTCATCTAGCTCTTTAAATTTAAGTACTGCTCCTATTGGCAAAATTTCTATGCCAAATCCCCTAAATCCCAACTTTTTAGCTGTTGCATAATGTACAAGTTCATGAAGAAATACAAGCACAAAGGAGACTAAAATCTTTCCTTTAAATCCTATGATTATGAGCACAATTATATAGGGAATAAAAAGCTTGCTGATTTTTATGATTAGCTCTTCTTTTTCTTTCATTGTTTATTTCTCTGCCCTAACCATCTTTTCTAAGCCTTTGTTCTGTCCCATAAATAGAATTTCAAAATGAACATTTTTTATATCATTATTTTTATTTTCTGCTATACTATCTCCCTTTTTTACTATGTCATTTTCCTTTACTAATACTTTATCTAAATTGGAATATAAAGTTTCTATACCCTCTCCATGATCTATTATTATATAATTTCCAAGATTAGTATCTTCTCCACATTCTTTTACTCTTCCATCATAGCTTGCAGAAATCTCTCCTTTTTCTGAAGTTCCTATGTTTATGCCCTCTTCTTCTTCTTTAATAATACCTTCAGCAGGTAATGTAAATTTTTCTCTTATTTTTTCTTTTATAGTTTCTCCTCCTGTAAATTTTGTTTTTATCTTATCTATGATTTCTACTGCTTTATCTTGAACACTTTCATCTTCATCCAAAGCTTTTACTTTACTTACAATTCCTTTATAATCTAAATTAGTGTTTACAACCTGTTTAGAATAATTATAAATTATTTGTGTTTGTGGAATTTGTATAATCTTACAAATGATAACTATTATAAGCATAACAAGTACTCCACATAAGTCTTGAATTATTCTCCTTGTTACAGGATTTCCCTTAGACCTTTTTTCTGAATATTTTTCGAAATAATTTTTACTGTTACTCCTTTTATTTATAATAGATTTATAATAATTTTCATACTGAGAGTTATAGTTTCCCATCTTTTATCCCCCTATCTACAAACTTACACTATAATATATATTTGCTTAGAACTATTTCTATTACAATGAATAAAAAAAAGGCACTTCTTCATATGAAATGCCTTTTTACTGCTATTCTTTATTTAGTGCTTCTAACAAAGCATTTAAATCAATTCCATGTACCATAGCTGCCTCTTCAAGAGTTTCACCTTGAGATGATGGACACCCTACGCATCCCATTCCAAAGTCCATTAAAACTTCTGCTTTTGATCTGTCTATCCTTATTACTTCTCCTATTGTCATATCTTTTGTAAATTTCATAATATAATTCTCCTTTTCTTTTAATACTGTAGGATATGATTTAAAATTGTAGAATTCATTAGATTTCAAAGCCGTTTGAAATCACATTTCATTCACCAATTTTTAAAACATAGCCTATTATATATTTCCCCAATAAGATAAAAAATAAGCATTTTCTAAAGTGCTGTCTTTAGAAAATGCTTGTTTTTATTGATCCACAATTTGAGTCATTTTTAAAGAATATTCTTCTTTTTGAGCAGTTTTTTTGCTAATCTTACTTAAGATCCAGTATGAAATCCCAAGAGCTACAATTCCCAATAAAAAGCTTAGAATTTCAGCATTTCCATATCCTAACGCAGCGAATACTTTCATACCTACTCCTATTCCAACTGCTAGCATAATCAATGGAAAAACATATACCCATAAAAGCATTTTGTTAAAAGCATTCTGCTTCATTTCAACTTTTACCTGATCACCTATCTTAGCTCCCAGTGTATTTTTTATTTCAGTTGTAACCCCTGCTGTTGAACAAGCTAACTTACAGCTAGCACAGCTGTCTCCACAGCCTCCTTGTCTTTTAAATGCAACTACAGCATATTCTCCATGAATAGAAGTTACATATCCTGTTTGTACCATTGCAACCAACTCCTAAAAGTGTTCTTAATCACTACGTTTTCGTTGTTATTATATCATATATCTATTTAAATTTCTAAGATTTTAATCACACTTTTTATTGAGGAATAAACATAGTTTGAGTAGTATATATCTTATCACAAATTACGGATACATCTACTGATACTGCATATCCTGGTTCAGCTAATCCAACTAGGACAGGTATAATACCCCTTTCATTATTTTCTATCACTCCTGAATAATAAACATCTCCAGTTTTATAATGACAGACTATCCTAACCTCAGCTCCTGCTGGACCTGTCACGGTTATATTTACAATTGAATTTTGTGAAGGTAAAGCATTATCAACACTTGCTGTCACGTTAGGAGAAGATTTTTCAATTTCAACTTGAAGAGCAAATGCTGTTTGTCCCTTAACATCAGCCATTACTACTTCGGCAACTAAAATAAAGAGAATCGTTGTTACTATTATAACAAGTCGTTTATTGTTTAGTCTTATACATCTTATCATTTCCTGTCCTTCTTTCATTATCCTCATTATATTGAATATTAAAGATATGAACTACAAGAATGCATAGTAACACTAGGTAAAAGTAGTATATAACAATATTATTATAATATACTTAAAATAATTAAATTGATGTTTATATTATTTTAGTTGTCCACTCCTCACAATTCCATATTTCAGTTACTACATCTCTATAAAATTCTGGTTCATGGCATACAAGAAGTATTGTTCCCTTGTATTCCTTTAAAGCACGTTTTAATTCTTCTTTTGCATCTACATCAAGATGGTTTGTAGGTTCGTCAAGAATTAATATATTTGTTTCCATATTAATCAATTTTGCAAGCCTAACTTTCGCTGCTTCTCCTCCTGAAAGCACCATCATCATACTTTCAATATGCTTTGTAGTAAGCCCGCATTTAGCAAGTGCTGCACGTACCTCATACTGAGTATATCCAGGAAACTCATTCCAAAATTCCTCTATACATGTATTTTTGTTTCCTTCCCTACTTTCTTGCTCAAAGTAACCAATGTGTTGATAATCTCCTAAGATTACTTCTCCACTTATGGGTTTAATTTGCCCCATTAAACTCTTAAGAAGAGTAGTTTTACCTAAGCCATTAGAACCTACCAAAGCAATTTTTTGACCTCTTTCCATAGAAAGATTAAGAGGTTTTGTTAGTGGATGATCATATCCTATAACTAAATCCTTAGTTTCAAATATCATTTTACCTGAAGCTCTGGCCATCTTAAAATTAAAAGTTGGTTTTGGTTTTTCATGAACAAGTTCAATTCTTTCCATTTTATCAAGCTTCTTTTGTCTAGATTTAGCCATATTAGCCGTAGCTACATTAGCTTTATTTCTTGCAACAAAATCCTCTAGCCTGGCAATTTCTGCCTGTTGTCTTTCATAAGCTTGTTCTAATTGTTTCTTTTTAGCTTCATATATTCTTTGAAACTCATTATAGTTGCCTACGTATCTTGTAAGCTGCCTGTTTTCCACATGATATATAATATTAACTACTGAGTTTAAAAATGGAACATCATGTGATATTAATATAAAAGCATTTTCATACTCATTTAAGAACCTCTTAAGCCATTCAATGTGTGCCTCGTCTAAATAGTTAGTAGGCTCGTCTAAGAGTAATATATCAGGAGTTTCAAGTAAAAGCTTAGCAAGCAAAACCTTTGTTCTTTGTCCTCCACTTAAATCTGTAACATCTCTATCTAGACCTACATCTAAAAGTCCAAGTCCTTTAGCTGTTTCTTGAATCTTAGCATCAATAACATAAAAACCGTTATGATCAAGCATATCCTGTATTACTGCTGTTCTTTCAAGCATCTTCTCAAGTTCTTCTGGAGCTGCCTCTCCCATTTTTCCATAAAGTTCATTCATCTCAGTTTCTGCATCAAACAGATATTTGAAAGCCCCTCTTAAAACTTCTCTAATTGTAAGTCCTTTTTCTAGTACAGCATGTTGATCCATGTATCCAACTCTTACATTATTGGACCACAGAACTTGTCCCTCATCCGGCATAAGCTTACTTGTTATAATGTTCATAAAGGTAGATTTACCTTCTCCATTGGCTCCAATCAGCCCAACATGCTCTCCTTTTAAAAGTCTAAAGGATACATTCTCAAATATTGCTCTATCTCCAAAGCCATGGCTTATATTTTTAACTGTTAGTATACTCATACTTTATTTTTCTCCTTACGTACAAAATTACACAGTATATAGTTTAATTTATGCGAATATGCCTTGTCAAAGAAATTTTAAAAAAGAAAGCCATAAGCATAATTTATCAAATAAATCAATGCTTATGGCTTCTTAAACACTTTTTAACTTTAATCCTTTTTACTTGCTTTGTGTTCTCTAAATCTCTTAACTTTTATATTTTTTAAACTACTCCTTGTGCCATCATGGCCTCTGCAACTTTTACAAATCCAGCAATATTTGCTCCTACTACAAGATTATCTTCATATCCATATTCTTTAGCAGCCTTAGATGAATTTTTATAAATATTTTTCATTATATCTTTTAGTTTTGCATCTACTTCTTCAAAAGTCCAAGAATATCTCATGCTGTTTTGAGACATTTCTAAAGCAGAAACAGCAACTCCGCCAGCGTTAGCAGCTTTTGCAGGTGCAAAAAGAACTTTATTATTTATAAATACATCTATAGCTTCTAAAGTTGAAGGCATATTAGCTCCTTCTCCAACAGCAATTACTCCATTTTTAACTAGCATCTTAGCGTCTTCTTCATTTATTTCGTTTTGAGTAGCACAAGGAAGAGCTATATCACATGGTATACTCCATACGCCTTTTCCTTCTGTGTACTTAGCTTCAGGATGATATTTAACGTACTCTGTCAATCTCTTTCTTTCCACTTCTTTGATTTTCTTTAATACAGCTAAATCAATTCCATTTTCATCATAGATATATCCATTAGAATCACTGCATGATACTACTTTTGCTCCTAATTGTTGAGCTTTTTCTATAGCATAAGTAGCAACATTACCTGCTCCAGATACAACTACAGTTTTTCCTTCAAGGCTCATACCTTTTGCATTTAACATTTCATTAACAAAGTAAACTAATCCATAACCAGTTGCTTCTGTTCTTGCAAGGCTTCCTCCAAAAGTTAATCCTTTTCCAGTTAAAACTCCTTCATAAGAATTTGTCATTCTCTTATATTGTCCATATAAATATCCAATTTCTCTTCCACCTACTCCAATATCGCCAGCAGGTACATCTATATCTTTTCCTATGTATTTTGCAAGCTCTGTCATGAAGCTTTGACAAAATCTCATGATTTCTCTATCAGATTTTCCTTTAGGATCAAAATCTGAACCACCTTTTCCTCCTCCTATTGGAAGCCCAGTAAGAGAATTCTTAAAGATTTGCTCAAATCCTAAAAACTTAATAATGCTTAAATTTACACTTGGATGAAATCTAAGTCCTCCTTTATATGGTCCTATAGCACTATTAAATTGAACTCTAAATCCTCTATTAACCCTAACCTTTCCTTCATCATCTACCCACGGAACTCTAAACATTATTTGTCTTTCTGGCTCAACAATTCTATCTAAAATTCCCTCCTCAATATATTCAGGATGTTTTTCTAAAACTGGAACTAAAGACTTTAAAACCTCTTTTACTGCTTGATGAAATTCGCTTTCACCTGAATTTCTTTTTAATATACCTTCAAATACCTGTTCTACATATTGTTTTGCTTCCATAAAACAACCCCCTAGTATTTTATTCCTTTGTTATTTAATATAATATCATAAATTTAATAAAACTAACATAGTTTTTTTTAAACTTATATAAATTTTTGCAGTTTTTTTTAGCAATTTAATAATATTTTTATATACATGCTTTATTTTCGAAAAATAAATTTAATTTATATATAAATCATAATAATTGTTTAGTATACATCTTTTTGTACTTATTATGCAATATTAACCTATAAATTATTGCAAATGGCTTCAAAAAAGTTAAAATACACTGCTTAAAAACTGCAGTGTATTTTAATTTATTATCTAATTTATTAATCATAAAGTTTGCTCTGATTTTAAAATATCTTTAATTATTTCTCCGGCCATTATCATACCTGCAACAGGTGGAACAAAGGATATACTTCCTGGAATCTGTCTCCTATGTGAACATTTTTTACTTCCTCCTGTGCATACACAGCCTTCCTTGCAGGTAATAACTTCTTCTAATTTGGGCTTAAGAGGTGCTTCTTCTGAATACACTACTTTAAGTTCCTTTACATTTCTTTTTCTAAGTTCGTATCTCATAACCTTTGCTAAAGGACAAATCTTGGTATTATAAATATCTGAAACTTTAAATGCTGTTGGATCCATCTTATTTCCAGTACCCATACAGCTTATTATATTTATATTTTTTTCTTTGCACCAAACTATAGTAGAAATTTTAGATGATACAGTATCTATAGCATCTGCTACATAATCTGCATCTTCTTTTATTATTTCACCTATGTTATCTTCTTTTATGAATGTTTCGTAAACTTCTACATTACACTTAGGATTTATATTTAATATTCTATCTCTCATAACCTCTACTTTTGGCTTGCTTATAGTATCAAATTTAGCATGTATCTGTCTATTTAGGTTAGTTAAACAAACAGTATCATCATCCACTATAACTAAATTTCCTATTCCTGCTCTTACTAAAGCCTCAGCAGTAAAACTTCCAACTCCACCTAAACCTAAAACTATCACTTTGCTGTTTTTTAATCTATCTAATCCTTCTTTCCCAATTAATAATTCAGTTCTCGAAAATAAATGTTGTTTCATAAAGCCCTCCTATATCCTACTTTTCCTATAGGATATATTAAGCAATTATCATGTGAAAGTCAATATATTTTTATAAACCTCACCTAAAATCAAGGTTAATAAATAGCTCAATTACTTTCTTTATTTGAAAGTAATTGAGCTATTTATTAATACAATTATTCTCATCAACCATCTCTTCAATTTTTTTAGCAAACTCATTGCTTATTTTTTCTACTAACTGCACATCTTTAGATTCCGTATATATCTTGCATAAAGGCTCCTCTACATCTGGAATAACAAGTATCCAAGCATCTCCGTATTCAAATTTAATTCCTTCTATAATTTCTGTAACTTTATAATCCATTTTCTCCATTAAACTGCGCATTATTTTTCCTTTAATATTGGAAGGGCATCTTACCTTTTGTTCTTTCTTATGATAAGTAGAAAATCTAGATATAATTTGAAATAGAGAAATGTTATCATTTGCCATTAAATTTAAGGTAAACATCAGTATTCCTACAGCATCTAAAGTAATCAAATATCCATTTATAATATCCATTTTTGTTAAACTTTTTTCATTTTTTATATACTCATCTAAAATACTCTTTTGTGATGTCTTTGTTCTTATAAATTTAACTTTACACATAGAAGCAACTTTTTTTATTGCTTCAGATGAAGTTACTGGTACCACTAAGGTATTAATTTTAGAGTATTTCAACATTATAAAATACCTTAATGCATCATATGAATCTTCTTTTATTATATTTCCTTTTTCATCTACAAAAATTGCATATTCCCCTTCATCGGAAATATATACTCCTAAATTAGCTTTGTTTTCTATAACATTCTTGCTAAGCCCAACTAAATCCTTAACCTTTTCATATAATACAGCATTAACTTCCAGTTCAGAAAAAATTTCTTTTATCATATAACATATTAAGGAATTTCTAGTACTTATTACCACCTTATATTTTTTTAGTTTAATCTTTTGTACTTCTAATTTATTAATAATGGATCTGATATAGTATTTTTCATTATTATCAAAAGGAACTACACTTTTAAAGCAATCTGTCCTTACCCTTCTAAAGTCTTCTCTTATAAAACTATTTTCAATTTTTCTTTCCATGGATTTATCAATATCTATACCATTCTCATTCATAAATAATATATTAACCTTTTGTGGATTATCTCTATCTACTATAACGTGAATAGCTCCGCTAACTCTGAAAAACTTAACAGCATATCTTGTCATAGCTGTAGTCATTTCTTTCAGATCATAAACTTCCATGCCCATAGATAATAGCCCTGTAGCAAGAGAATATCTAATCATCTGAGCCGCTCCATTATCATTACAGCTTATAGCTACTCTACTTCCACATCTTAGCATGGAGCCGTATGCAGAGCCTAACTTTGAGACAAATTCTGGAGTTATATCTATGTTTATACCTCCACTTATCCCTTTCTTTCCAAAGAGAGTTCTAGAAAACTTTTCACCCCAGATAATATTTGACTTTACTATAGTATTTGACTCTATTAACTTGTTAGGCCATATTTTAACTCCCGGCTTCACTATAGATTTTGTTTTAATTAATGTATCGTCACCTATTGCAGTACCTTCGAATACTGATGTTCTCGATTCTAACTGTACATTTTTACAAAGAACCGTTCCCCTTACCTCTGCATTGTTTCCTATATAACAATTGTCAAATAATATGCTTCTTTTTATAGTTGCTCCAGCTGATATAATGTTGTTTCTACCAAGTACAGTATACGGCCCTATCTCAGCGCCTCCATATATTCTCGTATTATTTCCTATAAATACAGGAGGTATTATCTTTGTTTTTATATCTATTTCACAATTTTTTCCTACCCATATTTTATTTTGATGTTTTTCTAAATTCACTTTTAATTTAGCATTTCCTCTTAATATATCGAAGTGACACCTATTATACTCTTGAATAGTTCCAATATCGCACCAATACCCATCAGCAACATAGGTATATAAAGTTTCTCCATTATTAATTAGCATAGGGAATAAATCCTCACTAAAGTCGAATTTTTTGTTTTTTTCATAATATGAGAAAATTCTTGGTTCCAATATATATATCCCTGTATTTACCTTATCACTAATAACTTCATTCCATCTCGGCTTTTCCAAGAATTCAGTAACTCTTCCTTCTTTATCAGTTAAGACTACTCCATATTCTAAAGGGACTTGTACTTCTTTTAGTACTAAAGTCCCTATAGAATTTTTACTCTTATGATAATCAATAACTTTAGATAAGTTTATGTTTGTTAATGAATCTCCACTTATAACAATAAAAGTATCATCTAAAAAATCTTCCGCATTCTTTACACTTCCCGCTGTTCCTAATGGAGTTTCTTCAATGAAATATGTTATCCTAACTCCAAACTTATTCCCATCTCCAAAATAGTTCGTTACTTCATCTGCTAAGTATTGTAAGGTTATTCCTATATCCTCTATGCCATTTTTCTTTAATAACTCTATTATATATTGCATAATAGGCTTATTCAGTATTGGCATCATAGATTTAGGTGTATTACAGGTAAGCGGCCTCAGTCTGCTTCCAAATCCGCCTGCCATAATAATTGCCTTCATGCACTTCACTCCTCTTACAATCCTTATCTCTACATCTCTACTCCTGACCTGCCCACTCAGTTCCTTTAGCTTCTTCTAGTACCTGTTTATATACTTCAGTTGTAAGCTCAGCAGCGCGTTGCCAAGAGTAGTTTTCCTTTACACTTTTTAATCCATTCTCCCTTAATTTATTTGCCAATTCAGTATTATTTAATAGTTCTAGCAAACTGTCATTTAAACTACTAGTAGAGCCACTCATAAATTTCAACCCATTAATTCTGTCCCGTATTATTTCTGAAAATCCTCCTATATCAGAGACAACCACAGGACATCCTGCTGCCATAGCCTCTAAAGCCACTATTCCAAAAGGTTCATATATAGAAGGGAAAACCGCTGCATCGGATATTCGATATAATTTATTCTTTTCTTCCTCACTTACATATCCTGTGAATATGACTTTTTCTTCAAGTCCTTCATTTAATACCATATCTTTTAATTCTTCTGTCATGCTTCCTGTCCCAGCTATTACAAATTTAATTTTATTATTTTCTTTTAATATTTTAGGCATTGTATTTATTAGTATATGTATTCCTTTTTCAAAAACGTGTCTCCCTATATATAAAACAATCTTTTCATCTTCTTTTGCATATCTTTTCCTGACATTGTATAAGTCATTTTTTTCCAAAAAGTTTTCAACCTTTACTCCATTAGGTATAATCCATATTTTTTCTCTCGGTGTAGAAAATACATTTGCAATCTGTTCTTTCATATAATTACTGCAAACAATTACCTTCCAAGCTTCATATGTAAGATTCCATTCTGTAGAAGATATATAGTTTTGCATATCTGTTTTAATTCCACCATTTCTTCCATATTCGGTAGCGTGGATAGTGCCTATAACTGGTATATTATAAGCCCATTTTAGGGTTTTAGCAGCAAATGCGGAAAGCCAATCATGAGCATGTATTATATCCATTCTTCCTTGTGATTTTATTATCCTTATACTTTCTTCTATCATTGCAAAATTTAACTGCATTACCCACTTTACAAAATCTTGAGTTTGTATTTTATACGGTTCTACTCTATAAATAAAAACTCCATTATCATTTTCCTTTATAGGAGCTGTCCCATCTTGACAGGTTACTACATGAACTTCATGCCCCATTTCACACAAACTATGGGATAAATAATAAACATGATTGGATAAGCCTCCAACATTTTTAGGTGGATATTCCCATGATAACATTAATATTCTCATTTATTTACTACGCTCCTTTAACCTGTATACTAATCTTTAGATTAATTTATTCTAATTTTTATTATAATGTATAAATATATATTTTCAACCATTTTATGTAAATATACTTCAAAAGAAAAACAGATGCTTAATCTAAGCAACTGTCTTTCCTTTCACCATACTTTAAGTTATTTTTCATTTTTAAGCATTTCACCTATAGCCGCTATGCTGCCAAGAGAAGATAAAGTTTCATTTGGAAGTATAAGTTTATTTGCAGGGGAATTTGCCATTTCTTTAAGAGCTTCTACCTGTTTTAAAGCTATTACAGTTTCATTGGTTCCAGATTCAATTATAGCTCTATTAACTCTATTTATCGCCTCTGCTTCTGCCTTAGCCACAATCTCTATGGCTTTAGCTTTACCTTCAGCTTCAAGAAGCTGAGATTCACGAAGCCCTTCAGCACGTCTTATATTAGCTTCTTTTTCTGCTTCTGCCTGAAGTATTCTTGATTGCTTTTCTCCCTCTGCTCTTGCAATTTCACTTTGCTTTTCACCTTCAGCTTGTAATATTGCAGCTCTCTTATCTCTTTCTGCTTTCATTTGTTTTTCCATAGCCTGCTGAATTTCTGCTGGTGGTATTATATTTTTTATTTCTACAGAGAGAATTTTAATTCCATAGGCATCTGTAATTTCATCGATTATTTCTAAAAGCTTGGAGTTAATTCTATCTCTTCCTGATAAGACCTCATCTAAAGACATATCTCCTACTATATTTCTCATATTTGTAATAGTAGAGTAAATTATACCTGATTTATAATCTTCAATATTATAAACTGCATCCTTTGCATTTAAAACCTTAAAAAATATAACATTATCGATAGAAATTTTAACATTGTCCTTAGTTATAACACTTTGAGGTTGTATATCTAAAATTTGCTGCTTAGTTGATATCCTTTTTCTTACAAAGTCTGCAAATGGGATTGTAAAGTGCCATCCTGGCTCAAGAGTCCTATGATATTGACCAAATCTCTCTACAATGTATACATATCCCGTATTTACAATTTTAATAGATGATATTAATGAAACTAGGATTATCACTAAAATTACTATACCTAAAATATTAAAAAACATTTTCTTGCCCCTTCCTTATTATAATTTCTTAATTACCAATTTATTACCTTCGATACCAATGATCTTAACCTTATCCCCTTTATTTATACTCTCCCCTTCATTTTTTACAGTCCAGTATATTCCTTCGTATTTTATTGTAGCTTTATCTACTATATCTTTATCAATTGTAAATTCTCGTCCAATGTAATTCTCTTCCATAGTCAGAGTTATGGGAACAGTTTTTTTAATGGTCTTTTTAACATATGGATAACCTACAGCCATTAAAGCTATGCTTAACCCTACAAAGCTAATAAATTGAGCTGAAAAAGAAAATCCTAAAATTGCAAGTATCAATGATACAATTCCTCCAATTGTAAACCATATAAATAAGAAACTACTAGTTACTATATCTATTCCTAAAGTCACACCAGCTATAATTATCCATAATATTATATATCCCCTCATAATTAATATCACCTTCTTTCATTAAATATTCTCAATAATACTACAAAGTTATTATACATTAAATATATGCAATTTAACATAATTAGTAAAATTATTCTTTCCTTAGTTTATGTACATTGATGTTCGATATAATATGTTGACAGACAAGCATTTTAGGGGTTAAAGTTTAATAGTAAAAATATTATAAATTTAATACACAAACAAAAAGATGGAGTGTGAATTTAATGAACTTTATTAGAGTAGCAGCGGCATGCCCTATGGTCAATGTTGCAGACATAGAATTCAATGCTAAAAATATAAAAGAATGTATAAATACAGCTTTAAAAGAAAATTCAAAATTAATAGTATTGCCAGAGCTAGCTATAACCTCTTATACTTGTGGAGATTTATTTCTACAGCAGCATCTTATTGATGAAGCTATTAATGGAGTACAGGATATTTGTAACTTTTCTTTGAGCAAAGATATTTTAATAGCACTTGGTGCTCCTTTACTTTATAAAAATCGCTTATATAATTGTGCTTATATTATATATAACGGAAAAATACTTGGAATTGTTCCTAAAAATTATATTCCAAATTATACAGAGTTTTATGAAAAGCGATGGTTTACTGAAGGTTATGATATAATTAATCAGTATGTAGATCTTTTTTTTCAAAAACATATACCTTTTGGAATAAACTTAATATTCTCAAGTGGAGTTTTTAAATTTGGATTTGAAATTTGTGAAGATTTATGGACTGTAGTGCCACCTAGTTCATATCTTGCTCTTCTTGGTGCCAATATAATAGGAAATCTTTCTGCATCCAATGAACTTGTATCAAAATCTAGCTATAGAAAATCTATAGTATCTTCGCAAAGTGCTAGATGCATTTCTTCTTATGTTTATTCTTCTTCAGGAGTATTTGAATCTACCACAGATTTAGTTTTTAGTGGACACTTGATTATAGAAGAAAACGGAATTCTCTTAAAAGAAAATCATAGATTTCAGAGAGAAAATGAAATTATCACTTCAATTATTGATGTAGATAAGTTGCTTAATGAAAGAATGAGAAATTTGAGTTTTAGAGATAGCAGCAGGCTTTGTACTTTTGAGCCATTAGAAATCAACTTCGACTTCGAAAACACTAAACCTTATAATTTTGATAGATTTATAGATAAACATCCTTTCGTACCTTCTAATGAACATGAAAGAGAAGAACGCTCAGAGGAAATACTAAATATACAATCTGCTGGACTTGCAAAGCGCTTAAATCATACTGGAATTAATAAAGTTGTTATTGGAATTTCTGGTGGATTAGATTCTACTTTAGCTTTGCTTGTATCAATTAGAACTTTAGATATGCTAAAACTTCCTAGAAAAAATATTATAGCTATAACAATGCCTGGTTTCGGAACTACAGACAGGACTTATAATAATGCAGTTCTTTTATGCAAAGAACTTGGTACCGATTTTAGAGAGATAAATATAGTAGATGCATGTCTTCAGCATTTTAAGGATATCGGACATGCAGCAGAAATTCATGATGTTACCTATGAGAACGTGCAAGCAAGAGAAAGGACTCAAATTCTTATGGACATAGCCAATAAGGAAGGTGCTCTTTTAGTTGGAACCGGCGACCTTTCTGAGCTGGCTTTAGGATGGGCTACATACAATGGAGATCATATGTCTATGTATTCTGTAAACTGCTCTATCCCTAAAACCCTTGTTAGATATTTGGTTGAATATTCAGCTAATCATAATTTTTCTCCTACAATCTCAAAAACTTTAAAAGATATATTGGATACACCAGTAAGTCCTGAACTTCTTCCAAAAGACAGTAATGGAGAGATAGCTCAGAAAACTGAAGATATTGTAGGACCTTATGAATTACATGACTTTTTTCTATACTACTTCATGAGACATAGTGCCACTCCTGAAAAAATTCTTTTCCTTGCAAAAGAAGCTTTTAAAGGAGACTATGATGATGCTACTATTGAAAAGTGGTTTGATAAATTTATAAGAAGATTTTTCACTCAGCAATTTAAACGTTCTGCTATACCTGATGGTCCTAAGGTTGGAACCATAAGCCTCTCTCCAAGAGGAGATTTACGAATGCCATCAGATGCTAGCTATAAACTATGGATTAAGTAGTCAGTAACCAAATTACTGTTATTTAAGTTTTAATGCAATAACAAATAAGATTTTGTTTAATCTATAGCTGCTAATCACTTGTCCAAAGATTAAGAATAAGTGATTAGCATTTTTTATTTCTATTATTTAAAAGCAATAGCACGCCTACAGCTCCATTTGGCGCCTCCACTTACTTATATATGTCTACTATGAGCCCACTTATTTCATCAATAGTACTTGCTATACTTAAGTTTTCCTTTTCATCACTTAATAGCATTTGTGTAAGTTCTTCTAACTTACTATCTATTATTTCAACTGTTACAAAATATTGAGTTTGCCAAAAGCTTATATCTTGTTTAACCCTATACATATAGTCTAAAACTGACTCTAAATATTCCTTTATGATTCTTTTATAAGCTGCCACATCAGCATAACATTTTGTAATAACTAGTCTATTACCTTTCTTCTTTATATCTTCTAGCATCTGCTTTAATTGCTGTTCTGATTTTTTTTGTTGTGCAAAGTTAAAACTTTGTGAAAAGCCTTTTTTACTTGATACAGCTCTTCTTTTAGAATTTATTTGAGTTCTTCCATTTATTCTTGATATTTCCACACAATCACCTCTATCCTATACTCTAGTTAATCTCATTTTCATAAATATTATAACATATGTAAGAATTGCTATAATATCTATTTTTACATTTAGTTATCCACAGCTTTTAATTGATCCTATTTTAGGAATAATCCTTATGTAATTTCAATATTATCATAGGTAGAATGAAATCCTCTTTATTCTCTTTAAAGTATATTTTTTTAAATCTATTATATAAATATTATGAGGTGATTTTAATGTATCATAGTTTAGAAATTGAAGATATAATAAAAAACTTTAGCACTGACCCTTCTAACGGTCTCTCATCACAAGAAGTGGAAAAAAGAAGAGTAAAATATGGATTAAACAAGTTAGCAGCTCAAAATCGTGATACACTCCTTACTCTTATCTGGTCTCAAATTAATGATATTCTAATTTATATTCTTATTGGAGCTGCAATAATATCTTTTCTAGTAGGAGAAACTAGTGACGCTGTTATAATAGGCATAATCATAATTTTAAATGCAGTAGTTGGAGTTGCTCAAGAATATAAAGCTGAAAAATCCTTAGAAGCTTTACAAAATTTATCCACTCCAAAAGCTATTGTAAAGAGGAATAGCCAATTAATAGAAATTCCTTCTGAGGAAATAGTACCCGGAGATATTGTAATCATAGACGCCGGAAGATATATTCCTTGTGATTTGCGCCTCATTGAAACAGCTAATCTAAAAATTGAAGAATCTGCTCTTACAGGCGAATCAGTACCAGTAGATAAAGATGCTAAGCTAATACTTGAAGACAGTAAAACCACATTAGGTGATCAAAAAAATATGGCTTTTATGTCTACCTTAGCCACCCATGGAAGAGGTATTGGAGTTGCTGTAAGTACTGGAATGAATACTGAAATAGGAAAAATAGCTTCTCTTCTAAAAGAAAATAAAAAAGAACTTACTCCCCTTCAAAAGAAACTTGAAGAATTGGGTAAAACATTAGGTATAGCTGCTATATTCATATGTGCTTTGATGTTTTTAATAGGTTTCATTCAAGGAAGAGACCTATTTGAGCTATTCTTAACTTCCATAAGTTTAGCTGTTGCTGCTATTCCAGAAGGACTTCCTGCCATTGTAACTATAGTATTAGCCTTAGGGGTTCAGAGAATGATAAGAGAAAACGCCATAATAAGAAAGCTTCCTGCTGTAGAAACTTTAGGTTCTGTAAATATCATATGTTCTGATAAAACAGGAACTCTAACACAGAATAAGATGACTGTGACAAAGTTCTATGCAGATAACATTTTTGACAATATAAATAAACTAGATATTAATAATCAAATTCACAAACTGCTTATAGAAAACTTAGTTTTATGCAATGATGCCACATCTTCTGAAGAAAGCTCCACCGGTGACCCTACAGAAATAGCCCTTTTAGATGTTGGTGCTTCCTATAATCTTTTTAAAGATGAACTTCAGAAAGAACATGAAAGAGTTAATGAAATCCCATTTGATTCTGATAGAAAACTTATGACTACAGTAAACAAGTATGAAGACAATTTTTATGTAATGACTAAAGGTGCTGTAGGCAGACTTTTAAAAATTTGTACCAAAGCATTTATAGGTGGAACTGAAGTACCTTTGACGGACAATATAAAAGACTCTATTTTAAAAGCTGCCTCAGCTATGTCCAGTGAAGCTCTCAGGGTTTTAGGTGCTGCCTATAAAACTATCAATGATATTAATGTGGAAACAAATACTTTAGAGAAAGAGTTGATATTTATAGGTTTAGTAGGGATGATTGATCCTCCTAGGTTAGAGGTGAAAAATTCCATATCCTTATGTAAAAAGGCTGGAATATCTACAGTTATGATAACCGGTGATCATAAGGATACTGCCTTTGCCATTGCTAAATCCTTAAATATAACTGAAAATCCACTAGAAGTTATATCTGGTTCAGACTTAGATAAACTATCCCAGGAAGAATTAAATGAAAAAATAATGAATTTAAGAGTATTTGCTAGGGTATCACCAGAACATAAGGTTAAAATAGTAAAGGCTTTTAAGTCCAAAGGAAATATAGTATCCATGACTGGCGATGGTGTAAATGATGCACCTTCGCTAAAGATCGCAGATATAGGCGTAGCTATGGGCAATACGGGAACGGATGTGGCAAAAGAAGCCTCAGACATGATATTAACTGATGATAATTTCTCTACCATAGTTTCAGCTATTGAAGAAGGAAGAAATATATACAATAACATCAAGAAATCCATCTTATTTCTAATATCTTGCAACATGGGAGAAATAATGTCCATTTTCTTTGCCATACTTTTAGGATGGGCATCTCCTTTAAGATCAATACACATACTATGGGTTAACCTTATAACAGACTCCTTCCCTGCTCTAGCCTTAGGTGTAGACCCTAGAGATGATGATGTAATGAAAGAAAAGCCAAGAAACTCTAATGAGACTATTTTTACAGGCGCCATAGGAAATCTTCTCTTTAGCGGAGCCTTAATAGGTGCTTTAACTTTAATGGCTTTTCAGATAGGACTTCACAGATATCCTGGTTCTGTAATACATGCACAAACTATGGCTTTTTTAACCATGAGTATTTCAGAGCTAATTCATTCTTTAAATATGAGGAATGAGAAAAAGTCTATATTTAAGATTGGATTCTTTTCAAATAACTTTTTAATTTTTTCAATTATACTAGGTATACTGCTCCAAATTATAATACTATATATTCCTTATTTAAGCAGCATATTCAGTGTATATCCTCTTAATACTACAGATTGGAAATGGATCACTCTATTAAGCTTAATGCCGCTTGCTATTAATGAACTTCTAAAGCTTTTAAGAAACAGAAATTGATAATCTTTTTATATTGAACTGTAATATGAGATTTGCATTGTAGAAAGCGTTGAACAAGCGTTAAAAGCTATTTATTTCTGGATTTAAAACACCGTAAGAACCTTCTATTGTCTGAACCACAGTGAGTTTAGAAGGTTTAAGGGTTTTAAAGTCAGAAATATTAGAGCTTCTTTGCGTAGTGAAGCTTTCCTAAATGCAAATCTCATATAGAATATTCAATATTAAAGATTGTCACAATTTATTTCTATTACTCCCAGTTCATGTTTTCAATAAGTATTTTCACAAACTTAGTGAAGTATTCTTCTTCCAATTCTCCAAATCTTGAAAACTCCTCACTATCTATATCCAAAACTCCGTATACTGTGTCATCTTTTATTATTGGAATGACTATTTCTGAATTTGAAGCAGAATCGCAAGCGATATGGCCTTCAAATTCGTGAACATTGTCCACCCTTTGAAGCTTTCTTTCTGACACTGCAGTACCACATACTCCTTTTCCAACCTTTATTCTATTACAAGCAGGTTTTCCCTGAAAAGGTCCTAAAACTAATTCTCCATCCTTCATTAAATAAAAACCAGCCCAATTTATATTATCTGTCATAAGATTTACAATAGATGCTGCATTAGATAGATTTGCTATTAAATCATCTTCTCCTGAAATCTGTCCTTTGAGCATTAAAAGCATAGTCTCATAATTATCTTTTTTATTCATTAGTTTTTTCCCCCTATTCTTTGTATATCATATATATTCCTCCACGCATAAGTTTCTTATTGCATATTTTGTTCTTGAAGAATCATATTATTTACTATATAATACTACATGTAGTATCTGAAATCAATCCAATTACTACATATAGTATCAATAATTAGGAGGGTTTATATGAATTCCATATCTAATTTATTTAAACGACACTTTACCAAGGAACTCGAAAAAGATAATTCCAAAACTGTTTACGATTTATTTGCTTGGAAAAAGGTTGACGTTATTTTAAAAGACTATAAAACTGGTAAAATTATTACAAATATAAAGAATCTGGAGTTCCCAAAACATTATTCTCAAAATGCCTGTGATATAATAGCTTCAAAATACTTCAGAAGAGCTGGAATTCCTAATGAACTAGGATATGAAAACAGTATGAAAATGGTAGCTCATAGACTAGTAAGCTTTTGGATGGAAGCTTTAAAAGATGAAGGAATAATCAAAACAGAGGAAGAAAGCAAAATATTTTATGATGAGATGGTATATGGATTGCTAAATCAGATGTACGCTCCAAACTCTCCTCAATGGTTTAATACCGGACTTGCTTTGGCTTATGGTATAAAGGGTAGTAAACAAGGTAATTTCTATTTTGATGAAAAAGAAAACAAAGTTATGGAATGTAAAGATGCCTACAGCAGGACTCAAGCTTCTGCTTGTTTCATAATCTCTATAGAAGATAAACTTTTAGGTCCTCATTCTATATCAGAGCAATACATAACAGAAACAAGATTGTTTAAAGGTGGTTCTGGAACCGGAACAAATTTTTCTCCTATAAGAGCTAAAGGAGAACCTTTATCTGGTGGAGGATATTCTTCTGGCCTTATGAGTTTTTTAAAAGCTCTTGATAGAAATGCAGGTGCCATAAAATCTGGTGGAACTACAAGACGTGCTGCTAAAATGCTTTGTCTTGATATAGATCATCCTGAAATTATGGATTTCATAACTTGGAAGGCAAAAGAAGAGGACAAGGTTAGAGCTCTTGGAAAGGTTGGTTATGATACAAGCTTTGAAGGTGAAGCTTATGAAACTGTATCTGGCCAGAATGGAAATAATTCTGTTAGATTATCAGATGAGTTTATGAAAAAGGTTGATAATCTTCAAGCTGACCCTGATGCTACTATAGAACTTAAAGGTAGGGTTAGCAATATAGTTAATAAGAATATAAAAGTATCTGAATTATGGAATGCCTTTAACGAATCTGCTTGGAAGTGTGCAGATCCAGCTCCACAATTTTCTGATACTTTTAACGCTTGGCATACATGTCCATGCGGTGAAGATGGAAAATTTAACGCTCCATATAACAGAATAAACTCTACAAATCCTTGTGGTGAATATGCCTTCTTGGACGATACTTCCTGTAACTTAGCTTCAATAAATATATATAGGTTTTATGATACAGCCTCAAAAGAGTTTGACTTAAAAGGATATGTACATATAATTGGATTAATTCAGCTTGCCCTTGAAGCTTCTATTCACTGGGGACAATTTCCAACGGAAGATATAGCGAGAAAGACTTATTTATTTAGAACCACTGGCCTTGGAATTGCTAATATATCTTCACTTTTAATGGCTTGTGGATATCCATATGACTCTGAAGAAGCTAGAAATTTAACAGCTGCACTTATAGGAATATTAACTGGACATTCTTATTACATATCATCATTAATGGCAAAAGAGGTTGGAACCTTCTCCAAATATGATATAAATAAGAATTATATGCTAAGTGTCATAAGAAATCACAGCAGAGTAGCTGGAGCCCTTGATGATTCTTATGAAAACTTAAATTATACTCCAGTAAAAGTCGATCATATCTTATTAGAACAATTAAAACTTAAAAACTTAAGCAAAGCTTTAAAGGATGCTTGGAAAAATGCTTTGGAATATGGCGAGAAGTACGGTTATAGAAACGCTCAAGTTTCCGTTATAGCTCCAACAGGTACAATATCATTAGCTATGGACTGTGGTGCCACTTCTATAGAACCATTTTTCAGCCATGTAGTATATAAAAAACTATCTGGCGGTGGATTTATGACTATTGTAAATCCAGTACTTGAAGTATCTCTTAAAAATCTAGGATATTCTGATAAAGAGATCAAAGACATAGTAGATTATATAATGAGAACAGAGATTGTGGATGAGAACGGATTCCAGTACGAAAAAATAATGGATGGAAAAATTGAAGGTGCTCCACACTTAAAAGAAGAACACTTACCAATCTTCGATACAGCTAATAAATGCGGCAGCGGAAAAAGGTATATTTCTCCAATGGGACATGTTAAGATGGTTGCAGCTATAACTCCTTTTATCTCTGGTGCTGTATCTAAAACTGTAAATCTTCCAAAGACAGCTACTATTGAAGATTTTAAAGATGTAATCTTATCTTCTTGGAAGCTTGGAGTTAAGGGTATAACTCTTTATAGAGATGGCTCAAAGGCAAGTCAACCTCTTAATACTACTCTGTCTGAAGATGGAAATAAAAAACTGGAAGATTTAACTTATGATGAGCTATTACAAAAGGTTAAAGAACTTCAAGCTAAACATCATTATTCAAGAAGAGATAAATTAATAGGTATAAGGCACGGCACTACTCATCCTGCTCAAATTGATGATGTTAAAATTTATACTACTGTTAATAGAAACTCTGAAGGAGAAATTTCCGAAATCTATATAACTACAGATAGAGAAGGAACTATAATCACTGGACTTTTAAACTCTCTTTCTAAATCTATATCTGTTATGCTTCAATATCACGTACCACCTCAAGACATTTCTAGAATGTTAAGAGGACAAAAATATGAACCATATGGTTTTGTAAATAAGCATCCTTATATTAAATATGTAACTTCTATATCGGATTTAATAAGTAAAATCATAGATATAGAACTCGGCGATTTTTCAAGATGCCAGATTAAAGATGAGGAATATTTGTCAAATATGTTCACTATAAATTCTGAAACAGCCTTTGGATCTTCTAAAGATATTGGTTCAGCAGGTGAAAAAAAAATAGATGGAGAACGCCTTTATGATAGCACCTGTCCTATGTGCTCAAGTACAAGAATGGTAAGAAACGGAACTTGTAAGGTTTGCTTAGACTGTGGATCTACTACTGGATGCAGCTAAAGCAGCACCCACTTGGGATATTCTAAACGTAATTAAGTTTAAAGTTTATATTTTAAGGCAAAAAAGACTGCATAGTCCTGCAGTCTTTTTTACTTATTGAATTTTATCTTATATCATCTTATATCAATGTTTATTCTACTACAGTTTCAATGGTCAATGAAAGTTTATTCATTAAGTCTATCTCATAAGGTTGTATAGGCATTTTTGTAATGCTGTCATATACAATCCTAATAACGGGCCTATCCGGTAAATTTTTGTTTTGTCTTATAACATATCCTTCTACTCCATTGGAAAGTCTTACACAGCATCCTAGTGGATATATTGCAAAGTTCTCCTTGAACTTCTCTATAACTTTCTTATCAAATTTACTTCCCATTCCTGATAAAATAAGTTCATAAGCTTCCTTTGGCTCAAACTTATTCCTATAACTTCTATTTGCACTTACTGCTGTAAAAACATCGCTAACTGATATTATCTTTGCATAATCAGATATTTTATCTCCTCTAAGTCCATTTGGATACCCGCTTCCATCCACTCTTTCATGATGATGAAATACTCCATCTATAACCTTTTGTGAAAATATTCCCCTCTTCTCCAAAATCTCTTTTCCATAAGTAGGGTGATTCTTTACTATTTCAAATTCTTTTTCTGTTAATACTCCTCTTTTATTTATAATTTCATTTGGGATTTTTATTTTGCCTATATCATGAAGAATGGCAGAAAGGCCTAATTCCTTTATCTCAGAACGATTTAGTTTTAGACAATTTCCTAGGTAGATTGACATGATACTGGTATCCACACAATGTATATATGTATAATTGTCATAGGCTTTTACTTCATATAGATTTATGTTTATGCTATTTTGACTAATAATATCTTCAACTAACTCTTCAATCATGCTCACGGATTTGTTACAATTATCTCTATCTCCTTCTAATAAATCATTAAACAAATTAGGCATCATTTCTAATGTAACTTTTTTTAATTCTGTTAAATCATTAACACATGTAATATCAGAAAATCTGTCATCTTCTACATATATCATAAAAACACCATACTTAGAAAGTTTAGATATTAGATTTTTACTCAACTTTGCTCCAGACCTTAAAAGTACTTCTCCATTGCCGCCTATTATGTCTTTAGCTAATATTTCTTCTCCCTTTAAATTCTTAAGAAATTCAAGTCTCATATCCTATCTCCTATCCTATGAACGTTATGACTTTAGTTAAATTATAACATATCTTACATATAATACACACAATGTTTTTAATAAAATAAAATATTAATATAGACCTTTAACTATAGAATTTTAAGCATAAGGAGATAATGTAATGTTAAATCAACTTTTTATAGCTGTTCCTCAAAATAATGCTACTTTGACTGATAGGCTTCCTGAGATTTACTTGACAACTTTTAATGATAAATATATTGATAGCTTAGTTGATATAAAAATGTATGTAGACAATAAAAAGGTTCATCACAAAGTCTATAAAAATAAAATTATATATATTCCTAAAAAGAGACTTAGCTCTGGAAAACATGATATTAAAATCTTCATTAAAGATTTCACAAGGCAGATACAAGAAATTCAATGGTCATTTACTGTAGCCAGCAGTTCTTCTAAGTCAGAGAAATATAATTTTTATTATGGAATTCCTCATGCTCATACTTCCTTCTCTACTGGAAAAGGTACTCCATTAGAAGCATTTAAATATGCTTCTAAAAAATCTCTAGACTTTTTAATAATTACGGATCACTCAGGGTTTCTTAATAAAAAAGTCAAATATAATTCTAATGAAATCTCAAGATGGAATGCTGTAAAAATCAGTTCCATATATTTTGCAAAGGAAAGCAAAAAACTTTTACCCCTATATGGATTTGAGGTTTCATCTAGAGGTCTAGGTGATTTTAATATTTTAAATACAATAAATCTGTACAAGGGCAAAATAAGAAACTTTAAGGATTTTAAGGCCTGGCTTCAAAAAGAAAAAAATCCTATAGTTTGTATTAACCATCCACATAAATACATTGAATCTCTTCAATATGATGATGTTCTAGATAGGTATATAAACTTTATAGAAGTTGGAAACGGATCCCCTCCTTTTAAATATTTAAGAGGAGAAAAATATTACTATAAACTCTTAGATAAAGGATGGCATTTGGGAGCTATAAACGGACAAGATAATCATAAGGAAAATTGGGGAGATACAGATAATCTAACTGTAGTCATATGTAAATTTCTAAGATATGATGAGTTCTTTGAGGCCCTAAAATCTCGTAGAACTTATTCTACAGAAACCCGTTCCTTAAAGCTTGTTTTTAAAATAAACGGAAAATGGATGGGAAGTATAATTGAAAACAACTCTAGTAAAATAAACTTGGAGATCATAGCTGAAGATAAGAGAGTTCCTATAGATAAGATACAAATTATATCCAATGGTGGAATTGTGGTAAAGAAAAAAAGTGCTCATAAAAAAAATAAGGTGAAATGGAATCTATCCTTACCTTTTAAAAAAGGTGCTTGGTATGTAGTAAAGGTGCTTCATATCAACGGAAAAATTGGGATATCATCTCCAATATTTACTTAATATTTGGTGCTAAACACTTAAAATTAAGTGTCTAGCACCTTATGCAAATTCCATACATTACATTGCTAAATTAATTCCATTTTTCTATTTTTAAAATATACCATTCTTAAATTACATGTTTCTACCATTTCCTTTGCTATATTAAAATAGCTTCCTATGGCTTCAGCAGAATGAGCATCAGAGCCTATAGTTAAAAACTCACCGCCTAGCTCCTTAAATCTTTTGTATATCTTAAGAAGATTGCAAACAGATTCCTTGTTCTCCATCCTTCTGGTATTTAATTCTATAACAATTCCTTTGTCTATTATAGTTTTCAATACATTATCTATAAGCTCCTTATAATCATCATAGTATATTTCCGTATCCTCATATTTAGCATATCTACAAATATAATCTATATGTCCTAAGCTATCTATAAAAGGATGTTCATTTATACAACTGACCATTTCAAAAAGATACTCTTCATAAAACTCCTTTTTGCTCTTGCTTCTGTACAGTTCATCAGCTTCATATAAATCCGTATCATACATTTCATGTAGGGATCCTAAAACATAATCAAATGGATATTTCTCAACTAAATTTTTATATTCATGTGAAAATTTATTGTTCATTCCAATTTCAATTCCTAAAAGCAGATTATCTGTTCTATAATCGGAATAGCTTTTAAAATAATCCTCAGGATCTATTCTAAACATACTACTATCTCTATAATTTAAATCCATATGTTCTGTAATTATAGCTCCTAGATTTTCTTGTTTCATCTTTTGAAGTACTTCTTCTATCTTCATCTTTGAATCTGTAGAAAAGTTTGTATGAATATGAGTATCAAACATAATTTCCTCCCAAAAAACAGCAAAACCTTAAGTTTTGCTGTTTCTTAAACATTATTTTTTCTTTTTCTTACCTGCTTTAATAACTTCCATATTGTTTTTATTAATTCTATTTGGCTTAGCTTTAGCTTTTATTGCAGTGCTATTCTTATTGCCTTGATTAGATGCCTGTCTATTAGATAATCCTGCTAAATCCATAAACCATAAAAATAGTATTAAAAATACTCCATTTTGTATATACATAAGCCAAGGCAGCGTACGCAGCTTGTTACCCAATACAATATTAGGAATAAGAAATACCATTGCTGCAAGTATAAGCACTACCCACTTATTAGCTTTAATATGTTCTAAAACGTAAATCTTTAATATGTTGTATAATGACAAAACAACAATTACCATTATAAGCATTTGTATCAATGCTTTAAAAAAAGCCATTAACCTCATTCCTTTCCTCTAAACGTTTATTATATTATTATACATTCATATATGCATATTTATCAAGATTAATTATAACTTCAACAATATAAGAAAAAATAACTTTTATAGCAAGTATCAATCTGAAGCGAATTTAATATTTTTACTTTATAACTCTTTTATTATTAAGCATATATTTATTTTGATAGTTTATTAAAAATTCTGATATAATGTTAATAAATATTATATTCTTTTGAGGTGATTTCTGTGGATTTAAAAATAAATGGTCTCGATGACTTAGATATTCAAATATTAGAAATATTAATAAAAGATTCTAGAACTCCTTACTTGGAAATAGCAAGAAAATGTCATGTTAGCGGTGGTACAATTCATGTAAGAATGAAGAAGATGGAGGATATGGGCATAATTAAAGGTACCAAGCTGATTTTAGATAATACTAAACTTGGTTATGATGTATGCTGTTTTATCGGTATATATTTAGATAAAGCTTCTTCTTTTTCCCATGTATTGTCAGAGCTAAATAAAATTAAAGAAGTTGTAGAATTACACTATACTACTGGAGAATATTCAGTATTTACAAAAGTAATATGTAAAAGTATAGCAGACCTTCAAAATTTGCTTATGAATAAAATTCAGGTTATTCCAGAAATTCAAAGAACAAATACTTTTATCTCTCTTTCGCAGCCTATTGACAGGAATATACAATTATAATTTATTCATACTTTTAAAATATTACATAATTAAAAAAATGCCTTTACTCTAGAGAAGGTGCAACTTTTTTTACTTTTTTCATATTTTCACTAATATTTTTATTTTTTTACTAATATTTTTTTTAAAACTGTAAATAATAATGCTGTAGAAATTATTATTTAAAGGAGATGTAATTTTTATGAGAACATTAGATACGCTTGCACTTATACTAGTAGTTATAGGCGCTGTAAATTGGGGATTAATTGGCTTTTTTAGGTTTGATTTAGTTGCTGCTTTATTTGGAGATATGTCAGGCTTTAGTAGAGTGGTATACGCATTAGTAGGATTAGCTGGATTATATGCTATTTCTTTCTTTGGAAGAGATAGAGAAACTCATGAAGTTAAATAATAAAAAATAGTGTTTAAAAAAGCTTCAAAACTTTTAAAATTTGAAGCTTTTTTTATTGACTTTATAACTTTATTATATTAAACTTTAATATAACAAACATTTTAGTAAATAAAGTAAAAAATCATTGATCGGGAATAGTAGCTAATGATCTTAGTTTAAGAGAGTTGAGGATGGTGGGATCTCAATACTTTAGACTTTAGTGAATGGACCTGTTAGATGTAAACCGAAATCTATTTTTAGAAAGTAGTATTTACCGTGTTTCGCACGTTACAGCGATAGGATATGTTAGTATCTGAAATGAGATATGTTTAAGTATATATAGATTAAATTTATGTCTATGCCTTAAACATAATATAGGTGGCAACGCGAATAACACTTCGCCCTATTATTTAGGGTGAAATTTTTTTTATTATATTATAAAAAATTAGGGGGGTGAGTTAATATGGCATGAACTGAAGATGTATCACATTGGTACAGATTACTTTATAATTTTAAAAAGATTTGTTTAAGAAAGGATGATATCATTATGAAATCAAATTTTAAAAGAAATATTATTAACTCACTCTTGCTTGCTATAGGATTTATTTTGCATCAAGTTGCTCCTCCTATATTTTTCGGAATGAAGCCAGACTTGTCTTTAACTATGGTTTTTATAATTATAATTTTAAACGAAGACTATAAAACTACATTGATGGTAGGTATAATTGCTGGAATTCTATCTGCTCTTACTACAAGTTTCCCAGGTGGACAGCCAGCCAATGTTATAGATAAAATTATTACCTCAAATGTAATTTATTTAGCATTATTACCTTTTAGAAATAAGTTAAATAATCAAATTAAAGTTATAATCTTTACTGCTATAGGAACTGTATTAAGTGGAACCGTATTTTTGACTGCGGCTTCTATACTAGTTGGATTACCTCAATCATTTACAGCAATGTTTCTAGCTGTAGTCCTTCCATCAGTCTTAGTAAACACAGTAACTGCTCCAATATTATTTAATGCTATCCAAATATCTTTAAAACATTCAAAAGTCACATTATAAGAAAATTGCGATGCAATTTTCTTAAGTGAAGAAGTGGAGGCGCCTGTGGCGCCTTCACTAGAAAGCATAAAAAAAGAACTTAAGACTTTCGTCTTAAGTTCTTTTTTTATGCTCCTTGCTTTGCTTCAGTTTCCTGCAGCATTTCTTCTGTTTCTACAGGTTTACCTACAAATCTAACTAGTAACGCAATTAAAATTATATCTATTGGTAAAACCAAAGCTATTGGTGCTCCAAATCCTACTGGAATATATCCGGCAAATATAGTTATAGCTCCAACAGTTATAACGTAATATAATTGAGTTTTAACATGGTCCATATGGTCACAAGCGGAGCCCATTGACGATAAAATGGTTGTATCCGAAATTGGTGAACAGTGATCACCAAATATGGATCCTGTAAGTACTGCACTTATAGCAGCAATCATATATGCATGTTCTGGATTTATATTGAATGCAAGAGGTATTGTAAGAGGCATTAATATACCCATTGTTCCATAAGAAGTACCTGTTGCAAAAGAGATTATTGAAGCTAGTATAAATATAATTGATGGAAGTACAAAAGCTGGTAAGGTATCTTTCAAAGCACTTACTAAGAAAGCAGCTGTTCCAAGTTCCTTAACAACTGAGCTTAATGACCAAGCAAGAAGTAGTATAACACCTGTAATAATTAAAGACTTCATTCCTTGTACCCATATATCAATAGCTTCTCCAATTGTAAATATCTTTTGACTAACTCCCATTATCATAGCCACAATACTTGCTACTAAAGCAGCTTGGAATAATACTACACTGGCATCAGAAGCACTAAAAGTTTCTCTTATTGCCATAAATGATATTGGTGAAGTTTGAAGTAACTGTATCAATGCTTTATCCTCTCCACCCATAATTGAATTGTAACCATTGTAGTAAAATCCTAAAAAGGCTCCTATTATTAAAACTAATATAGGTACTACTGCATTAGCAACTCTTAAATTAATTCCTTCTTTTGGTTCAAGATCTGTAGCTTCTGATGAAACCATAGGTTTTGCACCTTCACGTAAAACCTTACCTGTAGATCTAGCACGCCTTTCTGCCTTAAGCATAGGACCAAATTCTCTTAAAAATAGAGCTGTAAACACTATAAATATTAGAATTAAAATATTATAAAATCTATATGGAATGGTTTCAAGAAATATATTATATGCACTTACACTTTGTCCTATAGACTCATAACCATCTTTAATTAAGCTAAGCTCAAGTCCTATCCATGTAGATATAACTGCAATACCAGCTATTGGAGCAGCAGTTGCATCAACTATAAATGATAATTTTTCTCTTGATATTTTCATTTTATCAGTAACAGGTCTCATCATAGGACCTACTATTAATGAATTTGCGTAGTCATCAAAGAAAACTGCTATTCCTAAAATCCAAGTAATAAGTTGAGCACTTATTGGACTTTTAGCTTTTTTAGATAAAGATTCAGCTACAGCTTTAGCTCCCCCCATTTTAGAAACTAGAGCTATAAGTCCACCAATTGTTAAACATTGAAGTATAATACCAGCATTCCATGGGTCTGCTAAAGATCCTAATAATCTATTAATAATATCTAAAAATCCGTGAAATAAAGCACCAAATATATTAGCACCTTTTAATTGTAGTAAAAATGTTCCTGAAAGTATTCCTAAAAAAAGTGATATAACTACGTTCTTAGTTATAAAAGCCAAAATTATAGCAACTAATGGTGGCAGCAATGTCCAAATTCCAAATTTATCCGCATTTACCTTTGCTGGATCCAATTCAGCTCCTAGTGCAGTAGTGGCCAATACAAAAATCATAAGCATGAAAGTAACTATAAAGACTCTTCTTTTTCTCATCATTTTTCCTCCTAAATAAAATTTTACTGCACATATATCGAAAATTTTGTGAGAAAACACTCTTGTGGAAATTAAAAAGCCTTGAGAATTCACTCAAGGCTTATTAAACACTACATATACACATGATATATAAACAATAGTACCTAATAAGTTGAATGATAGCTCTCCACAAATTGCTTTGTGACAGTCTTGCATATATTCTATGCAAGACCAGCTATATAGCCTTAAAGCTTCAGCTATATGCTTCGGCGATATTTCCTTTCTTGATGTTTCATCGTGCTTTTCTCCACATCAGTACTCTTAAATACCGCACCTCTATCACTAAACTTCGATATACGCTTTTATTACATTATAAATTAAAACTTTCTTATAGTCAAATACTTTTGCTAATTATTATTTATATATTTTTTTATTCCCCTTGTCAAAGTTTTGCTATAATCTATAAAGTCATATATATCTTCATCAAATAATTCACTAAACTTCTTTAATGTTTCTACATCTAATTCCTCTATAGCAACATCATTTTCTTCGCAATATAAAACTATAGAACCTATTACCCCATGAGCATCTCTAAATGCCATTCCTTTGTTAACAAGATAATCTGCAGCTTCTGTAGCATTAAGGAATCCCTTTTTTACAGCTCTATACATATTGTTTTCTTTAACCTTAAGTCCAGACAACATTCCATTCATAACCTTTAAGCATTTCATAACTGTATCTGAAGCATCAAAAAATCCTTCTTTATCTTCTTGCATATCCTTATTATAAGCTAATGGAATTCCTTTCATAGTTGTTAAAATCCCCATCAAATCTCCATATACTCTTCCACTCTTTCCCCTTATAAGTTCTGCTGCATCGGGATTTTTCTTTTGAGGCATAATACTGCTGCCAGTTGAAAATTCATCGCTTATTTCTACAAAATCAAATTCTTTACTGCACCATAATATGATTTCTTCACTTAGCCTGCTTAAATGCATCATAATTATAGAAAAAGCACTCATAAGATCTATCAAATAGTCTCTATCACTAACACCATCCATAAAATTATCTACTGGTTTTTTAAAACCTAGTTCTTTTGATGTAAAATCTCTATCTATATTATAAGTACTTCCTGCTAAAGCTCCACATCCAAGAGGACTTTCATCCATTATATCAATATCGCTTAACAATCTTTTTTTGTCCCTACTAAACATATTATAGTAAGCCATCAAGTGATATTTAAATGTTACCACCTGAGCTCTTTGAAGATGAGTATACCCAGGCATCATTACATTATTTTTTTCTCCTACATCTTTAATTGTATTCATCAGTTCTTCTATTTCTTTTAAGATTTCAAAAGCTTTAGCTTTGGCATACATTCTCATATCTACTGCAACTTGATCATTTCTGCTTCTTCCTGTATGAAGCTTTTTTCCAACTTCACCTATTCTTTTTATAAGGTTGATTTCTACAAAACTATGGATATCCTCATAATCTCCTTCAATAAGCAATTGACCTTTTTCTATATCCTGCAATATAGAGTTCAACCCATCTATTATTAATTTCGCTTCCTCTTCTTTTAAAATATGGCACTTTGAGAGCATCTTAACATGAGCAATACTTCCATTGATGTCCTCTTTATATAATCTTTTATCAAAGCTTAAGGAACTATTAAAATCTTCCATAAGCTTATTCTCGCTTTCTTTAAATCTTCCACCCCAAAGCTTCATTTAAAAAATCACTCCGTTCTTCTATAAGTTGCAACGTTTCGCTAAGATATATATCTTTTTAGATATTAGTGACTAATTATTACGTTTTTTTATTTATTTTTATTTAGCATTGCGTTGATTTTATAAGGAAGACCAAATAAATTAATAAATCCTTCTGCATCCTTGTGGTCATATAGTTCACTAGCTCCAAAGGAAGATATGGTCTCTTCATATAAAGCATAAGGTGATTCCATTCCTGCTATCATAATATTTCCTTTATACAATTTTAGTTTTACACTTCCAGTTACCTTTTCTTGAGTTTTATCTAAGAAAGCATCTAATCCTTCTCTCAAAGTAGAAAACCATAATCCATTGTAAACAAGTTCACCGTATTTTTGAGATACAATTTCTTTAAAGTGGAAAGTTTCTTTTTCTATAGTTAAATATTCTAATTCTTTATGAGCAGCATATAGTATTGTTCCACCTGGTGTCTCATAAACTCCTCTTGACTTCATTCCAACTAATCTATTTTCTAGTAAGTCTACAACTCCAATTCCATTTTCTCCACCTAATTTATTCAATTTATTCATCATATCTATTGGATTTAATTCTTCTCCATCAATTTTTTTAGGTATTCCACTTTCAAAATATATTTCTACATAAGTAGGCTCATCTTTAGCCTTCTCTGGTGGCACTGTCATAAGATACATTTCGGATTTATGTTCATTTTTTAAATTCTCAAGATCTCCTCCTTCATGACTAGTATGCCATATGTTTCTATCCCTTGAATATATTTTTTCTTTAGTTACTGGAACTTCAATTCCATTTGCATTAGCATAGTCTATAGCATCTTCTCTTGATTTTATATCCCAAATTCTCCAAGGAGCAATTATCTTTATAGTAGGATCAATAGATGCTATACCGACTTCAAATCTTACTTGGTCATTTCCTTTTCCTGTACATCCATGACATATATATTTTGCTCCTTCTGCATGAGCTATCTGTACTAATTTTTTAGCAATTAAAGGTCTTGCAAATGATGTTCCTAAAAGGTATTTTCCTTCATATACTGCATTTGCTTTAATTCCTTTAAAAAGATAGTCTGTTATAAATTCTTCTGTTGCATCCTCTATATATATTTTAGAAGCTCCTGATTTAATTGCTTTTTTCTTAATTTCTTCAAAATCCTCATCTTGACCTACATTAACGCAGCATGCTATAACTTCTAAATCATAATTATTTTTTAGCCAGTGGGCTATAATAGAAGTATCTAAGCCTCCTGAATATGCTAAAACAACCTTATCTTTCATATATATAATACTTCCTTTCATTTGGTAAATTTATAAACTCATATTAATTTAAAATTAAGCTTTATCTATAATATCCTGTCTAAAAACAGTTTAGTTCTTTCTTCTTTTGGATTCGAAAATATGTCCTTTGGAGCACCTTCCTCTATAATTTTTCCTCCATCCATGAAAACCACTCTATCTGCTACTTCCTTTGCAAATCCCATCTCATGAGTCACAACTATCATGGTCATTCCATCTTTTGCAAGTTCCTTCATAACATTTAAAACTTCTCCTACAAGCTCTGGATCCAGTGCTGATGTAGGTTCATCAAATAACATTATATCAGGGTCCATAGCTAAGGCTCTTGCAATAGCTACCCTTTGTTTTTGTCCTCCTGATAACTTGGAAGGATAATAATCTTTTTTATCAGCCAATCCCACCTTATCCAATAATTTATGAGCCTTTTTTAGAATAATATCTTTATTTACCTTCTTAACTGTAATTGGAGCTTCAATTATATTTTCCTCCACAGTCATGTGAGGAAATAAGTTGAAGTTCTGAAATACCATGCCCATTTTTTCAATTTTTAATCTGGTATCTTTTTTATTATGAACATTTAAAGGCTCTCCCTCTATGATAATTTTTCCAGAATCAGGTATTTCCAAAGTATTTAGACATCTCAAAAATGTACTTTTGCCAGATCCTGATGGACCTATAATTACAAGAACCTCTCCTTTTCTTACTTTCATATTCAAGTTTTCAAATACTTTTAGACTTCCAAAACTTTTAGTTAAATTTTGGGCTTCAATCATATTCATTAATAAACACCTCTCTTAATATACAGACAGTTTCTTTTCAGTTGCTGAAAATATAGTTGTAAAAACTGTTGTCATAAGCAAATAAAGGCATCCAGCTGTAAGAAAAGCTTCTACTGGCCTTGCTGTAGCTGAAATTTGAAGTTGGGCATTTCTCATAAGTTCTTCCATTGCAATACTGGATACTAAAGAAGTATCTTTTAGCATAGTAATAAATTCATTTCCTAAAGACGGAATAATCACTCTAAAGGTCTGTGGTAATATTACCCTTTTCAGTGTTTGAAAATTAGTAAATCCTAAAGCCTTGCAGGCTTCAAATTGGCCCTTGTCTATTGAAAGTATGCCTCCTCTTATTATCTCAGCCATATAAGCTCCTGAGTTTAAGCTTAAACCTAATATAGCAGCTTGCATAGAAGT
The DNA here is from genome assembly GCF_047777555.1 of Clostridium sp. Lineage (GTDB taxonomy): Bacteria > Bacillota > Clostridia > Clostridiales > Clostridiaceae > Clostridium_H. The sequence continues at coordinate 10,215 of NZ_JBKEEV010000006.1, read as the reverse complement.
TAGCTCCAACCCCATAAAAGGTAAAGCATAATAAAAGAAGAATAATTGCAAAAGCATTGGTGTTCCCCTAAACAACCAAGTATAAAAAGATGCAATAATGACTATTCCTCTATTTTTAGATAATTTTAGAGTGGCAATAATTACACCAATAATACTTCCTAGCACAACTGATATCACTGTGAGTTCTACGGTAACAATACATCCTTTAAGAAGTATAGGAAACATATTTTTTAAGATTTCTATATCCATTTCGTCCTCCATTCTTCATAAATTTTAATGACAAAGATTGGGACCTACTTTTATTTTTTATATGCATCATAACCAAACCATTTAATAGAAAGCTTTGACAAAGTACCATCTTTCTCTAATTCATCTACTATCTTTTGAATTTCATCTTTTAATTCTTTATCTCCCTTTCTATATCCAATACCCATTGGCTCTTCGCTTACCATTTCATTTAATACCTCAAACTCACCTGGTTTCTTAGAAATATAGTAACCTCCAACTTGAGCATCCATAATAACAGCATCTATTCTTCCTATTGTAAGTTCACTAAATGCCTGAGTAATTTTTTCATATTTTTTCAGTTCCTTTATATCTTTTAAATTATCCTCTGCAGATTTTTGTCCAGTTGATCCTAATTGACATCCAATTATTTTTCCTTTTAAATCTGCAAGAGTTTTTATAGATTTATTTCCACCTTTAATTGCTATTACTTGTCCTCCCATTACATAAGGTTCAGAAAAATCTATAGACTTTTTTCTCTCCTCTGTAATGTTTAATCCAGCTATTATAGCATCAAATTTTTTAGATTGGAGAGCTAATAATATACCGTTCCATTCTGTTGGCATAAACTCCACTTTCACTCCTAATTTTTTACCAATTTCATTAGCAAAATCAACATCAAACCCTACCAAATTATTCTTTTCATCTCTAAACTCCATTGGTGGATAACCATCATCTAATCCAATCACTAATTTACCAGCTTCTTTAACCTTTTCTAAAGAAGTATCTGTTTTACCGTCTGAAGTCGATGCAGTTGATGAATTCTCCTTACCCCCTATACTTGTTTTTGTATTTCCTCCACATCCAACAAATAGTGAAAGTCCCATAGTAATAGTTAGCAAAATTACCCCTATCTTTTTCATATTATACGCCCCTTCTCATACTTAACTAAATTTATGATTACATGGTAATGTAAAATCATGTATCCATTTTTTATGATTATAATTATACATTTATAATCATAATTATGCAATAGTTTTTTGTATATTTATAATATATATATGTATTCTTATTCACAAACTCAATATTTTGTGCGTACATTTATGAAAAAACCCCAGTTATAAAATAACACCAATATTTTCATAGGTATACTTATGCTATAAAAAAGAAAGATACGCACTTAAATGCGCATCTTTCTTGCATATATTATAATATATATTTATAATCTTTTTATTATTTCCTCTGCAAATTCTGTAGTTTTAGCATTTCCTCCTAAATCGCAAGTAAGAATTTTGCCTTCTTGCAATACTTCCGATAGAGCTTTATCTATTTTCTCAGCTGCCTTAAATTCCCCTAAATGTTTAAGCATCATAACCCCAGTTAGGATAGCAGCAGTAGGATTAGCTATATTTTGTCCGGCAATATCTGGCGCTGAACCATGTACAGCTTCAAATACAGCTATATCATCTCCTATATTTGCTCCTGGCACTACTCCAAGCCCTCCAACTAGTCCTGCAGCCATATCTGAAAGTATATCTCCATATAGATTTGGCATTACAAGTACATCATACTTTTCTGGACTTTGAACAAGCCTCATGCTCATAGCATCTACAATCATATCAGAGAATTCAATATCCTTATTTGCTTCTGCCACTTCCCTAGCACACTTTAAAAATAAACCATCTGATAGTTTCATTATGTTTGCCTTATGCACCGCTGTAACCTTTTTTCTTCCCTGCTCTTTAGCAAGATTAAAAGCAAACTCAACTATCCTATTACTAGCCTTTTTAGTTATTATCTTTATACTCTCTGCTGCTACATCTCCTACATTATGTTCGATTCCTGCATATAAATCCTCTGTATTTTCTCTAACTATTATAAGATCTACATCATCATATCTAGAAGGAATACCTTTGTAAGTCTTCACAGGTCTTACATTAGCATAAAGATTTAATGCTTGACGTAATCCAACATTTACACTTCTAAAACCTTTTCCTACTGGTGTAGTAACTGGTCCTTTAATAGCAATTTTATTTCTTTTTATGCTCTCTATTACATAATCCGGAAGAGGAGTTCCATGCTCTTCAATAACTCCTTCTCCTGCATCTACTATTTCCCAATTGATTTTAACTCCAGATGCATCTATAACATCCTTAGCAGCTTTCATTACCTCTGGACCTATGCCATCCCCTGGAATTAATGTTATGTTATAACTCACTGTTTCTCCCCCTTTTTTAATAAGGAGTAGGACTTTAAATTACTTAACTTAAAATCCTACTCTTTAATATATAACTTTTAACCTGCAGATTATTTTTCTTACTTGATACTATTTATAAGTCCACCCTTTAATATCATTTTCTTTTGTCTTTCAGAAAGTTGAAGGCTCATAGTATACTCTTCATTTTTAGTTTTATTCTTTACTATAATTTCTCCTTCTTCAACACCATTTATAGCATTAACTATTAATAGTTCGTCAAATTCATCAATTTTATCGTAATCATCTGCATTTTTAAATACTAAAGGCATTATTCCATTATTTATAAGATTAGCCATGTGTATTCTTGCAAATGATTTTGCTAGTACAGCTTTAATTCCAAGGTAAAGAGGAACTAATGCTGCATGTTCCCTGCTGGAACCTTGACCATAATTTAATCCTCCGATTATAAAGCCTCCATTATTTTCTTTAGCTCTCTTTGGAAATTCTGGATTGCAAGGTGCAAGACAGTAATCTGATAAATAAGGTATATTAGATCTAAAAGGTAAAAGTTTTGCATTAGATGGCATTATATGATCCGTAGTTATATTATCTCCTACCTTTATAAGCGCTTTTCCTTCCACTGTGTCTTTTAATTCTTCTCCCTTTGGGAAAGGCTTAATATTAGGTCCTCTTACAACCTCAACTTCTTCTCCATTTTCTGCTGGCTTTACTATCAAATTATCATTAATTAAGAATTCTTTTGGCATTTCTATATGTGGAGCCTCTCCAAATTCTCTAGGATCTGAAATATATCCATTTAGTGCAGATACAGCTGCAATTTCAGGACTTACAAGATATACTCCAGCAGATTTTGTTCCACATCTTCCTTCAAAGTTTCTATTTATAGTTCTTAGTGATACTGCGTTATTTGCAGGCGCTTGTCCCATTCCTATACATGGTCCACATCCTGATTCTATTATTCTAGCCCCAGCTGATATCATTTTTGCAAGTGCTCCATTTTCAGCCAGCATATTCAATACCTGCTTTGATCCAGGTCCTATAACCAAAGATACATCCTCATGAATAGTTTTTCCTTCTAAAATTTTTGCTACCTTCATCATGTCTACATAAGAAGAATTTGTGCAACTTCCTATAGTAACTTGATTAACCTTAATTCCTTTTAATTGTGATACCTTCACCACATTATCTGGACTATGAGGACATGCAACCATTGGTTCTAATTCGCTTAAATTTATTTTTATAACTTCATCATAATCTGCATCCTCATCAGCCTTAATTTCCACAAAATCTTCTTCTCTGTGCTGAGCTTTTAGGAATTCTAAAGTGACTTCATCACTTGGGAATATGGAAGTAGTAGCTCCTAACTCTGCTCCCATATTAGTTATAGTTGCTCTCTCAGGAACAGAAAGAGTTTTTACGCCTTCTCCTCCATATTCAAAAACTTTGTCAACTCCGCCCTTTACAGTAAGTCTTCTTAAAAGTTCTAGTATTATATCCTTCGCAGATACCCAAGGGTTTAATTTTCCACTAAGTTCTACTTTTACAACTTTTGGAGTTTTTATATAATACTCTCCTCCACCCATAGCTACTGCAACATCAAGTCCTCCTGCTCCAATTCCAATCATACCTATTCCTCCTGCTGTTGGAGTATGGCTGTCAGAACCTACAAGTGTTTGTCCTGGAATTCCAAATCTCTCTAAATGAACTTGATGACATATACCATTACCAGGCTTTGAAAAATAAATTCCATGCTTTTTAGTAACCGTTTGTATATATCTATGATCATCCGCATTTTCAGGACCAGTTTGAAGCATATTGTGATCTATATATGCTACGGACCTCTTTGTTTTAACCTTATCTACTCCAAGCGCTTCAAATTGCAAATAAGCCATTGTCCCCGTAGAATCTTGTGTCAAGGTTTGATCTATTCTAATACCTATCTCACTACCTTTTTCTATTTCTCCAATTACCAAATGTTCTCTTAAAATTTTTTCTACAATATTATAGCCCATATTTTTCAGCCCCTTTTTTTAGATTATTTATATATAATAAGATTAATCTATGAATTAATAATATAATATATGTCATATTTATACACGATTATATCATATTTATAGGTTATTATCAAAATTTTTTGCAACATTTCTATATAAATTATTCATTTTTGCAAAAATAATTAGTTACCACCTATTTTGTAATTGATTATTATTCCCTATTGATATGCATTATCATTAATGGTATTATATAAATTAATTTAGCGTATACTAAAAAGAGGTGATTTATTTGTTTGAAAATATTAAAAATAATAATATTTATAAGAATTTATATAATGGTGAATGGATAGAATCTATTAATCCACCTATAGATATCATTTCTCCCATAGACAATACATCATTTGGTAAAATTCAGTCTATGAATGAAAAAGAAGTGAATACAACTGTTACGAATGCTAAGCTATCTCAAATTACTTGGGGAGAAACTCCTATAAATGAAAGAGCAGGTATATTACACAAAGCCGCAGAGATTTTATTAGAAAATAAACATGAATTATCCCTTATACTCCAAAAGGAAATTGCTAAGGATAAAAAATCCTCACTTTCAGAAATTGAAAGAACTGCAGACTTTATCAAATTTACAGCTGATGAAGGAAAACATCTCCATGGGGAAACTGTAGGATCTGAAAATTTTCCTGGATTTAAGAAAAATAAGATTTCCTTTGTAACTAGAGTACCTGTAGGCGTAGTTCTTGCTATTTCTCCTTTTAATTATCCGATAAACCTTGCAGCTTCTAAGATAGCTCCTGCTCTAATTGCTGGAAATAGTGTAGTTTTGAAACCTGCAACTCAGGGTGCTATATCTACGCTTTATCTTGCTGAAGTGTTTAATAAAGCTGGCCTTCCAAAGGGAGTTTTAAATACAATCACTGGCAAAGGCTCTGTTATCGGCGATTATATAGTAACTCATAAGGATATAAATTTCATTAATTTTACTGGAAGCTCTGAGGTTGGAAGACATATAGCTTCAATTGCTGGAATGGTCCCTATGCTTATGGAACTTGGTGGGAAAGATGCTGCTTTAGTCTTAAAGGATGCTGATTTAGAAAAAACCGCAGACAATATAATATCTGGTGCATTTAGCTATTCTGGCCAAAGATGTACTGCTGTAAAGAGAGTTTTGGTTGAGGAAGAAGTAGCAGATAGTCTAGTAGAAAAACTTAAAGAAAGAGTAGAAAAATTAAAAATAGGAAGCCCTGAAGATGAGGTAGATATTACTCCTTTAATAAGCAGCGAAGCTGCTGACTATGTTGAAGGACTAATAGAAGATGCTATAGCTAAAGGTGCTTCTTTAATCACCAGAAGCAAAAGGAAGGGCAATTTAATTTATCCTGTTCTTTTTGATAAAGTCACTACTGAAATGAAAATTGCTTGGGAAGAACCTTTTGGTCCTGTATTGCCAGTAATCCGAGTTAAAGATATTGATGAAGCCATAAAGATAGCTAATGCTTCCCAATACGGGCTTCAATCCTCTATATTTACCAAGGATATAGATAAAGCTTTTTATATTGCAAATAAATTAGAGGTTGGAACAGTACAGATTAATAATAAAACTGAGAGAGGACCTGATAATTTTCCTTTCCTAGGGGTAAAATCTTCTGGAATGGGAACTCAGGGTGTAAGATATAGCATAGAAGCTATGAGCAGACCCAAAGCCATAGTTATAAATATTGAAAACTGATAAAAAGAAAGTTCATAGCAACATATGATATGCATATTGCTATGAACTTTACATTCTACTTATGGACATGTTCTCATATTTTACTTCTGGGAATGGCTTACCCCAAGAATCGTAGGTATAACTTACAACCTGAGTACCGCTCTTATCATATAATCCTAGTTTATCTTTCCAGTTATCATCGTCATAACCATAATCATAATTCTTTATAACATCTCCTAGTACTTCTGTAGTATAACCATACTCTTTCTTACTTGTTATATTTCCTCCACCATCATAAGAGTATGTTATAGTCTTGTTTAATACTTCATTATCTTCTCTTATAAGCTGATTCAATCCATCATAGTAATATGTTATTACTTTTCCATCTTCAGTAATTGTTTTAATATTACCATTAGCATACTTATATTTTAAGGAAGTTCTATAGCCAAGCTATAGAACTAAGCGATTCACACCAAATTAGAAATTTGGGTTCTCTACTTAAGATTTTGGTTCTCTGCTTATCTTTCCATTATTGTCTATTTCACTTACTTTTGTTGTTGTAGTATTTGCAGCAGCTCCCGCTTCAAAGGCATATTTTGTATTGTAATTAAATATCCCTGTATTTAGTGCCCTGTCAGTTAGTCTTCCTAAACTGTCATATTTATCTGATGATTACCCGCTCTAATACTTCCATCTTTTTCAAAGTGGAAGTAAAGAGCGGCTACATCCCTAGATAACGATTTCTAAGCCTCAGGTGGAGTAAAAACTCCATCTGAAGCTAAGAACTCTGTTTATAGCTTACCCAGTTTCCTCTTCCATTTGTGTATATGCTGTTTACTTCTTCAGAAGTTAATGCTGTATTATAGCTGCTTAGTCCTTCTAGTTGTCCATTTAGTTGATAAGCACCTGTTACTGTTCCTCCTACTGCTGTTTTTACTCCTGTAAAGTCTTTGAAGCTCGCGGTACTTCCTGAATAAACTCTATCGTTTAGATATAGTTTTGCATTTAAGGTTGTCCCTGATACACTCCAAGTGAAGGCTGCATAGTTCCATGTGTTTACTGTTACAGCTTCTGTAGATGTTATTAAAGTTAACCAGCCTCCGCCACTATCTCTTACGGTTAGGTTAAGCTTGTTGCTGCTATCTAAATAAATACTTAGTAAGCTTATATTCTATCCAAATACCAATGAAACAATGGCTGCCTCAAAACTTTGTTTTGAAACAGCCCCTTTATATTTTACTTGCAGACATACTTCCATATTTTTAATTTTTCGAGTAGTACCACTTGCTTTTTCTCTATAAATTAACTGATTTTTTCAGCTACACTATACTCGCCCTTGGTATTTTATGGCTTCGCCCCAGAGGAACTTCCAGAAAAAGGTCGACGCTAGGAGAGCTTTTTCTGGTTGCTATTAAATAAATCACTTATCTCCTTAAATTCACTTTCTTTAGCGTAATCTATTGCTGTTTTTCCCTCTTTATCTTTAATGTCCTTATCAGCACCAGCTTCAATCAATATCTTTGCAACATCGTAACTATTATACTTTATAGCATATATTAGAGGAGTCCATCCCATCACATCCTGTTTATTAATATTAAATTTCTCATTGTTAATCAGATATTTAGCGATTAAACTATTATCTGAGAAAGCTACATTGAAAAGAACATTCCTTCCTGATACATCCTCTACATAAATATCTGCACCTTGCTCTACTAATAACATAAATACCTGGTAATTAATTAACTCCTCATCTTTATTTTTTATTCCGTTCTTTTCTCGTAACACCTTTTCCGTCTCTATTAATATAGGTGCGTCACCATCAAAATTTTTTAAATTTACATCAGCTCCATGTTCGATAAGCAACTTAACAACCTCTAACTTATTTGGGTAATATCTCATTAATGCTGCCTCTAAAGGACGCCAAGAATATTTGCTAGTATTCATTGAAGCACCATTGTCTAAAAGTATCTTTATTATATTTATATTACCTTCAAAAGATGCTTTAGTTAAAGGACTATCATTAGGAAAGTCCCATAATAGCGGTATATGGGGTATACTATTAATATTTCCTGGAAACTTTAATATCTTTACAACCATTGATTCACTATTACTTTCTATAGCATTATTCAACCTTTTAGCATAACCATAATTATACTCATATAGTAATAAAATCCATACAGGTATCATTATAATTATAAAAATTAACTTTTCCTTTTTTTTCATAGTTTAATACCCCTTAATATTCACAGAATCAGGTCCAAAAATGGTAACTTTCATTCTATCAAAGAAATTTGTAGGATCATCAGGACTATTACCCCATATATAATATGGTATTACATCTCTAAATAAATGAGGAAGTCCAAATAGATCCTTGGGACCATTAAAATTATATGTTCCCATATTTACTGGATCTATTACTAATTTTCTAGTAGTAGGATTGAAAACCGCCTCTTTATGCCCATCCTTAGAAACATATTTCTCATTATTCTTATTATTTTTACCAATTTTATGGTAAATACTTTGAGATGGAGGCAATTGTTCATATTCTCCTTTGCTTACAGAACGCTGCATATCATCATACGTTTCTGGAATACCAGTATTAAAGCTTTGTCTGTTATAATGTTGTGTTTTATCTGCTTCTCTCTCTGAATATGTTGGAGCAAAAGCCATTACTATTGGTGCTATTACTATTGTTGCTATAATAGCTACTATCAAAATAGGAAAATGTCCTGACGGGTCACTATACATAATAGGATTATTTTTACAATAAGTAAATACATTGTGAGATAGTAGTTCTCCAACCACCCCACCTAATGCATCCGCATTAATAAACCTTCCCCACTCAGGATTATAGTACCTACTTTGAAGATAATATAATCCAGTCTCACTATCATACCTATATCCTCTGTATCTATAAGGATTCTTAACTCCTACAGTGTCTTTAAGACTTCCATCAATAGATATCAACTTACCCCATGAATCATAGATATAGCTTACAACCTGTATACCATTTTTATCATACAAACCAATTATATCACCTTGAGCATTTCTAATGTAGTAGTATTCTATTCCATTTAAGTTCATACTTACAAGATTAGCTCCTGCATCATAAGTGTAATAAATTTTATCAGTACCATTATCCTCAAAGGTTACCTTATCCCCTACAAGATGATATTTTGTTGTTATCCCATTTACTGTTTTTTCAGTCCTTATACCGTCAACGTTATATTTAAAGCTTATGTCATAATCGTTGCTCTTCATTGTTGCTAGCTGTCTGCCTTGTTCCCAAGTAAAGGTATAACCATCATAAGTTAATGGATTTCCTATGGCATCATAGGTTATATCTTTTTCATTATAGCTTGTAAGCTTGTCTTTCCAGTTAGTATCTTCATAATCGTAGGATATTGTTGAAGTTGGATCTCCTAAGGTTCCTGTTGTATGTGGATATTCTGTTTTACTTAGAATATTTCCTCCACCATCATAAGAGTATGTTATAGTCTTGTTTAATACTTCATTATCTTCTCTTGTAAGCTGGTTCAATCCATCATAATAATATGTTATTACTTTTCCATCTTCAGTAATTGTTTTAATATTACCATTCTGATCGTAAGTATAAGCTATCTTCTTACCATTATTGTCTATTTCACTTACTCTTGTTGTAGTAGTGCCTGCAGCAGCTCCCGCTTCAAAGGCATATTTTGTATTGTAATTAAATATCCCTGTATTTAGTGCCCTGTCAGTTAGTCTTCCTAAGCTGTCATATATATCTGATGATTACCCGCTCTAATACTTCCATCTTTTTCAAAATGGAAGTAAAGAGCGGCTACATCCCTAGATAACGATTTCTAAGCCTCAGGTGGAGTAAAACTCCATCTGAAGCTAAGAACTCTGTTTATAGCTTACCCAGTTTCCTCTTCCATTTGTGTATATGCTGTTTACTTCTTCAGAAGTTAATGCTGTATTATAGCTGCTTAGTCCTTCTAGTTGTCCATTTAGCTGGTAAGTTCCTGATATGGTTCCTCCTACTGCTGTTTTTACTCCTGTAAAGTCTTTAAAGC
>NZ_JBKEEV010000005.1:0-179646 GCF_047777555.1 Clostridium sp. | reverse complement strand
AAATGCAGGCTTATTATTCAGCTTGTAGCTATTTTCATCAATCAGAGAAGGTTTATGATGACAGCAATTTGGAAAATGACTTTTTAATAGGACAAATTTACTACTATATAGCATTTACATATTACAAATTAGAAGATTTAGATAAAGCAATTAATTATTCATATTTATCTAACAGTAAATTCAAAAAGGTGAATGATAAAAAAGAATATGCAAAATCACTCATGCTTCTTTCAAAAGAGTTTAGTAAAAAAGGGGATATAGATAATGCAATAAAATACTCAAATAAGACTCTGAAGTTGTTTAAGGAAATTGACGATTGCAAGTACGTAGCTCACATTGAAAACAATCTAGGAAAGCTTTTTTCAGAGTTTGATAATATTGAAGAGTCTTTTATTCACCTAAATAAAGCTAAGAATCTGAGGAAAAAGTTTAGAGATGAAGAGTATATAGAAATCCTTGTAAACATTTGTAAGAACTACATTAAGCTAAAGGATGTTGAAAAAGCTAAAGGAGTATTGCAAGAAATATTAGAGGAAAAGGATAATGGAAACGATTTAACTATGTATAAGTACTACTTGCTGCAGTATAGAATAAATATGCTAGAGGGAAGTATTGATGAGGCAGAAAATACCTTGCTGACGGCATTAGAATATACAAAGCTTGTTCAGTTACAGGATGAATATGCAGAGGTATCGATTCTCATAGGTAAATTTTATGTGGATAATGATAAGGATAAAAAGGCAGCTAAATATCTAAATGCAGGTGTTGAGGCATTTAAAAAATTAGGCATACTGAAATAGTGTGATAATTGGATGGGTGATTGTATGGAAGTTCTTTCAGTTGGAGAAAAGATAAAAAGAGCCAGAATTTATAAGGGGTATACACTAAAGGACATTTGCGGTAGTAAGATTTCTGTATCAAAATTAAGTTGTATTGAAAATGGAAAGATAGCTCCAGAGGAATGGATTTTAGATTATATAGCTTCTAAATTGGAATTAAATCCTAGCTATTTAAAGCTTGGGATTGAGGAGCAGATTAATGAAAACTTAAAAGAATTAATGATGAACTCTAAGTGTGATGATTACGAAGAAAAGCTTAAATATAATCTAAGTTTGGCTCAGAAATATAGTTATTATGGTTTAGCATTTTATGTTATGCATTTAATATTTGAATATCTGATAGATAACAATGAGTTAATGAAGACTCAAGAATTATTAGGAACATATTATGATTTGTGCAATAATTCTGCCAGTAGTAATAGGATGATTTATTATATAGATGTAGCAAAGTTTTTCTTTAAGAATGGTGAAATTGTTCAAGCATCTAACTATTTTGAAAATGTGAGAAAAACCTTGGATGAAGAAAAAAGCAAAGATTATAGTATGTATGTTGAAAGCGTATATGGTGAGGCAAGATGTAAAATAATTCTTAAGAATTATGAAGAGGCATATAATGTAGCGATAAAGCTAAAGAAATTATTTAAATGTATGGAAGATGATTTGACAAAGGCTAAGATATATCATATGATGGCTATTTTATCCCTAAGAATGGATAATGGAGAGTTTGAAGAATATGAGCTTAAGTCCTATAAAATATATGATTATAGGAATGATTATAAATGTGAGGACATGCTGGATTATGCTTCGACTATGTTTGAAATGAATGAAAGGGATAGGGCTATTGAATATATAAATAAATCATTGGATATGTATCCAGCGGATGATAAAGAAAAACAGGTAAGATTTATGCTTCTATGTATAGAAGAGCTTATTAATAACGGAGCTTTAAGGGAATCAGAAAATTTAATAGAAAAAGCCATAGATTATTCTATTGATTTGAATAATATAAAATTTATTGAAAAATCCTATTATTTAAAATCTAAAATTCTTGAGGATAATGGTGATTATACATCGGCTGAAATGTATATGAATTTATCTTTAGATGCTCTTGCTAAGTTTGGGACCAATAAAGAAATTTATGATAGGTATATGGAGATGGGTAAAATGTATTTTGATATGAACTATCTTAAGGAAGCTTTAAAATATTTTACCATAGCCATTAAAATGCAAAAAAAGTTATAAAAATCTAATTAAGCTTTTGCTTAATTAGATTTTTTTAAAATACCGGGGACGGTTCTCAAATTTTTAGCATAAAAATTTGAGAACCGTCCCTTGTTTAAGAGTTATAATATGGTATGTAGATAATATCTATTGATGAAAATACAAATAATACTATTTAGTTAAATATGAAATATAAAAATATATAAAGAAAGGATGAGAGCTATGGATTATGAAAAAATGACTACCAAGGTGCAGCAGGCTCTAAGTGAATCTCAAAAAATAGCCATAAAATATAATCATCAGCAAATAGATATAATACATTTGTTTATGGCTTTAATTTCTCAAGAAGATGGGATCATACCTAATATATTCAGCAGAATTGGTGTAGATGTTAAACTTTTAAAACAAGCTACACATAAAGAATTAGATAAAATGCCTAAGGTTTTAGGAGAAGGGGCAAGTACATCAGCAATTTATGTAGTTAGAAGAGTGGAAGAAGTATTTGTAAAGGCTGAAGAGTATGCTAGTAAATTTAAAGATTCGTATATAAGTGTTGAGCATGTTATCCTTGCGATTATGGATATTGATCATAAAGGAATAGTAGGTAGTCTATTGTCAGATTTTAATATAGATAAGAATAAATTTTTAGCTGTATTATCACAGGTAAGAGGAAATCAGAGGGTTGATACTCAAGATCCTGAAGGAACTTATGATGCATTAAAAAAGTATGGAAGAAACTTGGTGGAAGAGGCTAAAAAACATAAGTTAGATCCTGTTATTGGAAGAGATGAAGAGATTAGAAGAGTGGTTAGAATTTTATCTAGAAGGACTAAAAATAATCCAGTTTTGATTGGAGAACCTGGGGTAGGTAAGACTGCTATAGTTGAAGGACTAGCTGAAAGAATAGTTAGAGGGGACGTTCCAGAAGGACTTAAAGACAAAATAATATTTTCTTTAGATATGGGATCGTTGATTGCTGGTGCTAAATATAGAGGAGAATTTGAGGAAAGATTGAAGGCAGTTCTAAAAGAAGTTGAAAGCAGTGAAGGAAAAATAATATTGTTCATAGATGAAATTCATACAATTGTAGGTGCTGGCAAGACAGAGGGCGCTATGGACGCTGGAAACTTGATAAAACCAATGCTTGCTAGAGGAGAACTTCACTGTATAGGAGCTACAACTTTTGATGAATATAGAAAATATATAGAGAAGGACAAAGCTCTGGAAAGAAGATTTCAACCAGTTACCGTAGAAGAGCCTACAGTTGAAGATAGCATTTCAATTCTTAGAGGATTGAAGGAAAGATTTGAAATACATCATGGAATTAGAATACATGATTCTGCTATAGTGGCTGCAGCTAAGTTATCTGATAGATATATTACAGACAGGTTTTTGCCAGATAAAGCTATAGATTTAATTGATGAAGCTGGAGCTATGGTAAGAACAGAAATTGATAGTCTTCCAACAGAATTAGATGAGGTAAGACGAAGGGTTTTTCAATTAGAAATAGAGAAGGAAGCTTTATCTAAAGAAAAGGATAAGGCATCTCAAGAAAGACTAAAATTTCTTGAAAGAGAGCTCAGCGATTTGAAAGAAAAAGATAAAGAGATGACTGCTAAATATGAAAATGAGAAAGAAAATATTTCTTCTATCATGGATTTAAAAAGCAAATTAGATGAGGCAAGGGGAGAGCTTGAAAAGGCTGAAAGAGAATATGATTTAAATAAAGTTGCAGAATTAAAGTATGGCGTGATTCCTAATTTAGAAAGAAATATTAAGGAAAAGGAAGAAATTTTAAAAGAAAGCGGAGAAAATGCACTTTTAAAAGAAGAGATTACTGAAAATGAAATATCTGAAATAATATCTAAGTGGACTAGAATACCAGTGTCAAGACTTTTAGAAGGAGAAAGAGAAAAGCTTTTAAGATTAGAAGATGAGCTTCATAAAAGGGTAATAGGACAGGAAGAGGCTGTTACTTCTACTGCTAATGCGGTATTAAGGGCGAGAGCAGGGTTAAAGGATATAAATAGACCAATAGGTTCCTTTATATTTTTAGGACCAACAGGAGTTGGAAAAACTGAACTTGCAAAGACATTAGCAAGAACTTTATTTGACAGCGAAGAAAATATAATAAGAATAGATATGTCTGAGTATATGGAAAAACATGCTGTTTCTAGGCTTATAGGAGCTCCTCCTGGATATGTTGGATATGAGGAAGGCGGTCAGTTAACTGAGGCTGTGCGAAGAAACCCATATAGTGTAGTTTTATTTGATGAGATTGAAAAAGCCCATGATGATGTATTTAATATTTTTCTTCAGATACTTGATGATGGCAGACTAACGGACAATAAAGGAAAAACAATAGATTTTAAAAATTGCATAATTATTATGACCTCCAATATAGGAAGTGAATATTTATTAGAAAATAAAAGCTCTCAAGGTATTGATGAAGATGTAAGAGAAAAAGTAATGAGTGCAATGAAAAGGAGGTTTAAACCAGAATTTTTAAATAGATTAGATGATATTATAATGTTTAAGCCTCTTATGGAAGAAGAAATAGAGAAGATAATAGATATATTTATGGAAGATATAAAAAATAGATTAAAAGAAAAGAATATTTCTCTTGAAGTTTCTAAGGAAGCAAAGAGACTTATAGCTAAGGAAGGATATGATCCAGTATATGGAGCACGTCCACTAAAGAGATATATTTCGAAAGTTTTAGAAACGAATATAGCTAAAATGATAATTAAAGGTGAGGTTTATAGTGGATTAACTATAAAGGTAATATCAGAAAATAATGAGATAAAGTTTGTGGTATAAAGACATGGCAGACCGGGGACGGTTCTCAAATTTTTATGCTAAAAATTTGAGAACCGTCCCCGATCTGATAAATAAAAAATCTGCAGTCCCTAAAAAAACAAAAATTTGTTTCTTAAGAAGTGCAGATTTTTAAATTCTAATTTCAATTTTTTAGTGTGTAGGATTGCTTATTTGACTTTACTGATAAGTTTACTGAGCTACCTCGCGCTTTATTATAAATTCTTTTGCTTTTAATTCATAGGTATCGTCTAGAGGAGGAAGTACGAATTTGCCATATTTATGTTCTAAAGCAAGAGAAAGCAACCTATCAGCAAGCTCAGGATTTTTTGAAAGCAATGATCCGTGAAAGTAAGTACAAAATGTATTTTTGTATATACAACCTTCATAACCATCCTCACCGTTGTTGCCATATCCGGCTAGAACCTTGCCAAGGGGCTTTAGAGAGCCTATATAGGTTTTCCCAGAATGATTCTCGAATCCTACATAAGTTTCGTTAAAATCCTTGTTATAAATTACTGTATTTCCAATAAATCTTTTTTCTCCAGGTTTTGTATATATATCCAGAGCGTTGAGTCCCTCGATCTTTTCACCATAAGGTGTTACATAATATTTACCAAGTAATTGATATCCGCCGCATATAGATAAAAACACTTTGTTATTTTCTATGTAGTCAATTATATCACTACCCTTGGTTTTCTTTAAATCCGAAGACACTATGGATTGCTCATAATCTTGGCCACCGCCAAAAAATACTATATCATATTTTTCAGGATTAAACTTATCATTTATAGAGATATTAAATACATTGGTTTTAATGCCTCGATTTTCAGCTCTATATTTTAAGATTAATATATTTCCTATATCGCCATATACGTTAAGTAAATCAGGATACATATGGCATATGTTAAGCTCCATGAAATCACCTCCATGTCAATCAAGCTTAAATTGGCAAAGTTTACCAGAGTTTTTTTATATATCCTTTGCTGTTCAAAAACTTTCTAAAACTAGTCATAGCTGTATATGTAGCCAAAAGATATATAATTGGTTCTTTACAATTTTCTATGTTGTCTAATAGAGCATCATAATCGTCACATATGCAAAATAAATCCTCGTTAAAGCCGGCTACTTTTAGTCGAATGCCCATATCGTATAATCGTATACCAGATACCATAACGTTACTAACTGTATTGCTGTCTAAGTTTTCAAAACCTACATCCCAAATCCAGGAAACATCTCTTCCATCTGCAAAGTTATCATTTAAAAGAAGGGCAAGACCTTTATTTCCTTTGTCTAAGTTTATTGAGTTTAAGGCTTCATCAAATCCGGCAGGATTTTTTACAAGTATTATCTTTACATTTTTATTGTTTATTTTTATAACTTCCTGGCGCCCAAAGCTGCTGTTTAGTGTTTTTAAACTTTCATAAATAATAGATTCATCTATTCCAAGAAGCTTTGAGGAGGAAAAAGCACATAAGGCATTGTAAATGTTGTAAGTGCCGCATTGATTTATATAGTACTGTTTATTATTAATCTCTACTATAGATTTATCTGGAGATAAATCTATGATTTTATCAATACTGTAGGTCAATTTAGGTCTTTTATATCCACAATTAGGACAATAAAAATCACCAAGATGATCATAAATTATAAAATTGTATTCATAAGGGTGTTTGCATATTTTGCAGAACTTAGCATCTGCATTTATAGAAAGTTTATTATTTTCATTAACAGGTGTATTAAAGCCATAATATAAAATTTTATTGGGTAAATTTAAAGCACCAAGTAAGGATTCATCACCATTTAGTACCAAAATAGAGTCAGGCGATTTTCTAATTCCTTCTAAAATTTTATCTAAAGTAGAATAAACTTCACCATACCTATCTAATTGATCTCTAAAAAGATTAGTAATTATTATTATTTCTGGATGAATATAATCTGTAACATATTTAACATTAGCTTCATCAACTTCTATAACTGCGTACCTTTGTTTATTTCTATTAGTGAATTTATAATTTTTCAAAAAACATGATATTATGCCTGTATACATATTTGCACCAGTTTCGTTAGTTATAGCGTCTTTACCACTATTTTTTATAATAGAATAAATCATATTTGTAGTAGTAGTTTTACCGTTTGTTCCGGTAATTAAAATAACCTTAAAATTCTTGGATATTTTCCCCAAGATGTCTTTATCAAATTTTAAAGCTACTTTTCCAGGAAAATTTGTTCCACCTTTATATAATATTTGAGAAAGATTCATAACAGCTTTTGAAAAAACAATTCCTAAAAATGTTCTGATATTAATTTGTCAGCACCTCCATCCTATTAAAGAATTATGTACCAGTATATAAAAATTATACTAATGACCATTAATAAAATTTTATCACGTATGAAATTAAATGGAAATATTTTACTGAAAATTGGATTTCTTTTTAAAAATAGATTTTTCACGGTATTTTAGTGCTAAAAAACAAAAAAGCCATATGTTCTCAAGAAAATACAGGAGAAATTTGGCTTTTTATAAAAATATATGACATTAAGTTTTTTGAATAAATTACGAAGCAAATGAATAAGAAATTTAAATTGAGTTCTTTATTTTAAGTTAACACTGTGAAAGTTTTCATTAAGCTCAAAACCTAAATTAGGGGAAAGCTTATTTAAATTGTTTAGAATAGAAGCTTTACTATCACCTTTTGCAGGGGTTGGACAATAGTCATTTATATAGTCAACAGATGAAATTTTAGCAGGAATCACTTTTAAATCATAGGATTCTAGTAAGTTGTTTCTAAATTTAAACTTTATTTGAGGTATTATAGTGTTTTTATCCTTCGGGTTTTTATTTCCTCCGAAAGCGAAATTACCTAAGCTATAGAATATCAATTTATTTTTGTACTGTTCTATTCCTTGAATAACATGAGGATGATGGCCAATTATTAAATCAGCTCCATTATCAATGGCGTAATGAGCAATACGTTTTTGAACAGAATTGTGTTCATAATTGCCTTCCTCTCCCCAATGAAAATTAATTACTACTACGCAATTTTGAGTTTTCAATGTTTTTATATCATTTTTAACTTTTTCAAGTAATTCCTTGCTATCATAGAAGCCTTTATAACCTAAAAATCCAAATTTAATTCCTTTAATCTCTTTAATCCAAGTGTTACCTTCCCCAAAGTAATTAATACCTTCTGAATCTAATGCAGCTATTGTATCTTTAAATCCCTCATCAAGATAATCTTTAATATGATTATTAGAAAGATTAACCCCTTCTATGTTTCCGGCAGTTAAAATCTTTGCATATTCAGGAGGAGCTTTGAAGGCAAACTGTTTTTCAGCTTTAGATTTAGAGTTAGTAAAAGGACCTTCTAAATTAGCTATGGTTATATCATCATTTTTAAAAATATGAGATACATTTTTAAAGATATAAGAATAATCATAATTATTTTTCTTCAAAACGTAAGGAAGAGACCCTTCAAAAGAAAATTTGTCATCACGACCAAGTGTACAATCTCCCACAGCAGTCAAAACCACTTCAACTGAATCATTCTGATGTAGTTGGCTAACCTCTTGGCCAGGCTGGTCAAGCTGGGACGGTTCTCTAGAATTTGAAGTTTTATCTTCAGTATTACTAGTTTTGGATTGGATATTATTTGAAGAATTATTATTGCTAGCATCCTTAGAGACTATTTTTGTCATTGTTTTTTTGTTTGAAGTATCTGCTGAAGAAAATAAGGTTAATTTGAGAACCGTCCCCAGCATACCCAAAGCTATGATGCAAAGAACGAGAGATATTTTTCTGTATTGTTTTTGGCTTAATCTTTTATATTTTCTTTTTTTCATAAATAAAACCTCCTATTAAGCAATATTTTATATTATTGTAAACTTAATGTCTATTTTTTAAATTTAATATACAATTTATAGACAAAAAGTTAACAAATATACAAAAGCTTAAAGATATTTGAAGAAATTAATTGTTAATGGAATTTTATAGATTTTTTATAAGAGATTTGATAAAATATTAATTAAATACTGCGAGGAGAGAATTGTATGAAATTTAATAAATGGACTTTTAATAAAAAAAGTATTATATTCATTGGAACTGCGGTAGTAATGTTTTTTATAATAATTATATCTTTCATAATATCTAAAGGTAGTAAATTGGAACAGGAGAGTGTTTCTGCAGATCGCAAAGCAGAGGAGTATATATATTTAGGAGAATACGAAAAGGCACTTGAAGAATATAATAAGATAGACGCTAATAAGATTAAAGATAATAGTATATTAGCATTAAAAATATAGATATGGCAAGAGCATATTTTTTGAAAGGAGATATTAAAAATAGTAAAAAATATATTCAGCTAGCGAAAAATGTAGGCATCAAAGATGATGAAATAGTAAATAAAATAGTTTTTTATGAATTCATTAATGGGGACGGTTCTCAAGCTTTGCAAGATGGAGAAAAGGCTTTAAAGACTGAGCCTAAAAATAAAAGCTTGATAAAAAGCATGATGGCTATATATATGGTTAACAAAGAATTGGACAAAGCTAAGGAAATAGTACAACTTTATGATGTAGACAAGAACTCAGCTTATGACTTAGCAGAATATTCTAGAATGCTTATGATATTGGGGGATATTAAAGGGGCGTTTACAAAGCTTAAGGAAGCTTGGAATATTGATAAGGATGAATACAAAATATATGATGTTTTAGCCCAGGAGTCATTGTATAATTCAGATAAAATAATTGGATACATAAAGGAGCTTGAAAAAAGCAATTCAAATGAACTTGTATATAAAATGTGGCTTGCTAAGATTTATTCACTAAAGGAAGATAAATCTAAGGAAGGAATTCAAATTGTGGAGCAGCTAAAGGGGAAAGATGTAGGAAATATTGAAATTAAGCTAATAGAGGCATCAATCCTTCAAAACATGAATAAAAATAAAGAAGTGGACAAGCTAATTAATGAAGTTATACAAAACAATAAAGATGACTATGGAGTGCTTCATACGGTAGCATGGTTCTATTTAAGGAGACATGATTCAGAAAAAGCTATGGAATATTGCAAAAAGTCCATTGAACAAAATAAAGATTATCCAGATAATTATGCATTTTTGATGCCACAAATCCTCAAGAATATGGATAAGGCTTCTTTAGGAAAAACATATTTTATAACTGCCATGGAGAAAGAATTATATAATTATAATGTTTTGGAAAGCGTAGGTAAGTTTTATTGGGATGTGGAGAAAAATTCAGATAAAGCTTTAGAGTATTATAATATGGCAAATAATATAAATCCTGTGGAACCAGAGATAAAATATAATATTGCTTTGTTACATTTTAATGAAGGAAGAGACGAAGATGCTATAAAGATTTTAAAGGAATGCATAAAGCTTAAGGATAATGTTATAAAATATCATAGAACCTTGGGGGTTGTCTATTTAACTAATGGAAGACATGATGAGGGAATAAAGGAAGTAAGAACTGCCTTTAAGCTTAATGAAAATGATATTCTAACTTTGAATAATGCTGGGTGTTATTATGCTATTTATACAAATGATTTACTCAGAGCTTACTATAATTTACAAAAGGCTGCTGATGGGATTACTTCTAATACAGATGAATATACTAAAAGTGTTATAAAGAAAAATTATAATGAAATAAAGCTAGTGATAGATAAGATAGAAAAAGGCAAACCAAATGATTCAATAAAAATTCCAGATTTAAGGCTTCTATACTAATCAAATTGATAAAATAGAATAGAATATAACGGGACGGTTCACAAAAGTTTATAAAAGTACTTAAAAATTGGACTAGGATTATGTAACAATATTCTCAAGTATTTATACATTTATAAATGGAAGAACAAATTCAAAACATACTAAAAAATATACTAAAAATGATATGGTAACAAAATTTTCGATTTTTAATGTTTGTAATACAGCTTGTCCACTGAGATTTTAGAAAATTTAAATTTTAGTATTGATTTTTTCAAAAAATTATTTTAAGTTTGTTTTGGCTAATTTATCATAGTTTAAAAACAAACCGAGGATTTTTCTAAAAATTCATTGATTATATTATGGTACTTTGACGTATTATGTACAATATTATATCCCTTATTGCAAAGGTAAGATATAGATGACAATGTGATGTTGCCTATTATATCACATATTTCCGCATAATATAAATTACATAAATTTCTCATTAAAAAAATGCAAATAGATCTAAATTCTGATGCTGAATGATTGTATTTTATATTTATATCAGACTTATTAAAGTTATAAGAACTCGATACAAATTCTATAATCTGCTGAGGATTAATGTTTCTAATAAGAGGCTTTGAATAAGATTTATAAACAGTACAAGTGTTTACAAGCTCAAGATCATCAATAATATTATCGTCTATATCAGTTTTGGTTCTCGACTTAACAAATTCAAAATAACGAACTATTGCTAATATAGGATCTTGGTTAAAGTATTGGAGAATAAAATCTTTATCTATAATTTTGAATTCATCCTGCCATTTTCCAAGATAGATTCCTAAACTAGAATATTTGTAGTTTTCCACATGTTGTTTAAATCCTTTAATATCTTTAGGATTGTTATGAATATAAGCAGATATAAGCATTACAGATAAATCAGTATCAGCAATTCTGCTCTTAAACCTATCTCCAAAAACGTGTCCTGTCCTGTTGTATTTTCTGTTATAGTATTGGGCATAGCATTGATTAATATTATGCATAAACTTGCTTATATCTGCTCCATTTGAGTTAATTAGTAAATGCAAATGATTATCCATAAGACAGAAACCATAAACATGAAAAGAAAACATATCTTTATATTTTTTTAGATATGATAAAAACTTATTCTTGTCATCATTACTTCTAAATAATCTAACTTCACTTATACTTCTAGCCATAATGTGATAAATAGCAGTATCACTTTTAATTCTAGGTGTTCTTGGCAATTTAAGCACTTCCTTCATAATTTTTTATTAAGATTATTGACAAAAAAATATAAATTAATCACTTAACAATTTAAAGAGGAGGATTCTTGTGATTGATATTATCACAGTCAAAAATAAATTTTTTATATTAGGCATACTAAGCATGCTGTATTATATAGCTTTGAGTTTTTTTGCTTGGAAAATAAGTTTCTCTCAATTTTGGATTATATTGAGTGTTGTTTTTATAGGAATTGGAATAGTTGAAGAATTGGAAAAAAGCAATAAATTATATATAAATAAAAAACTTAGAATGCTTATACTAATTTGTTTTATAATAGGGCTTACTTTGTTTATTATAATAGAGTCACTTATAATTTATTTTAGCCTTAATGAGCAAATGAATAAAAGTGACTATCTTCTTATATTAGGGGCTGGACTACATGGGGAGAAAATGTCTCTTACTTTAAGTCAGAGAATGGATAAAAGCATAGAATATCTAGATAGGTATCCAAAAACCAAGATAATTGTATCAGGTGGGAAAGGAATGGGAGAAGATATAACAGAGGCTGAGGCTATGAAAATGTTTTTACTGAGCCGGGGAATAAGTAAAAATCAAATTATAAAAGAAGAAAAATCTAGGAGTACTTCAGAGAATTTCAGGTATTCAAAGGAAGTTTTAGACAAAATAGATAATAGAAAAGAAATAAAAATAGCTATTGTTACAACAAATTTTCATATGTTTAGGGCTAGATTTTTGGCTGAACGAGCAGGATTCGAGAATATTTGTTCAGTGCCATCAGAACTTCATCCAATATTAATTCCTAATTACTATGTAAGAGAGTATTTTGCTGTAATTAAATCGTTTATTTTTGATAGGTAAAAAAATAAGCTCTAATACAGCTAAGTTTTCATAATCTTATTTATTTGGATAATGAAAGCTTTTAATGCTCTATCAGAGTTTGTCAAATAAGAATTGCAGATTCTTACTATAGTAGATTACATAACTACGGACTCATAAATATGAAAGGAAATTATAAAATTTGAGAACCGTCCCCAATTCAATTCATATTGATAAGGATTTTTGCTTAAAGTTTCCCTGAATATCATTCACAGAAGATACAGTTACAAAAGCATTTGGATCTATTGTATTTACTATGTGTTTTAAAGTATTTAACTGTATTTTCTGAATAACTACATATATAAATTTTTTGTCAGTATTAGAATAACAGCCTTGTGCATTTAAAAGTGTTACGCCTCGTCCAAGTTCTTTGGTAATAGCATCTATAATCGCATTAGGGTTTTCACAGATTATAATACACTGTCTTGAAGAAGCTATTCCCTCCTGAACTGCATCCATAGTTTTTGACCTAATGAAACTCATTATTATAGCGTACATTACAGAACGAGTTCCAAGTGTTAAAGCAATAAATACATATACTATAATATCTTGCATTAATAAAATTTTAGGAAGTTGAAAGTCAGGAAATTTATTTTTAATAATTTTGCCAGATATATCAAGGCCGCCAGTTGAAGCACCAGCCATAAATAGTAGTGCCATTGCAATGCCAGAGATAACGCCGGCAAAGATGGTGGCAGTTAAAGTATCACCAATGGGATCAAAACCAAGGTGTGTATTTGCAAAGTCTATTAGAAAAGAAGAACTTATAACTATGATCCCACTTTTAAAGGCAAAGTTCTTCCCCAATAAATTATAACCGAATATAAAGAGAGGTATGTTGAGGAGAAGTGTGGTAAAACCTATAGGTAGATTAAATAGTTCATTTAATCCAAGTGAAATTCCTGTTATACCTCCTGTACCTATTTTATTAGGCACTAAAAATATGGAAACATAAGCTGAATATAGTAAGCATCCTACAATCGATAAACCTATTTCTTTACATAATTTATTCATAAAAATTCTCCTCTTTATTACTTAAATTAACATTTTGATTAAGCTATAAATCATTTATTAAGCCTTATATTTTGCCTTAATAGTAGCATAAATAAATATAAGCCACAAATAGTATTTTTTTAAGTTTAAAGATATTTTGAGTCTATACCCTTAAAACCAAAGATTTAATGCAAAATTTGAAAGTATTTATAGAGAATGCTTAGAATTTATGCATGCATGAAATTTAATGATGGACAAAATTCAAATTCATATAAATTCACATAAATTCATATAAGATACATTTATTTTTATTCAAATTATGGTATAAGCTATTATTGATTTTATGGAACTTGTTTTGATTTTATGAAACTTGTTAGGTGAGGCATATAAGGGACAGTTCTCAAATTTTCTCAAATTTTATGTGTGAAAATTCGAGAAAATTTAAAAAATTTGAGAACTGTCCCAAAGTTCCCAGAGCTTAGTTAATAAATAAAATTTGAGAACCGTCCCTTATATAAAGTCTGATTTATTTTAATTTTGCGGCAACTTGAAAAAAGTAGGATTGATATGGTATTATATTATATAAAAAAGCATTCAGTAAAACTTTTTTATGTAGTATATATAAACTTATATAATTAATAAAAAATTTGTAAAAAAAGGTTTCAAAAAAAGTATGAAAATCATTAATTGATATAGCACAAGTACAATATATTATGGTATTATATATGTGTCGTTATAGGTTACGACATAATTTTTATGTAATAATCTTTATGTAATTGTATACATTAAGCTCAAAGGTTTAGCCGATAAATTACGCTATTCCTATTTATTTTAAAGCTGTATCAATAAGCGCGATATTTGTAGAATCGTGTAAGCTGCAAATTGCAATAAAGCATATGGTTTAAGTTACGATAATTAGAAAGTAGAATTGACAAATTAATAACAAGTCTATCTAAAAATAAATAGCTGAATATTTTAACTTTCATTAAAATATAAAATATTAGTATATTATAAAAATTTAAATTTATAAATTTAAATTTTTAATATAAATAAATATAAATTAAATTCCTATACAAATTTATGCATTGCTGAAAATTCAGCATGTACTTTTAGGCAAAGGGAGGATTAATATGGAACTTTTAACTTTCAGAAGGGGTGTGCACCCACCTCATGGTAAGTATCTTACTGAAAATAAGCCCATAGAAGACTTAGAACCAAAAGAACTTTTAGTGTTTCCTATGTCTCAGCATATAGGAGCACCAGCAGAGTGCTTGGTAAAAAAGGGCGACAGAGTACTAGTAGGACAAAAAATAGGTCAAGCTAATGGATTTATATCTGCCAATATTCACAGCAGCGTATCAGGTACAGTTAAAGATGTTAAACCTGTACTTACAGCAGGAGGAACAAAATCACTTGCTGTAATAGTAGAAAATGATGGCCTTTATGAAGAAATAGATATGCCAAAGCCAAAAAACTATAAAGATATGACAAAGGAAGAAATTGTAGCACTTATTAAAGAAGCTGGAGTAGTTGGTATGGGAGGAGCTACTTTCCCAACAAATGTAAAGCTTGCTCCACCACCAGATAAAAAAATTGATACAATAATATTAAATGGAGCAGAGTGCGAGCCTTATTTAACTTGTGACCACAGATTAATGCTTGAAGACACAAACATGATAGTTGAGGGACTTAAAATAATACTTCACATGTTCCCAGAAGCAAAAGGTTACATTGGAATAGAGGACAATAAGAAAAATGCTATCGAAGCTATGAGAGAAGCTACAAAAGATATTCCCAATATAGAGGTTAAGGCGTTAAAAACTAAGTATCCTCAAGGTGCAGAGAAACAATTAATCTATGCTATAACTAAGAGAGAAGTCCCTTCAGGAAAACTTCCAGCAGATGCAGGATGCATAGTTCAAAACGTTAACACAGTAAGAGAAGTATATAATGCTGTTGTTAATGGAAGACCTACTATATCAAGAGTTGTTACTGTAACAGGAGAAGCTGTTAAAGAGCCTAAGAACCTAAGAATAAGATTAGGTATGTCTTATAGAGAACTAGTAGAAGCTTGTGGTGGATTCAAAGAAGATCCAGTTAAGATAATTTCAGGTGGACCAATGATGGGTATGGCTGTATCTACTTTAGATATACCAACTACAAAAGGATCATCAGGAATACTTTGTTTAACAGAAAAGCAAGCAGTTTTACCAGAAGAATCAAGCTGTATCAGATGTGGAAAATGTGTTCAGGCATGCCCAATGTTCTTAATACCATCAACACTTGATTCACTTGGAAGAAGAAAAGAGTACGATGCTTTTGAAGAAGAACATGGATTAGACTGTATTGAATGTGGATCATGTACATTTGTGTGTCCAGCAAAACGTCATTTAATTCAATCAATCCGTACTTCAAAGAGAACAGTACTTGCAAATAAAAGAAAAAAATAAATAAAGTGAATAGGAGTGAATAATATGGCTGAAAGAATGTATACAGTGTCTTCATCTCCTCATATTCGTGACAATAACTCAGTGCAGTCAATTATGAGAGATGTTATTATTGCATTATTACCAGCTACAGCAGCAGGAATTTATTACTTTAAGCTTAGTGCATTTTTAGTTGTTCTTACATCAGTTATAGCTTGTGTGGCTTCAGAATTTGTATGGTGTAAAGTTACTAAATCACCAAACACAACAAAGGATTTAAGTGCAGTTGTAACAGGTATGCTACTTGCATTTAACGTTCCACCAACATTACCATTATGGATGATTGTTGTAGGATCAGTATTTACAATGATAGTTGTTAAAGCACTATTTGGAGGAATTGGACAAAATATAGTTAACCCTGCACTTGCAGGAAGAGCTTTCTTGCTTGCATCTTATCCAGTTGCTATGACAACATGGACAAATCCAGTAGATGGAGTTACAGGAGCTACACCTCTTGCTATATTAAAAGGAGCAGAGGCAACAGGAGCAGCCCTTCCAAGTATTGGTCAAGCTTTCATGGGTCAAATTGGAGGATGTATAGGTGAAACTTCAGCTCTAGCATTACTAATAGGATTTGCTTATCTTCTATATAGAAGAGTTATAACTTGGCATATACCAGTAGTTTATATTGGAACAGTATTTGTACTTGGAATGATAATGGGAAGAAGTCCACTTGGTGGATTATATGAAATCATGGCTGGAGGATTAATGCTTGGTGCAATCTTCATGGCAACAGATTACACAACTTCTCCTATGACAACAAAAGGACAAGTAGTATTCGCTTTAGGATGTGGAATTTTAACATCAATTATCCGTCAATTTGGTGGATATCCAGAAGGCGTTTCTTATTCAATTCTTATTATGAACTTAATAGTTCCTCTAATAGACAGAAAGTTTAGGCCAAGAGTATTTGGAACTGGGGAGGCGAAATAGATGGGAAACCAAACTGGAAACAAAGAAATATTTAGTCTAGGATTAAGGCTTTTAATGATTACTGCTATAGCAGGACTTATTTTAGGGCTTGCTCATAAAGTTACACTAGAGCCTATTGCAAAGCAACAAAAGATAGAAAATGATTCAGCTATGCAGGAAGTTTTGCCTGCTGCAGAGGCATTTAATTTAAAAGAAGTAACATTACCAGATGGAAGTATAATTAAAGAAGTCAATGAAGGTACAAAAGGCAGCGATGTTGCAGGTTATGCTATAAAGGTTTCACCTAAAGGATATGGTGGACTTATTGATATGATGGTTGGTATTTCTAATGAAGGTAAGGTAGAAGGAATAAAAATTCTTTCTCACAGTGAAACTCCAGGTCTTGGAGCTAATGCACCAAACCAAGAATTCTCTGGACAATATAAAGGAAAACCAATAGAACAGCCTTTACAAGTAGTAAAAACAGATCCATCAGGAGATAATCAAATAAAAGCAATAACAGGAGCAACTATCACATCTAATGCTGTTACAAAGGGAGTTAATGATGCAATAGACTTCTACAATAAAGAATTGAAGGGAGGCCAAAATTAATGGGTGTTTTAATTGAAAGATTAAAAAACGGCATATTCACAGAAAATACAATATTTGTACAGGTTCTTGCAATGTGTCCTACCCTAGCTGTAACTTCAAGTGCTATAAACGGTATAGGAATGGGACTTGCATCAACAGTAGTTCTAATGGGAGCTAACTTCGTTATATCCCTATTAAGAAATGTTATTCCAGATAAGATTCGTATTCCAGGCTTTATAGTTGTTATTGCAGGTTTCGTTACATTACTTCAATTCTTGTTACAAGGTTTTGTACCAGCATTGAATAAATCATTAGGTATATTTATACCACTTATAGTTGTTAACTGTGTTATATTAGGACGTGCAGAGGCATATGCTTCAAAAAATAAACCAGTACCTGCTATTTTTGATGGTCTTGGAATAGGACTTGGATTTACTCTTTCTTTAGCTATTATTGGTATGGTAAGAGAGCTGCTAGGAACTGGTAAATTGTTTGGATTCCAAATCATGCCAGAGGCAGTCGATCCGGCTCTAGTATTTGTTCTTGCACCAGGAGCTTTCATTACTCTTGGAATAATGATGGCTTTATTAAATCAAAGAAAAATTAGTAAAAAGAAGGTAAAATAGAAGAGAAAGAAGGGTGAATGAATAGTGGGAATATTTACATTAATAATTGGTTCCTTGTTGGTAAACAACATGGTATTGTCTAAGTTCCTCGGCATTTGTGCCTTTCTTGGAGTTTCTAAGAAAATAGAAACTGCTAAAGGAATGGGTGCAGCTGTTACTTTCGTTATGGGTGTAGCGTCACTTATATCATATGTAGTATATAATTTTATATTAAAACCACTTAATCTTGAGTATATGTATACAATAGCTTTCATACTAGTTATTGCAGCCCTAGTTCAATTTATTGAAATGTTTCTTAAGAAGACAATGCCGGATCTTTATAAAGCATTAGGAATATACTTACCGCTTATTACAACTAACTGTGCTATACTTGGTGTAGTTATTATTAATATGAATGAAAATTATAACTTATTCCAAGCTTTAATATCTGGTGTTGCTTCAGGTCTTGGATGGATGCTTTCAATTATTATACTTGCAGGACTTAGGGAAAGAATGGAAGCAAACGATAAAATGCCAGAGGCAATCAAAGGTTTGCCAGCTTCATTAATCACTGCGGGATTAATGTCTATAGCATTCCTTGGCTTCTCAGGCTTAGTATAAGGAGGGAATTTAAATGACTGAGATTTTATATCCTGTACTTAGCATAGGTGGTCTTGGACTTTTATTCGGAGCGCTTTTAGGATTTGCATCTAAAAAATTCGCAGTACCAGTTGATGAGAGAGTTCCTTTAATTAGAGAATGTCTTCCAGGTGCAAACTGTGGTGGTTGTGGATTTGCTGGATGTGATGCTTATGCTGAGGCTGTAGCAAGTGGAAATGCTGCACCAAACTGCTGTCCAATAGGTGGAGCACCAGTAGCAGCTAAAATCGGTGAAGTAATGGGAATTAAAGTAGAAGCTTCTGAGCCAAAAATGGCTTATGTTAAATGTCAAGGTACTTGTGAAAAAGCTAAGGATAGCTATAAATATTATGGATTAGAAGATTGTCAACAAGCAATGAACGTTCCAGGATCAGGAGCAAAATCTTGTTCATATGGATGTTTAGGATATGGAAGCTGTGTTAAGGCTTGTCAATTCGATGCTATTGATATAGTTGATGGAGTTGCTAAAGTTAACAAAGATAACTGTGTTGCTTGTGGAGCTTGTGTAACAGCGTGTCCAAAGGGCATTATAGAATTAGTTCCTCAAAAACAAAAAGTATTCGTAACATGTAACTCAAAGGATAAGGGATTAGATGTTAAGAATTCTTGTTCAGTTGGATGTATTGCATGTACTTTATGCGTAAAAGCATGTCCAAAAGAAGCTATCACAATGGTAGACAATCTTTCTGTAATAGACTACAGCAAATGTGTAAACTGTGGTCTATGTGAAAAGAAATGTCCAACAAAGGCAATATTAAACTTACGTCAGCCAGTTAAAACATCAAAGGATGAAGTAGCTGCTGCAAAATAATAAATTAATATATTGTACGATAAAAAGGCATAAACTTCAAATGGAGTTTATGCCTTTTTCAAATGGCTATTTTTAAGGGATTATTGAAGGAGGTTATATTGAAATTCAAGATGTTTAACACAATTATTTCCTGAGAGATTAATCCATTATGGTATAAACATGTTGATAATTATAGTAATATATAATTAATAGGGCATATTTTAGCATTTTGCCAATAGTAAATTAAATTGAATTATTGCGAGGAGTCATCTATGGTTAGTGAGGGAAAACATAGTTTATTAAACCATATAAGAAAATATTTAATTTTAATGATACTTATTATTCTGGGGGTATTAGGAAATTATTTGACAATACCAATTCATATAGGAGTTGACTATATTTTTGGAAGCATATTTACAATTATAATACTTTATTTTTATGGAATTAAATATGGACTAATCTCATCTATTTTAATAAATGTATATACTTATAAGTTATGGAATCATCCATATGCAGTAATTATTTTTGCTTTAGAAATATTGTTTATTGGCATTATGATAAATCGTAAAGGAGATAACATAATACTTTGGGACAGTTTATACTGGATAATAATTGGAGCACCTATCAGCGCTCTTATATATTATTTTGGTTTACATTATGCCCCTTTCTATATATTACTTATAATACTTAAAAATAGTGTGAATGGAATTGTCAATACCTTTTTTGCAAGTATAATTATATTTTATACTCCTATAGGGGAAGCAGTGTTTAAGAGAAAAACAGAAAGAAGCATACCCATCAGTAGGATTATTTTTGTTATAATAGTAGGTTCTGTAATAATATACAGTATGATTACTGATGTGGTTAATAGCAAGGCTTATTTGAGTAAGACAAAGAATAATATTAAAGAACAAACTGAATCCATGATTAGTATAACTACTTATAATATTAATTCATGGTATGCTGAATATTTAAATGCTCTTAGTATATTAAGTCAAAGAGTTTATTATGGAGATGTAAAATACTCAAAGGAATTTCAACAATATATATCAACAATTCAAAGTTCACTTCCAGGTTTATATGCAATATATATTGTAGATTCAGACAAAAAAGTAGTTGGTGCATTTCCTGCTGCTAATGAGCGGGGAATTTCAAATATTGGAGCCCGTATATCATCTATACCATATTTCAATAATTGGGAGAATAGTGAAACAATCACAATATCCGATATATTTTCAGTAAGCAATAATTATTTTCTCCCTGCTGTAGCTATGCAAGTGCCTATAAGTGAAAACAATGAGAAAAAAGGTTCGGTAATAGGAATAATGAATCTAAATTATGTACCTATAAGTATTAGAAAAGATAAAGGCTATAAGGATATGAATGTTACAATCGTGAATGAGAATAATAATGTAATTTCTAGTACGGACATAAACATAGATATTATGAGTAAATTGTCTCTAGATAATTCTATTGTCATGGATAATGTAGATGATTTAAGTACTGAGATAATAAGCAAGCTTTCTTCTGGAAAGTATATTCAGGATTCTATATATTTTCAGAGATATAATATAAGAAATCAATTACCTTGGAAGATTGTTGTCCAAGTACCTTTGGAAAAATATAAAGAAGAACTACAGCTGCATTATATAAATAGTTTTGCTGTAACCTTTTTAATTATAATGGTCTCTTTTTTAATTGTTGGAATTTTGGATAGAATATTAACTTATCCTATTTTTCAATTGGCAAAGGTTACAACCGATTTGCCAGAGAAAATATTTAAAGAACAGATAATACACTGGCCTAAAAGCGTGGTTTTAGAGATAGATTCTCTTATTAGCAATTTTAAATCTACATCTAAAATTTTAGAGAAAAATTTTAAGGATATTCAAGATGCAAATTCGGAATTGAGATATATAGCTAATCATGACCCACTTACTAAATTACCAAATAGGGCATTATTAAGAACAGAGCTAAATAAGGCATTAAATATTGCTAAATTAAATAATTCTAAAATAGCATTAATGTTTTTAGACTTGGATAGATTTAAAATTATTAACGATACATTAGGTCATAATATTGGAGATAGACTTTTAAAGGAGGTATCAGGGCGACTTTCCAGAGTTTTAAAAGAAAATGAGAAAGTATTTCGAATCGGAGGAGATGAGTTCGTTTTACTGGCATTGGATGTAGTTGAAATCGAAGAAATAAATAAAATTGCATCTAAGGTTTTAAAAGTATTTCAAGAATCATACGTGATATGTGGACAAGAACTGAACATAACAACCAGTATAGGTATTTCAATTTTTCCACAGGATGGAGAAGAAGGAGAGATACTCTTAACTAATGCGGACATAGCAATGTATAGAGCAAAAGAAAAGGGAAAAAACAATTATCAATTTTATAGTGTAGAAATGAACAAAATGTCACTAGAGAAGCTTATAATAGAGAACAACCTCAGAAAGGCTTTAGAAAATGGTGAGTTTATTTTATATTATCAACCTAGGATAGAAATTTCTACAGAAAAGATAGTTGGTATGGAGGCTTTGATAAGGTGGAATAGTCCAGAATTAGGAATGGTGCCTCCTAATAAATTTATTTCTATAGCAGAAGAAACAGGTCTTATAGTTCCTATTGGAGAATGGATAATTAGAGAAGCATGTTATCAAAATAAATTATGGCAGGATATGGGACTGAATGATATGAGGGTTTCTGTGAATTTGTCTGCTCTGCAATTTAGCCAAGAAAATTTGGTGGAGATCATAGAGGAAAATTTAAATAAAACAAAATTAAAACCACAATGCTTAGAAGTAGAAATAACTGAAGGAACTGCTATTAAGGACATTAAATTTACTATATATATGCTAAAAAAATTAAAGGAAATGGGAATTAGAATATCCTTAGATGATTTTGGAACTGGATTTTCCTCTCTTAATTATTTAAAAAACTTTAAAATTGATATTTTAAAAATAGATTCCTCCTTTGTTAAAGATATAAATGAAGATATTAAAAACACTGCTATAGTAAGTTCAATAATAAATCTTGCTAAAAGTTTAAATCTCAATGTTACAGCTGAAGGAGTGGAAACAAGAGAACAGTTAAATTTTTTGAAAAGTAAGAGATGTGATGAGATACAAGGATATTTGTTTAGCAAGCCACTTCCACCTGATGAATTTGAAAAATACGCTAGAAAACAATTCAGAAAGTAATATAAAAACAGATTAGTAAACACAAGTTAAAAAATTAGAAGTTAGAAATGTAAGTGCAAAGTTTAAAGTTTAAAGTAGAGAATATCTACGTATGTTAATTTTAAACTTTATACTGTGCATTTTAAACTAACTTCTAATTATAGTCTTAGTATTATAACTTGCATTTTCTAATATGAATTATTCTGCTGCTTTTAAAACTGCTGCTTGATGTTGAGGGTCCTTTTTTCCGTCTTTGTGTCTTGTACTGTTTAGAAAATGAATATCAAAGTGACCATCCATTCCATTTCCCTTTATCACATCTAAATTTTGACCTCTTCCATAACCGTTAGAACGATTATTTATAATCTTGTATGCAGGTGCGGCATCAATACCAGCATGAGGCATAGCACTCATAGAAGCTGCAATTCTTCTTCCATTAATATTTAAAATAATAGGACGTCTTTCCCAAGAAAAGCCACCCCAAATGCTCTTTATTATTTCTGTATCTTCTTTTGTTAAGGCTTCTGTATCCGCGTGATTTGTGCCCATGGTTCTTTTTACTTTAAATGTGTTTTTTGTGTAAACATCAGTAACTTCTGCAACAGAATTTATTGAAAAAACATTTTTTGCAATTTTCCAGTCCAATATTTCAATCTTTGAAGAATATGTATTTTTATTTGAGGAGGATGTTGATTTAGCAGTTTTAGATTTATCTGTAATCTTAGGTATAGTACCTCCTCTTGAAACTGGAGTTTTTCTATTTGATAAGTTGTTTTCATTAAGAGCTGCATTATTAGATGAAGCCTTTTTTACAATCTTTATTTCTGTTGAGTTTGGTGTATCAATACTTTCATTTTTAAATTCATCTTCATTATTATTTAGTGAATTACTAATTGAAGTAGGATCTACTTTGCTAATAGGGTTCATTTCTACAACATTTCCTGGAGAAATCATTTGGGTACTATCTTTTTTTATCAAAAGAGGATAAGAAGACAGTGCTAAGACACATATTATAGCAAAGCCTAAAATTATAGATTTTTTCACTTATTACACCTCTCTTAATGCCTGCGAAGTTAGTTGACGGGCTCGGGAAGAGAAAAATCCCTACCGAAAATTTGGATTCGCCCCATAGATTAATTCTCCGCTGTATTTTATACATTGGGCAATTTTTTTACTTTTTACATCTCTATATTATAACTAAGTATCTTTGGAATTAATAGTGGAAATAGTTTTACATTATTCCATGAACTTCAATATAGCTTTATTGAATTTTATATATTACCTTATTATTAAATTTTTGCTCAAAAATGGCTATAGAGCATTAGGAATTACAGGTTTCGTGTGGAAAATCATGCATATTTTTTTATTATTTGTTGAATAACATTACGAGGTTTATGACAAAATAGAAATATGTTAACTTAAAATAAATAAATGGAGGTATTTTATATGAGTAAAACGACTACAGCAATTTTAGTTAAATTACTATTGACTATCATAGCAGGATGGATAACTTTAGGTTTCATGGATGGAAATACAATTGGATGGATTCTTACTTTTGCAGTTATAGGAACTATATTAAATTATTTACTTGGGGATCTTTATATACTGCCTAGTTATGGAAACATAACTGCATCTATTGTAGATGGAATTATGGCAGCAGTAGTTGCATATGTACTTGATGTACTAAGTGAAAATTTTGCTACAAGATTTGGTACATTAATTATTCTTGCAGTATTGGTAGCTGTAGTGGAGTACTTCTTCCACAGATATTTAATAAAATCGGATGAAGTAGCACCATAAAAGCATTTACAACAGTTTTTGGATTGAAGATTAGAAGATTGGAGGTCAGTTTAGCTATTATTCAGTTTAGCTATTATACCCAATATAGCTAAACTTTGCCTATTTTCTAGCATCTAATTTAGTAACTTAATGTCTGACTTACACTCTTTCTGTAGAGAGAAGCTCTACTTTGAGAAAAACATAAGATAAGGAGTGAAAAAATGACTTATATTTCAAATAAACTCGATGAAAATAAAAAAGTCCTAAAAAGTCGTCTCCCCATAGATAAAAGTTTTGACATGATAGGAAGAGAAATAAAGATAGGAGATAGAGAGGCTTTTTTTGTTATGCTGGATGGCTTTGCAAAAGATGATATAATGCTCTGGATAATTGAAAGACTTCAGGCTATAACTCCCTCTGAAATGTCAATGAATATAATATCTAAGCTTTTGAAGGAGAAAATAGCTTATATAGAGGTAGATACCTTTAAGGATATTGAAAAGATGGAGCAAATGGTTTTGTCTGGAGCTATAGGACTTATAATAGATGGTGAAGACGAAGGAATTATACTTGATGCCAGAGAATATCCAATAAGAGGACCAGAAGAACCAGATTTAGAGAAGGTAACAAGAGGATCTAGAGATGGACTAGTTGAAACAGTCATTTTTAATACAGCTTTAATTAGAAGAAGAATTAGAGATCCTAAGCTGGTATTTGAGCTAAATACTGTAGGAAAGAGATCTAAAACAGATGTGGTAATAGGATATATAGAGGATTTAGCAGATGAAAAACTTGTACAAGAAATAAAGGACAGAATAAGAGAAATTGATGTGGGAGCCTTAGTTATGGCAGAAAAGACCCTTGAAGAACTTTTAATAAAGAAAAAGTGGTATAATCCTCTTCCTCTTGCAAGGTTTACAGAAAGACCGGATGTAGTAGCAGCTCATCTCATGGAAGGACATATAGCAATAATTGTAGATACGTCCCCTAGTGTGATGATTCTTCCCGCTACCTTATTTCACTTTACACAACACGCTGAAGATTATTATCAGACTCCTATAACAGGAACTTATATACGATGGATTAGATTTTTAGGAATGTTTTCTGCCTTTCTTTTGTTACCATTATGGCTGCTATTAGTATACAATAAAGAAGCTTTACCTCAATCACTTCAGTTCTTAGGACCGAGGGAAATGGGAAATATACCTTTATTTATTCAATTTATACTTTTAGAATTTGGTTTAGACTTACTTAGAGTCTCATCTATACACACTCCAAATACCTTATCAACTTCACTAGGTATTATAGGCGGTTTAATATTGAGTGAATTTGCTGTAAAGATAGGTTTATTTGTACCGGAAGCCGTAGTATATATGGCTTTGGCTGGAATAGGTACCTTTGCAACTCCAAGTATAGAGTTTGCCATGGCAATTAGAATATTTAGATTGTTTATTTTGATTTTGACAGGTTTATTTAAAAATATTGGTTTTGCCGTTGGAATATTAGTAGTGTTTGTAATAACTTTCAATACTAAATCTTTTAAAAACAGCAAAAGATATACTTGGCCATTGATTCCTTTTAATTGGAAAGCTCTCTCTCATATTCTATTTAGAACTCCAATACCTAAGTTAGGACAGGATGCCAAAGAGAATCATTAGGTTATTAGGGACGGTTCTCAAATTTTTCTAATACTAAAAGAGCATTAACTTTGTAACAGCAAAGATAAATAATTCATAATTTACAGTATAACAATAAAAAATAGGTGTAAAAGAGTTGAAAAGTAAAAGAATTATTATTCTTGGAGATTCTAAGGGAAAAGATGATGGAATAAATAAAAAAGTATTAAGCAAAATATTTAACCAAATAAAAGAACTGAAAATACAGCCTGAATATATAATACATCTTGGAGACAGTGTAGCAGGAAGCAGCGATACAAGGATTTTAAAATATCAAATAAAGGAGCTTCATAGATTAATAGGACAGTATTACCCGGTAAATAGAATTTTACCAGTACTGGGAAATCATGAAGTAAATAATAAACCTAAAAATCTCCAAGGAGAAGAAGCATTTGAAGAGTGTTATTCTAATATAGATGCTGATAATTTTTTGGAAGGTTATCATAAAACTGTTTATTGTAAAGATTTTGATAATGTAAGGTGTATTTTTTTAAACTCCTTTCACTATGGTGAACTATATAGAATAACAGGAAAGCAATTAGAATGGTTCAGAAAGATTGCGAAAGATCCAATACCTTTTAAAATAGTATTTGTTCATTTACCAATTTATCCAACAGGAGCTCATTTAGCAACTTGTATGGATGCTTATATAGAAGATAGAGATATTTTTCTCAAGGCTCTTGAGGAAAACAATGTTAGCCTAGTATTTTGTGGACATGAACATAATTATTCAAGGCGTCTCATAGGTTCTAATGATAAAAAAGCCATGCAAATTATTACTGGAGGAGCAGGAGAAAAGCTTAGAAATAGTTATAAAGATAAAAAAGATGTTATAGTAACACCAAAACCCATTTATCACTATGTAATATTAGATATAGAAGAAGATAATATAAGAGTCAGGACTGTTTCACTAGGGAAAAAAGTATTTGATGATTTTAGTGTTGGCATCGGGGACGGTTCTCAAATTTTCATACAATAGCCTATGAAAATTTGAGAACCGTCCCCGATATTTTTATGGAAAAAGAGATGTATTCATACTACTACAATAGAAAATTAATAAGATAACTAATGCGAACTCTGTCAGAATAGTGAAAATGATGAAATATTATCTTGTTTACTGGTGAATATAAATTGTTTTAAAATAATTAATGACACAGACATACATATTATATGAGGTATGGTTATGAATAAGCTAATATATTTGAAATTATGAAATGAAATAGTAGATGTGCTAAATAATGCAAATTTCCTTATGAAGATAATGTATTTATCAATATAGCCGCATTCGTTGATATAAAATATATGGAATCACTGATCTAATTAATATACTTTACTATTTTAAAAGAAGGGAAATATATGATATGTATATAAATACGAATCTAAAGAAAAATTTAAAGCATAAAAAAAAGCTATATATAGCTGTACCAACAAAGTTCTTAATAAGCCACATTTTTTCATTTATTTGGACAAGCTTCTCTATATATATTTCTATAGATTGGGTTAAAGATTTCTCACAAATAGTGCCATTACATGCTGCTATTATAATTATTGCAGGAATAGCATACATACCTGGTTATATCAATGCCTTTTTAGTTATAAGTTTGCTGCTGGATAGACAGCCAGCTTTTAAAAACTTAT
Organism: Clostridium sp.; assembly: GCF_047777555.1. Lineage (GTDB taxonomy): Bacteria > Bacillota > Clostridia > Clostridiales > Clostridiaceae > Clostridium_H. The sequence continues at coordinate 151,607 of NZ_JBKEEV010000005.1, read as the reverse complement.
ATCCCACAGACGAGATTACTATTCTTATTGCAGCAAGAAATGAGGCAGATAAAATAGAGAATACTATTAAGTATATTGCTAAACAAGATTACACTGGTCAATATAAGGTTATTGTAATTGATAATGGTTCTACAGATGCTACTGCATCTATTGCTATAGAAGCAGGAGAAAGATTTAATGTTTATGTATCAGTTATTAGAGAGGACAATCCAGGTAAGTTTATAGCTCTAAATACTGGTATTAAACATGTTGATACAGAGTATATTATTACTTTAGACGCAGATACGCTTTTGCATAAATCTGCATTGAGATATCTGGTAGCGCGAATTAAAAGTGCTCCTAATGACATTTCTGCAGTAGCAGGTTCTGTTCTTGTGCGTAATAGTAGAGATAGTTTAATTACAAAAGTTCAGGAATGGGATTACTTTCTTGCAATTGCATCTATTAAAAGATTGCAAGGATTATATCAAGGAACTCTTGTTGCACAAGGTGCTTATAGTATATATAAAACCAAAAATATTAAAGAGATAGGAGGATGGCCAGATGCAATAGGTGAGGATATTGTTTTAACATGGACTATGTTAAGCAAGGGCTGGAAAATATATTTTGAACCTTTAGCAGTTGCTTTCACTGATGTTCCAACTGACTTATATGCATTCTCAAGACAGCGTTCTAGGTGGGCAAGAGGAATGATTGAAGCTTTAAAATTAATAAAGCCATGGCATCAACCATATGCGTATACTAAATATCTAACAGGTATAAACTTCATAATGCCATATATTGATTTTGCATATACTTTCTGTTGGATACCAGGATTAGTCCTAGCTTTATTCGGTATATATTGGATAGTAGGTCCAATGACATTGCTTGTTCTTCCACTAACTCTATTAAGCTATACATTACTGTATATATACCAAAAACATGTATTTAAAAGCTTAAATCTAAAGATTAGAAAGAATTATTTGGGATTTTTTATATTCATATTATTTTATCAAATGATTATGTCTCCAATTTCAGTATTAGGATATTTGCAAGAATTCTTTAAATTGAAAAGGGTATGGGAATAATAAATCGGGGACGGTTCTCAAATTTTCATACAATAACCTATGAAAATTTGAGAACCGTCCCCAACTTTTTAAAAGATCAATTATAAATGAACTTTTACTTGACAAATAAAAAAATGTAATAATATAATATGATGTAAATAACAATGATTATATTTTAAAAAATTAGAGATTTAATTTTAATATAATTTCAAAAACAATCTTATAAAGCAATTTCGGTGAAAAGAAGAGTATCCTTTTAAAAAGCTTTTAGCGAGCGGGAAGTGGTGGAAGCCCCGTAGAAGTTTAATTGGAGAAAAGAGCCTTGGAGAAGCTGCTAAGTTATATTAATTATAATATAATGAGGTAAGCCGTTAACTGCGTTAAAGTTTCAAGTGGACTTAATAGTCAACTAGAGTGGTACCGCGGATATGCCCGTCTCTGTTTTTATAATAGAGACGGGCTTTTTTGCACAATATAATGAAAAATGCTGTGCATTTTTCATTAAAATGCTTTGCCGTGCTTCGGCGGCTAAAAAGAAGTAAATTAAAAAATAAAGAAATTATATATAAATAAGTGGGAGGAAGAAACATTGAATTACAAAAAAATAGTTGCAGAGAGAATAAAAGAAAATGTTGATTTAGAATTAAATACTATAGAGGGACTTATTGAAATACCTCCAAAGCCTGAAATGGGTGATTATGCTTTCCCATGTTTTCAGTTAGCAAAGACTTTCAGAAAGGCTCCAAATATGATAGCAGCAGAATTAAGCGAAAAGATAAATAAGGAAGGTTTTGAAAAGGTTGAAGCCTTAGGACCATATCTAAACTTCTTTATGGATAAAGGCGCTTTTGCAGAAGCTGCCTTGAACAGAATATTAGAAGAAAAAGATAAGTATGGTTCTTCAAATTATGGAGAAGGAAAAAATGTAACAATAGATTATTCTTCACCTAATATAGCTAAGCCATTTCATGTGGGACATTTATTTAGTACAGCTATAGGAAATGCCTTGTATAGAATGTTAAGCTTTGAAGGATATAATTCTATTGCAATAAATCATCTTGGAGACTGGGGAACTCAATTTGGAAAGCTAATATCAGCTTATAAAAGATGGGCAGACGAAGAAGCATTAGAAAAAGAGCCTATAAAAGAGCTTTTAAGAATCTATGTTAAGTTTCATGAGGAAGCTGAGAAAGATCCATCTATTGAAGATGAAGGAAGAATGCACTTTAAAAATTTAGAAGATGGGTGTGAGGAAGAAGTAGCTCTTTGGAAAAAGTTTAAGACACAAAGCTTAAAAGAATTTGAAAAGGTATATGAAGCTCTTGGGGTTAAATTTGATTCCTATGCAGGGGAGAGCTTCTACAATGATAAAATGGATGCTGTAGTAAAGGAATTAGAAGAGAAAAATCTTCTTGTGGAGAGCAATGGAGCTAAGGTTGTAATGCTTGAAGAAGAAAATATGCCGCCATGTATCATTTTAAAGGCAGATGGAGCTACAATATATGCTACTCGTGATTTAGCTGCAGCAATATACAGAAAAAAAACCTATGATTTCTACAAAAATATATATGTAGTTGGTTCACCTCAAGCACTACACTTTAAACAAGTATTCAAAACTCTAGAAAAAATGGGATATGAATGGGCTAAAGATTGCGAGCACGTAGGTTTTGGTCTTGTGAAGTTTGCAGATAGGAAGTTATCAACAAGAAAGGGAGAAGTCATTTTCCTTGAGGACTTGCTAAACGAAGCTGTATCTAAAACTCTAGAAATTATAAATGAAAAGAATCCAGACCTTGAAAACAAGGAAGAGGTTGCTAAAAAAGTTGGGATAGGTGCTGTTATATTCACTTATCTAAAAAATAGAAGAGAAAAGGATATAATATTTAGTTGGGATGAAATGCTTAACTTTGAAGGAGAGACTGGTCCATATGTTCAATATACTTATGCAAGAGGAAAGAGCATATTAAGACGTGCAGGAGAAGTTGAGGGAGATATTAATTATGCAGCTTTAAACTCTCCAGAAGAGTTTGAGCTTGTAAAAGCACTTTCTGGATTACAAGAAGCAGTGTTAGGTGCTATAGCTAAGTTAGAGCCTTCAATGCTTACAAGATATATAATTGATGTTGCTAAAGCGTTTAATAAATTCTATAACGCTCACAACATTATGGCTACAGAAGATAAAGCTGTTAAGAATGCAAGACTAAAAATGGTAGAAGCAGCATGCCAAGTAATTAAAAATGGACTTAACCTTATTGGAATTGAGGTAGTGGAAAAGATGTAATAGTTCATTTTCGAAGTTCGCCCTCCTTATAGAAAAGTTTAAAATATTATTCGTAGAAATATTTTACAGGTAAGTATAAGATGATATAATTATTTTAAGGAGGTGTACTTCATATGAAAATAAGAGATATAATGCATCACCAAGTTATAATGTTAAATCCTGAGGATACAGTAAAAAAGGCTTTGCATGTGATGAATGAGAATAAAATAAACGGGGCACCAGTTGTAGATAAATATAGAAAATTACAAGGAATTGTGGTAAAGGCAGATATATATAGATTCTTGATTGAAGAAGGACACTATGACACTTATCCTATTTCTAATATAATGACAAAAGATGTTGTAACTGCTGATATTGATGAAGATATAGTAGACGTAGCTCAAAAGATTATAGAAAATGATATTGTAGCAATACCAATTTTAGAAGATAAAAAAGTTGTAGGCTTGGTATCTATGGAAAATATAATTGAACACTTTATAGAACTAAATAAAAGAAGGTAGATATTTTATTATCTACCTTCTTTTATCTTTATCTTTATATAATGGGCAGTGAGAAGAACAGCTGCCGCAGTCACATCCTCCACCAGAGGCTTTCTTTTTTATATTTTTAACGAGAATATAAATTGCAAAACCTGCAATGGCTGCTGTTATTATTATTTCTAACATATAATCACTCCTTAATATACGGAAACCACAATTTTTAAAACTATGGATTACCCTATAATCAATGAACCTAAATTATAAACTATAAATGAAGCTATCCAAGCCAGTACTAATTGATATATTATAGAGAAGGACATCATCTTGCTTCCGTATTCCTTCTTCATTGTAGCCACAGCTGTTATGCAAGGAGTATATAAAAGTACAAATACTAAGAAAGCATAAGCTGATATAGGATTAAAGTGTTGAAGAAGTATAGTTTGAAGATCATTTCCGAATATAACTCCCATAGTACTTACAACAACTTCTTTAGCCATAAATCCAGTTAGAAGTGACATGGAAGTTTCCCAAGATCCAAAGCCAAGTGGCTTAAATATTGGTGCTATTGCTTTACCAATTGATGCAAACAAGCTGTCGTTAATCTCCACCATTCCAGTAAAGTTGAAGTTAGATAAGAACCAAACTACAACTGATATTGATAAAATAATAGTTCCTGCTTTCTTTAAAAAGCCTTTACCTTTATCCCAGGTGTGTATAGCAAGGCTTTTCCACTCAGGAAGTTTATATTCAGGAAGCTCAATTATGAAAGGCTCTTCATCTTTTTTAAATATTGTATTTTTAAATAAAAGACCTATTAAAAATGCAATAACTACACCTAGAACGTAAAGAGAAAATACTACTAGTGTTTCTTTTCCAGGGAAAAAGATAGGTGCAAATAAAGCGTAAACGGGAAGTCTTGCATTGCATGACATAAGCGGTACAAGTAGTGCAGCAAGCTTTCTATCTTTTTCACTTTCAAGAGTTCTAGCTGACATTATAGCAGGTACAGAACAACCAAATCCAACTACCATTGGTATGAATGCTTTACCTGAAAGACCCATTTTTCTCATAAGTTTATCCATTAAAAGGGCAGCTCGTGCCATATATCCGCTGTCTTCAAGAAAAGATATTCCAAGGAATAGTGCTAAAATTATAGGAAGGAAAACTATAATGGAGCCAACCCCTCCAACTATCCCATCAACAATAAGAGACCTAAACCAAGGACTGCTATTTGCTAGCAAAGCATCTAATTTTGGCATTAGTTGTTCGTTTAATCCTAAATCTAAAAGATCAGCTAAAGGCTGTCCAACCCAACTAAAAGTAAATTTAAATATTAAATACATGATTCCTAAAAATATTGGATAAGCAGCGAATTTATTCAAAAGTATATTATCTATTTTATCTTTAGTACTTATTCCATTCTTTGAAGAATGAGTTATACATTTACTTAGCAATTTTTCAATATATGAATAGGTTTCTTTTTCATCCTTAAAATTTTGATATTTAAAATCATTATCAATAGCCAACTCTGAAACATCTATATTCAAAAGCAAATCTCTAACCTTATCTAAACCTTTCCCCTTTGAAGCTGAAATAGGAATAAGTTTAATTCCAAGTTCCTTTGAGAGTTTATTAAAATCTATATTTATGCCTTTATCCTCAGCTACGTCAATCATATTAAGGATCATTATAATTGGTTTATTAAATTGTTTTAACTGAGTAGTAAGGTATAGATTTCTGTCTAAATTAGAAGCATCTACTATGTTTACTATTAAATCTGCTTCATCACTTAATAAAAAGTTTTTAGCTACCTTTTCTTCATTAGAATAGGTATCCATAGCATAAATTCCAGGAAGATCAACTATTTTTATAGATTTATCTAAAAAACCTTCCTTTTTCTCTACAGTAACTCCAGCCCAGTTTCCAACATATTGATTAGATCCTGTTAAAGCATTAAATAAAGTGGTTTTACCTACATTTGGGTTTCCAACTAATGCTATTGTCCTCATCTTAATCCTCCCTTATCTTAATGTTAGCAGCATCCTTTTTTCTTATTGCTAGATCAAAACCTCTAACATTTATGATAATAGGATCTCCCAAAGGTGCCTTATTTTTTAAAGTTACTTTAGTTCCTTCGATACATCCTAAAGCTAACAAACGTTTTGAAAGTTTTTCATCTCCCATTATATTTTTAATAAAACCATCTTGTCCTGGTCTTAAATCAACTATACTCATTATGTCTCCCCCCTATGTAATTCTGAAAATCATTCTCAATTAAAATATAACACCAATGAGAAGAAATGTCAATACCTAAGGAAGACTTGTTTCAATAAGCTGTGGCTATTCCTAAAATAAAGTAAGTTATTGGGAGTTCACAAACTACGAAAATTGTGAGATAATAAAAAGATAAAACTGGGTAAATAATATATAATAAGATTTGTTTGACTAGAAAGAAGTGGTAAATTGATTAAAAGAGAGAATACTATAAAGGTGGAAGAACATTCAAAGGAAAATAACTTAGACATTGATGGTAAAATAGATATATATAAGGATGCTATATTTTTTGACTTAGAGCATTATTTATATAAGAAGCCAATATGCATAGGAGTTTTTGGATGCTGTTATTATGATGAAAAGAGCAATGAACTTAAGGTTACTCAGTACATGATTGAAAATAAAAAGGATGCTTTGAAAATATTAAATCTTTCTGTAGATTATTTTAAAGAAATGTATGGTAAATACAATAAAAGATATATAATTACATTTTCTGGCAATAATGATTTTACAGTTATTGAATATTTATACAAGAAAAATAATATAGATTTTAATTTAGATGATTACTTTATAAAGATAGATCTTCAAAGAGAGTACGAAAAATTGATGGGATCCAATATAGGACTTAAAAATTTAGAAAAGGTATTTGATATACAAAGAGAAAGTGAGCTTATAAGCGGTTCTAATTTGTCAAAAACCTTCTGCAAGGTTATGAAGGATTTTGACTACATGAATAGAATGCCAGAAGAAAAGAGACAAAGAATACTATTATATAATGAGCAGGATGTAGCAAGTCTTTTTAGAATATATGTAGATTGGAAAAAGTTTTTGAAAAAGGAAATAAAAAATGAAAATTAGATAAGTATAACATAAGCGGTTACTCATAAAGAGTGCCGTTTTTTTTATAAGGATATATAAGAATTTTTTATATAGGATATTAACAATAAGACTAGGGTGAAATTTACTATTAGAGAAATGTACTATAATGTCGGAAATATATTTATCTATTTAAAAATACGTAAACAATAACTGTGAAAATTTAATTAAATTTAAAATGAAATTAAAGTATGGTAAAATATAAAATTAAATCAAAAATATACAAAAAAATCTGTATATCAATTGGAAAGTTAGGATAATTATAGTATAATTGTTGTATAATTAAATCGATTAAGTATTCTTAACTTGATACTAATGAAAACTGGGAGTAATTAATATGAACACAGTTAATAAAAAAAGATTAGGAGATTTATTAGTTGAAGGAGGAAAAATAACTAAAGAACAGCTTAAGGCTGAGCTGGAAAAGCAAAGAGTTACTGGAATTAAACTTGGAGAACTCTTAATTAAGGACAAGCTTGTAAGCGAAGAGGACATATTAGATGTACTAGAATTCCAGCTGGGAATACAGAGAGTGTATTTGGATATGATACAGCTGGATAAAAATGCTGTGAGAGCTATACCTGAATCTTTAGCTTTAAAATATAAATTAATAGCTATTGGATTTGAAGAAAATAAAATTAAAGTTGCTATGTCAGATCCTTTAAATGTTTTTGCTGTAGATGATGTTTATATAGCTACAGGGAAGAGTGTTATACCTTATATAGCCTCTAAAACAAACATTGAAAAGGCTATAGATAGATACTATTCCAGCGAATACGTTGAAAAGGCGGCAGAAGAATTGACAAAATCCAGCATAAAAGAAGAAGTGAAAGAGGAAATAGAAGAGCTGGATGATGTAAAAAATGCGCCGGTTGTAAAGCTTATAGACTCTGTGATAAAAAATGCGGTTAAGGCTAAAGCGAGTGATATACATATAGAGCCCTTCGAAAATTATGTAAAGATAAGATATAGAATAGATGGGATGCTTCAGGAGGTTTTAAGGGCGCCAAAGGAAACATCGGCATCACTGTCTGCTCGTATAAAAATTATGGCAAGCCTTGATATAGCAGAAAAAAGGATTCCACAGGATGGAAGAATAATTACTAAAATAAATGAAAATTAACCTTAAAGAATAAGGTTGATAGTCTTGAAATAGGAGGGGCTACCAATATTGGAGATGGCATCAGAACAGCAAAAGCTATGCTGGATAAGCGTACTTCAGTAAAAGAAAAGTATATAATTCTTATGACAGATGGAGTGCCTACTGCTTATAGCAGAGATAAAAATGGTAAAAAAAGATACTATGAATATTTAGATGATTATTTTGGAACAACAATTAATAGCAGTATAAATCATGATGCTGCAAGCTCTATCTTATATACTTATAATGGGGACACATATATAATCTATAATGGGGTTCAAAATACCACCGATGCAGAGGCTTTGAGTTATGCTAAAAATGTAGTAGACAACATGATAAAGGATGATGATAGTGTTAAACAATTTATAAAAGTTGTTCCACTGCCAAAATTAAATTAAATTGCTAAGGAGCTTGGTAACTCAAGCTCCTTTTAGATAAAATTTTCGAGGTGAAAAAATGAACAGTATAATTATTTTTATTTTCGGACTTCTCCTAGGTAGTTTTTTAAATGTGTGTATATATCGAATACCGCGTGAAGAATCAATCTCCTATCCGCCTTCACATTGTACAAATTGTAAAAACAGAATAAAGCCTTATGACTTAATTCCAGTTATAAGTTATGTATTATTAAAAGGGAAATGCAGATACTGTAATGAGAAGATTTCTATAAGATATCCTTTAATAGAGCTGTTCACTGGAATTATATTTATTGGCATATATACAAAGTATGGTTTAAGTATAGAATTCGTAAAATTTGCTGTACTATCTTGCTTTTTAATTGTTATAGGAATTATAGATTATGATACTACAGATATATATAACAGCACTATAATATGGGGAGGAGTATTTGGTGTTATATTTTTAGTGATAGATATTTATTTAAAGCTTCCTATAAAAACTTATTTATTAGGAGCACTAATTGGAGGAGGTTTTATCTCTATAATAATTCTTTTATCAGGAGGCATGGGATGGGGGGATGCTGAAATTTGCGCTGTTTGCGGATTATATTTAGGCATTAAACTTACTATTTTAACCTTGTTTTTATCTGTAATAATAGGAGGAGTTGTGGGAGGAATACTTATACTGTTAAAAAAGAAAAGTCGTAAAGACTATATACCTTTTGGACCATTTATAGTAAGTGCAGTAATGATCGTAATGTTTTTGGGGGAAAGAGCATTAGAATGGTATTTCAATATTTTACTATTTAAGTAAATGACATAATAATATATAATAAAAATATATTTTTTATAATTGTTTTGCTAAAACTTATGTGATTTTAGGTCATGAAGATGACCTTTGTATTGTAATGTAAAATTATCTGGATTAATGAAGCTTATATTATTGACTAATTAGTATAAATAATTGTATAATAGCAATGTTTGCTTAAGTTTTAATACACAAAAAATGGAGATGAGAAAAAGGGTATGTTTACTCCTATAAAAAATACAAAGGTATATGAACAGGTTATAATTCAAATAAAGTCAATGATAAAGGACGGAACTCTTAAAAGAGGAGATAAGCTTCCATCAGAAAGAGAATTAGTAGAACAGTTAGGTGTTAGCAGAGCATCTATAAGAGAAGCCTTAAGGGCTTTAGAAATGATTGGTTTAGTAGAGTGTAAGCAAGGAGAGGGAAATTTTATAGCAAGTGCTTTTCAGGACACTTTATTCGAACCTCTTTCTATAATGTTTATGCTAAATGAATGCAAAGTACAGGAGATATTTGATCTTAGGAAAATAATAGAAGTAGAAACTGTAGCACTTGCATCAAAGGAAGTAACTGAAGAAGAATTGCAACATATGGAAGAACTATTACAATCAATGAGAACTTGTGATGATGAGGATGAAAGAGTAAAAATTGATATGAAGTTCCATTACAAAATCGCTCAGGCTTCTAGAAACTTTTTAATAGTAAGCATATTAAATGCTGTTGCTAGTCTTATGGATTCTTTTATAAAGGATGCAAGAAAAAATATTATAAATAATCAGCATAAAGATGTTATAGATGAACAACATGAGAGTATATTACAGGCTCTAAAAAATGGAGATCCAGAAGAAGCTACAGAAGCTATGAGAAAACATATGGAGCTAATAAATGAAAACTTAATTAAACAGCTTAGATAGAAATAGGATGAGTTAGAGAAAGGACAAGTTATAATTTAGTAAGTCACAATGTTAATTTAGAGTTTTTGCTTAAGCAAAAGCTCTTTTTTTTAATTTAGAAGTAGGAACTGATGTTACTAAATTTTTAATATTTTTATTAGTTGAACATACTAACTAATATAGTTTTTCTAACTTGATTTTATAGTATTGTTAAAAAAATAACTATATTTTCAAAAATGTGATTGAAAAAGCAAAAAAATGAAAAAAAAATTTTTGAGAAAACATGACGTAAGGTGTAGAATTATGACAACGATTTCAAAAAAAACTTTGGATGGATTTGTTAATAAAATAACTATTGTAGAAATAATCTGATAATTATGATACTATAAAATCAAAGGAAAGATGGTCATACCAATTCGGAAGACTTAGTTTAGTGGGGGGAAAATAATTATGCATGCTTCGTTTTTATAGAACTTGTTCCTATGAAAGCACAGCACAGCAGTTATACCAGTACATATGACATACTTTAGCTCATCCTTATTTATATTATAAAGTTTGAAAATAATAAGCAGAATTAATTTTCTGTTTATTAAAAAATATATTGGTATGACGACTTACCATAAACCAGTTTATTTATAAAATATAGAATGGGGGATTAAGACATGGAAATATTGGTTTGTATTAAACAAGTTCCAGGAACAACAAAGGTTGAAGTTGATCCAGTTACAGGAGTTTTAAAAAGAGATGGTATAGATTCTAAGATGAATCCATATGATCTTTATGCTTTAGAAAGCGCATTTAGAATTAGAGAAGAAAAAGGTGGAAAAGTTAATGTAATAAGCATGGGACCACCTCAAGCAATGGATATTATAAGAGAAGCATTCATGATGGGAGCAGATGAAGGAGCATTACTTTCAGACAGAAAATTTGGTGGCGCAGATGTATTAGCTACAGCTTATACATTATCACAAGGAGTAAGAATGACAGGAAATCCTGATCTTATCATCTGTGGAAAACAAACAACAGATGGAGATACAGCTCAAGTTGGACCAGAAATAGCAGAATATTTAGGAATTCCACATGTAGCTAATGTAAGAGAAATTATAGAAGTTAAAGACGATTCAATAACTGTTGAAATGGATATGGCCGAGACAGTAGAAATCCAGGAAATTAAATATCCTTGTCTTATAACAGTTGAAAAGGATATCTATACTCCAAGACTTCCATCCTATAAGAAAAAATTAGATACTAAGGATAGAGAAATAAAAGTATTTAGCTTAGCTGACTTAAAAGATAAGAACGAAAAGAATTATGGATTAAATGGTTCAGCAACTCAGGTTGAGAGAATATTTCCACCAGAATCAAACACTGATAAGGAAATGTGGGAAGGGAACGGCGAAGAACTTACTGAGAGACTTTTTGCTAAATTAAAGGAACTTAAATTCGCATAGTAGAGCCTAGAAAAAGTTGGTTACTAAAAAGTTGGGGGGATTTAAATGGGAAAGTTATTGGTTCATGAAGATAAATTAAACAAAGAAGTTATAGAAGAATTAGTGAAAGTATGTCCATTTGGTGCATTAACAGAAAGCAATGGTAAATTAGAAATAACAGCAGCATGTAAAATGTGTAGACTTTGTGTAAAAAAAGGACCTGCAGGAGTAATGGAGTACGTGGAAGAAGAGGAAGGTCCTAAGGTAGACAAGAGCTTATGGAATGGAATCACAGTATATGTTGACCACGTAGAAGGAGAAATTCACCCTGTAACTCTTGAGCTTATAGGAAAAGGAAGAGAGCTTGCAGCTAAGATAAATCATCCAGTTTATGCTTTATTTATTGGACATAACATTAAAGACAAGGCTGAAAAATTATTGCATTACGGTGTTGATGAAGTATTTGTATACGATTATGAAGAGCTTAAAGATTTTAGAATCGAACCATATACAGCAGCTTTTGAAGATTTTATAAACAAAGTTAAGCCTTCATCAATATTAGTTGGAGCTACAACAGTAGGTAGATCTCTTGCACCAAGAGTTGCAGCAAGATTTAAGACTGGACTTACAGCAGATTGTACAATCCTTGATATGAAGGAGAACACAGACTTAGTTCAAATAAGACCAGCTTTTGGCGGTAATATAATGGCACAAATTATAACAAGTAACAATAGACCTCAATTCGCTACTGTAAGATATAAAATTTTCTCAGCTCCAGAAAGAAGTGAGGCAACTAAGGGTAAGGTTACACTATGTGAGATGCCAAAAGATAAGTTCAAATCAGGAATAGAAGTTCTTAAGGTAACAAAGAAGGAAAAAGAAGTAAGTATATCAGATGCAGAAGTAATTGTAGCAGCAGGTAGAGGAGTAAAATCAGAAAAAGATATGCAGCTTGTTTATGACTTAGCAGATGCATTAGGAGCACAAGTTGCTGGAACAAGACCACTTGTTGAAGCAGGTTGGATAGACGCAAAAAGACAAATAGGTCTTAGTGGAAGAACAGTAAAGCCAAAACTTATAATCACCCTTGGAATCCAAGGCTCAGTACAATTTGTAGCTGGTATGAATAATTCAGAAACTATCGTGGCAATAAATAATGATCCAGATGCTTCCATATTCAATGTTGCTCACTATGGAATAGTTGGTGACATTTATGAAATAGTTCCAAAACTTATTGAAAAAATCAAAGACGGTGAAGATCTATCAGAAGTAGCAGCAACAAAATAATAAGATAAGTTTAAAGCGTAAAGTTTAAAAATATAGTAAGTTAAAATTATAGGCTAGGAGCATTAGGAACAAAGTGTTAGGTACTAAAAAAGGTTCGGGGGGTTTTTAATTATGAGTCAATATAAAAAGGTAGATAATAAAGATGTAGAATTTTTAAAGTCAGTTGTTGGTGAAGATAAGGTTTTATATGGAGATGAAATTAGTGAGGATTACAGCCATGATGAATTAGGGGGAATAAGCAATTATCCTGAAGCATTGGTTAGGGTTCACAAAACAGAAGAAATTTCAAAAATAATGAAATATGCTTACGAAAATACAATTCCTGTAGTTGTTAGAGGTTCAGGTACAGGTCTTGTTGGAGCATCAGTTCCTCTACATGGTGGAATAATGCTAGAAACAACAGAAATGAACAACATTTTAGAAATAGATGAAGAAAACTTAACATTAACTTTAGAGCCAGGCGTTCTTTTAATGGAGATTGGTAAATACGTAGAGGAATTTGATCTTTTCTACCCACCAGATCCAGGTGAAAAGAGTGCTACAATTGGTGGAAACATCAGTACAAATGCAGGTGGTATGAGAGCTGTTAAATACGGAGTTACAAGAGATTACGTACGTGGTCTTGAAGTAGTTCTTCCAAATGGTGATGTTCTTGAACTTGGTGGAAAGGTTGTTAAAAATAGTTCAGGCTACAGTTTAAAAGATTTAATCGTAGGTTCAGAAGGAACTTTAGGAATAATAACAAAGGCTGTATTGAGATTATTACCACTTCCTAAAAAATCTATAAGCTTACTTATACCATTTAAGGATATAGATACTGCTATTGAAATGGTTCCTAAGATAATAAAATCAAAAGCAGTTCCAACTGCTATAGAATTCATGCAAAGAGAAGTTATACTTAGTGCTGAAGAGTTCTTAGGAAAGAAATTCCCAGATAATTCATCAGATGCATATCTTCTATTAACATTTGATGGAAACAGCACAGCTCAAGTAGAAGCTGATTATGAAACAGTTGCAGACCTTTGCTTAGCTGAAGGTGCACTTGATGTATTCATAGTTGATACAGATGAAAGAAAAGAATCTGTATGGTCAGCTAGAGGAGCTTTCCTTGAAGCAATTAAAGCATCAACAAGCGATATGGATGAGTGTGACGTTGTTGTTCCAAGAAATGAAGTTGCAAACTTTATTAAATATACTAAGGAATTAGAAAAACAATTCAACGTTAGAATTCCAAGCTTTGGACACGCTGGAGATGGAAACCTACACGTTTACATCTGCAAAGATGATTTAAGCGATGAAGAATGGGAAAAGAAATTAAAAGAAGTATTCGAGTGCATGTACAAGAAATCAGAAGAATTAAGAGGACTTGTATCAGGAGAGCACGGAATAGGATATGCTAAAAAAGAATATATGTTCCATCAATATGGAGAAAGCTATATGAATATAATGAAAGGCATAAAACAAGCCTTCGACCCTAAGAATATTCTAAACCCAGGAAAGGTTTGCCAATAGAGAATTAAAAGGGTCATAACACAAATTTTAAGTTTAAATTAGAGGGGTCAGACTACAATGTTTAATAAAATGTAGTCTGGCCTCATTTGTTATTTATATAGTATCAGAATGAGAATATGTTATTTGTCTATCTCATTATGAGAAAACTTTTTCTCATAATGAGATAGAATTAATAGATATTTATCTGTAAAACTAGATAAATAGTATGTTTTTTTATTGGCATAGAAAGTGCTAAATAAGGTATAATATGTTTAACATGCAATAATAAGATATGAACAATATGAAATAATAAGATATGTAAAGCTTTTTATGAAACACAATATTAAAATGGTAATTATAGCATAGGATGGGAGAGGGAAATATGAAAGTACTTTATTATGACTGTTTTGCAGGAATAAGTGGAGATATGAATTTAGGAGCTATGATAGACCTTGGTGTAGACAAGGATTTTTTGATAAAGGAGCTTTCTAAATTAAAGATAGACAGTGAGTTTGAAATAAAGGTTGGAAAAGAGAGTAGAAAAGGAATTGAAGGCACAAAGGTAGATGTAATTCTAAGACATAATGATGAAATATGTTGTGACGAAGAGCATGGACAAACTAAAACTCATCATGAACATACCCATGAAGAGGGACATACTCATGAGCACTCACAAGATCATATTCATAATCATTCACATGATCACCATGATGAACATAGTCATTGTCATAGTCACGACCATGTTCATAGAAATCTACATCATATTGAAGAAATAATAAATTCAAGTGAACTTAATGATAATGTAAAAAAAATAAGCTTAAATATGTTTAGAAAAGTAGCTGAAGCAGAAGCAAAAGTTCATGGGAAACCGCTTTATGAAGTACACTTTCATGAGGTAGGAGCTGTAGATTCTATAGTAGATATAGTAGGAGCTGCTGTATGTTTAGATTACTTAAAAGTGGATAAGGTTATGGCATCTTCAGTAGAGCTTGGTGGAGGATTTGTAAAATGCGCTCATGGACTTATTCCAGTTCCAGCACCTGCTACAGTAGAAATACTTAAAGGAATACCAGTAAAAACAGGAATAGTACCTTTTGAAACAACAACTCCAACAGGAGCTGCAATTTTAGCTTCCTCTGTGGATGAATTTTCAGATATGAAAGATTTCACTATTGAAAAGATAGGATACGGAGTAGGAGGCAGGGATACAGAAATTCCAAATGTATTAAGAGTATATTTAGGTAAAAAAAAACTGATGAATTACATATAGATACGGAGGATAAAGATGAAGCCTATGTTTTAGAGTGCAACATTGATGATATGAATCCAGAAATATACGAATATATTATAGAAAGACTTTTTAATAAAGGGGCTTTAGATGTATATAGAATTCCTATTCTTATGAAAAAGGAAAGATTAGGTGTTATACTAAGTGTGCTTTGTAGAAAAGAGAATAAAGAAGATATAAAGGAGATAATTTTTAAAGAAACAACTACTTTAGGAATTAGAGAATATAAAATCAGTAGAACGAAGCTAAAAAGAGAATTCCAAACTGTGGACACCATTTATGGAAAGGTATCTGTTAAAAAGGCTTATTATAAAGGCGAGCTAATAAAATCAAAGCCAGAATATGAGGATTGTAGAAAGCTTGCAGAAGATAATGGTGAGCCTATTAAAAACATATATGACGAAGTATTGAAGAATATGGGAGGCGTAATAAATGAATAATCAAAAGTATTTAAATCTTATTAATTATTTAAAGGATTTAGGAAGCGTAGTAGTAGCTTTTTCAGGAGGAGTGGATAGCACATTCTTACTCAAAGCTGCAAAGGAAGCTTTAGGAGATAAAGCTGCGGCGCTTACAGTAGTGTCTCCTTATATACCTAAATGGGAGATAGAAGAAGCAAAAGAGTTAGTAAAGGAAATAGGAATAAGACATGAGTTTTTAGAGGTTCCTGTTATAATAGATGAAATTAAGTTTAATCCAGAAGACAGATGCTATCTATGCAAAACAGCTGTGTTTACTATGGTAAAGAAATTTGCAAATAAAAATGGATACAATTATGTAGTGGATGGAACAAATGCTGATGATATAAATGACTATAGACCAGGATTAAGAGCATTAAAGGAGCTTGAAATTAAAAGCCCACTTCTTGAAAATAAATTAAGCAAAAATGAAATAAGAGAGTTATCAAAGGAACTTAACTTGCCAACATGGAATAAACCTCCTTATGCCTGCCTTTTATCAAGAATTCCTTATGGAACCGAGCTTAAGGTAGAAGAATTTGAGAAAATAGAAAGGTCAGAAAAGTATCTAATGGATAAAGGTTTTAGAGCAGTTCGTGTAAGATGCCACGGAGATTTAGCTAGAATTGAAGTTCCAAGAGAAGATATACCTAGACTATTTGATATTAACTTAATGGATGAAATTTCTTCAAAGCTAAAAGAGTTTGGGTTTAAGTATGTATCATTAGATATGCAAGGATATAGGACAGGAAGCCTTAACCTTAATATAGAAGAAAAGGAGAATTAGAATGAATTCTGAGGATATAAGAGCACTTTTAGAAGGAGTAAAAAGTGGCAGCGTTTCAATAAATGATGCTGCAAGTAAGCTTCAAGATTTACCTTATAAGGAGTTAGGCTACGCCAAGATTGATAATCATAGAGAAATAAGAGTAGGATATCCTGAGGTTATATATTGTGCAGGAAAGACAGTTGAGCAGGTAAAAGGTATTGTAGAATTTA
The DNA here is from genome assembly GCF_047777555.1 of Clostridium sp. Taxonomy (GTDB): domain Bacteria; phylum Bacillota; class Clostridia; order Clostridiales; family Clostridiaceae; genus Clostridium_H. The sequence continues at coordinate 134,455 of NZ_JBKEEV010000005.1, read as the reverse complement.
TGAATACAAAAGATAATAATATCCTAGGAACTAGAGCTACAAAAGAAATGTATGAAGCGGTAAAGGAAATATGTAAAGAAGCAGAGTATAATGAGCTTGCAAGAACTATTACTGTAAAGAAAAAGGATGTTTCTAAAACAGACACTTATATTGCTGTAGTTACAGCAGGTACTTCAGATTTACCTGTAGCAGAAGAAGCAGCAATTACAGCTGAAATTTTTGGAAATAGAGTTGAAAGAATCAATGATGTGGGAGTTGCAGGAATACACAGGTTATTCAGTAAATTAGATATAATTAGAGGAGCAAAGGTTGTAGTTGCTGTAGCTGGTATGGAAGGTGCTCTTGCCAGCGTTATAGGAGGTTTAGTTGATAAACCTGTTATTGCAGTACCAACTAGTGTTGGATATGGAGCTAACTTTGGTGGGTTATCAGCTCTTTTATCTATGCTAAACAGCTGTGCAAGTGGTACAAGTGTTGTAAATATAGATAACGGATTTGGAGCTGGATACCTAGCTAGTATGATAAACCAACTTTAAAGTTATAAAGTTGGTTTAGTAATACTAGTTTTTCTTAAAGTTTTACATAAGTTGTAGTATAATGAATACAATGAATATTATAATATTGGAGGAAATAATATGAAAAATAAAAGGATTATTGGTCTTGTATTGGTGTATTTTTTTATACTCACGCTTTTACCGATGGGATTTTTAAGTAAAGAAGTACAAGCTATAGAGGATTATAAAAAATATGATAGCAGTTCTACTAAAATAGCCAATAAATATAATATTGAAGGGAAAATACTTAAACTAAAGCAATATGAGGACTATACATTAGCTCTTACTGGAGATTCTCTTTATTTTATACAGGATGGAAAAGCTAAGAAATACAATTTAGGCAAGATAGATATTTTTCCTAGTACAAATATTGAAAGAAGTGGAAAGTACATATATTTAACTCCATATAGAACAAACTCTATGTATAAATTATTGACCATAGACAGCGAAAAGTTCACAGGAGAATCTAATTTTGTAAATGAGTATATTTCATTTAATGATACAACTAACAATAAACTCCAAGAAGTAATAATAGACAGCAGCAAAAACAAGTGGTTTTCAGTGTACAATTCCGCTGAGGGAATATATAATCTCTTAAAAGTAGAAAATACTGAAGGTGTTGCTGAGAAAAGCGTTCGTACTCTTAAAGTAAGTAAAAGTTTTAATTATGATGATGCTTTTACGGATTTAAAATCAGATTCAAATGAAGGAATTTGGTTTAAGGTTACAGAAAATGATTCCAAAACTAAAAAGTATATGCTTACTAGAATATATAAAGATGATACAGATAAAACCTATACCTTTGACGATGATATTGTGAACTATGTCATAGGTAATGATGACAGTGTATGGGTCATTCATAAAGATAAGATTGTACACGTGGCTGAATCGGGAAAGGTTTTAAAGGAGTTTAAGGGAACTAATTTAAAGGATATAGAAAAAGATGTTAAAGGAAATGTATGGGTTTTAGATGGAGATAAAATTGAAGAAATAGTTTATGATGAAATCAAAGAAAAATATACAGTATCAAAGGATAGTAAAGAATTCAGTATAGAAGATGAAAATAATATTGCTGTAAGAAATACTAGAGGCTTTACTCTTATAAGTAAAGGAGAAATGGAAGATACTATTGTAGGTAGTTATGTCTCAAATTCAGCAGTAGTTTTAAAAGATAAGATTTCAGATGTTAGAATAATAAGTGATAATTATAATTATGATGAAGATTATAAAAACAGTGATGATGTGCTTTTAGAAGTAACTTTAAAGAATAATAAGTTCAATATAGAAAACAATACTGGATCTAAATTTAAAAGTTACATTAGTGCAGTAATTTATAACGATGAAGTATATTTTGTATGTGATGACATAGTTTATAAGTTAAAAGATAACTCTATTGAGGAGTATGTGAAATTAAATAATGAAGAAGGTTATATGAACTATACTTCTTCTATAACTTTTGATGATAATGGATACTTATACGCTGTAGGCGAAGAAAAGCTTTATGTAGTGGACAAGGATAAGAAGGTAGAAGAAATAGAATTATCAAAGCTTCATTCTTATGATGATGTAATTTATAATAAGTTAATAAAGGACAAAAATGATGATGTTTATTTGATTACTAAAGCTCTTAATGGAGTAAAGTTGAATAAATTAAATGGAAGTCAGTATAGAGCAATAAATTATAGATCTCAAAATGGAGATGAGCCTATTAACATATTCTTAAATGAAAATGATGAGCTTGAATTTGTGTGTGGAGATAATTTATCTGGGTATAAGGTTTATAGACTAGATGAAAATCTTACACCTCAAGAGGATTTAAGATTCAGTGGTCAAGGTTCAAGTCTTACGGAAAACTATCCTGAAATAAGAAAACTAGAAGAGACAGGAGACGGAAAGTTAATATTATGGATAGGATATAATATGCTTTATGCAAAGGAAAAGAATTCAGATAAGTTTATTGGTCTTTATGATATAGAAGCAAATGATAATATAACTAGTATGGTTAGTGGTAATGATGGCAAGGTTTATATAGGAACTTATGAAAGTGGAGTGCTTTCCTATGGAATAGGTATAAATGATATACTCCCTTCAGATTACACAACTAAATCTTTAGAAGGTAAAGATTTAGTTTCAAAAAATAAGGAATGGAATATAAAATTTAACATGAAATTAGATGAAAATACTATTACAGAGGACAATATTACTGTGGTTGATAGTATGGGCAGAACTCAATCTGTAAAGGTTTCTTTAGGAGAAGATAATTCTTCAGTAAAATTGACTCCTAATCAGCCTTATGAAGATGGAGAGTCTTACTATATTATAGTAAAGGATAATGTAAAATCTTCTTCAGGCAAAAAATTACCTAAAGCTTTAGTAGCACAGTTTAAAGTAAATGAAGATAAACAAGATGATTTAAATGTTAAATTTGAAATCCTATCTCCAAGCAATCTAGACGGTAGACAGAAAAGTTTCATGGACGATATTATAAACAAATGGAAAGATGATTTTAAAGGTGAAGTTGGAAAAGTTACAGTAGGAAAAGTAAACTTATCCTCTGATACTGGTTTTACATCATTTAGTGCAGAAACAGTAGTTGAAAAGGATGGAAACAAGGTAAAAGAAACTCAAGATATAAGCTTAAATTGTAAAAAAGTAAATGGTGTATGGAGTATAACAAAATAGAATTGAAACGAAATTTAAAATAAACATGTTAGAATTCTAGCATGTTTATTTTAAATTATTAAAAAATTCATTATTAGTATAGGTAGTGTAAAAGCTTTAGGGAGTGTCTAAGAAATGAAAAGAAAAACAAGTAACTATCTTTTAGCAGCTGTACTAGTTCTTATGCCATATAATTTTGTAGGAGAAGGTTTTGGAGGGCTAGTTATTGTTTTGGCTGGAGGGATGTTTTTAATTCTAGACCATAATAAAAATAAAGCACATAATGTAAATAAAAAGTATGTATACTTGTTAATTGGTTTATTACTAACGGCAGTATTCTCAATGGTATTTAGTAAAGATATTCTATCTTCTTTAGAGGGACTTAGTATATACATAAGTGCTGTACTGTTTTATAAGATTTTTAGAGATAAAAAAGAAGAAGAGAAAGAGATAATAAGAGATATAGTTTATTTAATATGTATTTCTGCTGTAGTTTTTATAATTTATGAAGGTATTATTCTCAATAAAAGAGTAGGAGGAAACTTTAATTATCCTAATACCTATGGGTTAAGTTTAATTATAGGACTATATTTTAATTCTATTTTAGATAATAAAAGTATTTCTTGGGCAATTGAAAGTATACTAATTCTTGGAATAATTTACACAGGTTCAAGAAATTCTATGCTTTACTTGATAATTTACTTGTTTTTACATGTTTTTTATAACTTTAAACAATATGGTTTTACTACTCTTATATCTGTTTTTATGTCACTTCTCATATATATATGTCTGTCTAAGTTAGGAATAGGAGCTTTATTTTTAATACCAATTTTTATATATATAGTTTATTATGTGTTTAAAAGCAAAAAATTCAAAGTGAAAAACTATGGAGTCTTGATTATAGGAATTATTTCTATTGCATTAATACTTGGTGTAAAAAATAATTATATAACTAGATTAAAGAATATATCTTTTTACACTCCAGTACTTCAGGAGAGGCTGGTTTACTTTGAGGATGGTATAAAGAGCATACTAAAAAATCCTCTAGGACATGGCATAAATTCTTTTGAATATAGACAATATACGGAACAATCAGCCTTTTATGATGTAAGATATATTCATAATTCTGTGCTTCAAAGAGGATATGATATTGGTATATTAGGCATGATAATATTTATAGCTATAGGAATATATGGTACTTATGTATTATTTAAGAGTGAGAATAAGGATAAAAAGTATTATTTGCCCCTCCACTTAAGTATATTTTTTCATAGTCTTTTAGATTTCGATTTTGAATACCCAGCAATATTTATTTTTGTGGTAATGATCTTTAGCTTTGGAGAAGAAAATTTAAAATATGATATGACAAAAGGCAGAGATGAAAAGAAGTTTAAAGGAAAACTTAAAGGTAATGCATCAGCCTCAAAAGCTGGATTGGCGCCTAGGGTGACATATGTTTTTATAATTATATTTTCATTTTATTTAATTCTAATCAACTCTATAGACTTTATTGGCAGTAGATATGATGTCAATAAAGATTATAATATGGCAATTAGGGCTTATGACTTAGAAAGAAAAATAACTATAAAAACTCCAAGACCTTACTTAGCTTTATCTCAAGTATATAATGAAATATATATGGAATATGGAGAAAAGAGTTATTTGAAAAAATGCATTGATTGCTTAAAAGAAGGTGAGAAGATTAACCCCTATGATCCAAGAATAAAAGGGAACCTTGCTTTTAGTTATGAAAAGTTAAAAGACAATAAGAATGCTGTAAAATATTATGAAGAATTTTTAACCATACAGAGGTTTTATCCAGACATGTATGAGGTGTATTATAATTTTTTAATTTCACAATATAAAGTAATGGATAATGATATGTATAAGACTAAAATAGAAAGTCTAAAGCAATTGTATGAAAAAAATTATAAAGAACTAAATCCTAAAGCTAGATTTATGAAAAATCAATTAAAAATAGATAAAAAATTAGGGCTTAAAAATTAGCCCCAATTTTTTATCTATTTTTAAGTTTTTCTATACCAATTCTAATTCTTCTTAGAGATTCTTCTTTTCCAAGGATTTCTGCAAGTTCGAAAGCTCCACCTGGTGATGCTGGTAAACCTGATAGTGCAGTTCTTATAGGCCATAGAACCACTCCATTTTTAACTTCCATTTCAGCAATTAATTTAAATACTGCATCATGAAGAGATTCAAAAGTCCAATTCTCTAAGCCTTCAAGCACTGGAAGTACTCTTTCTAGAGTAACAAGAGAATTTTCAGCATTAGTTTTCATCTTTTTATGAGTATATAAGTCTATATCATAATCAGGTAATTCCTTAAAGAATGGAAGTTTTTCTGGAATGTCAGTTAAAACTTCAGTTCTTGTTTGAAGAAGTTCGCTTATCTTCATCATATCTAGTTTTGCCATGTCTTCATCTTGGAAAACTTCTTTGTAATATGGCATTGCAAGTTTATGGAACTCTTCAAGAGGAAGCTTTTTAATGTATTCTCCATTCATCCATCTTAGTTTAACTGTATCAAATATAGCAGGTGACTTATTAATATTTCTATAATCAAACTGCTTTACAAGTTCTTCTAAAGTAAAGATTTCTTGATCTGTTCCTGGATTCCATCCAAGAAGAGCGATAAAGTTTAATACTGCATCTTTAAGATATCCTTTTGCAAGTAAATCTTCAAAAGAAGCATCTCCATTTCTCTTACTTAGCTTGTTATGAGCATCCTTCATTATTGGAGGGCAGTGTATGTAAGTTGGAATGTCCCATCCAAAAGCATTATATAATCTGTTGTATTTTGGTGCAGAAGATAGGTATTCATTTCCGCGGACTACATGAGTGATTCCCATTAAGTGGTCATCAATAACATTAGCAAAATTGTATGTTGGAAGTCCGTCAGATTTTATAAGAATCATATCTTCAAGTTCAGAGTTATCTACAGAGATTTCTCCATAAATTTCATCTACGAAAGTTGTAACCCCTTCAGTAGGATTTTTTTGCCTTATAACATAAGGCATTCCGGAAGCTAATTTTTTTTCCACTTCTTCTTTTGAAAGATTTCTACAGTGCCCATCGTATTTAAATACCTTTTGATTAGGATCATCAGAATCTCCTTTTATAGAATCAAGTCTTTCTTTATCGCAGAAACAGTAGTAAGCTTCTCCTTTTTCAATTAACTTTTTAGCATATTCAAGGTAAATTCCACGTCTTTCGCTTTGAACGTAAGGACCTACAGGACCGCCTATATCTGGACCTTCATCATGAATTAGACCAGTCATTTTTAGAGTCTTAAATATTACATCAACAGCTCCTTCAACGTACCTTTCTTGGTCTGTATCCTCAATTCTTAATATAAACTTTCCGCCTTCATGTTTTGCTATTAAATAAGTGTAAAGGGCTGTTCTAAGATTGCCCACATGCATATAGCCAGTTGGACTAGGTGCAAATCTCGTTCTAACTTCCTTTGCTGACATTTTCTTCACTCCTATATATATATTTAAATGCCTTTCACCATTTGCTCTCTGATGAAAGGCATGAAAAGTCCTCTTTTAATCATATACCAAGGCATATTTTATGTCAATATTAGGCGGCTAAAATTCTTTGTTGCAGTAGATTTTTGAGGATATTGTCATTGATATAATCAAAACTATTAAAACTAAAATTGATGTAAAAAGTTGAAACTGATTTAAATGTCTAAAATCCATAATCCAATTGTAGAATTTTAATCCTATATTAGATTTAAGAAATTTTGTAATATAGCCGGGGATGACTAATAAAATTATATATAATATCATATTGATTATTCTAAATTTATTATATTCAAATTTATAATAAAGAGGATAGTATACTGAATAAAATATACCAAGCAAGTTAAAGGATAAAATGAAATCCCAAAAGGTTGCAGTTCGAACAGTTGCTTTTACTCCAAGTCTATTTAAAATAAGAGTAAATATGATTATAACACATGATACTATTAAAACGCGTAGAATAAGGGATAAATACTTTGCACGTACTATATCTTTTTTATTAATGGGCATGCTGTTTAATGCTATATTGATTTTATATTTTTCATCATAACCATTAGAATATAGGATAGATATATAAGATAGCATTACTATAGATAAAACATAAAGCATTCCAGGAAGGTGATCCATCTTAAGACCAAATGCGGATATCATGAGACTATATACTAAAAGGAATATATTATACCTTTTGCCAAGCTTAAAATCCTTTAAAACTAGATTTAACATTAATACTCACCCTCTCATATATCTTTTTTTCTATAAACTTGTAATGAAATTATGGCTGATATAATTACTAGGCATATCAGTATAATTGTAGATAATATATCTATAAGCCCTTTATTAGTTTCCATAAAGACCATAATTTTTTTTACAAAATCTAAAGTTACAATATCTTGAATAGCAGTTATAAATGAAAAGAAGGACATATAAATCAACAAATAAAGTATCTTTATAGTTCTATAACCGAATTTGTAGAACAAAGGTATAACTAAGGAAATCATTAAAATACTAGAAACAAATACCTTTTTAATTACATTCATATTTATAAATCCAATGTTTCCTATATTCATTAAGGCAGTTAGTGATCCTAAGGCAGCAGCAAATACTGTAGCGGCAAAAATATAAAATATTAAGCTCAAATATCTTGATAGGACAATTTCTTCTCTTTTTACAGGAAGAGAATTTATTATATATTCCCCTTTAGTTCTTTCATCATATATGAAGCTTTCACTGACTAAGAAATAAGCTATAGTGTTGATTATGAGAATGTATATATTATCAGAAGAAAAAGTGTCCATTACTGTAATTATAAATAGACAATAAGCTAAAAATATAGCAGCATTTTTCTTACTAAAAGTTATAGCAAAGTCTTTTTTAATGAGATTAATCATATTTTTACCTCCTTACCATGTAGACCATTATATCTTCAAGAGTTGGTTTTTCTATTATAACTTCATTCTTAAAGACTTTTTTTATATTTTCTACATTATCAGTAAGGGCTTCAAAGCCAAATCGGTTTTCACTAATACCTAAAAATTCTTTTTTAGTATGGCTATTTAAAAGTTCAAGGCCTCCTTTAACTATGCCATAGCTTTCTAATATATCATCTTTAGGCTTTGAGAACACTATGTTTCCATTGTTTATGAAAGTTATATAATCTGCTATTTTCTCTAAATCAGTAGTTATGTGAGTAGAGAAAAATACACTTTTATTTTCATCTTGAATAATAGAATAGAGAATATCTAATATTTCTCTTCTAAAAACAGGGTCAAGTCCAGAGGTTGGTTCATCCATTATTATGAGTTCAGCATTATGAGATAGGGCAATGGCTAAGGAAAATTTCATTTTCATACCTTTAGACAAAGTTTTTATCTTTTTCTTAGGGTCTAGATTAAAATCTTTCATATATCTATCAAAGGAAGAATCATCCCATTTGCTATAGAAGGGAGCTATTATTTTTTTCATGCTTTCCATAGTTAAATCTTCGTAGTAATAATTTTCATCATAAACAAAGCCTATTCTGTTTTTGACTTCTTTCTCATGCTTTAAGTTATCAAGACCGAAAATTTTAATATAACCACTATCCCTGCGGAGTAGATTCATAATTAATTTTATAGTTGTGCTTTTTCCAGCTCCATTAGGTCCTATAAATCCCATAATATAGCCTTTTTCTAAAGTAAAACTTATATTATTGAGAGTGAAATCTTTATATTTTTTTCTAAGATTGTTGACTTCTAAGATATTATTATTATTCATATAAAAACCCCCTAATTTTCTTCAAAAAGAATTTTTAACATTTCTAAAATATCTTCAAAACTTAAATTAAGCATCTTACTTTCTTCAACTACTTCTAAAAGTTTTTCTTCTATAAACTTTAGCTTTCTCTCACGCAGCAGCTCCTTATTTTGAGCCGCTACAAAAGAACCTTTTCCTGCAACAGTTTCTATAAAGCCTTCTCTTTCAAGCTCTTCATAGGCCCTTTTGGTTGTAATAACGCTTATTTGCAGCTCCTTTGCAAGGCTTCTTATAGAAGGCAGTGAATCTCCCTCTTGCAGCTCACCCTGTATTATTAGGGCTTTTATTTGATTTGCTATCTGTTCATAAATGGGCTCTCCAGAAGAGTTAGATACTATTATTTTCATCTAAATATCTCCTTATATAATATTTAATAGAATACAGTATAAAATCAAATACATAATAAGATTTTACCAAGCTTAAAAAATAGAGTTTGTAAAGAAAAAGATTTTATATGTATGCTTGTATATACTGTATATATCGTATATATACAGTATATACATTGCTTTTGATTTTTGTCAATGGATTTTTAGAATTTTTTAAAATTATAATAGTATAATTAGTAGAGAAGGTTTTATAGAGTGAGATTATAAGGAGCTGTAATGTAAGGTATGAAAAAATTTAAAGTGCTTAAGTTAGTTGTTATAATATTTGTTTTTATAAGTGTAATATTTATAAAGACTAATAATTTGGCTTTAGGGAAAGAGGATACTTCTAAAGAAAAAAATATAAGGATAGAAAGTAGAGAAGAAAAAGGAGAGAGGTTTTATAAAAGTGATAGAATAGTACAAGGGCTTAAGATTGTGTTCAGTCTAGGTGTACCTATAATAATATTGTCAACAGGATGCTCTGCAAAGTTTAGAAATGTATCAAAGGGAATAGGGAAAAAAACTTTTATAGCTGTGGGGATTTATGGATTGCTATATAATATATTAGATAGTGCTTTAAACTTTCCATTAACTTTTTATGGCAGTTATATTCAAAGTCATAAATTTGGATTGTCATATCAACCGCTGCATATGTGGTTAAAAGATTATTTTCTAAATTTCGCTATAGGATCTGTAGAAATATTTTTTGCTATTCTAATATTTTATGCCATAATTAAAAGAAGCCCTAAAAGATGGTGGATATATACTGGAATTATATCAATACCTATAAGCCTTGCGCTTTTTTATGTACAACCAGTTATAATAGATCCATTGTTTAACGACTTTAAAACTATAGAAGATAAGACCACAGAAAAAAGTTTAATTGAACTCACGCAAAAGGCAAACATAGAAAACTGTACTATTTTAAAAGTAGACAAAAGCAAAGAAACATCTATGATAAATGCATATATGACTGGAATAGGAAAGTCTAGAAGAATAGTATTGTGGGACACTGCTTTAAATAAGCTAAATTTAAGGGAATTAAGGTTTGTTACTGCCCATGAAATAGGTCATTATGTATTATCACATATTCAAAAACTCTTTATAATACAAACAATAATTACTTTTATAGTTCTATACATAATTCATGTTTTAGCACCGGCCATAATAAATAAATTTAAGATAAGGTTTAAATTTAGTGACCTCAGCGATGTAGCTTCTTTTCCCATAATTATATTTATATTAAGTCTATGCATGATATTTATAACTCCAGCGTCCAACGCTTATTCTTGCTATATAGAACGTGAAGCAGACGCTTTTGCTATAGAACTTACAAGAGATAATACTGCTGCTATAACATCTTTTGAAAAACTCTCCCATGAGGGGATTACAATTCCAAATCCAGATCCTCTATATAAGATGTGGAAATATGACCATCCTCCAATAAATGAAAGATTGGAATTCTTTAAGAAATATAAACCTTGGGAAGAAGGAAAAAAGCTCAGATATGAGAAATATATAAAATGATTTTATATTAACATCACCCATGGGATTTGCATTTAGGAAAGCTTCACTTCGCAAAGAAGCTCTAATATTTCTGGATTTAAAGCCCCTAAACCTTCTAAACTCACTGTCGCTCAGACAATAGAAGGTTCTTACGGTGCTTAAAATCCAGAAATAAAAGAGATTCTAAAGCTTGTTCAACGCTTTCTACAATGCAAATCCCATGGGTGATGTTCAAATATCTAATCAATGTACTTGCACTTTTATATGAGGTGAGTAAATACAATTAGAGAGGCATTTAGGAAAGCTTCGCTACGCAAGATATGTCTAATATTTCTATTGCGTTGTCGTGTATAATAGAATTGTATAAATATAATAAAGGATTGGGGAGATATGAAAGTAAAAAGCATAGTAATTTGGTTTAAAAATATGTACACAAAATTTATAAAAATGATAAAAGGAGTATTCGGCGAAGCGTGGATAGGTGGGAGGTTCGCTGTAATAGGATTTATGGTGATACTTTCAGCAGTTATTGGATTTTACTTGGATACAGGGCTTGGAAAGGTTATAGATATATCACTTTGCGTTTTGCTTGGAATGATTTTTGTGTTTATAGGAAAAACTTTAATAAAAATTATGCTTAGAATATTTATGGATTTTCCGCTGGAGTTTTTAGCCATATTAATTCTTGGAATAGCAGCCCTTACAGCAGGAATTAGTTTTGCTTTAGGCTTTCCTGTTTATTTAGCGTTTTTATGGGCAATCTTAATAATAGCCGTAGAAAGTTTTTTAGGAATAGGGCTTAGACTTGCTTTTAAAAACAAAGGAAAAAGAATGTTAGCTTTTGCATTAGTTGGTATAACATTGACTTTAAACATAGCTGCAATAGCTCAGATAAGAAATTTAGGTAATGTGAATTATGAATTAAAAAATTATATATTATCTATGAAAAGTTCAGATAATAAAGAAGATATATTAAGCCAAAGTGAAGAAGGAAAATACAAAGTTAAAACCTTATCTTACGGCAGTGGAAGAGATAAAAATAGAGTAGAGTATGGTGAAGAAGTAGATATTAAGACGGATAATGTATATGCATATCCTTTCCTTGAAAATTATACAGGCTTAAAAGGAAAGCTAAGAACCATGTATTGGGGCTTTGACGATAAATCCATGCCTATAAACGGACAAGTTTATTATCCAGAAGGAGAAGGAAAATTCCCTTTAGTATTAATAGTTCATGGAAATCATGATATGAAAGAAAGGTCTGAGAATGGGTATGAGTATTTGGGAAGACTTTTAGCAAGTCAAGGCTTTATTACAGTTTCTGTAGATGAAAACTTTCTAAATGGTTCTTGGTTTGGAGATTTGGGAGGAGAAAATGATGCAAGGGCTTGGATTTTATTAAAGCATTTAGATGCTTGGAAAAAGTTTAATGGAGATAAGAAAAATCCGTTTTATAACAAAGTTGACTTTGATAATATTGCATTAATTGGACATTCAAGAGGGGGAGAAGCTGTAGCTACTGCAGCAGTCTTTAACAAGCTTAAGTATTATCCAACCAATGCTTCTATAAAATTTAATTTTAACTACAATATTAAGTCTATAGCAGCAATAGCGCCTACAGACGAACAATATAAGCCTGCAGGTAAGCCCACAGAAATAAAAAACATAAACTACCTTCTTCTCCAAGGAGCTAATGATGGAGATGTGTCTATGTTTATGGGAAGCAATCAATATAATAGAATAAAATTTGATGATGATATGTATCATTTTAAGTCATCCTTATATATATATGGAGCAAATCATGGGCAATTCAATACCTTGTGGGGAAGAAGAGATATACGAAAACCTTTAGGATGGGCATTAAACATAAAGCCTCTCTTAAGTGGGGAAGATCAAAGGAATATAGCAAAAACCTATATATCTGCATTTTTAAAAACTACTCTTAAAAATGAGATGGAGTATATATCCTTATTTAAAAACTATGAAGAAGGTGAAAATTTTCTTCCTAAAACCGTGTATATAAGCAGATTTGAGGATTCTAACTTTAAACTTATAAGCAATTATGAGGAAGATGCAGACCTTGAGACCTCAACTTTATCAGGAGGAATTCAAAGGGGAGAAGGTGTATACACCTGGAAGGAAAAAAAGTTAGAGTTTAGAAGTGATTTTTCAGGAAATAACAATGCTGTAGAATTAAAATGGACCAAGAGTGGGGGAAGATATGTTATAGAGCTTCCTAAAAGCACGGCAAATAATTGGAACATTAATTCTAAATCAAAGTTGGTATTTTCTGCTGCAGATGTTCAAAAGGAAAAGCTAAAAAAAAATAAATTAGAGTTAACAGACTTCACTATAAAATTGATTGATAATAGCGGAGAAGAAGCATCCATATCTTTGAGCAATATAGGAAGGCTTCATCCACCAATAGGAGTTAAGCTTTCAAAATGGAACTACTATAATAAGATAAACTATGGAGAAAATTTTGAACCTGTACTTCAAACTTTTCAAATATCTATGAGGGATTTTCTAGAAGTAAATCCTAAGCTTCAGCCAAGTAAATTGAAAAATATAGAATTTATCTTTAATAAAGGCTCTAAAGGAGATGTATTAATAGATGACATAGGTATGGAAATTTAGTATACTATTTAGGAATTCAGTAATAAAGATTTCATGTAAAAAGGAGAAACTTATGATGTATATAATGAACTCTAGAGAAGATAAGAAGCCTAGTTTAGGATATTATTTATGCCTGCTTGCTGTAATGGCTGTGGGATGGATTGCCTTTTTTATAATAAAGCTTAGAGACAGTTTTAATGCAGGCGGAGGAAAAATTGATAAGCTAGTAATTAATTATATTAAAACCATTAGAAACGATAGTTTAAGCAGCATTATGGTTTTTATAAGTAAAAGTGGAGATACAATAGTTGCAATAATATTTACTATTCTTATAATACTATATCTTTACATGAGAAATAAACAAAGAGAAGCAGTGTTTTACGCAGTGAATATTTTGGGTATTGCTATTGTAAGTCAAAGCGTGAAATTTTTATGTGGAAGAGAAAGACCTGAAGGAGATTGGCTAGTTGATATTGGAGGATATAGTTTTCCAAGTGGCCACGCTATAATTTCAATGGCAGGTGCCTTAATACTAATTTATTTCATATTAAGCGCCTTAAATAATAGAATTCTTGCATTTATAATAAGCATTGTAATTTTTATATATGCTTCATTAATTGGATTAAGTAGAGTATATGTAGGTGTTCACTATATAAGTGATGTTATTGGAGGTTGGGCATTAGCTTCTGCATGGGTGTTCATAGCTTTATCTATATTCAGAAGAAGAAGTATGAAAAATATAACTAAATATATAAGATAATTAGAAAAAGCTCTGTATTTGCGGCAGGGCTTTTTTATTTTTTGAGAATTAAGCTAATGCAAATTGAGGAAAAATATGGTAATATATATTTATGTAAAAATATGGTAAAAGGAGATGAGTCAAGTGTCTGATAAGTTATTAATAATAGACGATTTATCTAATGTAAAACCAAACATAAATAAGCATAAATATAATTACATAATTGAGGGAGTTAGATTTTCTATTGTATTTCTTGTTTTGAGAATAATTTTTATACTCCCAGTATTTATTATTTCTAATGAAAATCTAAATTTTTTAGAGTTCTATACAAAAAAGTATTCTTTTTCAAGTATAAGCTATGATGAGATATGGGGGAATTTTAAATACGCTTTCTCAACAGTACTGCAGGGCAGTGATTATTTAATCAAGTATATGATTATTAGCTTTATAATATTGAGCTTTATTCTAGTAATAGCTATAAAATCACCCATGGGAATTTTAATAAGCTTTATATTCACCATAATATCACCCTATCTAATTGGAAATATATTTCTTCCTATAATATCTTTCATTTATGTACCAGTTAATTTGGTATGTTCTTTTATTGATGGGTTAATACCTTCTTTTGTACCTGTGCTTCTGATTTGGGGTGGAGCAGGAGCAATTTTTGGGATATTAAGAACAAGAAAAATGAATTGTAACTAAAATATAATGCCCCTTTGATCTATTATTTAAAGTACTCAGCAAAATTTGATGAATTAAAAATACTTTGTCTAGGTTTATAGCTGATTTTAAAGATAAGAGATAAATCTAATTTATAATTTGTTTAAGGCAGTTATAAATAAAGAAAGATAAAAATAACATATATAGAATAATATTTTAAAAAGGGGCAGAAATAATGGACATAAAGAGCAGAATAATTAAGCTGTCAGAAAAATATAAGGAAGATATGATTAGTTTCTTAATAGAAATGATAAGAATACCAAGCTTTAGCGGAGAAGAAAAAAAATTAGCTTTAACAATCAAAAATGAGATGATGAAATTGGAATTTGATGAAGTTACTGTAGACAATCTAGGAAATGTAATAGGAAGAATAGGAAATGGAAACAAAATTATAGCTATAGATGCTCATATGGATACTGTAAAAGTTGGAGATGAGGAGTTATGGAGGATAAATCCCTTTGAAGGAATCATCATTGATAATGTAATCTATGGAAGAGGAGCAGCAGACCAAAAGGGTGGCATAGCTTCTATGATTTATGCAGGAAGGATTATAAAAGAGATTGGACTTTGCAATGAATATACTATTTATTTCATAGGAACAGTTATGAAGGAAGAAGGAGAAGGAGTAGCATGGCGATACATAATAAAAGAAGATAATATAAGACCAGATTTGGTAATCGTAACAGAACCTACAAACTTGAACATATATAGAGGCAGCAGGGGAAAAGCTGAGCTTAAGGTAACAGTAAAAGGCTTGCCTTGTGATGCTAGTGCTCCTCAAAGGGGGATGAATGCAATATATGAAGCTATACCAATCATTGATGAACTAAGAAAGTTAAATAAAAAATATAAGAATAATGGTTTCTTGGGTCAAGCTTCTATAGCTGTGACTCAATTGTTTTTTAAAACTCCATCTTCTGGCTCAATTCCAGATGAATGCATTGTTCATATAGATAGAAGGATAGGCATAGAGGAAGATATGAGCAGTGTCTTAGAAGAGATAAGGAAATTAAATGGAGCTCAAAATGCTAAAGTTGAACCAATAATGTTTGATAAGCCGAGCTATACGGGAGTAACTTATCCATGCAAAGCTTGTACTCCAGCTTGGTCACTAAATGAGGATCATGAACTTTTAAAAGCAGCAAAAAATGTTTATAGAGATATGTTTAACAAAGAACCTAAGCTTGGCAAATGGACCATAAGTACAAATGGTAATGTTACTGCAGGAGTTTTTAATATTCCAACTATTGGCTTTGGCCCAGGAAATGAAATTTTTGCTCATGGACCCAGAGAACAGATAGAAATCGGTCAGTTAGTGGAAGCGTGCAAATTTTATGCCATGCTGCCAGCAAAACTCAATTAAGTGGAGAAGTGGAGGCACCAAAGCGCCTCCACTTCTCCACTTTCCGTTCAATAAAATTGCAT
Source organism: Clostridium sp. (assembly GCF_047777555.1). Lineage (GTDB taxonomy): Bacteria > Bacillota > Clostridia > Clostridiales > Clostridiaceae > Clostridium_H. Next base: position 118,027 of record NZ_JBKEEV010000005.1, on the reverse strand, counting down.
CACAATTTTCTTATATGTTAACCAATGTATGAGCTTCCATCAAGTGGTATGACAACCTGTAGAGGAGGTTTTCCATCTAATAGTCCAACAGCGTAAACTGATAAAATTCTATTAGGTCTTATTCTTACATTGGGGACATTTAATATTATCTTGTTTGTACCTGTAGGTCTAGCTTGGAGAGTGTATGTTCCTTGAGAAATTGAAATGTAATCGGAGGATTTTTCAAAGCTTATATTTTTAAATAAAACATTTCCATTAGGTAGAGTTATATCTACAGCAGGAGTGTTAGGAGATAAATGAATGAATCTAATATAAGATTTTCCAGGAATTGAAGGCATTTTTGGCTCTTCAAAAGGAAGAAGCTTAATATTTTTAAGCATTCCTGCAGCAGCTATTGTTAATATAGCATTTGGTTTAAATGTGTAATTAGAATTTATAATAGGATCAGTAGTCTTTCCAGCAGGAAAAACTCTTATGTTATAAGGACCGGGAGCTACTGTAAGATATCGAGTAAAGTCTTTAAAATTTAAATTTCTAGCAACTAATTGATTGCCTAAGTATATATCTACGGCTGGTGCATCAGGAGAGGCATGAAATAGTCTTACAAAAGATTTAGCTGGCCTTCTAAAGTAAGGATCAAAATACATACTATTAGTCACCTTTCAAAATTATTTCTACATAATAGGATATGCAGCTGCATCAATATATGTGCATAAAATTTATAAATATTACCTTGCTAGTAAATGGAAGAGGATATAAAATGAAAATGCAAAGCATTTTTCGGAGGCGTGTAAAATGGTGGATGGTCAATCAAGGATTAAGTTTAGATTTATTCATGCTTCAGATATACATCTAGGGAGTATTGTTCATGCAAGTGTTAAGGAAAATCATAAAATAGATGAGATGTTAAAAGAAGCTGTATACAATAGTTTTAGAAGGATTTGCAGTTCGGCTGTAGAATTTAATGCGGATTTTATAATTTTATCTGGGGACATCTATGACAGAGAACTTAGTACTGTTAAAGGAAGCAGAGTTTTGTACGATGAAAGCATAAGATTGGAAGAAGAAAATATACACATATATTTAATTAGAGGCAATCATGATCCTCTAGGAGGAGAGGAAAGGGAGCTATTTACTCTGCCTAGTAATGTACATATATTCGATTGTGACAATCCACAAAGCTTTGATGTAAGTAAAAATGGGAAAATTATAGCTAAGGTTGTGGGACAATCCTATAAAAGCAGGTGGGAAAGAAGGAGAATGGTTTCCTCTTATGAAGCTCAGGATTCTTCTGTATATAATATAGGAGTCCTTCATACGTCTTTAGAGCCTATGAGCAGCAACTACGCCCCTTGCAGTATAGAGGATTTGAAGAAAAAAGAAAATATACATTATTGGGCATTAGGCCATATACACAAGTGCAGAATATTATACAGCAAGCCTGTTATAGCTTATTCGGGGATTCTTCAAGGAAGAGATATAGGGGAAGAAGGAATAGGTGGATGTCTGCTTGTAGAAGTTATGGAGGACTTATCTCAACAAATTAAATTTATACCAACATCATCTGTAATATGGAAGAGAGCTGTATTAAATATAAATAATTTAAATAAAGAACTTATGGGATTAAATGATTTAGAGGAGCTTTTAATAGAAAAGGGAGATGAAATATTAAATGCGTATGTAGAGATGCCAGAGAATTTAGAAAGTGTTTATCCAATAGAAAAGGTGTTAAAGGGATATATAGTTCATTGGAGTATAGAGGGAAGAGGACAAATAGACGGGCTCTTAAGAGAAGATGAAGAAAATATAGAAAAATATCTTGCAGAAAGGATGAATAGACATTTTTTAAATGAAGGGTTATTTTTATATACTAATGCTGTATCAATAAATACATCTAAAGAAATACCAGATATGGATTATTTAATTAAAAACAATAAGATAATAAAAGAGATAGATGATATATCAAGATTGTGTTTAGAAGATGAGTTTATAAAAAAAGAAATAATAAATACCTTTGGAAATGTTTTTGAGAAGAAAAGCAGTGCAGAAGATATGGATGAAGAAAAAATACAGCTCAATAATAATTTAGTGGAGGAAATAATAAATTCTGCCAAAGAACTCATTATAGAAAAATTCTTAGAAAAAGGTGAGTAAGCTTGAGAATAAAGAGAATATATATAAAGGATTTTGGTATATTTAGAGATGAAAAATTGGAGGATCTTAATGGGGATATAATAGTTATAGGCGGCCATAATAGAGCAGGTAAAACCACTTTTATGAAATTATTTAGGCATTTAGGGTTTGGATTTGGACAAAATACTAAAGATCTTCCAAAGCCTAATGTAGAGTATGGTGTAAATTATGATGTTGAATGTAATGATGGTGAACTGTTCAATGTAGAGATAATAGGAAATAGACTTCCATCAGTAAAAGGAATTAACATAGAAAATAACATATCCATTGAAGAGTTGTATGGAAATGTTGATTATTTTACATATAAGCAGCTTTTTACTATAACTCTAGACGAGCTTCAAAACACTTCTCTTGAGGATTCCAAAGAAGTAAGCAATATGCAAAGCATATTACTAGGAGCCGGTTTTAAAGAAATAATCCATATTCCCAAATTTATTAAAGAAATTCAGAATGAGGCTCAAAAAATAGGTGGAGTTAGAGGAAATCCATCTACAAAACAATTTAAGATATATAATAAAGAAATAAAAGAAGGTATAAGGCTTAGAGAAAAGGCAAAAACTCAGGTGGAAGAGTACTATGAAAAGAGCATTGAGTTAAAGAATATAGAAATTGATATTGAAAAGTTTAAAAATCACATATGCAAAACAAGAGATGATGTATTTCGGTTAGAATTAATAAAAAATAACTTTGCAACCTATGGAGAATTGAAGAAATTAAAGGTAAAAATGTCTTTGGAAGATATGAGCTTGTTAGAGCAAGGAAAAAAATTTAGTTCTATGGAGAAAGCAGTAGCTTTAAAAGAAGAATACAATAATATACTCCATGAATACAATGAGGAAAAATATAGGTTTCTGCAGGTTGTAGGTAAAGAAGAACTGAAAGATAAGCTTTTAAGCAATAAAAATAAGCTTTTAACTTTTAGCCAAGGATTATCAGGAATTAAGGAAAAGATAAATAATTATAGAGAATTAAAAAATAATTGCATTAGAGCTAAGGAAGAAATTTCAAGAAGAATTCTTGGCATCAATGAAAAATGGAAAGATGATTTTGCTAAGCTGATGGATATAAAAACAGATATTATTGAAGAGAATAAGCTGGGCAGCTTAGTAAGAGAAGAAAAAGAATTATATTATAAAAAAAGAGAATTAAGTAATGAAATAAAAGCTTTAGAGAATAACAGAGTGATGCTTGAAAAAACTTTTGGAAACAATGAAATAACTAATATAGACAAGCTTATAAAAAGATGTTTTTACATTTCTATATGTATAATAATTCTTGGAGCTTTGTTATGCTTTGTAAATTATAATGCAGGAATAGTGCTGTCCCTATCAGGAGCTGCTTTAGGAGGAACTTACGGGTTCATTAAATATTCTTCAGGAACTAACAAGTCATCTCTTGCTAATGTTACAGAGATGGAGAATATAAATAAGAAAGTTTTAGATAATAAGGAGTATCTAGAAAAGGTCAATGAGAAATTTGAATCAATAAAGTCAAGTTTGAAAGGCTATAGAAAACTTCTGGATATAGATGAAGAAATATCAGGAGAAACATTGATAGAATATTTTAGAAATATAAAAGAAATAAAAAACAGCATATTGAGTCTTCAAAATTATATTAATAAGCTAAAGAAAGAAGAAACAGCTATAAAAGAAAGCTTAATGCCTATAGTGGATATCATTGGAGAATTCAGTGAACTAATAGAAGACAATTATATATATAAAAATGAAGATATAATTAAGCATTCTAACCTTATTTTTGAACAAATAGAAAAGCTAAATAATTATGCAGGTACTGCAGAAAAATTAAGTTTAGAAGAGCAGAAAAAAGTTTTATGTGAAAGAAAGATAAAAGAATTTATTGGAGAATATGATAAAGAAGATATAATGACCTCATTAGATGACTATATTAAAAAATGTAAAAAGTTTAGAGAGCTTAAAGAGCTTAAGAGCAAATATGAAATATTGGAAAGAACTTTAGAAAATGCTTGTACATTCTTACCTTCAGGAATTAGTTTAGAAAATTTTAAAGAGGAATTTAATAGATTTATTTCTCTTGAAAGCGTGGAGGAAGAGTATAATAGTTTAAAGAAAAAGCTTAAGAACTTTGAAAAGGAACTACAAAGTTTCATAGAAAAAAGAGAAAGCATAAGATATGAGCTTCAAGGTCTTTATAGTACAAAAAACGTTGAATATGCCCAAGAAAAGATTGATGAGGCTAGAAAGTCTATGTATTCCATAGCAAAGCGCTATGGAACTTTAAGAGCAGCAGAATTTATACTTAAAAAGGTTCAAGATAATTTTGTTGAGAGAACTAAGGATTTTCTTTTAAAGGATGCCAGCAGCTATTTGAGTCAAATAACCAGAGGGGAATATTATGATATACAGCCCGTAGAGGATTTGTCATCTATGGATTTTAAAACTGCGGTTAAAGATGGTACCATCTACGAAAACTCAAATATTTTGAGCAGGGCTACAAAAGAACAGCTATTTTTATCTGTAAGGCTCAGCAGAATAAAAGAAATAACTCCTCCTTTACCAATAATTTTAGATGATTCCTTTGTTAATTTTGATGAAAGTCATACTAAGAGTGTGTTAAAACTTCTGACTAATATTGCAAAACAGAATCAGATTTTTATAACTACTTGTCATCCAAGAATGGTAGAATATATAGGGGATGTATGTGAAAATATAACATTTTTGAAACTGGAAAAAGGGAAATTTAATAAAACTAGTAAAGAAAAATTGATTGATTATCTCAAAGCTAATTGATATATATGCAGAAATAAAAAATGAAATATGCGGCGGATGGATATAAAGAGGAAAAACTAATTGTTGACGTAAAAACATGGAAAATGTATAATTGTATTTAGATGGAGCCAATACAAATAAGATGCTGTATTGGTTTTTTCTATTGGATATGTTTAAAATAAGTGATGATTTTTATATTCATTTAAAAAACATAGCAACTCTATTTTTGATTACATAGGAGAGATAAAATGAAAGTTTTAGTTGTGGATGATTCTCAATTTATGAGGCTTAATATTATAAATTATCTAACAAAAAATAATATTGATGTAGTAGGGCAAGCAGCCAATGGCAGTGAGGCTATTAGATTATATAAAGAATTAAAACCAGATATAGTTACTATGGATATAACTATGCCAGATATGAATGGTGTTGAGGCTGTAAAGGAAATAATAAAAATGGATCCTAATGCAAAAATTATAATGTGTTCTGCTATGGGACAACAGGGAATGGTTATAGAATCCATTAAGGCTGGAGCTAAAGGATTTCTCATAAAGCCTTTAAATGAAGAAAAAATGATAATGGAAATAAATAAGATAATGATGAGCAAATAGAAATATTGCTCTAATTAGATAAGAGTTTTTAATATAAATTTAGGGAGGAATGAAAATGGGAGATCCTAGATTAAATAAGCTTGCAAAACTTTTAGTAAATTACTCAACAAGGGTAAAAAAAGGGGACTTTGTATATGTTCAATGCGACAGTGTAGCAGAACCTTGGATGGCAGAGGTAGTTAAAGAAGCTATTCTTGCAGGAGGACATGTAGAAACTAACCTAACTTCTGATGCAGTTAGTGAAATAAAACTAAAATATAGCACTGATGATCAACTTCAAGAAGAAAATTTCATGGCTAAAACTCTTTTATCCAAAGCAGATGTATGGCTTACAGCTTGGGGAACAAGAAATACAAAATCCAATTCAAATATAGATGCTAAAAAGATTCAATTAAACTCTAAGGGAGCATCAAGCTGGAGAAAGATTTATTCAGAAAGAATGGGAGATGGAAGCCTTAGATGGTGCGGAACACAGTTTCCTACTTATGCAGATGCTCAAGAAGCAAGCATGAGTCTTTCTGAGTATGAAGATTTTGTTTATGGAGCAGGTCTTCTAGATAGTGAAGATCCAGTAAGTGAATGGAAAAATGTAAGTGCATACCAAGAAAAGTGGGTAAAGTATTTAGATAATAAAAAGGAGCTTCACATTGTATCACAAGGAACGGATATAAAAGTCAATATTGAAGGAAGAAAGTGGATTAACTGTGATGGAAAAGTAAATTTCCCAGATGGAGAGGTGTTTACATCACCAGTGGAAGACGGCATAAATGGATATATTACTTTCAGTTTTCCAGGAATATATATGGGAAAAGAGATTGAGGATATAAGATTAGAGATTGAAAATGGTAAAGTTGTAAAAGCCACTGCTAAAAAAGGAGAAGATCTTCTAAAGGCCCTTTTGGAAACAGATGAGGGAGCTTCTAGATTTGGTGAAGTTGCCATAGGAACAAACTACGGAATTAAAAAGTTCACAAAGAATATGCTTTTTGATGAAAAGATAGGTGGAACAATTCATATGGCAATAGGAGATTCTATGCCAGAAGCAGGTGGAAAAAACAGATCTACAATTCACTGGGATATGCTTTGTGATATGAGAAACGGCGGAAAGATTTATGCTGATGGAGAACTTTTCTATGAAAATGGAAAATTCATCGACAGCAAGCTTGAAGAATAATTAATATCTAAAATGAAATGATATATAAGCTATATTATATTTTATAGGGTCTGTTACAAAATGCATAAAAGTCATGTATAAAATCAAAAGCCATGCATAAATAGGAAAATATATTCCATTGTATGCATGGTTTTTATTTATGATAGTATAAAAATATTCGCTGTTTTGCAATAGGCCCTTATAACTATATTAAATAAAGAGGTTTACGTTAGAATTATAGGCTTCTCCAAGGTAGTAGCCAACTCCTCCTAATTTAACACCATCTATTAATTCTTCTTTTTTAAATCCTAAAAGGTCCATTGACATTTGGCAGGCTACTATTTCTACACCGCTTTCAATAGCTGATTTCATTAGGGTTTCAAGAGATTCAACGTTTTTATTTTTCATTATACTTCTTATCATTTTAGGACCAATTCCAGCCATGTTCATTTGAGATAGTTTTAATTTCTGTGATCCTCTAGGCATCATCCATCCAAACATCTTTTCAACCAAAGTCTTTTTAACGGATGTATTTTGGTTTTTTCTTAGGATATTTATTCCCCAAAAGGTGAAGAACATAGTAACCTTTTTACCCATAGCGGCGGCACCGTTAGCTATTATAAAAGATGCTATAGCTTTATCTAAATCTCCGCTAAAGACAACCATAGTTTGACCATCTTTTGTTGGAATCATAATATTATCCTGTGATACAGCTGCTTCGCAAGAACTCTTTTTTAAAGTAGCTTTAATTATTCCTTTTTCCTTGGTTAGGCTTACTAGTTCTGTACCAGTACTTTTGCACCAAGATTGTATATCGGCGTAGAAACCAGGGTCAGAAGCTGTCACGTTTAAAAAATCTCCGAAATTTAATTCATCTACTGCAGATTTAACTCTCATTAGTGGACCTGGGCAGCTAAGTCCGCAAGCATCTAAATTCTTAAATATTCCTGTATTTATTTTTGTATTTTTTACATCATCAATAATTGTGTTATTAGAATTTAGAGTATGATCATTTTTTTGGGGAGTAAATTTAGAGGCTAGATATACTTTATATCCTCCAGTTATATTCTTAACTTTAAATCCATTTTGCATTAATAGTCTTGCAGCGTAATATCCTCTTTGTCCTACTTGACAATAAGTCCAAATTTCTTTAGATTTATCTAGTTCGTTCATCCTTTCTCTTAAATTCTGCAGAGGAATATGGATAGAACCTTCTATTATTCCTGTTTCAACTTCTAAATCAGTTCTTACATCTAGAAGTATTACATTATTTCTATCTCTTGTGTCTACAGCACTTGGAGTAACCACTTCAACTTTTCCAGATATAATGTTTTCTGCAGCATAACCAGCCACGTTAACTGGATCTTTAGCTGAAGAGAAGGGTGGAGCATAGCAAAGGTCAAGCTCTGTAAGATCTGTTACATTTCCACCTAATCTCATAACCGTTGATATATCATCAATTCTCTTATCTACACCTTCATATCCAATTGCTTGGGCACCAAAGATTTTTCCTTCCTTATTAAATATAAGCTTTAGAGTTATTGGTGTTGCTCCAGGATAATAAGATGCATGGCTTTGTGGTAATACATAAATAACTTCATAAGGAATGTTCAATCTTTTCAAAGTTTTTTCGTTATTTCCTGTAGATGCGCAAGTTAAATCGAAAACCTTAAGAATTGAAGAACCTTGTGAACCCTTAAAGGTTGTTTTTAGTCCACAGACGTTATCAGCTGCTATTCTGCCTTGTTTGTTAGCAGGTCCTGCCAAAGGGATAGCTGTCTTTTGTCCATTTACAAAATCAACAACTTCTATAGCATCACCAACAGCGTATACATCTTTAATGTTAGTCTCTAGGTTATTATTTACTATTATATGACCTTTTGGACCAAACTCTAATTTTGTATCCTTAAGAAAAGCAGTATCCGGAGTTACCCCTATAGCAAGTATAACTATATCTGAAGTTATTTTTTCTCCATTATTTAAAGCAACGTCTAGTTTGCCGCCATTAGGAGTGAAAGCTTTAACTCCATTATTTAAAACTAAGCCTACTCCGTTATCCTCTAATTCCTTTTCGGCAATTGTCACTATGTCTGAGTCAAAGGGTGCAAGAATGTGAGGAGCAGCTTCAACTAAGGTAACCTTTATTCCAAGGTGATTTAGGTTTTCTGACATTTCCACACCGATAAATCCGCCGCCTATAACTACAGCAGATTTCGGTTTGTTTTTAGTTATATATTCTTTAATTTTGTCAGTATCAATCATATTTCTTAATGTGAATACTTTATCATTGTTTATACCATTAATAGGAGGTTGAATTGGTTTTGCTCCAGGTGATAAAATCAATGCATCATAGCTTTCTGTATAAGTTCCTCCATCACAGCTTTTAACTGTAATTTCTTTTTTATCTGTATCAACTTTAATTACTTCACTTTTAGTTCTCACATCTATATTGAATTTAGATTTCATATCAGTTGGAGTAGTAACTAAAAGATTATCTCTTTCTTGTATTACATCCCCAATATAGTATGGCAATCCGCAGTTAGCAAAAGATATGTATTCTCCTCTTTCAAATAGTATGATTTCAATATTTTCATCCAATCTTCTAAGCCTTGCAGCAGCTGATGCTCCGCCAGCAACTCCTCCAACTATTAATACCTTTTTATTCATTTAATCCACCTCCATAAGATTAATTTAAGTTATTCTTCCTCATCAAATAATAAGTTTATAATTTCAATTACTTTTTTATTGCAAACAGTATAGTTTATTTCAAGGCCATTTCTTTCACCTTTGATTATCCCTGCGTTTTTCAACATCTGAAGGTGGCGAGAAACAGTAGGCTGTGGTATATCAAGGCAATTTTGCATGTGGCTTACATTGCATTTACCTTTTTTAATTAGCCCTTTAATTATGCATAGACGTACAGGGTGAGCTATAGCTTTTAGCAGTTCTGCAATTGCATCATATTTTTCAAAATCATTATCCAAGATTAATCACCTCGCGTATTATTATATTCATATATTACAATATATGAATATAGTTGTCAATGTGCTAAAGAAATTTTTACTACTTCTGTCATTAGGTTGTGCATAATATAAAAAAATGAACCTAGAGCTTTGCTCTAGGTTCATTTTAAAAGATTCTTCTATTTCTTCTTCTTCTCCTGCTTGTAGATATTAGCCTAATAAAAATTAGTATTAATAATATTACAACTGCTGCACCAACTCCAGCTCCTATGTATAATAAAATATTATTTTTAATTACAGCTTTAGAGGATATAGTAGGGTATAAATCATAAGTTGTTGTAAAATTTCTTTCTTTTAAAACTAATTTTCCTATACTTTTATCTGTACTTAGCTTACTTACTTTGATGTCTTTAGAAATTTGAAAATCTGTTTTAATCTCAGACTTATTCGCTTCATTTTCATAATAAGTAGCATCTTCTTTTAGGATTACAGGAACCTTAATCTCTTTTTCAGGTCCCAAAAATTTTAAGGGTTTATACTTAATGGATATAGTCTTTAATTCAGTATTAGCCTTATATAAAGGAGTTTTTTTAGCAGCATAAGCCCAGTTTATTATTTTTGCCATATCATTAAATACATAGGTATCGTTAGCGTCATAAACTGATTTCATAACTACACCTATAAGCACTCTTCCGTCTTTTTCGAAAACATTTGTAAGAGTTCTTCCAGACTTTGCAGTGTATCCAGTTTTACCGCCTATAGATACAGCATTTGATGCAGGAACTTGTTCAAGATCGATACCAATTTTATCTGCAAAGGCAGTATCTATCTTTTGACCTAATAACTTATTTCTATTTTCTATATAAGCTATAGCTCCGTTGGAAATTTCCACCTTATCCTTTTTTGTTCCCATAACTTTGCTTACCCAAGAATTTTTATAAGCTTCCCTTGTTATTATTGCTAGATCATAAGCAGAAGTATAATGATCATCTATGCCGTTATCCAATCCATTAGGTGTTACAAAGTGAGTATGCTTTAAACCTAAGCTTTTTATTTTATCGTTCATCATATTAGCAAAATCAGCAGGACTTTCAGCTAAATTATCAGCTATCATATAAGCGATATCGTTTGCGGAGAATAAAAGTAAAGCTTTCATTGCATCCTCTGCAGTCATTGTATCTCCAACACGAAGATTATTTTTACCTACAAGAGTACGCAAAGTATACTCAGGTTGATTTGCAGCATTTTGGTGTATTTAAGTAAATCTGTAGGCTTTTTATTTTCAGCTAGTAATAAGGCTGTTAAAAGTTTTGTTGTGCTTGCAGGATACATTGGAGATGCATCTATATCCTTAGCGTATATTATTTCTCCAGTTTTAGCATCCATTACTATTGCTGATTTGCCCTTGATTGTTGGTAAGTCCGCATTGGCAGCAAAAGCTGTCATAGAAAGTGAAATTACGAAAAATATTGTTAATAATAAGGTTGAAAATTTTCGTCTCAAGATTCATCTCTCCCAATTTAAAATTTTTATGTAGTTAAGCATGATTTTAGTATAACATTTTAATATAATTAGAACAACAGAAAAAATAGAGCTTAAGAAAGAGAGGAATATGAAAATGGAGTATATAGAAAAGATATTTAAAAATAGAAATGGCGGTCCTATAGGAGATTTTCATAAAAGTGCAGTTATGATTTTGCTTATAGAGGAAGATGGTGAAATATATATTTTATTTGAAAAAAGGGCACTGCATTTAAGAAAGCAGCCAGGGGATATATCCCTACCAGGAGGAGGCATAGAAGAAGGAGAAAGCCCAATGGAAGCAGCTGTGCGAGAAACGGAAGAAGAGTTAAATATAAATAGGAATGATATAGAAGTTATTGGAGAAATGGACTACTTTATAAGTCCTTACAATTCCATAATATTTCCATTTGTAGGCAAACTAAAAAGAGGCAGCATACATCCAAACAAAGATGAAGTAGATCATATTTTTAAAGTTCCATTAAAATTCTTCTTAGAGAATAATCCTATAGCTCATGAAGTAGAAATAAGACCACATATGAAAGAGGATTTTCCTTATCATCTTATTCATGGAGGAAAAAACTATAAGTTTTCAAGAAGAAGGTATAATCAATATTTTTATATCTTCAAAGACTACGTTATATGGGGATTTACTGCACAAATCATTAAAAGATTTGTTGAAATAATAGAAATGAATTGACACGCTGCTGTACATTTTTCTTGGCAGCTTTGGTTAAATTACATAGTAGTGGTAGAAAATTTAGTGTTGGGAGTGCAGGTTTATGAAAGAAGGTTTCATAAAAAGAATCAGTAGACTACTGCTATTATGTATCATATTTAAGTCTTTAAGCTTATCATTTTTTTATGAAGAAGCAGAAGCTGTTAGCAATCCTTTCAGTTCCGACAGCAATTTGATAGAAAATTTATTAGAGAGCAGAAAAGATTTGTTTGGAACAGTATTGAAAAATCCAGATAAATATGAAGTTCAAATATTGTATACTCAGATAAATAGAGATGAAAATAATGTACCTAGTTTTAAATCTTTTAAATATAGGGTAGACAACAGTAAGTATTTTTATCCAGCCAGTTCTGTAAAGCTATCAGCCTGTGTATTAGCTTTAGAAAAACTAAATAATTTAGGAATACATAGGGATACTCCTATGAAGATAGGGAAGGGAAGAGCATCACAAAAGGCTGTAATTTATGACTATAGTGCAAAAGATAAAAAGTCTACCATTGCAAACTATATAAAAAAAATTTTGGTTGTCAGCGATAATGATGGGTTTGATAGACTGTATGAATTTTTAGGTCAAGAATATTATAATGAGACTTTGTGGAAAAAAGGATATAAGGATACTAGAATACTGCACAGACTTGGAAATAATATGAGCTATGAAGAAAATAAGTATACCAATCCTATTACATTTTACAATGGAGAAAAAATAATTTATGAGCAACCTATGGCTTACAATAATAAAGATTATTCAAATCATATATACGGACTAATTAAAGGTAAAGCATATGTATCAGGAAAAACTCTTATACATTCTCCAAAGGATTTTTCTAGGAATAATTTTTTTTCTATAGAGAATCTTCAAGGAATTTTAAAAGCAATTATGTTTCCAGAGCAGGTTCCTTATGAACAAAGGTTTAATTTGAAACAAGATGATTATGAATTTTTAAGAAAGTATATGAGTATGCTGCCTAAAGAATGTGACAGTCCAAAGTACAATCTAAAAGACAGTAATTTTAAATATTTTATTTTTGGAGATAAGAGCAGTCCAATACCTAAAAACATTAAAATTTATAATAAAATAGGGTGTGCCTATGGGTATCTAATTGATAATGCTTATATAACAGACATAGATAAAGGAATTGAGTTTATGCTGACAGCTGTTATATATACTAATGAAAATGAAATTTTTAATGATAGTAAGTATGAATATTATAAGATAGGTATGCCATTTTTATCAAACCTAGGAAGAGTTATATATGACTATGAAGTAAAAGGAAGAAGAATGTAGATTATGTTTAGAATGCTATAATCTGCATCCTTCCTTTTTATTTTTTGTAAATATTCCAAAAGAAAACGAAATCATAAACAATATATCATATCATAGTTATCAAAAAAATTCAAATTTATGATTGACTTTAGCGTAGTATATTGATAAAATATTAGGAAAATAATTGTTTGATTTAACATTTTTTTGGGGCTAATTTCTATTCAATTTTAGAAATTAAAAATAAATTTAAAGGGGGTGCGTATAACATGAGTTTCAGTGTTATTGCAGCATTTAGTGTAATTTTATTAGTTTTAACCGTAGGGGAAATGGTATCAATTAAGTCTAAGGCCTTTGTTCCATCAGTATTTATGTCAGCAATTATCTTCTTAATAGGCTTTTGGACAATATTCCCTAAGGATTTAATCGATAAGGGTTCTTTTGTAAAGCCAGTAGTTACCCTATCCATGTATTTGCTTTTAACCCATATGGGAACTTTAATGAGTCTTAGAGAATTAATGGGGCAGTGGAAAACTATTGTAATAGCATTAGGTGGAATTACAGGTATAGTAGCAATGGATTTAACTATTGGAAAGGTGTTATTTGGATGGGAGACAGTAGTAGTAGCTACTCCACCTTTAACTGGAGGAGTTGTGGCTTCTATATTAATGTCAAAAGCAGCAACTGACAAGGGACTTGTAAGCTTAGCTGTTCTATCTACTTGTATGTATATAATGCAAGGCTTTGCAGGATATCCATTAACAGCACTATGTTTAAAAAAGGAAGCTAAAAGAGTTGTTACAAAATTTAGAAATGGAGGAGCAGAAGATTATAAAGCTAAAGCGGAACTTGCAGTTACTGAAGAACAAAAGAAAAGTAGAAAGAAGTTAATACCACCATTACCAGAAAGATATCAGACATCATATATGATTCTTTTAAAGTTAGGTATTGTGGCATGGCTTGCATCTTTAGTTGCTCCAATAATTCATATTAATGAGTTTGTAGTTTGTTTAGTATTCGGAGTTATAGGATGTGAGTTAGGCTTCCTTGAAGAGAAAGCATTAAATAAGGCAAATGCTTTTGGATGGTTAATGACAGTGCTTATGGCATATATTTTTGCAAGTTTATCTGAGGCTACTCCAGCAATGTTATCTGAGATCTTAGTTCCTCTTATAGGAATCATTATTCTAGGAGTAATAGGAATGGCAATAGTTTCTATGCTTTTAGGAAAGCTATTTGGGTATTCAAAAGAAATGGCATTTTCAGTTGCATTAACTGCTTTGTTTGGATTTCCAGCAGACTATATATTAACTCATGAAGCTGTGAAATCCGTATGCGAAACGCAGGAAGAAAATGAATATGTTTTAGATAATATGCTTCCGCAAATGTTAGTTGGAGGATTTACAACAGTAACCATAGCTTCTGTAATTATTGCAGGGTTCTTTGTAAAGTTGTTCTAAAGCATTAATTGATTATAAAATCTTCAAAAGGGAATTGAGATATCATATAGGGAAGTATTAAAACTAGGGGGCGTAGTTAGTTATGGAAATTAAGGAATTAGGAGAAAAGTATAAACAATATATAATAGATTTAAGAAGGGAATTTCATGCTTATCCTGAGCCAAGTCTTTATGAATTTAAAACTTCAGAGAAGATAAAAAGAGAACTAGATAATATGGGAATATCCTATGTACCTATTGCATCAGGCACAGGTGTATTAGCTACTATAAAAGGAAAAAAAGAAGGAAAAACTGTAGCTTTAAGAGCAGATATAGATGGATTATCTGTTGAAGAATGTAATAATGTAGAATATAAATCTCAAAATAAGGGATATATGCATGCTTGTGGTCATGACTGTCATATAGCTATGCTTTTAGGAGCAGCAAAAATACTAAATGACATTAAAGATGAGTTAAATGGAACAGTTAAGTTAATGTTTCAACCAGCAGAAGAAGTAGCCGAAGGTGCTAAGAGAATGATTAAAGAAGGGGCACTTGAAGGTGTGGACGGTGTGTTCGGCATACACGTTTGGAGTGATATAGAATATGGAAAGGTATGTGTAGAAGAAGGGCCAAGAATGGCTTCTGCAGATTTATTCACTATAAAAGTTAAAGGTAAAGGTGGACATGGATCTGCACCTCATCAAGGAATAGATGCAGTAGTTGCTTCATCTGCTATAGTTATGAATTTACAGTCAATAGTAAGTAGAGAGATTAGTCCTCTTGAGAATGCAGTTGTTAGTGTTGGAAGTCTTAAGGCTGGTTCTAGATTTAACGTTATAGCAAGTGAAGGAATATTAGAGGGGACAACAAGATGCTTTAATCCAGAAATAAGAGAAAACTTTCCTAAGATTTTAGAGAGAGTAGCAAAAAACACAGCCGAAGCCTATAGAGCAACTGCAGAATTAGAGTACAATTTTGCAACTCCTGTAGTAATAAATGATGTAAAGTGCTCTAAAATCGCCTCTGGAGCTGCAAAAAAAGTAGGTATTGAAACCACACACTTAGAAAAAATATCTGGAGGAGAAGATTTCGGAGAGTTTATGAATAGAGTGCCAGGAGTTATAGCACTTTTAGGTGTTAGAAATCTTGAAAAAGGAGCTTGCTATCCTCAACATCATCCTAATTATTCAGTTGATGAAGATGCACTTCCATTAGGCTCTTCTCTTTACGCTCAATATGCAGTAGATTTCTTAAATGAACAATAAAATTTTAAAGTGATGAAAAAATGATTACACTATTTTTAGTGTAATCATTTTTCTTTGTGGGGATTTTTTACTTTTATTTTATAGAATATTATAGATATAATTTCTAAAACCAAATATACAATTAGATAATTCATTCTTATAAATCCAAAACTGTAGAAAAATTTTAAATATATAAATATAATCAAGGAAAGTATTCCCCAAAAGCCATATAGGTTAGCCATATTAGAATTTTTATGTCTACATTCTTTTACACTATGCATATTTTCTATTATTTCCTTTTTACAAGGACTTTTTTTTAGGGGTTTTACAACTAAAGATTTGAAGTAGAGAAAAAGTGCTGAGGCTATTAGAAACATTCCTAGAAATATATATGATAAGGATATGCTTGTAACATACATAGTAACACCTCTTAATTAAATTTTATCATTAGTATTCCGCAAAAAATTTTATATATGCTTACTTGATAAAACTAGGCATAAAGTCTAATATTATTTTATAATGATAAATGTAATTAAGCTTAAAGGAGTTGGTAGTATGGAAAATATAAACACATGGCACAATGAAACTTTAGGGAAGAGAGTAGTAGAATCTTTAAAAAAGAATTATTTTGATGCTGTATATTTTGAAAGTTCTAGAGAAGCTGCGAAATATATTTTAGGATATGTGAAGAGTGGGGATAAAGTAGGATTTGGCGGATCAGAAACTATAAAGTCCTTAGGAGTACAAGATGAAATGAGAAAGATTGGAGCAGAGATACTTGATCATGGAGCTCCAGATTTGTCACCAGATGAAAAGATGGAAATAAGAAGATTACAGCTTACAAGTGATTTATTTTTATGCAGCAGTAACGCAGTTACATTAGATGGAAAATTAGTAAATGTAGATGGCGTTGGAAACAGAGTAGCAGCTATGACTTTTGGACCTAAAAAGGTTATAGTAGTTGTTGGAGTAAACAAAATCTGTACAGATGAGAATGCAGCTTTTGAGAGAATAAAACTAGAAGCTGCACCAAAGAATACAAAGAGATTGTCTTCAGGGACACCTTGCACTGAAACAGGAACCTGCATGGAATGCAGAAGTGAAAAAAGAATATGCAGAGTTTACTCTGTTATGAAGAGAAAACCTTCTATTACGGACATAACTGTTGTTGTGGTTGGTGAAAATTTAGGATATTAATAGGAGGGAAATTTAATTATGCCAGTTATAACTTTGGATGGACCAAAGATGGATAAAGAAAAGAAAGCTAAATTAGTTAAAGCTTTTACTAAAAGTGCTAGTGAAGTTTTAGGAATACCAGAGCAGGCTTTTGTAACTATAATAAGAGAAAACGAAATGGATAATATAGGAGTTGGAGGAAAGCTGCTTTCTGATGGAAAATAATAACCATATGGTGGTTATTGCAAAGTAAATAGATAAATGATAATATTAATGTAATTCAAATTGAATAGCAGATTATATAAGGGAATATGGTGTAAATCCATAACAGCCCCCGCTACTGTAAGTGCGGACAAATAGTACATAACCACTTAGAAAAGCAAAACTATGTTGCTTTTCTAGGGAAGGGTACTAAGAGAATGAAGCGCAAGTCAGGATATCTTATATAAATCGAAGGTTTAGCCACTTATCTTCGGAGGGAAGGTGAAGGTTTTGGGCTTTTTGGCATCTTAACCGAACTTTCTAAGTTCGGTTTTTTGATTTTGGAGGAAACATGAAGAATAATTATAATAAAATGCATACAATGACTTCCATTATATTAAATCTAATTTTAATCTTCATTATATTAAGCACCAGCAGTACCATTATACTGTTTGGGGTTTTTGTGTTTAATATAATTATATTCAAGAGCAGTAAAAGCATGGATAGATTAAAAAAAAGCTTTGTATATTTTATACCTTTTCTTATTGTAGGAATTATAATAAATTCTATTTTTGTAAGTGAGGGAAGCACCATAGTTTTTACTATATTAAATAAGAATTTTACCTTGGAGGCTATATTATACTCTCTCATATTTTCCTTTAGACTGCTTTTGATAATTCATATGTTTATAAACCTTGAAATTATGATAGATTCTGATAAGGCTTTATCATATTTTTCAAAAAAGCTTCCTAAAACAACTCTTACTATGTTAATAGGATTAAAGTTTTTTCCTGCTATGAAAAGAAGGATATATTCTTTAAAAGAGATATACAGTATAAGAGGGGTTAATTTTGAAGGAAATAGATTAATAGACAAAGTAAAGGGATATGCTCCAGTTATTTCTGTGCTGCTAGAAAGTTCATTAGAAGGAGCGTTTGATATAGGAGAAGCAGCATATATAAGAGGCTTTTTAAGCGGCAGAAGGAGTATTTATGATAAACAAGTCCTACAAAAATCAGATTATATATTGATTATAGAGAGCATTATTATTTTGGGAGTATTTATTATATATAAAATATTTACTAAAGAAGAAAGTAGGTTTTTCTTGGGAAGTATATTTATACTTATTTTGATAATACTTCTAGGTATATGTACATATGTGTTGAATTTTAGAAGGGAGGGGTGATATGGAATATATTGAAATAAAAGATTTAAATTATTATTATCCCGATACAAAAGAAAAGGCTTTAGACAATATAAATATTGCTGTAGAAAGTGGAGATATAGTGCTTGTTCTTGGTGAATCAGGTTCTGGAAAATCCACTTTAGGAAAGTGTATTTCTGGGGCAATACCTAATTTTTATGGAGGAAAGATATCGGGAAGTATATTCATAGGGGGTAAGCCTTTAAGCAACATAGAACATAATGAAAGAAGTAGGGAAATAACCATGGTTTTTCAAGATCCAGAAAGACAGCTTTTGATGAATAAGGTTCATAGAGAGGTAGCTTTTGGTCTTGAGAATACAGGAGTAGAGGAAGGAAAGATAAAAAGAAGGGTGTTTGAAGCTATGCAGTTTTCAAATATATTAAGTTTAGCCAATAGAAATATAGATACCCTATCAGGAGGGCAAAAACAGAAAGTGGCGATAGCTTCGGCAATCTCTTATCTTCCTAAATGTATTATTTTAGATGAACCTACATCTCAGCTAGATCCAACTTCTTCTGAAGAAATAGTTTCTCTTATAAAGAAAATAAATGAGGAAATGGGAGTTACTATAATAGTTATTGAGCAGAGAGTTGAAAGGTGGTTTAATGCTGCAGATAAGATATTTATAATGAAGCAAGGCAGGAAAGTTTTTTATGGAAACAAAATGGATATGTATAGAGAGAAAAATGAATATATAACTAGCTTTCTCCCAAGCTACTTAAAGCTGTGTAAAAGCTTGAACATAAAGGAAATGCCTCAAAGTCTTAAAGAAGCTAGAAAAAGACTTGAAAGCTTTAAATATGAAAGGAGAACTTCAAAAGAGCATAATTTAAATGAAGTTATAAAGATAAATACTAAAAAATTATATTATAACTATGAAAATGAAGAAGCACTAAAGGGAATAAATTTAAGCATCATAGATGGAGATTTTGTAAGTATTCTAGGTCCTAATGGGGCAGGAAAGAGTACATTGCTTAAAAGCATTATGGGTCTTATAAAATATAAAGGAAGCGTAGAAATTGACAAAAAAGAAGTTAAAAAACAGACATTGAGGGATTTAGCTAAAGCAGTGGGATATGTTTCTCAAAATCCTAATGATTATATATCTAAGGATACTGTTTATGAGGAAGTTAAATTCACATTGGATAATTACGGAATAACAAATGAAGGATTTATAGAAGAAACACTAAAAACTCTTGATTTATATAAAGTCAAGGATAAAAATCCAAGAGATATCAGCGGAGGAGAAAGGCAAAGGCTGGCTATAGCATCCATTCTGGTTTTAAAGCCTAAAATACTTCTTTTGGATGAACCAACTAGAGGAATAGACAATAGAACAAAAGAAAGTCTAGGAACAGCTCTAAGAAAACTCAACGAAGGAGGCACAACCATACTTATGGTTACTCATGATATAGAATTTGCAGCGGAATACGGCAGGAGTTTTTTGCTTATGTTTAATGGAGAAATAATTGCACAGGGCTCTAAAGAGGAAGTATTAACTGAAGGCATATACTATACAACTACTATAAACAAATTGATTAGGAATAAAAATGATAACATATTTACATTAAAAGATATTATGAATTTTGTGGAGATATAATATGAAGAAATTAATTTTGATGTTAACAGTTTGCATATTAGGAGCCTTAATGATTATGGCATATAAGTATGGAGACAATGAAAACATAGGAGCCATAATGACTTTATCCGTATTATTGATTTTATTTCTAAGCTATTTTTATTTTGAAAGGAGTTCTATGGGAACTAAGGAAATAGCTTTAGTTGCAACTTTAAGTGCCTTTAGTGCAGTATGCAGAGTTCCTTTTTATGTTATTCCAAGTGTACAGCCTACTACATTTTTAGTAGCTCTTTCAGGGTTGGTTTTTGGAAGCTATGAGGGATTTTTAATAGGAAGTACAGCTGCATTTATATCTAATATATTTTTAGGACAAGGACCTTGGACACCTTGGCAGATGTTCGCTTGGGGAATTATAGGAGCTATTTCAGGGATTTTAGGAAGAAATAATAAAAGATTATCCAGTGAAGTATTTGGAGTTATATGCTTTTTTTATGGTATTTTATTTGGATGGATAACCAATCTATGGGTTATATTATCTGGCCTTAAGGTTATCAATATAAAAACCATATTAAGCACCAATTTAACATCCTTTCCTATGGATATTATGCATGCAGGAGGAAATTTTATATTTGTCATATTATTTTATGATAAATTTTACAAAATACTAGTGAGATTTAAAAAAAGATTAAGATTTACTTATATAAATTAATTGTAAGCAGAAAGGAGTAAAGCCATGAAGAAGATAGGATTAAAAAGGATTCTAAGTAGCAGCTTAGCATTATTATTTTTAGTGGTACAAATATTTTTTATGCTAGGAAAAGAGGCAAAAGCTGATACAAAGAAAGGAGTGGAAATATCTGTAGTTAGCAATGATAGAATAATAGTTAAAGGTAAAAGCAGTAAATATAATGGATATGAAGCATTAAAAGATGTTTTAGATAAGAATAACATAGACATTCAAACTAAGGATGAACAGTATGGAAAATATATAGAGTCTATAGGTAATGTTAAGGCCAAAACTTTTGGTGGATATGATGGATGGCTTTATGCTGTAAATAGAAATGGAAATTATGAGAATATAACTGTGTCTATAGATAAATTTGTTCTTAAAGATGGGGACAAGCTTATAGTTTTCTATGGAGATATGGGAACATTAACTGCAAATAAGATAGAATATTCAACTAATGTTCCAAATGAAGAACTAAAAATAACATTGAACAATACATATACTGATTTTCAGACTAAAAAACAGGTAGTTCAGCCTATAAAGAATGTTAAAGCTAAGATAGATGAAAAAGAAGTTGAGGTTAATGAAAATGTTATTTTAATAAAAGAAGGTCTAAAAGAAGGCGAACATACTCTTGAACTAATGGACTTTGATAAAAATAGGGTTCCAAAGGTTGTAAATGATGTTATAACTTTTAATATAGGAAATTCTATCAAAAAAGATAATACTGATTTAAAAACAATTGATTTGGATAAAGAGATAAGTGACGCCGTAAGCTATATTAAGCAAAGCGAAAATTATGATCTTTGGGCAGAGATAAGCATGATGAAATTAAATGTACAACCTAATAATAAATTTATAGAAAGTAGAAATGAGTATATATCAAAAACTTATGAAGAAGTAAAGAAAAATGGTACTAATAATATAAATAACATTGATATGGAAAAGCTTATAATGACTTTAGTTAATGCTGGATACAGTCCTTATGATTTTGGAGGAGTGGATTTAGTTAAAGAGTTGTTTTCTAGAGATATAGATAAGTTTCTAATAAATGATGTGATTTTTGGACTCATCACTTTAAATTATTGTAATATTGAAGGGTACGATAAAATAGAAGATAGTTATATAAAATATTTACTAGATAAAAAGATAACAAAAAGTGTGAAAAACAAAGAATTAGTAGGATGGAGTTATTCTGGAAGTGACATAGATTCAGATATAACTGCTATGGCTGTTTCAGCTTTAAGCAAATACTATGAAAAAGATAATAACATAAGAGAAGTTTTGGATAAGGTTGTAAACACATTATCATATTTTCAAGATGAAAAAGGATATATTCCTAGTATGTACGGTATATCTAGTGAAACAGTCTCAGCTTCAATTATTGGACTAACTTCTTTAGGAGTAAGCCCAGAAGAATCTAAGTTTTTAAAGAATAAGGGTAATTTATCTCAAGCTTTGATTTCTTTTAAAAATGATATTGGTGGGTTTAAGCATGCCTTAGAAGATAAGGAATCGAATTATATTTCTTCAGAACAAGCGTTAAGAGCCTTAATATCTCTAAGAGAATTTAAGAAAAATGGAAAATACAATTATTATAGTGGTAAAAATGGAGAAGATTTAAAGAAATATACTGCACTTTCTGAAAATAAAACAAATAATCTTATTTATTTGGGGATCATAGTTATAATTGGAATTGCAGGTATAATAATTTATAAGAGAAAGCAGCCTAAGTAAGGCTGCTTTATAAATAAAAGTGGAATACATTTGTATAACTTTAAAGGGAGGGCAATGAAAGTATGAAAAGAAAGATAAGTCTTATAGCTTTAGTTATAATAATTTGTTCAGGACTTATTATGATATATAATAGATATCAAAATAAAATAGGAGAAAATATATCTATAAGTAGCAACAAAAGTCAAGGGGAAAATTTTATAATTTATGATGAAGTTGAGCAAAAAAATATATTAAAATTAAAAATAAATTTAGAAAATAAGAGTGTAGCTGAAGTTACACAGGAAGTATTAAAAGATAAAGGAATAGATTATACTATTTTAGGAAGTGGAGATACTGTATATTTTTCTATGATAAATGGAATAAAAGAAAGATCAAATGGACCTTTAAGCGGTTGGTGTTATTATGTAAATGGTACTAGACCTTCTGTAAGTTCAGGAAGATATAAATTAAAATCTGAAGATAAGGTAGAGTGGAAGTATTTAAAGGACGGATTAAAAAACTAAAAAGTATGAAAACCTATTCAAATTTTACAAATTATGGTTTATAATATAGTTACTTAAATAACAAACTGGGGGGTACGTTATATATGTCTAGATGTCCGTTCTTATCTACCTATGAGAGTAAAGTAAACTGTTTTAAGGAATGTGCGTTTTATAATTATGAGGATACTAACGGTGTTTGTCCTTTTAAACGCATCGATGAAGAAATGTTTTTGGAAAAAAAGATGAGATATAATGATTTATTTAGGAACGAAGGTTTTAATATATTAGATGAATTATATCATGAAAAAAAATATTTAAGTATTTTTTAGAATTTCTTAATCTTTTATAATTTAAAAAAAAATAAAATGCAGAGAATATATAAAATAATCTCTGCATTTGCTTTTATTGATATAAATTAGAATATTTATCAAGCAGCTCATGTTTTAAAGTCCACAGTTTTTTAGAAAGATCTACATAGTAAGAATGAGGATTTTCAAATCTTAAAACTTCTTCCCAAAGCTTCTCAGTTTCCTGTTTTGCAAAAGCTTGGATTTCCTTCACACTTGGATTCTTGTAACAAGGTTTACCTTTTTCAAATATTTTAACCATTAATTCTTTAGCATAATAATTGTTTAACTTTTTCTTTTTCCAAGTATGAACAGGGTTAAATATTTCAATAGGTTTGCTGTCATCAATATTTTCTGTGCTTAAGCAAATTAAATCGGCTATAGCTTTATCGCTAGTCTTATCAAATAATCTATATATTTTCTTAAAACCTGGATTTGTAATTTTTTCCGCATTTTCACTTATCTTTATTTTAGGAATTATTTCTCCATTATCTTCTATGGCCGCTAGTTTATACACTCCACCAAACACAGGTTCTGATCTTGCAGTTATGAGTCTTTCTCCTACTCCAAAACTGTCTATTTTAGCACCTTGAGCAAGTACATCCGTAATTATATGTTCATCTAGAGAATTTGAAACTACTATATTAACGTCTGGATATCCAGCACTATCTAAGATTTCTCTGCATTTCTTAGTTAGATATGTAATATCTCCACTATCAATTCTTATTCCCTTTGGTCTATACCCCATTGGTTTTAAAACTTCATCAAAAACCTTTATAGCATTAGGAAGTCCTGATTTTAAAACATTATATGTATCTACTAAAAGAACACAATTATCAGGAGAAGTTTCGGCCCAAGCTTTAAAGGCTTCATATTCTGTAGGGAAGAGCTGAACCCAACTATGAGCCATAGTACCTGCTGCGGGAACTTCAAACATCTGTTCTGCTATAGTACAAGCTGTTGCACTACATCCTCCTATGATTGCAGCTCTAGCACCGTAAATAGCCCCATCATATCCTTGAGCACGACGAGAACCAAATTCCATAACAGGCCTTCCTTCAGCAGCTCTACAAATTCTATTTGCTTTTGTAGCTATTAGAGTTTGATGATTTATTGTAAGCAGAATCATAGTTTCTACAAATTGGGCTTGAATTATAGGACCCCTAACTGTCACTAAAGGTTCACCAGGGAATACAGGATTACCTTCTGGAATGGCCCAAACATCGCATTCAAATTTGAAGTCTCGAAGGTATTTTAAAAACTTATCAGAAAAAATTCCTTTGCTCTTTAAATACTCAATATCCTCATCTGTAAATTTTAGATTAGAAAGATACTCCATAAGCTGCTGAACTCCTGCCACTATGCAGTAACCACCACCGTCAGGAACTCTTCTGAAAAACATATCAAAATAAGCTATTTTTTCACCTACATTATGTTCTAAGTAACCGTTTGCCATAGTTAGCTCATAAAAATCTACTAACATGGTAAGATTTCTACCATTTTTAATATTAAGAATATTGTTGTTGTCCATCGTTTTCCCCTCTAACTATTAAAGTGTATTTTATATAATGATATACTTATTTTGATGGTTTATCAAGAAAAAATACAAGAAAATTGCGACACAAGTCTCTTACATCTTGTAACATCATCTATGGGATTTGCATTTAGGAAAGCTTTTAATCATCGTTCAATGCTTTCTACAATGCAAATCCCATGGGTGATGTTTAAATATTTTGCAAATTCACATGAAAAGTTATGGATGTTTTACCGCAGTACCTAAACTCTCCACTTTCTAAACTTCTCAACTCGCACCACAGATGCATTCACTCTCTACTAGAAATAAGTTGTTGCACAATTTATTTGATTAGAATTTAAAAAAATGTCTATAATGATATATAATTTTACTTATATAAAATTAATATGGGTGGGTGTAGGCATGAAAGAAAAAATAATTAAGGAGTTTTACGAGTTAAGGGATAAGATAATTGAAAATAGATATAAAGAGCTAAATCCACAGCAAAGAAGTGCGGTTTTAAGTCATGATAGAAATTTGGCTGTAATAGCATGCCCAGGAGCGGGAAAGACGACCACTCTAATCAGAAGAATAGATTATTTAGTTACATTTGGGCCAATATATAAAACTAAATATTATCCAGATCACATAGTTGAGGATGATATAAATTTATTGAGGAAAAGTTTAAATAGTAATAATATTGAAGGAGAAAGAATAAAATATTTGCTAGGAGGAAGGGGAGTAAATCCTGATAATATAATCGTAATAACTTTTACAAGAGCAGCGGCTATGAGTATGAAAAAGAAATATATAAGTATAAACGGCTCAAATAATGCTCCTTTTTTTGGTACATTTCACGGATTATTCTATAAAATATTAAGTAGGAGGTATAAACAAATAAATATAATAGAATCGTATACAGCTTATAGAATAGTGAAAAATGTATTAAGTTCTTATTTAGATGAGATAAGCGAAGAGAAGGTTAAAGAAATAATTAATACTATATCTTTTTATAAGACAAGTAACATATCAGAACAGGATTTTTCTCCTAATATAGATAAAAATATTTTTTTTGAGTGTTATAAAGCTTATGAAGAGTATAAAGAGAAAAACAATTTGCTAGACTTTGATGATTTGCAAATAAAGTGCAAGGAGTTGTTTTTAAGAGAAAGGGAAGTATTAAAAGGGTATAGAAGGCTCTTTAAATATATGCTGGTGGATGAATTTCAAGATTGTGACAGTATGCAGATAGACATATTAAAGCTTTTAAATAAAGAAAACTCCATTTTTGTTGTTGGAGATGAAGATCAGTGCATATATGGTTTTAGGGGTTCTAAACCAGAATGTATGGTGAATTTTCATCATGACTTCGAAGAAGGTAAAAAAATATTTTTATCAACAAATTATAGATGTCCTAAAAGTGTAGTGAATATAGCAAATAATTTGATAAGCAATAACAAAATGAGAAATCAAAAGAATATGTATGCATATAAAAACAGCCAGCCTAAAATAAATGTATTAAATTATCCAAGAGAAGGAAGTCAAGCTGAAGATATAGCACTTAATATTATAAAACTAGTATCTTTAGGGAAATATGAATATGAGGATAATGCTATTATCTATAGAACCAATGTAGAAAGCAGAAGCCTTATAGATGCTTTTATCAGAAAAAAGATACCTTTTTATCTTCTAGATAAAGAATATAATTTTTTTGAGCACTTTATATGTAAGGACATAATATCCTATCTTAAGCTTAGTATAGACAAAAAAGATAAAGAAAGTTTTTTTAGAATAATAAATAAGCCTTTTAGATATATAAGTAAAGTAAATCTAGAAAAGCTAAGAAAAAATTGTATTGGTGAAGATTGTTTTGAAATATTAAAAGAAATTGAAAGCATTCCTCCTTTTCAAATGAAAACTATAGATAAATTGAAAAGAGATATACAAAATCTTAACAAGATGTCTCTTGCAGGAGCTATAAATTTTATACTAAAGGATTTGGGATATTATGAGTATTTAAGAGAATATGCATCAAAGTACAAGCTGGATATTTCAGAGCTTGAAGACATAGTAGAAGAATTCATAGAGTCATCAAAAGAATATGCTGCAATAATTACTTTTTTAGCTCATGTAAGTGAAGTAGAAGAACAAATTCGCAGCAGCAAAAAAAGAGAGAACAAAAGAGGAGTTATTTTAAGCACCATCCATGGAGTTAAGGGAATGGAGTTTAAAAATGTCTTTATAATAAACTGTAATGAAGATAATATACCTCATATAAGTAGCATAGACACTAATTTAGAAGAAGAAAGAAGACTTTTTTATGTAGGTATTACTAGAAGCATAGATAATCTTTGGCTTTCTATATCAAATGATATGAAAGGAAAAAATAAAAAGCCATCTAGATTTCTTGAAGAATGTAAACTTAATATACTAATGAAAAATGACTACGATAAGGGAGAACGCGTAATTCACAAAGCTTTTGGAAAGGGAGAAATAATCCACATTGATGATAAAGTCATAGAGATAAAATTTGAAAATGGTATAAATAGAAGCTTTGATGCTGTGACTTTGTACAATAATGGATTAATAAAGAAATTGATATAGTATATCATATTATATCATACAATATAGAATTATATAGTTTGCTAAGGCAAAAGTGTTGACATATTTATAATAAATATGCTAAACTATTATTGTAAATATAGTGTTTAAAGATGACTATAATAATTTTAAATGGAGAGTGAAAAAAGTGGTTCCTTTTAAGAAGATGTGGGAAGATGCTCTAGTTGTGATAGCAGAACATGAGCTGGAAAACCTAAACATAGTTGAAAGATACAATGGTGGGTTTGTCATAAGAGAAAAAAATGGTATGGAGTTTATAAATAGGGAAGATTTCGTGGATTTTTGGTGTAAGATGCTGTGCAATAAAGAAGTATCTAAAGATGATGCAGCTAAAGAAAGAAAAGCTATGTATGTATATGATATAATAAAGAATCTTCCTTATGTGATAGAAAGCTCTAATATTTTAAAATTGGTAGATTAATAGTGTAAAAGTTAGTACTATGTTTATTGAATAAAATAACAGTATAATATATAATTTTATTAAGCTCATATTCTAAGAATATGAGCTTTTACATTGCTTTTAAAAGAGGGAGATATATATATGAGTGTTTTAAACATTAACCCTAAGGACATAATATTTGCCTTGGATATTGGAACTCGTTCTATTATAGGAACTGTTGGTGTGGTTAAAGACAAAAAGTTTAATGTAATATGTGAAAAATATATAGAGCATGAAGAAAGGGCAATGATAGATGGACAAATCCATGATATAAATTTAGTTGCAAATTCAGTGAACGCTGTGAAAAAGGCTATTGAAGAGAAAATAAATCTTAATCTTAAAGAAGCGGCCATTGCAGCAGCAGGAAGATTCTTAAGGACTACAGATACTAAAGTCGAAATTGAGGTAGATGATGATAAAGAAATAGATAGAGAAATAATAAGGAGTTTAGAGCTTACAGCAGTAAAAAGAGCAGAAGAGAAAATAAATAAAGAAGCTGAAGGAAAGTTATATTGTGTTGGATACAGTGTAAAAAACTATTATTTAAATGGATACTTAATTTCAAACCTTCTTTCTCAAAAAGGAGAGAGGATTTCCGCAGAAGTTATAGCCACTTTTCTTCCTAAATCAGTAATAGACAGCCTTTATACTGTTATGAATAAGGTAGGATTAAACGTAACAAGCTTAACTCTAGAGCCTATAGCTGCTATGGAGGCAGCAGTTCCAAAAAAATTAAGGCTCCTAAATATTGCTCTAGTGGATGTTGGAGCTGGAACCTCTGATATTGCTATAAGCAGTAATGACAGCATAAGCGCTTATGGAATGGTGCCTATGGCTGGAGATGAGGTAACAGAAGCCATAGTACAAAATTACTTAGTAGATTTTAATACTGGAGAAGTTATAAAAAAAGATGCAGCTAATGGTAAAACTTCAAAGTATATAGATGTTTTAGGGCTGGAAGGAGAAGTATCTCCAGAGGATGTAATTAAGGTTATAGAGCCAATAGTAGCTAAGATAACTGATGAGATAGCAAAAAAAATTATTGAGTTAAATGGTGGAAAAGCTACTAGTGTAGTATTTCTAGTTGGAGGAGGGGCACATACCCCATATTTAAAAGAAGCTTTAGCAAAAAAGCTGAATTTACCAATTCAGAGGATTGCAATTAAAGGAAGAGATGCTGTTGAAGAGTGCGTAGGATATGATGAAACTTTAGGAAGTGCTGGTGTAACTGTGCTTGGAATTGCACTAAACGCAATAAAGAGATCAGGAAATGACTTTATTAATGTTACTTTAAATAATGAAGTAATAAGTCTATTTAACTCACATAAGCATACTGTTATGGATGTAATGCTGCAGGCTGGAATCAGCCATAAGGCTTTAATAGGGAAAAATGGTAAAAATATAAGGTTTACTTTAAATGGAATTAAAAGAGTTGCTTTTGGTTCATTAGGGCAAGGAGCAGAAATTTTAGTGAATGGGAAAAACGCAACCATAGATACAGAAGTAAAAGATGGAGATAATATAGAGGTTATTTTTGCAAAGAACGGTAAGGATGCTTCTCCTAAAATCTTAGAATATGTGAAAAGTATAAATTCTATAAGCTTTTATCTGAATGATATCATTCAAAATTTAGAACCAGTAGTATTTATAAATGGAAATAGAGGGAAACTCGAAGATAACATTAATGAAGGAGATATAGTTCAAATTATATTTCCTAAAAGTTTAGAGGATTACATAAAATATTTCCGTATGGAATATGATAATTATACTTACTATTTAAAAGATGAGAAGATAGATAAGTCCCATATAATTGAAGAGGGAGAACGTATATATGCAAAACTAGATGAAGAGGAGGATGATGAGAAACTTACAGACAATTCTCCTAAAGTTAATAAAATTCTTAATGAGATTAAGGTTTACGTCAATGATAAACAAGTAATATTAAGTGGAAAAGAAAAGTATATATTTGTAGATGTGTTTAATCATATACAATTTGATCTAAGTGTTCCTAAAGGAAATTTAATGATCACATTAAATGATAATAAGGCTGGATACTATGATGAACTTAAGGATGGGGATATTATAAGAATATTTTGGGAAAAAGACTAAGGGAGATATAGACATATGGATTTTTTAAAAGAGGCTGAAAAAATAAGTGAAGAGTTAATAAGTATAAGAAGAGATATTCACCAAAATCCAGAAACGGATTTTGATTTAAATAGAACTGTAAGCAAAGTAAAAGAATTTTTAGAAAAAGAGGGTATAGAGTACATCGAAACTTCAAAAAACGGAATTTGTGGTATTATAAGAGGAAATGGAGAGAAAACTATAGGTATAAGGGCAGACATGGATGCTCTTCCTATGGAAGATAAAAAGAGCTGCATTTATTCTTCTAAAGTACAGGGAAAAATGCACGCCTGCGGCCATGATGTACACACAACAATACTTTTAGGGGTAGGTAAAATCTTAAATAAAATGAGAGATAAGCTTTATGGAAACGTGAAACTTATTTTTGAGCCAGCGGAAGAAACTACAGGTGGAGCTGTACACATGATTGAAGAAGGAATATTAGAAAATCCTAAGGTAGATGCTGTAATAGGACTTCACGTAGAACCTAATATAGAGGTGGGTAAAATAGGAATAAAAAGAGATGTGGTAAATGCAGCATCTAATCCTTTTAAAATTAGAATAATGGGAAAGGGAGGACACGGAGCCTATCCTCACAGTACAGTTGATCCTATAGTAATAAGTGCTAATGTGATCATTGCGCTTCAAGATATAGTAAGCAGAGAAATCCCTCCGACAGACCCGGCTGTTATAACCATAGGTTCTATTCATGGTGGGACAGCCCAAAATATAATACCAGATGAGGTTGAAATATCTGGAATAATAAGAACTATGACCACAGAACACAGAGCATATGTGAAAAAGAGAATGGTAGAGGTGGTTGAAGGAATAACCAAGGCTATGAGAGGAAGATGTGAGATAGAAATAGAGGAAAGCTATCCTTGTCTTTATAATGAAGATTTTGTAGTAGATGTTCTTAAAGCAGCAGCAGAGGATACTATTACTAAGGAAAATGTTATTATGCTTCAAAAGCCTGTTATGGGAGTTGAAAGCTTTGCTTATTTTTCATGGAGAGACCATCAGCATTTTATTACTTAGGAATAAGAAACGAAGAAAGAGGCATAGTACATCCTCTTCACAGCAATTTATTTGATGTGGATGAAGAGTGTATAAAAGTTGGAGTAGCAATACACTGCCAAACTGCATTAAGATACTTAAATGGAGAAAAGAAGTAATTTTGGTTGTAAACTTATAATTGATGATATATAATCTTTTATGTTGCGTCGAAAAGTGTTGAAAATAAAATAATATGATGCAATATTATACGGAGGTATAAAATGAGAATTGAAATTGGAGCAAATGAGGCAGGACAAAGAGTAGATAAGTTTTGCAGAAAGTGGCTTAAAGATGTACCTTTAGGAGCTATTTTTAAGGCATTTAGAAAGGGAGACATAAGAGTTAATGAAAAAAAAGTAAAACAAAATTACTATCTGCAAGAGGGAGACATAGTAGAAGCTAAGTATTTAGAGTCAAGTAAAGCGAAGGAACCTAAAGAGTTCCAACAAGTAGACTTTAGCTCCATGAAAGTTACATATGAAGATGAAAATATATTAATTTTAGAAAAGTGGCCTGGAATTTTAGTTCACTCTGATAGAAAAAATGGAAATCCTACTTTGACAGATTATGCACTTTCTTATTTATATGAAAAAGGTGATTATAACCCTGAAAGTGAAGTTACTTTTACTCCGGCACCATGCAATAGGTTAGATAGAAATACTTCGGGAATTGTTATATATGGAAAGAACTTTCAGAGCTTAAAGTCACTAAATGAGATGATAAGAGAAAGAAAGATAAAAAAATATTATACTACTCTTGTAAAAGGGAAGATAAAAGAAGGTATGTATGAAGCATATATATTAAAGGATGAGATAAATAATATATCTCAAATATTCAAGGATAAAAAGCCTAATAGCAAAAAAATATCTATGGAAGTTAAGGTTATAGATACAGTAGGAAGTTACTCTCTATTAGAAATAGAGCTTATTACAGGGAGAAGCCATCAGCTCAGGGCTCATCTTGCATACCTAGGAAATCCAATAGTCGGGGATGATAAGTATGGGGATAGAAAATTAAACAGTTTTTTTAATAATAAATATGGCTTAAGTTTTCAATTTTTATATGCTTATAAACTAATATTTAGAGATTGTCCAGAAGAACTTTCGTACATGGAAAATAAAACAATAACAGAAACACTTCCTCCAATATTTAAAAAGATTAAAAATGACGTATTAAAATTTTAAGGGAGTTTTAGTATGAAAAAGCAATCAACTACAAAAGGCTTTGCTATATTGTCAGCAGCAGGGATAATTGTAAAATTATTGTCCCTTTTATACATACCTTTTTTAAAAAAAATAATTACACTAAATGGATATGGTATATATCAGGCTTCCTATAAGATATATGTTTGGATATATGTTCTTGCAAATTCTGGAATTCCAGTAGCTATATCAAAACTAGTATCTGAATACCTTGCTTTGGGGCGTTATAGAGATGCTATAAAAAGTTTCAAAATTGCTAGATTTATAATGTTAGCTTTAGGTACTGTTATGAGTTTATTTATGTTTATATTTGCAGGGCCTTTATCGAAACTTGTAGGATTTGAACAGTCTAAGCTGTCTATCATGGCTTTGGCACCTACTGTTTTCTTTACATGCATAGTTTCTTCTTATAGAGGGTATTTTCAAGGTAGAGGAAATATGTCTCCTACAGCTAAGTCTCAAATATTAGAGCAGATAATAAATACCATATTTACCTTAGTATTTGCATCTATGCTTATGACTAGATATGGTGTAGAGGCGGGTTCTGCTGGAGGAACTCTAGGAACTTCATTAGGAGCCTTGGTTGCTGCAATTTATCTAGTTATAGTTTATGAAAAAAATAAAGTTATTAAAGTTCCAAAGGGCTATAAAGAAAAGGATAAAAGCAGGCATACTAATAAGCAGATATTAAAAAGAATATTTCAAGTTGGATTACCTTTGATTATATGTGTAGGCCTTCAATATTCAGGAGATGTGGTAGATTTAGCTATTGTTAAGAGAAGACTTTTGCATTCAGGGCTTGGAGAGATAACAAGTAATGAAAAATGGGCACTATTTAGTATGTACAGAACACTATTAAGCGTACCAATAACCTTAGTTTCTGCTTTAGCAGCTTCTATACTTCCAGCTATATCCGGATTATATTCTTTAAAAGATAAAAAGAGTGTAGAAGATAAAGTAAATTATGCATTTAGATTCTGCTTTCTTGTAGCAGTTCCATCTGCAATAGGACTTGCAGTATTACATGACAATGTATTTTTACTATTATTCAAGGAACAGCAGGGAGGAGTATTTTTACTATATGGTTCCATAGTATTAATACTTAATTCAATAGTTTTAATTCAAACATCTATACTTCAAAGCATTGGTAAATTGTATTCTTCAACTCTTTTCACAATGTTTGGTGTTATAGGTAAAATTGTCACAAACTATTTCTTGGTAGGAATTCCTCAGATCAATATATTAGGAGCTATCTTTGGAAACATGATATTCTTTATAATACCGATGGTGCTTAATTATAGAATGATAAATAGAACTTTAAAAATTAGAGTAAATATAATAAAACATTTTACAAAGCCATTTATGTCCTCTGCATTAATGGGGATTATAGTATATGGAACATACCTTGCAATAGATACTTTACTTTTAAGATCTTTCTCATCAGTATATAAAAATAATGCTATTGCAACTATTATTTCTATATTCGTAGGAGTAGCTACATACTTATACGGACTAGCATTAACTGGAGGAATAACGGGAAAAGACTTGGAAGAACTTCCGTCTAAATTTACTAGGCTTATACCTAAATCAGTATTAAAGAAAATAAATGAGAATTATTTAGAAAACAGTTAGAAAGCTTTAAATGTAATGTGGAAATTTAGAGGACAAGTTAAAAGTTAATGTATTAGTAAAAAGTATAAATGCTGAATTAAGCTAAGCTTAATTCAGCATTTATTTTATATTGAAGTTTTGCAGTATAAAAGTCATAATTGGACATGAGTTACTGTCAATTAGATTTAGTTTGTTTTCAAGGCTTTATTTACAAAAGAAACAGATAAGAAGAATATAACAAATCCAGCTATGACCATGAACATGGTTTTAGTTTTAAAGAAAACATCAGGTATTAAATTATTCATTATATTTAATATAAAATAAATAAGTAAACTCATTAGCATATCTACAAATAAGTCCTCAAAAGAAAATTCTATATAGTACTTTTTTCTTATTTCGTATAAATTCATAATTAAACCTACAGTAGTTGTTACGATTAAACTTAATCCGTAGCCAAAGATATTTATACTTGGAATTGCAGTAAGTATGTATAAAAGTACTAATTCCAAAGCTGCAGTTATTATAGAATTTCTAAGAAGAACTCCTTGTTTGCCTAAGCCATTTAATATATTAAATGTGGTGGCGGAAATATATGCAAAAGGAGCTGATAGAGCAGCAAATTTTATATAGGCTCCTAGATCATTTCTTGCAAAAAATAGTTTTCCAAGGGCATTTGGCATACTAAAACAAATAATTAGAGTAGAAATTCCAAGTAAAAAAGAAATTCTAAGAACCTGGTGAATTCTTTCTTCAAGCGCCATATAATCCTTTCTTTCTATGCTTTCTGAAAGATCTGGTATGAGCACTATGGACATAGATGTTATAACCACAAGGGGAAAGAATATTATGGTTAAAGCCATGCCAGAAAACTTTCCAATCATAGCTAAAGAATCACTGTGACTAAAACCTGCGATTAAAAGACGTCTTGGAAGTATGAGTGTAGAAACTGTAGAAATTGCTGTTGTCAAAAACCCATTAACGCATAAAGGTACTGACATAACTAAAATATCAAATAAAAGCTGTGGGGTTCCTTCAGCAGGATAAGTATTGTAAACATGCCTAAAATCTTTTGCTTTGTTAATTCTATAGAAAATATAGAGAAGTACAAAGCTTGCAAATTCTCCTGCGGCTAATGCAGCATATACAGCAGTCACGGTGTTTTCAATTTCCTTCACAGGAAGTGCTCTGATAACAAAGACTGTAACTATTATTCTGACGATTTTTTCAAGCACGTCTATTAAGGCAGGAGTCATTACGTTAGATACTCCGTAAAAATATCCTTTTATTATAGAAGAAAGAGCAACAAAGACTAAAGCAATACAAACTAATAAAAGGCTGTATAAGCTTCTGCTGTCTTTTATTATATTGGTGCTTATGTAATTGGAGTTTAAGCTAACAAGCACAGCTACTATTAATGTCCATACAAGGTCAAATATCATGGTAGCATGTATAGACTTATGTAAGTTTTCATAATCTCTTCTGGTATAAAATGAGGAGGCCTGTTTTGATAAGGCTGTAACCATCCCTCCGCATACAAGACAAGAAAATAAATCGTATATAGGCATTATAATAGCATAAAGCCCCATACCTTCAGCGCCTAATTCTCTAGAGAGGATAATAGAAAATACGAATTTCAATATTCCTGTTGTAGAATTTGAAAGCGTAAGAAAAATAGAATTCCTTAAAAATTTGTCTTTTTTCATCTATTGCAACTCCTTAAACTTCAATTGATAACACTAATAATTATGTTTGTAAGGCAAATTATATTCTAAAATTAATAAAGAAATCATCCCTACTAACATATAGACATTAATAATAAATATAAAAATATTTATGAAATAAATTCCAAAATTGTTATATAATATTATTATTAAGTTATAACACGTTTATGGGAGGAAATTTATGAATAAATATAGAACTGGTACTAG
Source organism: Clostridium sp. (assembly GCF_047777555.1). Lineage (GTDB taxonomy): Bacteria > Bacillota > Clostridia > Clostridiales > Clostridiaceae > Clostridium_H. The sequence goes on along the minus strand of NZ_JBKEEV010000005.1, from coordinate 82,200 downwards.
GTTAATGTATTTACTTATGTTTTTTGTCTTATTATGCTGTTCTTATATTATAACTAGTTCACTTTATTCTTTTCTTACATCAATTTTTATAGTAACCCTATATATTTTGCTCAGCACTTTTTTATTTAATAGAAATGTGGTGAAAGGATATAAAGAATACCTAGGAGCTCAGGTGGTTTTAACTTTAATATACTGGATGATAATAGGAAAAACCTTGATAGAAGACATGAGCTTTAATGAAATTTTATTCTTTATTATTATAATGATAACACCTTACTTTTCTAAAATGAACTATGAGAAGAGACAGCAGTAAAATTTTCTAAGATCAATCTTTTAGGGATTTCAATGGGATTAATTTACCTAGAAATCCCTTTCTTATCACAAATAACAAATAAACTACATATTATGATATTGGACAAGTAAATAATTTGAAAGGAGATGTATCCTTTGGCTGATTCAATTAAAGAAGTAAAAATGACAACAAAAGAGGCAGAACAATATTTAGAAGATTTTAAAAAGAATATGAAAGAAAGATTTCAAGAAATGAAAATAAGGAAAAACAGCCTTAATAAAATAGATGAAAGAAATGGACATGGTGTAGGTAAGGAATATGATGACAATGTAAAGCGTGAAAGTTTCGCTTTTGCTGATGCGGAAGGAGAAAATAGTAACACTCTATCTCTTTCTACACAAAATGTAGCTGCAGCTGCAGGCCAAGCTGAAGGTGAAACAACCTTTGCTATCTCTTTAAGTATTCTAATAAGTAAAGATGATAAGAGACGTTGTTTTATAGTTAAACCTGTTCCTTGCTGTCACAAAAAATTATAAGAGGAGGTGTACCAATCGTGGCAAATAATCAAATAAGATCGGAAGAAACTATAATGAGAGAAATAGAAGAGCTTGAGCAGAATATAAAAAATAAAATACAGGCAATAGATAATGTAATAAAAGAAGTAAAAACTGAAGAAAACAATAAAGAAAATCTTATGACTTATAGTAGTAATTCAGAAGGTGGCAGCGCAAGCTGTAGAAGCAGGAGCGATGCAGCATTTGCTGCTTTTTTAGGCGAGGGCTTTGCAGATAGTTTTGACGGACCAAACTTCGGGGTTTACTTTGCCATAGCGGCTGGGCTTGTTGCTACAGCTGAAGGATTTTCTAAAACTAGATGTAAATGTGGTAGATGCAGACAGATTGGAGTACAAGAAATTAATGAAGGCTTTTATGATGCATTAGAGAATTTGAAAAATGATAATAATATACGTCTATCCGAAGAGATGGAAAATGATAAAACTCTTAGAGAAACTATGTACCAAATACAAGGAATGATTAATGAAATAAAAGCAGACGCTGTTGAAATGATGAAGCTAGAAAAGGAACTTTATGATATAGCAGGTCCACAACAGAATCAAAGAACTATTAGAAGAAGAAACTGCTCAAAAATGGCAATAGAACAAGATATTAATTGCAATGGAATTGCTTTTTCTTTTGCACTAGGTTCTGCACTTGCATCTGAAAGTGAGGCTGAAACCTTAGTTGATGAGAATGAGGCAGAAAGTGCAGCAAGTTCAGGAGCACTTTTGGGAACAGCTGTTGTATTTGGATTTTTTAATACTTATTAGTAATTTGTTAAAAGTTTAATGATATATTTACATTAAAATCTCTCTAATTTTGCCTAATATTAATAAAATAAGATAGATTCGAAATATAGTAGTAACCTGAAATTTTAAAACTGCATAATGGATTCATACATATCCTTTTATCTAAGAAAATATATTTTAGATAAGAGGAATTTTTTTCGGAGGGAATATGAAAAAATTTTTAAAGTCATTATTAATAATCGTAATCTTCACTACATCTATTATATTTTTAAAAAGGCATTGTTTTAAGGATTATAACATAATTTTAAAAGACAATAACCTAAGTGTAGATTTAAAATATAAAGGATTAAAGTATGCAGTGGATTTTACTGTAGATGAAGAAGGAAACTATTACATAGCCTACAAAGATAAAATACAAATTATAGATAAAAATGGCAGAAGCAAAAATATATTTAGCAGAAGTAATATGAACATAAATAGCATAGAATATTATAAAAATAAACTTTATTTCTCAAGCAATAGCTCCGTATATGTTTATGATATACATAGTAAAGAGGTAGTGGAGATAATAGGAAATTTGCCTAACTTTGGAGATTACAAAGATAGTATAGTAAAGATAAACAATGATTATTTATATGTAACCATAGGTGCTGCAACCAATTCAGGGGTAGTAGGAGATGATAATCTTTGGCTAAAGACTAATCCTTTTAGCCATGATATCTCTCCTTATAGAATTACTTTAAGAGGAATAAATTTTGACAATGGAACTACTGGTGCCTTTTTGAGTCAGGGAAGTAAGAGCATAGAAGGTCAGATTATACCAGGCCATTTTCCGGGAAATGCTTCTATAATAATGTATAATTTACAAACAGGAGCTTGTGCCACTTATGCATGGGGCATAAGAAATGTAAAAGGTTTAGATTTTGATAGTCGAGGAAGAATGATAGCATCTGTAGGCGGTATGGAAAATAGGGGGTTAAGGCCTATAAAAGGAGATACGGATTATATATATGTAATAAAATCAAAGACTTGGTATGGATGGCCGGATTATAGTGGAGGAGATCCTGTTAACTCTCCTAGATTTAAAGGTGAAAATAATAAAGCAATCCCGTTTATTTTGGATAACCATCCTACTACAAATCCAAGTGCTCCTATTTACGTTCACAATAATTTAGGAACTTTAAACAGCTTAGCTGTAGACAAGAAAGGAGAAATTGGAGAGCCAGATTCCATTTACTTTTATGAAAGCAAAGATCAAAAACTATACTGCGTAAACCCTGCAGGTATAGTAAATGAAAAATTAAAATTTAATGACAAAAGCAAAATTTCTAGTATTAAATACATGAAAAATCAAATTCTAATATTAGATTACAATGAGGGTAATATGTATACTTTAGGTTTAAAAAGTATTAATAAAGAATCCATATCAACTAGACCTGTGTTGTTTTTCTTATTCATTGTAAGTATAATGATGATAATAGTTATATTAAAAATGACTGTTATCAGATCTAAAAATAAAAAATAGCATATACACTAGTTTAAAAGATTGGGGTAATGAATATGATAACAAAAGCTGAAAAATTGTATGGAAAAACCGTTAGAAGATTTATGAGGATTATCAATCCTGTAAAAAAAATAATAATAAGTACTCAATGTATGACACATAAATATATAAATAATAAAGCTTTAGAACTTTTGAAAAACCAGGGATATGTAAGACAATATAAGTGTTATAGCATTTATATTGATAGTATAAATGATGGAGTAGTTTGGGCAGATCAAGATTTTAAAAGCACAAATCACTTCTATCATCTTACAGAAAAAAGAGGTTTGTATGGATTTTCTAATTTACTTGATGAGTGCAGATACTATCATACTTTATCGTTTAGATATTTAGAGCATGGAGATGTTGCTATGAGTATGTTTTATCTTGGAGCAGCATGTCACTTAATACAGGATGCAACAGTTCCTCATCATGTAAATAATAGACTTTTAAGAAGTCACAGGAAGTTTGAATTATTTATAATAAAAAATGTAGCATTAGGACACTCATTTGAAACAAAACAAAATATAAAAAGATATGATAATTTAGAGGATTATATTGAAAATAATGCTTTGCTAGCAAATTCAGCTTATCTTAAATTTAGAAATATACAAAATAGAGATGAAAGATATATGAAGGTTGCGTCTATGATTATACAGGAAGCCCAGATAACTACAGCGGGATTTATGCTGGACTTTTATGAAAAACTTAGGGATAAAATAGATTGTTAAGTATTGAAACATATATAAACATATATACAAATATAGAAGAAATATTTCTTTCATTAATTGGAGGAAATATTTTTTTTATGTAGAAGTAATATAAGACAGGTTAATAAACATAAGAGAAGAGAGGGACATAAATAATGAAAAATGAGATAGTAATAAACCTGGAAGAACAGTACTTTAGTGGTGAAGTTTTAGATATATGTTCAGATAATTACGGAATAATATACAATATATATAAAAGTAAAAATAAGGATTTTGATGTAGAGTATGTAGATGGTAGAGAGAAAGCTAAGAATATAAAGGAGAATTTCTATGATAGTTGTGTAATGTTTTTAGCTTTTAGTAGTATAATATTTAAAATAAGCAGAAAAATTTTAGTGGAAAAAATATATAATTTTTTAAAGGAGGATGGATTCATTTATATATGGGATATAGATAAGGGGTATGGAAAGACTTTCTTTGGCAAAGTCAATGTAATAATGCCTCAGGGAATCTCTAAAACTATAGAGATTAAAGATATGAATTTGTTAAAAGATACTTCTTCAAAAACAATTCTTAAATTAATAGAGGAGTTTTTTAACATAGTTGAATTTAAGTCTTTAGATAATATTTATTATATAAAGGCACAAAAGAAAAGGAGAGATAATAAATGAATAAACTAAAGGTTTTATTAGTAGGAATTAACTCACAATATGTACATTCTAATTTGGCTGTTAGGTACTTAAAAGCATATACTAAAGATTTGGATTATAATCCTGTAATAATGGAATTTTCAATAAATGATAGACCTGAGAGAATATTGGAAGAACTTATAAGAGAAAAAGCCGATATTATAGCTTTTTCTTGTTATATATGGAATATAGAAATGATAAAGGCATTATCTAAACTCATAAAATTAGTAGATGATAACATAGAAATAATTTATGGTGGACCAGAGGTAAGCTTTGATGGAAAGGAATTTTTAGAAAATAATCCTGGAGAATATTTAGTTGAAGGAGAAGGAGAAGAGACTTTTAGAAAGTTAATTGAACATAAAATATATGAAAAAAATCTACATAATAATGTAGAAATTTTATCAACTAAAAAAGAGTTAGTTAATAATCAAACAAATATAGATGAAGAAAAAAATTTTTCCCTAAATATAGGGGGACTTTTTTATAAAAAAGGAAAAAAAGTATTTTATGGAGGAATTAAAAATAACTTAGACATAAATCAAGTAGTTTTTCCTTATGATAAAGATGATGATTTAGATAATAAGATAGTATACTATGAAGCTTCTAGAGGGTGCCCTTTTAGATGTAAGTATTGCTTATCTTCTGTAGATAGAAATATTAGGTTTAGAGACATGGAAAAGATAAAAGAAGAGTTAAAATATTTCATAGATAAAAAAGTAAGACTTGTAAAATTTGTAGATAGAACCTTTAATTGTGATGAGAAATTTGCCACTGATATATGGAATTTTTTAATAAATCAAAATACAGAAACTAAATTTCATTTTGAAATATCCGCTAATATTTTAACAAACAATCAGGTTAAAGTTTTGTCAAAAGCTCCTAAAGGAAGATTTCAGTTTGAAATAGGAGTACAGACTACAAATGATAAAATTTTGAGAAATATAAATAGATATATAAGCTTTAAGGATGTGGCAGAAAAAGTAAAAGAAGTCAAGAAACTTGGCAATATAAGTCAGCACCTAGATTTGATAGCTGGTCTTCCAGGAGAAGATTTTAAGTCATTTAAAAATTCATTTAATGAGGTTTACTCTATTAGACCGGACGAAATACAACTAGGATTTTTAAAAATATTAAAAGGTTCTCCCATGATGGAAGAAAAAGATATATGGGGAATGAAATACTCACCATATCCTCCTTATGAAATATTAAAAACTAAGGACATAAGCTATGAAGAACTACTAGAATTAAAAAAGGTAGAAGCTATGGTTGATAAATATTATAACTCTGGTAAGTTTAAAACCATATTGAAGTATTTTGAATTGAAATTTGATAATCCTTTTGACTTTTATTACAACCTGGGAGTATTTTTCCATGAAAAAGGATATTTTAGCAGAAATATTTCTAATGCTGAATACTACAAGGTATTTTTAGACTTTAATAGTGAAAAACTAAAGGAGGACAATGAGGCGCTAAAAAATATAATAAAATACGATTACCTAATGTTCAATAAAAAGAAATGGATACCAGAATTTTTAGAAGATGGGGAAGAAAAAAGATGGACTAAAGAGATAAGAGAAAAAGTTTTAAACTCAAATTTAGGAATTGATAAAAACAAACTTCATGTGGAAAAATTCAATATAGACATATTGCATTTTATAAAAACAGGAGAGCTCTTAAAAGAAAAAACATATATAGCATATGATGAAGATGTTTCAAATAAAACAAAAAGTGTAACAAATGTAACGGAATTAATTTAAGAAAAGAAATAAAATTAAAGAAATTATTAATAAAAATCAATTAACATTATTAATAAAAATCAATTAATTCAGAAAAATCATAATAAAAATAAATTAATAGCGAATTTTAAAGAAAAAACACGCTAAGTATCAAAAAACTTACTAAATTTTCTGAAAATAATTGATATTGGCTTTGAAAATTTTGTATACACCATTTATAATTGTCCTAAGTTGTTATGAATACCACATTAAGTGCTATGTGTTATACTTTTTATTAAATAAGTTAAATAAATTAAATTAATTAAATATTAAAAGGTGGTGATATATTTGGCGCTAGAAGCTATAAAGAAAATAAGAGATACAGAAGAAAAGGCTATGGAAATTATTAAAAAGGCTCAAAATGATAGCAATCAGATCATAAAAGATTCTGATGTAAAAGCAGCTAGCGAATACAAAAGAATCTTAAACGAAGCTAAAAATGAGGCTAAGAAAATATTAGATGATGCAGCAGCTAATGCAGAAAAGGAGGCTATTCCCATAATTGAAAGTGGGAAAACTTCAGCAGAAAATATAAAAGATATTTCTAAGGAAAAATTAGAAATGGCAGTCAATTTAGTGGTTGAGAGGATAGTGAATATCAATGGCAATAGTTAAAATGAATAAGTTTACATTGTTTGCCTTTGAAAAAGATAAGGAGGCTTTGCTGAAAAACTTACAAAAGTTCCAAGGTGCACACTTTGTAAATCTTGAATCTAAACTAGAAAATGAAGAAATGAAGTTTTTAGAAAAGACTGCTGCAGATAAACAGATTCTAGAAATAGAAAATGAATTATCTAAGATTAAATTTGCTTTCGATTTTTTAAGTCCTTATCTTGAAAAGAAAGGTATTTTACAATCGCTTAAAGAAGGGAAAAAAACCATAACCTTTGAAGAACTAGATGAAGCAGTTAAGAAAATTGACTGGCAAGGTATTTATGAAGAATTAAGAAGTATAGAAGAAAGACAAAACTCTCTAATTACTGAGAAAAGCAAATTAGAATCAGAAATAGAGAATCTACTTCCTTGGAAAAACTTTGATGCAAAATTTGAAGATTTAAAAGAATTAAAGTTTTCTAGAAGTTTTTTAGGATCAATTCCTAAGGATTTAAAAGATAAATTTACTGAAGAACTTGAAAGAGAAATTAATTACTCTTATGTGGAAATAATCAATGAAGGTGGAGATGAAACTTATTTATTAGTGCTAGTATTAAAGGAGGAAAAGGACAAAACTTTAGACATACTAAAAAGGTATGGATTTGCTAAGGCTCTAATCAAATATAATGGTAATCCACAAAATATAATACAAGATTATGATAAGAGAATTAAAGAAATAGAATGTGAAATAAAAGAAATAACATCAAATACAAAAAAACTTAATAAATACATGGATGATATTGAATTATTGTATGAATATTACTCTAATGAATTAAATAGAGCAAAAGCTAGTTTGAATTTTTTAAATTCTCATACCATTGTAGTTATACAGGGTTGGAACACAGTGGATAGTAATAATAAGCTTGAAGATGTAATAAAAGAAGTTGCAGGAGATTACTACTATTTAGAATTCGAAGATGTAAAAGAAGATGATGATGTCCCTATATTACTAAAAAATAATTCTTTTGCGGAGCCTTTTGAGAATATAGTAGAAATGTATTCTCTACCGAACTATGGTGAAGTAGATCCAACTCCTATAATGTCAATTTTTTATGTAGTATTCTTTGGAATGATGTTGTCTGATGCAGCCTATGGAGTTCTATTAGTTATAGGTACGGCTATTGCATTAATGTTCTTCAAACTTAATAAGGCTATGCGCAATAATATGAAGTTGTTCTTATTCCTAGGGATTTCAACCGTATTTTGGGGAGGAATCTATGGAAGCTGGTTTGGAGACGCGCCTACAAGTTTATTCGGAGCAAAGAGTATACCAAAACTATTAGATCCTGCAAATAATATCATAGAGGTTATGATATTATCTCTAGCTTTAGGAGGAGTTCATATTTTTGCTGGATTAGGTATGAAAGCATATCTTTTGATCAGAGATAAAAAATATCTTGACGCATTATATGATGTTGGATTTTGGTATATAACTCTTATAGGAGGCATATTAATGCTTGTTGGAGTTATACCATCCATAAGTAAGTGGATGCTTTACGGAGGATTAATTGCTTTATTCTTAACTCAAGGAAGAGATGCAAAGACCATAATAGGAAAGCTGGGAGGAGGACTCTATGGAGTTTATGGAATAACCTCATATATAGGTGACTTTGTATCCTATTCAAGACTTTTAGCTTTAGGTCTTGCTACTGGATTTATCGCAAATGCATTTAATATTATGATTAATTTACTGCCAGGAGCAGCAAAGTTTATTGTTGGACCAATAATTTTCATAATAGGGCATTTGTTTAATATGGGCATCAATGCTTTAGGTGCTTATGTACATGCAAATAGACTTCAATATCTAGAATTCTTTGGAAAGTTCTATGAGGGTGGAGGAAAAACATTTAAGCCTCTTAGAGCTCAGTCAAAATATTTTGAAGTAGTAAATGAAAAATAATTATATTAAAAAATAAAATATTTATATTAGGAGGAGTAGATTTATGTTTTCACAATGGATAGTTGATAATTTAGGTTTAGGCTTAACAGTTTTAGCAGTAGTATTAGCAGCAGTTATGGCAGGTATAGGTTCAGCAAGAGGAGTTGGTATTGCTGGTGAAGCAGCTTCAGGAGTTATAACAGAAGATCCAGATAAGTTTGGTAAAGCTCTTATTTTGCAATTACTACCAGGTACACAAGGATTGTACGGTTTTGTTATAGGACTTTTAATAATGATAAACAGCGGTATTTTAGGTGGAAATCCAGAAATCTCATCTATTCAAGGTATAGCCTATGTATTAGCTTCATTGCCAATAGCATTTGGTGGATGGAAGTCAGCTATTTTACAAGGTAGAGTTGCAGCAGCAGGTATGAATATATTAGCAAAGAAACCAGAGCATTCAACAAAGGGTGTTGTTCTTGCAGTTATGGTTGAAACATACGCGCTATTAGCATTCGTTACATCATTATTATTAGTATTCAATATATAAAAGCAGTTAGGATGTGAGGGAAGCATGTCTAATATAGATAATTTAACTAATAAGATTATAGAGGATGCTGAGGCTACTGCAAAACAAATAGTAGATGAAGCTAGAATTAAAGAAAAAAACACTATAAATAAAAAGGTATCTGAAGCTGAAAGAGAAAAGAAGATAATATTATCAAGAGCAGAAAGTGAAGCTAAAATAAGGGCAGAGAGAATTGTTTCAAATGCTCATCTTCAAGTAAGAAACATGAAGTTATCTGCAAAAGGAGAAACTCTTGATAATGTATTCAAAGCTGCACTTGCAAAGCTAAATGCTCTCCCACAGGAAAAATTTTTAAAGTTCATGAAAGATAGTATTTTGTCTCTTGATATAGATGGAGATGAAGAGGTTATAGTAGATGAAAACAATAGTGCAGTAACTCCTAAATTTATAGAAGAAGTAAACAAAGCATTACAAGCTAAAGGTAAGATAGGACAATTAAAATTAAGCTTTAAGAAGAATCTAAATGGAGGATATATTATAGCTAAAAATGGTATAGGAATAAATAATACTTTTGAGGCTTTAATTAAATCTTCTAGAGATGAGCTTGAGGCTGAACTAGCAAGTGTTTTGTTTAGCTAAAAGGAGGATAGCTCAATGAGTAGCATAGATTATGTTCAGGCTGTACCGAGGATAAGATCTATTGAAAATAGGTTATTAGATAGAGCCAAGATAGAAAGATTAGTTGATAGTGCCTCAGCTTATGAGGCATTTAAGATATTACAAGAAACAGCATATGGCTCATTTATGGGCGATGTAAAAAGACCTGAAGAATATGAAATCATATTAAGTGAAGAATTAAAAAGGCTGTACTCCTTTATGTATGAAATATCACCAAATAAAAAATTAATAGACATTATGAGTCTTAGATATGATTATCATAATATAAAGGTTATTTTAAAGGGAGAAGCCTTAAATAAAGATTTTAGTGAACTTTTAATACCTGTGGGTACTGTAAAACCAATCCAATTAAAAAGTTATATAATGAATAGGGATTATACAGAAATAACTTCTATAATGAGAGAGGGAATAGAAAAGGCAAGAGAAAGTTTTGAAGAAGAAAAAGACCCTCAAAAAATAGATATAATCCTTGATAGATTTATGTATAAGGATATGCATTATAGAGCATTAGAGCTAAATGAACCATATTTAATAAAATTTATGGAAATGAATATAGATTTAATCAATATAAGAACTCTTGTTAGGGTGAAAAAGCAAAATAAAGGAAGAAAGTTCTTAGAAGAGGTTTTATTAGAAGACGGCAAGATAAATAAGGATGATTTGATTGAGATGTTAAATGGAAGTGTTGAAAATATAGCTGTCAAGTTACAAAGTTCTGACTATGTAGATATAGTGAGATCAGGTTTAGAGGAATATGGTCAATCAAACAGTTTAAATGTATTTGAAAAGTTAAGTGATAATTTTATTATGGACTTTATAAAAGATGCAAAGTATGTTGCTTTTGGAATTGAACCATTGCTTGCATATATATTTGCAAAAGAAAATGAAATTAAAATCGTAAGAATAATTATGGTTGGTAAACTCAATAATATTGATCCTGATGTAATAAGAGAAAGGCTGCGTGATATCTATGTATAAGATAGGAGTTGTTGGAGATAAAGATTCAGTGCTTGCCTTTAAGACAATTGGAATAGATGTATATCCTGTTATAGAACCTGATGAGGCAAGAAAAACTATAGATAGAATGGCTATGGAAAAGTATGCAGTCATATTTGTTACAGAGCAGGTAGCAAAGGACATTGATGAAACCATAGAAAGATATAATAAAGAAACGCTTCCGGCAGTTATATTGATTCCAAGCAATCAAGGATCTTTAAACATCGGTATGCAGAGAATCAAAGACAATGTAGAAAAAGCGGTAGGAGTTAATATTTTATAAGGAAGGTAGGGAAAGAGCTTGAAGACTGGAAGAGTTATAAAAGTTTCAGGACCCTTGGTTATTGCTGAGGGCATGGAAGAAGCTAGCATATACGACGTTGTAAAAGTTGGTGAAAAACGTCTTATCGGTGAAATAATAGAGATGAGAGGGGATAAAGCTTCCATTCAGGTTTATGAAGAGACTACAGGCCTTGGCCCAGGAGCCCCTGTTGAAACTACAGGAGAACCACTAAGTGTAGAACTTGGACCAGGACTTATAGAATCTATGTTTGATGGAATTCAAAGACCTCTTGAAGGCATTGCCGCAGTAGCTGGAAGCTATTTAACAAAGGGCGTTGAAGTTCCAGCACTGCCTAGAGATAAAAAGTGGCACTTTATGCCTACTGCAAAAGTAGGAGATGAGGTTAAATCTGGATATATAATCGGAAGTGTACAGGAAACTTCTGTTGTAAATCATAAGATAATGGTTCCTTATGGTGTAGAAGGTAAGATAGTATCTATTTCAGAAGGAGATTACACAATAGAAGAAACCGTAGCAGAAGTTGAAACTTTAAATGGAATAAAAAGAATTACAATGATGCAAAAGTGGCCTGTAAGAAAGGGAAGACCCTATGCTGAAAAACTAAATCCAGTAGAGCCTCTTGTTACAGGACAAAGAGTTATAGATACCTTTTTCCCAGTGGCAAAAGGTGGAGCTGCCTGTGTACCAGGGCCTTTCGGAAGTGGTAAAACAGTAGTACAGCATCAGCTTGCTAAATGGGGAGATGCCGAAATAGTTGTGTATATAGGATGTGGAGAACGTGGAAATGAAATGACAGACGTTCTTAATGAATTTCCAGAACTTAAAGACCCTAGAACTGGAGAATCTCTTATGAAAAGAACAGTTCTTATAGCTAATACGTCTAATATGCCAGTTGCAGCTCGTGAAGCATCAATATATACTGGAATAACTATAGGAGAATACTTTAGAGACATGGGATATTCTGTAGCTCTTATGGCTGATTCAACATCACGTTGGGCAGAGGCTCTAAGAGAGATGTCAGGAAGACTTGAAGAAATGCCTGGTGATGAAGGTTACCCTGCTTACTTAGGATCAAGACTTGCAGATTTCTATGAAAGAGCAGGTAAAATAATAGCTCTTGGAAACGATGGAAGACAAGGAGCACTTACAGCTATAGGTGCTGTATCGCCTCCAGGAGGAGACCTTTCAGAGCCAGTAACACAATCAACACTTAGAATAGTTAAAGTTTTCTGGGGATTAGATTCTCAGCTTGCATATAAAAGACATTTCCCAGCTATAAACTGGTTAAATTCATATTCTCTATATTTAGAAAGCATAGGGGAATGGATGAATCAAAATGTATCTGAAGAATGGGTAGAGCTAAGAACAAGAGCTATGGCACTTCTTCAGGAAGAAGCAAATCTTGAGGAAATAGTTAGATTGGTCGGTATAGATGCATTATCTGAAGGCGACAGATTAAAACTTGAAGTTGCAAAGTCTATAAGAGAAGATTATTTAATGCAAAATGCTTTCCACGATGTTGATACTTACTCATCTTTGGATAAACAGTACAGAATGTTAAAGCTTGTTCTTGCATTCCAAGATGAAGCAGAGCGTGCATTAAAATCAGGGGTTTATCTAAATAAGATAATAGATATGGGAGAAATAAGAGATAAAATAGCAAGAGCTAAATATATACCTGAAACGGATTTAGATAAGATCGATGTTATAAGAGAGGAATTAAGGACAGCCATAGATGAGTTAATAGCGGAAGAAGGTGTTATGATAAATGCTTAAGGAATATAAAACAGTAAGAGAAGTTGTTGGACCTTTAATGTTAGTAGATGGTGTTGAAAAAGCAACCTATGATGAACTTGTTGAAATAGAGCTTCAAACTGGTGAAATAAGACAGGGGAAGGTTCTTGAAATAAATCAAGATAAAGCTTTAATACAGCTATTCGAAGGTTCTACTGGAATCAATCTTCAGGAAACAAAAACTAGATTTCTTGGAAGACCTCTTGAAGTTGGGCTTTCAGAGGATATGCTTGGAAGAGTCTTTGATGGACTTGGAAGACCAAAAGATGGAGGCCCAAAGATAATTCCAGATGAAAAAAGAGATATTAATGGAGAACCATTGAATCCTTTTTCAAGAGACTATCCTTCAGAATTTATTCAAACAGGAATATCTGCTATTGATGGACTTAATACTTTAGTTAGAGGGCAAAAGCTACCTGTATTCTCAGGTTCTGGACTTCCTCATGCTGAACTTGCGGCTCAAATAGCAAGACAGGCAAGAGTTTTAAAGTCTGATGCTAAGTTCGCTGTTGTATTTGCAGCTATGGGCATAACCTTTGAAGAAGCGCAATTCTTTATACAGGACTTTACAAAAACTGGAGCTATAGATAGAGCAGTATTATTCATGAACCTTGCTAATGATCCAGCAGTAGAAAGAATAGCTACTCCAAGAATAGCTTTAACTACTGCAGAATACTTAGCTTATGAAAGAGGAATGCACGTACTTGTAATAATGACAGATATGACAAATTACTGTGAAGCTTTACGTGAGGTTTCAGCAGCTAGAAAAGAAGTTCCAGGTAGACGTGGATATCCAGGATATCTTTATACCGACCTTTCAACATTATATGAAAGAGCAGGAAGGGTAAAAGGAAAACCTGGTTCAATAACACAAATACCAATACTTACAATGCCTGAAGATGATAAAACTCACCCAATTCCTGACCTTACAGGATATATAACAGAGGGACAGATAATTTTATCAAGAGAATTATACAAAAAAGGAATAATGCCTCCAATAGATGTATTGCCATCACTATCAAGACTTAAAGATAAGGGTATAGGTAAAGGTAAGACAAGAGAAGATCATGCTGATACTATGAACCAGCTATTTGCAGCTTATGCACAAGGTAAACAAGCAAAAGAGCTTGCTGTTATACTTGGAGAGTCAGCATTATCTGATACAGATAAAGCCTATGCAAAGTTTGCTGATGCCTTTGAAAAAGAATATGTATCACAAGGATTTACAACCAATAGAACTATAGAAGAAACCTTAGATTTAGGATGGAAGCTTCTTAAGATTCTTCCAAGAACAGAACTTAAGAGAATAAGAGAAGAATACTTGGAGAAATATTTAGATGCAAAAGAAGGTGAATAACCATGCCTAGATTAAATGTAAATCCAACTAGAATGGAACTTACAAGACTTAAGAAAAGGCTTACTACTGCTGCAAGAGGTCATAAACTTTTAAAGGATAAGCAAGACGAGCTTATGAGGAGGTTTATAGATCTTGTTAAATATAATAATAAACTTAGAAAAAGCGTAGAAGAGCAGTTAAGTGGTTCCTTTAAAGATTTTGTTATGGCAAGAGCTTTAATGTCATCGGAGGTGTTAGAAGAGGCAATAGCTTTTCCAAAAGAACACATAACTGTAGATGTTAAGACTAAAAATATAATGAGCGTTAATGTTCCAGAGATGGAGTTTAAAAGGCAGCTGCAGGATGATGAAGGAAGTATATATCCTTATGGATATGCCAGTACTTCTTCAGAATTGGACGGAGCTATAGAAAAACTCTATGGCATTCTTCCAAAATTATTGGAGCTTGCAGAAGTGGAAAAGTCTTGTCAGCTAATGGCTGATGAAATTGAGAAAACGAGAAGAAGAGTTAACGCTCTTGAATACATGACAATTCCTCAACTTGAAGAAACTATAAGATATATCCAAATGAAGCTGGAGGAAAATGAAAGAGGAGCCCTAACAAGACTTATGAAGGTTAAGAGTATGCTTGAGAAAGAAAATGATTCTAACTCAGTAGCAGCAGGATCAGTGTAATAAAAGTGCAAAGCACTTCTATTTAGTAGAGTTGCTAGCAATTAGTGAAAGATAAAGACAAAGTCTGAAAATAGATAAAATCTATTTTTGGACTTTGTTTTTTTGACTGTAAGTGGATAGGCAAGGATTATTCCAACATCCTAAAATTTTTTAGTTACTGGTTACTAATTTTAAGGCTGGAAAACATTCTTATTACCATATATAATAGTATTTGAATGCATAATTAAAAGAAGGGAGTAGTTATAGTGGCAGTTAGAGAAATAATTAAGGCAGATAATCAGCTTTTAAGAAGAAAGAGCAGAAGAATATTAGAAGTAGACGATGAAGTTTTAGAGTTAATACAAGACTTAAAGGATACTTTATATAATGCAGATGGGATTGGACTTGCTGCTCCTCAAATAGGTGTTTTAAAAAGAGCTTTTATAATAGACTTAAGAAATGGAAAAGAACCTCTTATTTTATTAAATCCTAAGATTGTTAAGAAGATAGGACAATATGAAGATTCAGAAGGATGCTTAAGTTATCCAGGTTATGAGGGTATAGTAGTTCGCCCAAGAAGAGTTATAGTAACAGGAATGAATGAAAAAGGAAAAATTGTTCAATATGATGCTTCAGGTCTTATGGCTAGAGCTATATGCCATGAAACAGACCACTTAGATGGAGTTCTTTATATGGATATTGCAAAGAAGATGTATAAGTTGGAGCAAGAATGAGAATAAAATCATTGAGATTATAGAGATTCAATATTAAGCATGGATCAATTAATAATCGCTGGTCACTAAAAACCAAAAGTAGTGATTAGCGATTTTTTTATTATTCTTTAATTGGATCGCCATAGAGAATAGGTAATAATTAAAAATTGTTTTTAGATATTTACAGAAGGACAAGTATAATGTATACTAGTGTATATACACTAGTATACGGAGGATGTAAATATGAAAGATAATGTAAAAAAACTAACTTATGCAGGATTATTAACAGGTCTTGCAATTATCATTCCACTTTATTTTGGATTTTTAAAGGTACAAGCAGGACCATTTACGGCAACTTTAGCTTCTCACGTTCCAGTATTTTTAGCTATGTTTTTTGGACCAGCAGCAGCTGTAGCTGTAGGTATAGGATCAACTCTAGGATTTTTAATGACAACCCCATTAGTTGTTGCAGCAAGAGCATTTATGCATGTATTTGTAGGATTTGTCGGTGCTCATTTACTTAAAAAGGGAGTGGATTTTAAAATTGTAATCCTAGTTACAGCGCCTATACATGGAATTTTAGAAGCAATAGCAGTAATTCCATTTGGATTTAACATGTACAAAATATTAGTCGTAGTTGGAATTGGAACAGTACTTCATCACTTTGTAGATGGAATAATTTCATTTGCTCTAGCAAAAGCACTAAGCAAGACAGGAAAAACAGAATTCGCTGCAAAAGCAGGAAACTAGAAATAAATTGTGACAATATTTAATATTGAACATTCCGTATGAGATTTGCATTTAGGAAAACTTCACTACGCAAAGAAGCTCTAATATTTCTGACTTTAAAACTCCTAAACCTTCTAAACTCACTGTCGCTCAGACAATAGAAGGTTCTTACGGTGTTTTAAATTCAGAAATAAAGAGCTTCTAATGCTAGTTCAATACTTTCTACAATGCAAATCTCATACTCCAGTTCAATATTAAAAAGATTATCACATTTCTAAACTTCTCCACTACGCCTGCGGCGCCTCCACTTAAGCAAGTGTTTTTGCAACTTCCTTTAGTTTTTCTCTTATGGAGATGTGCTGAGGACATGCTTCTTCACATTTTCCACATTGAACACAGGAAGAAGCTTTAGCTTTATTTTCTAATTTAGAATATGATTTAGAGCAGTTTTCTAAATTATTGTATACAAAGGCTTCGTTGTATAAAGAAAAGTTTTTTGGAATATCAACTCCAGCAGGACAAGGCATGCAGTATTTGCAGGAAGTACAGTTTACTTTTATAAGCTCTTTATACTTAGTTTTCACTAGATTTATTAATTCAATTTCTTCTGAACTTAAGGAGCCTATTCCTGATTTATCTGCAATTTTTATGTTTTCTATAACTTGCTCCATGCTGCTCATTCCACTTAGTACTATTGAAACTTCAGGTTGATTCCAAATCCATTGTAGTGCCCATTCTACAGGAGTTTTTTTTATCTTGTAGCTGCTCCATAGATCCTTTATAATCTTTGGAGGTTCTTGAGCTAGCTTACCTCCTTTTAAAGGCTCCATTATGATTACAGCAAGCCCCTTATTATGAGCATATTTCAATCCTTCAATTCCAGCTTGATAGTATTCATCCATATAATTGTATTGTATTTGACAGAATGTCCAATCATAAGAGTCTACTATTTCTTTAAAAGTATTGATGTCATCATGGAAGGAGAAACCTATATGCTTTATTCTCCCATCTTTAAGTGCTCTTTCTATAAAATCAAAAACATTGAGGGATTTTAGTTTTTCCCATCTTTCCTTATCAAGGGCATGGAGAAGATACATATCTATATAATCAGTTTCTAGTTTTTTTAATTGTTCATTCAAATATTTATCAAAATCTTCATGTTTTTCTACGAGCCAAACTGGAGATTTAGTAGCAAGCTTTACTTTTTCTCTGTAGCCATCCTTTAGAGCTTTCCCAACTAAAAGCTCACTAGTGCCATTATGATATGGATATGCTGTATCAATGTAATTAACACCATTATCAATAGCATATCTTATCATTTTAATAGATTCATTTTCATCAATTTTTTCATCTCTTGTAGGAAAACGCATGCATCCAAAACCTAAAGCGGATAATTCGAAGTCACACTTGCCAAACTTTCTATATTTCATTTTACAGCCTCCCCCATCACAATTAAAATTATAATGTTTATTTTTATAATTATAACTAGTTAATATATTATATACTAGAATTAGGGATAATTAAAGAATATACTATAAGTATAAGAAGTGTATACATGATTATAGATAGGAGGATTTATATGGAAAAGAGGATTATTAATGTAGATGAGGATACTATTCATGAAATCATATCAGAACTAAAAGAGATTAGAAATTTAACTCCTGATGATGCTGCAAAATTTAGAATAGATAATTTACTTAAAATAATTGAAAAGCTTTCATCTAAAAATGAGTCAGAATCTATCGAAGAAATTATATATAAAAAAATGAAAGAATCTGTGTCAAAAAATCCTGAGCTAAATGTAAAACTATACATGCTTTATAGAAGTTTGTCTGATGGAAGAATTTCAGAAGAAAAAGCAAAGGAAATGTATGAAACATACTTACAAATGTATCCATATGATACTTTAATATACTAACTCAAATATATGAAAGGTACCTATAAGGTATCTTTCATGATTTTTAGATTTCATTTTTGCTTTATGATATAAGAATAAAAAGAACTCTATTAATTAGATAAATACCATGAACCATTATTTCTTATTGAATTTTAAAGATATTATGATGATATTTAGGATAAAATACTATATGATAGTTAAGCTATATATGATAGATGAATGAATGATAATACAAATTCTTTACGATATAAGGAATAAGGAGGAATATTAATGGGAGCAGTTCAGCTAAGAGATAACATGTACTGGATTGGAGTTAAAGATCCTGGCCTTGAAGTATTTGATATTATAATGACTACTAATAAAGGTACAACATATAATTCTTATATTATAAATGATGATAAAGTAGCTGTTATCGATAGTGTAAAAGATGGGTTTTGGGAAGAATCTTTGGAGAGAATAAAATCTATAATAGGTGATAAAAAGATAGATTATATAATAGTGCAGCATACAGAGCTTGATCACAGTGGATGTGTAAAAAGATTTTTAGAGGAATATCCTAATGCTACAGTAATAGGAACTAAGGCAGCTTTAAGTTATATGAAAGATATAATAAATAGAGATTTTAAAGGTGAAAATATAAATGATATCCCAGAGTTAAACTTAGGAAAAACAACTTTAAAATTTACATCAGTTCCAAACTTACATTGGCCAGATACAATGGTTACATATGTGCCAGAAAAGAAAGTACTTTTTAGCTGTGATATAACAGGTGCACATTATTGTCCAGAAGATTTAATAATGGATAGAAATAACGAAGATTATATAAAAGAGTTTAAGTATTATTTTGATGCTATAATGGCGCCTTTTAAAAACTTCGTATTATCAGGATTGGACAAAATAGAAAAAATGGATATTGACATGATTGCTCCAAGCCATGGCCCAATACATGCTGGAGATAATGCAAAAGAAGCTCTTAAGCTTTATAGAAAAATGGCAACAGAAGAACCAATAGAGAAAAATATACAAATATTATATGTTTCAGCCTATCATAATACAGAGGTTATGGCTGAATATTTAGGAAAAAAATTAAATGAAAAAGGAATTAAAACTGAAGTACATGAAATAACTTCATTAGAGCCTGAAAAGGCAGTGGAGCTTGTTAATAGATCAACTGGATTTTTAATAGGCTCTCCAACCATAAATCAAGATGCAGTGGAACCAGCTTGGAGACTATTAACTGCTATACCTGTAATACAAAATAGAGGTAAAGCATGTGGTGCCTTTGGTTCTTATGGATGGAGTGGAGAGGGTGTAAAAATGATGACTGATAGATTAAAATCTATGAAGTTTAAAGTTGTGGAGGAAGGTTTTAAGTTTAAGTTTGTGCCAGATAAAGAAGAATATAGGGCTGCAGATGAATTTATTGATAAGTTTATGAAATTGATTAAATAAAAAAATAAACATAATTTAGGCTATTTTTGATAACATTAGAATATATAATTATCAAGTTGAACTTTAAATGGAATAGAATATTGAAAAGAGGAGTGAAAAAATGAATAAAAAAGAAGTATTACAATTTTTAAGAGAAAATGGGCTAGAGGATGTAGAGGAGATTAGTGCTAAAAATGGATTATTGGTAGTTAGATTTTTTTATGAATTTGATGAGGATGAATTAGAGGCTGCAAGAGGCTATGCTAATGATGAAAGCGAAGAAGACGAGGATGGGGACAGCTGGAGAGAAGAATATTACCTACCATATTTAGATGATATAGCAACAGATAATGTAGGAGAAATAATAGAAGAGGTGGCAGAAGAGTTTGATGTAATTGGACAGTATGTATCTTATGACTCTAATGAAGAAGATCGTTGTGAATTTATAGGGGTATTTTCAAATGAAGATTTTGATATTGAAGAAGTTTTAGAAAAATTAGATTTATAAACAAGTTTAAGCACAGGTTCTATATTAGAGCCTGTGCTTTTGGTCTATATATACTGTCTATGTTTTTCATATTCTACCAGGAGTCTATCTAAATGTCTGCTGCAATTTAAAACTTCATCCTCTAGTGGACCGTTTAAATATAAAAGGTTGTGCAATTTTTCCCTCCAATACTGAATTCTTTTATCTAAAATTTTTAATGTTTCTTCCATGATCTACAATCTACCTCTCGTTTTATAGTAAATATATAGTATCATATATCTCAAAAAATGTTAACAAATCTAATTGGAAGAAAAAATAAGCAATTATTACAATATAGTATATAAGAGTGATTTAAATTAGCACATTAAATTATTTTATAAAATTATAATATTTGTAAATAGAAAAATTTAATGTATATGTATAAATGTTTATATAATAATCTTGAATAATACAATATATGTGTTATAATAATTAAGGTATTTTAAGATTAAGTGCTATAATATATTAAAAAAATGATAAAGATTAATAAGATTTTGATTAACTGTGATATGAGTATGGAGGGTTAAAAAATGTACAATACAGATGTAGCTATGGGATTGGTTAGGGTAACAGAAGCAGCAGCCTTAAATGGAGCCAAGCTTATGGGAAGAGGAGATAAGAATGCAGCAGATCAGGCGGCAGTAGATGGAATGGAAAAGGCTTTTAATATGATGCCAATAAGAGGAAAGGTAGTAATTGGAGAAGGAGAAATGGATGAAGCTCCTATGCTGTATATAGGACAAAAGGTAGGACTTTGGCATGAAGATATGCCTAAAATGGATATAGCTGTAGATCCTGTAGACGGTACTGTTCTTATTGCAAAAGGGCTTCCTAATTCTATTGCAGTTGTGGCTATGGGACCAGAAGGAAGTTTGCTTCACGCTCCAGATATGTATATGAAAAAGATAGCAGTGGGAGCAGGAGCTAAGGGTGTTATAGATATAAATAAGTCACCTAAAGAAAATATTCTAAATGTAGCTAAAGCATTAGATAAAGATGTAACTGACCTTACAGTTATAGTTCAAGAAAGAGAAAGACATAACTATATTGTAGAACAAGCAAGAGAAGTAGGAGCAAGGGTAAAACTATTTGGAGAAGGAGACGTTGCTGCTATTTTAGCTTGCGGCTTTGAAAATACAGGAATAGACCTAATGATAGGAACTGGAGGAGCACCTGAGGGAGTTATAGCAGCTGCAGCTATAAAATGTATGGGAGGAGAAATGCAAGCATTGCTCCAGCCTCAAAATGAAGAAGAAATAAAAAGATGTATATCCATGGGAATTGATGATATTGAAAAAGTTTTGAGCATAGATGATTTAGTTAAAAGCGATGATGTATATTTTGCAGCTACAGCCCTAACAGACAGCGATTTATTAAAAGGTGTTGTATTTTCAAGGCATGATATAGCAACTACCCATTCTGTAATAATGAGATCAAAGACAGGAACTATAAGATTTGTAGAAGCCATCCACCATATTGATAAAAGCAGCTTAATATAAAGTGAACACATAAAAAAACTTGCAGACAATTGCAAGTTTTTTTATGTATGTGAACACTAGAAATAAATTGTGACAATCTTTAATATTGAACCTTCCGTTTTTCCACTCTCCACTCGCGCTTATAGTCCCCTCCACTCTTCCGCTTAATAAAATTGCTTTGCAATTTTTTAAAATTCCGTTGTGGATAAAATTCCTATTATAATGTAAAATATTATATTAATAAAAAAATTAAATTAAATCTATAACATCATTAAAAAGGGGTAAAGAGAAGATAATGAAGATAACAGTAGAAGACTTAATAAGAGATTTAAATTTTGAAGTACTAATCGAAGGAAAAAAGAATATAGAAATAAAAACCAGCGATATAAATAGACCGGGGCTTCAATTTGCAGGATTTTATAGTTATTTTGCAAATTCAAGGGTTCAATTAATAGGAAAAGCAGAGTGGAGTTTCATAGAAAACATGCCAGAAGAGATTATAAAGAAAAGAATGAAAAAGTTCTTTCAGTTTGAAACTCCATGCATAATCATAGCAAGAGGATTAGAACCTCATAAGGAGCTTATAGAAAATGCTAAACTAAATAATAGATGGGTATTAAGAACTGATCTTTTAACTACTCAAGTTGTAACTAGATTAAAAAACTACTTAGATACAAAGTTAGCTCCAGAAACTAGGGTACATGGGGTTTTGCTTGATGTATATGGTATAGGAATATTAATAACTGGAGAAAGCGGTATAGGTAAAACAGAAACTGCTTTGGAGTTAATTAAGAGGGGACATAGGTTAGTTGCAGATGATGCTGTAGATATAAAAGAAATAGATGGAGAACTTCATGGAACAGCACCTTATATAACATCAGGAATGATGGAAGTTAGAGGCATGGGAATAATAGATGTGCCAGCACTTTATGGACTTAGTTCTGTTTTGGAGGAAAAAACCATAGATATTATAATATATTTAGAACAATGGAGAGAAGAACAGAACTATGATAGATTAGGTTTAGATGAAGATTATGTAGAAATATTAAATGTTCCAGTGAGAAAGATAACTATTCCCATAAGACCTGGAAGAAATATTGCAGTTATAATAGAGGCAGCTGCTGCAAATTATAGATACAGTTTAGTTTCCAAAGTATCTCCGGTAGAAACTATTGATAAGAGAATGGAGGAAATGATGAAAATTGAAAAATACAATAAGGGAAATAGTTAAAGAAAAAAGAAAATCCATTCCTAAAAAAGCCAAAGAAAAGATGGATGACATTATATTTAATAAAGTATTAGAAAGTGAAGCTTATAAAAATGCAAAATTAATCTTTGTTTATGTTAGTTTTGAAGGAGAAGTGGATACCCATAGAATTATTAAATATGCATTAAATCACAATAAGAGAATTTGTGTACCTAAGATAATTTCAATAAAAGAAGGGTTTAGAGCAGTTGAAATAAAATCTTTCGAAGAATTAGAAGAAGGAGCTTATAATATTTTAGAACCTGAAAGTTTTGAAAATGAAGTAAATGAAAAAGATATAGATTTAATTTTGATGCCTGGAGTAGCCTTTGATAAAAATGGAGGAAGGGTAGGCTATGGAGGAGCTTTTTATGATAGATTTTTAAAAAATGTAAGGGAGAATGCATTAAAAATAGCATTAGCTTATGACTTTCAAATTTTTGATGAGGTCCCTATGGAAGAACATGATATCAGAATTGATGGAATAATAACAAACTAAAATAAGCATAATAGTATCAAGAATGAGTATCTTCTATAAGGATTGTGATTTTATGCAGGTTCTAGATATTCTGGATGATTTTAAAGAGACAGATGATGAATGGAGAGTAGGAAAAAGCAATTACTGGATATTAATAAATAAGAATGAGATAGATGAGATTAAGAAAAAAATTGTTTTGGATGAGGAAAGTGTTAATTTAGTTTCAAATTTAGGAAGCAATTCATCTAAAATAATTTTTTTTGATGGATATATGTTTTTAAGTTTTAACATATTAGGATACAAGAATTCCATAGTGAAAAGTAGAAATTTACATATGTACGTAAGCAGAGATTATATAATCACTATCTGTGATGAAGATATAAGCATAATAAAAGACTTTATTCAAGATATAAATGAAATGAAAAATTGTTTTATGCTGAAAAATAATCCTACGCCAGCCATGGTTCTTTATTATATTTTAGACAGGATAATAGTTAAAAATTACAATATAATAGCTAAAATAGAAGCAAAGGCAGATGAAATAGAATTGGCTATCTTAAAAAATCCTTCCCATGAGCAGGCAGATGAATTAATTCATTTGAGAAGACAATTATATAAACTTAGAAAATACTTGAATCCTTTAAGATATGTAGGGGACAGCTTAGCTAGCAATGATAATTCTATAATAGAAGAAAAGGATATAGAACATTTTAAGAACATCAATGTAAAAATAAATAAGCTCATGTCTACTTTAGAAAGTTTAGTTCAAGATTTAGCTCTTGTAAGGGAAGCTTTTGAATCTGAAATAGCAAATAAGACTAACGACTTAATGAAAATATTTACTATAATAACTAGTATATTTTTGCCCTTAAATTTGCTAACAAGTATGCATGGAATGAATTTTGAAAAAATGCCATTTAGTAAGTCTGCCTATGGATATTATTATATAGTTCTAATAATGATAGTTATATCTGGAATTCTTATCTACGTATTTAAGAGAAAAAGGTGGTTATAAATAATAATAAGTTGATTTCATGAGTTATTTTTGCAATCCTAAGTTTTGTGATATAATGAATTTTGAACCCAATAGGGCAAAAGCTGTAACAAATTATAGAGATAGGGGGAAAGGATATGTCAGAAAAAAAGAATATAAAAAATTTAGAAAAAAACTATGATTATGCTTGGGACAAATACTCTAAGGAAGATTTAGAGAAGGTATTTGCATTAAATGATAGATACATAGATTTTATGTCAAGATGCAAGACTGAAAGGGAATGTGTAAAAGAATTTGTTACTATAGCAGAGAAAAAAGGATATAGAAATCTTGAAGATATCATAAAGGAAAATGGTAAGTTAAAAGCCGGAGATAAAGTCTATGCAAATAATATGGATAAGACTTTAGCTATGTTTGTAATAGGAAATGAACCTCTAGAAAAAGGCATGAGAATATTAGGAGCTCACGTAGATTCTCCAAGATTAGATTTAAAGCAAAATCCATTATATGAAGACACAGATTTAGCTATGCTTGATACTCACTATTATGGTGGAGTTAAAAAGTATCAATGGGTAACAATACCTCTTGCTATCCATGGAGTTTTTGCTAAAAAAGATGGAAGCCTTGTAAATGTAGTTATAGGAGAAGATGATGATGACCCAGTTATAGGAATTTCAGACCTTTTAGTTCATTTAGCTGCAAACCAAATGGAAAAGAAGTTAGCTAAAGGCATTGAGGGAGAAGATTTAAATGTATTAGTAGGAAGCATGCCTATAAAAGATAAAGAAGCTAAAAACAGGGTAAAACAAAACATATTAAGACTGTTAAATAAGAAATATGGCATAGATGAAGAAGATTTTGTATCTGCTGAACTTGAAGTTGTACCAGCTGGACGTGCAAGACATTATGGGTTTGATAAAAGTATGGTTATGGCCTATGGACATGATGATAGAGTATGTGCTTATACTTCTTTTGAAGCTATGTTAGAGGTTAACAATCCAACTAAAACTTGTGTTACTTTGTTAGTTGACAAAGAAGAGATAGGAAGTGTTGGAGCAACAGGAATGCAATCGAAGTTCTTTGAAAATGTAGTAGCTGAAGTTATGGAACTTAAAGAAGGATTCAATGAATTGAAATTCAGACGTGCTCTTTCAAATTCAAAAATGCTATCATCAGATGTAAGTGCAGCTTTCGATCCAAACTATCCATCAGTAATGGAAAAGAGAAATTCAGCTTACTTTGGAAAAGGAGTTGTGTTTAATAAATATACAGGTGCTAGAGGAAAATCTGGCTCAAATGATGCCAATGCAGAATTTGTAGGTCAGATTAGAGCTATAATGGATAAGCACAATGTTACATGGCAAACTGCTGAGCTTGGAAAGGTTGATCAAGGCGGCGGTGGAACTATAGCTTACATCCTTGCTCAGTACGGAATGGAAGTTATAGACTGTGGAGTTGCTGTTCAAAACATGCACGCACCATGGGAAGTTGTATCTAAAGCAGACGTATACGAAACAATGAGAGCATATGATGCTTTCTTAAAAGAAGCTTAAAAACTAAAGCCCCTATGTTTATAGGGGCTCCAATTTTTCTAAAAATATATTAAGTTCTTCACCTATTAATGTAGAGGTTCCGATATATCCATGTTTATGATCTTCTTCACCAACACCGTGATAATCAGAACCAGCAGTAACTATTTTTTTGTACTTTTTAGCTAGATGTCTAAAGAATTCTTCTTCACCTTCCTTATTAAGAGGGTAAATTGCTTCTATACAGTCAAAATCTTGTTTTATAATTTCCTCTACTGGAGATTTCTTAATTAATGTAGGATGGGCAAGGCTTATGACAGCTTTAACAGATCTTAAAACCTCAATTCCTTCAGCTATGCTGATTCTTTTATTTGGGACATAGGCAGGGCTGTTAGAGCTTAAAAATTTATGAAAAATATATTTAAAATCATAAGGATATCCAGCGTCTATTATAGCTTTAGCTATATGAGGTCTTGCAATTACTCCGTGATTAGCATCAAGCAGCTTTTGAAAGTTTAATTCTATATTAAAAAACTTTTTTAAATTGTTTATTATTTTTTCAGCCCTGACTATTCTATAGTCTTGTATTTCCTTTAAATAATTTTGAAAGTGATCTGACTTGAAAGAATCATCTCTAAAATAACCTAATATATGAATGTTTTCATCATTGTATCTAGTAGACAGTTCAATACCAGGAATAACCTTAACTCCAATGCTTTTTCCTTCTCTTATACCCTCTTCTACCCCAAAGGTATTATCATGATCAGTTATAGCTATAATATCTAACCCTTCATTTTTTGCTAAGTTCACCAATTCGCTAGGGGATAATCTGCCGTCCGATGAAGTAGTGTGAAGATGAAAATCTCCTTTAATATACATTATATCACCCCTCTATAATTTAAAATTCACAGTTATTAATAATTATATACCTCAATATGTAATAAAATAAAGCTAATTTTTTATAGATATAAAGCTTTTGAGAATATAGTCTAATATAAAGTAAATAATAAAGTAAATACTATATTTATTAAAAAGTTTAATATTCTTGTGAAAATTTTGGTAAAATATAAGTACATACATAGATAAAGGAGGACATTAAATGGAGTTTAAATTAAATGAAATTTATCATGGATTTAAATTAGTTGAAGAAAAAGAAGTTAAAGAAATAAACTCTAAAGCCAGGATATTTGAACATGAAAAAAGTGGTGCAAGACTCTTGAGTTTACAAAATGATGATGATAATAAGGTGTTTTCAATAGGATTTAGAACTCCACCAAGTGACAGCACTGGTGTGCCTCATATTATGGAGCATTCTGTATTATGCGGTTCAAGAAAGTTTCCTATAAAAGACCCTTTTGTTGAACTTGCTAAAGGTTCTTTAAATACTTTTTTAAATGCTATGACTTTTTCTGATAAAACAATATATCCTGTAGCTAGTAGAAACGAAAAGGACTTTTTTAACTTAATGGATGTATATTTAGATGCGGTTTTTTATCCTAATATATATAAATATCCGGAAATATTAGCTCAAGAAGGATGGCACTATGAGCTCAATAGTAAAGAAGATGAAATAACCTATAAGGGAGTAGTGTATAATGAAATGAAAGGAGTCTTCTCATCACCAGAGGATGTCTTATATAGAAAGATTCAAGAATCCTTATTTCCAGACACTACATATGGAGTGGAATCTGGAGGAGACCCTGAATATATTCCAGATTTAACACAGGAACAATTCTTAGAGTTTCATAGAAAATTTTATCATCCATCCAATAGTTATATATACTTATATGGAAATGGTGATTTAGAAAAACAGCTTGAATTTATAGATAAAGATTATTTAAGCAAATTTGAAAGAAAAGAAATAGATTCTCATATAGATTATCAAAAACCTTTTGGAGAAATAAAAGAAGTAAAGGGAGAATATCCAATAGCTAGAGAAAATGTAGGTGAGGATAAAACATTTTTAAGCTTAAATTTTGGATTTAAAGAAAACAATCCAGAAATATATTTAGCCTTTGAAATATTAGAATATCTTCTTTTAGAAACACCAGCAGCGCCTCTAAAAAAAGCTCTTATAGAAAAAAACATAGGTAAAGATGTATACGGATTTTTTGACCATGGAATACTTCAACCAGTATTTAGTATTATAGTAAAGAATTCTAATGAAAATAAAAAAGAGGAGTTTAAGAAAATAGTTTTTGACACATTAAACTCTCTTGTGAAAGATGGAATAGATAAAAAGTTAATTGAAGCATGTATAAATATAAAAGAATTTAGATTAAGGGAAGAAGATACTAGAAGTTATCCAAAAGGATTAATATATTACACTAAGGCTATGGATAGCTGGCTTTATGATAAACATCCATTAACTTATTTAGAATATGAAGAAACTTTATCTAAGATAAAGTCATCTTTAACTACAGATTATTTTGAAAAACTAATTGAGGAATATTTGATAAAAGCAAATCATGGTACAATGCTTGTTTTAAGTCCTAAAGCTGGTCTTGCAGAGGAGAAAGATGAAAGACTTAAAAATAAGTTAAAGCAGTATAAGGCTTCTCTTTCAGAAGAAGAGATAGAAAACATGATAAATAGAACCATTGCTCTTAGAGAAAGACAAACATCTGAAGAATCTAAGGAGGACTTAGAGAAAATACCGTTGCTTTCGTTAGAGGATATTAATCCTAAAGCAGAGAAGCTGCCTTTAAAGGAAATGAAGCTAGGAAATAACACTCTGCTTCTTCACCACATGTTTACAAATAAAATTGCTTATATAAAGTTTGTATTTGATACTAGAACAGTAGAAGAAAAACTTATACCTTATATAGGCCTATTATCAGGAATACTAGGAAAAATAGGAACAGAAAACTATGATTACAGTGATTTATCTAATGAGATAAACATATATACTGGTGGAGTTGCATTTTCGTCAGCAACATTTATACAAAATGGAACAAAGGGAGAATACGTTCCTAAGTTTATTGTTAAATCAAAAGCTTTGACAGAAAAGGTTCCTAAATTGTTAGAACTTTTAGAAGAAATTCTTGTAAGAACTAAGTTAGACGATGAGAAAAGATTAAAAGAGATTATACAAGAAATGAAGTCTCGATTAGAAATGGCTATATTTGATGCAGGACACATTGTAGCTGCAAACAGATTATTTTCATATTTCTCTCCAGTTGGAAGATATGAGGAGCTTATATCAGGACTAGAATTCTACGAATTTGTTGAAGAACTTGAGAAAAATTTTGATAGCAAGGTTGATGAAATTATAAAAAATCTTCAAGAAGTAGAAAAAGCTATTTTCAACAAGAAAAACTTAATTATAAGTGTTGCTGTTGATGAGGAAGGTTATAAAGACATAGAAGGAAATTTAGAAAACTTTTTAAGTAAGTTAAGAGATAATAACCTTGAAATAAAAGAATATAATCTTGAATTTAAAAACAAAAATGAAGGCCTCCTAACTCAAGGAGATGTCCAATATGTAGTTAAAGGATATAACTATAGAGAATTAGGATATGAGTATAAAGGAAGTATGCAGGTTCTTAGAACTATAGAAAGCTTAGATTATTTGTGGAATAAAATTCGTGTTCTCGGAGGTGCTTATGGCGCTTTTGCCAGCTTCGGAAGAAGTGGGAATATGTTTTTCGGCTCCTATAGAGACCCTAACTTAAAAGAAACCATAAATGTTTATGATAAAGCAGAAGAATATTTAAAGAACTTTACAGTAGATAACAGAGAAATGACTAAGTATATAATAGGCACAATAAGCAGTTTAGATGCTCCTTTAACTCCATCTTCAAAGTCAGAGAAAGCTTTAGCTTATTATTTAAGCAAAATTACCCATGAAGATGTTCAAAGAGAAAGAGATGAAATTTTAGGATGTACTCAGGAGAATATAAGAGCCTTTGCAGATATGATAAAAGACTGCATGTCTAAAAACTACTTATGTGTTCTAGGAAATTCATCTAAACTAAAAGAAAATAAGGAAGTCTTTGAAGAACTTAAAGAAGTCTTTAAATAAAAATGTAGAGAGTTAACTTTTAATTGTTAACTCTCTACGTTTTTAAAGGTTGTCTTCTAATTATTATGCAATATTAATATAAGTTTAACGCTTAAATACTAGCTGTTTATTTTTATTTAAAGTTTGGTTCCTTTACAAAGGCATTTTTCCCTAGGCTATATAGATTATATCGAGGTGATATGTTTTTCATATTTATGTAATCCATTGAGAAATCTCCATCCCAGGGTTGAACTGATATGTATTCGTTATTGTATATATTTATAACATACTTTTCATTAATTTTTGTAAAATCAAAAAAAATCTTGTATTCTGGCTTTTGAGTTAAAAATACAGGTTTAGATATAAAGTTTGGTTTTCTAAGTTCTTTTAAAAAACTTTTTATTGATTCTATATCTTCATTGTTAAAAGATTCTGTTTTATAGAAATTAGTATCAAGTACCCTAACATTCACATCCTCATTTAAAGTTAAGTTTTTAGCTAATAGATTTGTATAATAGTAATTGTTTGGTTTTTTTCTGTTAAGATAAAGGTTAGTACATAAAAGGATGCCTCCAATTAAGAATAATGCCAAAAATATAAAGCTTCCTTTTTTCAAGACATTCTCACCTCTTTCAAATTCCTATAAATAAAAATATGCTAATTCTGGATTTATTATTACAAAACAGAAATAAACATTAAAAGTTGTTAAAAGTCAAAAAAAGAAATGGATAAGCAAGTTTGCTTATCCATCAAAATATTAATTGATTGTATTTTTTAATCCTAAATCTTAAATTATATAAAATAAAGATAATTATTAATTAATAATATTATTATGATACCTTTTCAAAATTTTGTGAGACTGATGGCTCTTTGTTTCCAAAAGCAATATAGGAAATAAAGAAAGCTATTAATGAAGGAATAAGCCAAGCAAAACCTAGACTGCTTAAAGGTATTAAATTTAAGATTGTGCTTATAAAAGTAATACTAGGTACTAAAGAATTTATAGTACTTAAAATTGAAATTATTAATGCAGTATAAACAGTAATAACTATAATTTTATTATTTTTGATAAAATCTCCTAGAAAATTTATTACAATTAAAATAATTACTACAGGATATAATATCTGTAAAATAGGAGAAGCAAGTGAAACTATAATATCTACACCTTTTAGGGATATTATCATGCTTACTATTGTAATAATAACTACATTTACAGTGTAAGAAATTTTTCCTTTAGAAAGTTTGGTAAAGAACTCTGCTCCTGTAGAAGTTAACCCTATGGAAGTAGTTAAACAAGCTAGACCTACAGATATAGCTAATGCAATAGCTCCAAAGTTTCCAAGAACATGTTTAGCAATATCTGAAACTAATTTTGTTCTAGAAATATTTCCAGGTAATATACCATTAGTCTGAGCTCCTAAATATAAAAGACCTCCATATATAAAGCTCAAGCCTATAACAGCTACTATAGAAGAAGCTACTGTTACACGTGATATTTCTGAAGAAGTTTTATAACCCTTGCTCTTTACAGAAGATACAATTATGGATGCAAAAATTACTGAAGCCATAGCATCCATGGTTTGATATCCTTCAAGAAGAGAATTAGAAAATACATTAGTGTAATTAGTATCATATATTTCTCCTATAGGACAAACTATACCTTTTATTATTATTAATGATAACATTATTAAAAGAACAGGTGTTAAAAATTTACCTATATTATCTATTATAGAATTAGGCTTCAATACAAAAGCAAGGTTAATTAAAAAAAATAATAAAACTGCTACGAAGGGATTCATATTAGGAAAAAAAGGTTGTAAGCTCAGTTCAAAGGTTGTAGCAGCGGTTCTAGGAATAGCAAGCATTGGACCTATAGCAAGTATCAATGCAGAGGTAATAATTAAGGAAAAATCTTTTCCAATTTTACCAGCCATTGACATAAAATCACCATTACTTTTTATACAAGATAAAATTCCCATTAAAGGTAATCCTACTCCTGTAGCTAAAAATCCTAATATAGATGGAAGATATTTAGAACCTACCGCTCGTCCAAGAGTAGGGGGAAATATCAAATTCCCAGCTCCGAAGAACATAGCAAATAAGGCAAAGCCTATTACAAAATAATCTTTCATTTTATTTTTCATGTCAAAACTCCCTTTGTTAAAATATATACATATAAAATAATATCATAAATAGACAAAATTATATAATAAAAAATATATATTTTGTGTAAAAATTAAGCTAAATCAAACATATTAATATTGTTTCCCATTAAAATTAATCTATTATTATAAAAAAAGTGGTTAAAATAATAAGGAAATAGGGTTAAAAATAAGGAGGGGTTAATGTGGGAAATAAAAATAGTGGTAAAACTCATATGATATCAGAAAAGCTTTCAAGAGAATTTAGGAAAGTGAACATGGAAGCCTCTGAAGATATGGGGATGCCAAGTACGGATAAAAAGAGAAAGAATGGAAAAGGATTTCCTATAAATCAGTTTAAATAGATTATAAAAGGAGATAATAAATATGGATAAAAAAGCAAACAGTAAGAAAAAATCTACAAATAAGATTAATGAAAAATATCAGAAAGAGATTCGCAAAGCTAATATAGAAATAGGTGAAGAGCTGCAGCCAAAAGAAAAAAAGAGAAGATCCGGAGTGAGATAATAAGGTTAAAGGGGCTTGTATTACAAGCCCCTTTTTATATTAAACGAAATTTCACATCATTTCGCCATACAACTATGAACTAATATAAACATAAAAACATATTATGAATATAGAAACCAAAGATATAGAATAATTAATTTGGTGAAAAAGGATGTGAAATAAATGAGTTCTGATGATACCTGTAAATTAGATATGAAAACAGACTGGGATAACAATATATGGGAAACCAATAGTTATAACACAGATGAAAATTATAGGTGGGATGACGGATTTTCATGGAATGAAGAAGAGACAAATATGCCTTCTGCAGTCCAGGATGAAGCATCCAATAATGATTTTGATTGGAATAACGATGAATTTTGGAAAGATGACTTTAGAGAGGAAAATTTATTGTCAGAAGAAGTACATTCTAATCAGGGAGTGGAAGGAGCTGAGACAACTGAAAAAACACAAGATTTTCAAAACCTACAGAATGTAGAAGATAATATAATAGAAGGTAATGTAGAAGATGCTGTAAATATAGAGAGTGAGAAGAAATGTACAAAAGATTTTACAGAATATTTAAATGAAGCTTGCATTAGACCTCTTCAGCATATATTAGAGCAGTTATCAGAATTAGGAGCAAAAGATATAGAAATAGGAACAGAAAAACAAGGAACAATATTAGAAGCAAGGATTTTAAGCATAAAAAATTATTTAGTTAAGGTACAAACACCTTATAATTATGCTGTAATTCCAATTCATAAGATAATAGGCATTTATTCAAGAGATTTGCCAAGAGTAGAGTTATTATCTTCACCTGAAGATGAAAGAGCAGATGATGTTGAATATTGTGAAAGATCATTAAGAGAGTATTTTAGCAATAAAATAGGAAAAAATTTCAAAGTAAATACTTCCGCTTTAGACGAATTATTTAGAGCTATAAATGGAACTGTAACAAGAGTTGGAGAAGGTATAGTGGTACTAAATGATACTGTAGCAATAGTTCTAGATAAAATAGTATCTGTAGAAAAAAATAAAAAAGATATTGACGCAATTGAATAATAAATGATTTAGAGGGACAGATTTTTATAAGCTGTTCCTCTAAATTTTTAAATAAAAAAGTTTTATATAAATTTATTTTCTGCATAGATTAAGAAATAAGGCTATGTTTTAATAAATTATGAATTTGATATAATAATATAAATATAAAAATGAGGTAATAATTATGCTAAAAGTTTGTTTATTGGCACCAGGAGGAATGATGCCTCTTCCTGATAGATATCTAACATCCCTAATTGCTAACTGTAGAGGCAGCATGATTCTTATTGACTGTGGAGAGGGAACTCAAATTCAACTTAAAAAGTTAAAATGGGGTATAAAGGCTATAGATGTAATTTGCATTACTCATTTTCATGCTGATCATGTAGCTGGTTTGCCAGGCCTTTTAAGTACCATTGGTAATGCTGATAGGAAGGAACCTTTAACTATAATAGGTCCTAAAGGCTTAAAAGAAGTAGTAAAAGCTCTTACAGTAATAACCCCAATGCTGCCGTACGAATTAAACTTAATTGAAATAGATGAAGAAATTAAAAACCTTAAGTTTAAAGATTATGTTATAAATGCAATTTCTGTAGAACACAGCATAGATTGTCTAGCATACAGCATTGAAGTCAGGAGAGGAAAAAAATTTGATAAGGTAAAAGCAGAGGAAAACAATATTCCTAAAGTTTACTGGAATACACTTCAAAAAGGAGAAAAGGCTTATGAAGGAAATAAAATATTTACTCCAGATATGGTATTAGGTGAAGAAAGAAAGGGAATAAAGCTCTGCTATAGCACTGATTTAAGGCCAAGTCAAAAACTTATTGATTTTTTAAAGGAGGCTGACTTATTTATAGGAGAAGGCATGTATGGTGATGACAGTTATTTAGATAGGGCAAAGGAAAATAAACATATGCTTTTTTCAGAATGTGCAAATTTAGCTAAAGATGCTAAAGTAAAAGAGTTATGGATTACTCATTTCAGCCCTCTTCTTCAAAATCCAGAGGATTTTCTTGAGAAAACTAAAAAAATTTTTGAAAATACTAAGCTTGGAGAGGAGCTTATGGTTAAAGAATTAACTTTTGAAAAATAGAGGAAAGTATAAAGGTTAGTTAGTAGGGAAAATTAATAATAGAAGAGAAACAAAAACAATAAAAAAGACCTACACTAGGGAGGAGCTTAATATGGTAAAGATAAAGGGAGAAAAGCATAAAAAAAGCACAAAAGTTGATGGCCACAGGCCACAGGACGACACTCAAAAAAGATATAAAAGAACTCCACCAAGATATACAAACTTTGATGGAGAGCCAATAGAATAATCAAAGCTTCTCAAGTTAAACGCTGTGCTTGTTAGAAGTTAGGTATTTGTATTTTAATATTTAATATTCTAAAATCTAACTTCTAACTTGCACTTTAATTTTTCTCCATTTCCATCTTGGTGATTCCACTCCTTCACTGTTTTTATAGGTAATCTGTAGCGGCTTTTATGACTTCAGCATCAGAATCATCAATGGCATCTAGGTCTTGAAGTTCTTGAATTAATTCTTTAACTCTTCCTTTATTTAGTTCAGTTGCAACTATTACAGTAGAAACACTTATTTGCTTAATATCCTTATCTGTATTCATAGTCTATTACCTCCAAATTAAAGTGTATTAAGAATTATTTCCAATAAGCCGATTTTTATAACAAAGTTTGTTAAAAAATAGATTGATAGGAGAAAGTAAAAATACTTTTAAGAAGGCGCAAAGTAATATGGAATACATATAATGGTATCAGGGGTGAGCATTTATGAATATGATGTCCCTGATAATAATAGCTATGATAGGAGAAGCTGTATGGGAAACCCTAAAGATGGTATGGCAAGAAAAGCATAGGTTTAACTTTGATAGAATAGGAACTTTAATTGTTAGTTTAATATTGGCTTTCACAACTGGTGTGGACATGCTTCAATTAGTAGGAATATCAACTAGGATTCCATATATAGGGATAATTTTAACAGGAATACTCCTATCTAGAGGTTCGAATTTTATGCATGATATAGTATCATCTATAAGCAATGTTTGTCAGAGTACAAAATGCAGTATACCGCAAGAACAAGCAAAAAATAACGGACAAGTAATGAATAATGCTAAAAACAGATAAAAGCTAGCTCTAAGGTTTAACTTAGGGCTTTATTGTTATTGTGTTTTAATAGAAATAAATTGTGACAATCTTTAATATTGAACATTCCGTATGAGATTTGCATTTAGGAAAGCTTTACTACGCAAAGAAGCTCTAATATTTCTGGCTTTAAAACCCATAAACCTTCTAAGCTCATTACTGTTCAGACAATAGAAGGTTCTTACGGTGTTTTAAATCCAGAAATAAAGAGTATCTAATGCTTGTTCAACGCTTTCTACAATGCAAATCCCATAAGTGATGTTGAAATATTTAATCAATTAGAACCGTAGGTTTTATTACGTTCATTGCAGCTTGCTAGCAATGGTGGATTATAATTAAGCTCTGCTTAATTATTTTTTTTTAAGAAAATTGCATTACAATTTTTTTATAAGCTAACCGTTGGTTCCATTATAGTAAGTGTGTTATTAAATGTGTCAAGATTTACAACGGCTCCAATAGGTATTGCCATTTTATAGATACCGTGGCCTGTTCTTAAATTTGTCATAAGAGGTTTACCTAAAGGAACAATCACATCATTTATCAAATCTTCATAAGTCCTTCCGTATTGAGGGGAACATTCTGTGCATTCACCCATGAGTATTCCAACACAGTCTCTGAATTTTCCTGCAAGTTTTAAGTGATTTATATATCTATAGATTGTATTAATAGGTTCATGAACATCCTCTAAGAACAGAATCTTATCTTTAGTATCAATCTCATAAGGAGTTCCAAGAGTTCCTACAAGAGATGTTAGATTTCCTCCAACTATAGGAGCAGTTACATTACCCATAACTCTGCTTATAAGCGGAATTCCAGGAGGATTTTCTAATCTTCTTGGAGATATAATGGTGGAAGTAGCTGCAAAAAATTGATTGAAGTTATAAGGTACAGTAGAGTTTGAAAAGTCTATAAGGAGAAGACTGTGAAAAGTAATTAAGTTTGAAAACTGATATAAAGCATTAAGTAAAACAGTAACATCACTGTAGCCTGTAATAATTTTAGGATTTCTATTTATAAGGTTAAAATCAAGATAAGGTAAAATGCCAGCAACTCCAACGCCTCCTCTTGTTGGTATGATAGCTTTTACTCTTGTGTCTAAAAACATGTGCATAAGATCAGAAGCTCTTTCTTCATCACTTCCTGCAAGATATCCAGTATATGAATATACATATCTACCTAGTACCACATTAAAGCCCATACTTCTAAGTGTAGATATTCTGGCGTTAATTATACTAGCATCCAAAGGGCTGCCTAGAGTTACTATTCCGACAGTATCTCCTGCTTTTAAGATAGGAGGTCTTATTGCCAAGGATAATCACCTCTTAAAATGAAATAAATCATATAAATTATTATATGATTTATGTTTTTATTAGGTTAATAAAAACTATAAGAATACGAAACTTTTTATTTTTTTTATCATATATTTACTTAGGAGGTGGGTATATGGATAAAAAAGATTTACAAGAAATCCTACATGAAGAGGTGGGAGAACCCTTAAAAGAGCTTGGCAAATGTTTTAAAAAAGAAAAGAAAAAGACAGATTACATGAGTTTCATAAGATGCGGAGTTTTTTGTGTTTTTATGCTTTATTTATTATATTTGCTGTATAAAACTTCAGCAAGCATAGATATAAATGGATTTTATTAAGTTATTAAACAAAAATTTAATAACTATCACCATAATGGCTATACATGAGGAGGATTAGAAAATGAGTATTTTAAATTTAATAATTATTTCTATGATTGCTGAGGCTGTATGGGAGACATTAAAAATGGTATGGCAAAAAGGAAAATTTAACTTTGATAAGATAGGGGCTTTATTTATCGGACTAATTATAGCTTTAGCAACTCAAATGGACATGCTATCTATGTTAGGTATACCATCACACATACCATATATAGGCATACTCTTAACGGGTATACTGATTTCAAGGGGAGCTAATTTTATGCATGATCTTCTATCAGCAGTTAATAATATTCAACAAAACACTAAAGAAATGCATTATGATAATATAAAAATTTCAAAAAATAATTAATTTTATAAATTATAATTAAGAATTTAAAAAATTTTATGTAAATGTTTTCCCAGCGTTGACATATGTTTGAGTATGTGATACTATCATTAATAATAAATTAACATTTTTTAGATAATTTAAAAAAATAAATAATATTTAAAAATTATGATGAAGACAAAACTGTCGATAAAGTTAACTACAGAGAACTGGATTAGCTGAGAACCAGGTTAACTTAGATAGCAATGATCACTTCGGAATTGTATAATTGAAATAAAGTAGGTTATACCGTGGGGCTGCGTTAAAAAGCTAGGGTTTAATGGAACCTGAAAGAGACTATTTCCGTGTGAAATTGTGAAGTAGAGTGGTACAGTGTAAAAAACACCTCTATATGTTATGAAATACATGTAGAGGTGCTTTTATATAATTTTAAATAGGGACAGTAATAAAAAGGGGGAAATTTTATGAAAAAGAAATTAGCATTGATGCTAACAGCATTACTTGTTACAGGGGCAGTAACAGGATGCGGAAAAAGCACACAAAGTGCATCGAGTAATGGGGGCTCAGAAACCATAAAGATAGGTTTAGATTATGAATTATCTGGACAGGTAGCTACCTATGGTCAAAGCTTGGTTCAAGGTATTGAACTAGCCTTTGAGGAGATAAACAAAACAGGAGGAGTTTTAGGAAAACAGATAGAAGCTGTAAAAGTGGATAATAAATCTGAACCAGCAGAAGCTGCTAATGTTGCATCAAAGCTTGCAACTAGAGATAAGGTTGTAGCTATACTTGGTCCTGCCACATCTGGTAATACAAAGGGAGCGGCTCCAGTAGCTATTCAGAATAAGGTGCCTTTGATTTCTGCATCTGCTACTGCGGATGATGTTACAGTAGATAGTAATGGTAAGGTTAGAGAGTTTATTTTCAAGACCTGTTTTAGTGATTCCTTCCAAGGAGTTATAATGGCTAACTTTGCTTATGAGGATTTAGGAAAGAAAAATGTAGTTTTACTTGTAGACAGCGCTAGTGATTATAGCAAGGGACTTTCTAAAAGCTTTAAAGAAACCTTTGAAAAGTTTGGAGGAAAGGTTTTAAGTGAAGAGGCTTATCAATCAAAAGATACAAACTTTAAAGCCGTACTAACAAATATCAAAGGATTAAATCCAGATGTAATATATTTGCCTGGTTACTATGAAGAAGTTGGGCTAATAATAAAGCAAGCTAGAGAATTAGGAATCAATATTCCTATACTTGGAGGAGATGGCTATGAATCTCCAAAGCTTCTTGAACTAGCTGGAAAGTCTGCGTTAAATGAAGTCTACTTTACAAATCATTATTCTTCAAAAGACACTTCATCAGAAGTTGTAAAATTCCAAAAGGCATTTAAAGATAAATATAATAAAGAACCAGATGCATTTAATGCTCTTGGATATGATTTAGCATATTTTTGTGCAGATGCTTTAAAGAGAGCTGGAGAAGCAGATCCTATGAAGCTTAAAGATGCTCTTGCATCAACTAAAGATTTTAAAGGTGTAACAGGCACAATTACTATAGATGAGAATCACAACCCAATAAAATCAATTACTATACTTCAAATGAAAGATGGAGAACAAACTTTCTTGAAAAAATTAGATGCCAAATAGAAAATAAATCAAAAGAATAGCTATTATTAAAGAGTACAATATGAATTTAAAACAGTATTTGTACTCTTTAATATGATTTTTAATGAGGAAGTGATAAGAATGAGTCAATTTTTACAACAATTAATTAATGGACTTTCTTTAGGAAGTATCTATGCATTGATTGCTTTAGGATATACTATGGTTTACGGAATTATAAATCTTATAAATTTTGCACAC
This sequence comes from Clostridium sp., assembly GCF_047777555.1. Classification (GTDB taxonomy): domain Bacteria; phylum Bacillota; class Clostridia; order Clostridiales; family Clostridiaceae; genus Clostridium_H. The sequence goes on along the minus strand of NZ_JBKEEV010000005.1, from coordinate 42,291 downwards.
GGTGACATATATATGTTAGGAGCTTATATAGGATTTGCAGCTACAACCTTTTTGCATCTCGGTTTTATTCCTGCACTTCTTGTATCTATGCTTTCCTGTGCAATTATAGGCATTGTAGTGGAAAAAGTAGCATATAAGCCTATCAGAAATTCTACTAGGATTGCTGCGCTTATAACTGCTATATCAGTTTCTCTTTTTATAGAATATGGGACTATGTACTTTGTTAATGCTGAAACTAGAACTTTCCCACCAATACTTGAAAATAACAGTATAAAGATGTTTAGTGGTAATGTAGTATTAAACACTATAGATATATATATAATTGTGATAACTGTTATATTGATGCTGCTGCTTCAATATATAATTTATAAAACAAAGGTTGGCAAAGCAATGAGAGCTGTTGCTATGGATAAAGAAGCTGCTCAGTATATGGGGGTAAGCATTGACAGGACTATATCTTTTACCTTTGCAATTGGTTCTGCTCTAGCAGGGGTTGCTGGAGTTTTAATAGGTGTATACTATAACTCTATTAATCCTTTAATGGGCGTAGTTCCTGGACTTAAAGCCTTTGTGGCTGCAGTAATAGGTGGAATAGGAATTATACCTGGAGCAGTTTTTGGAGGATATCTCCTTGGAATGACTGAAACTATGGTAAGTGCATATGGAGGATCATTATATAAAGATGCTGTAGCTTTTGCCATATTGATATTGATACTTTTAGTCAAGCCTAATGGACTTTTAGGCAAAAATGTAAAGGAAAAAGTATAGGAGGAGAGGAAATGAAAATATTAAGTAAAAATAATATAATAACTACTGCTTTAATACTTTTCCTATACTTATTAGGAGAAGTGCTAACAAGGATCGGAATCATAGACTCCTATATTATGCTTAATCTTGTGGTTATAGGCATTAATATAATACTAGCTGTAAGTTTAAATCTTATTACAGGGTTTACAGGACAATTTTCATTAGGACATGCAGCTTTTATGTCTATTGGTGCTTATGCTTCAGCTGTAGCAACTGCAAAATTAGGGTTACCATTCTCTGTCAGTTTATTAATTGGAGCAGCAGTTGCTACTATTGCAGGAATTGTAATAGGAATTCCTACTCTAAGATTAAAAGGAGATTATCTTGCTATAGCGACACTAGGTTTTGGAGAAATTATAAAAATAGTTATTCTTAATAATGAGTATCTAGGTGGAGCCAGCGGATTTAATGATATACCACAGTATACAAATTGGACATGGTTATTTGTTATGGTCGCAGCTACTATTATTATAATAAAAAATTTTGTAGAGTCCAAAAGTGGAAGAGCCTGCATAGCAATTAGAGAAGATGAGATTGCAGCGGAATCTGTAGGAATTAATACTACTTTTTATAAGGTATTAGCTTTTGGAATAGGAGCCTTTTTTGCAGGAATTGCAGGTGCATTATACTCTGGATACTTTTATTTCATAAAACCAGATGCCTTTGGATTTATGAAATCTATAGATATATTAGTTATAGTGGTATTTGGTGGTATGGGAAGTATTATGGGTTCAATTATGGGAGCAGTAGTGCTCTCTATAATATCTCTTCTACTTCAAGGATTTCCGGAGCTTAGAATGGTTATATATTCAGTTATACTTTTCTTAATAATGGTATATAGACCACAGGGACTAATGGGAAATCATAAATTTAAATTATTTAAGAAGGAGAGAATTGAAAATGTCAGTAATTGAGGTAAATAATATTTCCATGTCTTTTGGTGGGGTAAAGGCAGTAAGTGAAGTAAGAATGAAAATAGAGCATGGGGAAATAGTTGGACTTATAGGACCTAATGGTGCAGGAAAGACCACGTTTTTTAATCTGCTTACTGGTATTTATAATCCCACAGAAGGAGAGATAGTATATAAATTTGATGAGGAAGTTCATCCTAGTAAAATAAAACCTTATCAAATAGCTAGTTCTGGCATAGCTAGAACATTTCAAAATATAAGGTTATTTGGTGAAATGACTGTGGAAGAAAATATAAGAGTGGGATTTCACAAAAATATTGAGTATAAGCTATTTTCATCTCTATTTAGAACTTCTTCTTATTATAAGGAAGAAGAGAAAGCCAATAAAAAAGTAAAGGAACTTTTACAGGTTTTTAATCTTTATGATAAAAAAGAAGAACTAGCCAAAAATCTGCCTTATGGTGAACAAAGAAGATTAGAGATAGCAAGAGCACTTGCAGCAGATCCTAAGATTTTACTTCTTGATGAACCAGCAGCAGGAATGAATCCAAATGAAACTAATGAACTTATGAATCTTATAAAATGGATTAGAGACAAGTTTAATATAACTATAATTCTTATAGAACATGATATGTCTCTCGTAATGCCTGTATGCAGCAAAATTTATGTGTTAGATTACGGAAGACTTATTGCAAAAGGAACTCCAGAAGAAATACAAAGTAATCCAGAGGTTATTAGAGCCTATCTTGGAGGTGAAAACTAAAGATGTTAGAGCTTGTTGATGTTAACGTATATTACGGAGCGGTTCACGCTTTAAAAGGGATTAGTTTAAAAGTAAATCAAGGGGAAATTGTTACTTTAATAGGTGCAAATGGAGCTGGAAAGACAACAACACTTAAAACAGTATCTGGGATATTGAAGCCTAAGGTAGGAAAGGTAGTTTTTGAAGGAAATGAACTAAATAAAGTGCATGCAAATAATATGGTTTCACTGGGCATTTCTCATGTACCTGAAGGAAGAAGAGTCTTTGCTAATATGTCTGTTATGGAAAACTTGGAGATGGGAGCTTATTCTAGAAAAGATAAAGCTGAAATCAAAAAGGATTACGAAAAGATATTTGAAATTTTTCCAAGGCTTTTAGAACGTAAGAGTCAGATGGCAGGAACGCTGTCAGGAGGAGAGCAGCAGATGCTTGCTATGGGACGTGCTTTGATGTCAAGACCTAAATTGCTTCTTTTAGATGAACCTTCTATGGGACTTGCACCTTTAATTGTTAGACAGATATTTTCCATAATAGAAGATATAAATAAATCCGGCACTACAGTGCTGCTTGTAGAGCAGAATGCTTCTATGGCTCTAAAGATTGCCCATAGGGCTTATGTAATACAGAATGGACGCGTGGAAATGGAGGGTAGAGCATCGGAACTACTAGAAGATGAAGGCATAAAAAGTGCGTATCTTGGTGCTTAAATTATTAAAGGAATGATTAGTCATGTACCACCAGCTTAGCTGGTGGCTTTTTTTGCTGCTTTATAAAATAAAAAAAGGCTTTGAAGAATTCTTCAAAGCCTTTTTGGTGCCGCTGGCGAGAGTCGAACTCGCACGGTTTCCCGTTCGATTTTGAGTCGAATGCGTCTGCCATTCCGCCACAGCGGCGCATATCACGAAAATTATAATATCATAATAGCAAAATTAAGTCAAGCACCAATCTTCAAAAATTGATAATAATATGTATAACCTTATGATGAATAATTATTAATGAACAAGGGCAAAGATTTTGTTAAATTATACTTAATATTTTACCATTCTTATTGATATAAATAAAGAAAATGAGTAAACTAGTTATAGTAACTATGGAAAAACGGCTGTAATATGTGATGAAATATGGAGGTTTATAAAAATGAAAAAGGAAAGATTATTAATACTTGATGGGCATAGTCTTATGTATAGAGCATTTTTTGCTTTACCTGATCTTACTAATTCTGAAGGTATGCATACAAATGCTATATATGGTTTTATAAAAATGCTTTTAAAAATGAAGGAAGAAATAGAGCCAGATTATATAGTAACCTCCTTTGATAGAAAAGCTCCTACTTTTAGGCATAAGCAGTATGATGAATATAAAGCTGGAAGAGAAAAAATGCCTTCAGAGCTTGGAGAGCAGTTTCCTGTGCTTAAGAAATTGCTAGAAAAGTTAGCTATAAATATATTTGAAATAGATGGTTTTGAGGCAGATGATTTGATTGGTACCTTATCAAGATTTGCAGAAGAGAGAGGCATCGAGGTTTACATTGTAACAGGGGATAGAGATGCTCTTCAACTTGCTACGGATAATGTAAAAGTAGTTATAACTAAAAAAGGAATGAGCGAGAAAGAAATCTATGATAAAAATAGGATGATAGAAGAATACGGAGTTACTCCTACTCAATTTATAGATGTAAAGGGACTTATGGGAGATAAATCTGATAACATACCAGGAGTTCCTGGAATAGGAAGCAAAACAGCTTTTAAACTTATAAAAGAATATGGAAGCATAGAAAACTTACTGCAAAATATAGATAATATAAGTGGTAAGAAGATGAAAGAAAATCTTATAGAGAATAGGGAACAGGCTATTTTTAGTAAAAAGCTTGCAACAATAGTTACAGATGTACCTATTGACATAGATCTAGATGATATAAAATCTAAGGAAACTTATGATGTAGAGGGAGTTAAACAGATTTTTAAAGAATTAGAATTCAAGTCTCTTTTAGAGAAATTGGAAGAGAAAGATAACACGGATTCTAAAGATAAAGAGGGTACAAATGAAAGTGAAGAAATTTCTAAAGTAAATTATGAAGAAATAAAAAGCACAAAAGCATTTTCAGAGTTAATAGAAAATATTAATAATATAGTATATCTTCAATTTGAGTTTATTGATGCTTCCATCTATTCTAAGTCCAAATTTAACAAAATTTATTTAAGCTTCGATGATAAAGTATATATAATCAATATTGAAGAGATGTATAAAGAAAATGAAGAAATGTTATTATCTCTACTAGAAAAACTTTTTCAGGATGAAAATATACAAAAAGTATGCCATGATGCTAAGATGGCTTATGTAGTCTTAAAAAAGAATAAAATAAGTTTAAAAGGGGTAATTTTTGATACAAAAATAGCTGCTTATTTAATAGAACCTTCAAATAAAGATTATATATTAAAAGAAATGATAAAAGATAAGCTTAATATAGATATTAAAGGTGAAGAAGATATTATTAAGGTTAATGAAACCTATTATTTAAAAAATTTATATGAGAAATTAGATGAAGAAATACATAAACTCAATATGGAAAAATTATTATATGATGTAGAACTTCCACTTGTAGAGGTTTTGGCAGCTATGGAGTATGAGGGTTTTAAAGTTGATGGAGAAAAGCTCGTTGAAATAGGAAAGAAATTTAAAAAAGAGATAGAGGCTTTAGAAAAAGAAATCTACTCTCTTGCAGATGAAGAGTTTAATATAAAGTCTCCAAAGCAGCTAGGGAAAATTTTATTTGAAAAGCTGGATTTACCAGTAGTGAAAAAAACAAAAACAGGATATTCCACTAATGCTGAAGTCCTAGAAAAGTTAAAAGATAAACACCCTATAATATCAAAAATTCTAGAGTATAGGCAGATAACCAAGTTAGATTCAACCTATGTAGAAGGATTAAAAAATGTAATAGATGTAGATAATAAGATACATTCTAGTTTTAATCAGACTGTAACTACTACGGGAAGACTATCAAGCACAGAACCAAATCTTCAAAATATACCTATAAAGTATGAAATGGGAAGAGAAATAAGAAAGGTCTTTGTACCAAATAATGAAGAATGTGTTATACTTTCTGCAGACTATTCTCAAATAGAGCTGAGAGTGCTTGCTCATATTGCAGAAGATGAAAAACTTATAGCAGCATTTAAAAATCATAGTGATATTCATACTATGACAGCTTCTGAGGTATTTAAGGTGCCTGTAGATGAAGTAACTCCACTTATGAGGAGTAACGCAAAAGCAGTAAACTTTGGAATAGTGTATGGTATAGGAGCATTTAGCCTTTCTGAAGATATACATGTGTCTAGAAAAGAAGCTCAGGAATTTATAGATACCTATTTTGATAGATATCCTAATATAAAAAAGTATATAGATAATACTATAAAGCAGGCTGAAAAAGATGGATTTGTAACGACGATAATGAATAGAAGAAGGCATATACAGGAAATACAGTCCAAAAACAAGATGGTAAGGGCTCTTGGAGAAAGGCTTGCTATGAATACTCCAATACAAGGAAGTGCAGCAGATATTATAAAGTTAGCTATGGTAAATGTGTATAAAGAACTTAGAGAAAGAAATTTAAAAAGTACTCTCATACTTCAGGTCCATGATGAATTAATATTAAATGTATATAAAGATGAACTTGAAGAAGTAAAAAATCTTGTAGTTGAAAAGATGGAGAATGTTATGAAGCTTTCAGTTCCACTAGAAGCAGATGTGAACATAGGGGAGAGCTGGTACGAAGCTAAGTAGAGGAAGCTTAATGATTATTGAAAAAAGCGGGGGTGGAAATAATGATAAAGGTGGGATTAACTGGAGGCATTGGGAGCGGAAAGAGTACTGTTTCTAATATGCTTAAAGGAAAAAATATACCAGTTATAGATGCAGATATTATATCTAGAGAAGTATTGAGTATTTATCCAGAAATACTACATGAAATTAAGGACACTTTTGGAAGCCAATTTATAGATAGTGAGGGAAAATTAAAAAGGAGGGAACTTGGAAACTACATTTTTAAGAATGATAAATTAAGGCAAAAATTAGAGAATATAATTATACCTTATATAAAGAAAGAGATATTTAAAAGGATAAATGAGTATGCTAAGATGGGAGAGAGTTTGTGTATAGTTGATGCACCGACTTTGATTGAGCATTCTATTCATAAAAATATGGATGTTAATATTTTGGTTTGGGTAAGTGAAGAAATACAAATTTGTAGAGTAAAGAACAGAGATAACCTTGATGAGGAACAAGTTTTAAATAGAATAAAATCTCAGATTCCTCTAAATAAGAAAAAAGATGAAGTTAATTTTATAATAGATAACAGCGGCAGTATAGAACATACAAGAGAACAATTAGAAGATATTTTGAGAAAGATAAAATGCAGTTTAGGGAGGAATAATGAGGAAAAAGAAAAATAGAGCAATTTTTGTGATTATAGTCGTGCTAATGATTTTTATCATTAACTTAAAGCCTATAGGAAGAAAAATATATCCCATAAAATATTATGACTATATAGTTAAATATTCTAAGGAATATGATTTAAATCCATTTTTAGTAGCAGCGGTTATTAAAGTAGAAAGTAATTTCAATAGAAATGCTGTATCTGTGAAAAATGCTCAAGGACTTATGCAATTGACTCCATCTACAGCTAAATGGGCTGCAGAACAGATGAAACTTGACGATTTTAGTGTAGATATGCTTCATGACCCTGAAGTCAATATAAGGATGGGGTGTTGGTATTTGAACAATTTAAAGGAAGAGTTTGGCCCTAATATAGAATTGATATTAGCCGCCTATAATGGTGGAAGAGGTAATGTAAAAAAGTGGCTTAACAATTATGAAAATTCAACAAACGGAGTAGAATTAAATTATATACCTTTTGAAGAAACAGATAAGTATGTAAAAAAAGTACAAGTAAATTATAATTTATACAAATTTCTATATACTCAGGATAATGATTATGTTAGTCTATTAAGACAGATCATTTCAAACTATTTTTAATAAATATATTGACAACGAATGTTATGGTAGTATAATAATATTACAGATTTTAATATTCGTTATGCAGGAGTGGCGGAATAGGCAGACGCGTGCGTTTAAGGGGCGTATACCGAGAGGTGTATGGGTTCAAGTCCCATCTTCTGCACCAAGAAAATCCTTGATTTGAGCGTTTCAAGGATTTTTCTTTTTTTTAAATAAGAAAATCCTTATAAAAAGTATGGTACGTTTGATGAAATATTCAATTTTTAAAATGTGCGGTACCTTTATTTTTTGTGAGAGAAGAAAATTGAAAAGCTAAGATAAATTCTTTACTAACACTATCATCTTGAATTGTATTATTAAAAGATAGTATAATAATGAATTGAGGAGAGATAATAAAAACTAGAGTATTTATTTTTAGGAGGAAAAATGGATAAGTTTTTGATAATAAATACAAAAATTTTATCTGAAGTTTTTGAAAAGGTAGTTCAAGCAAAAGAACTTTTAAGAACAGGAAAATGTAAAGATATAACTGAAGTTGTAAAGGTGGTGGGAATTAGCAGAAGCTCCTACTACAAGTATAAGGATTTTGTATTCTCTATATCAGAGGGAACTCATGTTCAAAAAGCTACCATAGGATTTTTGTTATCTCATAAAGCTGGTACTCTATCTAAAATATTAGATAGAATAGCTCAGGTAAATGGAAATATATTAACAATAAATCAGGATATACCTGTAAACAATGCAGCCAGTGTTACTATAACTTTCGACATATCGAATATGGAAATAGATTTAAATAGCTTTATTGATGAAGTAAAAAATATGAATGATGTGGTTAGAGTTAGGTTAATAGCTATGGAGTAAATTATAGTAAAAAATTGTGCTTAAAATACCACCATATGCATAATTTAATAATGTAGTTATAATTATTATGGAGGGTATGTATATGGATTTTAGCACAGCTGATAGATTAAATAAGGCTAATAAGGCTGAAGAGGAGAAAATAAACTCTAATATGGACATGGATATGGATATGGAGTATGATATGATACCTATGCCTATGTACATGCAAGGCATGGCTCCAGCAATGACCCCACCATGTATGCAGGGAATGATGGGCATGCCTCAAGGAAATCAAGGATTATATCCTATGATGGGTATGATGCCTTATGAAATGCATAATATGATGATGCCTCAGGGAATGATGGGCATGATGTCTCCAAATATGCAAGGTATGATGCCAGAAATGATGTCTCCAAATATGCAGGGCATGATGCCGCAGATGTACGAAGAAAATCTTCACGGTATGAATATGATGGAAATGGAAGATGAAGACTATCGTGATGAAAAAGATGAATTTAATAATTCTGATAACAAAAAAACAAGGGATTATGATGCAGATGATATAAATAAAATACTTATGAAAATTGAAAGATACAATTCGGGGATATTTGCATTGCTAAGAAGATGTGGAATGTCATATCCTATGGCAAAAAGGTATATAAGAAGGATTATAAGACTTACTTTGATGTATTATGAAGATTAATTATTACAATATATTTTAACTTTGAATACAGTGGAAATTTTTATACAATTACACTAAAAATAACTCTTGGATAAATAAAACCAAGAGTTATTTTTTTTAAAGGAAAATTGCTCTCTATGTAGAAATAAAATATAGAGGTGTGGTTTATGTTCCATATTAACTTAGAATTTGATGATATAAAAATTTCAAGCATAGAAAAAGAAGACTTACTTGGAGTATATGGTTGGCTTCAGTATGAAGATAATTTTATTGAATATGATGACTTTTACGAAAGATTTTTAGAATACTACCTTAATGAGTGCGAGTTCTTTTTGAAGGTTTATAAAGATAAAGATTTAATAGGAATAATTAAAGGAAAAGTAGAATTTAAAAATCCTAATGAAGTTTGGTTGGTTTATTTTTTAATAGGAAGCAAAGCAAGAAGTAAAGGTCTAGGAAGTCAGATATTAAACTATATTATAAATTATTTTTCAAAAGACTGCGGAATAGTTAGGTTTTATGCAAAAATCCAAAAAACAAACTTTAAAACTTTAGGCTTTTGGAAGGAAAATCAATTTAATCCTATAAAGTTATTACAAGGAGTAGATGATAAGAGCATTATATTGGTGAATTGCAGTGATAAGATCTAGTATTTATTGATACTGATAACAATGTTGACAAGAATTTACTTTATAAAATATAATTTAAAATATATATAAATATTTATGCAAGGATAAAATATGAGTCAATTTGCAGGTGTAGTATAGAAGCTTATGATAACGTTAACATAATTAATATATTTTAGGAGGAAGTAAGGATGAAGATTAAACAAAGAAAAATTTTAATTAAGGTCCTGTTTTTATTTGTAGTTACTGCTGTGATGTATATTAATACTTATGAAGCCAAAGCGGATACGGGAGTTCAAGAAACTAATAGTACCAGTGTCCGTTCCGCGAAGATACAGAGTAATAGGGTAATAAAGGTTCCACAAGCTAAATCAGAAAAAGAAAGGATATCAAGGGGAAGCAGCAGTGTGTCTAGTAGTTTAGTTGAATATTCATATAAGTTTTTAGGCAAACCTTATGTTTGGGCATCTTCCGGTCCCAACTCTTTTGACTGCTCAGGATTTACTTCTTATGTTTATAAAAAATTTGGATATTCTCTTCCTCATTATACAGGGGCTCAAGCTGAAATGGGCAGATCTGTATCTAGAAAAAGTTTAAAGGCTGGTGATTTGGTATTCTTTAATACGTCGGGATCCAATAGCCATGTTGGAATATATATAGGTAATGGCAAGTTTATACATGCATCCTCAGGACGAAAAAGAGTTATGGTAAGTGAATTGAATGAATCTTATTATGAATCCAGATATTCAAAGGCAAGAAGAATAATAGAATGATAAATACATATATAATGAATATCTAAGAAAAAGTCTCAGTCGAATTTGATTGGGGCTTTTTAGCATAAAAAAAATTTATAAATAATATAGAACTAAGGGAAAAATTGTTAAATTTATAGGAATATTATATATACTAGATATGATTATTTTTTAAAGAAGAAAGATAAAAATACTAATCTTTTTAATATGGGAAATTAATATTAGCATTTATTTCTGGAAGTATAATAAATCAATTTAGGAGGATGATTATGGGATATACTAGATATGATTTATAAGAAGAAAAGTTATAAAAATATTATGGGATATACTTTCATGTTTATCTTTTTAATATGTGGAATATTAATATTAGCATTTATTTCTGGAAGTATAATATCAAATTTATTTATAAAAGATATTAATAAGCAAGGTTCTTCCAATTCTACGAAGATTCCAAAGAAAAGTGTACAACCTATCTTAGATAAAAAAATTTTAGCTATTCAATGTGGGGTTTTTTCTAATAAAGAGAATGCTGAAAAAATAAAAACAAGCCTATTAGCTATTGGTAAACCTTTTATAGTGGAAGAAAATAATAAAACAAAAGTGATTCTTGGGATATACACTGAAGATAAAGCAAATGAAGTTATAAAAAAACTTGAGGAAAATAAGATAGATTTTTCTAAAGTAAGTTTTAAATATGATTTAAACAACCCCTGTGATTTGCAAATAATTCAGATTGTGGATGCAGAACTGCAGATTTTGGACAAATTATCCAAGGATGAAGTAAAATCAGTACAGACAAAGCAATTAAAAGAATGGTGTGCTAATCTAAAAGAAGTAAGTGAAGATGATAAGAATTATAGTGTGTTATCAGATTTAAAAAAATACGTAAGTAATTTACCACAGGAAGTGCATAAAGAGAATTTAGAAGAATATAATATATATTTATATAAAAAATTAAAGGAATTAAAGATATAAATATGTAAAGACATTCCAAAATTATTTTGGGTGCTTTTTTAAAATATAGTATAAAATAAATTCATAAAAATTATATATTTAATGACTTGTTTAAGAATTTATTAAATGTTAAACTATATAAGATAAAAAAGTTAAAGGAGTACATAAAGTGAGGGGTAACGCTAAAAGTAATAATTTTTTGGTTTTTATGGTATTATTAGGAGGAATATGCGGAAGTTTCCTTGGAGAAGTTCTTGGAAATAGTTTTGAAGCATTAAGCTTTTTAAAAAATACTTATCGTATTGGAACTTCAAATCCATTTATACTGAATTTAAAAGTTGTTGAGCTTACTTTTGGAGTTAACTTTTATGTAAACATAATGGCTATAATCGGAGTAATTTTGGCTATATTATTATATAGAAAATATTAGGAGTGATCTTATGAACTTGGTTTTAGCATCCGCTTCCGAAAGGAGACAGGAACTTCTTCGAAGAATTACTAATGATTTTTCTATAATTGCAAGCGATTTTGATGAGGAAGGAGTAAAGTTTAAAGGAAACTGTAGTGATTATGTAATGGAGCTTGCAAAAGGAAAAGCGTTAGACGTGGCTAGTAAAATTGATAATGATGCTATTATAATAGGATGCGATACTATAGTTTCCTTTAAAGACCATGTGCTAGGAAAACCAAAGAATAAATCAGAAGCTTTTAGTATGTTAAAGTTGCTCAGCGGAAACATTCATCAAGTATACTCTGGAATTGCTATTGTTGACACAAAAATAAAAAATATTAAAATAGATTATGTATGTACTCACGTTAAATTTTCTTCTCTTAGCGATGAAGAAATAAAAAAATATATAGCAACAGAAGAGTCTATGGATAAAGCTGGAGCTTATGGTATACAAGGATTTGGTGGAGTGTTTGTTGAAGAAATAAAAGGAGATTACTATAGTGTAGTAGGTCTTCCTTTAAATAAATTAAACAAAATGCTTAAGGAGATGGGGGTAAATCTATAGAAGGAGCATATATGTATGAAAGATATGTTTAAAATTATGGATTTGCCAGAATGTGAAAGACCAAGAGAAAGACTTTTAAAATATGGAGCAGAAGCTTTATCTAATAGTGAACTTCTAGCCATTATTTTAAGAACTGGTACACAAAAAGAAAATGTAATAAATTTAAGCAGTAGAATATTAAGCCAAAGTCGAGGATTAAATGGACTTTTAGGTTTGTCATGTGAAGAAATTATGAGCTTAAAAGGTATAGGCAAGGCTAAAGCATCTCAAATTTTAGCTGTAGCAGAGCTGGCTAAAAGGTTTAGAGCTTACAAATCAGGAGATATATATTCAATAAAACAGCCTAAGGATGCTGTAAGCTTAGTTATGGAAGAAATGAGATATTTTAGAAAAGAACATTTAAGGGTTATAATGCTTAATACTAAAAACGTAGTGATATCCATGAAGGATGTATCCATAGGAAGTTTAAATTCTTCTATAGTTCATCCAAGGGAAGTTTTTAGTGAAGCTATAATAAAAAACAGCGCTTCAATTATAGTATGTCACAATCATCCTTCAGGAGATCCTACTCCAAGTAAGGAGGATATTGATGTTACTGAAAGATTAAAAGAATGTGGCAAGCTTTTAGGAATTGATTTATTAGACCATTTAATAATTGGAAATGGAAGTTATATAAGTTTAAAAGAAAAGTGCATTTTATAGGTTGTAAATTGAAAGGAGAATTAACTGTGGGATTATTTGGAATGACTAAGGACATTGGAATAGATTTGGGTACAGCTAACACCCTAATTTATGTTAAAGGAAAGGGAATAGTTTTAAGAGAGCCTTCTGTTGTAGCTATAAATAAGATTACAAATAAGGTTTTAGCAGTTGGAAATGAAGCAAAACAGATGATAGGAAGAACTCCTGGTAATATAGTTGCAATAAGGCCATTAAAAGATGGAGTAATTGCAGATTTTGATGTTACTGAGGAAATGCTTAAAAGTTTTATAGCTAAAGTATGCTCAAGATCAGCATTTACTAGTCCAAGAATAGTAGTGTGTTTCCCATCAGGAATAACAGCTGTTGAAAAAAGAGCTATTGAAGAAGCTAGCAAAAGAGCTGGTGCTAGAGAAGTTTTCTTAATGGAAGAACCTATGGCAGCAGCAATAGGAGCTGGTCTTCCAGTACATGAACCTACTGGAAGCATGGTTGTTGACATAGGAGGAGGAACTACTGAGGTGGCAGTAGTGTCTTTAGGTGGTATTGTTACAAGTAAATCTCTAAGAATAGCAGGAGATGAACTTGACCAGGCTATTATAGCATATATCAAAAAAGAATATAATCTTATGATAGGTGAAAGAACTGCTGAGAATATTAAAATGGAGATAGGTTCAGCATATCCAGTAAAAGAAGAAGATGTAGCTGCAGCAGTAACAGAAGAGGAAGAAGAAAAAGAAAAAGGAAGCGAAAATGTAAGTCTACAAAAGGTGAAAATAAGCGCTGATGGAGAAAGAAAAATGGAGATAAGAGGAAGAGACCTTATTACAGGACTTCCAAAAGTTATCGAAATAGGAGAAGAGGAGATTAGAGAAGCTTTAAGTGAGCCAGTAGCTTCAATTGTTGATGCTATTAAAACTAACTTAGAAAAGACTCCACCAGAGCTTGCAGCAGACATAATGGATAAGGGAATAATGCTTACCGGAGGAGGAGCTTTGTTGAGAGGTCTTGACAAACTTATTCATAATGAAACTCATATGCCAATACACATAGCTGAATCACCACTTGACTGTGTTGCAGTAGGCGCAGGCAAGGCACTAGATAATATAGATAAAATGAGTAGGAAGTAAAGAGTAGATATGTCATTCCTGAAAAATAAACTGACAGTAACTGTTATTGTGCTGTCAGTTAGCTTTTTATTATTAATTGGGTATACTGTAAAAAAAGAAAATATGACTACTGCGGAAAATGGTATAGGTGTTGTTTTGAATACGGTGCAAAGTGTTGTGTATAAATTTAATAGTAAAGTTAAGGGCAGCATAAGCTTTATTACTAATTTTGGTGAAATAAAAAAGGAAAACGAAAAACTGAGAGCAGAAAACTTTGAGCTTAAAGATAAAGCATTAAAGTATGATGCTTTATCTAATGAAAATGAGAGATTAAGAGAAATGCTTAATTTTAAAAATCAAAAGGATGAGTATAAATACATAGGATGTGACATAATCGGTAAAAGTGGAGATAATTGGCTCGATGGATTTATAATTAATAGAGGCTCTAATGATGGAATAAAAAAGAAGATGGTAGTAGTTACTGGTAGGGGATTAGTTGGACAGGTAACTGATGTAGGAAATAATTGGTCAATAGTCGAATCCTTAGTGAATGAAAATATAGCTGTTGCAGGAATGGTGAATAGTACTAGGGAAAACGATGGAGTTATAAAAGGATATAGGGATTATAATGATAAGCTTTTGGCTAAACTATATTATCTTCCTTTGGATTCCAAAGCTAAAAAAGGAGATATTGTACTAACTTCTGGACTTGGAGGATTGTATCCAAAAGGAATAAGGATAGGAACTATTATAAATATAGAGGAAGATAAAGGGAAACTTATAAAAAATGCTTTGGTTGAACCAAGTGTAGATTTCAATAAGTTAGAAGAAATGTTTGTAGTAATTCCTAAAAATGAAAGAGAAGTTAAATACTAAGGTGAGATAATATGAAAAGAATAATTACTGTATCGCTATTATCAATATTATTTTTGATTCTAGATAATACACTTATGCCCTTTTTTTCTATTAAAGGGGCATACCCTAGTTTATTGTTTGTTTTTGCTATATGTTATTCGATTATAGCTGGAAGCTGGAGTGCTGTTTTTATAGGAGTTTTATCTGGATTATTGCAAGATGTTTATTTAACAAACGGACTTGGAATTAACATGTTAATCAACATGTTAATTTGCTTAATTGCTGCAGAGATTGGAAAAACTATCTTTAAGGATAAATCCTTAATACCTATTATTGCTGGTTTTTTTCTGAGCATTTTAAAAGGTATTTTAATGTTTGCAATATTATATATAGTAAAACAATATACTGATGGTAAACTTATACTATATATAAGTATTTACAATATGATAGTAACCATTTTTATGTACAAGAAGGTATATAAACTTTCAAATGTAGATTTTATGATGAAGAATTGGAAATTTTAAAAGTGGTGATTGAAACTATGAAAAAATCAAAAAAACAAATTAGCCTAGCAAAAAAGAAAAAAGATAAGAAGTTTAATAGATATACAGCTTTAGTGATTATTATGGTAATTGTATTCTCTTTGATTATATCAAAACTTGTCTATCTTCAGATAGTGAAAGCAGATGAGTATAAAGAGATGACAAGTAATAAGTCTATTAGGAACATCTCTATAACTGCACCAAGGGGTAATATAATAGATTCCAAAGGAAATATTCTTGCTGAAAGTAAGCAGGGATATACTTTAGTGTTTACAGAAACAAATGAAAGTAAAAAAAATTTTTTTACAACTATGGCTAAGGTATTTAAAATTTTAGATGAAAATGGAGAGGTCCAAAAGGACGATTTTGAGCTTAAGATAAATCCATTTAGATTTGAATTCAGCACTGATAATGCTAGTACAAGAAAAAACTTGGAGCTAAGATTTAAAAAAGATAGAGGAATGGATGATAAGATAAGGCAAGAACTATTCCCGGATAAGAAAAAGGATGAATTAGATGATGATGAAAAAGCAAAGATTGATGAAGAACTTTTAAAGAAAACTCCAGAGGACACTTTCAATTACCTATTGGATCTTTATGGAATAAATAAAGAAGAAAATAAATTAGTATATACTGAACTGTTTACAGCCTTAGAAAATAGTTCGAATGAAAATGAAAATTTACAACATTATTTAAAGGAATATAATGTAAAGGCTAAAGAAAAAGATGAACAATTTGCTCAGCTTTATAAAAATATGCCAAATGAAGTTTTTGACGGACTTGTATCAAAATATAATATAAACAAAAATAAATATTCTATTGAAATAAAAAGAAGATTCATGCTTGTTAAGGATGCTATGAAACTTCAAAGCTATTATGGATTTAAGCCAGTAGTAGTGGCATCAAATATAAAGAAGAATACAGCTTTTATAACTATGCAGGAATATGAGGAACTTCCTGGAATAGAAGTTACTATGGAACCTGTAAGAGTTTATCCTTACGGAGAGTTAGGCTCAGCTTTTTTGGGATATCTATCTAAAATTAATTCTTCACAGCAAGAGCAGTATGAAGAAAAAGGGTATGACACTAGTTCGGATTATATAGGTGCATCAGGTATAGAGGGCGCATTTGAGAGTACTTTAAGAGGTTCTAAAGGAACTAAAATTGTTCAAATAAATAAGCAAGGAAGAATAATGAAAGAGCTTGGAAGAAAAGAACCATATCCAGGAAAGACTGTTCAGCTTACAGTAGATAGAGATTTACAATATGCCGCTGAAAAGTCCCTTGAGGATGTAATGAAGCAACTTCAAGCAGCAGGTAGGGTAGGCGACGTAGATACATCTAATGCTACAAGGGCAGCGGCTGTAGTACTAGATGTAAAAACTGGAGGAGTCCTAGCTATGGTAAGTAAGCCTGGATATGACCCTAATTTGTTTGCTGTACCGGGTAGACTTACTCCAGAATTGCAGCAGCAATACTTTAGCCCAGATTTAGAAGCATTTGGAACTAAATATGTTCAGAATTTATTAAAAACAAATTATATAGCAAGAGATGCTTACAAAGGAATGTCTATACAACAGATAGTGGATAAGCTATTTCCAATAGATAAGACTATAAAAAATAACACTACTATAAGGCAAGACTATTATGACATATATCCGAAACCTTTATATAACTATGCTACAAAAGGACTTACGCCTCCTGGTTCTACTTTTAAACCATTGACGGCTGTTGCAGCTTTAGAAGAAGGAGTTGTAAACGGAAATGAATCTATATACACATCAAGCATCTTTACGAAGCATGGATATCAAGGCAGAAACTTTAATAGTATAAACTATGGAAAAGTAGATTTAATAACTTCTTTAGAAAAATCTATTAACTATTACTTTTTTGAGTTAGGAGATAGACTATATCAACAAAAGAAATATAATGGCGGATTTGATGCTATAGCTCACTATGCTTGGATGTTTGGGCTAGGTGCGCCACAAGGAGTAAAGCCAGCAACTGGTATTGAAATTTCTGAAAGGTTTGGTCAAGTATATAATCTAGAGACAGGAAGAAGGACATTTTCTACACTGTATTTAGACTCCCTATTAGGCTATTTGGCTAAAGGAACTGACTCTAGAACATCAGGATATGCTACTCATTACATTGGAATAAGTATTAGTAATAATGAAAATGATGATGAAGATGTTAAAAAGCTTAAAGAAAAACTAAGAAGTAGAATACTGGAAGAAATGCAGTATAAAAAGAAGGGTACAGAAGATATAAAGAATATGCTATTTGAACTATCTGAAAAAGATGATGTCATTAAGAATAAATATGAAAACGGATATGCTCAGTACTCTAAAAGCTATACTGGTGATGTTAGCAAAAAACTCAGCTACGATAAATATGTTAAAGATCAAATAGAGCAGGCTTGGCTGGCTATTGTGTATTCTATTGATGACGCTAATTTTAATATTAACAATCAAAATAACGTATATGATGCATCCATTGGTCAAGGTACAAATCAATTTACCCCATTACAGCTTGCAAATTATATTGCAACCCTTGTAAATGGAGGAAACAGGTATAGTGTGCATTTAGTAGATAAGATATTGGATCAAGATGGTAATGTAGTTAAAGAATATAAACCAGAAATTATTGAGAAGGTAAATTTAAAGCCGGAGACAATTGAAATTGTAAAATTAGGAATGAAGGATGTTACTAGTGAAGGTACAGCAAGCGGTGCTCTTGCAGACTTTCCTATAAAAAATGGTGGAAAGACTGGTTCAGCAACTTATAATAAGTTTCAAGATAATTATGGAAGAGCATCCTATGGTGTATATGTAGGGTTTGCTCCATATGATAATCCAGAGATAGCAGTTGCAATTGTTATATATGACGGTGGCCATGGTGGAAGCATTGCCCCTGTTGCAAGAGCTATATATGAGACGTATTTTAAGGATAGATTAAAGAATGAGTATCCAGAATATGTACCTATGTATAATTATAATGTAGATAACACTAGTAATAAGTCTCAATAAAAGACTCAATTAGAAGTAAATAGAGTGCAACAGTAAAAAACCAGATATATATCTGGTTTTTTTAAAATTTATTTTAATTAAAGAAGGAATTATGAAAACAATGTTGAAATATAACCATAGGGCGTTTATGGAGGGTTAATATGTTGAAAGACGGTATAATATTAAAAGGGAATAAAGATGGCTTAAGTGTAGTAATTGACATGAATAAATTTGAAAATTTTGATGATATGATGGAGGACTTTGTACAAAGGTTAACCCTTGGCAAAAAATTTTATAGGAATGCAACTATAAAAATCATAACACAGCTAAAGGAATTTAATGAAAAGCAGATAATTGTATTGAAGGATGTTTTATTCGATGAATTTATGATTAAAGATTGCATTTTTGAGGAAATAGAAGAATCAAAAAGTAAAACTTTTTTAGGAGTATATGAAGGACGAACAAAGTTTTATCGTAAAACTTTAAGGAGCGGACAAATCATTAGATATCCAGGAAATATAGTTATAATTGGAGACGTAAATCCAGGATCTGAAGTTTATGCTGGAGGAAATGTAATTGTCTTAGGTAATTTAAGAGGAAACGTTCATGCCGGAAACTCTGGCAATACGAAGGCGATTATATCTGCTTTTAGACTTCAGCCAAAGATTCTCCAGATAGCAAATGTAATGACACGTGCTCCAGAAGATGATGAAAAACCTTATTACCCTGAAGTTGCCAAAATAAAAGATGGCACTATAATAGTAGAACCATATTTACCTAATAAATTTGTATAATGGAGGAAAAGATTATGAGTGAAGCTATAGTAATAACATCAGGAAAAGGTGGAGTTGGGAAAACCACAACCACTGCTAATATCGGAACTGCCATTGCATCACTTGGGAAAAAGGTAGTTGTAGTAGATGGAGATACAGGACTTAGAAACCTAGATGTACTTATGGGTCTTGAAAATAGAATTGTATTTACTCTTCTTGATGTAGTAGAAGAAAGATGCAGAGTTAAGCAAGCTCTTATTAAAGATAAGAGATTTCCTAATTTATTTCTGCTTCCAACTGCTCAGACAAGGGACAAAAATGAAGTAAGTCCAGAGCAGATGTTAAATTTGATAAAAGAGTTAAAAGAAGAATTTGATTATATACTTATTGATTGTCCAGCAGGAATCGAACAAGGATTTGAAAACGCAATTATAGGAGCTGATAGGGCACTTGTAGTTGTTAATCCAGAGGTCACATCTGTTAGAGATGCTGATAGAGTCATTGGAAAGTTAGATGCAAGAGGGCTCGAGAATCATCAATTGATCGTCAATCGCTTGAGTTATGATATGGTAAAAAGAGGAGATATGCTTGATGTAAATGATATTTTAGATAGCTTAGCTATTAAACTTATAGGAATAGTTCCAATAGATGAAGAGATAACTGTAGCTACAAATAAAGGGGAACCAGTAGTACTAAATGATAAGGCTATATCAGGACAAGCATTTACAAATATAGCAAAGAGAATTTTAGGTGAAAAAGTGCCTTTTATGACATTGAGTACTAGCGAAACAGGTTTTTTAGCTTCGCTAAAAAAAATATTTAAGCGCAGATAAGGAGGAAATTATATGGACTTATTTAAGTTGTTTTCAAGCAAACCTTCCTCTAAAGAAGTAGCTAAAGATAGGCTTAAGCTGATTTTAATTCATGATAGATCAAATGTCTCTCCAGAACTTTTAGAGATGATGAAAAACGATATATTAAATGTAATTTCAAAGTATGTAATAATTGATGATAGTGAAGTTGATGTAAGGCTTACGAGAACAGAGGAAGTAGAATGCAGTTCTCCAGCCCTTGTAGCTAGTATACCTATAAAAAAGATGAGGGAAAGATAATCAGGAATCCCAAATTTAACAAGAAGCTATGCATAAAATTATAAATTTGCGCATAGCTTTTTGTTATTTATATGATATAATTTTCTTTGTATGGAGGGATTATAGTGCTAAAAAGATTTAAGATAAGCAAAAAACTTCTAAGGCAGCTGGATTATAGTGTAATAGTTATAGCAGTACTCATAGTTTTATTTAGTTGTATAAATATATATAGCGCTACATTCAGAAATGTAGGTATATATTATGCTAAACTTCAATTCATATGGATGCTTATGGGGCTTTTGGTGGTATATTTAATACTGCTAGTAGATTATGCGGTAATAGGTAATTATGCGAGTATTATATATTGGGCAGGCATAATACTGCTAATATTAAACAACTTTGTTTTAGGAAGCGTTCATAAGGGTGCTAAGGGATGGATAGGAATAGGATCTCGTGCTATACAGCCTTCTGAGTTCGCTAAACTAGGTATGATAATTATGTTAGCTAAGCTTATAGATGATATGGAGGGAAAAGTAAATGAACCTAGAAACTTCTTTAAGCTAGCATTTTATGCTATATTACCTATGACTCTTATAGTAATACAGCCAGATATGGGTATGACTATGGTTACATTTTTTATAGCTCTAGGCATATTCTTTATAGCAGGATTAGACTTAAGGGTGATTTTTGGTGGACTTACTGGAATAGCAGCTCTTATAGTGATCATATGGAATTCTCCACTTATGAAAGGTTATTGGAAAGGTAGGCTTCTTTCTTTTATAAATCCTGAAGCTCATGGACAAGGATTAGGCTTTCAGCTTAATCAATCTCTTATGGGAATAGGATCTGGTAAAATTTTAGGATCAGGTTTTACTAAGGGACTTCAAGTTGCAGGAAATAACGTTCCAGAAGCTCATACTGATTTTATATTTGCAGTAGTTGGAGAAGAATGGGGGTTAATAGGAGCTCTAGTGCTATTATTTTTATATGGATTATTGCTTTATAAATTCATAAAGATTTCAAAGGGATCTAAGGATTTGTTCGGTTCCATAATAGCAGTAGGAGTTATTTCATCATTTCTATTTTCAATATTTCAAAATATAGGTATGACAATTGGACTTATGCCAATTACAGGAATAACATTGCCTCTTATGAGCTATGGAGGAAGTTCTACTTTATCTAACTTTATGTCTATAGGATTAGTTTTAAATGTAGGCATGCGAAGGAAAAAAATTAATTTTTAGGGGGGGATTTTAATGAAAATAGCATTAATAGCGCATGACAATATGAAAGATGAAATGGTTGAGCTTGTAGAAAGATATAAGGAAGTTTTTAAAAGCCATGAACTATATGGCACAGGTACTACAGGAATGCGTATTAATGAGAAAACTGGGTTAGAAGTTAACAGATTTTTATCTGGTCCTTTAGGAGGAGATCAGCAGATTGGAGCAAGAGTTGCTACAGGAGATATGGATATGGTTATCTTTTTAAGAGATCCATTAACAGCTCAACCTCATGAGCCAGATGTTTCTGCACTTTTAAGAATATGTGATGTTCATGGTGTACCCCTTGCAACAAATGTAGGCTCTGCAGAAGTATTTATAAAAGCGCTTTTGTCTAAAAGATAAGGAAAGTTACTTAAAGTTAAAGCTATTGAACTAGCAAAAGTTCAATAGCTTTATTTTCAATTTAATTAATTAGTAGAATAAACGAATTTTATAAGAATACTTGGTAAAAATACTAGTATGAGTCTATTAAGATTACGATAAAAGCTGAGGAGGAAAAAATATGCAGAAATATGTATGTATACCATGTGGATATATATATGATCCAGAAAAGGGAGACCCAGATAACGGAATTGAACCAGGTACAGCCTTTGAAGATATTCCAGATGATTGGGTATGTCCTATATGCGGAGTTGGAAAAGATCAATTTGAACCAATAGATGAATAATATAAAATATCTTAAGCTTTAGAAAGAGAATGTACTCTTCTAAAGCTTATTTTTTTACTAAAATAATAGAAAAACAAAATTTATAATGAGCATTAGTTGCACATCTATTTTTTAAGAATATTATATTAGTGTGTTATATGAATTTTCCTTAGGAGCAAAAACAGGGAGGCAAAGTATATGTTAAATGAAAATCCTATTAATCCAATAAGTATTGACAGTCAAGTTACTCGATGTAATTTAAAATGTGAATCTGAGGTAGTAGACTCAACTATTTTAAACGAATGTAAAAATCAATATTATATTCCTATGGGGCGTACAGGTCCATTAATAGCTAAAGTTCCCGTAGTATTATCTGAACTAGAAGTGCAAGTTGATGTAGAATCAGAGATAAAGTTACAAGAAGCAGCTTTAGATATTAAAACTGTAGATAAACATGTTTATCTTACTCAGTGCAAACTCATACCTTATACAAATAAACTTTTTATAGCAGGATATGTTCAAAAAAACATACAATATTCCACTGTTAATTGTTCCAATGAATCAAGTGCAAGTGGCAATATACAACATACCACAGTTAATATTCCATTTAAATGTGTAACAAAAATTAAATTTTCCAAGGAACCTATTTATGGAAAAGAGTATAAAGAAAGGTTAAACTCTTTAGACAAAAATATGCTTAGTAAAAATCAACAAGAGGATTCATGGATTCACTACAGTAAACTATATGAACCAATTTACTGTGAATTAGAGCAGGCAAAAATATTAGAAACAGATTTTTTAAATGACCAATGCCAATATTATAATATGGATCCGCATGAAAAACCTATTCTAGAAATAGTTGAGAAAATGGTTATATATATTAGATTAAAGGTATTGCAGAATCAACAAGTTTATATTCCAGAGCCTAATGGGGATGTGCTAATAGTAGAGAAATGCGATAAGGATAAAGATAATGAATATATAAATATAGAAGTTGGATTTGATCCTGAAAGGGGAATGATTGGAAGGGAAGTCTCCATTTATAAGCATGATGAAGAATAGCTCAATTTGAAATGTTGGACATGAGAAAGTAGCAAATTTTGTAGTTGTGAATACTATATTAGTAGGTGTGAAGCTTTAAGATTAGTTTAACTAATTTTGAAGTTTCATATACTAAAGAGTATAAAGGGAGATGGAATAATGATTATAAACAATTCAGCAAATGATTTTGAATGTAATCAACAGAGTGCTGCATGTGAGTCTGCAGTTATTGGACCAGTTACTTTATGTGAATGCGATAGTGAGTGCTTCAAACCTATGGGAAATAAAGGCCCAATGGTAGTTAAAGTTCCAGTTGTGTTATCAGAATGTAAGGTGCAAATAGATGTAGAGGCAGATATTAGGTTAGAGCAGCGTGCATTTGATATAAAAACAATAGATAAAAAAGTATGCTTAACTCAATGCTATCTAGTACCTCACACAAATAAATTATTCCTTAGAGGATATATTCAAAAAAATATCCAATACTCTACTGTGGAATGTGTCAGCGAAGATAGTATAAGTGGTAATGTACAGCATACTACTGTTAATGTTCCTTTCCACTGCTGTACAGCTATTAAGTTGGATAGATATCCTATATACGGAAAGTCTGTAAAAGAAAGATTAACACCTATAGATGATACTATGATTTGTCCAAGTGATGAGGAAGATTCTTGGGTACACTACAACAGATATCATGAACCTGTTTTTTGTGAATTAGAATGGGTAAAGATTTTAGAATCAGATATTTATGATCGCGATAGACGTTGTGCTGAAGGATTTACAGAGGAAAATTGTTTCCGTAGATTCACTGAAAAAATGGTAGTTTATATGGGAATTAAATTATTACAAAATCAACAGGTGTATATCCCAAAACCAGATTATAAAGAATGCGACTATGATGAAGAAGATAAATTTGACGAATGTGAATGTGACAAATGCATGCCAGAAAAATATTGATAAATTTCTGTAACCGTTATGGAAATTAATCATATAGTATATTAGAAGGGTGTGCACTTTTTAAAAACTAAAAAGTATATAATGCAGAAATATTAAAAGTAGACTAGCTATCTATAAAATTGATAAGAGAAGTGCCGCTTTCCAAAAGTTAAAAAATTAGACACGCTAGGATAATAGAGGTGGATTTTATATTATGAAAGTTTATTACGACTATGAAGACAAACGCGATTATGAGAAATGTGATTGCCGTGAGGAAAAGAAATGCTACAAAAAAGACGATTATGATAGATATGATAAATGCGGTTATTATGAGAAATCATGCTGTGATGAGCACAAGTATGAAAAATGCTGCCCTAAAAATCCATGCCCTTATCCAATAATTTTCGAATGCGCTCAAGGGACAGGAACAACAATACCAGGAACTGACACAGGTACAACACGTTTTGAACCTAGATCATTAGGATGTGTTACTATTGACACAACTTGTTTAAAAAATCCAGTAGTATTATTCAATTTTAGTGCTATTATAAGGCATATAAATCTTGATGATGTAGCTGTTCCAACTAGATTAACTTTTGCATTATTCAAACAATGTGAAAATGGCGATGAAATACAATGTGGAACTTGGGACTATGTAATTGACTTTAGAGATAGTCGTGAACAGATTACTAATTCTTATAGCTTTAGCCACTGTGAATGCAATAGCTGCCCAGGATGCTGCACTTACACGGTTAAGATAATTGCAGCCGTAAATGGAGATCCTGATAATATTCTTGATGTAAGCAATTCAACACTTTCAGTTTTTGCTAAATCAGCTTGCTAAATAATATAAACTTTCTTCTGTTAGAATTTATACTCTAACAGAAGTTCAAGTATAAGGAAACCTCTATTCCGAGGTTTCCTTGAAATTTATAGCACTAATAATAGGGAGGATATTATATGTCAAAAAAACATAAACATAATCATCACAGTGACCATGATGATAAAGTGTATTCAGCGGAAGATTTGACATCAGAGCAAAAATTGGCTGCAGTTATTATAATTTTAAAAGCATTAATTGAAAAAATCAAAGAAAGCAACATGAGAATAAAAGAAGTTCCAAAGGATAGTATAGATTTAAAAAAGGAATATAATACATTAGATACATATGAAAATAACGAAGGATCTCATGATGTAGAAGTTATAAAAAAAATGGATGATATAGATCCTGTAAATAATTCAAGTAAACTCTATGATACTGAAGATGTTATAGAAGAAGATAGTGCAAGTGAGCTAGAAGATAGAGATTATGAAATCATCCCAAGTTCAAAGGTTATATCTTGTGAAAGTACTACCATTGAACTTGTTAGGAGCGAGGAGTTAAATAGCAATCTATCATTTAAGTCGGGAGTAGCTAAAATACCTATTGTATTGTCAGAATTTGAGATGCATATTTTTATAGAAGCACTTATAAAATTTCCAGAACCTGTTTTTCAGATAAAATCCTTAGAAAAAAGTGTTTTTTTAAGTAAATGCGATTTAATCCTAGGTACAGATAAGCTATTTATAAAAGGCTTTTTAAAGGAAGACATAGAATATGCCACTGCAAGTAATATTAGAACACATACAATCAGTGGAGATATAAAAAAAGCTACTTTCAATATTCCTTTACAATGTTCTACAAAGGTTTCTTTTACAGTCCCACCAATAATTCGAAAAGACCTTTCAATGATAGAATTAGAAGTTATCAATCCTGATAAAAATGGCACAGACATTGGTGAAAAAGATTATGAATACTTTAAATTCCTTAATGAAAAAATTTACTGCAAATTAAATGAAATAAAAATAATGGAAACAAACATAAAAGAAAATATAAGTCTTTTACAAGATACATTAGAAGACGCGGAAACTTTTAAAGGTATGCGGAAAAAAGTAATATTAGCTTTAAAACTTAGCCTAATTCAGAATCAGGAAATATTTAATCAGTAGCAAAAATTATTTAATAAAACTGAAGTTAAAATAACATTAGAAGTTAAGAGGTTTAGAAGTGAATAAAAATCTAAACTTCCTAAACTTCTAATTTTTTTAATATAAAAACTCTAGGAATATAGTTAGATGAAGAAAATCTAAGGAAGTTTTGTATCCTATATAGATTATAACAGCTTCCATTATGATTATAAAAATTAATAAAATCAGTAGCTTAAAAAATGGAGAAGAAAATTTACTTTTTAGCATAAAGGTCTCCTAAAAATTACTATATATTATTTTATGCTAAAAGGGTAAGTTATATATATTAAGTAAGTGACATATATTCCAAAATAAGGTATAATAGAATAAATTAGGTAAGCGAGGTGATAAATATGACACAATATGAAAAATCTAATGTAGTACTTATGGTTCAAAGTGCTCATGTAGTATTTTGTTATTATAATGTTTCTCCTATGACTATAAAAGAATTCGAGGATATTTATGGACAAGATTCTTGGAAAAATTCTAAGCCTATCTTAAAGGTTTGTGAAGTAAAAGATGGAATTACAAGAGAGATAGAAACAATACATTTGGATAGTTTCGCAGATAATTGGTACATTAATTTAAAAGAATCTAATTTAAATGTGTTTGTAAAGCTTGGAAGGCTTTTGCCTACAGGAAAATTTGTATCTGTTGCTGCTTCAAATAGTGTGACTACTCCAAGGGATACAGAATCAGAAAATACAGAGGTGCATTATATAAATATAAGGGGGAATAGACTTGACTAAAGGATATGTTTCACTAGTACTTCACAGCCATATGCCATTTATAAGACATCCAGAAGCGGAGGATGCTCTTGAAGAAAGATGGTTATTTGAGGCTATGAGTGAATGCTATATACCATTGATTGAAGTATACGATGGTTTAATAAAGGATAATATAAAATTTAAGATTACTATGTCCATAACACCGCCTCTTATGTCTATGCTGGAGGATGAATATTTAAATAATAGATATATTCAATATCTAAAACAATCAATAGAGTTAACAGAAAAAGAGATTGTTCGTACAAAGGAGGATAAGGAATTACAAAAACTAGCTATTTTTTATAATAATAGATTTAAAAAGATATTATCTATATATAAGTCTTATGACTATAGGCTTATGAATGCATTTAAAAAATTTGATAAACTTGGATATTTAGAAATAATAACCTGCTCAGCTACTCATGCCCTTCTTCCTCTTATAAGTATAAATCCAGAGGCTGTAAGAGCTCAAATTGCTACAGCTGTGAAATCTTATACAGATTGTATAGGACATGAACCGAAAGGCATATGGCTTCCAGAATGTGCTTATGATTATTCTTTAGATGATATATTAAAGAAATATGGAATAGAGTATTTTATTTCTGAAAGCAAAGCTATATTACATGCTGAACCTAGACCTAGATATGGAACTCATGCGCCTATTGCTACCTCTAATGGAATATGCGCTTTTGGCAGAGATATGGAATCCTCAAGGCAGGTTTGGAGCAGTTTTATGGGGTATCCAGGAGATTTTAATTATAGAGAGTTTTATAGGGATTTAGGCTATGATGCACCTATGGAATACATAGCTCCATATATAAATAGAGCAGGAATAAGAGTTGATACTGGAATAAAATATTATAAAATAACTGGAAAGACAGATATTAAAGAGTACTATAACAGAGAAAATGCTATAAGAAAGGCTAAAGAACACGCAGCTCATTTTGCAGAAGGAAGGAACTATCAAATAGTTTCTCTGCATCAGGATATGGAAGTTAAACCTATAATAGTTTGTCCTTATGATACAGAATTATATGGCCATTGGTGGTTTGAAGGACCGGATTTTATAAATGAATTTATAAGGAAAAGCTCAGAAGATTGGATATACTATGAGCTTACTACTCCAGGAGAATATTTAAAAAAGTACCCTGTGGTTCAATGCTGTAGACCGTGCCCATCAAGTTGGGGAGAAAATAGTGATTATTCAGTATGGCTAAATCCATCAAATCACTGGGTATATAAGGATCTTCATAAGTGCGAACAAAAAATGATAAGACTTTCAAATACTTATTTGGAATCAAGAGGGCTTGAAGAAAGAGCTTTAAATCAAGCTGCAAGGGAACTTATGTTAGCAGAATCCTCTGATTGGCCTTTTATAATAAAGAACAATACCGCTGTAGAATATGCAATAAAAAGAATAAATATTCATGTTGATAGGTTTAATAAATTATATGAACAGATAACAAAAGCCTCAATAGACGGAAGGTGGCTTTCCAGCATAGAAGAATTAGATAATATCTTTCCTAACATAGACTATAGAATATATAAGTCTAGGTAAATTGCGAAGCATCCTTTCGCAATTTTTCTTTTTATTTTATTAAATATAAACTATAATAGTTTTTATAGAATATAGATTAGATCAAATACATCATTTAGGTTAAAACTGGTTGAAAAGGGAGATTATATGAACAGAGGAATTTTTGATTTAAAAACATACACTTTAGATAATGGGCTTAAGTTAGTAACAATAAAAAAGGATACCCAGCTGGCAGCTATTCATGTAGGAGTTAAGATAGGATCAATATATGAGAAGAAAGAAGAAAAAGGTATAGCACATTTTGTCGAACACATGATGTTTAAAGGAACCAAAAATAGGGATAATGAAGAATTGAACGAAGAGTTGGAACAAAGAGCAGGTGAGTATAATGCTTATACGGATTATGATTGTACAGTATACAGTATAACTGCTTTAAATGATGAAGTAGAGAATTCTTTAAAGCTATTTTCTGATATGCTCATAAATTCAACTTTCCCAAAGGAAGAGATAGAAAAGGAAAGAGGAGTAATTTTAGCAGAAATAAGAACAGGTAAAGATGATGTTGAAGATTACAGTTATAGGAAGACTATGGAGAATGCTTTTAAAAATAGCTCTATAAAGATAGATACTATTGGAAAGGAAAGTACAGTTAAATCTTTTACAAGAGAGCAGTTGTTTAACTTTTATAAAACTTATTATGTACCTAATAATGCATATATAAGTATAGTTTCTCCACAAGAACATGATGATATCTTTAACCTAGTTAATAAATATTTTGCTTATTGGAAAAAAGGAGAATTTGTTAGAGAAAATGTAATAGTAGAAGACAATATACCTGCAAAAATTGTTTCGTATAAAAAAGACATTGAGCAGAGCACTATAGTTTATTTATATACTTTTCATAATTTAAGTAAGCAGGAGGAGCTTGCTCTTAGAATACTCAATTATAAGCTGGGGGAAAGTGCTAACTCCATATTATTTAGAAAGTTAAGAGAAGAAAGAGGACTAGCTTATGATATTTATTCTGATTTAAATACTACAAAATCTGTAAAACTCATGAGCATATATACTGCTGTAAATGAAGAAGATGTAAAAGAGGCTCTAAAAATAATAAACAATATTATACACGACATAAATAATGAGAAAATAGTTTTAGATAATAATAATATAAATCTAATGAAAAAGGTCCTAAAAACCGCAGTAGCAGGTACATTGGAGGATTCCACTCAGCTTTCAAACTATATACTTCATCAGATTATAGATGAAGAAGATGTATATGAATTTGTAGATGATATAAACAATATGGAAAAGATAAAAAGTGAAGATATATATAAAGTAGCAAGAAAGGTTTTAAAGAATCCAACAATACACATATTACTTCGAGAAAAGAGTGGTAGGTAGTGGAAAAGGCTATAAGCAAGATAGAAGTACAAAAAAATGACAAAAGTAGAGTTAACGTATTTATAGATGAAGAATTTGCATTTGCATGCAGTGCAGACTTGGTTTATCATTATAGTTTAGAAAAAGGAAAAAAAGTAGATTTAGACTTGTTAGAAGAAATAATTGAAGAAGATAATTATTTAAAAGGTAAAAATTATGCTCTTAAGGTAATAGAGAAAAGCTATAAAAGCAAAAAGGAGATGGAAGATAAGCTTCTTAATAAAGGGTACGGAGAAAAAACTGTTATTAGAATAATAGCTTTCCTTAAAGAATATAATTTCATAAATGATGAAAAATATGCAGAAACATTTATAAAAGAAAAGCTTTCTTCTAATGGGAAAAATAAAATAAAATATCTTCTTTTAAAAAAAGGTATAAGTGAAGATATTATACAAAATAAACTTAACAGCATTAAAGAAGATGATGAAAAGGCCCATGCTTTAAAATTAGCAGAGAAAAAGTATGTTTCTTTAATTAAATCGGAAAGCAGTTTTGAAAAAATATATAAGAAACTAGGAGATTATTTAGTAAGCAGAGGTTATGATTTTGACATAGTAAAAAGTACATTAAATGAAGTAATAAAAAGAGAGGATTTATTTTCACATAATTTACAACAAGGAGATTATTCAAGAGAGGAAGACGACTTAGAAGTGCTTAAAACTTTAGCGGAAAAAAGGTATAATATATTAATTAAGTCGGAAAGAGATCCTGAAAAGTTGTATAGAAAGCTAAGCCAGTATCTTATTAGAAGAGGATATAGGTGGGAGTATGTTAAAAAAATATTAAAGGAAATATGGAGCAATGAATAAAATAATGGAAGTTATAGTACAAAATCCAGTAGATATAGGATTAATAATAATTTTTTTATATCCTATTGTAAAAGGATTTTTATTTAAATTTTCATCAAAAAATTTAAAAAATGATATAGAGGATGCATCAAGCTATAGTGCTTTTATAATAGGTTCTATATCAGGAGTATATCTATCTAAAGGAATATTTATTAATCGGAATAGGGAAGTATATAAAAAAATATATGACTGTATTCCAGATAGTATTATATCTTTGATACAGAATAGACCTATGTTTATTTATATAGTAATTATGCCTATTACTATATTTATAATATATAAAATAGTAGAAATAACTATAGGAATTGTAAATAGGATTACTATATATCCCCTATTAGATAGAATTGAAACTTGGATGAGAGAGAAAAGCAGTTGCACAAAGAGAATTCTAGGGTCTTTATTTCAACTTCCTAAAGCAGTATGTTATGTATTACTTAGCACCTTTGTATTAAATTTACTTACAATGGCAGACATAAGTGAGGATTATAATAAAAGTTTACAAAGATCAATGGTATATGAATTTTTGAGCAACGAAATAGTAAGTCCTATAACAAATTCCAATTTTGCAAAGCAACTTCCTAATATAATTAATGATTCTTTTAAGATAGTAGTAAAGAATGATTTAGAAAAACAAGCCAATAATTCAAGTGGTACTATTGTCTATTATAACGGCATAACTCTAGAAGAGGGGCTTAAATCAAATGAAGAAATAGATAATTTTGCTAGAAATCTGGTAAAAGATAAAAAGACAACTAGAGCAAAGGCGAAGGCCATTTATGAATGGATTGGCAAGAATGTTGAATATGATTATGATAAAGTAGAAAAAATACTAAATAATGATTTTAGCATAAAATCTGGAGCTATTAATACTTACTATACAAGAAAAGGGATTTGCTTTGATTACGCATGCCTTTATTCTGTCATGGCAAAGGCAAATGGAATTAAAGTAAGAATTATTACAGGAGAAGGTTTTAACGGTACATCTTGGGTTAGTCATGCATGGAATCAAGTTTACATTGAAGAAGAGGAGCGTTGGATAAATGTAGATACTACTTTTTATAAAGGTGGAAATTATTTTGATAGTACTATATTTAAACTTGACCATAGAAATGAGAAAATAGCAGCTTAATTTTTAATAAGGAGGTTTTGGCTTAGGCAAAGCCTTCTTATTAAAATTGTTAAAGGATAAGTATTAAAATTAAAACAATATTGACATATTTTTTATATGATGTATTATATTATTAAGAAGGAGTTACATAATTATACATAATTTGTCTAAAAAGTCAAACGCATAAATAAATTTTTTAAAAAGATTGTACTTTTATGTGAGGACTACTTTTTTAAATAGTGATTTTATTTAAACATTATATGTATAATAAAAGCTTCTCCGTAACTATTGCTGTAGGTGACTCTAGGTTTTGGCATTATAGAATAAGCTAAAGCATATTTTGCATCTCTATATGAACTGATACAAATAATAAAAAAATAACTAATCGACTTTCATAATCTATAACAAGCCATATGTAATGGCGCTTACCATTTATAAATACAAAAATTTCATATGCACACTATTCGTCAAGAGTTAACGAGTCCACATATCTTGGCAACTTATTAAATTTTAAGTACACGTTAAGCTTTTAGTCCAATTTGCAATAGTCCCATGAGATACTTTCAAATTAAAGCTTTTAAACAAATATTGAGATATGTGTTTTATGGATATTTCATTTTTGTTAGCTTTGTTCATTGATTTCTCTCTTCCTTCTGATAAATAACGTGCTTGTGTTAAATCTATTGTATTCCAATAGATTGAGGGAAATCTATGTTCATATAACAAACATAATTAAATAATTTAGGGGGTATTTTGTTATGAAAAAATTATTAAAAGTTCTTCAAAACAACTCTTTAAGACTGCTAGGGTGCCTAGCTTTAGTGATAGGTGTCAGTGCAGCTTCAAGTACTTCAGCTTTATTATTGCATCAACCTCAATGTCCAAAAGAGCTTATTAAATAAAAGCACTGTTTAATAAGCATATTGGATGGATATGAGATGCTTGTCAAATATATAATCAATAAGCATCTCATATTTTTAGGAGGATAGTACATATGGACGTAAAAAATTTTTTTGTGGAAATGTTAATTTGCACCATTGAAGCGGTTGATATAATTTTAATATATTTAACATTAATACAAAAGTTGTATTATTTTAAGAAGGAAAAGTTAAAAATAGTGTTGTTTGTATTAATTTATGCCATATTTTCTAGTTGGATTTCAATTTCTGTTCCAACTGTATATCACACTTTTTTTATTATGGTATTAGTTGTGATGGTATTATCAATGCTCACCTCAACAAAAATAAAAGTTTCTTTTATAGGGGTGCTTGCTTACCATATATATTTTATAGTCTTTGAATTAATTGCTATGGTTTTAGCTTCTAATATAAGTGGAATTAATCTTTTTAATGCAGAAGAACTACAAAGGATAAGACTTCCATTTGCTGTGTCTGTAAAGATTGCGGAAGGATTATTATTTATGGCTACAGTAGGTAGGAGTGATAAGTATACTTTAAATTTATCCGATAGTGATATAAATGATGGAAATATTGCTTATTGGGCTTTAAATATGGTGCTTGTAGGATTAGTTATTATAAGCGTTAATTTTATTAACTCAAATAGGGTCAATATGCTATTATATAATATCTTATTATTTTTATTATTTGTCTTTTTTTTAATAATCGGAATAATTAACTATAAGAAGATGTTAGAATTAATGAATATAAAACATAAATATCAAGTTAAAGAAGAATATATAAATAATCTTGAAGCTATAATGGATATAATTAGAAGAGAAAAACATGATTTTTCTAATCATATAAATACAGTGTATGCTATGTGCGTTTTAAATAAGCCAGATACCACCGAAAAGATAAAGAATTATTTAAAGAATTCTATTGCTAACTTAAATTCTTCCTATAAATTTTGCGATACAGGAAATACATATATAGACGGATTGATTGCTGTTAAGAGCAATTATGCTTTTGAAAATAATATTTGTTTAGATGTAGACTTTGAGTCTTCCTTAGAGGCATTGGATATAAACGATAATGACTTAGTTGCAATTATATCAAATATTATAGATAATGCATTTCAGGCAGTTTTGAGGGATACAAGGGAAAGAAAAAAAGTAGTTTCTTTATATGGGTATATAGAAAATGATAAGTATAACTTGTCTATAGCTAATAATGGACCAATGATACCAGAAGAATCTAAAACTAGAATATTTGAAAAGGGATTTTCTACTAAAATCGACAATAAGAATGACCATGGCTTTGGATTATTTATCGTAGAACAGCTTGTTAAGAAGAACAGAGGAGAGGTTACATTTTTTAGTTCAGAAGAAGAAACGGAGTTTCTCATTATCTTAAAACTAAAGAAGGGATATTATGAAAAAGATAGCTAAAAAATTAACAAATGTTATATATGAGAATAATTCTTCTTTAACCAATATAGAGCTAAAAAAGATTGAATTTGGATTAGAGTGTTTTTTAAGCGAAATTTCTAAGATATTAATATATTTAGCAGTTTTCAGCATATTATCTCTTACAAAATATTTCTTATTAGCTTTATTATCCTTTACCATATTAAGATCTACGGCAGGAGGATATCATGATAATACATATTTACAATGTCTTATAAATAGTTTTATTTTAATGTGCATTATTATTATGTGTGGAACTAAACTTACCTTGTCAACTTATGTAAAAGGTATAATTATATTATTATCTATTGTGCTTATTATTATTTATGCACCAGTTGATCATTATAATAAGCCTATAATAAGTGAAAGTAGACGTAATCGTTTAAAAATTATTTCACTATGCATATTTATTTTATTAGCAGGCATAAGTATCTTTTTGAGAGGAAGTGCAGGAAAAGTTATTTTATTTTCTATATTTGTAGAAAGCATAACTCTTCCTTTGGGTTACTATTTTAATAGAAAGGAAAAAGTAAAGTATTAGCTACTTTTATAGCTGTTAACAATTAAATTTATAGCTTTTTCACATTCATAATCTTCATGGTCTAAAGCCCAAGCAGTATTAAAATATATTAAAGCTTTCTTTAAATCCTTGAGCATTGCGTAGCAGTAGCCTAAATTAAAGAAGTATCTACTATCTTCCTTTTCTTTTATGGCAGATTTTAATAGAGGTATAGCTTTTTCATAGTTGTTAAGTTTTATAAAGCATACAGCAATATTATATAATGAAGCTGAGGTGTTTTCGCTAAACTCCACAGCTTTTTTATATGCGGCTATGGCTTTTTCGTACTCTTTATTATTATATAAGTCATTAGCTTTTTCAAAGTAACTCATATTTTCCTCCTTAAAATCCAGTAAAAAATAATTAAACATGAGCGTATATTTATATCGGTGCTCATGTTTAATTATTATCAGATTTTAGAGAAAATATTCTCAAATATAGAAAGTATTTATAAAATATTTTCTAATTTTTGTGAGTACTTCCTTGTACTAGACGCTTTTCAAGTATAGCTACAATTTGATACATAAAGAAGGCTAATATTGAAAGTATTAATATACTCATCATAACCATATCTAATTGAGAAACCTGACCGCCAAATATAATTAAGAAACCTAAACCATCTTTAGCTACTAAAAATTCTCCCATAATTACTCCTACCCAAGAGAGACCAACATTTATCTTTAAAACAGATATTAAGGTAGGAAAGTTAGCTGGTATTATAAGATAACGTAAAATTTGAAATTTTGTTGCTCCAAAAGTTTTTAAAAGTTTAATTTTATCTTTGTCTACTGCTCTAAACCCATTTAATATTCCTAATATAGTTGTAACTATACATATTAAAAGTGTAACTAGCACTATAGCTTTTACTCCATTTCCTACCCAGAATATAATAATAGGGGCTAGGGCGACTTTAGGAAGAGCATTTAAAACTACAAGATAAGGATCCAGCACATCTGAAGCAAAATCTGACCACCATAAGAGAGTGGCTATAATAGTACCTAGTATTGTGCTCAATATAAAGCCTAGAACAGTTTCTCCGCATGTAATCAAAATATGCTTAAATAAGGTACCTTCACTATATATTTTTACTAAGCTTTTCCACATCCTAGATGGGGTGCTAGTTAGGAAGGGGTCTATTAAGCCTATGTCGCCAGCTATTTCCCAAAATGCGAATATAGCAACCAAAATCAATATTCTCACAGACATTATCTTTCTTCTGTTTTTCTTTATCTGATTTATATAATTTTGGTGTTCTAAGCTAAAATTATTCATTTAAATCCATCTCCTTCCAAATAGTGTTAAAATATACCCTAAAGTCAGGAGATTCTCTGCATTTTAATGGAGAGTCGTTTTCTTTGCATAATTCAATATCCACTATTTTTTTTATTCTAGCAGGTCGTTTAGATAAAATTATTACTCTGTTAGACATAGAAATAGCTTCTGCTATATCTATATAAATGTAACTATATAAAAAAGAGATTAGTCAGCTCCTAATAGCTTTATCTTTAACTTCTCTCCATCCCATACAATTTCTTTAACAATGCTCGTAAGTAATTTTTTCTTGATATCAAAATCCATAGTATCTACATTAGCTTTAAATTTACTTAATTGCTGCTGCAGTATTTCCAAATTTATTTTTTCTACTAGAGTATTATTATTTTCTTCTTCAATAGCGTTAAGTTTAAGCCTAAGGCTATTTAAGTCTTTATCCAATTTTTCAATTTGTTTTATAATGTAAGGTGCAGAAGTGGAAGAAGAATTTTGAGCAAGCTGTATAGTCAAATTTTCTATGGATTTTTCTAAGTTTTTTATATTATTTTCTAACTTTTCTTTCTCATTGTCTACATTTTTAAAATTACTATTTATTTTCTTTTTAGTTTTATCTAATTTTTTAGCAAGTGCTCCTCTGTTAACAGCTAGTCTTTTTAGTTCCTCTATTACTAGTTTTTCAGCTTCAGCTCCATTAAGATTAGGTATATTACATTGGGTTTTCCTTGAACGTTCTTTTAGTCGGCACTTATAGTAATGATGTTTAACTTCACCGTTACTATATTTATAAACTGCTCTTAGTTTATTACCACAGTGAGCACACACAAGTAAGGGAGTTAATAAAGAAATTCGACTAGTTCCTTCTCTTGGAGCTTTGACGCTATTTTTATTTAATAGATTTTGAACTATTATCCAATCTTTAGATGAGATAATTCCTCTATGCTTACCAATAGATACAATCCACTTAGATGTATCGCGGAGTTTCAAACTTTTACCAGGTTTAACAATTCTTTTATTATAGACCATGGCTCCATTAATGCCATTAAAATCATCTATTTTAGAGGCTATGTCCATGTTTTTTGATATACAGTATTCATAAAAAAGCTGATCAGCCATAACATAGACAGGGTTAGTTAATATAAATATAAGTGATGATGTGTTAAAGTTATTGCCATTTCTAGACTTTATATTATTCTCAAAGCAGTATCCTTCCAATTTATGAATTCCACCAAGCTCAATATATTTTTCAAATAAGAGCTTTACTGTTTCAAGCTCTTCGGGAATAGCAGTGAGCTTATACATCTTTCTAGGCTTCATTTCGCTGTCAAAGTATCTTATAGCTTCACTTTTGAATCCAGTAGGGGTTTTGCCACCAAGCCATCTTCCAGTACGAGCTAGCTGGTACATATTATCTTTTATACGCTCAGCAATAGTTTCACGTTCCAGCTGAGCAAATACACTTGATATATACATCATAGCTCTTCCCATAGGAGTTGAGGTATCAAACTGTTCTTTGATTGAAATAAAGTCTATATTAAGAGCTTCCAGCTGATTTATAAGGGTAGAAAAATCAGATATGTTTCTGCTAATTCTATCTAGTCTGTAGCAAATCAGGACGTCGAATTTTTTAGCTTTAGCATCCTTTAACATTCTTTTAAACTGAGGCCTATCTATATTACTACCGCTAAAACCTTCATCTTCGTATACCATATATTCAGTTATGTTCAATTTAGCAGCATGTTCCTTACATAATTGCACTTGATTCTCAATGGATTCGCCTTTCCCTGTAAATTTAGATTTTCTAGAGTATATAGCTGCTTTCATCATTATCACTCCCTATAAAAAATAAGATTAGATTTTTATCTCATCTTATTTAAAAAGCTTTAAACTACTGATATTTATAACATTTTTACTCTTAACAAATTAATTTTATCACCTCCAATATCAGATATAATAGCCTTGAGCATAACTCTAAGGCCTTGGTATTACTAGCCCGTTAGGGCTAATTTTTTTTATCACTCAAATATATATCATAGGATTTTCTCACATTTTTGTCGAATTTTATAAGTACTAAAAATAAAATTATTAAAAAGGAGAAAATCTCTATGTACCAACGTCAAGAAATCTTTAACATAATTGAACTTTTTACTTCTCAAAAGCTTATCAATTTTTATACGAAAATCTTCGATAACCTTGATTTATCCTCATTACCCGATAGGGTGCCTTCTAAATATGGCCCTACAGGCTTTTCACGACATGCTCTTTTCAGAGCCTTCATTGTCATGAAATGTGAGAAGTTTGCCCAAATTACTGATCTTAAAGATTTTTTAGAAAATAATTTAATCATAGCCCAGCTTTGCGGTTTCAATATTCTTAAACCATTACCTTCATACTGGGTTTTTCAGAGATTTATTAAAAATTTATCTAACTCTTATCTT
The DNA here is from genome assembly GCF_047777555.1 of Clostridium sp. GTDB lineage: Bacteria > Bacillota > Clostridia > Clostridiales > Clostridiaceae > Clostridium_H. The sequence continues at coordinate 3,600 of NZ_JBKEEV010000005.1, read as the reverse complement.
AAAGAAATCATGAAAAAACAAGTTAACGTTCTTAAAGAGTTAGGGTTTATTGACAACAATTTTATATCAGTTGATGCCACTCCTGTTAAAGCTAATACTAAATTTAATAATCCTAAATGTTTTTCAAATAACAAATTTTCTAAAAACAATCCTCCATCTTCTGATAAAGATTGTAGGTTAGGAGTTCATACCGCTAATAACTCCATGAATGTTCAAGTTTCAGAAGATAAGCCCAATAATTCAAAGAAAAAATATGAATTCTATTGGGGATACAAAAATCATGTTATTTGTGATGCTATATCTGGTCTGCCTATTGCTGAATTTACTACAACCGCTGATGTCAATGAAATTTCTAACCTTATAGAAATTCTTACTGCTACAAATGAATGGTTTTCACTCAAAGGCAGTTACATTATTGCTGATAAAGGCTATGATTCAAAGCAAAATCATGATTTTATTCGCAATACCCTTAAAGGTCTTGCCTTCATTGCCTTAAATAAGCGTGGTACTAAGAAAAATAACTTAACATCCACTGGTAATGTTATATGTGATGGCGGTTTAGCTATGCATAAAGATGGTAAACAATATTTTGATTCCTATATTAAGCAAAAGTTTTGCTGCCCTTATAGAACTTCTAAAGATGATTCTTTATGCCCATGTAAACATGAAAAATTCTTTAACGGTAAGAAAAACAGAGGTTGTGTAAAATACATAAGCATTGGCACTGATTATAGAGCCTCTATAAATCGTGATTCTATATTTTTTAAGAAAACATATAGTCTAAGAACTGAATCGGAAAGATACAATTCTAGATGGAAAAATCTTAATACTGAACAAGCTTATGTTAAAAATATTAACTCTGTTACTAATCTGAATACTATAGGACACATTTGTCTTTTAACTGTTGCAATTGCTGCTATAAAATCTGGTTGTGTTGATAAATCAAAATCCCTATCGGCACTAAGAAGAACAGCTTAAATAAGTTATATTAAAATTTTTAAGCATCAATTTTACCAAGGGGATAGTCTGCCCTTTTTTTGTTTCTTTCATTTCAATTTAAGTTCCATTTTAGATAGTTAAGCTACGCTTAGTAAAAATTGTAATAATTTAACTTTTATTGTTTTATTTTTTATTTAATTATGCTCATATCTAAGATATAAAGCATTTCCTTCTGCTTGATGAAGATTATTTATTTTCATTTCAGTTTTTACTTTTCTCATTATCTATTAAAGATGTCATAGGGAAATATTTTAAAACATATTATGTTATAAAAAGGAATAGGGGGAGTTAACATGGCTAAGAAAAAGATTGCAGTGGAAATTGTTAATCCAGAAGCGCTAGAAGTGGCCAGCATCAACTTCACTAATGCCTTGTTTGACATTTGGTGGGAGCATAAAAAGGAAAAATCTAAAGAGTTTATAATAGAAGATCCAATTAAAGATAAGAAATTAAATGGCTGACTTACAAATTATAAAAACCTTTTAGCATACAAAATTAGAGGAATTTTATAATATTTATAGAATATTTTTTATTATCAGAAGTGAAAGGGGGAATAATATGAAAATAGAATTAGAAGATAGCAAGTTAATCATTGTATTAAGAACTTTGATAAATGAGCATATGGAAGCTAAACGTTATTATGAGGATTATACAGCAGAAGAGGATAGAGTTGGAATTACAAGTCCTGAAGAAATAGAAGAGATTTATAACAGTATTCTTAAACAAGCGCAGGAACAAGGAAAATTTACAGCTTTATCTCCTATAGGAATAGAAAAAAATAAGTCTTAGAGCTAATCTAAGGCTTTTTATTTTACTAGAATTCGTTTAAGTAATTTTATAGATATGGTATTACATAAGGTTAAAAAATGAGCTGATGTCAGTTTGTCTATTTTATAAAGTATATGTTACTGAGTTATAAAGTAGTTATTGTAAGTATAAAGTATATATGTTACTAAATTATAAAGTAGTTATTGTAAGCATAAAGTATATATCTTACTGAATTATAAAGTAATTAGTGTAAGTATAAAATAGTATATATAATAATGTAGGAATTTTTTTGATAGTAATATTTTTATAAAAATATATTCTGCTATATCATGTGTAACCATAATAGCAGTTTTCTTCTCATGCTTTATAATTTTAAATATTTCATCACTTGCATTCAGTCTACTTTGATAATCAAGAGCAGAGAAAGGTTCATCTAATAGAAGTATACTAGGGTCTAAGGCAAGAGTTCTTATTAAAGCTACCCTTTGGCGCATTCCTCCAGATAACTGATTCGGATAGTGACTTCTAAAATCCCAAAGGTTATAATCCTTAAGAAGTTTTGTAATTTTAGTTTCATTTTCTTTATTTACTTTATGTTGTATTTTAAGACCTAAAAGTACATTATCCCATACGGTTAGCCACTCAAATAGATGATCCTTTTGAAACATATATCCTATTTTTAGATTGGCTTCAATAAGGCTTTTATTATCCACTAATACTTCACCCTTTGATGGAGTTAAAAGTTGTGCAATAATGTTTAGGATAGTAGATTTACCACAGCCTGAAGGTCCTACAATACTTACGAATTCGCCGTCATATATTGAAAAAGAAACATCTTCTAATGCCTTAGTTTCACCTTGTAAAGTATGATAGTTCATATAAACATGAGATATCCTTAATTCTTTCATAACATCAACTCCTAAGATGTTCTAATTCATTATATGAATTACAACAAATAATGTTAAAGCATAGAGAGTATTAATAGATAATAAAAACAAATCATAGATTAAAATAGCTAATTCATATTAATATTAATAAATCAAGAATATATTCAAAAAATGTGAGAAAAAGGAGCAAAACCTGATATTGAAAAAAATAATTAAAAACTTTATAATTAGTTAATTGACGAGTTTAATTAAAATAATTTATGCTTGAAGAGGTTATTTATACTTCTTTAAAGCATGTATAAAAATAAAAAGAGTAGGAAGGAAGATATGAGGAAAAAATTACATTTAGGATTGGATATAGGTTCAACAACAGTTAAATTTAGTGGCTTTGAATGAGAATGATGATTTAATCTATGGTAGATATAGACGGCATTTCTCAGATATCAAAAGCACTATTGTTGATTTAATTGAAGAAGCATATACAAAATTTAGTGATAGCAGAATAACTATAATGATAACAGGTTCAGGTGGACTTGCAGTATCCAAATGGCTAGATGTACCTTTTATCCAAGAGGTAATTGCATCAACTAAGACTGTAGAAAGATTTATACCTGAAACAGATGTAGTTATTGAGCTTGGTGGAGAAGACGCTAAAATAACCTATTTTAAAGATGGTATAGAGCAACGAATGAATGGAACATGTGCAGGAGGTACTGGAGCATTTATAGACCAAATGGCATCACTGCTTCAAACTGATGCTCAAGGGTTAAATGAAATGGCCAAGAAGCATAAAGTAATCTATCCTATAGCTTCACGATGTGGGGTTTTGCAAAGAGCGATATACAACCTCTTTTAAACGAGGGAGCGGCAAAGGAAGATTTAGCAGCTTCTGTATTTCAAGCAGTAGTTAATCAGACTATTAGTGGACTTGCCTGCGGTAAACCTA
>NZ_JBKEEV010000004.1:0-233246 GCF_047777555.1 Clostridium sp. | reverse complement strand
GGATGTGAAACTTATATAGGAAGTTTAGAATCAGTTGACTATATTATGGTGAAAAGTTATATAATAAAAGTGTTCATTTTTTTATGAGGAGACGAGAAAATGATAAGCAAAAAGTATTTATTGGATACCAATATAGTTATAAAGATATGGAAAACGTGTCCTAATCTTTTAAGAGATATGAATAGATCTGAGAAAGTGGACTTTAAAATTCCAAGATATATAGCCGAGGAATTATCTGTAAAAGAGTTTGGAGAGTTTAATGGCAATAGAGTGCTTACAAACAGATTTCTAGAGTTGTTAGAACATATAATAGATGTAGATATTGATGGGCTTTCTACAGAATATTCCAATAAAGAAAATTCAGAGCATAATTATGAAAAGAGCAGCTCTATAAAATATTATCCTAAAAAAAATATTTATATGATTAATGATAATAAAATATCTAAAAACGATTATAGTCTCATATATGTGTGCCAAGTTAACAAAGATTATATATTGGTTACAGAAGATAAAAGCTTATTAAATAGCGCTAAAAGCATTATTGGACCTTCTAGAGTCATGAACTTTCATGAATTTATGGAGGATGTAAATCTAGAACTAGATGAATAATTCATAACAGTTAGCAATCGAATAGAGTCATCTGTTTAATTTTGTTTTCCTTTAGAGAAGAAACAGATACTCCTATAAGTCTGATTTTTTCATTTAGTTCTATGCTGTCTAATATTTCACATGCTTCTTTATAAATATCCTCCTCTTTTGATATATATGAAGATAGAGTTCTGGTTTTTGTGTGATTTTCAAAAGATGAGGTTTTTATTTTTAATGTTATGGTCTTTCCACTAACATTTTTGCTAGATAAATCTTTAGAAATAGAAAAACAAAAGCTTTTTATGTATTCTTTAAGCTCATTTTTATCATCAGTATCTCTTTTTAGAGTATTTTCTCTTCCTATGGATTTTCTCTGCCTAGAAATTTCTACTTTTCTTTTATCGATTCCTCTTATCCTTTCATATATCTCTATACCGTATTTTCCAAAAAATTGAATTAAAATATCAATAGGAAGATTGTAAAGTTCTTCAATAGTAAACACGCCTATATCATTGAGTTTTTTTACAGATTTTTTTCCAAGACCATAAACTTTATCAATAGATAAAGGAAATAAAACTTCTGGTATCATATCTTTAGTTATAATCTTAAGTCCATTAGGTTTATTCCAATCAGAAGCAATCTTAGCTAGAAATTTGTTAAAAGATATACCTACAGATAAAGTAAGATGTGTATTTCTGTTAACTTCTTCTTTTATGTATTTAGCTGCCTGTAAAGGTTGAATCTTAGAGTGTGTAATATCTAAATAAGCTTCATCTATGCTGAGAGGTTCTACATAAGGGGTTAAAGTGTAAAATATTTTAAATATTTCTCTTGAAACCTCTTTATATCTCCACATTCTTGTAGGTAAAAATATACCATGAGGACATTTTGACTTAGCCATGTAAATAGGCATAGCGCTTCTTACGCCGTATTTTCTTGCTTCATAAGAACAGGTTGCAACTACACCTCTTTCAGAAGTTCCACCTACTATAACAGGTTTTCCTTTTAGCTTTGGGTTATCTACAATTTCAATAGAAGCAAAAAAAGCATCCATATCTACATGCATTATAACTCTTTCCATTTAGAACTCCTCCAGAAAATTTTATATTATGTATTATAACATATGGATAGGGACTTTGAGATAAAATAAAAAAAGCAACATTGGATAAAAAACTTATATTCATTCCATACTAATATTGAAAAATATCTGTAAAAAGGAGAGAAAATATATGTTAACAGTACATTATAATGTTTCAGGACTTGTGAATTCTGAAAGTAGAACAAAGCTGCGCAATGCTTTAGATAAAATAGAAGGAGTTCAAGAAGTAGCCGTAGATATTGGAAGAGGAACAGTTGAGGTAGAGTATAATCCTCCAGCAAATCCACAGGAGATTAAAGAGTGCATTGAACATACAGGATATGATATTGTTTAAGTTTCTTAGAAAAATATCTAAGAAACTATTTTTATTTATAAAAAGTGATAATATATTATTTACTTTAGATTAAAAATATGCAATAATAAAAAGTCGAAGTTTTTTGTATAAAAAATAACTATTATTAAGAAAAACAAGATTTTTATAGAATGAGGGGTAGACAAATGAAAATAGGATTTGACCATGAAAAATACTTAGAGGAGCAGTCAAAGTACATATTAGAAAGAGTTAATGACTATGATAAGCTGTACTTAGAATTCGGAGGAAAGTTGCTTCAAGATTTGCATGCTAAAAGAGTACTTCCTGGATTTGATGAAAATGCAAAGGTTAAACTTCTACATAAATTAAGAGAAAAAGCTGAGGTTGTCATTTGTGTGTATGCAGGAGATATTGAGAGAAACAAGATAAGAGGAGACTTTGGAATCACATATGACATGGATGTTTTAAGGCTTATTGATGAATTAAGAGAATATGAGCTTGATGTAAACAGTGTTGTGATAACCAGATATGAAGGACAGCCATCTGCAAATGTATTTATAAATAAGCTAGAGCGCAGAGGGATAAAAGTATATATTCATAAACCAACAAAAGGATATCCAACAGATGTAGATACAATAGTAAGCGATGAAGGATATGGAAAAAATCCATATATAGAGACTACAAAACCAATAGTTGTTGTAACAGCCCCAGGACCAGGAAGTGGAAAGCTTAGCACATGTCTAAGTCAGCTTTATCATGAATATAAAAGAGGAAGAAGCGCAGGTTATTCAAAGTTTGAAACTTTTCCAGTATGGAATATTCCTTTAAAGCATCCTTTAAATATAGCTTATGAAGCTGCTACGGTAGATCTTAAGGATGTAAATATGATAGACTCTTTTCATATGGATACTTATAATGAAGTTGCGGTAAACTATAATCGTGATCTTGAGTTGTTCCCTGTGCTTAAAAAAATAATAGAGAAAATAACTGGAAAGGAATCCATATACAAATCTCCAACAGATATGGGAGTTAATAGAGTAGGCTTTGGGATTATAGATGACGAAGTTATAAAAGAAGCTTCAAAACAGGAGATAATAAGAAGATATTTTAAGACAATTTGTGAATACAAAAAAGGGTATGTAGATAAAGATGCATATCAAAGAATAAAGCTTATTATGGAAGAACTTAACTTAAAGCCAGAGGATAGAAAGGTAGTTATTCCTGCAAGAGAATATTCACACAAGCTAAGACAGGATTCTTGCAAAAATAATGATGTTTGCCCTGTTGTAGCGCTAGAACTTTCAGATGGAACAATTTTAACTGGTAGAAAATCTGAATTGATGGAAGGAACAGCTGCTGCAGTGTTAAATGCTATTAAGTATTATGCTAATATATCTGATGAAATATATCTTCTTTCTCCAGTTATACTTGAGCCGATTGTAAACCTAAAATCTAAAATATTAGGAGATAAAAATGTAGCCTTAAATTGCGAAGAAATATTGATAGCACTTAGTATTTCAGCAGCAACTAATCCAACAGCTCAAGTAGCTATGGAAAAGCTTCCAATGCTAAAAGGATGTCAAGCTCATTCAACTACGATTTTAAGTGGAAATGATGAACAGACATTTAGGAAACTAGGAATAGATGTAACATGTGATGCGGAATACCCTTCAGGAAATCTTTATTATATGTTCTAGAAAATGTGGAGTTTCAGTAGTTTTAAAAAATGATTTTAAATATATAAAAAGTCTAAGCAGCTAAAAACTTAGCTGCTAGACATTTATTTTGCAAATTTTGAAATAAAACAAAGCTTAGAAGATGAAGAAATATATTTTCAACTTGATACATGTTTTGAATGAAAACCTTTAAAAAAAGTTGGACAAAAATTTAACAATATATTATAATAAGCTTTAGTAAAGAGTTTATTAATTGGGGGTGTAGATATGGCTATTATTCAAACTAAACAAGAAGCTGTAAAAAATATTAAAGATAATACAACAGTTATGATAGGTGGATTCTTTGGAGTTGGTATTCCACTTGAGATGATCAATGAGATCGCAGATAGTGGTGTTAAGGATTTAACTTTAATCGCTGTTGCTGGAGGATATCCAGGTGGTGGAAGAGATTTAGGAAGGCTTACGCTAAATAAGCAAATTAAAAAGTTTATAGGAACTCACATTGGAACAGATCCAGAATTCGTAAGACAATACAATGCAGGAGAAGTAGAAGTAGAATTTAATCCAATGGGAACTTGGATTGAAAGAATAAGAGCAGCAGGAGCAGGTCTTGGAGGAATAATTACTCCTACAGGAATTGGAACAGAAGTTGAAGAAGGTAGAGAGAAAATAACTATAGATGGAAAAGAATACTTAGTATATCCGCCATTAAAGGCAGATGTAGCAATAATTAAAGGATATAGAGCAGATAAATATGGAAACATAGAGTATAGAGGAACTGCATTAAACTCAAATCCAGTAATAGCAACAGCAGCAGATTTAGTTATTGCAGAAGTGGATGAAATAGTTGAGGTTGGCGAAATCCCTTACAATAATGTAGGAACTCCTGGAATTTTTGTTGATATTATTGTTCAAGGTAAATCTCTTGAGGAAAGAAAGCAAGATCTAGAGGAACTTTGGGCATCTAAAAACAAATTAAGATAGGGGGTATAGCGATTATGAATAGTAGGGAACTTATCGCAAGAAGAATAGCAAAAGAATTTAAAAGTGGAATGGTAATTAATTTAGGAATTGGTATTCCTACAGCATCAGCTAACTACATACCAGAAGGAGTAGATGTAATACTTCAGACAGAAAATGGAGGACTTAGATTTGGAGAAACTCCTAGAAAAGGAGAGTCAGATCCAGACCTTGGAAACGCAGGTGGAGAGCCAATTACAATGCTAAAAGGTTCAGCAGCTTTTGATTTATCTAATTCTTTTGTAATTATTAGAGGCGGACATGTTGATATGACAGTTTTAGGAGCTTTAGAGGTAGATCAAGAAGGTAATATTGCTAACTGGAAGATACCAGGAAAGTATACTCCAGGAATGGGCGGAGCGATGGACTTATTAGTAGGAGCAAAGAAAGTTATAGTGGCTCTTACTCATACAAATAAAGAAGGACAATCTAAAATTTTAAAGAAATGCACATTACCATTATCTGCAGCAAAAGCTGTTGACTTAATAATCACTGAAAAAGCTGTTATGGAAGTTACTGAAAAAGGATTAGTATTAAAAGAAGTAGCTCCAGGTGTTTCAGTAGAAGATGTTCTTAAAGTTACAGATGCAGATTTAATAGTTCCTGATGATGTAAAGGAAATGGAACTATAAAAATAATGTAGATAAAAAAACTTCAGACAGGGTTAAAACTCTGACTGAAGTTTTTTTATTTATCATTAAGTAGGAATTAAATTCTCACTTATAAGCCAAAATAAAGTAAATAGAAATAATATAATTTTTAAGGATGAAGGTGAGAATAAAATATGGATAAGGGTAAAGTAAAGGTAATCCCCTTAGGAGGGCTCGGGGAAATTGGTAAAAACATAACAGCTATTGAATATGAAGAAGAGATTATTGTAATAGACTGTGGTATATCTTTTCCCGATGAAGATGTGTATGGTGTAGATTTAGTAATTCCTGATATAACTTATTTACTAAATAACAAGGAAAAAGTAAAAGGAATCTTTATAACTCATGGACACGAGGATCATATAGGTTCGCTTCCTTATATATTAAAACAATTAAATACACCTCTTTATGGAACAAAGCTTACTTTAGGAATAGTAGAAAATAAGTTAAGAGAACATGGTATACTTTCAGATTGCAAATTAAATGTAGTATCAGCTGGAGATATAATAGAGCTGCAGAATTTAAAAATTGAATTCATAAGAAATACTCACAGCATAGCAGATTCATGCTGTATTGCTGTACACACTCCTATTGGAACTTTACTACATACTGGAGATTTTAAAGTAGACTACACGCCTATTGATGGATTAGTAATGGATTTAGAACGTATATCGGCTTTAGGAAAAGAGGGGATATTACTCCTTATGGCTGATAGTACAAATGTAGAACGTCCAGGACATTCTATTTCAGAAAAATCCATAGGTGAAACTCTGGCTAGAATATTTTCAAATGCTGAAGGGAGAGTAATTGTAGCAACCTTTGCCTCAAACATTCATAGGATGCAGCAAATAATAGATGCTTCTGTAAAAAATAGGAGAAGAATAGCATTTAGTGGAAGAAGTATGGTAGATATTTCAGAGGTAGCAATGAACTTAGGATATCTTCATATACCAGATGGATATATGATAAATATAGATGAAGCAAATAAATACCCTAATGAGCAGATTACTATAATAACCACAGGAAGCCAGGGAGAAGCTATGGCAGGACTTGCTAGAATAGCATTTTCTAATCATAGAAAGATTAAAATTGAGCCGAAGGATTTGGTACTAATCTCTGCATCTCCAATTCCAGGAAATGAAAAACTTATATCAAGAGTAATAAATGAGTTGTTTAGAAAGGGTGCAGAGGTAATATATGATGATTTAGAAGAAGTTCATGTATCAGGCCATGCATATCAGGAGGAAATAAAGTTAATCCATACTTTAGCTAAGCCAAAGTTCTTTATGCCTGTTCATGGAGAATACAGACATTTAAAGCATCATGCTGATTTAGCGGTTAAATTAGGCATGGATAGAAACAATGTATTTATTCTAGAAACAGGTCAGGTTTTAGAGCTATCAGATAATGAAGCTAAGATAGCAGGAAGAGTTCCTACTGGAGCTGTGTATGTTGATGGACTTGGAGTTGGAGATGTAGGAACTATAGTTCTTAGAGATAGAAGGCATTTAGCCGAGGATGGTATGCTAGCTATAGTTGTTACATTAGAGAGAGAATCTTATAGTGTAATAGCAGGTCCTGATGTAATAACAAGAGGTTTTGTATATGCAAAAGAGTCAGAGAAATTAATTGAAGAAGTAAAGAGTATTGTAAAAAAAGAGCTGAACAAATCATTAGATAATAGAATTATTGAATGGTATGTTTTGAAATCCAATATGAAAAAGTCTGTAGAAAAATTTTTGTTTGAAAAAACAAAGAGAAGACCTATCATTCTTCCAATTATTATGGAAATTTAAGGCAATAGCTGTGTTTCAAGAAATTATGGGTTAAATACAGTTGTTCTTAAACACAGCCTAAAATAATTTATATTATGTCTTAATCTCTTGCAATAGTTCGATTTTTGAAGAAATATTTAATAATTTAAAGATAATAGTAAATAAAGTAATAATAAAACAATATAAACATATAAAAGGACACAAAAGTATATCGATTTTTATAAGTGATTGATGTATATTAATTATTAGAATACTAGGTGCGTGATAATCCTCATGTTTACAGATATGCTTATTTTTGGTTATCACTTGCCTAGTAATAAATTTTATTATATAAAAATAACTTAAAAGGTTATGCTTAATATGCTATTAATAAATTAGCTACTTAATTAAATAGGAGGCTATTATGAAGATAATAATTATTGGAGCAGGTAAAGTAGGCTATAATTTAGCAGAAAGCTTAGAAAATGAAGGAAACGATATAACAATTATTGATAAAAATCCGGATGCGCTGAAAAGAGCTGAAGAGAATTTAGATGTAATGTGCATAAGAGGAAATGGTATTAGTACAAGTACTTTGTTAGAAGCAGGAGTAAGGGGAACAGATTTGCTTATTGCTGTTACCAATAGCGATGAAGTAAATATAGTGTGCTGCCTTACTGCAAAAAAGTTAAAAGCTGCTCACACTATTGCAAGAATTAGAGACACAGACTATGCAAGAGAGCTTTCTTTATTAAAAGAAGAACTTGGACTTGAAATGGTTATAAACCCTGAGATGGCAGCTGCCGATGAGATCGCGCAGTGTATTAACTTTTCTTCAGCAGCAAATGTGGAAAGTTTTGCAAAAGGTTTGGTAAAAATGGTTGAATTTAAAATTACTGGAGATATGCCTATTGTTGGTCAAGCCTTAGAAAATATATTAAGCAAATTCAAGTTTCCTATATTGATTGGAATAGTTGTAAGAGGAGAAGAGGTCATAGTACCAAATGGAAAGTTTGTAATAGAAGAAAATGATAAGATTCATGTAATTGGAAAGTACTCAAGTATTTATAATTTTAGCAAGATGGCAGGAGTTTTGCCGCAAAAATTAAAAAATATTATGATACTCGGTGGAGGAAGAATTTCATACTATCTTGCAAGTATGCTTTTAGATATGGGAGTAAATGTAAGGATTATTGAAATAAATAGAGAAAGATGTGTAACCCTTTCAGAGCTTTTACCAAAAGCACTTATTATTAATGCTGATGGAACAGATGAAGAGCTTTTATTGTCTGAGAACATAAAGAATATGGATGGATTTATTGCAGTAACAGGCATAGATGAAGAAAATCTTCTATCCTCCTTAGTAGCTAAACAAAATGGAGTAAAGAAGGTTATTACAAAAATAAGCAGAGCAAACTATTCAAACATTGTTAATAGTTTGGGGCTTGATAATGTAATAATACCTAAGATTATAGTTGCAAATCAGATTCTAAAGTATGTAAGGGGAAATAATATAGAGTCCTTATATAGAATAGTTGATGGAAAAGTTGAGATACTAGAATTCATTGCAAATCATGAAAATAAAATCTTAAATATACCATTGAAACAAATAAAATTTAAAGAAGATGTTATAATTGCAACAATAGTTAGGAAAAAGAAAATTATAATCCCTCATGGCGAGGATAGCATTCAAGAAGGAGATAGAGTTATCGTTATATCTAAGGATAAGAATATAAATAAATTAGAAGATTTAATATCTGGCTCAAATGGAGGAAAACACAATGAACTATGGAATGGTATTAAAAAGCTTGGGGAGATTATTAATATGTGAGGGCTTGGCAATGATTCCCTCTTTCATAGTAGCCTTAATATATAATGGAGGAAATGATGAAGGAGCTTTTTTAATTACAATTGCAATATTGTTTATAGTTGGATTAGTAGTCGCTAGAATCGAGCCCAAAAGGAGAAACATTTATGCTAGAGATGGTTTTGCCATCGTAGCTATTGGATGGCTGCTTGCTTCATTTTTCGGAGCTCTTCCTTTTGTAATAAGTGGAGCTATTCCATCTTTTGTAGATGCTTTTTTTGAAGCAGTATCAGGTCTTACAACTACTGGATCTAGTATATTGAAAGATGTTGAAAGCATGCCCCATGGACTTTTATTTTGGAGAAGCTTTGCTCATTGGATTGGAGGTATGGGAGTACTTGTTATGGCATTAGCTATACTACCATCTGCAAAGGCAGGGACTTTTCAAATAATGAAAGCGGAAAGTCCAGGACCAAACCCAGGAAAATTAGTGCCAAAGGTAGGACAAACAGCTAAGATTTTATATGGAATATATGCAATAATTACAATTATAGAGGTTATATTACTTAAAATAGCTGGTATGCCTTTGTTTGATTCATTAATTCACACCTTTGGAACAGTTGGTACAGGAGGATTTTCCAGTAAGGCATTAAGCGTTGGAGCTTATAATAATATATATGCTGAGGTTATTATTACATTTTTTATGCTGGCATGTGGTATAAACTTTTCGCTGTATTATCAAGCTATTAAAGGAAATATAAAAGAGATTTTTAAAGATGAGGAACTTAAGTTTTATCTTGCAGTTGTTTTTGCCTCTATTACACTGATAACCTTAAATCTCCATGGAAATATTTTTAAAACAATAGGTGAATCTTTAAGACATTCTTCATTCCAAGTAGCTACTATTATAACAACAACAGGATATGCCACTACGGACTTCAATTTATGGCCAACTTTTAGTAAAATGATTTTATTAAGTCTGATGTTTGTTGGAGGCTGTGCAGGATCTACGGCAGGAGGAATTAAGAATATTAGAATATTATTGCTTTTTAAGGTTATAAAAAGGGAATTTTTAAAGATTGTTCATCCAAAGGCAGTATATACTGTAAAGGTTGGTGGAAAGTCTATAGATGAAGAAACTTTAATGAGCATAGGAGGATTTTTCTTCATATATATCATTATATTTATTGTTAGTGTATTTATAGTTTCACTAGATGGTTTTGATATGGTAACTTCAACTTCAGCTGTAGCAGCAACTTTAGGAAATATAGGCCCAGGTTTTGGAATGGTAGGACCTATGGGAAGCTTTTCGGATTTTTCTATTTTAAGTAAGATAGTAATGTCTCTAGATATGATAATTGGAAGACTTGAAATTTATCCAATATTGTTGCTTATAGTGCCAACATTTTGGAGAAAATAAAAGTATCTAAGGATAGTAATATCCTTAGATACTTTTATTTATTTTGAAATTGATTTGTCTTACCCATAATATAGGCTAATTTAATCATGGACTTTTCTTCTTCCGTCATTTCTCTATTAAACATTTTTTCAAACTGATTGATTAGACCATCATAGTCAACAGCCTGCTTTCTTTTCTTCAGCTTGTTGTCTTTTTTATTTCTATAAAAAGTGCATATTTTAGGTTTAATATTTTTGCTATATATTTTTTTAAAGACTTCTGCCGTATAAGAAGCATCTGCAAGAGCGTTGTGAAAATCCTCTGTAAAAGGAATATCCAGTAAAGCCACTGCAGCACCAAGACCTATGCTAAAGCCTTTTTTACGTTTAAGATATTTAGAGGCATAACTTTGAAGATCTATGTACTCATTTGGAACTTTAGAACTGTCTAGTTTATAATAAAGTATATTTCTAAATAACTCTCTAATATCTGTCATGCCCCAAGTGCATAAAATGCTTCTATCACCCTTTAAAAACTCCATAAATTCTTCATATATAATTTCAAAAGGTTCTGCCTTATTAAGCTCTTCTATGGTAAGCCCTGTAAGCTCTGCTACAAGAGGATGAAGAGCAGGATATATATCTGGCTTTATAAGTCTGTCCAAAGTAGAAATGATGTTCAAATCTTTATCTAATTTAACAGCTCCAAGCTGAATTATTTCAAAAGGACAGTCTTTGTTTATTGCACTTTTATCACCTTTTACATGGCTATATCCTTGATTGAATTCTAAATCAAATACTATATAATTCATTACAAATATCCCCTAAATTTAAGTTTCATTATTTATTATACCACTAAATTTAAGGGGTAAACATATTTAATAAGATTAGCTGAATTTTAGTATTAAAAAATATAGATATCAGAAGCTATAGAAAAAAGTTATAAGTACTGGAACGAGAGAACTCAATATTGCTCCATTTAAAAATGATATTATAGCTATATCAGGAGATGTAACTTCAGATATAAGAGGAAGAGTAGTATCCATAGAAGTGGCACCAGCTGGAGCTATAACAGTATAATGATTTAATTTAGATGCAATAATAGGAATGAGCATTATTGCAATAAGTTCTCTGAATATATTTGTAAGAAAAGCTATGGTGCCAATATTAACTCCATCTAGATTTGCTAACATCACTCCAGATAAACTATACCATCCAAAACCAGAGGCTATAGATAAGCCAGACTTCATTGGAATATGATAAATTAAAGCGGTTATAATGCCTCCAATAAAACTCCCTAAGATTATACACAATGGAATTAGCAATACCTTAAAACCAGTATTCTTTAAATCTTTTATGAGAGATTTATTGGAACCCACATCAATTCCAACGGACAAAATTAAAATATTTAGAGCGATAGTACTGAGCGTATCCATATTATTTGCAATGCTTTCAGGGACTATAAGATATCCAGAGAGCATCCCGACTATAACTGCTGTAAGTATAATAATTGTCACTTAGAATCCCTCTCTTTCATAAATTTATTAGTCACTATAAACACCAAAATAATACTAAATAAAGAAGTTAAAATGGCAAAGGTAATAGATACAGCGCCTATATTTTTTAAGTTTTTAACTACAGATTTATTTGCCCCAGCAGAGATTCCCATAGAAAAAAGCAAAAATATCACTCCAAATTGCTGAACTTTACTATTAATTTTCTTTTGCTTATGAGATAACTTAAAAAAATATCCTATAGCTGCACCTATTGATAAGGATAACAGAATTGCCCACATAAAATTTCTTCCTTTCGTAAAATTATACCTACTTAATTATACTACCAAATTGTTTATTAAAATATCATTCTATTGAGCAAAGTTTTTGTTTCCTCTATTTAAGATTGTCCTTAGATTTTTTACTGGCAGTAATGACATTATAGCAATGGCAACTCCACCTTCTATTAAGATAAATAGACCATTTACTGTAAGCGAATATATAAATGGGGACATTCCTTTAGGAGCAAAACTTCCAAAGAAGACCCATCCAGAAATGAAGTGGCATAAAAATCTTCCAAAGATGGCCACAATGGAACCTAGTATTTTTCTATTTGGAAAGTATCCAGCTAGTCCTAAAGCTATAAATGGCAGTGGATAGTCAAATAAAACTTGAACAGGATGCAAGATATATGGGTCGAGAGAAAGAGTAAGAAGTCCATATAGGAATCCTGTTAAAAATCCTATTTCAGGACCATAGAAAAATGCAACTAATAATATTGGTACCATGCTTCCAGCGGTAATGCTTCCCCCCTGAGGTAAGTGGTATATTCTAAATACCTTAAGTACCATGGCTAAACCTAAAGATACACCAATAATAGCTATAATTCTTGAATTAAGTTTGATTTTTTTAGCCTTTATTAGCACTCCTATTATGATTAATAAACCTACAAGTGCAATAATTGAAGTGGGACTTTTGATTAGAGTTAAAATATTTTCTTTTAATGACATAAAAAAGAACCTCCTTTAAATTTGTGCTAAGGAAGTTGCAGTAGGCCTATAATCAAAAAAGCCGTAATGTAGGATTACGGCTAGTAGATTACAAGTACTATGTAACTGCTTTCCTACGCTGGCATTATCCAGATCAGGTTAGAGGGTTAATGAACAGAGTCATCTCTCAGCCCAAAGGCACCCCTAGCACATATATTTTATTTTATAATTTTATTATAGCATTAGCGTATAGATATTGCAAGGTTTAAAGAGAATCAGTTAATGTAAAGGTTTTAGCAAAACCTACCTTTTTTAGATTTTACAATAATACATACAACTTGGCGTTAAGAATAAGTTGTCTTAGAATAATTCGCATTTAATATATAATATGCAAGAATTTAAAAATAATAATTCGTTTTTCTTGAATAATATGTTTTGAATTGGTATAATATTAGTAGAATATGAATATTAATTTTATATAAATTCATGTGAAAGGGTTGGGTGAATAATGAAAGGCAAAAAAACATCATTGGCTGTAAAGATTGTAATCGCATTAGTAGCTGGAGTAATATTTGGAATAATTGCAAATTCATTTTGTTCAACGACAATAAATGAAGGAATAAGTAAGTGGATATTATCTCCTCTTGGAGATATGTTTTTAAGGGCAATAAAGATGCTAGTTGTACCTTTGGTATTGTGTTCTTTAATATGCGGAGTTGCTAGCATTGGAGATATAAAGAAGTTAGGAAGAGTGGGAGTAAAAACTATAATGTATTATGTTTTTACTACAGCTTTAGCTATATCTTTAGCAATGGGAGTTGCTAATATTATAAAGCCAGGATTAGGAACAAATTTAAGTATACAAGCAGCTGAAAAAGTTGAAACCGCAGCGCCACCTTTTATTATGGATATGTTCGTAAATATGATTCCAACCAATCCAATTGAAGCTATGGTAAAGGGTGATATGCTTCAAATAATAGTTTTTGCTATATTATTTGGAATGTGCATAACCTTAATTGGTAAAAAAGGTGAACCATTATTAAATATGATATCTCAAATAAATGAAGTACTTTTAAAAATGATAACAGTTATTATGCTTGCTGCACCTATTGGAGTTTTTGCATTGATATCAAAAGTTATAATGTTCCAAGGAATAGGAGCATTGCTACCTCTTTTAAAATATTTTATGACAGTTATAATATCACTAATTTTACAAACTTTAATAGTTTATGGGTCTGCACTTAAGTTACTTGGAAGAGTTAATCCTATAAAGTTCTTTAAAAAGTTTTGGCCTGTTATGCTTGTAGCATTTAGTACTTCAAGCAGTAATGCTACAATTCCTGTAAGTCTTGAAACTTGTGAAGAAAAACTTGGTGCATCTAGATCTGTAGCAAGCTTCACTATACCATTGGGTGCTACTATTAATATGGATGGTACTGCTATAATGCAAGGAGTTGCAACTATATTTATATCTCAATTAGTAGGAGTAAATCTTACAATGTATCAAATGTTAATGGTAGTATTAACAGCTACTTTAGCTTCAATTGGAACAGCAGGAGTTCCTGGAGCAGGTATTGTAATGTTATCAATGGTTCTTCAACAGGTTGGACTTCCTGTAGAAGGAATAGCATTGATATTAAGTGTAGACAGATTGCTTGATATGTTAAGAACTGCTGTTAATGTAACAGGAGATGCGATAGCTACTATAATAATGTCAAATTCTGAAAATGAACTAAATTTGGATGTATATAATAGCGAACTAGATTCAGTAAGAGAGCTAAGCGCATAGAGAAGCGTGATATAATAAAAATGCACAGCATTTTTATTAAGTGTAGAAGTGGAGAAAAAGATCCAAGTATCTAAGAAACTGACTATTACAAAACGAGTATTTATAAACTATTATAAATAAAAACCATGCATATAATGAAATGTATTTCCTCATTTATGCATGGCTTTTGATTTTATACAGAACTTTTATGGATTTTGCAGCAGCCTAACAGCTAAACTTAGCGCCTCGGCGCCTCCACTCAGAAATATTAGAGTTTTTTTCGTAGTGAAGCTTTTCTAAATGCAATACCAAATCATCTCCCCATTAAATCATTTTATCTTCAAATGGCCTAATTGAAAAATTCATGAATTAAATAATAAACTTTATAGAAAATAAAATATGATGTATATGTGCAACTTTTATTTTTGCATGGTTGCAGAATACATAAAAATGGTGTAAAATTACACTAAATATATAAAAATTACATATACTATTAAGGGGAGAGAGGTGAAAAGATGGGGATTTCAACTCGAGAAGAGTTAACAAGCATAGTGTCAAAAAAGTTGAGGCTTATAAGAAGCGAGTATAATTTCTCTCAGGATAAAATGGCAGAAATTTTGGGGATTTCAAAGAAGACCTTAATTCAAATAGAAAAGGAAAGAACAGAAGCTTCTTGGACATTGGTATTAGCAGTATGCGGTCTTTTTAGAGAAAGTGAGATATTAAAAATGGTTATAGGAGAAGAGCCTATAGAGCTAGTAGAGACTATAGTGTTTAAGAATATGGATACTCCTAAGAATTTAACAGGTGGTGGAAAGGTATTTTGGAGGGATATTGAAGTTGATGGAAAATTTAAGATTCAGAAAAATATAATAAGTTCTCACTATAGAATAATCGATGGAAATAATAGAAGATGGTATAGTTCCTTTGACAAAGAATATATATTAGAAAAGTTCCATGAACTTTTAAAAGGAGGAAGAGATAGTGAAGAAGAAATTGAGTAAACCTTATTATAAATTTCTTTTAGAGGAGTTGAATAGCCAAAAAGATAGAGGGCTAATTACTAAGCAGCAGTTAGATGATATGATGACATTCTATGAGGAAGAGGAGCATATCAATTTTATAAAAATATTAGTTACTGTAGGAGCTATATTGATTGGACTTGGAATTTTGACTTTTGTAGCAAGTAACTGGATATATATCAGCAAAGTATTTAAGGTGATAATTATTGAATCTGTAATAGGTTTTTCTATATTTGCAGCCTTTAAGTTAGAAAAAGAGTATTCTAAAACGTCAAAGGCATTATTATATCTCAGTGTTTTAGCTTATGGAGCAGGGATATTTTTAATAGGGCAAACCTTTAATTATGGTGGAGAATTTACAGAAGCATTTTTATTATGGTCTATAGGTGCTTTGGCTGTAGGCCTTATATTAAAGGAAGAAATCATATTTATATTTTCCCATTTTTTATTTCTGGTATATATAAATGGAAGTTTTAATGATAATATAATTATTTTGGCTTTAGTTATTACAGCTATTTTTTATGCAGGCAATAAATATTTCAATTACTCTAGAGTTATAACCTTTTTCAATAACTTAATAGCTTTAAACTTTGGTTTATATTTTTTTAATTATATAGACTTAAATAGTTTATATATAGCATTAATATTCTTTTTATTAGGATTATCCATGTATTATATAAAGCATAAGTTGAATTTAGATATATTTAAGCTTCAAGGACTTATTGTATCAGGCATAAGCGGACTATTTTTAACTTCAAAGCATCTTTGGGAAAATCTAAGCTTTATAAACAATGGAAACTTCGCAGCTATTAGTTTTGCTGTCATCTTGTTACTCTATCTTCTCGTCTTGGTAAAAAAAGGACTGCTAATTCCTCTCATATTTATCTGCGCTTTAATTTTAAGATACTATTTTGATACTCTATATGATTTTATGCCAAAATCCTTATTCTTTGTTATAGGTGGAGTTATTCTCTTAGGATTCGGATATTATTTTGAGAAGCTTAGAAAGAAGTCGGGAGGTATAGCTGTCATCTTGTTACTCTATCTTCTCGTCTTGGTAAAAAAAGGACTGCTAATTCCTCTCATATTTATCTGCGCTTTAATTTTAAGATACTATTTTGATACTCTATATGATTTTATGCCAAAATCCTTATTCTTTGTTATAGGTGGAGTTATTCTCTTAGGATTCGGATATTATTTTGAGAAGCTTAGAAAGAAGTCGGGAGGTATCTTAAATGAAAAAGATAATTAAAAAGAGAGGTTTTAAATACTTGATAGCATTTCTAATTCCATTTTTTACATTGCTTTCTATGACTATAAAACCTTTAATGGCAAATACATTTGGAGAAGAAATACTCATAAAAACAAAACCTTTTGATCCAAGAGATGTATTTAGAGGCGACTATGTACAGCTTGATTATGAAATTAGTGAAGTACCTTTAGAGAAAGTAGAAGATGAAATCTTAGCTATGAAAAATGGAAATGAATATGAAAATTTTAAAGGATTAGAAAAGAAAGATTTATATGTAGTATTAAAAAAATACAAGGATTTTTATATGGTGGATAAGGTCACTTTACAAAAGCCAAATAGTGGGGTATTCATTAAAGGTAAATATAGATATCCTATTTATAAAGAGCTGGATAAGGAAGAGCTTCAGAAAAAAGAAAATGCCAATTATAAAATAGAAGTGAAGGGGATTAGGATAGATTATGCGCTAGATAAGTATTTTATACCTGAAAACACAGGAAAAACTTTAGAAGAGGCTGCGAGAAAAGGAGAAGTTTTAGCAAAGATAAAAGTATATAATGGATACTCTTTGCTAAAAGAGATTTTACCTATAGAGTAAATATTTAGAGAAAGGAGGTAAGCAACATGGATTTTCAATTATTTAAAGTGGAAACTTTTATACCGGAGGAATATGTAAATAAGTTGCGTTTTGAGCTTAATAAAATAGGTGCACTTACCATAGATGGCAAATATGATAATTGTATGTCCACATCTCGTGTTATAGGCTCTTGGAGACCGCTGGAAGGCACAAATCCCTATCTAGGTGAAGTAGGAGAGATCTGTGAGGCGGAAGAAATAAAAGTAGAATTCACTTGTAAAAAAGAAGTAATTGGGAAAGCTATAGAAGCAATCAAAAAAGTACATCCTTATGAGGTACCAGTTATAAATGTGATTCCAGTGATGACAAATTATTTCTAGTGAATGGTTCATGCGCCAAGTAGCAAATTTCATACGATATGTTCAATATAGTATAATTGCTTGGCATTTTCTTAGAAGGAGATGTATGGATTGAGCTTAATAACCATTGTTTTAATATCCTTTGGTGTGTCTATGGATGCGCTAGCGGTATCAGTAACTAATGGTATGGTTTTAAAAAGAGTTACAATAGCAGATGCCTTAAGAATAGGGGGATTTTTTGGACTTTTTCAGGCTATTATGCCTCTAATAGGATGGATGTTAGGAATAAGATTTCAAGATTATATATCAAAAGTAGATCATTGGATTGTATTCATGCTGTTAGGATCAATAGGAGGAAAAATGATTTATGAGGCTGTAAAGTCCAAAGATGAAGATTGTCCTGTTAAAGAAAGTAGTGAAGAATCAATAGGAAATAGAGAACTGGTTATCCTAGCAATAGCCACAAGTATAGATGCCCTTATAATTGGTATAAGCTTTGTTGCATTTGGGATAGACATCATAAAATCTATATTTATAATAGGAACAATAACCTTTATAGTATGTTTTATAGGTGTATTAATAGGAAAAAAGTGCAGCTGCATATTTAAAAATAATGCAGAGATATTAGGAGGATCAGTTCTTATTATAATTGGTATTAAGATTTTAATTGAGCATACGATACTTGCTTAGGATTTACGATGCAAGTTAATTAAGGCTTTGCTCACGATATTGAAATGGTAGGGGATAAGAGAAAATGAACATTCAAATTTATGGAGTTAAAAAATGTTTTGACACAAAAAAGGCTGAACGATACTTTAAGGAAAGAAGAATAAGCTATCAATTCATTGATTTAAATATAAAGGGTTTAAGTAAAAGAGAATTAGAAAGTGTAAAGTCAGCAGTAGGTGGGTTAAACAATTTAATCAACAAAGAATCAAAGGAGTACGAAAAATCAAATCTTCAGAACATTAGAAATGACAGCGTTAAGGAAGAAATATTGTTAAATAATCCGAAGCTTTATAAAACTCCAATAGTTAGAAATGGAAAACAAGCAACAGTAGGATATGAGCCAGATATTTGGAAAGAGTGGGAGTAGAAATAAATTGCGAAGTGTTGCATTTTTCTCCCTTTGTAATATAATAAAATTATTTTACAAAACATAAAAATGGGGGCAATATTTATGAGTTTAGAAAGTGTAAAAAAACAATTTAAAGAAGAAAACTTAGGACTTGAAATCATGGAAATGGGGCAGAGTACAGCCACAGTTGAACTGGCTGCTAGAGCTATAGGGGTAGAAATGGGACAGATTGCAAAAACTATGGCTTTAGCATTAAAGGATAGGAATATTCTTATAGTATCAAAAGGAGATGCAAAGATAGATAATAGAAAGTATAAGGATTATTTCAAGACTAAAGCTAAAATGTTAAGCAGTGAGGAAGTACTTGAAATAACAGGCCACCCTGTAGGAGGAGTATGTCCTTTTGGACTTAAAAATCCTCTTGATATATATTTGGATGAATCACTTAAACAGTATGATTATGTATATCCAGCAGGAGGAGCTCCAAATGCAGCAGTTAAGATTGCAATAGATGAATTGCAAAATGTAACTAGAGGAACTTGGATTGATGTATGTAAGTAGTAACTTATTTTATGAAGGAGGAAGTTTATGCAAGAGTGCAGTTGCGGTAGATGCCGCCATAACCTTTGTGCAAGCAAAGTGCCTATATTTTCAGCTCTTTCACAAGAAGAACTAAGAAAAATTGTAAATATGACAGGGCATAAAAGTTATAAAAAGGGAGAATCTCTTTGCCATGAAGGGGAAGAATCCGATACTCTATTTATTATAAATGAGGGAAAAGTTAAGCTATCAAAGATAACTAAAGATGGAAAAGAGCAAATAATGCATATATTAAGCGATGGAGATTTTTTTGGAGAATTAAATCTATTTAGTGAAAGCGCAACTTATAACTTTGATGCTTATGCTATATCCAATGTGAAGATTTGTACTTTAACCCAAAGCGATATGAATAAAATAATAATGAGCAATCCTGAAATTTCCTTGAAAATACTTAGGGAAGTAACAAGGCGGCTAGCAGAAACAGAAAATTTAGCTCAAAGTCTTGCCACTAACGATGCGGAAGTTAGAATTGCAAATATGTTAGTAGAGTTTAGTGAAAAGTATGGAGTTAAAGACAAAGAAGGAATAAAAATAAGTCTTCCTGTAAATAGAGAAGAAATGGCGAATTACTGTGGGGTAACGAGAGAAACTATCAGCAGGAAGCTTAAAAAATTTGAAGAATTAGAGCTTATAGAGTTAATAGGAAATAAGACTATTATAATAAAGAATAAAGATGTTCTAAGTGAATATGTAGACTAGCTAATCACAGAATGAAAACGCGGAAGAAGACCTTCTGCCTCTGTAACTTACGGAGGTAGAAGGTCTTTTATATTTTATTTATCAAGGCTCAGCTAAATTTGCATCAAAAATTTAATATGATTTTTTTAAACTTTGATTTGAATCATATTTTTTTCATATGGATATCTATAAAATAAAGGCATACAAAAGAGAGAATTTAAGGAGGAATTAATAATGGAAAACAAAGTTATGTTAAATGAAAATATATATTGGGTAGGAAAAATTGATGATAGAGATGTACCTTTTCATAGATTAACCTTAACTAAAGGAACTACTTACAATAGTTACCTATTAATGACTGAGAAGCCAACAGTTATTGATACTGTAGATATAAGTTTTGGAAGAGAATTTATAGAAAATCTAAAGTCTTTAATGGATTTAGAAAAAATTGAATATATAGTTATAAATCACACAGAGCCAGATCATTCAGGTGGACTTGGAGCTTTAGCTGCAAGGGCAAAAAATGCAGTTATCGTATGCACAGAACCTGCTGTAGATGAGTTAAAGGAAATGTACAAGCTGCATAATAGAGAATTTATGGTAGTTAAAGATGGAGATACATTAGACATAGGAGGAAAGACTCTAAGATTTATAGAAACACCTTACCTTCACACTGAGGAAACCATGGTAACCTATTGTGAAGAAGATAAAATTTTATTTCCATGTGATATATTCAGCACTCACGTAGCTAATTATAAATATTTTAATGATTTAGCTGAAGAAGATATTACAGAGGATTTTATAACTTATTACAAGCTAATAATGCATCCTCACAGAAGATATGTTCAAGAAATGATAGAAAAAATTAAAGATTTAGAAATAGACATGATAGCTCCATCCCATGGATTTATTATAAGAGAAGATGTTAAGAAATTCATAAAAATATATGATGAAATGAGTAAAAATACAGATAAAGACAAGAAAGCAGTAATTGTATACTCTGCTATGGGAGGAAATACAAGAAAGATGGCTGAAATACTTCAACAAGGTTTTGAAGAAAGCGATATAAATGTTGAAGTTATGAATATAAAAAGGTTTTCTAAGGAAGAAGTATTAGAAAAAATTAAGGAATCAGATGCTGTACTCTTTGGAAGTTCCACAAGATATGGAGACATGATTGGAAAACTTGAAGATATACTAAAAGAACTTAAAAATATGAATTTAGAAGGAAAAGTAGCAGCAGCTTTTGGATCTTATGGATGGAGTGGTGAAGCTATCGAAGTGATTCATGACTATTTAAATACAACGAACATGAAGGTATTAAATACATCAGAGATAATTAAATCTACAGGAATGACTGATATACACTTCCCATTAAGAATAAGATTTTCACCAAAAGAAGAAGATATAAACAAGATAAAAAGAGCAGCTATATTTACTTCAGAACTTATTTTAATACCATAAACACTAACTTGACTATGCTGCTTTAACACTCTAACTTTTAATCTGTTTTTTATTAGGAGGGATTTAATAATGGAAAAAATAATAAATTTAAACCAAAAACTTGGGGAGATAGTTTCAATATTTCCAGATTCAAGTGAGATATTTAATAGATACAAAATAGATTACTGCTGTGGCGGACATGATACTTTAAAAGAAGCGTTAGAAGAAAAAGGCTTAGACAGCAATAAAATTATAGAAGAACTTAACAATGAGTATAATAAGTTTATAAATTCAAATACAGAATACAAAGACTGGAGAAAGGAAAAGGCTTCTGATTTAATTAAGCATATACTAAGAACTCATCATGATTATACAAAAAAAGAACTTAGAGAAATAGATATGCTTATGTTTAAAATTTTAAAGGTGCATTTTAAACATCATAAAGAAGAACTTTTAAAGGTACACAGGCTCTTTGGAAATTTAAAAATTGAATTAGAAGAGCATTTTGTAAAAGAAGAGGAAGAATTATTTCCACTTATAATTGAATTTGAAGAAACAAAGAAAGAAGAACTTTTAGAACAGATACAGAACTTTATTAAAGATACAGAAAGTGAACATGATGATGCAGGAGATATATTAAAGGAAATGGAGAAAGTTACAAGAGATTTCAAGGCTCCACAGGGTGCTTGCACAACCTATAAGCTTGTATATGATAAGCTTCATAATTTAGAGAAGGACTTATTTATTCATATTTATTTAGAAAACAGCGTTTTATTTAAAATGTTTTAGGCAGGAGGAATAAAAATGGAAAATAAAAATGTAGAAAATAAAAAGATAGAAAAATTAACTGAGATTTTAAAAAGACTAAATACTGAAGAGGTGACAGAGGATCTAAGAAAAGAAGCATTAGAAATTGTTTCAAATATAAATCCGCTTGAATTATCAATAGCAGAGCAGAATTTAATAGAAGAAGGTATGAATCCTCATGATTTAAGACATTTATGTGATATTCATATGGAGGTTTTAAAGGATGAACTGGATAAGATTAAAACTCAAATAAGCAAGGGACATGTACTTCATACCTTTATAGGAGAACATGAAAAGTTGCTTGGGTTTTTAACAGAATTAGAAAAATTAAATTTTAAAATTCAAAAGATGGAAAAATATGATCCAAATGCGGAAGAATTTAAAAAATTAATTATGGTAGCGGAGAAAATTCTAGATGCAGAAAAACATCATAAAAGAGAAGAAGATGTACTATTTAAAGAAATGGAAGATAGAAAAATCACTGGCCCTACAAGAATTATGAGAATGGAACATGATGATTTAAGAGAAAGAAAAAGGCAATTAAAGAATATAGCGGAGTTTGCACCTAAACTTGATTTTAAAACTTTTAAGAAAACTCTTGATGAAGTATCAAAATATATAATATTCAATCTTAGAGATCATATATTTAAGGAAAACTATATTTTATATCCATCAGCTCTACAATCAATAAATGATGAAAAAGTGTGGGATGATATGAAAAGAAGATGTGATGAAGTAGGCTACTGCAGTTTTACTGAAGATAAATAATAAATGGCATTATTATTCTGTAATAAAATTTGCTCTTTTACGTGAAAATATTTATAGAAGATTATTTTTCAATGGAGGCAGATTTTATGAAGGATAGATTAATGCTAAAGAAAGCAATTATTTTTTCTATTTTATTATGTTTCATGTGTGTTTTTCCTTCTTATGCTTTTTCAGAAACTGTAAATAAAAAGGATAAAAAGCTGCCTAAAAATGTTTATTTTAAAGAAGTTGATTTAAGTGGAAAGACAATAAAAGAGGTAGAGGAGCTCATTGATAGAGAGGTAGAGGAGATAGAGAATAAAAATATAAATATATGTTTTCCTTATAATGGAGATATACAAAGCCATAATTTTAAATTAAAGGATTTAGGATATTATTCAAATAAAGAAGAAGTTAAAAAGAAAATTTCTTTAATATTATATAATGATTTAAATCCAATAGAAAAATTAAAGGAATATATAAACATAAAAAAGTATGGAAGAAAATATGACTTAACTCATGGAATAGATTATGAAAAGTTTTGTAAATCCCTTAGTGTATTTGATGAGTCTAAATTGCCTAAACCCCAAAATGCAAAATACAAATATAAAGATGGAAGAATTATAATTATATCAGAAACCTATGGATATGAATTTGATAAGGAAAAACTTTATAATGAAATCTGCTCTAATATGTTAGGAGATGAAAGGGAGTTTACCCTGCATTATAAGGATTTGAAGCCTAAGATTACGAAAGAGATACTAAAAAAGCAGGGTATTAAAGAAAATATTGCTTCATTTACAACTAGATTTAACTCTAATAATAAATCTAGAAGCAAAAACATACGCTTAGCTGCAAGTATAATCGATGGCACTATAGTAGCACCAGGAGAAGTATTTTCTTTTAATAAAGTTGTAGGTGAGAGAACAAAGGCAAGAGGGTTTGATGAAGCTGGTGTATATATAAATGGAAATATAGAGTCAGAATTAGGAGGAGGAATATGTCAGGTATCTAGTACTTTATATAACGCGGTGCTTTTATCAGATTTGGAAGTTGTGCAGAGAAATAATCATAGTTTGACTGTTAACTATGTGCCTTTAAGCAGGGATGCAGCAGTAAGCTGGGGATCAAAGGACTTTAAATTTAGGAATAATAAGGATTTTTATATATACATTCATGCAGAAACTGGTGAAAATACTATTACCTTTGATTTGTTTGGAACAAAGAGCAACAAAAAAGTAGAACTTATTTCTAAAATAATAGAACGTATAGATTCACCTATAAAATATGTACAAGATACAAATTTGAAGGATGGAGAAATAGTAAAAAAGGGACGTACAGGATATAGATCTAAACTTATAAAAAAGGTTTATGAAAATGGAAAGTTGATTAAGACGGAAACAGTATCCCAAGATAAATATATGAGTACGCCAACTATTATACAACAGAGAGAATAAGGAAAAGCCATAATATAATACTTTTAAGTATATATTATGGCTCTTTATATAAGATTTTAAAATATTGTACTAAATGTAAATATTACAATAGATAGAACTATGCCAATAGATAGGGTATTTACAACATAGTGTCTATTCTCTTCATTATCATCTTTGATAAATAAAGGTGCTGTAAAGGATGGAGGTAGTATAAACATGGTGAAGAGTGAATTTTTGTAAATCTCAGGAAGATTTAACGTGTTAGATATAATATATTTGTTTATTACTAGTGAAAAGCATATTAATAAGGTCATTCTGCAAACTATAGTTATAATAGGAAGCTTTATATAAGAAGAGTTTATTTCTAATTCATAGCCTATAATAATAGTTATTAAAGGTACGGTTAAACTAGCAAGCTTATTTACAATATCGAATAAAGACAAAAATATTTTGCTATCATATAGGCTTTCTGATGAAATTAAGCTTGTAAATATACCTAAAAAAATCGCAATGACTATTGGAGAAGTGAAAAAGGATTTTAGTATATCCTTAATATTTTTTTTTTATTAGATTTACTCATAAGAAGAGGCATCCATATAAAAAATACAAAAAATGTTTGTCCTAAATCCATAATAGCGAACTTGCCTAGCTCATTATCTCCATATACAGCTGTAAACATGGAATATCCCATCATTCCAGCTTCAAAGGTGCTAAACAAAAGAGGAAAATAAGGGTTTTGTATATTAAAAGCTTTTCCTATTAGTTTTCCTATAAACAGCATTAAAATATTAATTATAGATATAGTTAATATTATTACTAAAAATTTTTTTTCAAGATTCAATTTATAAAAGGCCGTATAAATAAGGCATGGTAGGGCAATGTTAAGAACTAACTTTTTTATATCTTCAATAGAGTTTTTTGTTACAAACTTAAGTTTTTTTATAATAAATCCAAGTAACACTAATAAGATTATTGGAATCATTTTTAAAATAGTAGAAAAGAATACATTTTTCATGTATTAATCCTCCTCATATATGCATAATTAGTATATTATAAATATGTTATTTTGAATTTATGCTTGATTTGCAGATTATTTTTATTTTAATAAAAGCAGTTTATCTGGATTTATATTAATTTTCCATGGTAAAGAAGTGTTTTTAAGGCGTGTCCATTTTTCCAAAGATAATTCTAATTGAAGATTATAATCAACATTGTTTAAAGGAGGATTATTTAATTTTAAGTAGATAATTTTACTAAAAGGATTATCTTCAATATAGGCAGGCCAGCATAAAAACACGTTTTCTCCTGTGTCCTTAAATAATTCTAAATCATGAGATCTTATTCCCATATAATTTACTTTAGGATCATTTATATTATTTACTTTTAATTTACATTTCCATTCTGGAACATCAACTAAATTTGAGTTAATAACTCTTATTGGAACAATATTATTACAACCTGTAAGATGAGCAGTAGTTACAGTAGAAGGAGACTTGAATATGCGATTTTTATTTCCACATTCTATTCTTTTACCATTGTCTATTATGATAAGATTATTGCATAACTGAAAAGCTTCTTTCATATTGTGAGTTACAAATAAGGTGATACCAGAATAGTTTTTCAATGTATCTGACATTTGAGCAATCATTTGTTTTTTTAAATGATCATCCAGTGCAGAAAATGGTTCATCTAGAAGTAAAATTTCAGGATTTACTGCAAGGGCTCGGGCAAGAGCAACTCTTTGCTGCTGTCCACCAGAAAGTTGAGATGGATACCTTTTCTCTAGCCCTTTTAAATGCATCATTTCTAGCTGCTTTTCTACTATTTCTTTTCTTTCCTTGTTTTTTAATGATTTAAGAGCGTAGGAGATATTTTCCTCAACAGTCATATGAGGAAATAAGGCATAGTTTTGAAAAAGAAATCCTACCTTTCTTTTCTTTATAGGCATATTTATTCCTTTTTCAGAATCAAAGAGAACTCTGCTATTTAATATGATTTTCCCATAGTCAGGCTTTATAACACCTGCAATACATTTTAAAGTCATGCTTTTTCCAGAACCTGATGGACCAAGGAGACCCCAAATGGGATCTTCTGTTTCTAATTTAATGTCTAGAGAGAAATCTGGAAAATTCTTTTTTATGTCTAAAAAAAGTTTCATTTTATTTTCTTCCTCCTGATGATATAAGTTTCTTTTGATAATTAGTCCAAATATTTGTAAGAATTATCACCGTAAAGGAAATAATTGTTATGGATATTACCCAAGATAGAGCCTTATTAATATCTCCAGATTCCACTGCAAAAAATATAGCAAGTGGAATGGTTTGAGTTTTTCCGGGAATACTTCCAGCAATCATAAGTGTAGCACCGAATTCTCCAAGAGCTCTAGCAAAGGATAATATTGTGCCAGAAGCTACACCAGGCCATGCAAGTTGAAGAGTGATTGTCCAAAAAATTCTCCATTCGGATACTCCTAAAGTTCTGGCAGCATTTAATATATTAGCATCAATTTGTTCAAAAGCTCCTTTAGTGGTTTTATACATCAAAGGGAAAGATACAACCGCTGCTGCAATAACCGTAGCAGACCAAGAGAATATTATTTTTATATTAAACTTATAAAGCAATTGCCCTATTGGCCCGTTTTTACCGAATATTAAAAGAAGAAAAAAGCCTAAAACAGTAGGGGGAAGAACCATAGGAAGAGTAAATATAGCATCCAATAACCCTTCATATCTTCTTTTTTTACAGGTCATAAACCATGCAGCAAAAATTCCAAGAAAGAAGGTAATAATGGTGGAAGCCAAGGAAGTTTTAATTGAAATAATTAAAGGCGATAAATCAGAGTTCAAGTTGCCTCACTCCTATTAATAAGTGTCTTTTGTTATGATATGAACCTCACAGTATATTATTTTTCTACAAATGTAAAACCATATTTTTCATAGACTTTTTTAGCTTCATCACTACGTAAAAAGTTCATAAAATCTTTTGCAGCAGAAAGGTTTTTAGAAGATTTAATAATAGCAGCAGGATATAAAATTGGCTCATGGGAATCAGAAGGAGCCTTTGATGCTATTGTTATTTTATTAGATGATTTAGCATCAGTCTCGTAAACTACTCCAGCATCAGCATTTCCAGTTTCTACCCAAGCTAGAACTTCTTTTACATCCTTAGCATATACAGATTTAGACTTAATCTTGTCAAGGATTCCTAAATTTTTAAAAACTTCTTCTGCATATTCCCCTGCTGGCACGCTTTCAGGTTCACCTAAAGCTAACTTTTCTATATTATCTCCTGTTATATCCTTAAAGCTTGTAACATTAGTAACATCCTTAGGAGTTATAAGCACAACGCTATTTTCTAGAAGGTTTATTCTACTGTCTTCTAATATAAGTCCTTTCTTTTCTAAGTTATCCATTTGTTTTTGAGCAGCAGATAGAAATATATCTACTTCTGCCCCTTGTTCTATTTGGTGCTGCAGTGAGCCAGAAGAACCAAAGTTATATACAATATTCACATTAGGGTAATCCTTTACATATAAAGTTTTTAACTCTTCCATAGTTTCCGTTAAACTAGCTGCTGCTGATATTGTCAATGTTACTGAAGAAGTTTTTTTATCCTTAGATGAGCTTTTGCCGACTTTCTGTGCGCAGCCTGTAATAGAGATTGTAATCAGTGATGCTAATATAAAGGATAAGACTTTATTTTTAAATCTCATTTTAATTACTCCTTTTTTAAAAATACATAAATCTAGCAATATTTGTTATGGCATATATTGATTTATTTATACAGTATTTTCTAATTAAAGTCAAGGAATAGATAAGGTAAGTAATAAAAGTTATTCTTCATATATACTAAAAATTGCATTAATAAAACCGATTTCATAAAAATAAAATCTATAGCATAGTTTAAAATATTGATATATAATAAATAGGACTTAAAAGTTGAAGATAAAAATTATTAATATAGATAGGTAGGTATGGCTTAGATGAAGAATAATTTAACAGAAGGTAAGATATTGCCTGTTCTTATAAAACTGGCGCTTCCTATAATGGGGACATCTTTTATTCAAATGGCTTACAATATGACGGACATGATATATATAGGAAGACTAGGAAGTAGTGCTGTTGCAGGGGTAGGGACAGCAGGTTTTTTTACTTGGTTTGCCATGGCTTTTATTTTGATATCAAGAATTGGTGCAGAAATAGGAATTTCCCAGTCTATAGGTAAAGGTGATACGGAATCAGCAAAGAAATATGCTAATAATACCATTATTCTTAACATAGGATTAGGATTAATTTATGGAGCCTTTTTAATTATATTTAGAAAACAGCTTGTGGGACTTTTTAATCTTACAAATAAAAATGTCATAGATATGGCAATTAGCTATTTGGTTATAGTAGCAGCAGGAATAAACTTTTATTTTATAAATCCTGTATTTACTGGAATTTACAATGGAACAGGGGACAGTAAGACACCTTTTAGATTTAATGTAGTAGGGCTTATTGCAAATATGATACTTGATCCAGTACTTATATTTGGTGTTGGGCCTATTCCAGCTTTAGGTGTTAAAGGAGCTGCAATAGCTACAGTATTTGCACAGGTAGTAGTAACTACATTATTTATAATGTCTGCAAAAAAATTCAGATTGCTTAGAAGTTTTTCTTTTAAAAACTTAGACATAGAAAATATGAAGAGCATATTTAAATATGGCCTTCCTGTAGCTCTTCAAAATGGACTATTTACTATATTTGCTATGGTCATTGCTAGAATAATTGCAGATTGGGGAGAAGTACCTATTGCAGTACAAAAGGTAGGTTCACAAATTGAATCTATATCCTGGATGACCGCAGAAGGTTTTCAAACAGCCATAAGTGCTTTTGTGGGTCAAAACTATGGTGCAAAGAAATGGGACAGAATTGTTAAAGGATATAAAATAGGCATCCTAACTGTAAGTATAATAGGTATATTTGCTACTTTCCTTTTAATCTTTGGAGCAGCACCTATATTCTCTTTCTTTATACCAGAAGAGAAAACTCTGCCATATGGTGTAGCTTATCTTAGAATACTTGGTGTGTCTCAGCTATTTATGTGCATCGAAATAGCAACATCAGGAGCTTTTAATGGTATGGGTAAAACACTGCCTCCTTCTTTAGTAAGTATAATCTTTACAGGCTCAAGAAT
The DNA here is from genome assembly GCF_047777555.1 of Clostridium sp. Taxonomy (GTDB): domain Bacteria; phylum Bacillota; class Clostridia; order Clostridiales; family Clostridiaceae; genus Clostridium_H. Next base: position 203,517 of record NZ_JBKEEV010000004.1, on the reverse strand, counting down.
ACCAATGGCTTTGATTTTATCTTCACCAAATCTTTTGGGCCTTAATGGAGTTTGGTGGAGCATAAGCATTTCAAGTATTATAAAAGGAATTCTTCTTATAAGTTGGTTTATGGTGTATTTAAAAGTTCAAAACACTAAAAAGGTTAAAGAAGGCAGAAATGTGGATGAAATTTTCTGTTGAAAAGTATAGATTATTTGATATAATAATATTCAAAGGTAATAATACTTAGTAAGAATAAATAATAAATATTTCTGGAATATTCGTGGAGCTCTTATTTTGAACCTACATTGTTTATACGGGAGTTCGAGATTTAGATGCGGTTTCATCTATAAGACCAAGAAAAATGGCAAGATGGATAAAGTATCTGTGAGGACACCCACCTATCGAGAGATAGGTGTCAAAATCAGGGCAGCGGTATTTTGGATTATAAAATAGCTAATAATTTTATAAAATATAATGGAGATACGAAGGTATCTCCATTTTTTAATATTTAATGTTTTAAATTTTCAATTTACAGGTACCAATAATAAGATACCTTTGAGGTTCTTATAAGTTCATTTTACCTTATACCATCCTCTAGATTGCATTTCTTTGAATAAAGTTTCAGCATGATTTTGTTCTTCCTGTTGTATATGCTGAAGTTGTTTTCTTATATTAGGATCTACTGATTCTAAAACAGCATTATTGTAAGAACTTGAAACGTGTTTTTCTGTACTTAGAGCATCATTTAAAAGCTGTGCATCTGTTATTCCAAGGTTATTCTGCATATTTGATAAATCACCTTGAGGCTTAGTATAAGTTTCAAATATGTTTTGACAATTTACACCGCCTTGGGATAATATTCCTTTAAGAGTATTTACATGTTGAACTTCTTTGTTTGCAAGATCTGTGAATACTTGCTTTAGGCTTTGATCAGAAGCCATGGCTGCATATTGTTCATATTTTCTTATGCATAAGTATTCTGAATTTAAATTATCCTCAATTAAAGTTTGTTCTTTATTAGTAAGTTGCATATTAAAAACTCCTTTCCATGAATATGATTATGCATATAGTTTTACCTATTATGAAAAATATATTTATGAAGAAGTTGATAAAATAGTATCAATTTTAGTTATAAATTAAAGATTGGATATACTAAGTATAGTTATAATTTTATAAAACATAATAAAAATAGTGAACTATATAGGAAAGGAAATACAGCTATGTTTATTCCAAGAAGGATACTATTTGAAAAAGGCTCTTTAGATTATGAAATAGGCAAAAATATATATGAAGAATTTAAAGATAATCCCAAAATAGAGATAATAGAACTATCTTCAAATAAAATAAAACAGAACATTCCAGGAGATAATTTATATGAATTTTATAGGGAAGGAAAAAGAACTTTAGTTGTTGGAATAAAGAAAGGATTTAAGTTCCAATCCTGCAAACCATCAGCACATTATCAGCTGCCTTTAATATCTGGATGTGTAGGACAGTGTGAATACTGCTACTTAAATACAAATTTAGGGGATAGACCTTATTTAAAGGTTAACGTGAATATAGATGATATACTTAATAGAGCTGAAAAATATATGAAAGAAAGGCTTCCAGATATCACTATTTTTGAAGGCTCTGCCACCTCAGATCCAGTTCCTGTAGAGCCTTATACTCATTCATTAAGAAAGACTATAGAGTTTTTTGGTAAAACAGAAAGAGGAAGGTTTAGATTTGTTACAAAATATAGTGATGTGGATACTCTCCTTAATGCACAGCATAATGGCAATACAGAGATAAGATTTACTCTAAATACAGCTAAAGTCATAAATGATTATGAAAATAGAACAGCATCCATGGATATGAGAATAGAGGCTAGTGTGAAGGTAGCAAAAGCTGGTTATCCAACTGGGTTTATTATAGCTCCAGTATTTTTATATGATAATTGGAAAGAAGAATATAAAAATCTGTTGTTAGAATTAAATAGTAGATTGCCAAAGAACTTAAACTACCCAGTGACCTTTGAAGTAATATCTTATAGATACACCACAAGGGCTAAAAACATAATACAACAAGTATTCCCAGAAACAACTCTTCCTATGACAGATGAAGATAGAACCTATAAGTATGGGCAGTTTGGATATGGGAAATTCGTATACACTAAAGAACAATTACAAGATATGAAAGAATTTTTTACAAAGGAGATAAGCTCTATATTTGATAATAAGGAGATAAAGTACATAATATAAGAACATCACGCATGGGATTTGCATTTATGAAAGCTTCACTATGCAAAGAAGCTCTAATATTTCTGGCTTTAAAACCCCTAAACCTTCTAAACTCACTGACGTTCAGACAATAGAAGGTTCTTACGGTGTTTTAAACCCAGAAATAAAAGAGCTTCTAATTGCTTGTTCAACGCTTTCTACAATGCAAATCCCATGCGTGATGTTTAAATATTTAATCAATGTACTGCTAAATGAAATTTATATTCGTTCTTCATTCGTTATTTAAGATACTTAATGTTTATATTTATTCAATATTCTTATATAATATAATATATAAATTAGACAACATAAAAAGGAGCTAGAATATGCAAAACAAATATTTTTCAAGTGATGTGTTAGAAGAAGTCTATAATTGTATACCTTATATTGATACATTTTTTGATAATGACATAGAAATAATGCTTACTGATAGGGAAAAGGTATTATATTATCAAGGAAGTAAGGAGATAGATGCTAAAATACAAGAAGGAGCTGAAGTTGGGAAATTTGTAAGACAAGCTATGGAAGTGGGGGAAATTGAAGTAAAAGTTATTCCTGAAGATTTCATTGGAGTAGCTTTCAAATCATATATGATTCCAATAAAAGAAGGAAATACTGTAATAGGATCCTTAGCCATTGGGAAAAGTCTTTCTAAAAAGAATGCTGTGACCAATATTACACAGGGATTAATAACAGCGTTAACAAGCATGGAAACAGTGGCCAATCAGATTTCATCTGCAGTTCAAAAATTAGCTGATAAAAATGGTGAAATACTAAACGAAACAAATTTGGCTAACGATATAGCTCACGATACAGATAATATAGTAAGCTTTATAAAAGGAGTATCTTCTCAAACAAATCTTTTAGGCTTAAATGCATCTATTGAAGCTGCTAGAGCTGGGGATTATGGAAATGGATTTAATATTGTTGCACAAGAGATTAGAAAGCTATCTAAGTCATCTAGCGAATCTATGGTGAAAATAGAGGATATTATAAAAAGTATCTCATCATCAATAAAAAGAATTAATGATAAAGTAGTTAATGTTGAAGAGATATCACACCAACAGTCAGAAGCTTTACAGCAAATGGCTGTGTCCATTGAACAGCTCAATTCTACTGCTAAATTATTAGGCAAATTAGCAGATGAGCTATAATTAAAATTTTATTAGAAGAGCAAAGTGCAGTGGAGAAGTTGAGGCGCCTATAGGCGCCTCAACTTCTCCACTGCACCTACGGTGCTTCTACGTAGAAATATTTTACGTTGCAAAATATTTAATATATATGAATTAAATAATAATCATAAAGATGAAGATAATTCAAATGGGAAAATTAATATCCATGAAAAATTAAATTCTTTAATTAAAAAACACTATAATAAATCTAGCTATAGAAATAGTATTAATAGTAATAAAAACAATTTTAAAAATACATATAACAATTGGGAGAATAAAAAGGACAGCTTTAATAATTATGAGCAGAGAAATTATGATTTTAATAAGCTAGAGGCTATGCTTTTAGGACTGGAATCTGCGCCAGAAGATCTTAGTGAAGTTCTAGTTGGTGACAAATAAACTTTTTACGAAAAATGTTCATCATTTAAAAAGGCAGTCCTAATATATGATGTGTATGATGTTTTTAGTTTTCTTATGCTAAAACAACCTTTTTAAAAAATATTAATAATCTTTTTATATTGAACTGGAGTATTAGATTTGCATTGTAGAAAGCAATGAACAAGCGTTAGAAGCTTTCCTAAATGCAAATCTAATACGGAAGGTTCAATATTAAATATTGTTACAATTTATTTCTTAATTTAGTGCTGCGTAAATTCTTTAGCCAATTGCTCAAAGGCTGGTATTGACCTTTCAATCATATCAAAATCTACACAGTAGGACATTCTGAAATAACCAGGACATCCAAATCCGCTGCCTGGGACAAGAAGAAGATTATATTTTAATGCTCTCTTTATAAACTCTACATCATCATTTAATAGTGCTTTAGGGAATAGATAAAAAGCACCTTGAGGCTTTATGCACTCAAATCCTAATCTGGTTAGATTCTCATATAGAAAGTCTCTTCGTTTCTGATAACCACTTACATCAACCTCAGCTTCTAGAGCATCGGCAACAACCTTTTGAAATAGTCCAGGTGCATTTACAAAGCCAAGAGTACGGTTGCAGAAGGTTAATGCATTTACAAGGATATCAACATTCTGTATATTGCTGCTTGTGGCAATATAACCAATTCTCTCTCCAGCAAGAGCTAAAGATTTACTAAAGGAATTTACTATAATAGCATTTTTGAATATAGAAAGCATCTTTGGAAGCTTAATATTATCATATACTATCTTATTATAAGGTTCGTCAGAGATAACAAATATAGTTGTTTTAAATTCCTTTTCTTTTTCTAATAATATATTATTTATCTTTTTAAGAGTATCTTCGCTGTAAACAACCCCACTTGGGTTGTTAGGGTTGTTAATTATTATAGCCTTTGTTTTTGAGGTGATGCTTTTTTCAAAAGCCTCCAAGTCAGGTTCAAAGGTTGAAGTGTTAGGAGGTACAACTACCGTTTTTCCACCGTGATTGTCAGCATAAAAATTATACTCAACAAAGTATGGTGCAAAAACAATAACCTCTTCTTCAGGATTAAGAAGTGCCTTTAAAACTACATTTAGTCCTCCAGCAGCTCCAACTGTCATCACTATATTATCTTTAGAAAGTTCAACGCCGCTTTCTTTTTCTAAATGTTTAGCTATTTTTTCTCTAACTTCAGGATAACCTGCATTGTTCATATATTTATGTAGTCCTTTTTGTTCATTCAATATATGATTTTTTAAGGAATTTATAACATCTGTTGGAGGTTCTCCATAAGGATTTCCTAAACTATAATCATAAACCTTATCTGCCCCATATTTCTCTGTAAGCCTTGTGCCTTCTTCAAACATTAATCTTATCCAAGATGATTTGTTAAGATTATTTATTACTTTTTCTGAAAACATTGATTAGCCCTCCTTATTTATCTAATTATTAATATTTTAGAACAAAAATATATTTTATGCTAGAGAAAGTTTAACAATTTTAGGATTTCCTAAAATTTAAGCTTTGATTTTTGATCATACTCTAAACCTATATCCTGCTCCCCAAACTGTTTCTATATATTGAGGATTAGAAGGGGAAGATTCAATTTTTTCTCTTATTCTCCCAATATGAACTGTAACAGTAGCGGTATCTCCAATTGCATCTAGGCCCCAGATTTTTTCGAATAATTCTTCCCTGCTGAATACTCTGTTTGGGTTTTCTGCTAAATATAGAAGCAAATCAAACTCCTTTTGTGATAGAAATACTTCTTTAGAATTTATAAATACTTGTCTTGAATCTTTATTTATTTTAAGGCCACGTATGGTTAATATATTATTTTTAGGCTTTGAACCAAATTTATTCTTTATCCTTTCGTAGTTTTCAATATGGGATTTTACTCTAGCAACTAGTTCCCCGGGACTAAATGGTTTAGTAATATAGTCATCAGCTCCAAGAGTTAAACCTTTAATTTTATCTATTTCTTCTTTTTTAGCAGAAACCATTAATATGGGTATATCTTTATCTTCATGTATGCTTCGCAATATACTAAATCCATCTAGTTTTGGAAGCATAATATCAAGAATTATTAAATTGAACTCATTTTCTTTTATAGCAGTTAAACCTTGCAAACCATCTGTACATATAGTAACTTCAAAGCCTGAAAGTTCTAAATAATCCTTTTGAAGCTCAGCAATGCTTAGATCATCTTCAATAATTAAAATTTTTTTCATAATATCCTCCCACCTTTATGATAGCTTAGCCAGCGATATTATTATGCTAGTACCCAAGTTTTCATGACTTATAGCCCAGATTTTACCTTTATGACCTTCTACAATTTGTTTTGAAATAGCAAGCCCAAGTCCGCTGCCTTTTATTTCAGTACGAGCTGCATCAGCTCTATAGAATCTATCAAATATTCTATTTAAATGGTTTTTATCAATACCAGAACCATTATCTTTTATTTCAATAATAATGCTGGAGGTAGTTTCTCTCAGCATTATGACTATTTGTCCTTTTTCTTTATCCATATATTTGCGAGAATTATCTATTATATTGAGTATAACTCTTTGCATCTTTTCTTTATCAAGCATAACATGTTTTGCTTCTTTTAAGTCATTTTGGAGAGAAATTTCTATATTACTCTTTTGAAGTTCAAAGATGCTTTCATCAACACAATACTGAAAGAAATCAACAATATTAGTTTTTTCAAAGTTAAACGGAACCTGATTTAAATCTAATCGAGAGTATAAAAGTAAATCATCAATCATAGTATCCATAAGTTGAGCTTTTGAATAAATAGTTTTTAAATAAGCGTCTATTTTTTCCTCTGTATTAGCAACTCCGTCTAAAATTCCTTCCACGTATCCTTTTATAGAGGTTATAGGAGTTTTTAAATCATGGGATATACTAGAAACCAGCATCTTTCTATTATCATCATACTTTCTTCTTATGCGTACGGAATCCTTTAGCTGGACTCGCATTTTCTCAAAATCTGCACAAAGTTCTCTAATTTCATCATCACCATCTTCTGTAATTTCAAGGTTTAAATTACCAAGACTGATTTCAGATACAGCATTTTTTAATTGAGATATGGGTTCTAGTATCCTTTTTGAAAATAGATAGGATGTAATAAGATTAGTTAGAATAAAGGATACAAAAAATATAATTGCTATACATGTAAGTTCGTATTTTAAATCTTTCAAATTTGTTAAAGTAGTGTATTCAGTATTTGAGATAAAAATTTCATGATGTAAAGTTATAAAGATAAAAGATGCAATTGCAGTTAGAATAAATGGAGTTATAATAGCTATGCTGTTATAAATAATCAATCTTTTTTTTATACTCATAATTTCACCTTATATTAAAAGTCTTTTTTATCAAATAAATAATATGCTCCTGTAAATAGTAGAATAATATAGCTAAGCATTAATAAAGACTGGCGGAAAATTTTTAGGAAGGATACATTGCTCATAATCCATAGCCTGTACCAATCTAACATGTTTGTGAAAAATAAACTAGAGTAACTAGAAAATATGATTCCAAGAGCTTTAAAAACAATAAAAATTATAATAGATGCAAAAAATATGCTTATTCCATTTCTTAATATATTTGTGAGAAGTACAATAACTAGGGCAAGCACTGTCATAGGAATTAAGGTTACTAAATAAGAAATCAATATTCTAATAATACTATGTAATGTAAAAGAATTTGAATTAAATACTACTCCAGTTATAGTTGAAATAATCATTACAAATAGAAGATTTACTAATACAAAAATCATTATAGCAATAACTTTTGCAGTAAAAAATTTCAATCTTGTAACTGGTCTTGTAATTGTAATCTTTATAGTATTTTGAGAAAACTCTCCAGAGAAACTATCAATGGCTATAAGAGTAGTAAATAATGGAAGTATAGAATTAACGACTACAGAAAGTACAAGAAGAGGAAATTCATTGCTAGAAGCTCCACGTACTCCAAAACCACTGCGTAGAATCACGACAGATAATTGTCCTAGAATAACGAAAATAAGTGACATTAAAGCTGCCACCATAACCTTTTTCTTTTTGTATAATTTTTCTAATTCATTAATTAAAGCTGCTTTAAATCCTGCCATTTCTCTCTACCTCACTAATAAAATAATTTTCAAGGGAAACATAATTTTTTAAAATATTTTCAGTAGTATCTACATTTAACATTTTACCATTATATAATATACCTACTTTTGTACAGGTAAGTTCTACATCATGAATAAGATGGCTTGATATAAAAAAGGTGGTCTTTTCTATTTCTGCAAGGTTCTTTATAATGTTTCTTATTTGAATCATACCCTCAACATCAAGTCCATTTAGAGGCTCGTCCAATATAATTACTTTTGGTTTTGATAATATGGCTGCTGCAATTCCAAGTCTTTGTTTCATACCAAGAGAAAACTTTTTAGGCTTCTCATTTTTGTATTTTAAGAGACCTACAAGCTCTAAGACTTCATCTATTCTTTTAGTATCAACATTTTTATAATATCTTGAAAATTGTTTTAGGTTTTCAAAGGCTGTCAAATAGGGATAGGACTCAGCAGTTTCTATAATACAGCCGACTTTTTCCATAGCTTTTTCAAAGTTTGTTAAAATGCTGTTGCCTAAGATTTTAACATCACCGCTATCAGGCTTTATGAGCCCAGTCATAATTTTCATAGCCGTAGTTTTTCCAGCTCCATTAGGACCTAAAAATCCAAAAATTTCTCCTCTATGTATATCTAAACTTATATTTGTTATACCTCTTCCGTTTTTATATATCTTAGTGAGATTTTTAATCTCAATAACTTTTTCCATTCTAATACCCCCAAAAACATTATGTTAGAGGCAGAACCTAAGTTAGAAAGAAGGTTCTGCCGCCTAATTTAAGAATTTTACTTACTAAAGTTCTTATTATTCAAACACTCTACTAAATTGGGTGTCAAATAAAACTTTTTCATTTCTAGATCCGTCTATATTGAAGTTTATTTTTCCAGACCATTGATCAATATATATATTACCTTTCACAGTATTTCCATCAGCATCAGTAGCTGTATAAGATGCACTAGGATGATCTTTTTCGAATGTTCCACTAAAAGTAAAGCTCTTTTTATTTAAGAAATAATCTTCATAACCTGGCACAGACTGTTCGTAATATTTTCCAGAAACGCTGGTTTCATTTATTGAAGTGATTTCTACAATTCTTTCACCTATTTTTTCAAATTTATCTCCTTTTTCTATTAAAATATCAGTCTTGTATTTTCCTATATATTTTTTAGGATTGGTTAATTTGCTGCGGTCAATTTCGATGTCTTTTTCTACCTTCTTACCAGAAAGGTCAGGTTTAGTAACTTTAGTTGAATTAATATTGTATAATTTTACAGATAGCTCAAAGGTTAAGGTGTGATCTTTACCATTATCATCTTTACCACAAATTGTACCTTTGCCAGTTATGCTTTGCATTAATCCATTCTTGTCTATAAGCATTTTTCCTGTAACATCTTTTATAAAGACATCTTTTTTAACTTTAGGTATAGTAGTATCCATATCTTTATTATATTTAAATGTATTTTTTGTTTGAAGGGATACTACAGCATTTATTAAAGCAGGTATTTGTGATTCATCTAAAGAACCAGATAGTTCTTTGCTGCCATCAGAGTTTTCTTTTACTACAACAGCTTCTTTTAGATTTCCTACAAGAATATCTGCTATTCTCTCAATATCATCAGCACCTTCTTCTTTAAACGGATTTGTGAAGGAGCGTACTTCTTGAGGCGACGTAAATTCAGTTACATAATAAATTGGTGCATTAGCATTTTTAGTTATACGAACATTTTTATCTGAGTAAGAGTAATAATCATTCTTATTTTTTCCATAGATACTTTTTGAAGTAGTTTCCAAAGCTTGACGAGAAGCATCAAATTTATTAGTAGAAGTATCAGATGAAATAACAGTTCCATCTGCCTTTACTATAAAAGAAGCATCCATAGTGTAGCTTGAAAGTGTAGTAGATACGCTTTCTGCTGTATATTTTAAAGAATCTTTTAATAAATCATATCCACCTTTAGATGCTATTTCTGCAATAGCAGTGGTAGCAAACATTACAGTTCCCAGTGCGAAACTTAAAATCATAGTAGTTTTCTTACTAAACTTCATTATAAAAACCCCTTTTGGTATAATTTTAATTTTTATGAAGGCCTTCACAATTTTATTATAGAGGAGACATCTCTAATTTACATAAACTAATTATAAACAAAATATAAAATTATTAAATCTCAACGATTGCTTTAAAAAGGTCTCCATCAATTTCTATGTTGAGTTTTCCGCCTTGAAGTTCTAATATACTTTTTGCAATGGCAAGTCCTAGACCAGAGCCTTCTGTGTTTCTTGATGCATCTCCACGTTTAAATCTTTCAAAGATTTCCTCTACATTGAAGTTCATTTCGTAGGAAGAAATATTTTTTATTGTCATGGTGATTTTACCATTATAATCCACAAGATCAATATATACTCTGGTATTAGGCATAGAATATTTTAGAGCGTTACTTATGAGATTTTCGAAGACTCTCCAGGTTTTTTTACCATCTAAATGAGCATAAACTTTGTGATTCGGTATATTTACTTTAAATTTTAATGAGGATGCTTTAATTTTTTCATCAAATTCTCCAAGAGTCTGCCTTAATAGAGCAGCAACATCTACTTTTTCTATGTTAAGTTTTATGGAGCCACTAGCAAGCTTTGAAGCTTCAAAAAGGTCTTCTATAAGAACTTTAAGTCTTTGAGTTTTTCTATCTAGTATCCCTACATAACCTTGAATTTCCTCTTTGGATAAATCCTCTTTTTTTAGTAAATCTACATAATTTACAATAGAGGTAAGAGGGGTTTTTAAATCGTGAGATACATTTGTTATGAGCTCAGATTTTAATCTCTCGCTTTTTATCTGTTCTTCTAGAGATTTTTTATATCCTTCTTTCATATTGTTTATATTGTTAGCAAGCCTTGATAGGTGACCTGCGCCTTTTGTTTTTATTTCATAATTTAAGTTTCCCTTCACAATTTCCTCAGAACCTTCAAATATATTATTAAAAACAGAAACTTTTTTTAACACGTAATAAGGGATAGTTATGATATACACAAGTATACAAATTAAGGATATTAATACAATTTCTGTAGATGACCCGGATATTCCTAAAATAAAAACAGCTACAGACATACAAAATAAGCATGTAAAAATAAATATTGAAATTACCTTGAATAAAATGCTTTTATTTGCAGAGCTTTCCTTAAGGAGAATTACGAATTTATTAAGCATACTTTTTTTAAATTCAATTTTAATTTCTTTTTTATTTTTTATAAGGTTTATATAGTCTAATAGGCTTAACAAAACATACAAAGTTAATATGGAGGTAATAGTAAGTTTAAAAAAATGATCTATATTAATTGGAAAGTAAAAGAAGGATATACTTGATAAGTAGCTCAAAGTTATAGTTAGCAAAAATATAAATATTAAAATTCGCAAATCTAAAGGGATTATTTTTAAAAACTTAATAAAGGTGTTAATAGGCTCAATAAACAATTCATTATTTTTATTTAAGTACAAAGATATAAGTATTGCAACTCCAATGCAGATCACAAATAATGCTCCTTCTATAATAACTCTTTCTCTTATAGAATTATAGTAATTATAATTAGCAATCATTTGACTATATCCATTAAATTCTTTGGGAATTATGAAGTATCCTTCTAAATTTAAAGATTTAAATTCATTATTTATAGATAAAAAAGGATCGCGGAAATTAAGATTTCTAGGAAACTCTATGCTGTATAAGGCTTTATCTTTTATATAGGCACTGATATCTGTAATATTTTTTATGTTAGAGTATATTTCTCCAGTGCTAATATTTTTAATGTAATATTTTATATCTTCTCTTTCAAATAAGCTATTTTTAAGAGCATTAAACTCCATATCTTTATCAGCTACTTGTCTTTTTATTTCTTCATCTATTTTAAGAGAGAATTCCTCTTCCAGTTTTTTTAATTTTTTATCTCTTTCCTCAGTTAGGGCCTTAATTACGGTATTATCTTTTATTTTACTCTCATTACCAATATAATAAATGTAATCATTATTGATTTTATTTTGTTCTTCTTTTAACTGAGAATTATAATTTGTTTTTATATCATTAATTGTTTCTATGCCTAACTTATCATAATTGGATTTTTTTTCATAATCTTTATAATCTATGTGGAAAGATTTTAGATTATAAAAGAAGCTGGATAAATCATTTTTAAATAAAGAACTACCAAAGTAAGAGTCAGACTTTAGGTATTCTGTATGTCCAACAAAGTCAATAGCCAATATGAATGAAAAACCGAATAGATATACAGTAAGTATTAAAGCTGCTTTATTTAAATATTTATTTTTCAATTTTATACCCAATACCCCACACCACCTTTAAATATTTTGGTTCTTTAGGATTTATTTCTATCTTTTCTCGTATTCTTCTTATATGCACAGCTACGGTATTTTCAGCTTTATAAGAAGGCTCTTTCCAAACTTTTTCATAGATTTCTTCTATAGAGAATACCCTCCCTTTATTCTCCATTAGAAGTTCCAGGATTTTGTATTCAATAGGAGTAAGCTTAACTTCTTCACCATCAACTTTCACAGATTTAGTACTTTTGCTTAAAGAAAGACCCTTTACTACAATTTCATCGGAGCTTTCTTTTCCACTGCCCAAATTCATATATCTTCTAAGCTGAGATTTAACTCTTGCAACTAATTCAAGAGGATTAAAGGGCTTTGTAACATAATCATCAGCGCCTACATTAAGACCTAGTATTTTATCACTATCTTCAGACTTAGCAGAAAGCATTATTATAGGAATGTTTTTGCTTTCTCTAATCTTAAATGTTGCCTTTATACCATCCATTCTAGGCATCATGATATCTAATATTATAAGGTGTATATCTTTTTCAGAAATCAATTCTAAAGCTTCTATTCCATCCTTTGCTTTATATACGTTTATGCCTTCACATTTTAAGTAAATTTCTATGGCATCCCTTATTTCGTTTTCATCATCTACTACCAAAACGTTATATTTTGACATATCTTCCCCATCCTTTCTTTTAGTATTATATCATTTCTATTCCTCCTTTTTTATAAATGATTTCACTTTTAAAGTCACGTGACTATAGAATTATTTTACAAAGAGTTTTTTACAAATAACTCACCAGAAATATTAAAAATTTCTTAAGAATTTTTTAATAACTTTATCCTATAATAGAATTTTAGAAGAATTGTGATTTATATAACTTTTAAAGTAATCCTAAGGAAGGGTTATTAATTATAGTTAAAAAGAACTTATTATTTTGATATAATAATATAAGTCTAAATACCTATGAATAGTAAAGAAAAATCTAATATATGATTTGGCTATCACTTATATGAAAGGAGAAACTATGAAACAAAGAAAAAATTATTTTAGATGGATATTAGCAGCAGCTTGGATGGTAGTTATATTTTCATTTTCAAATGATCCAGCAGATGTATCAACTGAAAAAAGTGATTTTATAATAAATTTAGTAAATACCTTAGGCATAGATTTAAATAGTACTTTAGGAGAACTTGCTGACTTTATTGTAAGAAAAATTGCTCATTTTACAGAATACTTTATACTATATTTGCTTATATTTAATGCTCTAAGAGATGATTTTTATTTAAGAAAAGCTCTTATTATTTCTTTAATAGCAACTTTTCTATATGCTTGCTCAGATGAAATACATCAGATATTTATTCCAGGTAGAGAGGGTAGGTTTAGAGATGTTTTAATTGATACTTCTGGTGGAATTTTTGCATTAGCCATAATAAGTTTATACAAAATGTTCAAAGGTAAAGCTATTAAAAAATCATACTAAATTTATTTTTTTGTTAATGTAAAGTATTATCTTGTAAGGTATAATATAAATATAGTATATAAAATACTAACATTGCTATTGTATGATGAAATTTATTAATTAGATAGTTATTAAGACAGTGGTAAGTTCCAATACTAAAAAGCAGCTATATAAGTATAATAAAATATGCACATACAGGTATAATAAAATACGCATAAGAAATTTCATCTAAAAAGTATATGGTAAAGGGGGAAATGTTTATGAAAGTTTTAGTAGTAGGAGGAGCTGGATATATTGGATCCCATGCTGTAAGGGGATTGCTAAATAGTGGATATGAAGTAGTTGTAATAGATAATCTTCAGACGGGGCACTTAAATTCTTTGCCAGAAAGAGTTAAATTCTACAAACAGGATATAAGAAATAGAGAGAGGTTATTTAAAATATTTGAAATAGAGAACTTTGATGCAGTAATGCATTTTGCAGCTAACTCTATAGTAGGTGAATCTATGTCTAATCCTATAAAATATTATGACAATAATGTATACGGAACTCAGGTGCTTTTAGAGGCAATGAAGGCTTATGACGTAAAATACATAGTATTTTCATCTACTGCAGCCACTTATGGAGAGCCAACTCAAATACCTATTACAGAGGACTGTATTACAAATCCAACCAATGCTTATGGTGAAACAAAGCTTGCTATGGAAAAGATGATGAAATGGTTTAATGTAGCTTATAATATAAATTATGTATCCTTGAGATATTTTAATGTTGCAGGTGCTAACAATGAAGAAGGCATTGGTGAAGATCATAGACATGAAACCCATCTTATACCTTTAGTATTACAAGTACCTCTAGGTGAGAGGAGTTCTATAACTATTTTTGGAGATGACTATGATACTAAAGATGGTACATGTATAAGAGATTATATTCACATAATAGATTTAATTGATGCTCATATACTGGCTTTAAAGTATTTGGTAAATGGTGGAAAGAGCGATATATTTAATCTTGGAAGCAATGAAGGTTATTCTGTAAAGGAAATAATAGAGACAGCAAGAAAGGTAACAGGACACCCTATACCATCAAAAATAGGAGAGAGAAGAAAAGGAGATCCAAGCATACTTATAGCTTCATCACAAAAGGCTAAAAGCATACTAGGATGGCAGCCTAAACATACAAATATAGAAGAAATAATACAAAGCGCTTGGAATTGGCATAAGGCTAATCCACAAGGATATAAGGATAGTACTAGCAACTAGTAGTGTTAGTATTTAAAAAAATAGACATACTTGTTTCATAAAAATAAGTATGTTTATTTTTTATGTCATGTTTAAAATTATAGGTGTAAAAGCATAGATATATAAAAATTTGGCTAGAAATTATTAAATAAGACTATTGATGTATTTAAAAGGAGTAATGAATTTTGTTAGAGAGAGCAAAAGAGTTGTTAAAAAAGTACTATGGATATTCGGAGTTTAGAAAAGGACAAGAAAAAAGTATAACAAGCATTTTAAACAAGAGGGATACTTTTGCTATTATGCCAACAGGAGCAGGAAAGTCTATATGCTATCAAATACCAGCCCTTATATTAAACGGATTGACTTTGGTTATATCTCCACTTATCTCTCTTATGAAGGATCAAGTGGATTCTTTGAACAGTATAGGCATAAAAGCAGCTTATATTAATAGTACTTTGAGTGATTTAGAAGTTGAAGATACAATTCTTAAAGCGCAATATGGACAGTATGATTTATTATATATTGCTCCAGAAAGGCTAGAATCAGAAGTATTTTCTCAGACTCTAAAATGTATGGATATTTCTTTAGTTGCTATAGATGAAGCACACTGTGTATCTCAGTGGGGACACGACTTTAGACCAAGCTACAGGCAAATAGCAAGGTTTATAAAAACCATGCCTAATAGACCTATTGTAGCTGCTTTTACAGCTACAGCCACAGAAGAGGTCAAGGAGGATGTGGTTAATCTATTAGAGCTTATAAATCCAGAAGTATACGTAACTGGTTTCGATAGGGAAAATCTTTACTTATCTGTGGTAAAAGGTGTGGACAAAAAAGATTATATATTGGATTATGTAGAGAATAACAAGGATAAAGTAGGAATAATATATGCTGCTACTAGAAGAGAAGTTGACAGCATATATGAACTTCTGCACAAAAAAGGTTTTAAGGTAGGCAAGTACCATGCTGGATTAGGGGAAAAGGAAAGAAAAGAAAATCAAGAAGCTTTTATATATGATGATATAAATATCATAGTAGCTACAAATGCCTTTGGTATGGGAATTGACAAGTCTAATGTAAGATACGTTATTCACTATAATATGCCTAAAAATATGGAAGCCTACTACCAAGAAGCAGGTCGTGCAGGAAGAGATGGAGAGCCTAGTGAGTGTATCCTTTTATTTGGAGAGCAAGATGTAGTATTGCAAAAATATTTAGCAGATATGAATATAACATCTCCTGAGAGGAAGATAAGGGAATATAGAAAAATTCAGATGATGGCTGATTATTGCCACACTGAAAGATGTCTTAGAGGCTATATACTAGATTATTTTGGAGAACATGATTTCAAAGATAAATGTGATAATTGCAGCTCTTGTAAAGATGATACGGAGGCTGTAGATATTACAATAGAGGCTCAGAAGATATTTTCTTGTGTTGCAAGAATGAATCAGAGATACGGTGTAACTCTTGTGGCATTAGTACTGAAAGGGTCAAAAAACAAAAAAGTACTAGAGTTAAACTTTGATAAGCTATCTACTTATGGGATTATGAAACAATACAGTGAAAAAGAAATTAAAAACATGATAAACGTACTTATTGCAGAAGCTTATATGACTCTTACAGAAAGTGAGTATCCAGTATTACGATTAACAAAGAGAGCATTAAATGTTCTTAGAGGCAATGAAAAAGTTTTTAAAAAGATGCATAAAAAGATTAAAAAACAAAAGGTGGATAACTCTTTATTTGAAGTTCTTAGAAGGCTTAGAAAGAGCATATCGGAGAGAGAAAATGTTCCTCCTTATATCATATTTCCAGATAGTACTTTACGTGAACTCAGCGAGTATTTACCTCAAGACTCTGCATCTATGCTTAAAATTAAAGGAATTGGAGAGGTAAAGTTTGAAAAATATGGTGAGGAATTTTTAGAAGCAATTAAAAAATATGCTGAAGAAAATGGAATTAAGCCTGTAAATCAAGAGGAATCTATAGAAGTTGAAGAAAAGCTTCCAAGTCATATAATAAGCTTCAATATGTATAAAGAGGGCAAAAACTTAGATGAGATATGTAAAGAAAGAAAATTAAAAATAACAACTGTGCAAGATCATATTATTAAATCCTATTTAGAAGGTTTAGAAGTTAATCTAGAAGATTTTATTCCTATCAAATATAAAGATCTTATCTATGAAACCATTAAAAGGATTGGAGGACAAAAATTAAGACCTATTAAAGATGCTCTTCCAGAGGAAGTGGACTATATGAGCATTAAAGCGGCATTATGCAGCATGGAGAAAGTGAAAATAGAAAGTGGAGAGTGGAGCCTTTAAGTGTCTCTAATCCTCCACTTTTTTTAATTGGGGCTGTTTCATTTATATCTCTTCTAGAAATCTATTTGCGTGCACATTCTGATGCTATTCCTTTTAAAATTTCCAAGCCGTGTTTTAATGCAGGAAGTATACATTCAAGATTTTCCCTAACTGCTTTTGGACTTCCAGGAAGGTTTATGATTAGACTATTGTTACGGATTCCAGATACCCCTCTGCTTAAGATTGCTTTTGGTGTAATTTTAAGGCTGTAGTATCTCATAGCTTCAGATATGCCAGGAGTTTCTCTATGAATTACATCTAAAGTAGCTTCAGGAGTCCAATCTCTTGGAGAAAAGCCTGTCCCACCTGTAGTAAGAATTAAATCTAATTTCAAAATATCACACATTTTTATGAGTTCTTTAGAAAGCATTTCTCTTTCATCAGGAAGAATTTTATAATAAGCAACATCATAGCCATTGCTTGTCATAATCTCTTCTATAACCTTACCACTTGTATCTTCACGCTGTCCTAAATAACCCTTATCACTAGCAGTTAATATACCAACTTTAAACAATGGTAACACCACCTTTAAAAAATTTGTTTGTTTAGTAATAAGATTAATATAGGGATAGTATAAAATCAATACATAAATGGATTAATTTAGAAAAATAGAAAGGAATTAAATACTTGAATGTAGAAATATTACCTAATTGATAAGGTTTAGACTGGAGGGGATTTGGTGTTAGATGGAGAGGGAAGAGAAATAAATTATTTACGAATATCAGTTACAGATCTATGTAATTTAAGATGTAGATATTGTATACCAGAAGAAGGCATTGTAAAGAAATGTCATTCTAGTATTTTAACCTTGGAAGAGATTGAGAAAATAGTTGCAACTTCAACCCAGATAGGAATAAACAAAGTAAGGCTTACTGGGGGAGAACCTTTAGTTAGAAGAGGTATAGTGAAGCTTGTAGAGAAAATATCAAATATTGAAGGGATAAATGAGATTGCACTAACAACTAATGGAATATTGCTAAAAAAGTATGCTGCTGATTTAAAGAAGGCAGGTTTAAAAAGGGTAAATATAAGTATAGACACTCTTAATAAAGATAAATATGAGTACATAACAAGAGGAGGAAATCTTCAAGATGTATTCTGGGGAATAGAAGCAGCTAAGGAGTCAGGTCTGTTTCCTTTAAAACTCAATGTAGTGCTTATTAAAGGTTTTAATGATGATGAAATTGAAGATTTTATAAATCTTACTTTAAAAAACAAAATAGATATACGATTTATTGAACTTATGCCAATTGGCGATAACAGTAAGTGGTCTCAAGAGCATTTCATTTCAAATACCATAGTTCTAAATAGAAATCCAAACTTAATACCAATAGATAATAAAGACAAATCAGCGCCAGCTAAACACTACAAACTTCCTAATGCAAAAGGAAGAGTGGGATTAATTAATCCTATAAGTTCACATTTTTGTTCAAATTGCAATAGATTAAGACTTACAGCAGATGGGAAAATTAAACCCTGTCTTCATTCTAACGAGGAGATAGATATAAAAGCTGTATTAAGGCAGGGAGGGGACATTTTGCCTATTATAACAAAGGCAGTAGAAATTAAGCCGAAAGAACATCATATAAATAAAGATGATTATACTCCTGTAAATAGAGAAATGGTCCAGATAGGGGGATGAAGGAAATTATGGAGTTTACGCATTTTAATGAGAATGGTAAAGCAAGAATGGTGGACGTAGGAGAAAAAAATGATACTAAGCGTGTTGCTGTTGCAAGAGGTACTGTAAGAATGAATAAAGAAACCTTAATTAAGGTTAAGGAAGGACAGATGAAAAAAGGAGACGTATTAGCAGTTGCTCAAGTAGCTGGAATAATGGGAGCTAAGAGAACGAGTGATGTAATTCCTATGTGCCATAATATACTTATAAATGGAGTAGATTTGAATTTCAAAATAGATGAAGATAATTCAGCTATTAACATAGAGGCAGAAGCGAGAACCACTGGTAAGACAGGGGTGGAAATGGAGGCATTAACAGCAGTTTCTATAGCAGCTTTAACTATTTACGATATGTGTAAAGCCATTGATAAAGGAATGGTTATTGATAATATAAGACTTGTTAAAAAGACAGGTGGCAAATCAGGAGAATTTATAAGGAAAGGGGAGGAAATATAAATGCCAAAGGTATTAGCAGTAAATATTAGTAAGAAAAAGGGAGTTCCAAAGGAAGGAATTCCAGAAGGAAATTTTATAGAGGATTTTGGTATTGAAGGGGATGCTCATGCAGGAAAGTGGCATAGACAAGTTAGTTTACTTGGAATTGAAAGTATTAATAAGATGAAAGAAATGGGAGCAAAAGGTTTAGATGCAGGAAAGTTTGCTGAAAATCTGACCACTGAAGGAATAAATCTATGGAAACTTCCTGTAGGAACTAAGCTTAAAATTGGAGAAACAATTCAAGAAGTTACTCAGATAGGTAAGGAATGTCATAAAGGATGTGCTATTAGAAATTTAGTTGGAGATTGCATAATGCCAAGAGAAGGAATATTTACAAGGGTACTAAAAGGTGGAAAGGTAAGAGTGGGAGATAGCATTGAAATAATTGAAAAGTAGCAGTTTAATTTTTTCTCTATATGTTATAAAATAAAATGTATGTTTAAAAAATGTATATTTCGTATAGAGAAAGGGAGTACTATGAATCTTTTAAGTGCAGAAAATATTTCAAAAAGTTATAGTGAAAAAAAGCTGTTTAATAATATAAGTTTAGGAATTAATGAAGGAGATAAAATAGGACTAATAGGGATAAATGGTACAGGAAAGAGTACACTGCTTAAGGTTATTGCAGGAGTAGAGGAAAGTGATGAGGGAAGGATAATCAAAGGAAACTCTGTAAGAATTGAGTATCTTTCTCAAAATCCATATTTTGATCCCGAAGCTTCAGTTTTAGAGCAAGTCTTTAAAGGAAATTCTCCAATTATGAAAGTCATAAGAGAGTATGAAGAAGCTGTTGAAAGTCCAGAAACATCAAGTGAAAAATTAATGAAACTTACACATAACATGGATGCACTCAACGCTTGGAGCTTAGAAAGTGAAGCAAAATCAGTACTTACACAGCTTGGTATTAAAGAATTTAAAGCAAAGGTAGGAACTTTATCTGGTGGACAGAGAAAAAGAATAGCCTTAGCATCAGCTTTAATAAATCCTTCTGACTTACTGATTTTAGATGAGCCTACAAATCATCTTGATAATGATACTATTGATTGGCTGGAACAGTATCTTAACAAAAGAAAAGGTGCTCTCCTTATGATTACTCATGATAGATATTTTCTAGATAGAGTGGTTAATGAAATCATAGAATTGGACAATGGAAATCTTTATACCTATAAAGGAAACTATAGCATTTTCCTAGAGAAAAAGCTAGAAAGAGAGAGCATAGAAGCAGCTAATGAAAAAAAGAGACAAAGTCTTTTAAAAAAGGAATTAGCATGGATTAAAAGAGGAGCAAAAGCAAGAACTACAAAGCAAAAGGCAAGAATAGAACGCTTTGAAAAGCTAAATGAGCAGGAAGTAAACATATCTAATGAAAAACTTGATATATCAGTTGGCAGCAGTCGTCTTGGCAAGAAGGTAATTGAGCTTCGTCATATAAGCAAAACATTTGGTAATAAGAAATTAATAGATGATTTCAGCTATATTGTTTTGAGAAATGATAGAGTAGGTATAATAGGACCAAATGGCATGGGTAAATCTACGCTTATAAATATATTAAGTGGAAAAATAGAGCCAGACAATGGAGAAATTGAAATAGGAGAAACAGTAAAGATAGGATTATATTCTCAAGAATCTTCAGATATGGATGAAAATTTAAGAGTTATAGAATATATAAAAGAGGCTGCGGAGTTTTTAACAACTGCTGATGGAGATAAGATAACAGCTTCACAAATGCTGGAGAGGTTTTTATTCCCGCCGTCTGCTCAATGGACTCCTATATCTAAGCTTTCAGGTGGAGAAAAAAGAAGATTATATCTATTAAGAGTCTTAATGGAAGCACCAAACGTGCTTTTTCTTGATGAGCCCACCAACGATTTGGACATAGAGACTCTTACAATTTTAGAGGATTATCTTGAAAACTTCCAAGGAGCAGTTATCACTGTATCTCATGATAGATATTTCTTAGATAGAATGGCGGAAAAGATATTTGCTTTTGAAGGAAATGGAAAGATAGTTCAGTATACAGGAAATTATTCTGACTTTAAGGAAAGTGCAGCCTCAAGAATTGAACAAAAAGAAGATAAAGGTAATAAAATTTCAAAGAATGTAAATAAAAATAATTCTCAAAGAAAAAGGGAAAAACCATTAAAATTTTCCTATAAGGAACAAAAAGAGTACGAAGAAATAGATTCTGTAATTGCTGCTCTAGAAGAAAAGATAGAGGAATTGGAAAAGAAAATTGATGAGGCGAGTTCTGATTATGGAACTTTACAGGACTTGTTGAAGGAAAAAGAAGAAGTGGAAAAAGAGTTAGAAGAAAAAATGGAAAGATGGGTTTATTTAAACGAGCTAGCTGAGAAAATTGAAAAGAGTAAGTAAAAGTTTTATATTAATTCTGAATAAAATGATGGATGGCGCAGCCTAGGGAAAACCATACTTTAAAAGGGTAGGTTTTGCCTAGGTTATAAATTTAGGTTATAAATAATAATATAAAATTCAGAAAAGTATGAAAAAAATAAAAGATATAGAAAAAGTTCGAAGAAAAATATATAATACCAATATAAAAATATTTTTAGAATATAAATTATATCTTGCACTGTTCTTGCAGTGTGAAAATAAGAGGATTTTTAAAACCTGATAAAAATACTTCATTATATGAAGCATTTTTTAAGCATTATATTATGAAACTTGGTTTCATAATACGATACAACATCACAAAAAAATATTGAATATGAACTTACTGTTGATTTATAATATGTAAAAATCAGAAATAAAAGAGGAGAATTATATGTATAAAGACATACTACAATCAATTGAAGAAAAGAAAATAATAGCAATACTTAAGGAACTTTCCTTCTCACAAAATATGAAAACTATTGAGACTTTGATTGAAAGCGGAATAACTAATATAGAAATCAGTTTGAGTACTTTGAATGCTCTAGAATATATTAAAGAAGCAGTAAAGGAATTTGATAAGGTAGCTAATATAGGTGCTGGTACGATTAAAAATCAAGAGGATGCAAGAAAAGCTATAGAAGCTGGAGCAAGATTTTTAGTAACACCTAATCTTTCAATAAATGCAATAGAGTATGCTAATACAGAAGGAGTCTTAATTATTCCAGGAGTATTAACCAATACAGAAATAATAACTGCTCAGGACTTAGGATGCAGTATGGTAAAATTATTTCCAGTATCGGCAGTAAGTGAAAAATATATAAAACAGATTAAAGGACCTTTGGATAATGTAAAGATTATGGCTGTAGGCGGCGTAGATATGGAAAATGCAAGTAAATATATTAATCTAGGAGTAAATGCAGTAGGGGTAGGCTCGGCTCTGATAAGAAGAGACTTAATAGAAAAGGGCGACTATGATTCATTGAAAATACATTTTGAAGAATTTAAAAATAAATTGAATATTGGTTAAATGAAAAGTTTTTAGCATTTTAAAAGAAGAACCCTAAATTGGGTTCTTTCATTTTTAAACTATACTTTCAAGATATTCATCGTAAGTCATTCTCTTATCCACAATTCCAGATGGTGAAATAGAAATAATTCTATTTGCTATAGTTTGTATAAATTGATGGTCGTGAGAAGCAAATAAAATATTGCTGTTATAATCACGAAGTCCATTGTTTAAGGCTGTTATGGATTCAAGATCAAGGTGATTTGTAGGTTGATCGAGAATTAGTACATTAGCATTTGTAAGCATCATCTTTGAAAGCATGCATCTTACCTTTTCTCCGCCTGATAGAACTTTAGCTTGCTTTAGAGCCTCTTCACCAGAGAAAAGCATTCTTCCAAGAAAACCTCTTAGGTAACTTTCTGACTTTTCTTCGGAGAATTGACGAAGCCAATCTACTAAAGTTAAATCTACATTATTAAAGAATTCAGAGTTATCTTTAGGGAAGTAAGCAGTAGAAATAGTAATTCCCCATTTATACTTTCCTTCATCTGGTTCCATTTCACCAGTTAGAATTTTAAATAATGTAGTTATGGAAAGCTCATTTCCTATAAATGCAACCTTATCACCTTTGGAGAGCATAAAGCTAACATTGTCTAGAACTTTTTCTCCATCTATGGTTTTAGATAATCCATCTACCATAAGAATATCATTTCCAACTTCTCTATTTGGCTTAAAGCCCACATAAGGATATCTTCTACTAGATGGTTGAATATCATCCAAGGTAATCTTTTCTAAAAGCTTTTTACGTGAAGTAGCTTGTTTTGATTTAGAAGCATTGGCACTAAATCTTGCAATAAAATCTTGTAATTCTTTGATTTTTTCTTCCTTTTTCTTATTCTGATCCTTAGCCATTTGAAGAGCCAATTGGCTTGATTCATACCAAAAGTCATAGTTTCCAACATACAGTTTAATTTTACCAAAATCAACATCAGCCATATGAGTACAAACTTTATTTAAAAAATGCCTATCGTGAGATACAACTATAACAGTACCTTCGAAATTGATTAAAAATTCCTCAAGCCAGTTAATAGACTTTATATCAAGGTGGTTAGTAGGCTCATCTAATATTAATATTCCAGGTTTTCCGAATAGTGCCTGTGCAAGAAGTACTTTAACTTTTTCTGGTCCTGTCAATTCAGAAACTTTTTTATAGTGAAGGTCTGTTCCTATGCCTAATCCTTGAAGCAGTGAAGAAGCTTCAGCTTCAGCTTCCCAACCGTCTAATTCTGCAAATTCACATTCCAGCTCTGAAGCTTTTATTCCATCTTCATCTGTAAAATCAGGCTTTGCGTATAGGGCCTCTTTTTCTTTCATGATCTCATAGAGTCTTGAATTTCCCATTATAACTGTTTCCAAAACTTCATAATCATCATATTGATAATGATCCTGTTTTAAAACAGACATTCTAATTTCATTTGGAATACTTACATCACCTGTATTTGGTTCAATTTCTCCAGATAATATCTTTAAAAATGTACTTTTCCCAGCGCCATTAGCTCCTATGACACCATAGCAGTTGCCAGGAGTAAACTTTAAATTTACATCTTCAAAAAGTTTTCTCTCGCCATATCTTAAGCTTACATTAGTTACTGTGATCACGTCATTACCATCCTTCTACTGTATTTTACAATCATCGCGATATTATACCATAAATTAATGAGTATTGCATCTGTAAAAAATAGTAAGAGAAAGCTTTGTATGATATAATTATATTGAATAATAAAAGCTTAATATAAAGACTTGTAGGATATGTATAAACATAGGGGGAATGAAAATGTTAGATAACAAAAAGGTACTTAGTCTTATTTATGATGATTTCGAGGATTTAGAACTATGGTATCCTATTTTAAGATTAAGAGAAGAAGGAGTAAAAGTTGTTGTTGCAGGAGAAAAAGCTAATGAGAAATATATTGGGAAATATGGAGTTCCTGCATATTCAGATTGTTCTTTTTCAGAGGTAAATGTGGAAGAGTATGATGGTATCTTAATTCCAGGGGGATGGGCACCAGATAAGCTAAGAAGGTTTCCAGAAGTACTAGAAATTGTAGCCAAAATGAATGAACAGAACAAGGTTATAGGGCAAATATGTCATGCTGGATGGGTTTCTATTTCAGCTAAGATTTTAAATAGAAAAAATGTTACTAGCACGCCGGGAATTAAGGATGATATGGAAAATGCAGGAGCAACTTGGCTAGATGAACCTGTAGTTGTAGATGGAAATATAGTTTCAAGTAGACGTCCTATGGATTTGCCAGTTTATATGAAAAAATATATAGAGGTGTTGAGTAAATAAGATAAAAAAGTTAGGTACAGCATTAAGCATACCTAACTTTTTTATTAAGGTTAAAGGGGATTATTATACTTCAATTTATAAAGCGCATTGATTCAAATTGGGAATAATTATATTGTAATAGATAAACTTAAACAATAAGTTTATGCTTTTATTATAAATAAAAATATACATATTGTCAATAATAAATACTAACAAATAATTATTATTGATTTAAAATAATGAATAATATATAATAAAATAAAGAGACTAAATACAACAAGTTTTTTAAAAAGAAAGGAGAAAAAAATATGGAAGAAATGAAAAAGATATTATCTGATATACAATCTGAATTAGCTGATGTTAAAGCTAAATTAAAAGATATAGAACGTAAGGCTTCTAATGGAAACTACACTTATACTGAACAGCGTCACAAAAAATAAAATCTAAGAAAATAGGCTATGTTTAAAAAATTAAAAACATAGCCTTAATTATTGTAAAAAAGTCTTATAAAATATATACATATTAATACGGAAATACTTATAAAGATATATAATTAGCCAAATCTTTTTTGTAAAATCACGTGCCATAATTTAAGTTTTATTGTATAATTAGATATAATGTGCAATTTTACATATAAAATAAAAGAAATGTGTTTTAATAGGGTTATGATTTTATATAATTAAAATGTATACGATAAAAAGTACATAAAAACCATAAGATAGTCAAATGAAAGAAAGGTGAAAAAATGGAAAACAATAATGCTTCATCTAACTTTATAAGAAATATTGTTATGGAGGATTTAAAATCTGGAAAAAGAAAAGAAGTGATTACTCGTTTCCCACCAGAGCCAAATGGTTATCTTCATATTGGTCATGCAAAATCTATAACTTTAAATTTTGAGTTAGCTGATGAGTTCAATGGAAAAACAAATCTAAGATTTGATGATACAAACCCAGTAAAGGAAGATACAGAATATGTAGAATCCATTAAAGAAGACGTTAAATGGCTAGGATTTGAGTGGGATGGACTATATTTTGCTTCAAATTATTTTGAAGAAATGTATAAAAGAGCTCTTCTTTTAATAAAGAAGGGAAAAGCTTATGTATGTGACTTATCACCAGAAGAGATAAAAGAATACAGAGGTACTTTAACTGAACCTGGAAAAGAAAGTCCTTATAGAAACAGAACAGTAGAAGAGAATTTAGAGCTTTTTGAAAGAATGAAAAATGGTGAGTTTAAAGATGGAGAAAAGGTATTAAGAGCTAAAATAAACATGGCATCTCCAAATATAAACATGAGAGATCCTATAATTTATAGAATAGCTCATGCAACTCATCACAATACAGGAGACAAATGGTGTATATATCCAATGTATGATTTTGCCCATCCTCTTGAAGATGCAATCGAAGGAATTACTCATTCAATCTGTACACTAGAATTTGAAGACCATCGCCCTCTTTATGATTGGGTAGTGAGAGAATGTGAGATGGAAAACCAACCTCAACAAATCGAGTTTGCAAGATTGAACTTGACTAATACAGTAATGAGTAAGAGAAAATTAAAGCAGCTTGTAGATGAGGGAATTGTTGATGCTTGGGATGACCCTCGTATGCCTACTATATCAGGCTTAAGAAGAAGGGGATATACTCCAGAAGCTATCAGAAATTTTTGCAGAGCTATTGGGGTGTCAAAGAGCAACAGCTTAGTAGATGTTGCTATGCTAGAGCACTTTATAAGAGAGGATTTAAAAATTAAGGCACCAAGAACTATGGGAGTATTAAGACCAATAAAGGTAGTTATAACTAACTATCCAGAAGGTAAGGTTGAAATGTTAGAAGCTGAAAACAATCAAGATAATCCTGAACTAGGAAAACGTCAAATTCCATTCTCAAGAGAATTGTATATTGATGCTGAAGATTTTATGGAAAATCCTCCAAAGAAGTATTACAGACTATTCCCAGGTAATGAAGTAAGACTAAAGAATGCTTACTTTATTAAATGTAATGAAGTTATAAAAGATGAAAATGGAAACATTAAAGAAATTCACTGTACCTATGATCCAGAAACAAAGAGCGGAACTGGCTTTACTGGAAGAAAGGTTAAAGGTACAATTCATTGGGTTAGCGCACAGCATGCAGTTCCAGCAGAATTTAGATTGTATGATTCCTTAATCTTAGATGAGGAACAGGAAGAAGGAAAAACATTCTTAGATAATATAAATCCAAATTCCTTAGAAATAACTC
The DNA here is from genome assembly GCF_047777555.1 of Clostridium sp. Lineage (GTDB taxonomy): Bacteria > Bacillota > Clostridia > Clostridiales > Clostridiaceae > Clostridium_H. The sequence goes on along the minus strand of NZ_JBKEEV010000004.1, from coordinate 176,037 downwards.
AAGGATTTGTTGAACCATTTATGAAGAATGCAAAGCCTAATGATAAGTTCCAATTAGTTAGACATGGATATTTCAATGTAGATCCTAAGTATACTACTGAAGACAAACTAGTATTTAATAGAACAGTATCTTTAAAGAGTTCATTCAAAATTCAACAATAATTTTATACCACCTATAAAAATGTACACTCTTAGCGGTTAAGGTTAAGGGTGTATATTTTTTAGTAAAAAGGTGGAGAATGAGAAATTTAAGAGTATAAAAGCCTTGAAATGGGATAAAAATAGTTTTTAGGATTTACTGAGGGGGGCGCTTTTAATGAAGTTAAATATAAATTGCAAAGAAGATAGTTTTTTTGGAACTTTATATTTTAAAGATATTGTAAAATGGCCAGATAGTTTTATTAATCCAGGTAGTATGGGCTTTTATAACTATTTGAACTTTATGCAATGTTATAGCCAAGTGTGTGCTCTTCATGGAAATATCGTTGGAAGCCTTAGGATTAATCATAGGATAGTGGATTTTACGGGAGGAAAGCTATATGTGGAGAAGAACTGGGGAAAGGCTTTTCCGTATTCTTATATTTGGATTCAAGGAAACTGCTTTGAAGATGGAGAGGTATCTCTTTCATGTTCTATAGGTCATGTACCGTTTTTATTCACTAGTTTTACAGGATTCTTAATAGGAATGTACGTAAATGGTGAGTTCTATAAGTTTACCACTATAAATAGAAGCACTATTTCAATTAAATTTGAAGAAAAAAAGCTATTTTTAGAAGCCAGTAATAAAGATTATTTTCTTAAAGTTGAAGTATTAAATAAAGAAGGAACATTTATGGATCTATACGCACCGAGTGATAATAGTATGGTGCCTATAGCAAGAGAAAGCTTACAAGGAAGTCTAATCGTTAATCTTTATAATAAGAAAAAAGATTGTATAATTTTTAAAGGTGAATGCTCCTGTGCTGGTATTGAGCTTTCAGGGGATTATAAAAATTTAGTGTGAAATCACTTTTTATAGATATTTTTAAATTATTGTTTACTTTTCTTATTAATACCTAACTTGTAAAAATAATCTTATGAATTTTGATTATTAAAATGATAATTATAAATAATATATATAGAATGTTTGCTAAGGTTCCAATTATCATAATGATAAGAAATATCATTATGATAATTGTTTAACTGTGATAATTTTAAAATTTTTCAACTTCATAGTTTCATTATATTTTTATATAATACTAGAAAAGCAGGCCTATGCGCCTGCTTTTCTGCTGTTTATAAGTATATTGTATTAGCATAAAAAATAAGAGTTTTCAAATGGATATGAATTTGGCACATTAGTTGCTTCGGAAAATATACATGAATTACGAGAGGAGGAATAAATTAGAACAATGAGCAAAAAGGTAAAATGGAAAGCTAATACAATAGAAGTAGATAAAAAAGCAGAACTATCTTTTTTAAGCAAGGAAGAAATAGGAAGAGTAAAAAAATTTCATGAAAGTTTTCCACAGTATTCAAGAACACCTTTAGTGAGTTTAGATAATTTATCAAAAAAGCTTGGAGTTGGAGGTATATATATAAAAGATGAGTCCTATAGATTTGGACTTAATGCTTTTAAGGTACTTGGAGGCTCCTTTGCAATGTCAAAGTATCTTGCTAAAAGAATAGGAAAAGACATCTCTGAGCTTAGCTTTGAAAAGTTGACATCTGAGGAAGTTAGAAAGGAATTAGGAGAGATTACTTTTGCAACTACAACGGATGGTAATCATGGAAGAGGAGTTGCATGGACTGCAAATCAGTTAAAACAAAAGTCTGTGGTATATATGCCAAAGGGATCATCACAGACAAGGCTTGAAAATATCAGAAAAGAAGGAGCAACTGCTTCCATTTTAGACATGAATTATGATGATGCTGTTAGATTTACTGCCGAGCAGGCTGAAAAGTATGGATGGGTTGTAGTTCAGGATACTGCATGGGAAGGATATGAGGAAATACCAACATGGATAATGCAGGGATATGGGACTATGGCATATGAGGCTCTAGAGCAATTACAGGAATATGGAGTAGAAAGGCCTACACATATATTTATTCAAGCTGGAGTTGGTTCCCTTGCTGGTGCAGTACAGGGATTTTTTGCATCTGTATTTGAGAATAATGTGCCAATAACATTAATTGCTGAAGCAGATGAAGCAGCTTGCTTCTATAAATCAGCTGAAGCAGGGGATGGAAATCCAAGAACAGTTGGTGGGGACATGCCAACTATAATGGCGGGACTTGCATGTGGAGAACCAAATATAATAGGCTGGGAAGTATTGAAATCTTACAGCAGTGTATTTGCAGCATGTCCTGATTGGGTAGCTGCTAGCGGTATGAGGATACTTGGAAATCCACTTAGAGGAGATGAAAGAGTAATTTCTGGTGAATCAGGAGCAGTAACTATTGGATTACTTAATGCTATTCTTACAAGAGAAGAATACTCAGATTTAAGAAGAGAGTTAAAACTTGATGAAAATTCAAAAATATTGCTATTCAGTACAGAAGGAGATACTGATCCTGATAAATATCGTCATATAGTATGGGATGGAGAATACCCATCATATTAATTAGAAAGACATAATATTAAAATATATCATAATAATTTTAGGAAAGAGGGATAAAAATGGATTTTAATAAGATAAAAGCAGCTTCAGAAGCTTATTTACCACAAATGACAAAATTTTTACGTGACCTTATTAGAATTCCAGGAGAAAGTTGTGGAGAAAAAGAGGTCATAAATAGAATTGCAGAAGAGATGAGAGCACTTGATTTTGATAAGGTTGATATAGATCCAATGGGTAATATTCTTGGATTTATGGGAAATGGGGAAAAATTAGTTGCTTTTGATGCACATATAGATACTGTAGGTATTGGAAATATAAGTAACTGGAGCTTTGATCCATATGAAGGATATGAAAATGATGAAGAAATAGGTGGCCGTGGCGCTTCAGACCAATTAGGGGGTATAGTATCAGCAGTATATGGAGCCAAGATAATGAAAGATCTTGAATTGTTAAATGATAAGTACACTGTATTGGTAACAGGAACAATTCAAGAAGAAGACTGTGATGGTCTTTGCTGGGAATATATTATCAAGGAAGATAAGATAAGGCCAGATTTTGTAGTTTCTACAGAACCTACTGATGGCGGTATATGTCGTGGACAACGCGGACGTATGGAAATCCGTGTTGATGTTAAAGGAACTTCTTGTCATGGCTCAGCACCAGAACGTGGAGATAATGCTATTTATAAAATGGCTGATATACTTCAAGACATTCGTGCACTTAATGATAATGATGCTGGTGATGATAAAGAAATTAAAGGATTAGTAAAGATGCTAGATGAAAAATATAATCCTCAATGGAAGGAAGCTCGTTTCTTAGGACGGGGTACCATTGCTACATCAGAAATTTTCTTTACTTCTCCAAGCCGTTGTGCAGTAGCTGATTCATGTTCAATATCTTTAGATCGTCGTATGACAGCTGGTGAAACTTGGGAAAGTTGCTTAGAAGAAATTCGTCAGCTTCCATCTGTTAAAAAATATGGAGCAGTTGTAAGCATGTATAAATATAAGAGACCAAGCTTTACAGGTCTAGTATACCCAATTGAATGTTATTTCCCAACTTGGGTAATTCCAGAAGATCACCCTGTAACAAAAGCATTAAAAGAGACATATGAAAATCTTTATGGAACAACACGTATAGGGGCTAGAGAAACTGAAACAATGAGAAAGGCACGCCCACTAATTGATAAATGGACATTTTCAACTAATGGTGTTTCTATTATGGGACGTAATGGAATTCCATGTATAGGTTTTGGACCTGGAGCTGAAGCACAGGCACATGCTCCAAATGAAAAGACATGGAAAGAAGATTTGGTTAAATGTTCAGCAGTTTATGCAGCACTTCCAACAATATATGTAAATAATTTAAAAAAGTAATAGAAAATAATAAACAGGTTGATGGGGGAGTAGTATATGTTGAATATTGAGAAATTTATAAATAAATTAGATACTCTTGATTTTAAGAATATGTATGAAAATGACTTTTTTCTTACATGGGAAAAAACAGATGATGAACTTGAAGCTGTATTTACAGTAGCAGATGCATTACGTCATTTAAGAGAGAATAACAAGTCTACTCGTATTTTTGATAGTGGGCTTGGAATTTCATTATTCCGTGATAATTCAACTCGTACTCGTTTCAGCTTTGCTAGTGCTTGTAATCTTTTAGGACTTGAGGTTCAAGACTTGGATGAAGGAAAATCACAAATGGCTCATGGGGAAACTGTTCGTGAAACTGCTAACATGATTTCATTTATGGCTGATGTAATTGGAATTCGTGATGATATGTATATAGGAAAAGGTAATGCTTATATGCGTGAAGTGTCAAATGCTGTGAAGGAAGGACATAAGGCTGGTGTTTTAGAACAAAGGCCAACTCTTGTTAATCTTCAATGCGACATTGACCATCCAACTCAAACAATGGCAGATATGCTTTCTATAATTCATCATTTTGGTGGAGTAGAAAATCTTAAGGGTAAAAAGCTAGCTATGACTTGGGCTTACTCACCATCTTATGGAAAACCACTTTCAGTGCCACAAGGTATTATTGGACTTATGACTCGTTTTGGAATGGAAGTTGTACTTGCTCATCCAGAAGGGTATGAAGTAATGCCAGAAGTTGAAGAAATAGCTAAGAAAAATGCAAAAGTTTCAGGCGGAAGCTTTAAAAAGACTAATAGCATGGCAGAAGCTTTTGAAAATGCAGATATAGTATATCCAAAGAGCTGGGCGCCATTTGCAGCTATGGAAAAGAGAACTCAGCTTTATGGAGAAGGAAATTTTGAAGGCATAAATGCTCTTGAAAAGGAACTTCTTGCTCAAAATGCTGAGCATAAGGATTGGGAATGTACAGAGAAATTGATGAAGACAACCAAGAATGGAAAAGCTCTTTATATGCATTGTTTACCTGCAGATATTACAGGAGTTAGCTGCATTAAAGGAGAGGTTGAGGCCTCAGTATTTGATCGCTATAGAGTTCCTCTATACAAGGAAGCTAGCTATAAACCATATATAATTGCTGCTATGATATTCTTAAGCAAGATTAAAAATCCTCAAAAGGTATTAAAAGAGCTTGCAGATAGCCATAGAACAAGAAAGTTTGAATAATATAAGTGCCAATAATTTTTTATAGGGGAGTATAACTATGAAGAAAAGAATAGTAATTGCACTTGGAGGAAATGCACTGGGCAATAATCTTTCTGAGCAGATGAAAGCTGTAAAAGTAACTTCAAAGGCTATTGTGGATCTTATAGAAGAAGGACATGAGGTAGTAGTAGCACATGGCAATGGACCACAGGTAGGCATGATTAACCTTGCTTTTGAAGCTGCAGTTAGGTCAGAAGTCGTTAAGGACAAAATACCTATGTCTGTATGTGTAGCAATGAGTCAAGGGTATATCGGATATGATCTTCAAAATGCATTGAGAGAAGAAATGCTAAATAGGGGGATTAATGTCCCAGTTTCCACCATTATAACTCAAGTTGTTGTAGACAAAAATGACCCAGCATTCAAAAATCCAACAAAGCCTATAGGTTCTTTCTATTCAAAGGAAGAAGCCGAGAAAATGATTAAAAAGGGCTATATAGTAAAAGAAGATGCTGGACGTGGATATAGGAGAGTAGTGGCATCTCCAAAACCAGTTGATATTGTAGAGAAGGAGACTATAAAAGCTTTATTAAATGCAGGACAACTTGTGGTTGCAGTTGGTGGAGGAGGAATCCCAGTAACAAAAGAGGAAAATCATCTAAAAGGAGCAAATGCAGTAGTTGATAAAGATTTTGCAAGTTCCAAACTTGCACAGTTAATAGATGCAGACTTTCTTGTTATACTTACAGCTGTAGAAAAGGTAGCTATTAATTTTGGAAAAGAAAATGAAGTATGGCTGGATGAACTCACAATAGATGAAGCTAAAAGGTATATAGAAGAAGGACATTTTGCTCCAGGTTCTATGCTTCCAAAAGTTGAAGCTGCAATAGAATTTGTAAACTCAGGAAGCAATAGAAAAGCCCTTATTACATTACTTGAAAAAGCAAAGTGTGGAATAGAAGGAAAAACAGGCACAGTTATTAAGTAATATATAGAATTTTTTAAGCATATTATGAAAGAACGTAAATAGATTTATAAAAATTAAGTCTATCTACGTTCTTTTAACTTATTTAGGCATATCAAAATGATAAAATTTATTGTTTTGATAAATGAACTAATAGTCTATATATAGTTAATATTAAGCTTTTAAAAGTCTTGAAGACATTATCAATGTGATAACTCAAAGATAAAGAGATGAATTTAAAATATGCTATATAAAGAAGTTTGTTTAAGTTTTGACTTGGCATTCATATTGCTAATAAAATAATAAAAATATTTTTAATATTTTTAATATTATATAAAGGAGGAATAATTTTGAATGGCAATACCGAAATCGTTAACACAAAAGAAGGATTTCTAGAAAAGTTATTCAAGCTAAAGGATAGTAATACAACTGTGAGGACGGAAATTGTAGCTGGTCTTACTACATTTTTGACTATGGCATACATTATAGCAGTTAATCCATCATTTTTATCAACAACAGGTATGTCTAAGGAAGCTATACTTACAGCTACTTGTCTTTCAGCAGGACTTACAACTATCTTAATGGGGATTTATGCTAATCTACCTTTTGCTTTAGCTTCTGGTATGGGACTTAATGCATTCTTTGCTTTCTCTGTATGTGGTGCCATGAAAGTTCCTTGGCAGATTGCACTAACAGCAGTATTTGCGGAAGGAATAATATTTATTATTCTTTCAGTAACCAACGTTAGAGAATTAGTAGTCAATTCTATCCCGATGACTTTAAAAATAGCTGTTAGTGGAGGAATAGGATTATTTATTGCACTTGTAGGACTTGAAGGAGCTAAAATAGTTGTAAATGAAGATTCTACTTTGGTTACTTTAGGAACCTTTAGAGATCCAAGAGCTGTTATAGCAGTAATCGGTATAGTAATCATAGGAATTTTGGTTCATAAAAAGGTAAAAGGTGCAATGCTCTGGGGAATTCTAGCATGCACTATTTTATCTTGGGTATATGCTCTTATAATTGGACCAGCAAAAGCTGCTGAATTATATGAAATATACTTACCAAGTGGGGTTTTTGCTTTTCACGGCATAGGGCCTATAGCTGGCAAATTAGACTTCTCAGTGTTTACTCATGCTGAAGGAATTTTTACATTCCTATCTGTATTATTAACTTTCTTATTTGTAGATTTCTTTGATACGGTAGGAACATTGGTAGGAGTTGCTTCAAAGGTTAATATGATAGATGAAAATGGAAAAGTGTTAAGGGCAGATAAAGCTTTATTAGTAGATGCTATTGGAACAACCATGGGAGCTTTAATGGGTGTATCTACAGTTACAACTTATGTTGAAAGTTCAGCAGGAGTTGCTGAAGGAGGAAGAACAGGTCTTACAGCTGTAACAACAGGAATATTATTTATCCTTTCTATGTTCTTAGCACCTATATTTATTGCAATTCCAGGCTGTGCAACTGCACCAGCACTTGTAATAGTAGGATTATTTATGATGCAAAACATAACACAAATTGACTTCTATGATTATACACAAGCAATACCAGCTTTCTTAACAATAATATTAATGCCATTAACATACAGCATAGCAACTGGATTAATGTTTGGAGTTATTGCTTATGTTATATTCAACTTACTTGCAAAGAAAACAAGCAATATTTCACCGACGATTTATATTCTTGCATTGATATTCATAATAAAACTGGCAGTTAGTTAAGTAAAAAATAAAAGATTATGGTACTATGATGGTAGTTTGCTCATTTAAGACAGCAGAATGAGTTCCTACAGAGGCTTTATTTAGATGGAGTTTAAGGCTCCATCTAAGTTTTTAATTGGAAAATATCTTATGAGTAAAGGAGAGTATTTATGAATAGGTTAAAATATAATCTTAAAACTGCACTTAGAGACTGCAAAGCAGACCTTGTTCTAAAAAATGCTTTTATCATAAATGTATTTGATGGAAGCATAGATTATGGAAATATAGCTATAAATGGAGATACAATAGTTGGAATTGGAGATTATGAGGGAAATGAAGAAATAGACTGTAGAAACTGTTATATATCTCCAGGATTTATAGATACTCATGTTCACATAGAGTCCTCAAAGGTTACTCCACGGATATTTTCGCATATTTTAATTAAAAAAGGAGTAACTACATGTATAGCTGACCCTCATGAAATAGCTAATGTTCTAGGTGAGGATGGAATAAAGTTTATGATAAAGGATTCTAAAAAAAGTGCTATAGATATATTCTTTATGATGCCATCTTGTGTCCCAGCTGTAGAATTTGAAGATAATGGAGCTGTGCTGAATTCTAAAAGACTAGAAAAGTTCGTAAATAATGAAAAGGTATTAGGACTTGGAGAAGTAATGGATGTGCCAGCTGTTGTGTATGGAAAAGAGGATATGTTAAATAAAATAGCATTATTTAAAGATAAGCATATAGATGGACACTGCCCTAATATAGATGAATACTGGCTGAATGCATATTTAAATGCTGGGATTACCACTGACCATGAATGTACAACTCCAGAAGAAGCTATTAGAAAAGTGAAAAAGGGTATGTATGTTATGCTAAGGCAAGGTTCTGCAGCAAAGAATTTGAAAGATTTATTGCCAGCTATAAACAATAATAACTTTCACAGATTTTTATTCTGCACAGATGACAAGGATATAGTGGACTTGGTAGAGAGGGGATCCATAGATGAATGTATTAGGCTAGCTATAAAAGGTGGAATAGATCCAGTTAAGGCAATTACTATAGCAACTTTAAATGGAGCCCAATGTTTTGGAATTAAAAATAGAGGAGCGGTTGCACCAGGATATAAGGCAGATTTAGTTGTACTAGAAGATTTAAAAGAAGTAAAAATTAAGCTTGTAATTAGAAATGGAAAGGTGTATAGAGAAGAGCTAAAAGAGGACTTTACAGAAACCTTAAGAAATTCTATGAATATAAGTTATATAGATGAAAAAGTTTTTAAAGTAAAAGCTAAATCCAATAAAATAAATGTTATAAAAGTTATTAAAAATTCAATTGAAACAAAGAAATCTATAAGAGAAATAACTATTAAAGATGGATATGTAGATTCAGTAATTTCAAAAGATGCCCTTAAAATAGGCGTGTTTGAGAGACATAAAAATACAGGAAGATATTCTATTGGATTTATAGAAGGATTAAGCTTAAGAAATTGTTCTATAGCTCAAACAATAGCACATGACTCACACAATATTATAGTAGTTGGTGATAATGACAAGGACATGCAACTTGCGGTAAATAGAGTTATTTCTATTGGTGGAGGAATTGTTATAGTATCTAATGGAGAGATTTTAGATGAATTAAGTCTGCCTTTTGGAGGACTTATGACTTCTAAGAAAGTGGACTTTGTTATAAATAAAATAAAAAGCTTAAATAGAATATGCAAAGATTACGGAAATGATGAAGATTTAGATGTATTTTTAACTGTAGGCTTTATGGCACTTCCTGTAATACCAGAAGTAAGGATTACAACAAGAGGACTTTATGATTTTAATAAAAGAGAGTTTATAGATTTATTCTTATAGAAAAAGAGTATCCCGTAAATTATGGGGTACTCTTTTTATTTATGGTTAGAGGACATATAGCTATGATAAACTTCTTTGAAGTCTCACTAAATCGCTGGCAATTTTATGGGCTTCTAATCTGATTTTCTCAGTGTCCATTGTTAGTAGATTGCCATCTTTAACTACGATTTTTCCATTTACTATAGTCATTTTTACAAGGCTAGTATTTCCACAAGTAACTAGTCCAACTAATGGATCATGGCATCCTGCATAGGCTACATCATTAAGATCGAAGAGTACAATATCTGCGGCCATATCCTCTTTTAGTATGCCTATGTCATCTCTTCCTAAAACTTCAGCGCCACCTCTTGTAGCCAATTTTAAAATTTCATAAGCATTTAATCCATCATACCCGTATTTTAGGTGATTTAGAAGGTAAGCCCGTCTTATTTCTTCCCACATATTAGAGCCATCATTAGAAGCACTTCCATCCACAGCAATGCTTAATTTTACTCCAGCTTTTATTAAGTCATTAGTTGGACATATTCCGCTGGAAAGTTTCATATTAGATGAAGGACAATGAGCAACTCCAGAGCCTTTCAACATTTTCATTTCTTCTGAGTTAAGGTGAATTACATGAGCAAACCACACATCTGGACCTGTCCAACCTAAATCCACCATAAGTTCTACTGGTCTTCTTCCATACATATCTAAGCAGAATTGTTCTTCATCCTTGGTTTCAGCAAGATGGGTATGAAGCATTACACCTTTTTTTCTTGCAAGCTCCCTTGATTCAATCATTAATTCTTTAGTTACTGAAAATGGAGAACAAGGGGCAAGAGCAATTCTGTGCATAGCAAATTTACTATTGTCATGATATTTATCTATAAGTCTTTCGGAATCTTCAAGTATTTCATCAGAGCTTTGCACTACTGAATCAGGTGGTAATCCACCTTCGCTTTTTCCGCGAGACATGGAACCGCGGGTTGCATGGAAACGAATTCCTATCTCTGAGGCTGCTCTTATCTGTTCATCTATTAAGGTATTTGGTTGATTTTTAGGAAATACGTAATGATGATCCATAGAAGTAGTACAACCAGTCCTTAATAATTCACTAAAACCTACTAGGGACCCATAGTAAACAGCTTCTGGAGTTATATGTTTCCAGAATTCGTATAATCCCGTAAGCCAAGGAAAGAGAGGCATTTCCTGAACTTCTTGTATTCCTCTAAAAAGAGTTTGATAAAGGTGATGATGGGTGTTTACAAAGCCAGGTAAAGCTAAAAGTCCTGTACAGTCTATTACCTCAGTTCCTTCTTCAACAGGTAGGTTTCTACCTATAGATTTAATCTTTCTACCATCAACTAATATATCTACTTCCTTAAGTATTTCATCTTTATCGTTAAAAGTAACTGCTTGGGAAAGATTCTTTAATAATAAAGACAATTAATTTCACTCCTTTCTTAAACTTGGTTAAAATTTTATGTTAAGCATTTGCGAGCAAATTGAGAGTAAATCTAGAACAGAAAATAGATTAGTAATATGAATTAATTATAATATTGAGAAATATTGAAAACAATTACAACATCATTATTTTACTAAATTGTAAAAAATAAGTCAATATTATAAAATTGATAAATGAATTGGATAATTTTATTACTTTGATAAAAATAGGTCAAAATGTTATAAAACGGTTTATTTTAAATTTGTTAGAATATTTTTTAAAATATATAATTAGAATAAAAAAAGGTGGGATAAAAATGAAAATTGTTAAAATTGAAGAAGCGGTAGGTTCAGTTTTAGGACATGATTTAACCATGATCATTCCAGGAAAGTATAAAGGAGCGGCTTTTAAAAAGGGACATGTCATAAAAGAAGAAGATATAGAAGTTTTAAAAAGCATGGGTAAAAATCATATAAACATAATAGAATTATGTGACGGAAAACTTCATGAGGATGAAGCAGCTAAAAGAATTGGAAAAGCAGCCATTGGAGAAGGAATGTATTTATCAGAGCCGTCAGAAGGAAAAGTTTTGCTTAAATCAAAACATAGAGGCATTATTAAGATAAATTTAGAAAGTTTAAATGCTGTAAACAATATAGATAAAGTCAGTCTTGCTACACGACATAATAACATATTAGTAGAAAAAGATGAAATTATAGGTGCTACTAGAATTATTCCTTTAGTTATAGAAGAAGAAAATATAAAAAAAGTAGAAGATATATGCGAAAACCTCGGCAAAGTAGTTTCTATAAAAGAGTTACAAGCTTTAAAGGTAGGGGTTATTATAACAGGCACAGAAGTGTACGAGGGAAGGATAAAAGATAGATTTGCTCCTATTTTAAAGGAGAAGATTGAATATTACGGAGGAGAATTGTTGGAGATAAAGTATACCCCTGATGATAGAGAAAAGATAGAAGAAGGTATGAGAAATTTAATTAAATCTGGAGCAGATATAGTTCTTGCAACAGGAGGAATGTCCGTAGATGCGGATGATGTAACTCCAATAGCTATAAAAAATGTTTCAGACAAAGTAGTGTCTTATGGGATACCTGCTCTGCCAGGAAATATGCTTATGATTGCTTATTTTAAAGATATACCTATTATTGGAATACCAGCAGGAGCATTATATTGTAAAATTACTTCTTTTGATTTATTATTTCCAAGAATAATGGCAGGAGATATAATACAAAAACAAGATATTACATCATTGGGCCACGGAGGATTTTGCTTGCAGTGCAAGGAATGTATATATCCTAATTGTGCCTTTGGAAAGGCTTAGAATTAAGCTTAAAAGGAGTGAATAATTATTGGCATCTATCTTAAAGAGTATACAAAGACCTGTTATGAAATATGCAAATATAATATCAAAGGTTTTAAAAGTAGAAGTTGAAATAGCTGATAGTGATTTAATGAGGATTGCAGGTACTGGAATATACAAAAATAAAATAAACAGAAGTATGTCTAAAGAAGGATATGTGTATAGAAGTGCTTTAACAACAGGGAGACCGCAGATAATAAATAATCCAGGAAAAGAAGAGCTGTGTCTTCCATGTCCCAAACGAGATATTTGTGAAGAAAAGTTTGAAATGTGTACTCCTATAAAGCTAGGCAGCGAAATAATAGGAGTAATTGGTCTTGTCTGTACTGATGAATTTCAAAAGGAACATTTGTTGAATGATTTTGAAACATCAAAAAGCTTTCTTGAACAAATATCAGATTTTATAAGCATAACTGCTTATGAAGACATAGAGAAATCAAGAGAACAGACTTTATTAAAATCCCTCAATTTTGTAATAGATAAAATGGATGAGGGAATTATAATTCTAAATAAAAACAATAAGGTAACTCAAATAAATAGAAAAGCGGTTAATTTATTAAACTTCGTAGACAGCAGTTTTATAGATGAAGTAAAGCTTCAAGAGTTAGACAGCAGTAGTAAAGGTTCTAAAGAATATAAAGTTATGATAGGAAACCAAGTGTTTTATTTTCAAGGCGATGTTTATCCTATGAATTTAAACGAAAGTTATTTTGATAGACTGTTTATTTTTAGAGAAATTAAAAAAGCAAAATCAAGTGCTGTTCATCATAAGGAAACAAAGGAAAGAATTTATGTAAAGGATATATTAGGAAGTTGTGATACTATAGAAGCCCTAAAAAAGAACATAAAGAAAATTGCTCTATCTTCTTCTACTGTTTTAATTCTAGGTGAGAGCGGAACAGGTAAAGAAATGTTTGCAAGAGCTATACACAACGAGGGCAATAGAAAAAATGAACCATTTATAGCAATTAATTGTGCAGCTATACCAGATGCACTACTAGAAAGTGAACTGTTTGGATATGAAAAAGGAGCTTTTACAGGCGCAAATGCAGGAGGAAGAGTTGGTAAATTTGAACTTGCCAACAAAGGAACTATATTTTTAGATGAAATAGGAGACATGCCTCTGCATCTCCAAACAAAAATACTAAGAGTTCTTCAAGATAAAAGAATTATAAAAGTAGGATCTAATAAAGCTGTGGATATTGATGTTAGAGTAATAGCAGCAACCAATAAAAATTTAATAAAACTCATAGAAGAAAACAAGTTCAGAGAAGATTTATACTACAGACTTAACGTAATTCCTTTCAATATACCTCCCTTAAGAGAAAGAATACAGGATATAAAAATCCTAGTTAACTATTTCATTGATAAGTACACTAAGATGCTAAGCAAAGAATATTCCTCAATAGTCATAGATGAAGAAGTATGGGAAGTTTTTCAACATTATTCCTGGCCGGGAAATGTTAGAGAATTAGAAAATGCCATAGAATTTATGATCAATATGCTTGGTCCAGATGGAAAATTGACTTTAGATACCATACCTCAAAGTATACTCAATAATACCAGAAAGATAAAAGAAAGTGACAAAGATATACATCCATTGAAAGAATTAGAAAAAAGAGAAATCTTAAAGGCTTTAGAAATCTATGGAGGCTCCACTCAAAGTAAAAAAATCATTGCAAAAAAGTTAGGCATAGGTATAGCCACCCTCTATAGAAAACTAGAGGAATATAATATTTATCAAAATGATAACACAGGTAAGAATTAAATAAATGTAATATAATAGGTCAATGTAAATATAACCCAACTTATCAAAATGATAATTTTTATCAAAATAGTAATGAGAATAAATTGCATAATAATTTATTTTTAATAACCAGTAATCAGTGATAAGTAACCAGTAAAGAAAGTTTTCCAGTGCAGAACTTTAATATTAAGCTTTGCTTAATTATTTCATTAACTGATTGCTGGTTACTAAAAGGTATGAAAAAATTGGCATAAATAATGCTAAGTAAAATTGTGTATAAATAAGTTTTAGTTTATGCAGTTAAACGGGAGGCGAACAAATTGAAAGCACTGATTAATGCCTGCATTTATGATTTTCAGAATTTTAAGAAAAATCAATATGTTTTATTTGATTCTGAGATTAAAGAAGTAGGCAGTATGGAAGATTTTCCAGGAGCAGATAAGATATATGATTGTAGTCATAGTTTAGTTATGCCAGGTCTTATAAATTGTCATACCCATATCTATTCTACTTTTTCTAGAGGGATGAACGTGCCTTTTAACCCTATTACATTCCAGGATATATTAAGTCAGCTTTGGTGGAGACTAGATGGAAAGCTTAATAAAAATGATGTGTATTATAGCGGACTTGTTTATGGAATTGATTGCGTAAAAAATGGAGTAACATCTATTATAGATCATCATGCTAGTGGTCTTGATATAAAAGGTACTCTAAATGAATTGAAAAAGGGTATTTGTGATGATATAGGACTTAGAGGAATATTTTGTTTCGAAACAAGTGATAGATTTAATATGGATGAGTGCATAGAAGAAAATTTAGAGTTTGCCAAAGAAAAAGCGAAAAATATGCTGGATTATTTGGATTACATGCTTCTATGAGTTTAAGTGATGAAACTTTAGACAAGGTATCAAGGCATATAGGAGATATACCAATTCATATTCATGTTGCAGAAAGTGAAGAGGATGAAATTCACAGCAGAAAAAATTATGGGAAGTATATAGTTGATAGATTAGATAGTTTTAATTTATTAAAAAGTAATTCTATTTTAGCTCATTGTGTTCATATTAATGAGAAGGAAGCAGAGCTTATTTCAAAAAGAGGATGTTATATTGCAATGAATCCTACTTCTAACATGAACAATGCTGTAGGACTAGCTGATTATGAGATGATAAAGTCTTATGGGATTCCATGTATTATAGGAAATGATGGTCTTGGAGTTAATATAACGAGGGATTTTTTAAATTTAGTATTTGCTATGAAGAATAGATTAAATGGACCTACAAGATTTGGATTAGATGATATGCGAGAGTGTATTAACAATGGATATAAATATATAAGCAATATTTTGAACATAAAGATTGGAAGGATAGAAAAAGGGTATAAGGCTGATATGATAGCAGTTCCTTATATTCCACCAACACCAATGGAAGAGGACAACATACTAGGTCATATATTCTTTGGAGTATTTGATAATTTTCATCCAAGAGATACTTGGTGTAATGGAGAGTGTCTTATGAGGAATTATAAGGTTGCTATAGATGAGAAAAATATAGCTCTAGAGGCTGAGAATTCAGCAGAAAAGCTTTGGAACAGGATAAATAAAGATTAATTTTAATTAGGGGTGATTATATGGATTTAAGTACTAATATTGCAGGTATAAAATTAAAGAACCCATTAATGCCAGCATCAGGACCATTAGTAGGAGATTATGAAAAGATGATGATTTTAGAAAGTTTTGGACTTGGATGCATGGTAACTAAGACTATTTCAACTATAGGAGCAGATGTGCCAAGGCCTTGTATATATGGTGAAAAAGATATGATTATGAATGCAGAACTTTGGTCTGAGTATCCACCAGAATACTGGCTTAATGAGGCTTTGCCTAAGCTTAAAAGAGAATTAAAGGTTCCTCTTATTGTAAGTGTAGGATATACAAAAGAGGATATGGAAAAGCTTATTCCTCTTTTAGATCCTTATGCAGATGCTTTTGAGATTTCAACTCATTATGTTGGAAAGGATTTAAGTGTAATAGGAGAAACGGTTAAAACCATAAGAAGTCATACAACTAAGCCTATATTCATGAAGGTAAGCCCTCATATTCCAGATCCAGTTGCCTTTGCAAAGACAGTTAGGGACAATGGAGCTAGCGGAATTGTTGCTATAAATTCTCTTGGACCTACCATGAAAATTGATATAAAAAATAGAAAAGTATTAGTAGGAAATGACAAAGGAGAGGTTTGGACATCAGGACCTGTAATAAAACCATTAGCTCTAGCCATAGTAAATAAGATTAAAAGCGCAATACCAGACCTTACTGTAATAGGGGTAGGTGGAATATCTTCAGCTGAGGACGTAGTTGAATTCTTGCTTGCAGGAGCAAATGCTGTACAGATGCTATCTTCTGCTATGCTAAAAGGTAAAGACTTATATGAAAAAATAATAAAAGATTTGCCACAAGTATTAGAAAAATATAATTTCTCCAGTGTAGAAGAAGTAATAAAAACTGAACTTTCTAAAGGAAGCATAAAATTTACTCCAGATAATCCTGTTATAGATCATGAAAAATGCACTAAATGTGGTTTATGCACAAAGATATGCCCTTACTTTGCTTTAAGCTTAGAAGATAAGGTGCTTGTGGATAAAGAAAAATGTTTTGGATGTTCTTTATGTGAATCAAAATGCCCAGTTCATGCTATAAGTGGAGTCTTATAAAGATTTATATGAAAGGAGCGAGGTAATTGAATATTAAGGAATATATAAGACCTTCAAGTTTAGATGAAGCATATGAAAAGCTAACTTCAAAGGAAAGAGCTGTAATTCTTGGTGGAGGAGGATACCTAAAGTTAGGAAATAAGGAAATAGAGAGAGCTATTGATATTTCAAACTTAGGCTTAGAGTTTATTGATGAAAAAGAGGATTCTATTGAAATAGGAGCTATGACTACTTTAAGAGAAATAGAGATAAATAAAATAACAAATGAAAATTTTAATGGTATTTTAAGCGAGGCTGTAAAACCTATTTTAGGAGTGCAGATGAGGAACATATTTACTATAGGTGGAAGCGTATATGGAAGATATGGATTTTCAGATATAATTACAGCCTTATTAGCTTTAGATACTTATGTTGAACTTTATAAGGAAGGAAGAATGTCCCTAGAAAAGTTTTTAAATAGAGAACATAAGGAAAAGGACATTCTCACAAAGATAGTAATATTAAAAGATAATAGAAAAGCAAGTTTTAAAAGTTTAAGAAATACTAGTACGGATTTTGCTATTTTAAATGCAGCTGTATCAAGGGTTGAAAACAATTTCAAAGTAGCAGTAGGAGCAAGGCCGGGCATAGCTAAGCTATCAAAGGAAGCAGCAGAATACCTAAGTGCAGTTGAGTTAAATGAGGAAAACGCTGTTAAGGCTGGAGAAATTGCAGCTGATAATTTAGAGTTTAGAAGCAATATAAGGGGATCAGCTGAATATAAGAAAGAAATCTGCAAGGCATTAGTAAAGCGTGGAATTTTGGAGGTGATATAGTGAAGATTAATTTGAAAATAAATAACTGTAACAGGAGCTTAGATGTAGAACCAGGAGATATGTTAGCTGATGTTTTGAGAAAGAATGGATATATAAGTGTAAGAAAATCCTGTGATACAGGTTCCTGTGGAACATGCACTATATTAATAGATGGAGAGCCTATAGCTTCTTGCTCATATTTAGCTGTAAGAGCAGAAGGACATAACATAACAACCATAGAAGGAGCTGGTGAAGAAGCAGAAAAAATAGCTAAATATTTGAATGCTGAAGGGGCTACTCAGTGTGGATACTGCAGTCCAGGCCTCGTTTTAAACATAATAGCTATGAAAAATCATTTAGACAACCCTACAGATGATGATATTAAACATTATTTAGCTGGAAATCTATGTAGATGTACAGGATATTTTGGACATTTAAGAGCTATAAAGAAGTATTTACAGGAGGTGGCAAGATGAGAGAAGTAAATAAGTCTATTCCAAAGATAGATGGAGTAGGATTATCAAAGGGAAAAATGGCTTATACTGATGATATTGCACCTCAAAATTCCCTAATTGTAAAGGTGTTAAGAAGCCCATATGCTTTTGCAAAAATAAAGAATATAAATACTGAGGAAGCAGAAAAATTAACTGGAGTAGAATGTGTTTTAACATATAAAAATGTTCCAAGAAATATAGTTACAAGAGCGGGACAAGGTTATCCAGAACCATCTCCTCATGATAAGTTCATATTAGATGAATATGTTAGATATGTAGGAGATGAAGTTGCTGCTGTAGCTGCAGTAGATGAAAAAACAGCGGAAAAAGCTTTGAAACTCATAAAGGTGGAATATGAGGTTTTAGAACCAGTTTTAGACTTTGAAAAAGCAGTAGATAATAAAACAATTATCCATCCAGAACCAGAAGCACATGAAATGTTTCCAATAGGCTTTGATTCTAAGAGAAATATTGCTGCTGAATATCATATGCATGTTGGAGATGTGGATGAGGTTTTAAGTAAATGCGACTGTGTAGTTAGAAGCACTTATTATACTCAAGCTCAGTCTCATGTAGCAATGGAACCTCATACATCATCAGCTTATGTAGATCTATATGGAAGAGTTAATATAATAAGTTCAACTCAAACTCCATTCCATGTTAGAAGAATAGTTGCTGAAGCTTTAGGTCTTCCAATAGAAAAAATACGTGTAGTTAAACCAAGAATTGGAGGAGGATATGGTGGAAAGCAAGCACTTCACGGAGAATTCCTAGTATCTTTAGTAGCTCTTAGAACAGGAAAGCCAGCAAAACTTGTATACACTAGAAATGAAGTGTTTGAATCAACTTACTGCAGACATGCTATGAGATTTAACGTAGCTATTGGCTCAGATAAGGAAGGAAATATTAAAGCAATAGATATGGATTTACTATCAAATACAGGAGCTTATGGAGAACATGCTCTAACAGTTTTCATGGTATCAGGATCAAAGACACTTCCTCTATATAATAAAGTAGAGGCTGTAAGATTTGGAGGAAAGGTAGTATATACAAATTTGACTCCAGCAGGAGCTTATAGAGGTTATGGTGCAATACAAGGAAATTTCGCTTTAGAATCTGCTATAGATGAATTAGCAGCAAAACTTGGAATGGACCCAGTTGAATTAAGAAAAAAGAACATGATAGGTCAAGGAGAAACCTCTCCAATATTTAAGATAATGGGAGAAGGTACAGAAGGGGTAGACATGATTATTGAAAGCTGCAAACTTGATAAGTGTTTAGAAAGAGCAATGGAAATATCAGGCTGGAGGGAAAAATATCCTAGAAAAGAAGTTTCTAAAGGAAAGGTTCGTGGAATTGGATCCGCTATAGCAATGCAGGGGTCAGGTATACCATATGTGGATATGGGATCTGCCATAATTAAGTTAAATGACCAAGGCTTCTTTAACCTATTAGTAGGAGCTACAGACATAGGTACAGGAAGTGATACTGTACTTGCTCAAATTGCAGCAGAAGCTTTAGGAGTTTCAACAAGTAAAATGGTTGTATATTCATCAGATACAGATTTAACTCCTTTCGATTGTGGAGCATATGCGTCAAGTACAACTTATATATCAGGAAATGCTGTAAGGAAAACTGCATTAAAAATGAAGGAAATGATAGAAGAGCAGGGAGCAATAAGACTAGGTGTAACGAAATATGATGTTGTATTTGATGGAGAAAATATAAAAACTAAGGATGGCACTAAGAGCATATCCTTAAAGGATTTATCAACAGAATTATATTACAGCAATAATCAAAAACAATTGGTAGCTTGTGAATCTTACTTTGGAAAGGTATCTCCTCCACCATTTATGGGAGCCTTTGCTGAGGTAGAGGTGGACTTAGAAACTGGTAAGGTAGATTTATTAGATTATACAGCAGTAGTTGACTGCGGAACTACTTTAAATCCAAACCTTGCTCGTATTCAAGTTGAGGGAGGACTACTTCAAGGAATTGGTATGGCAATGTTTGAAGATGCAAAATATGACGAAAAAGGCAAGCTTATGAATAATAACCTTATGAATTATAAAATTCCAACAAGAAAAGATGTTAAGAATTTTAATGTAGAGTTTGTTGAAAGCTACGAACCTTCAGGACCTTATGGCGCTAAGTCCGTTGGAGAAATAGGAGTAGATACGCCGCCAGCAGCAATAGCAAATGCTATTTATAATGCCACTGGCGTTAGAATCAGAGAATTACCAATAACACCTGAAAAGGTGCTTATGGGACTAAAAAAACTAAATAAATAGAAATTTTAAAGCTGGTATAAGCAAATGCTTGTACCAGCTAAAGTGCCATATAGATGGGAGGAGACCTATGTTGGTAGAGGCAGTGATTTTAGCAGCAGGTTTTTCTTCTAGAGCTAAGACCTACAAGATGACTTTAAAAGTAGGAGAAAAGACTGTTATTGAGAGAGCTATTGAAAGCATGTTAAAGGTATCTTCAAGGGTTATAGTAGTTGGAGGATATAAAATTGAAAAACTAAAGCCTATTATAAATGGATATAAAAATGTAGAACTGGTATTTAATGAAAACTTTGAGGAAGGAATGTTTAGTTCAGTAAAAAAAGGCTTTTCTCATATAAAAGGAGATTCATTTTTCTTCATGCCTGGAGATTATCCTCTCATTGATGATAAGGTGTGCTTAAAACTTTTGGAGCATAGAGATAATGAAATAGTGATTCCAACATACAATGGGAAAAAGGGTCATCCTATACTTATGAAATCCTATTTAGCAAAAGAGCTATTGCAAAGCTCTAAATATTCTAATTTGAGGGAGTTTATAAATACCAAAGAACCAATTTTTGTTCCTGTAGAGTATGAAGGAATATTATTTGATATTGACACAATGGAAGATTATAAAAGGATTTTAGCACTGAGCTAAGTTTTAAGGAGGTGCAGCTAAATGCTTGAGAACTGCAGTATAAGTAAACCTGTAAGAAGAATTGATGTACCAGACAAGATAGCAGGAAAAGCAAAGTATATTGCTGACTATCGCATAGATGGTATGATTTATGCCAAAACTTTAAGATCAACAGAAGCAAGAGCAAGAATTATAGAAGTTAAATATCCAAAACTTCCTGAAGGATATTATATAGTAGATAAAAATGATGTGCCAGGAAAGAATTTTGTAAAGATTATTATAGATGATCAACCTTTCTTTGCGGATGGAGTTGTCAATTATATTGGAGAACCTATAGCTCTAGTTGTAGGTCCAGATAAAAAGGAAATATTGAATATTCTTTCAAAAATAGAAGTGAAATATGAAAAAATGGACCCTATACTTTCAATTGAAGAAGGACTAGATGGGTCTAAGGAACCTATTTACGGAGAAAATAACTGCTTTGCAGATTATAAATATAGTAAGGGAAATATTGAAGAAGCAAAAAAGAATAGTAAATATGTTATAGAAGGAGAGTATGAAACAGGATATCAAGAGCAACTTTATTTAGAGCCCCAGGGAGTAATAGCTGAATACAAAAATGACAAGGTTACCATATATGGTTCTATGCAGTGTCCATATTATGTAAAGGGTGCAGTGGAGCAGTGCTTAGGATTTGAAGAAGACAAGGTGCAAATTATACAAGCTGTTACTGGAGGGGGATTTGGAGGAAAGGAAGACTATCCTTCATTGTTAGCAGGGCAAGCAGCTTGTGCAGCTGTAAAGACTAAGAAACCTGTTCAGCTAATATTAGACAGAGATGAAGATTTAGAGGTAACTCCTAAAAGGCATCCTTCTAAAATAAAGATAACAAGCTATATTGATGAAAACTATAAAATTTTAGGTTCAGAAGTTGATGTTAAATTAGACAGTGGAGCTTATTCAGGATTATCTAATGTAGTCCTACAAAGAGCCATGTTTGCAGCTATAGGAGTATATAATGTAGAAAATGTATTTGTTAAGGGCAAAACAGTAGCTACTAACACTGTTGTAAATGGAGCATTTAGAGGCTTTGGCGCACCTCAGGCAGTATTTGCAGTAGAGATGCATATGGAGCATATAGCAAAAGAATTAGGCATAGATTCCTTAGAATTAAAGCGAAATAATTTAGTAAAAACAGGAGATAAATCTTCAACGGGAGGAATCTTTAGAGATAGGGTTCGCATTGAAGAGATGCTTGATAGAGTAATTGAAATGTCATCCTATACAGAAAAACTTAAAAAATTTGAGGAAGAAAGAAAAGAAGGAAAATTAAAAGGAATAGGTCTTAGCTTATTCTTTCATGGCGGAGGCTTTACAGGAAGTGGAGAGAGAGACACTATAAAGGCTAAAGTAAAGCTTGTTAAATATCCAAATGGAAATGTAGAGATTCTCATAGCTAATGTGGAAATGGGACAAGGAACTCAGACGGTTTTAAGAAAGATAGTAGCTCATACTTTAGGAATTCCTCTTGACAAGATTATATATAATAATCCAGATACAGATAGGGTTCCAAATTCAGGACCTACTGTAGCTTCAAGAACTACAGTAATTGTAGGAAAGCTATTACAGAATGCAGCAGAGAAGTTGAAAGATAGGTGGAATGAAGAAGGCACTGTGGAAATAATGACTCAATATAAGCATCCAGAAGGATTTTTATGGGATGATACTAACTTTGCAGGAGATGCTTATAATTCTTATTCTTGGGGAGCAAATGTAGTAGAAGTAGAATTAGATCCAATAACTTATGAACCTACGATTAAAGGTGTTTGGGCTGTTTTTGATATTGGAAATCCTATGGATGAGAGAATAGTAAAAGGGCAAATAGAAGGTGGAATACTTCAAGGTTTAGGCTATGGTGGTATGGAAGTTATGGAAAGAAAGAATGGAAGGCTTATGCAAAGAAGCAATACAGATTATATAATTCCAACTTCAAAGGATGCACCAAAAATAGTAAGTGAGCTTATGTGTGAGCCATATGAAAATGGACCATTTGGAGCCAAAGGATTAGGAGAACTCACATTGGTAGGTTCAGGAACAGCTTATGCTTTAGCTATAGAAAATGCTGCTAAAGTACAGATTAATAAGCTTCCTATAAGACCAGAGCATTTAATGGAGGTGACACATAGTGGAAAATAGCATAAAATTAAAGCTAAATTTTGAAGAAGTTGAAATTAAGGTTAATCCATTAAAAAGGCTGTTAGATGTATTAAGAGAAGATTTAGGTTTAACAGGACCTAAGGAAGGTTGTGGAGAAGGAGAGTGCGGTGCATGCAGTGTACTCATAGAAGGAAAGCTTGTAAACTCCTGCATGGTTCCTATAGGTATATTGGAAGGAAAAGAAGTCATAACTATAGAGGGACTTCAAAAGACCAAAACCTACCAGATATTAAAAGAAAGCTATGAGGAAGCTGGAGCTGTTCAATGTGGCTTTTGTACTCCAGGTATGATAATGGCTGCAGAGGCTTTACTTAGAAAACATCCTAATCCTACTGAAGAGGAGATAAGGGAAGGCATTTCAGGCAATTTATGCAGATGCACAGGGTATAATATGATAATAGATGCTGTAAAAATAGCAGCGAAAAGAGGTGAAGGGCTATGGTAGAAGCATATAGACCTAAAACCTTAAAAGAAGCATTGGAGATTATAGACAAGGAAGAGTGCATAATCTTTTCAGGCGGCACAGATTTAATGGTAAAGAATAAAAAGTGGTCAGGCGTAGAACCGGGCTTTACAAAGCCTGTAGTATTTATAAGTGGTTTAAAAGAACTAAAGAAAATAGAAAGGAAGGACAATATATTAAAGCTTGGGGCAGCTTGCACTTGCTGCGAGATTGCAGAAAATGATTTAGTCCCAGATTATTTTAAGGAAGTATTTTTAAATATGGCATCTCCTGCTATAAGGAATATAGCAACAGTAGGAGGAAATATATGCAATGCATCTCCAGCAGGAGATAGTCTGCCTCTTTTATATGCTTTAGAAGCAAAGCTAATACTTGAAAGTGCTGAAGGAGAGAGAAAAGTACCAATACAAAAGTTTATTTTAGGTCCAGGTAAAAAGGACATTAAGAAAAATGAAATCTTAAAAGAGATAGAGATAGATATAGGAGATTTTAATAAAACTTATTATAAAAAGGTAGGCACTAGAAAGTCTATTGCACTATCCAAGGTGTCTTTTATGGGCCTAGCAAGGGTTTACAAAGGTAAAATAGAAGACATAAGAATTGCATTTGGAGCCTGTGGCCCTAAAATTATTAAAGACAAGACTACTGAAAATTCCCTAATTAAACTAGGATCCGTAAATGATGATGAATTAAATTATATTAAAAAGATATACTCAAAACTTATAACTCCTATAGATGATCAAAGGTCTACTGCTGATTACAGAAAAGATGTTTGCTTGAGAATATTGGAAGACTTTTTAATGAATTTAAATAAGGAAAATTAATAAGTTTATTACAAAAAGTATTTACGCATATTACAAGCATAAGTACTTTTTGTAATATTTATTTATATTAAAAATAATATATAAATTTAGTAAGAAAGCACAACTAAGATTATAGAAAAGTATACCTGTGAAAGGAGAAGGGCACTTATGCTAGATATATATAAAGAGATATATGAATTGAAGCAAAAAAATGAAGAAGCTGTTCTTGTAACAGTTGTGGAAAGAAAAGGACATGGTCCAGCAAATGTTGGTAAAAAGCTTCTTGTGTGTAAAAATGGAGAGGTAAAGGGTACTGTAGGCGGCGGACAATTAGAGTATTTAGCTATTGAAAAGGCTAAAGAAGTTATGAAAGAAAAGAAGCATGATATAGTTAGATATGATTTTACAGGTATGAATGTAACTAAAGCAGATGTGAGCATAGACATGATATGTGGTGGTTTAGTAACATTATATTATGAATATATACAGTGTAGCCCTAAAATATATATATTAGGGGCAGGGCATGTAGGAATGGCTTTATCTGATGTGCTAGCAGATTTAGATTATAAGACTGTTGTAATAGAAGATAGAAAAGAGATAGCAGATACCGTAGACAAAAGGCATGAAGTAGTAGTTGGTGATTATGAGGAAGTAATAAATGGACTTGAAATTACAGCCGATGACTATGTGGTAGTAGCTGGATACACTCATGAAATAGAATATAGGATATTAAAAGCCCTATTTAAAAAGGATTGCCTTCCTAAATATATTGGTCTTTTAGCCTCAGAAAGAAAAGCTAGGATAATGCTTGAAAAGCTAAGAGAAGAAATATCTAAAGATCTGGACTTTAGCAGTGTATATGCTCCTGTTGGATTAAACATAGGAGGAGATACTCCAAAGGAAATAGCCTTATCTATACTTGCAGAGATACAATCTATTAGATATAAAAAAGAATCAACAGGACATTTGACTAAGGATTGGAGATAAGTTGAAAAGAATAATTATCAAAATGATAATAAGGCTATAAGTAAGGAATTATATAGAATAATAAAGCAAATAAAACAATGTTTAGTTATCAATTTGATAGAAGTTATCAGATTGATAACTATTTTTTATATATAAGCAATAAGTTGCAACTTTTAATTAATGAAGAATTTATGAGCTGAAATAATATGTTGTGGCTGCTGAGGAATATGTCCACAATATTTCATAAAATTTGGCATAGATAATGCTATATATAATTCATAAAAAGTATCCTTATAGGAAATGGGGTAATATAGATGTCTAAAATTATAAGAAATGGAATTATAGTAACTGCGGCAGATATATTTAAAGGAGATATATATATTGATGAAGGAATTATAAAAGATATAGGCATAAACTTAGGAAAAGATTGTGATGAGGTGATAGATGCTGAGGGTAAATATGTAATTCCAGGAGGAGTAGATGTTCATACTCATCTTAACTTAGATGCAGGGATTGCAGTGGCCAATGATGATTTTTACACTGGAACAGTAGCTGCGGCTTGTGGTGGAACTACTACTATAGTTGATCACATGGGTTTTGGTCCTAAGGGTTGTAACCTTCACCATCAAGTAAATGTATATCATAAATATGCAAGGAATAATGCTGTTGTGGATTACAGCTTTCATGGAGTAATTCAGCACGTAGATGAATCTATATTAAAAGAGATGGAACAGATCGTAAAAGAAGAAGGTATACCTAGTTTTAAAATTTATATGACCTATGATTATAAGGTTAGTGATGAGGATGCTTTAAAGGTCCTTTTAAAATTAAAAGAATTAGGTGGGATTACCACTGTTCATCCTGAAAATAATGATGCTGTAAATTACCTAAGACAAGAATTTGTAAAAAAAGGGCTAACATCTCCAATATACCATGCTCTAAGCAGACCACCTGAATGTGAAGGAGAGGCTGTAAACAGAATTATAAATCTTGCAGCTATAGCAGAAGATGCACCTTTATATATTGTTCATGTATCTTCATCCATGGCACTAGATTATATAAAACTAGCCCATGATAGAGGACAAAATGTATACTCTGAAACATGTCCACAATATCTTCTTTTAGATGAAGAGAGATATAAGGAGCCTAACAACGAAGGGCTAAAATATATAATGAGTCCTCCTCTTAGGAAAAAAGAAAATCAAGCACCTTTGTGGAAAGGCATTAAGGATGGACATATTCATACAGTTGCAACAGATCATTGTCCTTTTGCTTTTAATAAAGACAAGCAGATGGGAAAAGATGATTTCACAAAATGTCCTAATGGAGCGCCAGGAATTGAAGAGAGAATACCTCTTATGTTTTCTGAAGGGGTCATGAAAGGAAGAATAAGTTTAAATAAGTTTGTAGAAGTGTGCTGTACTAACCCTGCTAAGATTTTTGGACTTTACCCTAAGAAAGGAACAATTCAAGTTGGGTCCGATGCAGATATAGTTTTAATAGATCCAAATTTAGAGGTTACTTTAACTAAGAGTATGCTACACGAAAATGTAGATTACACAGCTTATGAGGGCTTTAAGTTAAAAGGATATCCTGTGCTTACTATGCTAAGAGGAGAAATTATAGCTAAGGATAACAAATTTATTGGAAAGAAAGGTTATGGCAATTTTATAAAGAGAAAAATCAATAAAATAGTTATATAAGGTTGTGGAGGGAGAGATAATGTCAAAAGAATTAAAAGTAGAAGAGGTGTTAAGCTTAGCTGAAAAATATAAAGATGATATGAGCAAGTTTTTAAGGGATATGATATCTATTCCAAGCGAAAGTTGTGGGGAAGAAAAAGTAGTATTGAGAATAAAAGAAGAAATGGAGAAAGTAGGCTTTGATAAGATAGAAATAGATCCTATGGGAAATATATTAGGATATATTGGACATGGAAAGCATGTAATAGCTATGGATGCCCACATTGATACAGTTGGTGTTGGGGATGCAAATCTTTGGAATTATAATCCCTATGAAGGCTATGAAGATGAAGAGATTATTCTTGGAAGAGGAGCAAGTGATCAGGAAGGCGGCATGGCATCCATGGTGTATGCAGGAAAGATTATAAAGGACCTAGGTTTACAAGATGAGTACACATTAATAGTTACAGGTACTGTTCAAGAAGAGGATTGCGATGGACTATGCTGGCAGTACATTATAAATGAAGATGGCATAAGGCCAGAATTTGTAATTTCAACTGAGCCTACTTCCTGTAATATATATAGAGGACAAAGAGGAAGAATGGAGATAAAAGTAACAACTAGAGGAATAAGCTGTCATGGTTCCGCTCCAGAAAGAGGAGATAATGCTATATTTAAAATGGCTCCAATATTAATTGAGCTTAGAGCTTTAGCTGAAAATTTAATGGATAATGATTTTCTAGGAAAAGGAAGTTTAACAGTATCAGAAATATTTTATTCTTCACCATCAAGATGTGCTGTAGCCGATGGCTGCTCCATTTCTATAGATAGAAGACTTACAGATGGGGAAACATGGGAATATGCCCTTCAGCAGATAAGAAATCTTCCATCCGTTAAAGCTGCTAAGGCGGAAGTTGAAATGTATGCCTATGAAAGACCATCTTATACAGGACTTGTATATCCTACTGAATCTTATTTTCCAACTTGGGTGCTGCCAGAAGATCATATTGTATGCGAAACTTTGGTAGATGCATATAAACAATTATTCAAAGAGGACCCGTTGGTAGACAAGTGGACATTCTCCACCAATGGAGTATCTATAATGGGGAGATATGGAATACCATGTATTGGATTTGGTCCAGGACATGAAGAAGAGGCACATGCTCCAAATGAAAAAACATGGAAGAGTGAACTTGTAAAATGTGCAGCTATGTATGCTCTTATTCCTAAACTATATGTAACCAAGTATTCTAATAAAAACAGTTGAGACATTATATAACAGTCATAAAATAAAGGGGGGATTAATATATAAGAAGTAGGAGGTGCAAGCTATGAAAATAGAATTTTTCTATAAGTGCAAGGATGGACGTGTTATTGGAAAAGAAACAGAAAGCAAAAAAAAGATTGAAGAAGAAATAGAAGATATAAAGAATTATGCTAAGATGGAAGAGAAAAAAAAGAATTGTGATGAATGCTTAATAGATTTAGATGACTAACAGCGCATATAATCTCTAGTCTCTAATCTCTAGTCAATAATATAATTTAATAATTAGAGACTAGGGATTAGAGCTTAATAATCAATGATTAGATGTTTGATAGTTCTATAGAGGCTTTTTCTATGTTTTCACTTCTTAATATTGCTGATATTACGGAAATTCCATTTACACCAGTTTCTAAAACAGATTTAGCATTTTCTTTATTTATTCCACCGATGGCCACAGATGGGATCCTTATGTTTTCTGTAATTTCCTTTAACCCATGAATCCCTATGGGTTCATCAATATCTTTTTTTGTTCCCGTATAAAAAACAGGTCCAAGACCAAGGTAATCTGCTCCAGCATTTTGAGCTTCTAGTGCTTCCTCTAAGGTATTGGCAGAAATTCCTATGATTTTATCTTCACCTAATATTTTTCTAGCAAGCCCTATTGGCATATCACTTTGTCCAAGATGAACACCTTCAGCGTTTACAGCAAGAGCTATATCTATTCTGTCATTTATAAGTAATGGAACATTATATTTTGAAGTGATTTCCTTTACTTCTTTAGCTATTTTATAAAACTCTCTCGTAGATGCATCTTTTTCTCTTACTTGAACTAAAGTTACTCCACCTTTTATTGCTGCTTCAACACAATCTTTTAAGCTCCTACCATTTAAAAAGCTTCTGTCCGTAATTAAATATAATTTATAGTTTATATCCATTGAATTTTACCTTCTTTCCCAAAATCATCTTCTTTTAGTAAATAAATTTCATCTATGAGCTTAACCTTAAAGCTTCCAGGAGCTTTAGCAGTTTTTGTAGCATGTTCTCCAGCCAAATTCATAGATAATACTGAGGCAACAGCAGCTAAAAACTTATCTTTCTCTACAGCAGCTGCCGCAGCTGTTAAGGCACCTACCATACATCCAGCACCTGTAACTAATGTTAGAAGGCTTGTACCATTTTCAATTACAGCTGTTCTTTCTCCATCTGTAATTATATCTTGAGCTCCAGTAGCTGCAACTATGCAGTTATACTTTTTAGCAAGGGAAACGCAGGCTTCTACTGAATTGCTGCCATCATCTATAGAGTCTACTCCACGGATTTTTGATTCATATCCAGCTAGGTATTTTATCTCTCCCAAATTGCCTTTTATTATATCAATTTTACCAATCTCAAATATTCTTTGTATAAAGTCTATTTTTCTTTTAATAGCGCCGCAAGCTACTGGGTCCAAAACAACGGGTATATTGTTATTTTTAGCAGATAATACAGCCATAATCATAGCTTGTTCTTGTTCCTTAGTTAAGGTCCCTATGTTTATATAGATGGCAGATGAGATTTTAGCAAAGTCGTAAGTTTCATCATAAGCTTCTACCATAGCAGGAGATGCACCAAAGGCTAATAATATATTGGCACAGTCATTTATTGTTACATAATTTGTTATAGAGTGAACTAGGGGAGTTTTTTCTCTCACCTTAGTAAGAACAGTGGAAATATTGTTAGTCATATTAATTTCAAACTTGTTATTCATAATTTATACCACCCTTTTTATATAGGTCTATAAAATGTCCTACAGGTCCAACACCATGTCCAATTGAAAATGAATTTTTAATTGCTATATTTATATACTCCTTTGAAAGCTTTACAGCTTCATGAATGCTGCAGCCTTTAGCTAAGAAACTTGCTATTGCAGAGGATAGAGTGCAGCCAGTGCCATGAGTATTGTTGCTTTCTATCCTTGTTCCTTCTATATAGAAAAACTCATTATTAAAGTAGAGAACATCTGTAGAGTTATTGCATCTATGTCCTCCCTTTACTAATACATTTTTTACTCCATAATTTGTAATCTTTAAGGCCGCTTCTTTCATGTCTTTTTCAGAACTTATCTTCATTCCTGTAAGTTCCTCAGCTTCAGGAATATTAGGAGTTACAATATCAGAAATGCTGATTAAGTTTTTCAGTTCATTAATTGCTTCTGGTTTTAATAGATAATATCCGCTTTTAGATATCATAACAGGATCTAAAACGATGTTTTTTATTTTGTATTCTAATAATACATTTTTTATGGTTGATATAATCTCAGAATTAGATACCATTCCTATCTTTACAGCATCTACTTTTATATCATCAAAGATTGCTCTCATCTGAGCTTCCACAATATCTGTACTGATTTCTTGAACAGCAGTAACTTCCTGAGTATTTTGAGCCGTAACCGCACAGATTACGCTCATTCCATAAACTCCAAGTGCACTCATAGTTTTCAAGTCTGCTTGAATACCAGCTCCGCCGCAGCTATCAGAGCCAGCTATGGTCAATACCTTTTTCATAAAATCATCCTTTCTTTTCAATAAAAAAATAGCACTCATACAAAATAAATATTGCATGAGTGCTTTAGAGGAGTAAGTAAAATATAAAAAGCTCCTCTACCGCAAAGCAAAGAAGCTATATATACTATATAAACTGCTTTATTGCTTCCTGCGCTAGCATTATCTAGATTCAGGTTCAGAGGGTTAGAATTTATTCTTCTCAGCCATAATTGGCACCCCTGCAATACTTCAATGTATTAAGTTTTCCATTTGTTTATTATTATATCATAGACTGCAAAATTTGCAACCTATATCTAGAATTAAATTCTAATAATATTTTTTATGACCCTAGTCTCTATTAACCATATAGTAACACTAATGATTAGATGTTTCATATCTTAAAATGAAGTATTATTTTCAGGAGAGATAACATGAAGATCGACGCTGTTTTTGAAGGTGGTGGAGTAAAAGGAATAGCATTAGTAGGAGCTGTATGTTGCCTTGAGAATAGAGGATATAAATTTGAAAATCTTGCAGGCACATCAGCAGGAGCCATTGTAGCGGCCCTTTTAGCAGCAGGCTATACTGGAGAAGAATTGAAAGATATAATATTACAGGTTAATTATACTAAGTTTTTAGAGAAAAGCATTTTGGATAAATTTAAAATTACTTCTTATTTTGATAAGATCATAGGCTTACTTAAAGATAAGGGAATTTATTCTGGAGATCCCATAGAAGGATATATGGAAGAATTGCTCAAGAAAAAAGGAAAGGTTAAATTCAGGGATGTAAGTAGAAATGGAAAGTCTTATCTTAAAATAATAGCTTCTGATATTACTAGGGGAGATATGATTATTCTACCAGATGATCTTATATTTTACGGTATAGATCCTTTAGATTTTTCAATAGCTAAGGCTGTAAGAATGAGCATAGGTATTCCTTTGTTTTTTAAACCAGTAAAGCTTAAGCATAAAACTGGAATAAGCCTTATAGTAGATGGAGGCATTTTAAGCAACTACCCTATTTGGATATTTGATGGGCAAGGTGAGCCAAAATGGCCTACCCTTGGACTAAAACTCATAGAAGATAATCAAAGTCTTACTGCAAAAGGAAAGACTGATCTAATTTCTTTTATAATTGATATAGTAAGTGCTATGCTTAACAAAAATGAAGAAATATATGTAAAACATAAAGACTGGGTAAGAACTATAGGAATACCAACCTTAGGAGTAAAAGGTACTGAATTCGATAAAATAAGTACAATGGGCATAAAGCTTTTTGAATCAGGATACAAAAGTGCAGAAAAATTTTTAAAAGATTGGAGCTTTACTAAATACAAAAGACTTTTTACGCCACACTAGAAATATATTAAGCAAGCAATATAATACGAATTAACTTTTTTAATTTCTCATATGGATTTAGATTTCAAAAACGTTGAAAAAGCATGCCAAGGTTCTGATAACTATTAGAATTTTTGGCATGCTTAATTTCCCGGCAAATATAGTTTTTTCCCATTACTCTAAAACTTAATTTTATCATTTAATAAGCTCTGATATATTTGCAAATCTTCATCTTTAAACACATTGAAGACTACTTGTTTCATACTATGATTTTCATTTAAGAAATCTTCCACCGTTTTTACAGCAATTTCTGCTGCTAGTCTTTGTGGAAATCTGAATACACCAGTAGAGATACAGCAAAAAGCTACTGATTCCACTCCATTCTCTACTGCTAGTTGTAGACAATTTCTGTAACAGCTTGCCAGCTGATCACAGTGTTTTTGAGTTACCTTCCAGTGGATAATTGGTCCTACTGTATGAAGTATATACTTGCAAGGAAGATTATATCCTGGAGTGATTTTAGCTTTTCCTGTTTCTTCTTCATGCCCCTGTGCTTTCATAATTTCATTACATTTTAGTCTTAATTGGACTCCTGAATATGTGTGTATAAAATTGTCGATGCATGGATGACATGGCTGGAAGCAGCCAAGCATCTGGCTATTAGCCGCATTAGTAATTGCATCAATTTTCAAAGTTGTAATATCCCCTTGCCAGATGTAAATTCTATCATTAGAAGCAACTGGGGTAAGTGTCTGAGCGTCCACAATCCCACGCTCTATATTTCGCTCTGTCAGATATTCATCTTGTATTCTTAAAAATTCTTCACTGACTGGCCATGGCATTCTTACATTAAACAAGCTACGAAGTAAATTCCTTTGCTCGGTTATATCATCTGGTATTGCCATATCTCTATATTTTATATTTTCGTGGAGCAAAGCTCTGAGCAAATATAATCTTCTTTCATCTTGATTCATACTGTTATTCCTTCCTACATCTTTCTTAAATTTTAAACCACTTTCTGATTTATAGACGCTACATTATTTATATCTTTGCTTATTGCATTAACTGCATCATTTATATTCTCAAGTATTTTTTATTTAAGTTACGGATTCCTAGCTTTGATTAGCCTATAATAGTGATTACTATTATAAACCAGCATATAAAATTAATGCAACTTTTTCAAGGTAATGTTTATTAAACCGTTGTACGAAAAAATTTTTAATAAAGCTCTTTACAAAATATAATACTTGCATTACAATAATGGTGTACTAATTAAATTAGTACACATAGTACACATAGTACACTTAGTACAGTTAGTATATTACATAGATTACTTAAAGTTACACCGGGAGGTGAAATTAAAATTGATAAATATAGATATTAGAAGCAGCAGACCTATATATGAGCAGATTATTGACGGTATAAAAGAAAATATTCTAAAAGGAATATTACAACCAGGGGATAAGCTCCCATCTGTAAGAGAGATGTCTTCTATGATTACTACAAATCCCAATACGGTTAGCAGAGCTTACATGGAGCTTGAGCGGCAGGGAGTAACTGAGACCATTAGAGGTAGGGGAACCTATGTATCTTCAAATTATAAACCAAAAGTGGAGGAAGATAGGATGGAAAAGTTAAGAGAGGATATAAAGAAGATTATATTAGAAGCCCATTATATGGGGATTAAAAAAGAGGAGATTGTAAAATTAATAAATGAGTCCTATGAAGAGGTGAAGAAGAAGTGATAGAGATTATAAATGGGCACAAAAGTCTTGGAGATAAAGATGTTTTAAAGAATATAAATTTAAAAGTAGAAAAGGGTAGTATCTTTGGGCTTATTGGACCAAATGGAGCGGGGAAAACCACTCTTATTAAAGATATAATGGGGATTTATAAATTAGATAAAGGTGAAATAAAGGTTAAGGGAGAGCCTGTATTTGAAAATTCTAAGATTAAGGGTGTTATGGGATATGTTACAGATGAAAATAATCTTTTGGATTATTTTACATTAAAGGATACAGTTAACTTTTATTCCTTAAGCTATAAAAGTTTCGATAAGAATAGATTTTATAAACTAAATGAAACCTTTCAGCTTCCTGAGAAAAAGTCCATAAGAAAGTTCTCAAAAGGAATGAAGATGAGACTTTCTATAATGCTTAATTTAAGTATTATGCCAGAAGTTTTAGTCATGGATGAGCCTACTAATGGTCTTGACCCTATAGTTAAAAGACAGTTTATAAATATACTGCTAGAAGATGTTGCAGAAAGAGGAACTACTGTGCTTATATCCTCCCACAATTTAGGAGAGCTTGAAAGAATTTGTGATAGCATTGCAATTCTCAATAAGGGAGAAATTAAATACTCAAATTCCATAGAAAAAATGAAAGAAACTATAAGAAAGATACAGGTGGTTTTTAAAAATGATGCACCATGTGATTTAGAAGAATGGAATGAGATAATCAAAGTAGAAAGGGTAGGAAGGGTTTACAACATAGTCACTAAGGATTACAGCAAGAAATTTTTAGATAAGCTTAATAGCTGCGAAATTCTCTTCCAAGAGGAAATAGATTTAAGTCTTGAAGATATGTTTATATACTCAATTGGAGGTGATGTTAACTATGAAGAACTATTTAAATAAAGCACTATTATATAAAGAATGGAAGAATGTAAGAGCTTTAAGCGGCTTGTTTTTGGGGCAGATGCTTTTATATACAATACTACCATTTGTAAACACTGTTCAAAGCTTGCAGAAGGAAGTTAGCCAAGGAACTTTCAATAATAGTTATGTGCATCATTTTGAGCAAGTTTTCTTAAAAGGAGATGCAAGTCAAGTAGTGCTGATAGGAACTTTAATCCTTTTAGGAACCTTCATTGTAGGAATCGATATTATGGGGAGAAAGTATGATTCATTAAGTTCTATGCCATTTAAAAGGGAAGAAATTATTATATCAAAATGGATTGTAGCAGCATTGACAGTGATAGTTCCAGTTATATTGAGTTCCATAGTGATAACATTTATATATATAGGAAATAAAAGTGTTTTAGCAGGCTACATGAATGGAAGTATGATTTTTCAGAGGGCACTCATAAACTCCTTAACTTATCTGTTTGTTGTTACTTTTATAATGCTTATTCAAGGCCTTTCAGGAAAAAATATACTTGGAGGAGTTGTTGGTACTATATTTTTATTACTTCCTATGGGATTATTCGTGCTAACTTCCGCATTTTTAAGAACACTAACTCTTAATCCTAATATATTGTCAGAGAAACGCTACTTTGCTATAACAGATAAATTTGAAAGTATTGCTATGAACATTTCCTTAGCAGGTTATAGTTGTGCTATAAATAATCTTAGCATTTATCAAAAAGCTTTCGTACTAGCTGTAGTTATACCAATACTTGTAATTTTATTAGTATATTCTTTTAAAAATATTCCACTAGAGAGAAATGGATATATAGTAATCTTTGCACCATTAGAAATTATATTCAAAATAGGTGTTTCAGTATGCTTTGCTCTTTTAGGAGGCAGCATAGCTTCAGAATTTTTTAAAGGACATTATCATTTATATCAATATGGCATTGATAACTTAGAAATTTATGTACCTATTGCAAACAAAATAATTACTTTAACTATGCTGACTACTTTACTATGTGGATGTATTGTGTATGTCATAACAAGAAAGATTATAGAAATGAGTAAAAGATAAGAAAGAGAGGTTTAGATATGAATGTACTAGAAGTTAAAGATGTTAAAAAGCGCCTTGGCAAAAGAGAAATAATAAAAGGAATAAGTTTTAATGTTAAAGAAGGAGAGATTTTTGGATTCTTAGGGCCAAATGGAGCAGGAAAGACTACTACTATAAGAATGCTAGTAGGCCTTATTGCACCAAACTCTGGAAGTATAGTAATTGCAGGACATGATATATCAAAAGAAAGAGAAAAGGCACTAGCCTCCGTTGGGGCAGTGGTTGAAAATCCTGAGCTTTATACTTATCTATCAGGAAGAGAAAACCTAATGCAAATTGCAAGAATAAGAAAGACAGATAAAGAGTATGTAAATGAGATAATAGAACTTGTAAATTTAAAGGATAGAATAGATGATAAGGTGAAAAAGTATTCTCTTGGAATGAAACAAAGACTAGGACTAGCAGCGGCACTGATTGCAAAACCTAAACTTTTAATACTAGATGAGCCTACAAATGGACTTGATCCAACAGGAATTCTAGATTTTAGGAGCATAGTAAAAAAAGCAGCAAGAGAAACTGGTGCAGCAGTTTTTATATCCTCTCATATATTAAGTGAAGTTCAGATGGTATGTGATAGAGTTGCTTTTATAAATAATGGAGTTATTCAATCTGTAGAGAGTGTATATGGAGATGTGGTAAAGAGCGAAATAGAGAATGTAGTTTTATCTGTAGAAGAAAAGGATAAATGCATAGAAATATTAGAAAGCTTAGAATTTGTTCATAATGTTTCTTTAGATACAGACATGATTAAATGCAGTATCGATAAAGGACTTGTGCCAGAGCTTATATTTAAGCTATCAGAAAATAAGATACGCCTAGAGGAAATCTATAAGAAGCATGCAGAGCTTGAAGAGAGATATATGGAGCTTGTTGAAGGAGGGAAAAGAGCGATATGATGATAACGTTAATTAGAAATGAAATTATAAAGCTTATGCAGAGAAGAAAAACTTTGGTTGTAACAGGATTGTTTATTTTACTTGTAGGGTTTATGGCTTTTGCATCTTATAAAAATGCTGAATCTATGAATGAGTGGAATAAGCCAGAGAGAAGAATTCAAAATGAGCAGGAGAATATTGCGCACTTAAATAAGATGAAAAATGATACTAGTATTCCAGAAGAAGAAAAGCTGCATTTTGATGAGGAAATAAAGCAAGCTAATTTAAGAATAGAAGAAATTAAAAAGGAGCAATCCAGCGGAAAGAAGGATTGGAGGGTTACCTTAAAAGAAGAGATAAAGCAGGTAGAAGGGCAAATAAATAATACTCAGATAAACAATGAAGAAAAAGAGAGACTAAATATAGATTTAATGACTAAAAAGTATCTATTAGATAAGGATATAGAACCAGAATATAATTCTTATGACGTAACAGCAACAAAATTTATAAGAGATTTATTTAATATTCTAGGAGTTATCTTCTTAGCAGTAGGAATTACTATATTTAGCTCAGATATGGTATCAGGAGAGTACACTCCTCCAACTATGAAGTTTTTATTAACTCAGCCTGTATCAAGAGGAAAAGTACTATTGTCAAAATTTATAGCTCTAACTTTATCCTCTAGTATAATAATTGTGTTAATTGAAATCATAGCCTTTTTAGTAGTGGGGTTTATATTTAGCTTTGGAAATATGGATTATCCAGTAGCTGTTGGTTCAAGGTTCGTATATGACAATGCTATTGCCAGTGGCATGGGACAAAAGGTTTTAAAAATGGTAGCTGGAAGTACGACTATAATACCTATGTGGAAGTATTTAATCCAAATGTTTTTACTTCAAATTTTATTTATTATAGCATCAGCAGCCTTTGCCTTCTTGCTGTCAACAATAGTAAAGAGCAGTATGGTATCTATGGCAATAAATATAGTGTTAATAATAGCCTTTACAATGTTCCAAAGCATACCTTATGTTAGCAAGTATGTTCACTATATATTTAGCACCTTTGGGGATCCATCTATGGTTCTAAGTGGAAGAATAGCTACCCAGTTTAATAATCCGAATATAACCATTGGATTTACCATAGGAGTGCTTGTAATATGGACTATTGTAAGCTATGTGATTTCACATGTGGTGTTTACTAAGAAAGATATACTTATATAGCAGGTTAGAGTTTAGAGAGTGGGAATGGCAGTGGAGGAGTGGAGAAGTTTAGAGAGTGTAGGGAGTTTAGAAAATTTGTTTTTTCTAAATTAAGAGAAGTTCCTAAACTCCTTCACTTTCTACTCCTCCAATTTTACACTTTTTAAATTTTTTACTTGCTCTTATATCAAGAAATTTCCGTTAGAAACTTCCAATAACGCTTTGGCATATGCATTTTCTGAAGTTTTAGGTTAAGTCTGCTTTCTATAGTAGTGCTTCTAAAGTATTCTCTCCAAAGACATTCATATATTTCATCTTTGGCTTCATTCAGCAATTTTAGTCCATGATTTTTAGAAAGAGTAGTAATTGACCATTCTTGTCCATTATACATTGATGCTATTTCTCTTTTTAAATCATGGATTATGAAATTTTCACTGCATAAACGATCTGCAAAGTGAGGAGTAATTAAAGCAACAATGTTGTGTTCAGGTTCTATAGCAGAGTATAAAAAATTATTATTTATATTTTTAAATCTCACAAAGCCTAACATTCTATGAATTTCACCTGTAACTTTTTTAACTAATCTGTGAACTTCCAAAACTCTCTTGTCATAAATATGTAAATCTATATTTTTTCCAAGTTTAAAGCCAAGTCTTATGTAGTTATAGATTAAATCACTAGAGTTCCTTACTTCAGAAAGATATACATAAAATATATATTTTAATGAAACAGGAGAAATTTTTTGCTTTATAGCATTATATACCTTTGAGAATTTATCAATGTCAGTTTCTATATAAATTTCCTTATTTAAAAGATTAGGTATAAATTCATCTTCTTTTTAAAATCTCTTCAGGTTTTTCTTTTCTATAATAGGATTCGTAAATGCAGGTTAATAATCCTTCAAAGCTTCCATCATAGGTATAACAAATCATAGCTGTACCTCCTTTATAACTCACCGGTTATTTTACTAAAAGCATCACTAGGATTATAAATAGCAGGAGTTTCTGTAAAAAAAGAAAGTTGTTCATAATTTAGATTAGCTTTTTTATTGACAACAGTACTTTTATTACTGATGTTATCAGTAAGTCTTTTTCGTATTAATGCTTCATCAAAATCTACTTCTCCATAGTATTTTCCTTTGCAGGTTATAAAATATTTTGCTCTTTTTAAGACTACACCTAAGGCTCTTAAATCATCAAAATTGAGAGAGTGAACTCTTCTTGATGAGGCGATTTTTCCAACAGAGCGTATTCCTATACCAGGCACACGGAGAAGATCTCTTGTAGAAGCAGTATTCACTTCAATAGGAAAGTTTTTTATATGGCGAAGTGCCCAATCGGTTTTAGGATCAAGATTTATATCGAAGTTTGGATTGTTTTCATTTAAAAGCTCTTTTGCAGAAAAACCATAGAATCTTAAAAGCCAGTCAGCCTGATAAAGTCTATGTTCTCTTAAAATAGGAGTAGGAATAGTTAAAGATGGAAGTTTAGGATTATCAGCCACTGGAACATAGGCAGAATAATAAACTCTTTTTAAACTAAATTTGTTGTAAAGACTTTCAGAGAGCTTTATAATTTGAAGATCGCTCTCAGGAGTAGCTCCGATTATAAGTTGAGTGCTCTGTCCTGCAGGTAAAAAGGATGGAGAATTTTTATAAAGTTTGTTTTCAATTCTTGAAACTGCAATTTGAGAGCCTATAAGGGACATTGGATTTAATATATTTTCCTTCTTTTTTTGAGGAGCTAAGAGCTTTAGGCTATTTGAGGAAGGAAGTTCAATATTAACACTCATTCTATCCGCAAGTTCCCCAGCCTTTCTAATAAGAAGTGGGTCTGCTCCAGGTATGGCTTTTAGATGAATATATCCATTAAATTTATGTTGGTTTCTAAGTTTGGCAGCAACATCAATCAAAAGTTCCATAGTATAATTTGGATTTTTGAATACAGCAGAGCTTAAAAATAATCCTTCTATATAATTTCTTTTATAAAAATTTATAGTTAAGTTTACTACTTCTTGTGGAGTAAAAGCAGCCCTTGGTATATCGCTTGAAATTCTATTGATACAATAAGCACAGTCATAGCAGCAGTAGTTTGTGAGGAGGATTTTTAGCAGAGATATGCACCTACCATCTGCAGTAAAGCTGTGACATATGCCGCTTGTGCTGCAACTTCCAAGCCCACCTTTTGTATTTTTTCTTCTATTTCCACTAGATGAACAGGATACATCATATTTAGCAGCATCTGATAGTATTTTTAGCTTTTCCAATATATCCATATTAACACTTCCTTAGAATTTATAACTATATGATACCAAACATATGTTCTTATGTAAATATATCATTTGCTAAATAAGCAAGATATATTATGACAAATAAACATTTTTATAAGAATATTGAAATAAAATAAGGTTATCCTAACTGTGTAGCAATTTCTTAAAGAACTAATTTTTTATAAACGGAGGGATAAATGTGTCAGTATATGATTTCAAAGTAAAGACAATAGATGGAGAGGAGATTTCACTTGAAAAGTATAAAGGCAAGGTGTTAATCATTGTAAACACTGCAAGCAAATGTGGTTTTACTCCTCAGTATGAAGGATTAGAGGAGCTTTATAAGAAATACAAATCACAAGGACTTGAAATATTAGGATTTCCAAGCAACCAATTTGCAGAACAGGAGCCTGGAAGCAACGAGGAAGTAAAAAACTTTTGCAAAATCAATTATGGAGTAAGCTTTCAACTTTTTGAAAAGATAGATGTAAGAGGCGAAAATGCACATCCATTATTTAAATATTTAAGTGAAAAGATTCCTTTTAAAGGCATAGATAAAAATCATCCTGTAGGTAGTAAATTAACTGAAGTCTTAGAAAAGGAATTTCCAGAGTTTCTAGAAGGAAACTCTATAAAGTGGAATTTTACTA
This sequence comes from Clostridium sp., assembly GCF_047777555.1. Lineage (GTDB taxonomy): Bacteria > Bacillota > Clostridia > Clostridiales > Clostridiaceae > Clostridium_H. The sequence goes on along the minus strand of NZ_JBKEEV010000004.1, from coordinate 134,871 downwards.
AGTTTTTAATAGATAGGAATGGAAATGTAGTTGAAAGATTTGAACCTACTACAGAACCTAAAGATATGGCTCCTTATATAGAAAAATTGCTTTAAGCAAAAAACTATGTTGAATAAACATAGTAAACTTTAGCATTTATCTATAAAACAATTTAGAAAGCATTGACATTATTGAGAGTTACATATATAATCATAAACATAAATAAAACGGAATATTTCTTATCAAGAGAGGCGGAGGGACTGGCCCTGTGAAGCCCGGCAACCGGTATGAATTTTAGATTGCATACAATGGTGCTAATTCCTGCAGCGAAAGCTGAAAGATGAGGATGTTAAATAGGAAAAGACCTAAAGGATGTCCTTTAGGTCTTTTCCTATTTTTGAACTCTTTAAGAAATATTCATGGATGTACATTAATATTCAGGGGGGCATTTTTATGTATATAAAGGATATGTTTTCAAGCAAAAAAACCGTAATTTCTTTTGAGATTTTTCCACCAAAGAAAGATTATTCTATAGATACTATATATGATACCATAGATGAGCTGGCACCTTTAAATCCAAACTATATAAGTGTAACCTATGGGGCGGGTGGAAATAATAAAGATAGGAATAAAACTGTTGAGATAGCTTCTATTATAAAGAATAAATATAATATTGAAGCATTAGCACATTTAACTTGTATTTCCTCTACTAGAGATGAAGTAGAGGAAGTTTTAAAATCCTTAAGAGATAATAATATTGAAAACATATTAGCACTTAGAGGAGATATTCCTCAGGACCCAAACTTTAAATTTCCAACTCCTCTTCACTTTAAATATGCAGTAGATTTAATAGAAAAAATAAAAAGTACAAAAGATTTTTGTATAGGCGGTGCTTGTTATCCAGAAGGGCATATTGAATGTAGTAATCTTAATGATGACATACAAAATCTTAAAAAGAAGGTAGATGCAGGAGCAGACTTTCTAATAACTCAGTTATTTTTTGATAACAACTTCTTCTATAATTTTAGAGAAAAGGTAGAGGAAATAGGTATTAATGTTCCTATAGAAGCAGGAATTATGCCAGTTACAAACAGCAGGCAAATAAAAAGAATAACATCTTTATGTGGAGCTTATGTACCTAAAAAGTTTGAAAAGATTATGGATAGATATATTGATAAACCACAGGCTTTAAAAGATGCTGGAATTGCCTATGCTACAGAGCAGATAATAGATCTATTATCCTCAGGAGTAGAAGGAATTCACATATATACCATGAACAATCCAGAGGTAGCAAGAAGAATTGTCTCTAATATAGATTCTGTTGTAAAGGCTCTTAATAACAATATAGCGGTATAGAAGGTTAAATTTCAAAAATTTATTATTTGGTATTATAGAAATAAGGGGTATAATTGACATAGTCTAGAGATTAAAAATTATAAGGAGGAATTTAAAATGCCACAAGTAGAAAGTTTTCAGTTAGATCATAGAAAGGTTGCTGCACCTTATGTAAGAAAAGCAGGAGTTTTAAATGGACAACATGGAGATGTAGTAACAAAATTCGATTTAAGATTTTTACAACCTAATAAAGAAGCCATGCCAACTGCATCAATGCACGCTTTAGAACATCTTCTTGCAGGTTTTTTAAGAGAACATTTAGACAATGTAATTGACTTATCTCCAATGGGATGCAGAACAGGATTTTATCTTGTAATGTGGGGAGAAGTAGAACCAGAAACAGTAAAAAATGCTCTTGAAGCTTCTTTAAAACAGGTGCTAGAAGCAGAAGAAGTTCCAGCAGCAAATGATTTACAATGCGGAAATTATAGAGATTTATCTTTATTTGGAGCAAAGGAATATGCAAAATATGTATTAGATAAAGGTTTTAGCACTAAATTCTATAGAGACTAGAAGTCATTATATATGATATAGTCTGCATACTATATAAGTTACTTAAGGGGTGGTGACAGTGCACATAGATAAAAAAGAAGTTTTAAGATATTTGGGGTACAAAAATGGTGTAATTGATAAAAACATAGATTTGTTAATAGATGAATGCATAAAGGAAATAAAAGAAATTTCAAACTATAAATACGTGTATAATATATTTAATATTCAAAAGTATGAAGATGTAATAAGACTTAGGGAGAGCAATCTGGAATTTAAAGGAAAAGATATATTAGAACACCTTAAGAATTCATCTATGTGTGCTGTCATGGCTGTAACTCTTGGAAACATGGTGGATACTAGAATAAGATACTATGAGAAAATAAATTTAACAAAAGCATTGATTTTAGATGCTTGTGCTTCTACTGCTGTAGAATGGGTTTGTGATGAAGTGCAAAATGAGATAAAGCAGAAAGCAGAAAGTATGAATCTTGGTATTACTTATAGATATAGTCCGGGGTATGGTGATTTTTCCATAGAAATTCAATCTAAAGTAATAAATGCACTAGAAGCACAAAAGAGAATAGGTCTTACAGCAAGTGAAAACAATATTTTGATACCAAGAAAATCTGTAAGTGCAGTAATAGGATTTCAAGATAAAAATATTAAATCTGAACCTCCAGGATGTAAAAAATGCAGCAGTTTTGGGAAATGTGAATATAGAAAAGGGGGCAGTTATTGTGGGAATTAAAAGTGATTTATTAAATAAATTTATATTTTTTGATGGAGCTATGGGGACTATGCTTCAAAATAGAGGACTTAAGGCAGGAGAGGTTCCAGAAACATATAATATTCTGCATCCAGATATAATAAAAGAAATTCATGAAAAATACATAAAAGCAGGAGCCAATATAGTAACTACAAATACCTTTGGAGCCAATGAGTTAAAGCTTAAAGATACTGGATATTCTGTAGAAGAAGTTATAACAAATGCTGTTAATATAGCTAAAGAAGCAAAAAAGAATAGCAGAGAAACATACATAGCACTAGATATTGGGCCAATTGGACAAATGCTGGAGCCTATAGGAACTTTAAGCTTTGAAAGAGCTTATGAGATTTTTAAAAGACAGGTAGAAGCCGGAGTTAAAGCTGGATGTGATTTTATATTAATAGAGACAATTTCGGATTTATACGAGGCTAAGGCGGCAATTTTAGCAGCAAAGGAAAACAGCAGTCTTCCAGTATTTTGTACCATGACATTTGGAGAGGATGGAAGAACTTTTACAGGAACAGACCCTTTAACTATGGTTACTCTTTTAGAAGGTTTAGGAGTTGATGCTTTAGGAGTAAATTGTTCTCTTGGACCAAAGGAGCTGTTTCCTATAGTTGAAAAGATATTAGAATATTCTTCGACTCCTGTTATTGTTCAAGCAAATGCAGGACTTCCAAAGGTTAAGGATGGCAAGACTGTATATGAAATTACACCAGAAGAATTTGCAGAGAATGTAAAGATAATGGCGAAAAAAGGAGCATCTATTTTAGGCGGCTGCTGTGGTACAGATGATAGATACATAAAAAGAGTAGTAGAAGCATTGAAAGATTTAAAACCTGTTGAAATAATAGATAAAAAACTAACTGCTGTATGCTCTTCAAGTAAAACTGTAGTTTTAGGTAGAGAGGTAAAGCTTATAGGAGAGAGAATCAACCCAACAGGAAAGAAAAAGTTTAAAGAGGCTTTAAAAAATAATAATATGGATTATATACTAGGGGAAGCTGTAAGTCAGGTAGAAGCTGGAGCTGATATATTAGACGTAAATGTTGGGCTTCCAGAAATAGATGAAAAAGAAATAATGGTAAAAATAGTCAAAGAGATACAGTCTATAATAAATGTCCCTCTTCAAATAGATAGTTCTGAGACAGAAGTTATAGAAGCCGCAGTAAGAATTTACAATGGTAAACCTATAATAAATTCAGTTAATGGAAAAGAAAAGGTCATGAAAGCCATTTTTCCTATAGCTAAAAAATATGGTGCCTGCGTTGTAGGACTTACTCTTGATGATAATGGAATTCCATCAAAGGCTGAAGATAGAGTTAAAATAGCAGAAAAAATCATAAGCACTGCTGGGAAATATGGTATAAAAAAAGAGGATGTTTTAATTGATTGTTTAGTGCTTACAGCTTCAGCCCAGCAGAGTGAAGTTGTGGAAACCATAAAAGCTGTAAGAATGGTTAAGGAAAGTTTTGGCGTTAAGACTTTGCTTGGTGTTAGCAATGTATCCTTTGGACTTCCTCAAAGGGAGATTTTGAATCAGACTTTTCTAGCTATGGCTTTAGCAGAGGGCTTAGATGCGCCTATATTAAATCCTAATAATAAAGTTATAATGGATACAATAAGAGCCTTTAAAGTCCTTTCTAATACAGATAGAGAAGCAAAAGAATATATTAGCATTTATTCTAAAGATGAGCATAAAGAAACAATTCAAAGAGAAAATCATAGAGATTTAAAAGAAATAATAATAAAAGGGCTAAAGGATGAAGCAGCAGAGAAGACAAAAGAACTGTTAAATAACAAAGATAGTCTAACTATAGTAGATGAATATCTAATTCCAGCCTTAGATGTAGTAGGCAAAAAATATGAAAAGGGTGAAATATTTCTTCCGCAGCTAATTATGTCTGCTGAAACAGTAAAGAATTCCTTTTCTGTAATCAAGGAAAAAATACAACTAGAGGGGAAAAAAGAAATCTCTAAAGGTAAAATAATTTTAGCTACAGTACAAGGTGACATTCACGATATTGGAAAAAATATTGTAAAGGTTATTCTTGAAAACTATGGTTTTGAAATAATAGATTTAGGCAAAGACGTACCTATAGAAAAGGTAGTGGAAACAGCGAAGAAAGAAAAAGTATCCTTGATTGGTTTAAGTGCTCTTATGACAACTACAGTAAAATCTATGGAGAAGACTATAGAAAGCCTAAGGAAAAATAAGGTGCCATGTAAGGTTTTAGTAGGAGGAGCAGTACTAAACAAGGAATATGCTGATATGATAAAGGCAGACTATTATGCTAAGGATGCACAAGAGGCAGTAAAAATTGCAAGAAAATTTTTTAATGCCTAAAGGATTTTTTAAATATAAAATAAAGTAAAGGAAAAAGACAAAAGGTAGATGTATTATTTACATCTACCTTTAATCTATATAATCAGAAGTTCAAATAATATAGTTGTTGATTTATTAATAAACCCTTCTGTTAAGATTTATTAATAAATATACCAACAACCACTAAGAGTTTCCAATGGACTCACCCCCGATATCTACATCCATTCGACAGCTGGATCTGCAAATATCATGAGAATCATCTCCATTTACTTTTAGAATAAAAGCAGTACTTCTTAGTGAAACTTTGAAACTTTCTGACACTATTATATTAACCATTTTAAAAGTTTATATGTGGGGTATTTTTTGCTATAATAGCCATAGAATATATGTGAATTATTATATTGAAAAATAAATAATATATTTTGGAGTTGTTGACTTTGAATGAAGTAATATTTTCTAAGGAAAAAAAAGAAATAAAGATAAAAAAGCCGAATATGTACAAGGTACTTTTGCATAATGATGATTATACAACAATGGATTTTGTGGTGGAGATTTTAATTAAAATATTTAGGAAAAGCCCTATTGAGGCTGAGAGAATCATGCTTGATGTTCATAGAAAAGGCATAGGAATTGCTGGTATATACTCTTATGATATTGCTTCAACTAAAATAAGACAAGTCATGATTATGGCAGAGGAAAGTGGATTTCCATTAAAACTAACTTTGGAAAAGGAGTAATTATGAATTTAGATAATTTATTAAGTGAAATATTTATAGCTGCGTATTCTGAGGCAAAGATTGCTAGACATGAATATTTTACTCCAGAACATATACTATATGCAGCTCTTCAGTTTGAAGAGTCCAAAAAAATTATAATAGATTCTGGAGGAAATGTTGATGAACTTAAAGAGGATCTTTTGAAATTCTTTAGAGATGAGATTCCAGTGATAGATCATGGAGAGCCTATTCAAACTTTAGGAGTACAAAATATAATATCTTCCGCTGGAGCTCAAATGTTATCAGCAGATAAGAAAACAATAAGATTTCAAGATGTGTTGGTTGCGTTGTATGATTCAGAAGATACCTTTGCTAGCTATTTTTTAAGAAAACAGGGAATAAGAAGATTGGATATTCTTAAAAATATATCTCATAATATATCTGCACAAAATAAGGCTTATGAGGAATTATCCATAGATTCTGAAGAAGATGAGGAAGAATTTTATGAAACAGCAAACAGGAGAGATATATTAAGCCTGTATACTTTAGAATTAACGGAAAAAGCAAGAAGGGGAGAAATTGATCCTGTTATAGGAAGGGAAGACATATTAAAAAGGACTATACAAGTATTATGCAGAAGATTAAAAAATAATCCAATTCATGTAGGTGAAGCAGGAGTAGGTAAAACTGCTATAACAGAGGGATTAGCTCAAATGATAGCAGATGACAAAGTTCCTGAGATTTTAAAAGGAAGCAAAATATACTCATTAGATATTGCGGCATTGCTAGCTGGTACAAAATATAGGGGAGATTTTGAAGAGAGAATTAAGAGAGTATTAAAGAAAATAAGAGAACAAGAAAAGGCAATTGTGTATATAGATGAAATTCACACTATTGTAGGTACTGGCGCTGTATCAGGAGGCTCTATGGATGCTGCTAACATATTGAAGCCATTTTTGACTGATGGAAAGCTAAGAGTTATAGGTTCTACTACATATGATGAGTATAAAAAGTATTTTGAAAAGGATAGAGCCTTATCTAGAAGATTCCAGAAGATTGAGGTTCTTGAGCCTACAAAAGAAGATACTTATAAGATACTTCTTGGACTTAAAGACACCTATGAAAAGTATCATAATGTAATTTACACAGATGATGCTTTAAAAAGCGCTGTAGAATTATCTTCAAAATATCTATATGAAAGGCATCTTCCAGATAAGGCTATAGATGTAATAGATGAGGCTGGTGCTTATGCTAGGTTAAGATGCGATGACAAAGAAGAAAGCATAAAAATCACAGAAAAGGATATAGAAAAGGTAATTTCAGCTATGGCTAAAATTCCTGAAAAAAATGTATCTTTAAGTGAAGTTGAAAGATTAAAAAACTTAGATAAAGAATTAAAAAAGTTTATCTTTGGTCAGGATAAAGCTATTGAAACTGTAGTAGGGGCTATTAAAAGGTCAAGAGCAGGATTTAATGATGAAGAAAAACCTGTAGCAAGTCTTCTATTTGTAGGGCAAACTGGTATTGGAAAGACTGAAATTGCAAAAAAGCTTGGAGAAATATTAGATATTCCATTAATTCGCTTTGATATGAGCGAATATCAAGAAAAGCATACTGTAGCAAGGCTTATTGGTGCTCCTCCTGGTTATGTAGGATATGAAGAGGGAGGTCTTTTGACAGATGCCATAAGAAAGACACCTTATTGTGTGCTTTTACTTGATGAAATTGAAAAGGCTCATCCGGATATTTTTAATGTATTACTTCAAGTTATGGATTATGCTACCCTTACAGATAATGATGGAAAGAGAGCTGACTTCAGAAATGTTATACTGATAATGACCTCAAATGCTGGAGCAAGACTCGTAGGAAAAGAGATGTTAGGCTTTGGTTCAAGAGTTTTAAAAGATGATTCCATAACAAAAGAAGTAGAAAGAATATTTTCTCCAGAGTTTAGAAATAGGTTAGATGAAATTATTGTATTTAACAAAATGGATGAAAACATGGCTTATTTAATAGCTAAAAAGGCTTTAAAAGAATTTGATGAAAAGCTTTCATCAAAGAATATCAATTTAAATGTAACTGAGAAATGCTATAGGTGGATTGCGGAAAGAGGAGTATCTTCTATATATGGGGCAAGAGAAATACTTCGCATAGTTCAGCAGGAAATAAAACCCTATTTTGTAGACGAAGTACTCTTTGGAAGCCTTTCTAATGGAGGAGAAGTGAAAGTAGATGTTGTAAATGGAAGGGTTATAATTAATAAATATCAAGGTTAAGTAAAATACACTTAGCCTTGGTATTTACAGATACATTTTTTAAATGTAAAATCTATATGACAATCATCTAGAATATTTGACATAAGGAAGGTTAAAGATATATAGTAAAAAGCGGATAAATATACTTTTGTATAGGGAGTACATAGAGTAGGGGGATAATTATGGAAGATTATTATATTGTAAAAAAAGTATTGAATAACAATGTAGTAATTGCGCAAAAACATGGAGAAGAATTTGTTCTAGTTGGTAAGGCTATAGGTTTTAATTCAGGTAAGGAGAAAAGGATTTCAGAAGATAAAGTAGAAAATAAGTTTGTAAAACAGATAAACTATCATGAAGAAAATTTCAACAAGATTTTAGGAAAAATAGACGGTGAAATTATTGGCATATCTGAAGAAATAATATCATTATGTGAAAAAAGCTTCAAAACTAAACTTAGTAAAGCCATACATATATCTCTTCCAGATCATATTAACTTTGCTATAAGAAGACTCAAAAATGGCGTAGAAATTAAGAATCCGTTTTTACATGAATTATTGGCATTATATCCCGATGAGTATAGACTTGCAGAAAGAGCTTTAGATATGATAAACAGTAGACTAAATGTTGAGCTTCCAGAAGATGAAATTGGATTTATATGCATGCACATTAACGCTGCTTTAAATCAGAAGCAAGTAAGTGAATCTTTAGCGTATACAAGAAGGATTGGAGAATTAATGGAATTAATATCAAAGTTGTTAAATAAGAATTTCGATAAGAGCTCTATTGAATATATAAGAACAATAACCCACTTGAATTTTGTAATAGAGAGAATAAAACAGAAAAAAACTATAAAAAATAATTTACTTGACATTATAAAAAAGGATTTGTATAATGATTATAACATCGCGATGAAAGTTGCTTTAAAAATGGAAGATTTATTTTCTGTAGTAATACCTGAAGATGAAATAGGCTATATAGCTTTACATCTCAATAGACTTTCAGAAATATAAATATAAAAGCAGTGTTACTATTGAATTAGGCACGAGCTTTAAGGGAATAATTATACCATCATAATTATTATCCCTTACAGCTCGTGTTTTTTGTTTTTAAATAATCATGGGTTAATAGATGTTTAGCTAAACAACTAATTACTTATAATTTTTTATGTTTTAAACTAACCAAGGAGGTATTATAATGAAAAAGTTGTTTGCTGTCTTGCAAAAGATAGGTAAGTCACTTATGCTACCAGTATCTGTTTTACCAGCAGCAGGTTTATTATTAAGATTTGGTCAACCAGACCTATTGAATTTGCCATATATGGCACAGGCTGGAGATGCTATATTCAGTAATCTTCCAATGATATTTGCAGCAGGAGTTGCAATCGGTTTTACAGGTGGTGAAGGAGTTGCTGCTTTAGCTGCTGTTGTAGGACAATTTGTTTTACAAGCAATTATAAACGTTGCTAGTAATAATGGAGCTGCAGCTTTAGCTACAAAGCTTGCAGCTGAACAAGGAATGACACTAGACGCTTTCATGAAAACGACTGCTTATAGCGACGTAGTATCTAAAACAACCATTAATATGGGAGTTTTTGGAGGTATAGCTATAGGTTTAATTGCGGGTATTTTATATAATAGATTCCATGATATAAAGCTTCCACAAGTTTTAGGCTTCTTTGGTGGAAAAAGATTTGTACCAATTATAACTTCTCTTGCAGCTTTAGTTTTTGGAATTATTGGAGTTACTGTATGGGCACCTATCCAAAATGGAATTAATGTATTTTCACAATGGGCAACAACATCAGTGCTTGGACCTGCATTCTATGCAGCAGGAAAAAGATTGCTAATTCCAGTTGGACTACATCATGTGTACTACCCAGCTTTCTTATATCAATTTGGTGAATTTGTTTCAAACGGTGTAACTTACTTTGGAGATTCAGCAAGATATTTCCATGGAGATCCTACTGCCGGGTTCTTTATGGCATCTGAATTCCCAATACTAATGTTTGGTCTTCCAGGAGCTGCTGCAGCTATGATTGCAGCTGCTAAAAAGGAAAACAGGAAAAAAGTATCAGGTATGATGATATCAGCAGCATTTGTAGCATTCCTTACAGGAATAACAGAACCAATTGAATTTTCATTTATATTCGTAGCACCAATGTTATTTGTATTCCATGTAGCTGCAGCTTTCTTATCAGGTATTGTTACAAGTATGCTAAAGATTAGACTAGGATACACTTTCTCAGCTTCATTTATAGACTATCTTTTAGGATTTAAGTTTGCAGGACATTCATGGTTAATCTGGATAGTTGGTATAGCATTCTTTGCATTATACTTTGCAGTTTTCTACTTTGCAATCAGAGCATTAGACTTAAAGACTCCTGGTAGAGAAGATGAGGATGAAAATGTAGTAGCTCCAATAAATGTTAAGGGAGCTGAAAAAGCAGCAAAGGTTTTAGAAGCAATAGGTGGAAAAGATAATATAGAAGTTCTTGATGCCTGCATTACAAGACTTAGACTTACATTAAAAGACCCATCAAAGGTAGATCAAGCTACATTAAAGGCTTTAGGAGCAGCTGGAGTGTTGTTTGCAGGAAATAGCGTTCAAGCTATTTTTGGAACAGAAGCAGAAAGAATTAAAGACAATATAAAGGCTATTATAGCAAATGGCGGCTATAAGCCATCAAATGAACCAGAAGTAGATGAGAAAAAATGCGAAGTAGCAGTTGATAATGAAAAGAAAATTTCTGGAGTGACAGTATCAGTATATAACCCAATTGAAGGTGAAGTTGTTAAATTAGAGGAAGTTCCAGATGAAACTTTTGCAGGAAAGCTTTTAGGTGATGGATTTGCAGTTAAACCTTCAGGAAATAAGGTATATGCACCTGTTAGTGGAGAAGTATCAGTACTATTCCCAACTAATCATGCAGCAGTAATTCTAACTGAAGAAGGACTTGAAGTGTTAATTCATATAGGAATTGATACTGTAAAATTAAATGGAGAAGGTTTTAAAGCTCATGTAGCCCAAGGAGATAAAGTTAAAAAAGGAGATTTACTTGTAAGTTTTGATAAAGAACTTATTGAAAAGAAAGCAGCAAGTTCGATTTCTCCTGTAATTATTACTAATATGCAGGAAGTAGCAGATCTTACAGTTGATTTTGGTAAGAAGAAAGCTCTTGCTGAAGTTGCAAAAGTAAAAACAGCATAATATCTAATAAAAAACACCAGGATTTTTCTTGGCGTTTTTTATTGTAACAATATTAGAAATAAATTTGTTTAGAGAGTTAAAATATTACCATAGGTCGTCGTACATTCTTTTATCGCAGTGTTTTGTTTTATCGGTTTTACATTTTTTATCACTGTGGCATTTGTCTTCTTTATCTTTTTTGTCTTCCTTATGCTTGTATATATCATGCTTTACATTTGCTGCATTTTCAACATAATAGTGCATATCATTCACATTACTGTGCATTTCATCCTTGTCACAATTATTATCCATATGATGATGCATGTGATGAAGCATAGCATATACATATACAAACCTAGTTGCATGTTCTTGCTCATCTGTAATAATTTCATAAAGCATATCTCTTAACTGCATATTAGGAAGCATAGATTTAATTTTCCTATATAGTTCTACAGCTTCAAGTTCTCCATCGATACTGCTTTCTACATTTTCTATAAGGGAATCAGATATTTTTTCTTCAGGAATAGGGATGTTTATCAGTTGCCCTGTTATCATATGGTATATATACTGAAACATTTTATAGTGTTTTCCTTCATCATCATAGGCAAATTCTATTTGTCTCTTAATTTTTTTATCTTTAGTCATCTCCATCATTCTACCATATTTAGCTCTATCAGCTCTTTCATCCTTCATTGCCTCTATAAGCAAGTTAATTAATGCTTGACTCGGTTGATAGGTATTGGACATTCCGTGACAACCTCTGTAGTCATTAATATACATATATGTTTCCTCCTAATAAATTACATTACAATATATGATATGGGACATAATATATAGAGGTGACAAACTTTAAAGGGAGTTTAGTCCTTTCGCTGAGTTTAGAAAAAATAAGTGAAAAATACTTAAAGAGAGTAGATAAGGAATAAAGAGCAGTTTAGGAGGTGATAAATGTGGATAGAGTTTCAGATATTAATGGAAAGCAGCCTATATTATCAGTTATAATAGATAAAGAAGAGTCTACTTTTGAGAATATAGTTTTTAAAATAGAAGAGCATGAGCAAGGAATTATATCAGATACAACTGTAGAGAAAATAAGGCATCTATTAGAAGAGGCTCTTCCTAATATAGGAGAAGGAGAACATGAAGCTTTTAAAAATGAAGGCGCTCCACTTCTAAATCTTGTATACAATGTAGAGAATGTTGAAGTGGAATTATACGCAATAAATGCGGTAAAAAGCGTTGAAAATTATGAAAAAAGCAGATTTAGAAATATTAGAGATGAGATGAAATTTTAGATAGTGCAGGAGCAGATTTAGAAATATTAGTGAGATAGGTATAAAATAAAAAAAGGCTTTAGTAAAAAGTGTAAGAGAATTAAAATATTAAAGAAGTTAAAAATTTTATATGTTAATAATATAATAATATAATAAATACATTTATAAAATAGGGGGAAACAATGGATAAGAGAGTACTAGGAAAGACAAATTTTAATGTTTCAATTATAGGATTTGGTGGAATACCTATTCAAAAGGTTTCTAAGGAAACGGCTGCAGCATTAATAAAAAAAGCACATGAAGTTGGTATAAATTTTATTGATTCAGCTGCAGGATATGGGAAAAGTGAAGAATTACTAGGTTACGGAATAAAGGAAACAGGGAGAGAGAATTGGATAATTGCAACAAAAGCACCTGATAGAGATTATGAAGGAATGAAAAAAGCCATAGAAAGAAGTCTAAAAAGATTTCAAATAGATACTATAGACTTATACCAACTTCATAATGTAAGAACAGATGAAGACTATGAAATGGTAATGAGTGAAAATGGAGCTTTAAGGGCATTAAAGGAAGCTAAAAAAGAGGGAAAGATAAGAGAAATAGGTATAACCAGTCATTCTCTTGATATAATGAAAAAGGCTGTTGAAAGTGGTGAGTTTTCAACAATCCAATTTCCATACAACCCTGTAGAAAGACAAGCAGAGGAGATATTTAGGAGGGCTAAGGAATTAAACATTGGCGTTATAGTTATGAAGCCTATGGCAGGAGGAGCTATAGAAAATAAAGAGTATTCCTTAAGATTTATATTAGAAAATGAGAACGTAACCACTGCAATACCAGGAATGAATACCATAGAGCAAATAGATGAAAATGCAAAAATAGGCAATGAGTTTGTAAAATTAAATGAAGAAGAGAGAAAAATTATTGAAGAAGAAGCAAAAAGCCTTGGAACTGAATTCTGCAGAAGATGTGGGTATTGTGGACCATGCTCACAAGGAATAGACATACCTACTCAATTCCTATTAGAAGGGTATTTAAAAAGATATAATTTAAAGGATTGGGCTGTAGAGAGATATGTATTTCAGGAACATGGAGCAAAAGACTGTGTGTCCTGCGGAAAATGTGAGCCTAAATGTCCTTATAATTTACCAATTAGAAATATGATGAAGAGAGTATGTTCAGCTTTTGAGAGTTTGTAGTATAGGATAAAATGACCAATGCTGTATATAAAGTCAGCACTGAGTCATTTTTTTATAGTTTATATAGAAAAACTTATGTAAGGTTTATATTCATAATGCTTACAATAATATAAAATATTGAAAATATATGGTATAATAAAATAGTCAGTAAGTCATAAGAATTATAGGGAAGTGAGAAGTGTGGATATAATTAATAAACAATATTCAATACTAAAGAATATAGATATTAATAATGTAGTATCTTCATATGTGGCTAGAGATGTTATAAATAGCAATGTGGTTCAATTAAATCTATTGAATTCTGATTATACCCCAAAAAAATTCATTCGCTTTCTTATAGACAATTTTATTGATTATAATAATATAGATAGTTCTAATATTATAAAGACTATTGATTTTGGACTTGTACAGAATATAAATGAAAGAAAAATAGGATATAAACAATACTATTATACTACTGAATATATGGAAGGGACAGTAAATATTAAAGATGTAGTAAAAGTATGCTCAAGTGATCGCATAATAGATTTATTTGTAGATATATGCAGTGGAGTTCAATATCTTCATTTAAGAGGAATCTTATATGAAAATATTGATTTAAATAATATTTATATATTAAATAATGATAATAAATACGAGATAAAGCTCTGTGATTTGGTTAGTGTTCAAATAAATAAAGAGTTTTTTAAAGAAGATAATAGAGAAAGCCTTATATTCAGGGCACCTGAAGTTATAAATGGTGCAAAGCCAAGCAGGGCTTCTGATATATACTCTTTAGGAGTACTTTTATACGTATTATTGATGCTTAGTATAGGTATAGAAATAGATTTTTCTTATGACATTTGTAAACAGATAAAAAATACAGATGATAAACTAGATTTAAATATAATTAATATTATAAACAAGATGGTATGTGAAGAGAAGAATAGATATGGAGATATAAGCGAAATAATAAAAGATTTAAATAAAGTCTTAGGAAAAAAATACTCCAGCAATAAAAAATATGATATTGAAAAGCTGAACTTCCGTAATAAACTTGTAGATAGAGATTATGAGCTAAATAAAGTATTGTCTGTATATAATCAAATAAAAATTAATCGTACCCAAAGTAAAATGATTTTAATTCATGGAGAAAGAGGAATAGGTAAAACTAAATTATTGGAGGAGATTGAAAGGTTTATATATTTAGATGGAGGAAAAGTTTATTCAACATATAACTCAGAAAGTAATAATTTATCCTCAAAAGGATTTTATGAAATTATAAAAAAGTTATTAGAAAGCTGCAGTCAGGAAATACTTAAAAACTATGAATCTGAACTTATTAAATTCGTGCCAGAGATAGGAAGCAATAAACAGATGGTTCAAATACAGTCTCTAATAGCAGAGAAGGAAAAAATAAGATTTTTAAAAGTTAGTGAAAACTTTTTAAAAGAACTCTGTGAAAGCAATGAAATAGTATTTATAGTAGACGATATTCATTCAATGGATAGATTTTCCATAGAATTAATAGATTATCTATATAATTCTGACTTAAACAGTAAAAATATAATGTTTATCTTATCCTATTGTGATGAGGAAGCTTTATTTGATAAGGACTTTTCAGAATTTATATTGAAAGAAAGAAATAATCCTAATACTATAAATATTAATCTAAAAGAGTTATCGAAAGAGGGAACTATAAGATTTATTAAAGATATAATGCATTTGGATAAAGATGCTGTAAACTTCTCAAAAAAGATATATGAGCACACTTATGGAAATCCTTTATTTATTAAAGAAACCTTAAAAAATTTTCTCTTAAATAAGGTGATTTATGTAGATGAAGATACAGGAAAATGGTGCAGCGATTATGATGAAGATTATGAAAATCTTCCAATTCCACACAGCTTAGAGCAGGCTTGTACGAATCAAATCAGTAAATTAGATGAGAAGTCCTATTTAATAATAGAGTTTATTTCTTTCTTCAATAATGGTGTGTCTAAAGATATAATAAAGAATTTTTTAAGTGGATGGGACTTACAGTGCGATTTTATAATAAAGGATTTATGTGATAAAGGAATTATATGTGAAAAGATAGAAGACAGAGGCTTTGCTTATGATTTTTGCAGCAAGATTTTAAAAGATATAATATATAAAAGAATAGATGACGATAAAAAATCTAAGATTCACGGTTGGATAGCCAACATATTTGAAAGAGAAAACGAAGAGGATAAATGTTATGAAGATGAAATAATATATCATCTTGAGAAGTCGGGGCAAAATCATAAGGCAATTCGTTATTGTGTAGATAGCTCTGAAAAAATGTTAAAGCTTAAGAATAGAGAAGGGGCATTAGTGATCTTAAATAAAGCTCTTTCTTTACTGAACACGGAAGATTATATTTTAAAAATTGAGCTTTTGATAAAAATTTCTAAATTATATGAGGATGATGCTAACTATAAATCAGCTATAAATTATGGAAAAGATGCTGAAAGTATTTGTATAAAAATCGGAGAAAAAAGACTTTTAGTAGATGTATATAATTTACTAGGAAGTGCCTACTTAAAGTTTAGTAAGTTAGATAAAGCTATAGAATGTATAAGAGCATCAGAAAATCTATTAATAAGCATGAATTATGAAAAAGCATATATAAAAAATAGATTTATTTTGGCTAGAATATATCTTAGAAGTGATGAAAACGATAAAGCTATTTCTATATGCAATGATGCTATAGAATTATGTGGAGAAAATCACCTGAAATATAAGGCCATATTATGCAGCATTTTAGGTGCAGCTTATATGGAGTTAAATAGAGCAAAAGATGCTGTAAAAAGTTATAAAGAAAGCTATAGATATAGCAAAAATATAAACTATAGGAAGGGGCTTGTAGTAGCCCTCAATAATTTAGGCGTGATTTATGGTGATTATTATCAAAGAGAAAGTAAAATGGAAGAGTACTTGTTAAAAGCCAAGGAAATATGTGAAAACGATAAGTTCATATATTATGAAGTTATATCATTAGTAAACCTAGGCAGAGTTTATTTGGCTAAGTATGACTATAAAAAGTCTCTTAAGTACTTTTTAGAAGGATTAGATAAATCAAGAGAAATTAATTTTGAAAAAATGTTTTTCTATAGTTTAAATCAATTATCTATGGTTTATTTTAGAAATAACAATTATGAGATGGCTTATAGATATTATACTTTATCTCAACAAGAATTTAAAAGTTATAGAAAACAGGTTATAGATGAAGTCAATTTTTATAGACTGCAGGGAGAATTTCTCTTTAATATAGGATTTAT
Organism: Clostridium sp.; assembly: GCF_047777555.1. GTDB lineage: Bacteria > Bacillota > Clostridia > Clostridiales > Clostridiaceae > Clostridium_H. Next base: position 117,999 of record NZ_JBKEEV010000004.1, on the reverse strand, counting down.
AGAAAAAGCAAAAGACTATATTAAAAAAGCAGTTGATATATTAAATATGAAGGAATGCACATTAAAATGGATAAGTGAAATTCATCTTCAATATATAAATTTAATTGAAGATGAAATTCCACAAAATATGTACAAATATATAGATAAAATAGAGGAGCTTTTATGCAATTTTAAAAAATATAAAGTATTTGATATAGTTTACGATACAGCAATAATACTATATAAAAAAGGGAAAAAAGATTTGGCAATAAGTTTATATAATAAATATTTGTATAATTTTAATGATAATTCTAATCCTAAAATAAAATTAAGACACATGCATCTTAAAGGCATATTATCACAAGATGATAATAAGATTGAATTGCTGAATTCAGCTTTAAAGCTATCAGACAAATTAGATGAGCAAAACATTAAGTATGAGTTATGTATAGAAATTGGAGAGTGGTATTTAGATAGAAATCAGTATATTAAAGGTGCAGATTACTATTTTGAAGCTTGCAAAATAATAAGATGTTTGTTAAGTAGGCTTCCTGAAAATATAAAAGAACAATATATAAAAATTAATAATTTAAGAGAACCTTTCTATAAATTGATATGCATAAGGAATAGATATGTGGAATCTGAGATAAATTATAAGGAAATTAATTCTGTAGAGGAACTATTAGATTTTAAATACTCTATAGATCTGTTAAAGGATAAGACTTTTATTGATGAAGCTAAAGATATATATTCTAAATCTCATTCAATTTTGGCTAAGAATGAGTTGGATATTATAAATAATTTAACTTCTGATTCTATGGCAAATTTAGAAATGATATTAAAATATTTAGTATGGACAACTTTGGCTTCAAAAGGAAAGATTTTATTAGAAGGAGAAAATGAAAAGTATGTGACCTTGGTATCCTTTTGTGAAGAATGTGATGATATAGAAAATGAGGAAATACTGAAAAAGGTAAAGAATACAAAAACTCCTATGCTGCTAAATCATCAGTATACCTTAAAAGGAGATACAGCAGTTATTTGCATACCAATAATAATAAAGAATATTAAGGGCGCACCTGTGGAAGGAAGAAAGAAAAATAGAAAAACATATGATTTTGTAAAAGGATACGTTTATCTGAGTTCAGATAAAATTTTAAATAATTTTAATGAAGAAAGTTTAGGACAGTGTATAAACTTAACAAATTTAATAGACTATATATTAGAAAAGTATCAGTTAAAAATTAATTCATGCTTAGATCCTTTAACAGGAACATTTACAAGAAAATGTCTTGAAGAAAAAATAGAAGAATTTATAGAAGAAGCAGATGAAAATAAAAATATATTTTCCTTAATAATATTCGATTTAGATAATTTTAAAAGTATAAATGATAGTTACGGACATCAAATAGGAGATGAAGTTTTAAAAAAGGTCAGCAGCGTAGTTTTAGAGAATATAAGAAATCGAGATATATGTGGAAGATATGGTGGAGAAGAATTTATTATACTTCTTCCTAATGTAGATAAATATGAGGCAAAAAAGATTTCAGATAGGCTGAGGAAAAAAATTAAAAAGAGAGTAATTTTAGGAGATAATGTGCCGGTTACTATAAGTATGGGTGTTTCTGTGTATCCAGAACATGGCTATTTAAAATACGAGCTTATTGAAAAAGCTGATCATGCTTTATATGTGTCAAAAGAATTAGGAAAAGATAGATGTGAAATATGGAAAAGAGAATTTTCTCATATAAAACATAGAAATAAACTCTCTGGTATACTTTCTGGTAACTTAGTTCAAGATTCTAAAAACATTTCTTCCATCATAGATTTGATAAATATCGTAAATCAAGAGACAGACTTAGAGAAAAAGATTTATGATTCCTTAGGAGAAATAATAAACATACTGTCTGCTGAATATGCCAGCATAGTCTATATGGATGAAGACAAAGTAAAGAAAAGTTTTAAACGCAAAATAAATGAGGAAGGTTGGTGCATGGAGCAGGTTTGCAATAATATTATAGATGAAGTAGTTTCTAAAAAACAAAGTATATGCACCATGTATTGGGGAGAAGAATTAGGATATGATTTAATAAATGAATCTTCAGAGTGGTACTCTGCAATGGCAGTACCATTAATAAGAAAGGGAACCATTCAGTCTATAGTCTGTGCAGCAGTTCCTCTCAAATTAAAGAGATTTGATTATGATGACTTAAATTTATTCGATACTCTGTGCAAAATAATAAAGTTAATGTAATGATGCTTGAAGTAAATTATATAGAAATATAGGGCGTTAAGTTACTATAGGTTAATGTCCTATATTTTTTGTTTGAATAATTGCTTTCTAGAGGGTATGCTAAAGTATATGAAATAAGGAAGGTGATACAATGGTAAAATTTTTTATTTTGTACCTTATTATAATTAATTTTTATGGGATATATATAATGTATTCAGATAAGAGAAGAGCAAAGAAAGGTAGCTTCAGGATACCAGAAAAGAAGTTATTTATAATCGCATTATTATTAGGAAGCTTGGGAATTATAGTTGGAATGGAGATATTTAGACATAAGACTAAGCATTACAAATTTGTTTATGGTATGCCTGCCATATTTTTTATACAAGTATATTTAATATATAAATTCTTTTTTTAATATATTGAGACCGTGCTTTGAACATACATGGTATATGAAAGCACAGTCTTTATTTTTATAAAAAGCTTTGTATGATTAGTTTCCCAGCTACAGCAAGAGACATTGTTATAAATATAGGTTTAATTAGTTTTGAACCCTTATTTATGGCAAGAGATGTTCCGAGTCTTGCACCTAAAATCATAGCTAGAGCTATTGGAATTCCTATCATATAATCTATTTGTCCATGAATTGCAAAAAGAACTAATGAAGTAATATTGCTTGTAAAGTTAAGTAATTTTGCATTTCCTGCCGCTTGTACAAAGTCAAATCCAAAAATCTTTATCAGTCCAAAGATTAAGAAGGAGCCTGTACCAGGACCGAAGAATCCATCATAAAAACCTAAAGAAAAAGCTAATAATATTCCTAAAATTAAATTTAATTTTGTAATTTCTTTAAATTTATTTTCGCTTCCAATAGATTTTGAAAATATAGTATAAATACCAACAAATAAAATCATAGCCAGAACAATTGGATATAGAAAGCTTTCGTCTAATTTTAAAACCGCTTTAACTCCTACTACTGCTCCTATAAGGTCAAAAGGAATTAAAAATTTAAGTAAATTAGAATTTATTTTTTTAGATTTTGTAAACTTAAATGCACTGGTGAAAGATCCAGAAGAAGAACAAAATTTATTGGTTCCTAAAGCTAGATGTGGGGACACACCTGCAACTAAGAAAGCAGGAACACTAATAAGCCCTCCTCCTCCAGCAATAGAATCCACGAAAGATGCTAGAAATCCTGCTCCACATAAAAAAATAATTTTTAAAGCTATAGATGTTGTAAACATAAAAGCACTCCCAACGTAAAGTAATCAACATAAATATTTTACTTTATTTGTTTAAATAATGAAAGAGTACGTTAGAAATAAATTGTGACAATGTTCAATATAAGAAAATTGCATCGCAATTTTCTTAAAGGCTGTCTTTACACTCTACTCTTTAAACTTTAAACTATTATAGTAAATATGATTGTGGGGAGGTAAAATATGAAGGATATAGTATTCATAGCTCCTTTTAAGGGATTGAAGACCTTAGGTGAAGAAGTTGTTAAAACAAGGAGGTATAGCAATATAGAAGTAGTAGAAGGAGGTTTGAGCGAAGGAGTAGAAGTTGCAAAGAAAGTTATTGAAGCTGGAGCTAGGGTGATCATTTCTAGAGGTGGAACTTATACAATGATCAAGAATGTTGTTGACATTCCAGTAGTTGAACTTAAAACCACATCTTTTGATATCTTAAGAGGTTTTAGACATTTAATAAATTCCAAAGGGAAAATTGGTGTTGCAGGTTATGAAAACGTAATTTATGGATGTGAAGTAATAGGAGAGGTTCTAGGTTTAGATATAGTCAAAATAGAAATTGAAAAGGAAGATAATGCGGAAGAATTATTAGAAAAGTATGTTGACCAAGGAATCAAAATATTTGTAGGAGATACTATAGGAAGTCAAACAGCTAGAAATCTAGGATGTAAAAGCTACATTATAGAATCTGGTATAGAATCTGTGCTTTATGCTCTACAAGAGGCGAGAAGAATATTAAAAGGATTAAGGCTAGAGAAAGAACGAACTGAAAGACTTAAAACCATAATAAATTTTATAGATAATGGAATAATAGCAATTGATAATAAAGGGAAGATAAACATATTTAATTCTGTGGCGGAAAAGATATTTGGAATTCATCAGAAGGGAGCTATTGGTAAGAATGTAGAAGAAGTTATAAGACATACTAAATTAAACAAGGTACTTCAGTCTGGCGATATAGAATTGGGTGAAATACAGGATGTAGGTAGGTTAAAAATTGCTACAAATAGAATTCCTATTATTGTAGATGATAAGATAACTGGAGTGGTAGCAACCTTCCAAGATGTTACTAAAATACAAGACTTAGAGCATCAGATAAGAGTTAAATTACAAAAAAAAGGATTTATTGCAAAGTATAATTTTGAAGACATAATTCATAAAAGCATAGATATGGAAGAGTGCATAGAAAAAGGTAAGGTGTATAGTAAATATGATTCTCCTGTGCTAATATTAGGGAAATCTGGAGTCGGCAAAGAACTGTTTGCTCAAAGTATTCATAGCAGCAGTTCTAGAAAAAATGCTCCTTTTGTAGCAGTGAATTGTGCAGCACTTCCTCCTAATCTTATAGAAAGCGAGCTATTTGGATATGTAGAGGGAGCTTTTACAGGTACTGCAAAAGGGGGAAAGGCTGGACTATTTGAGCTTGCTCATGGAGGAACTATATTCTTAGATGAAATAGGAGAGCTTCCATTAGATGTTCAAAGTAGATTTTTGAGGGTACTTCAAGAAAAAGAAGTAATGAGAATAGGTGATGATAAGGTTATACCTATAGATGTAAGAATTATTACAGCAACCCATAGGAATTTGAAAGATATGATAAAAGAAGGAAAGTTTAGAGGAGACTTGTACTATAGAATAAATATTTTAACTCTTATAATTCCATCCTTAAATCAAAGGATGGAAGATATAATGGAACTTTCTAAGTTTTTCGCAGAGAAATATTCAAAAAAATATAACAAGAAAATTTATGAAATTTCTCCTAAAGCACAAAAGTACTTAAATAGCTATAATTATAAGGGAAATGTAAGAGAGCTTGAAGGAATAATTGAGAGAGCAATTGTTTTATGCAATACAAACATAATAGAATTAAAAGATGTTAAAGTAGAAGAAATTGGACCTAGAAATTCATTAACTAATAGAGAAGATACTATTATCGGTAACATAGAAGCAACATGTAAAACTTTAAAAGAAGTAGAAAATGAGTATATAAATAGGGTTATAGATTATTGTAATGGGAATTTAAGTAAAGCTTCTAAGATACTAAATATAAATAGAACAACCCTATGGCGAAAAAAGAATAGTGATGCATAATGTAATACTGTTGCTTTTTGCAAATAGTATTTATTGCGAAAAGCAACACAAATGAGTAAAAGTTTTCTGAAAACCTTTTAAAATGGTGAAAGTTAATTTTGGCATGGTACTTGCTATATATAAAAGTGAAAAAATAAAAAAAGTCATAGGAGGTATGGATATGCTAAAACTTGCAGTTGTTGCTAATGCAAATGACAATGTAGCTACAGCAGTAAAAGATTTAAAAAAAGGTGAAAAAGTATTAATAGATTTGTTTGGTAAGGATATAGAGGTAATGCTTAATGAGGATATTCCTTTTGGACACAAGTTTGCTATAAAGGATATACAAAATGGAGAAGAAATAATTAAATACAAAGAATCTATAGGACAAGCTACACAAGATATAAAGGTTGGAGATTATGTTCATGTACACAACGTTGTAAGTGAAAGAGGACGTGGAGACTTGGAGGTGTCTAAATAATGAAAAAGTTATATGGATATAGAAGAGAAAATGGAAAAGTAGGTATAAGAAATCATGTATTAATACTTCCTGCATCAGTTTGTGCTAGTGAAGTATCAGCAAGAATTGCAGCTCATGTAAACGGTGCAGTATCAGTGCCAAACCAACATGGATGCTGTCAAGTAGGTGCAGATTTAGATCTTACAATTCAAATATTAAAAAATTTAGGTAAAAATCCTAACGTGGCTTCAGTTTTAGTTGTAGGACTTGGATGTGAAGGAGCTCCAGCTAAAGAAATTGCGGAAGAAATTAGAAGAGATACAGGGAAAAGAGCTGAGTGTTTAATAATCCAAGAATGTGGTGGAACTATTAAAACAGAAGCAGAAGGTATTAGAATAGCATCAGAAATGGCTAGAGAAGCAGCAAAGCTTAAGAAAGAAGAAATCGATGTTACTGAAATTACTCTTGCTATCGAATGCGGTGGCTCTGATACTACTTCAGGACTTGCATCAAATCCTGCTGTTGGATATGCATCAGATAAGCTAGTTTCTTTAGGAGGAACATCAATATTCTCAGAAACTACAGAATTTATAGGTGCTGAGCACATACTAGCTAGAAGAGCTATAACTAAGGAAGTTGGAGATAAGATCCTTGAAATAGTTGCTAACTGCGAAAAGAAGGCAAATACAATGGGAGTTGACATGAGAGGCGGACAACCTACGCCAGGTAACATTCAGGGTGGTTTAACTACTATAGAAGAAAAGTCTTTAGGCTGTATCTATAAAGGTGGTACTGCACCAATTGATGGAGTATTAGATTATGCTGAAGTACCATCAAATAAAGGTCTATATGTAATGGATACTCCAGGACAAGATATTGAATCTATCACTGGTATGGTAGCAGGTGGAGCAACAATAGTTGTATTTACAACAGGAAGAGGAACCCCTACAGGTAATCCATTAGCTCCAGTTATTAAAGTAACAGGAAATCCGGATACATTTGTAAAAATGAATGATAATATGGATATTAATGCTGGAACCATAATTGATGGAACTAAAACTGTGCAAGAAGTTGGAGAAGAAGTTTTTGAGGAAATGCTTGAAGTAGTTAATGGAAAGCAAACAAAAGCTGAATCCTTAAATCATAGAGAATTTGGAATGTATAAGCTGATATCAACATTCTAAATAAAAAGCAACATAGCTAAGAGGTAAATATAAAGGTTAAGAACATGCCTTCTTAACCTTTATACTTATATTGAAATTATATTTAATCATAGTATTAACAGAATTACATGAATGGATCTGTATAATGGTAGGAGGAATAAAAATGAAGATTTTGCAGTCAGTTAAGAAGATTCCGGGGGGACTAATGGTAGTTCCGCTTTTATTAGGAGCATTAGTTAATACCTTTTTTCCGCAGGCATTAGAGATAGGCGGATTTACATCGCATTTATTTAAGAATGGTGCAATGCCAATTTTAGCAGTATTTTTATTTTGTAATGGAGCACAAATAAACGCTAAACAGGCGGGAACACCGTTAATAAAGGGAGTAGCTTTAACACTTGCAAAATTCCTTATTGGGGCTGCAATAGGTGTGCTTATTAATAAAGCATTTGGACCTGCGGGCGTACTAGGAATTTCAGCCCTTGCAGCAATTTCAGCATTTACTAACTCAAATGGAGGACTTTATGCAGCTTTAGCAGGGGAGTATGGTGATTCAACAGATGTTGGAGCTATATCTATACTTTCAATAAATGATGGACCATTTTTTACCATGCTGGCATTTGGAATAACTGGAATAGCTACAGTTCCAATTATGGCATTAGTTGCAACTGTTGTTCCTATAGTGATAGGATTTATATTAGGTAATTTAGATGAAGATATAAGAAAGTTTCTAGAACCAGGAACGGTAGTTTTAATACCATTCTTTGCATTTCCATTAGGCTCAGCTTTGAACTTTGGACAAATTATAGAAGCTGGTTTTCCAGGAATAGTACTAGGAATTGCATGTACATTGACAACAGGTCTTGGTGGATACTTAATAATGAAACTTTTAAAATCTAAGCATCCGGAAGTTGGTGCAGCGGTTGGCACAACAGCAGGAAATGCAGTAGCAACACCAGCAGCTCTGGCAGCAATTGATCCATCATTACAAGCTATTGCTGCAACAGCAACCGTTCAAATTGCTGCAACAATTATTGTTACAGCAATATTGTGTCCTTTACTTGTAAACTATCTAAATAAGATAGAAAATGCAAGAAAAGAGGTAAAAGCGCTTAGTAGATAAGTTGAAAACGGTTTTGAATTTCCTCCTCTGTACGTTGGTGATTAATAAATTGCTTTTCGTGAGAGGAGGAAGTTATTATAGAAACAAAATAAACTAAGGGGTGAAAGACTTGAACAGATTTTTAATTATAGCAGATGATTTTACAGGAGCAAACGATACAGGAGTTCAACTAAAAAAAAGAGGAATAAATACTGATGTAATCTTTCATTCCAAATCAATAGATAATAATGAAAGATCATATGTAATAGATACTGAATCAAGAGGACTTAGTGAAGAAGAAGCATTCTTAGATGTAGAAGGAAAAGTGAAAAATGCATTTAAGCAAAGGTTTGACTATGTTTATAAAAAGATAGATTCAACTCTCAGAGGGAATATAGTCTCTGAAATAAAGGCAGTGGACAAATACTATAATGCAGAACTTATAATATTTGCTCCTGCTTATCCGGATAATAAAAGAATTACAACTAATGAGATTCATAAAATTAATGGGATGCCTATTAGTGAGACGGAGATATCAAAAGATCCTAAAAAGCCAGTAAAGGTAGATAACATAAAACTTATACTTAAAAATGGATTTGATGAAGGAGTAACTCATGTATGCCTAGAAGAACTAAGAAATGTGAAAACTGATTTTTCTAAGGGAAGAATATATACCTTTGATGCAGAAACGAATGAAGATCTAATGATAATATCAAATCAGATTACAGCTTTAAATAAAAAGGTATTATGGGTAGGCTCTGCTGGACTTGCAGATAGTATACTAAAGGTTAATATGCGGGTAGATCCTTCTATAGCAGTAGTTGGAAGTATAAGTGAAGTTTCTAAAAATCAACTTCATTATGCAGTATCAAGAGGAACTAATTTAATTAATGTAGATATTGGAAAGTTGTTAAAAAATAGAGATATACAAGATATAGTAAACGAAGCTTTAGAAAAGATTAATAAAGGAACAGATGTTATTATAGCTTCTTCTTATGAGAGAGAGGATTATGAAAGAACTATAGAAGTAGGAAAAACTTTAGGCTGTACTAAAGAAGAAGTTAGTGTTTTTACTCAAAAGATTCTAGGAGAAATTGTTGATAATATAGTAGAAAACACAAGCATATCTGGTATGTTTCTAACTGGAGGAGATACAGCTATAGGAGTTATTGAAGAATTATGTGCTAAGGGGTCAAATATAAAGCAAGAGGTTATGACAGGAATACCTCTTATGACTTTAAATGGTGGAAAGTGTCATGGACTAAAGGTTATAACTAAAGCAGGAGCTTTTGGAGAAGTAAACGCTGTTGAATACTGCTTAAAGAAGTTAAAGGAGGACATTTAGATGAAGCTTATAGGGATAACCATGGGAGATCCTGCAGGAGTAGGACCTGAGATAATATTAAAAGCTTTAGATGAAAGAAAAGACTTAAGAGAAAAGAGCGTAATATTTGGAAGCTATAAAGTTTTAAATTACTATAAAGGGTTATTAAAAATTAATACAGATATAAAGGTTATACAAAATCTTAATGAATTCGAAAAAGAAGTCATTAACGTAATAAATGTAGTTGACTTAGACATAGATGATTTTGAGATAGGAGAAGTATCTGCTTTATGTGGGGATGCTGCATATAGATATATAGAAAAGGCTATAGAAGCGGCTAAAAAAGGAGAAGTAAAAGCAGTAGCCACTGCTCCTTTAAATAAAGAAGCACTACATTTAGGTGGTCATAACTTTGCAGGCCATACAGAGATATTTGCAACCTTAACAGATACAAATAAGTATGCAATGATGCTTACAAATGATAACTTCAGAGTTATACATGTGTCTACTCATGTATCCTTAAGGGAAGCTTGTGACAGAGCTAAAAAAGAAAGAATTTTAGATGTTATAAACTTAGCAAATGATACTTTGAAGAAAATGGGGATAGAAAATCCAAGAATTGCAGTAGCTGGACTAAATCCTCATGCGGGAGAGAATGGATTGTTTGGATATGAAGAAATAGAAGAAATCATACCAGCAGTTGATGAAGCACTTAAATTAGGTTTAACTGTAGAAGGACCAATTGCACCAGATACAGTGTTCCTAAAGGCTCATAAAGGGAAGTATGACGTAGTTGTAGCCATGTACCACGATCAAGGACACATACCTATGAAAATGTTAGCCTTTGACACTGGAGTAAATATGACTGTTGGACTTCCAATAATCAGAACTTCAGTAGATCATGGTACAGCATTTGATATAGCTGGCAAAGGAATAGCAAAAGGAGATAGCATGATAGAGGCACTTAAGGTGGCAGAGCTGTTTTAAGAGAAAAAGAAAATAATAAGCCAGAAATAGATAAGTTGGGAGAATTAGGACTATGGAAAATATAATGTTTGTGGCAATATCTGAAAATATGGCTGATATGGCTAGACGAGTAAGTGGCGAAATGGGCTTAAATATCCCTATTATAGTTAGTGAAATGGAGGAGGTTGAAGATTTAGTAAGAAGGAGTCCTGATATAGAAGTTTTTATAAGTCGAGGTGAAACAGCAAGATTATTACAACGATTTTCTAACAAACCTGTAGTATATATAACATGTTCTACTACGGACATTCTTGAGCCAGTGCAAAGATTAACCAGTTCTGGAATTGATAGAATTGCTGTAATAGGATCACCGTTTTTGATAGGTGAAGGATCCTATGATTACAAAATAGGAAATACTGAAATATATATGCGTTCATATGAGCTAGAAGAATTAGATTATTTAGCTTCATATCTTCAAGAGAAAGGAATACATTGGGTTGTTTCGGGAGCAATAGACTTAAAAGTAACAGAAAAATATAATTTGAAAGTTGAACCATTAAATACAAAATTACCTTCAATTAAACGGGCTTTGCTTGAAGCTGTTAAAATAGGCAAAGCTCAGAAGGATGAGCGATTACGTGAGAGGGAAAAAGCTGAAGAGATTGGTGATTATGCTGCTAAGTTATATGTTGCTATTGAACAATCTGCTGCAGCTGTTGAAGAATTGGCTTCTTCTTCTGAAGAACTTGCTGCGGCAAGTCAGGAAGCAGCTAATGTGGCAACTAAAGCCTTTGAAGATGTAAATAATACATCAGAAATATTACAGATTATTCAACGAGTAGCAAAACAGATAAACTTATTAGGATTGAATGCTGCTATTGAAGCATCACGGGCTGGTGAAAATGGGCGAGGATTTTCTGTAGTTGCTACAGAAGTGCGCAAATTAGCTAAAGAAAGCAATATGTCTGCTAGCAAAATAGATAATATGTTGAATCAATTTCGCAGTTCTGTTGAAACTGTATTACAAAATATTGAACAGAGTAATACTATTTCTCAAGAGCAAGCAAAGTCGAATCAAAATATTGCTTATATGCTTGATAATTTGAGAGATGTTGGTCGTAAGTTAATGGATATGTCAGAAAGAAAATCATAGGAAATAAGAATAAAATCTCTCTCAAAGGAAAAACATAATTCAGAGAGAGGAGTGATTTAAAAGTGGATCAAATTAAAAATAAAGATTTAACAATGCTTAATAAGGTAGAAAAAATGAATGTTCAGCATGATTTTAATAAGGAAAATAACAGACCTGAAACAAAGCAGGTTAAAAATAAAAATAAATAAGTTAGTAAAAAGTCTTAGAAGCAATTTCTAAGGCTTTTATTTAAATCATAATAAGGCTATAAAGACAAGCTTTCATATTTAATATATAATGGGTTTATATGAAAAATTAGCTTTAAGTCACCTATTGCTAGATAATAAATGTATTGGAGGTATATTATGAAAAACAAGCTAAAGTTTGTCTGTTTCTATTTATTCTGTGTTTCACTGTTATTTATTCCGTTGAAAGTTTCTGCATCAACTATAACTTATAAAGAGCAGTTAAACCAGCCTTCTTTTAAAGAATGGAAAATTAAGTTTAATGGAATCATTGATAATGATGAGGCTAAAGGCAATATAAGAGTAGAAGATTCAAAGGGGAATATAGTTAATACTTTCATAACTGTAAATAATGATATTGTAACAGTAGCACCTCTAGCAAGAGGATATAAAGAAGGGGAGAGTTATTATTTAAAAATAGATAGATATATTACATCAAGAGATTTAAAAAAGTTAAAGAATGATTATTCTATGAAGTTTACTATAAAAAAAGAAGAATTTAAGCTTGGAAATGAACGACTGCTCAGTGAATATGGTAAGCTTATAGATGGAAAAAATATAGGACTTATTACAAACCAAACTGGGTTGGACAGCAATGGAGTAAGTACTATTACTAAGCTTGCAAACTATAAAAAGACAAAACTTATAGCTTTATACGGGCCAGAGCATGGTATAGATGGGGAGGCTAAGGCAGGGGAATATGTTAAGTCCTATACTCATCCTACTTTAAAAATTCCTGTATATAGCCTATATGGGGATACGAGAAAGCCAACATCAGATATGCTTAGGAATGTAGATGCAATCATCTTTGACATACAGGACATAGGTGCGCGCTCTTATACATATATATCTACTCTCAATTATGCTATGAAGACAGTAGTAGAGACTAAGAAGAAAATTATAGTATTAGACAGGCCAAATCCTTTAGGAGGAAATATAATGGATGGGCCTGTTATGGAGGATAAGTTTATTACTTTTGTAGGAGTAGACAACCTCCCTATGACTTATGGAATGACAGTAGGAGAATTAGCAAAGTTTTTTAATAGAAAAATAAATGCCGACCTAACAGTAATTCCAATGACAGGATATAATAGAGATATGATATATCAAGACACAGGATTAAAGTGGGTACAAAGCTCACCTTATATACCTGATATAACCTCTGTATTTTGTTATAATGCTACAGGCCTTGGAGAAGGAACAGGAATATTTCAAGATGATTATTTCAAATGGGTTGGAGGAAAAGGGATAGACTCTAATAAATTTGCAAGCCTTTTAAATGGGGCAAAGCTGCCAGGAGTTACATTTATGCCAGAAAAGAGAGGTACAAGTGGAGGGGTAAGGCTAAATATAGTAGACTATCATAAATTTAATCCAGCAAAGACAGGAATTTATATGTTATTCTACGCTCGTTCTCTGAATAATTTTACGGTTCCTAAAAGTGGAAAGAATATTGTAATGTTTGATAAAATAATGGGAACAGCTTTAATAGGACAATCATTAGAGAAAAAACTTATGCCACAGCAAATTGAGTCGCAGTATAAGGGCGGTTTAGAAAAGTTTAAAGTAGATAGAGAAAAATACTTAATTTATAATTAATTTAGGCAAGTGCTTTATAAGCATGATAAAAAGATGACTGCCGCAGCAGTCATATTTTTATTTTTTATCATTACTATTGTTATTTTCATATTTTTCTATAAGAGCTCTTCTTTTTTGTCCCTTCTTTTGAGCATCTTCTGGATCAGGACGTTTCATGCCCTTTTTAGCCATAGCTTATACCTCCTTCTTATCTACTCTATTTCCACCCCAATATTCAACATCAGTTAAAGGCTTTACTGCAGATTCAACTTCTATCTCTTGAATTTCATTATTCTTATCCATAATCATCATAGTGGGAACTATTACAGTTCTTTCTTTTTGTTCAAGTATGGGTTCCTTAGTCCTTTCTCTTCTTATATGGTAAAGCTCTTCTGGTGTTACTTCCTTACCTTTAAAGCTAGAAAGTTGCATCATATCACCCTCTTATCTGCCGAATTCTGCTTGTTCAGCAAATTCATCTTTTTCTTCACTAAACGGGAAAGGATTGGTTTGACTTCCGCTGTGGTAGCCATAAGTGTAACCCATTCTATCAGGAGTATGCTCCAAAACAGCATCGTCATCTTCACCACTGATTGGTACATATTTTGCATTTATATCTTCTATTACATGGTGTATTTTTCCATAATCTTTATTTCTGTTGTTTTTAGTGACCATAGATTTTGTCCCCTTTCTAAAAATATTTTTCCCTTGGGGAATGAAAAAATACAGTTTATTTTATATTTAAATATATATGAGATTGCTTAGGAAAAACAGTTGAGGAGCAAAACAGTGCAAGATGAATTATTTAAAATTCATAATTCACTATTTCAAAAAATATGTATAAACGTATACAATTGCAATGCATGTTTTCTGTGGAAATAGCTTGGATTACGTAGAATAATTAGAAAGTTTAAAAATATGCACAATATGAAGATGTGAATTATATAAAAATAAACTTGCAAAAGTTACGCTGATAAGTTAAAATATATATAGAAAAATTTTCATAGGAATTCGGAAAAATTATATATACATTTAAAATTATTTATATATGTGAAAAGGGGGATGGACTTATGCATGCTGTAAAACCTAGTATAAATGCTATGGGAGATTCTGCAGTAACAATAAAATTTAGCGAAAGTATAAATTTGAAATCGCATTTAGTAATAAAACTATTATCTGAATATTTAGACAAAAGACCTTTTGAAGGAATGATAGAATATATTCCTGCGTTCACTACAATGACAATTTTTTATAATCCCTTAGAGATAATGAGAAAAAATCCACATAATAATGATATTCCTTTCAATATAGTTAAAGCAAAGATAGAAGATATATTATGTGATTTAGGAAGTAATATAGAAGATAAGCCTAGAATAGTTGAAATTCCTGTATGCTATGGAGGAGAGTTCGGACCAGATTTAAAGTTTGTAGCAGAACACAATAATTTAACTGTAGAAGAGGTTATTGATATACATTCAAGCTGTGAAAATAGAGTTTATATGATAGGGTTTGCACCTGGCTTCCCATATCTTGCAGGTATGTCAGAAAAAATAGCTGCGCCAAGAAGAAAAACTCCAAGGCTTACTATACCAGCAGGTTCCGTTGGTATAGCTGGAAGCCAAACTGGAGTGTACCCTATTTCTACTCCAGGA
Organism: Clostridium sp.; assembly: GCF_047777555.1. Taxonomy (GTDB): domain Bacteria; phylum Bacillota; class Clostridia; order Clostridiales; family Clostridiaceae; genus Clostridium_H. Next base: position 102,845 of record NZ_JBKEEV010000004.1, on the reverse strand, counting down.
GGATGGCAGCTTATAGGAAGAACTCCTATTCAACTATTTAGACCAGAAGATGATATTCCAAGTCTTCTAAGAGCCGGTGATATTGTTAAATTTAAAGCCATTTCAAGAGCAGAGTATTATGAAATTCAAGAAGCTCAATGTAAAGAAGAAGGAAAATTAAAATGGGCATAGAGATAAGAAATCCAGGGCTGTTAACTACTGTACAAGATCTTGGAAGATATGGATTTAGAAAATATGGAGTAATTGTAAGCGGAGCAATGGATGAAGTTGCTCATAGAATAGCAAATTTGCTTGTAGGGAATAAAGAAGATGAAGCTACTTTAGAAATAACACTTTTAGGCCCAGAAATTTTAATTAAAGAAGATACTCTTATAGCTATATGTGGAGGAAACCTATGCCCAAGCATAAATGAATGTAAGATCCCTATGTGGAGACCGGTTTATGTAAGGGGAGGAAGTATACTGAAGTTTGGAAAGTGTGCAAATGGAGCAAGGGCATATATAGCCTTTGCTGGTTCTTTTAAGATTGAAAAGATAATGGGAAGTAAAAGTACATATTTAAGAGGAGAAATAGGTGGATTTGAAGGAAGAAAACTAAAAAAGGGAGACGTAATAAAATTAAACAAGCCTCATTCTAAAATCACTAATTTTATTAATATCCTATCAAAAAGAATTAATTCTAATGGATTTGCATATCCTAAATGGTTTATAAACAAATCGATTTATTGTAAATATAGTAAAAATCCAGTAGTGCGAGTAACTAAGGGAGGAGAACTAAATTATTTTAATGAAGAAAGCATAAGAAGCTTTTTTAGCCAAGAGTTTGTGATAACTCCTCAATCAGATAGAATGGGATATAGACTTAGCGGTAAGACGTTAACGCTTAAAGAACCTCTAGAGATGATATCAGAAGCAGTATCTTTAGGAACTGTACAGGTACCTCCAGATGGAAATCCTATAATTTTACTTGCAGATAGACAAACCACAGGAGGATATCCTAAGTTTGCGGAAATCATATCTGTAGATATACCTATTATAGCACAGTTAAAGCCTGGGGATAATATAAAGTTTCAGGAAGTCTCCTTAGAATATGCTCAAAAACTATATATTGAAAGAGAAGAAAACATAGAAGAGCTGAAGACAGCATTAAAAATTAAGATGAAAGGAGAGAGGTAGTATTATGTTTCATGTAGATTTAAACTGCGACATGGGAGAGAGCTTTGGAGCTTATAATATAGGAAATGATGAGGCAATACTTGATTTTATAACTTCTGCCAATATAGCTTGTGGATTTCATGCAGGAGATCCTTCTATTATGAATAAAACTGTAAAATTAGCATTAGAAAAAAATGTAGCTATAGGGGCTCATGTAGGATTTCAGGATTTAGTTGGATTTGGAAGAAGAAACATGGATATATCTCCAAGAGAGGCCTACGATATAACTGTTTATCAAATTGGAGCGTTATATGGATTTGTAAAAGCAGAAGGCGGAAAAATGAGTCATGTAAAGCCTCATGGAGCTTTATATAATATGGCAGCTAAGGATAGCAAACTAGCAGAAGCTATAGCAGAAGCTGTTTATAAAATAGATCCGGAACTTATCTTGTTTGGACTTTCAGGAAGTAAATTAATAAAGGCTGGAGAAAAAATAGGACTTAAAGTAGCCAATGAAGTTTTTGCAGATAGAACTTATACAGATGAAGGAGCATTAACTCCAAGAAAAGAAAAAAATGCGTTGATTAAAAATAAAAATGAGGCTATAAATCAAGTGATTAGAATGGTAAAAGAGGGCAAAGTTGTATCAACTGCTGGAAAAGAAATAAGTATACAAGCAGATACTATATGTATTCACGGCGATGGAAAGAATGCTTTAGAATTTGCTAAAAAAATAAGAGAAAGTTTAGAAAATAGTGATGTGCAAGTTAAAAGCATTTATGGTAGTTAAATAAATAATAGGGGGAAAATTTAAATGAAAGATAAAGGAAATAAGACTAATTGGAGTGTGATTTTGGGAGCGGCTTTCTTAATGGCTACATCTGCCATAGGACCAGGATTTTTAACTCAAAGTACAACATTTACAGGCCAATTAGGAGCAAGCTTTGGTTTTGTAATTTTAATATCTATTATATTAGATATAGGGGCTCAATTAAATATATGGAGAATTATACTTGTTGCTAGAAAAAGAGGTCAGGAAATTGCCAATATGGTGATGCCAGGTCTTGGATATTTTGTAGCTATCCTTGTTGTAATGGGAGGACTTGCGTTTAACATAGGTAATGTAGGAGGAGCAGGTCTTGGATTAAATGTTTTATTTGGTGTAGATGCTAAAATAGGAGCTGTAATCAGTGCTGTTATAGCTATTGCAATCTTTTTGGTAAAAGAGGCTGGAAAAGCAATGGATCGTTTTGCACAGGTAATGGGAGGAATTATGATTCTTGTTACTATATATGTAGTTATCACATCAAATCCTCCAGTTGGCACTGCAATAGTTAAAACATTTGCACCTGATACTATAGATATGATGGCCATTGTAACCCTAGTAGGAGGAACTGTAGGAGGATATATAACTTTTGCTGGCGGTCACAGATTATTAGATGCTGGATTATATGGTGAAAAGGACATTCCTAAAATGAATAAAAGCTGTTTTACAGGAATAGGAGTAGCATCATTAATGAGAATTTTATTATTCTTAGCAACACTAGGAGTGGTATCTAAAGGACTTACTCTAGATCCATCAAATCCACCGGCATCAGTATTTAAGTTAGCAGCTGGTAATGTAGGATATAAGATATTTGGTATCGTAATGTGGTCTGCTGCAATAACTTCTGTTATTGGTTCAGCTTACACTTCAGTATCTTTTATTAAAACTTTTAATGAAAAAATAGCTAAAAATGAAAAAGTTATAATAATATTATTTATAATTGTATCTACAGCGGTATTTGCTTCTATTGGTCAACCAGTTAAGATATTAATCTTGGTAGGGGCTTTAAATGGACTTATTCTTCCAATTACCTTAGGAACTATGATTATTGGAGCACATAAAAAGAATATTGTAGGAGATTACAAACATCCTATTTGGATGACTATTTTTGGAGTAATAGTTGTAGTTATTATGGCATACCTGGGAATAAATACACTTATAAGCCAGATTCCAAAACTGTTTGTGTAATATAAATAAAATGTGACAATTCTTAATATTGAACATTCCGTATGAGATTTGCATTTAGGAAAGCTTTACTGTGCAAACCTCATACTCCAGTTCAATATTAAAAAGATTATCCACATTTATTAAAGAAAAATGTTTTCATAAAAATAAATACACATCGCATTTTATAAAATGGAGGGAGTATAGATGAATTATAAGGAAATATGTGAGATAATAAAATCTGTAAGCGATTCTACTCTTAGCTTTGCTGAAATTAAGACGGGAGACTTATACATAAAGATGGAGAAAAATTCTTCAACTAAAGATAAAGTTAGGGAAGCGAATGAATGCAGTCCGGATGAAAAGTCTCTTATAGTAGAGGAAGATAAAGCAGAAATTACTCATGAATTCAAGGAAGAAAAAGTCGAGAACAATATAGAAGTTGTTACATCACCTTTAGTTGGAACATTTTATAGAGCATCTAGTCCAGAAAGTGAGCCATATGTAGAAGTAGGTTCTAATGTAAAAAAGGGAGATGTTCTTTGCATTATAGAAGCCATGAAGCTTATGAATGAAATAGAAGCAAATGTAGATGGAGAAATTGTTGAAATCATGGCACAAAATGGAGAAATGGTGGAGTATGGTGAAAGCTTATTTAAGATTAGAAAAGCTGATTAAACGTGCTGAAGAGAGGGGAAGTTATGCTTAAGAAAGTATTGATTGCTAATAGAGGAGAAATTGCGGTTAGGATAATACGCGCTTGTAAAGAGCTTGATATTAAAACCGTGGCAGTATATTCCGAAGCTGATAGAGAAGCTTTACACACAAAACTTGCAGATGAATCTATTTGTATAGGACCGGCACAAGCAAAAGACAGTTATCTCAACATAGAAAGCATTATCACCGCTGCAAAGTTAAGTAAAGCGGAAGCAATTCACCCTGGATATGGATTTTTATCTGAAAATAGTGAGTTTGCAAAGGTATGTAAAGAATATAATATAGAATTTATCGGGCCAGAGGCTGAAACCATTGATTGCCTAGGAAATAAGTCTAGAGCAAGGGAAATCATGATAGAGGCTGGAGTTCCAGTTATTCCTGGATCTAAGGGTGCCGTTAAGAATGAAGAAGAGGCTTTAAATGAAGCGAGTAAAATTGGATATCCAGTTATGATTAAAGCCTCAGCAGGTGGCGGCGGAAGAGGAATAAGAGTAGTTAAATCACAAGAAGAATTAATAAGCGTCTTCAATACAGCAAGAACTGAGGCGAAAAATGCTTTTGGAGACGATACTATGTATATAGAAAAGTTTATAGAGAACCCTCATCATATTGAATTTCAAATTATAGGAGATAACTATGGTAATATAGTGCATTTGGGAGAAAGGGATTGTTCTATTCAAAGGAGACATCAGAAAGTAATAGAAGAAGCACCATCATCTATAATAAGTGAAGAACTTAGAGACAAAATGGGTAGAGCTGCAATTAAAGCAGCAAAAGCTGTAAAATATAAAAATGCAGGAACTATAGAATTTTTAGTAGATAGATATGGAAATTTCTATTTTATGGAGATGAACACACGAATTCAAGTTGAGCATCCCATAACAGAGGCTGTAACTGGAATAGATATTGTAAAAGAACAGCTTAAAATTTCTTCTGGAGAAGCCTTGAGCTTTTCCCAGGATGATATAGAAATAAATGGGCATGCTATAGAGTGCCGTATTAACGCAGAAAATCCCGAAAAGGGATTTATACCATCTCCTGGAAGGATAGATTTTATACATTTTCCTGGTGGTCCTGGGGTGAGAATTGATACTTTTATATATAATGGATGTATTATTCCTCCAAATTATGATTCTATGCTAGCAAAGCTTATAGTTCATGGCAAAGACAGAGAAGAGGCTATTTGTAAAATGAGAAGAGCTATCTCAGAGTTTATAATAGATGGAGTAGATACAAATATGAATTTTCAGTTTCAAATATTGAAAAATCAGAATTTTAATAAAGGTAGTTTTGATACATCATTTATTGCAAAAGAATTTGGTATGTAATATATTAGAAGGACAGATTATTTTTAAGAATAGGATGTAAATGCTATAAATACATCCTTTATTTTTTCATATTAAGGAATATAGTATTTGCATTACAAATGTACTAACTTTAGACCTTTTAGGAATTTGGATAGTTTTTGCATGCCATGAGCTGACTCAGGGTATAGTAATGATAATAAGATGGAAGTCACGCAAATTGGAAGGAATGTGGTTTGTGAGATGAAGAAAAAGAAGGCTAAGAAGTCTGAGTTTTTAAATCATGATTATCATAACTTCACAGAACAGCATATAGGTATAGAATCTAAATATTTTGGAATTGAAAATAAAAGTATTTTAGAAAGACACATATGGATATATGAAGTACATTCACAAATTCAAAAGAGACTAAAAAATAGCTGTGTTCTAAAGGGAGGTGCTTGCGCTCAGTTATATCTTCCTCTAGAAGTTCAAAGATGTACTGAAGATCTAGATATTTATACAAGTTTAAATCCAGTTAAGCTAAAAAAGGAATTGCAGTATTTAGCTAAAGATTTTAATATGAGTAAGATTCCAGCAAAAATTCATGAGTATATACCTAAAAGTGTTAGATTATATGGTAAGACCATGCCAATTACTACTATAATAATAAATTTACCATTTATATTTAAAGAGAGCAGAAAAAGAGGAGCTTCTGAATTAAAAATAGACTTTCTACATGTTGATATAAAAAGACTTCAAAAGAATTTTATAAATAATGGAGAAGTTTTAGGGTTAGAGTTAAAATATACTCCAAATTGTATGTCTCTTTACTCTATAATAGGAGCAAAGCTCATAGTTTTTGCAGTGAATACAATTGGAATAGAAGGATTTAAAAAGGATAAATTATATAAAAATATGTACGATGTATATTATTTAATTGAAAATAATAATGATATAGACACTTTAAAGAAAGTTGGAGATTATCTAAAAGACAATATAGATATGGAATTCTATGTTAAAGGAATAGAGAAAGTAAGTTTAGATGATATATTAACAGATATATTAAAAGAACTATATATTCTATCTGTAGAAGATATTAAAGAGGGATATGAAGGAATTTCAAAAAGGGTTAAGAAATTTGAAGATAACTATATTCAAAAAAGAATAAGCTATAAGTTAACCTATGACAGATGGGGAATTATGGCTAGCTATATTTATATATGGGTCTATGCATTGAAAAAATATATAATGAATGATGACTGTGGAAGTCTAGAGGATATGGACCATGTTTTTAAAGAGTACGAATATTATAATACACTCTCCTCAAAACAACAGATAAATTATCTAAATAATATTATAGATAAATTAAGAGTGAGAGAAGATCTTAGATATGATTTTGTCGAAGAACCACTAAGGCTTATTTATTTACATAATATAATAAGTTAGTTTTCTCTATTTTAGTTACTAATTATCATTATAAAAGAAAAATGTTGTACACTTTTCTTTTATGGTGGTATTATTCAATAAGAGACAAATATTTGACTGAAAAGAGGAAACTTAAAATGAGAGAAAATAACGTTAATAGAGAGCATGCAAAGGCCGTAGTGCTTTTATTAATTACTGCTGTCTTATGGAGTTTTGGAGGTATACTTATAAAATTAGTAAGTTGGAATCCTATTGCTATTGCTGGTATGAGAAGTGGTATTGCATCGCTACTTTTGCTGTTTATAATAAAAAAACCTAAATGGCAGTGGAATAGAACTAAGGTTTGTGGAACAATTGCATATGTTTCTATGCTAGTTTTATTTGTGTCTGCAAATAAGTATACTACTGCTGCAAATGCTATATTACTTCAATATACAGCCCCGGTATATATAGCTATATTTGGAAAAGTATTACTAAATGAAAAGACAGAAAATATAGATTGGCTTTTTATAGCAATAATAATAGTAGGAATGTTTTTATTTTTTAAAGATGATATAGGTGGAGGAAGTTTAATAGGAAACATTCTTGGCATTTTAAGTGGAATAGCCTTTGCTTTTAATGTTATCTTTATAAGAAAACAAAAGGATGAAAGTCCTATTGAAGGTGTGTTTTGGGGAAACATTCTCACCTTTATAATAAGCATTCCGTTTATGTTTAATTCTATGCCAGATGCTAAAGGATGGACGGGCTTAATCTTACTAGGAACGGTTCAGATAGGTTTTTCTTATGTATTGTATACTAAGGGTATAAAAAATGTAACTGCCCTAGAAGGTGTACTTATTCCAGTAATTGAGCCAATACTAAATCCAGTGTGGGTATTTTTGTTTATAGGTGAGAAGCCAGGAAAATGGTCATTAATAGGAGGAACTGTAGTTTTAACCGCTGTAACATTAAGAGCGGTATATATGACTGTAAAAACCACAAAGCGCAAGGAACTATCTATATAATTTTTAAGTAGAGTTATTGCATATACATTCTATAGCTTTACTTTTGGTGTTAGGAATTTAAAATTAAATCTAGCAGAGCCAGAGTAGATTTGTTGTCAGCCTATCGATATTATTACCAATAGCAGCTGGCAGCAACTCTATTTTAAATTCCTAACAATAATTATTTTGAACAAACTTTCCTCTTATATGTTAGAAGGATGTTAACAAAGTTTCCGAAAATTGCGATGCAATTTTCTACTTTGAAATTTTAACCATTTTTGTTGCAAAATTATAAATGTTTTTAATTAATGATGGCGTATTAATATAAGTGATTAGCCAATAAAATAGGACTAATTGTAATAAAATTGAATATGTATAAAAATTTGTTTTTTCCATCATTTTGTATATAATACAATAAATATATGATAAAATATTATAAGTCAATAATAAATTACGGGGGGCTGACATTATGGTTAAAACCTTTAATCATGGTATATTTGAAGATAAAGCTTTTACTGATAATATGATAAACGAGCTATCGAAGATAGCTGAAAAGAATAATGTAATTAATCCTGAGTTTTACAAAAGATATGATGTTAAAAGAGGACTTAGAAATGAGAATGGTACAGGAGTGCTGGTTGGTCTTACAAGAATAGGAAACGTACATGGATATATGGTAAAAGACGGAGAAAGACTTCCAGATGAAGGTAAGCTAACATATAGAGGAATTGATTTAGAGACAATGGTAGAAGGATTTCAAAGTGAAAATAGATTTGGATATGAAGAAACATGTTATCTTCTTCTGTTTGGAGAACTTCCTAATAAGTCTAGCTTGGAGAAGTTTGGAGAAGTTTTAGGAAATTATAGATATCTTCCAGATGGATTCACAGAAGATATGATATTAAAGTTTCCAAGCAATAATATAATGAATAAACTTCAAAGAAGTATTCTTGCTGCATATTCTTTCGACGATAATCCAGATGATACAAGCATTAGAAACATTGTAAGACAAAGTATAGAATTAATTGCAAGGGTGCCTACTATGGTAGCCCATGGATATCAGGCAAAAGCTCATTACTATGATAAACAAAGCCTATTCATTCATTCTCCAAGACCAGATCTTGGAACTGCAGAAAACATACTTTATATGATAAGACCTGATAATCATTATACAAAAACAGAAGCGGAAACATTAGATTTAGCTTTAGTAATCCATGCAGAGCATGGAGGTGGAAATAATTCTGCTTTTGCGACTCATGTAGTATCTTCAACAGGTACGGATACTTATTCTGCTATAGCTGCTGCTGTAGGATCTCTAAAGGGGCCAAAGCATGGCGGTGCAAACATAAAAGTTATGGAGATGATGGATGATATAAAGCGTAATGTAAAAGATTGGGGTAATCATAATGAGATAAGAAATTATCTAATGAAAATTTTGAATAAAGAAGCTTTTGATGGTGCAGGACTAATATATGGTATAGGTCATGCTATTTATACTTTATCTGATCCAAGGGCTAAGCTGCTCAAAAAGAAAGCATTGAAACTGGCTGAAGAAAAGGGAAGAATAGAAGAATTTAATTTTTATAGGAATATTGAAGATATATCAATTAAGATTTTTAAAGAATTAAAAGGTATCGATATATCAGCCAATGTAGACTTCTATTCAGGATTTGTATACGATATGCTTAATATTCCTTGCGAGCTATATACTCCTATTTTTGCAATATCAAGAATAGCAGGATGGTGTGCCCATAGAATAGAGCAGGTAGCAAGTGAGCCTAGAATTATAAGACCAGCGTATAGGAATGTTAAAGATAAAGAAACTTATATACCTATAGATAAAAGATAAGATTTTAACCAAAAATAAAAGCAAACTATCCTGTAACACCATTATATGAATGATTGGAGTTAAATATAAGATTTAGATAACTTTATAGAACATAATAAAAATTATAGCTAGGGTAATAATACTACTAGTGAAAATATTATAAATGTTCTATAAAGGAGAAAGAAGTATGGAACAAAACATAAGTCCAGAAATTTTAGATAAGATAACAAATGTATGCATTTGTAAAAGCATAAATAGAGCTAAAATAAAACAAGCAATAAAAAATGGAGCAGATACTTTTGAAAAAGTACAAAAGGCTACAGGTGCTGGAACGGGATCATGCAATGGGAAAAGGTGCAGAGAGAAGATTGAAGAGTTAATAAAAGAAAATACGAAGTAAAAGAGAGGTAATTGAGCTAAGAGTGTAAGCCAATTACCTTTTTAATTTTCTATTAAAATTAAAAATAAGCTTTTCTAAAGTATTAGCCTATTGTGAGGTTAAAAAAAACCGCGATATAATAAAATGGAGCATACTGGGGAGGAAATAAAATGCAGGAAATAGTACAATCTGTAGATAGGGCACTTTCTATATTAGAAGTATTATCTGATTATGAAGACGGACTTGGTATTACAGAAATAAGTGAAAAAGTAGGCTTACATAAAAGTACTGTACATAGATTACTCTCTACATTAATATATAAGGGATATGTAGAACAGAATCATATAAATAACAAATATAAGTTAACTTTAAGATTATTTCAAATTGGAAATAAAAGAGTAGAGAATATGGATTTGCTTACAGTAGCTAGACCTTATTTAAAGGAGCTAGTTGAAAAGACTAATGAAGTAGCTCACTTGGTTGTAAGTGAGGGTACAGAAATTATCTATGTAGCAAAAGAAGAATCTCAAAATACTATAAGAACTCACTCTAGAATAGGTCATAGAAGACCTCTTTATTGTACAGCTGTAGGAAAATCTATATTATCTCATATGAAGGATAAAGAAGTTGAAGATATATGGAATAAGAGTCATATAGAAAAACTTACAGAGCATACTATAACTGATTTTCAGCAATTAAAGAAATATTTATGTGAAGTTCGACAAAAAGGATATGCAGTAGATGATCAAGAAAATGAAGTTGGAGTAAGATGTGTAGCAGCTTCTGTTTTTAACCATAAGGGTGAAGTTTGTGGGGCTGTAAGCATATCTGGTTCTATAATAAGTTTTACTTACAAAAAACTAGAGGAATTTTCAAAGCTTATAATTGAATATGCAAGAAAGATTTCTGAGGAACTAGGCTATAAATAAATTTAGCTTAGTTTTTTTATTAAGGATATATCTTAAATGAGTAAATATTTTACAAAGACTTTTCATTAAGCAGAAGAGATATGTATTAGGATTGTTTCCTTGAATAAGGAAGCACTATGTAATATTAAAAAGAGACTTCTAGATGATGTGACCCCTGATGTGACCCCAATAAGTTAGACTTTATTTAGCGAGACAACTTCGGCTGCCTCGCTAATTTTATGCAGCCAAGAGATTGAGTCGGTATTGTACAGGACTCATCCATCCTAGTTTTTCTTTGATTCTTTGTTCGTTATAATACTTTATGTAACATTCGATTTTATCTTTTAATTCTTCATAACTATAATATACCACACCATAGTATATCTCTTGTTTTAATAAGCCAAAGAAGTTCTCCATCACTGAATTATCAGACAGTTACCTTTTCTTGACATACTCTGGAAGATCCGTTCTTCTTTTAGACGATGCGAGTAAGCTTTCATTTGATAAGCCCAACCTTGATCTGAGTGAAAAGTTCTTCGGTAAGGACAATCGGATGTTACTTCAATAGCTTTATCAAGAGCATTCATTACATTATTTGCAGAGGGATGCTTATCAATGCCATAACTTATGATTTCACCATTGCACATATCCATAAATGGATCCAAGTATAGCTTGTGCATTGTCATATGTCCTTTGGAATCAACCTCATAGTATTTAAACTCTGTAGTATCAGTTGTTATCTTCTGATGTGGGATATGAGTATTGAAACGTCTGCGAATTCTGTTAGGTGCAACTGTTCCAACTTTCCCCTTATATGAGCTATACTTACGACTTTTCCTAGTAAAAGACATAACTTGGAGACCAAGTTTTTGCATAATTCTTTGGACTTTCTTCTTGTTTACTATATATCCCTGATTTCTGAGTTCTCCATACATACGACGATATCCGTAATCCTTATTATTCTGATGAATATCCAATATTTTGTCCTCTAGCTCTTTATCTGGATTTTCTCTATCAAATCTTTTCTGCCAATACATATATGTTGCTTTTGGAAAACCTACAACTGCGAGAATGTCTTTTAGTTTGAACTCTCCTCGGAGGCTGTGGATGATTCTCGCTGTTTTTTCAGAAGAGCTTCCTCCTCTAAACGCAGCCTCCTCAGTTCTTTTAAATAAGCATTCTCTATACATAGCTTTAACAATTCATCTTCAAGATGTTTCACATGCTCAGCACTAGTGTCTATAGGAGTTGTATCAATAGGCTGAGATTTATGTTTATTGCTTTGCTTATCAAACACGTTCTTCCGACCTCTTTTCCTGGGTCTCAAAGCATCTGGACCCAGCAATCTGAAAATCATTCACCCATTTACAAATCTGTGCAGGATTATGAATTCCTTCTCGAATAGCTAATTCTTGATATGAAACCTCACTTGTTAGATATAATTCTACAACACTAAGCTTATATTCAAAAGAGTATTTTTCTTGTTTTCTAGATCGCATCAAACCTTCGTCACCTTGTGATTTGTAATTATCGACCCATTTTTTTATATTGCTTGGGGCGGAAACACCGTATTTCTGGGCTAAATAAAGTTTTCCACCTTCTCCATTTAGATAAGCCATCACAAGCTTTTTCTTAAATTCAAAAGTATATTTGGACATAAAACAACTGACCTCCAATCGTTAGATTTTAGGTCTAACTTTTGGGGGTCAGTACAAGAATTAATTTTTAGAAGTCTTTTTTTATATACAATAAACATTAGAGTGAGAAAAATTAACTAGAGAAATGAATATCATCATGTTTTGAAAATTCAACAAGAATATCTTCTACTATAATATGTTTTAGATTTCTAGAACTTCTAGAACGGCATATAAATCTAAGAGTCAATATTATACTTTCTCTTTCAATAGATGTGTATATAATGTGAGAAAGATTTTCGTAATATATAGGAAGTATTTTACAGGCAATGTTTAAGGAGTCTTTAGCCTCTTCCTCAATGCTTATAAGTCTTTTGTCTGCAATTTTTAGCATTAATTCCTTAGCTTTCTTCCAATTGCTGTTTGAAGTCAATACTACATCAATTTCGCTCCCAAATATATGGAAAGGAATTGGTCTCATTTACTAAGTCTTCTGTCAGGACTTTTGTGTTAGGAATAGATATAAGCCTACCTGTACTTTGTCCATATGTATTATCATTATTTTTTGTCACTTCAATTATAGTGGTGTAAAACCAGGTTATTTCTAAAACATCTCCTAAACTTTCTCCTATTTTGATTCTATCTCCAACTCGAAAAACATTTTGAGTATTTATCATTATCCATCCAATAAAATTAGCCACAATATCTCTAAATGCAAAAGCAAGACCAGCAGAGAATATTCCTAAAAAAGTAAATATATCCTGGGACTGATACATCCAAATGGGTATAATGAAAATTCCAAAGGCTATGTTAATAAGGTTAGAAAGGATCTTTTTATATTTTATGGTTTGCTTTGAATTTAGGTTTAATTTAAGTATAAATGAACTAAGACTTCTTTTTATAATATAAAGAAGCAAAATAAGGATTAAGGTAGTTGCAAATTTATATGAGATGCTCTCATTTTTAAATTTCAAAGCTAACTCCAATATTAGATTTTTCAATAAGATTCCTCCTTTTAAGATCATATTTATCACACCAATAACAATATGCAGAGAAAAGGAAAAACAGAATTACAAAATTTTATTATACTGAATGATAGCATAAAGTTAATAAATCTGTAGATTAACAATACTTATTTGAAAGGCATACTATAAATCTTGAAGGATAAAGGAAATTACTATATTAAGCATTAACATAAAGTAATTTATAGCATCCCTAATTTTAAGAGATTTTAGAGGAATTTGAAATTGTTTATTGATATATAAATGATATAATTAAATTAAGAGTTTCTAGGAGATTGAAAGTTCTATGGCTCTTTCAAAATAGTGATATAAGTATTAATATGTATGTTGTGAAAGGAGAAATCAGATGAAAAAAGCTATAGGGAAATTATTACCCCTTATGTGGATGATATCTATTCCTATATCCAATATATTTTACAGACTTCTTAATAATTCCAGTAGAGGCGTATATACGTTAGCAATGAATATAGATGATAAAATACCCTTTATAAAGGAGTTTATTATTCCTTATATTATATGGTATCCATTTATATTTATAGCTTTAGTATACTTATGCATTAAAGATAAAAAAGTTTATTATAGAACACTCATAAGTCTTAACATAGGTCTTATAATCTGTTATTTGATATTTTACTTTTTTCAAACTACAGTAAGTAGACCAAATATTGAGGGTATGGATATTTTTACTAGGTTGGTAAGTATAATATATAATCATGATAAACCATATAATGCTTCCCTAGTGTTCATGTTATAACTACCTATATTGTAATGAGAGGAGTTAATATGGTTGGGAGAAGAAAACTTACACTTGTTTCTTCTAACTTAATTGGAGTACTAATAATATTATCCACTCAATTTGTAAAGCAGCATGTAATCTTAGATTTAGTATCAGCTATCATTCTAGGTGAATTTATATTTGGTCCGGTCACAAATGTATACTACGATATTTTGGCTTTAAACATGAAAAAAAAGATGGAAAGTTAGAAATATTTTACGACGTAAAATATTTCTAACTTTAACTTTTCGCTTGAATTGATGAGATATTTGAACATCATGCATGGGATTTGCATTATAGAAAGCGTTGAACAATCATTAGAGCTTAATATTTGTTTAATGCTTTCCATAGTGAAGCTTTCCTAAATGCAAATCTCATAGGTGATGTTATATAACTTCTTTTTTATTTTTTTCAAACTTTTCAATGCGGTTTATTTGTTTTATTTCTTTAAATAAGAAAAAACTTGTAAGAAGCGCTGCGACTATATCAGCTATAGGCTGAGAAAGCCAAATTCCATCTAAGCCAAAAAACTTAGGCAGAATTAAAATTATAGGTATTAGGACAATAACTTGTCTTAAAAAACTTAAAAATATAGAAATCTTAGCTTTACCTACAGCTTGAAAATAATTTGATGCTACTATTTGGTAACCTACTATAGGAAGGAATATTAAGTCTATTCGCATTCCTCTAGAACCTAGTTTTGTAAGCTCTGGAGCATCGTTAGCAAAGGCTTTAAATAAAATATGAGGAAAAAACTGAACTAATATAAATCCTAAAGAAGCTATACAAACACCAGAAATAATAGCAAATCTAAGAGTTTTTTTAACCCTTTCATAGGATTTAGCACCATAGTTATATCCAAGAATAGGCTGAGAACCTTGGTTTATTCCAAATATAGGCATAAAAATTAATAATGAAATACTGGAAATTATACTCATAGCAGCTACAGCAATATTACCACCATAAACTATTAATCCTTTATTATATAGAGCTGAAACTGCACTAGCTGCAATCTGCATTGAAAAAGGAGAAAGGCCTATGGTAAGTATTTCTAATACTATAGCTTTATTTGGTTTTAAATTAGATTTTTTTATTTTAAGTATGCTTCCACTATTTTTACTTATAAAATAGTGCATTACCAGAGTACTATTAACTGCTTGAGAAATTATTGTGGCTATAGCAGCACCACGAATTCCAAGTCCTAATCCAAAGTCAAAAATAAAGATAGGATCTAAAATAGTATTTGAAATTGCACCAACGAGCATAGTTCTCATAGCAATCTTTGGATTTCCCTCAGAACGTATGATATTATTTAGACCAAAACCTATATTTTGAAGTATAGCTCCTAAAATTATTATTGATATGTATTGTTTAGCATAAAATATACTCTCTTCATCTGCTCCAAGGGCTTTTAAAATTGTATCAAGAAATATAATTCCCAATATAGATATAATTACAGATATTATTATACTTAAAATAAATGCTATATTAAGAATTTTTTCAGCATCTTTTTTGTTTCCTTCTCCTAATTTGATGGAAATAAGAGTTGAAGCTCCAATACCTACAAGCATTCCAAAGGCCATTATAATTGTAGATATTGGCATAGTTATTCCAACTCCAGTGAGAGCCTTCTCTCCCACGCCTTGTCCTATATGACCTATAAACATTCTATCAACTATATTATATAGCGCATTTACTATCATTCCTATAATAGCAGGTATGGAAAACTTTAGAAGTAATTTTTCTACACTTTCTGATCTCAGTTCTTCTGATCTATCCATAGAATACCACCTTTCTAATATAAAATTTATAGCTTTATAGAATATGTAGTCAATTTAAAGCTTTATTATATCATATACTTAAAAGTAAATATATAAGAATAAAAATAAATCTTAAGGAGAATATAAAAATACGAGTTAGGTTAGAAACTTAAAATGATTATTAAGAGTTAGGGGGATTTGATGAGGATAGATCAAGAATTTATAACTCCGATTATTTCAGCTACAGCTGTAATAGTTGGCTCTCTTATTGGGGCAACTTGCACATGGATTACAACAAATCATTCTACTATAAAAAGTATAGAGGTAGAAAATAAGATTGTAGAAGAAAATAGAAAAAATGAAGAACTTGAAAAGCTTTTAAAGTTTTGTGAAAATATAAATATTATAAGATTAGATATATGTAATTCATTATTTCAGAGCATAAGAACTTTAAAAGATTTTCATAAGGGAAATTTTGAAAGCAGATATCCAATATCTATAAATAGAGATTATTCAAGAGTAGTAGCATCATTAACAGGAAAATTTGATTTAAAAGAATTGAGCTATATATATCAACTATATGGAATTATAGAAACATTAAATAAGCATGTAAATGAATTGAGATTTAATGATAAAGATGGATATGAGCTGATAAAAATGGATTGTGAACTTCTATTGAGAAAGTTTTATGGAGATAATTATAAAAATATTATAGAAGTGGATATAGATAGAATATGCTATGAGGAATTATATGATAATGAATTTATTAAGAAAGGGTATCGAGATGTACTAAGAAAATTGGATATGCATAGTTATTCTGAAAAGAATAAGGAAAAAGAAATAAAAGAAAAATATGTTCAATAAAGGGTAGAGGAAATCTCTACCCTCTATTGCTGTATTGTAAGCATTTTTCAACATAAGAGCAGAAATGAAATATACATGCTTTAGAATAAGAGAAGCTGAAAGTATCGCATTCATATTAGCAATAATAATCCCATAAACTTCATGAAGTTCAGAGTATATTATAAAATCCTTTCACACAAAATACTATGGAAAATAACTTTAAACTGAATAGTTTTTAACGATGAGAAACGGAGGTGACTCAATGTTTAAGCATGAAAAAGCTTTGCTCCAAGAAGTAAAGGCAGAAGCTCCTAATCCTCAATATGCAGTATTATTGCAGGAGCAATTAGGAGGACCTCAAGGAGAGCTTAAAGCAGCTATGCAATATATGTCTCAAAGCTTTAGAATTAAGAATCCAGAAATAAAGGATTTATTTTTAGATATTGCTGCAGAAGAAATGAGCCATATGGAAATGGTTGCACAAACTATTAATCTTTTAAATGGTCATGAAGTAAATGCAAATTCTGTTATGTCTGGAGAAATAGAAAGTCATGTGTTAGGCGGATTAAGTCCTATGCTAATGAATTCATCTGGACATCCATGGACAGCAGATTATGTAAATGTTACAGGAGACCTTGTAGCTGATCTATTATCTGATATTGCAGCAGAGCAAAGAGCTAAAGTAGTATATGAATACTTATACAGGCAAATAAATGATAAATATGTAAAAGAAACTATTGATTTTTTATTAAATAGGGAAGAAGCTCATAATGCTCTATTTAGAGAGGCTCTAAATAAGGTACAGGATAGTGGTTCGAATAAAAGTTTTGGAGTAACAGAAGATTCAAAACTATATTTCGATTTGTCTACGCCAGGAAGATTTTTTGAATCACCAAATCCTACACCACCAAGTTTTGAAAATCCAAGAGTAAATTAGAAATGTATAAAAAAAAGATATATGGTTAAATTAATAGAGTAAAAATTATAGAGTGAAAATTACTCTAATAAATTTAGGAGGAATAAAAATGGCAAACAGAAATGATAACAGAAATGAAAACAGAAATAACGATTTAAGAAACGACAGAAACGACAACAGAAATAATGATTTAAGAAACGAAAGAAACGACAACAGAAACAACAAAGACAAGTAAAATTGGAAAAGGTTGAATTTAAATTTTAAAAATTATTTAATTCAGCCACAAAGAGTCTTCATGTAGAGTTTGCATGAAGACTCTTTCCATTTGTTTTATAAAATTAAAATAAATACATAATATCACCAAAAATCAGATAAATAGTTTGTCCTCCCAACTATTAAATAGTATTAAAGATAATATTAAAAGAGAAAATAATAAAGAAGTACGATAAATAGGAGGAATTGCTATGAGTGATGCTGTTAATAAGAATAAAAAAGATATATCTGAGATAGAGAATGCTCATAGAGTAGATCAGCTTATTAATGTAGTGGACAATTATACTAGAACACAAAGACATCTAGAGCAGTACTCACATATAGGAGATCCAGATAATAGAGATCGGGCAAGAGAAATACAGAAAGAGAGAGAGAAAGAGATAAAGACTTTAAAAAATATCATAGCTTATGGAGATAGTAAACAAGGGGATCCTGTTACAAATGAACTTCATAATTTAGAGAAAAATTATGCCTATGCAGAGGGGTATTTAGAGCATAATAATGATCATATGCCTAAGGAAGATATTGAAAACTTAAAGGAAAAACAGGAAAACAGAAGAGAAAAAATGAATGAATTAAAATTTAAATAATTAATGCAGCATTTAATCGCTAATCACTAGTCTTTACTGGATGGATATCATATCTAAAATTAGAAACGCTAGAGATTAGCGATTTTTTATATATAAAAGATTATCTTTTTATTGTATAATATTTATTTAGTGATATTTTACTTGAAAGGAGGGAACAATATGGAAAATATAGGTTTAGTCCTCGAAGGTGGAGGAATGAGAGGAACATATACCTCTGGGGTTTTAGATTTTTTTATAGAAAAAGAATTATATTTTCCATATGTCATAGGGGTTTCTGCAGGAGCTTGTAATGCAGCATCTTATATTTCTAAACAGAAGGAAAGAAGTAAAAGAATAAATATAAACTACATAAAAAATCCTAAATATTTAAGCTTTAGAAATCTTATAAGGGAGAAAAGTGTTTTTGGAATAAAATTTGCTTATGATGAAATACCAAATAAATTGGAGCCTTTTGACTATGATACATTTAATAACTCATCACAAAAATTTCTTATCGTAACTACTGATTGCTTAACAGGAAAACCTGTATATTTTGAAAAAAACGATTGTAAGGATATACTTAAGGTCATAAGAGCGTCTAGCAGCCTGCCATTAATAGCACCAATGGTTGAAATAGATGGTGGTTTATATTTGGATGGAGGAATATCTGATTCTATCCCAATAAAAAAAGCAATGGAAGATGGATATGAAAATAATATAATAATATTAACACGAGATAAATCATATAGAAAGTCTCCTATGAAATTTCAAAGACTTATAAAAAGAAAATATAAAAAGTATCCTCGTCTAATTGATACCATATTAAACAGATATAAAGTCTATAATGAAACTTTAGATTATATAGAAAGGTTAGAAAATGATGGAAGGGTATTTGTAATAAGGCCCAGCAAAGATCTAAAGGTTAGTCGATTAGAAAAGAATCCTAAAAAGTTAGAAGCAATTTATAAGCTTGGATATGAAGATATGAATAGTATGTATGAAAAAATGAAAAAATGGATGGAAGAGCAGAAGTAAAAAACTGCTCTTTTTTTATTGTAATTTTAATTTTTATAGCAAATTTTATGTATGGTAATTTTGTAAAATCAAATAATAGATAGAGTACAGAGTAATTTTTTTATATAAGGAGGTTAAATTATGGGAAAGATTATGACTATGGATGGAAACCAAGCAGCTGCTTATGCATCTTATGGTTTTACTGAAGTTGCAGCTATATATCCAATAACTCCATCTTCACCTATGGCGGAAGCTGTAGATGAATGGGCTGCCCATGGAAGAAAAAATATATTTGGGCAGGTAGTTAATGTAACACAAATGCAATCAGAGGCAGGAGCAGCAGGAGCTATGCATGGCTCACTTGCAGGAGGAGCATTAACAACAACATATACTTCATCTCAAGGATTACTTTTGATGATACCTAATTTGTATAAGATGGCAGGAGAATTGTTACCTGGAGTACTTCATGTAAGTGCTCGTGCTATTGCAACAGAAGCACTTTCAATCTTTGGAGATCATCAAGATGTAATGGCTACTCGTCAGACGGGAGTTGCAATGCTTTCATCTTCAAGTGTTCAAGAAGCTATGGACTTAGCTTGTGTAGCTCATTTGGCTGCAATAAAGTCAAGGATACCATTTTTACATTTCTTTGATGGATTTAGGACATCACACGAATATAAGAAGATAGAAGCAATAGACTATGAAGATTTAGCTAGACTTGTAGATCATGAAGCTATAAAGAAGTTTAGACAAAGAGCAACAAACCCAGAACATCCAACGCATAGAGGAACAACACAAAATCCAGACATATACTTCCAATTAAGAGAATCAGTTAATCCATTCTATGAAGCTGTTCCTGATATTGTAGAAGATTACATGAAAGAGATAAAAAATCTTACTGGCCGTGAATATCATCCATTTGATTATTACGGAGATAAAAATGCAGAATATGTAATAGTAGCTATGGGATCTGTTTGCGATACAATAGAAGAAGTAGTAGATTACTTGATGAAAAAAGGAGAAAAAGTTGGTGTTATTAAGGTACACCTATATAGACCGTTCTGTGAAAAATACTTCTTTAATGTATTCCCAAGCAGCGTAAAGAAGATAGCTGTTTTAGATAGAACAAAAGAACCTGGTTCTTTAGGTGAGCCACTATATCAAGATGTTATTCATTTATTTAATAATAAGGAAAACAGACCTGTAATAGTTGGTGGAAGATATGGAGTTGGTCAAAAGGATACTAGACCATCTCAAATTATAGCTGTATTCGATAACTTAAAACAAGATCAGCCTAAAGATGGATTTACTATAGGTATAGTAGATGATGTTTCAGGTACATCACTTCCAGAAGGAGATATAGTAGATACTACTCCAGAAGGAACAATAAGCTGCAAGTTCTGGGGACTAGGTTCTGATGGTACCGTTGGAGCAAATAAAACAGCAGTAAAGATAATTGGGGACCATACGGATTTACATGTTCAAGCTTACTTCTCTTATGACAGTAAAAAGTCAGGTGGTACTACTGTTTCACACTTAAGATTTGGTAAGAAGCCTATAAAATCTCCTTACTTGGTTTATGATGCGGACTATATAGCATGTCATAACAGAGCCTTTATATATAACTATGATATACTAAAAGGATTAAAGCAAAATGGAGTGTTTGTGCTTAATTGTCCATGGAAAGAAGATGAGTTAGAGGAAAAAATACCAGCATCCATAAGAAAATATATTGCACAAAAAAATATAAGATTTTATACTATTGATGCAGTAAAAATAGCATCAGAAATAGGACTTGGAAACAGAATAAATATGATAATGCAATCAGCTTTCTTTAAGTTAGCTAATATAATACCAGTAGAAGATGCTGTAAAATATCTTAAAGAATCTGTAGTAAAGGTATATGGTAAAAAGGGTAAAAATATAGTAGATATGAACCAGGCTGCCATAGACAGAGGTATAGAAGGACTTGTTGAGATTAAGGTTCCAGAATCTTGGGCTAATGCTGAGGAAGAAGAAAATAAATTCCCAATTAAAGATGAACCAGAGTTCGTTAAAAAGATTCAAAGACCTATGGCTAGACTAGAGGGAGATGAGCTTCCAGTAAGTACATTTAAAGGAATGGAAGACGGATTATTCCCTAGTGGAACTACTTCATATGAAAAACGTGGTATAGCCGTAATGGTACCAGAATGGCAAATAGATAAATGTATTCAGTGTAATCAGTGTGCTTATATATGTCCACATGCTACTATAAGGGCCTTTTTACTCGATGAGGATGAAGTAAATAGAAAACCAGATACGTTTAAGACTAAGCAAGCAACAGGTAAAGGGTTAGAAAAATATCAGTTCCGTATTCAAGTTGCTCCAATGGATTGTACTGGATGCGGAAACTGTGCAGATATTTGTCCAGCTCCAGGTAAGGCTTTAATAATGAAACCTGCAGAACATGAAATGGAAATGGAATCAGAAAACTGGGAATTTGCAACTACTATAATTCCAAAAGAAGATGCTATGGATCCAACAACACTAAAGGGAAGTCAATTTAGAAGACCTCTTCTTGAGTTCAATGGTGCTTGTCCTGGATGCGGTGAAACACCATATATTAGACTTCTAACTCAATTATTTGGAGACAGAATGATGATAGCTAATGCTACAGGATGTTCTTCAATTTGGGGAGGTAGTGCGCCATCTATGGCTTACACTACTAATGCTGAAGGAAAAGGTCCAGCTTGGGGTAACTCATTATTTGAGGATAATGCAGAATATGGATATGGTATGTTCTTAGCAGTTAAGCAAATGAGAAATAAGTTAGCAGATTTAATGAAAGCAGCTATAGATGCTAATATACATGAAGAAATAAAAGAAGCTTGTCATGAATGGCTTCAATCTAAAGATGATGGTGAGGCTTCAAAAGTTGCATCTACGAAATTGTTAGACGTATTAAAGAAACACAAAGATCACGAAGGTGGAGAAAATGAAATAATTAGGCAAATTCTTGACTATAAAGACTACTTGGTTAAGAAATCTCAATGGATTATAGGTGGAGATGGCTGGGCTTATGATATTGGATATGGAGGTCTTGATGAAGTTCTTGCTTTAGGTGAGGATGTAAATATATTTGTAATGGATACAGAAGTATATTCTAATACTGGAGGTCAAGCTTCAAAATCAACACCTATAGGTGCTGTTGCAAAATTTGCAGCTGGAGGAAAGAGAATAAAGAAAAAAGACCTTGGGCTTATGGCTATGACTTATGGCTATGTATATGTGGCTCAAATAGCTATGGGTGCTAATATGAATCAAACTATAAAAGCTATAATAGAAGCAGAAAGATATAAGGGACCTTCACTTATAATAGCTTATGCACCATGTATTAATCATGGTATAAGAACTGGTATGGGAACTAGCATAATGGAAGAGAAAAAGGCTGTAGAAACAGGATATTGGCATCTATATAGATATAATCCTATGCTAAAGGAAAGCGGAAAGAATCCATTTAAGCTAGAATCTAAAGAACCTACTAAGTCTTATAGAGACTTTATAAATGGAGAAATCAGATACACATCTTTAGCTAATGTGTTCCCAGATATTGCAGAAAGCCTATATGCAGAAGCAGAAAAGCAAGCCAAAGAAAAATATAGAGTTTATAAGACTTTGGAGGATTGTGGATATCTATAATAGGATAGAGCTTATTTAAGTTTAAGATATAAAAGGTAAAAGGTGCTGCAGCACCTTTTATTTTTGCACATAGAAAAAGTAGGCTCCAAAGAGACTTTATGCGGCTTTTTTAAGGAAATAAAGTACCGAATCATTTTACTATTAATCTTACATAAAAAATCCATATTCACTGAGTCCTTATTAAAGTGCGTCAAAATGTAGCAAAACCGAGTAAATTGATGAAAATGTATCAACTTACTCGGTTTTACTTAGCTGCTTTAAAAAAGGAGCACCGCTTCTAACTTATTTAAAAGTTACTTTGCGACACTCTCTTTTGATTTAGTTAGCAGCAATCAGAGATTAACAATTAGTATTTTAGAAGAAATTATTTTTCATTTTCTTCTACCCAGTCTTTAGCTTCCCATATTTCAAACTCGCTTGGTTGAGTTACTTGAGATACAGGTTTCATATCCTTTATGTTAGCCCAAGCAGCAGTTTCATGACACTCAATAGGCGTTGACATAGATTGTTCTTTATATTTATTATCGGACATTACTAAACCTCCTTCATTAAAATAAAATAGCTATTTTTCGTTTTCTTCCACCCAGTCTTTAGCTTCCCAGATTTGAAACTCACTTGGAATAGTAACTTGAGAAACTGGCTTGAACTCTTCTATGTTAGCCCAAGCAGCAGTTTCATGGCGTTCTATAGGCATTGACATGAAACGTTCTTTATATTTATTGTCAGACATAGTTATATACCTCCTTCATATTTAGTATTTCAAACTATATCTAAATTTATAAAATTAAATATTTATTATATGTGAATAATTTTTTGCTATTGTTCAAAAAATGGGAACATAATAAGAAAAAATGCTTAGCATTTTTTTAGGAAAGGAGATAAAGAATATGTTTCAAGGAATAATAAGAAGTTTGATAAACAGTGCATCAGACGAGATGATGGAAAGAATGCTTAAAGATGAATATAATGAAAATCTTTTTGTAATGGCTACAGCGGCTCAAAAACTTACTCTAAAGGCTATTATTGAAGCATCCATGAGAGCACAGTCAGGTCAAGTTTTAAAAAGGGCTTATGGAAGTCCTAATGTGCAGTCACCTTGGGAAAAATTGTTTTTAAATCCAACTCAGCTTTTTTCATTACCTACAGATGATAAAACACCAATAAATACAGGAGTTACTATTGGTAAAAATGCAAAAGTACCTTTAGAACTTTCCATGCCAATCATGATTACAGGTATGTCCTATGGAGGCTCTTTAAGTTTAAAAGCAAAAGTAGCTTTAGCTAAAGGAGCAACTCTTGCAGGCACATGTACAAATACAGGGGAATCAGCACTTTCAAATGAAGAAAGAGAAGCCGCTAAATATTTAATAGGACAATATCATCGTGGTGAATGGATGAATACAGAAGAACAGCTATCAAAGCTTGATGCAATTGAAGTTCAGCTAGGTCAAGGTGCTTGGGGAGGAGCAGTTCCATCTATAACCAGTGGAGAAAAAATTGGTGAGCACCTAAGAAGTACTTGGCATCTTAATGAAGGAGAAGATGCTGTGCTAAAGGCAAGACTTACTGGGGTGAACACAACGCAGGATATAATAAACTTATTAAATGGATTAAAAGAAAAGTATGATGTTCCAGTGGGAATTAAGATTGCAGCTACTCATTATATAGAAAAAGAACTAGATGTAATATTGAAAACCAATGTAGATTATATAGTGATTGATGGAGCTGAAGGAGGAACAGCAGTAGCACCTCCAACTCTTGAAGATGATATGGGACTTCCAACTCTATATGCTATTGCAAGAGCTGCAAAGTATTTAGAAATGAAAGGAGTAAAGGACAAATATGATTTAATAGCAGCAGGTGGACTTAGAACTCCAGGCCAGTTCTTAAAAGCTTTAGCTCTAGGTGCAAATGCAGTATATATTGGGTCTATTGCATTAGTAGCAATGCTTCAAGATCAATCAGTAAATGCAACGCCGGCAGAACCTACTCCTCAACTAGTGGTTTATGATGGAAAACTTACTGAAGATTTAGATATAGAAAGAGGAGCTAATAACCTTAATAATTTTCTAAATTCATGCGTAGAAGAAATGAAATTGGCCCTTATAGCTATGGGAAAGACAAGTTTTTCAGAATTGTCCATAAATGATTTAGTTACAGTAGATAAGAATATTTCAGACAGCTTAGGAATTGCATATGCAGGATTTCCATATGTTGAATAATGGAATTTCCCTTGATGTGCATTAAATTTTTAATTTACTTCTACTAAAACGCTGTTCTTTAAGAAATATTGATAGATTTTTTTATATTGAACTGGAGTATGAGATTTGCATTATAAAAAGCGTTGAACTAGCATTAGAAGCTTTCCTAAATGCAAATCTCATACGGGATGTTCAATATTAAAGATTGTCACAATTTATTTCTAATGTTTAGCTGCTTGTGCTTTTTCCACCGTTTACATGTATAACTTGTCCTGTAACGTAAGAAGAATCTTCAGAAGCTAGATATACATATGCTGGAGCAAGTTCTGCAGGCTGTCCAGCACGACCAAGAGGAGTGTCTAATCCAAACTTTGCGACTTCATCTTTTGAAAAGCTAGAAGGAATTAAGGGAGTCCATATAGGTCCAGGAGCTACTGCATTTACTCTTATCCCTTTCTCTGCCAAGTTTAAAGCTAGGGAACGAGTTAGAGTCGATATTGCTCCCTTTGTTGCAGAGTAATCAATGAGAGTTTTATGTCCTTCATAAGCTGTTACAGAACTTGTATTAACTATAGTGCTTCCTTGTTTCATATGAGGCAAAGCTGCTTTTATAAGATAGAATATAGAAAATATATTTGTACTAAATGTATGGTGAAGTTGTTCAGTTGTTATGTCAGTTATACTATTTTGAGGATATTGAACAGCAGCATTATTTATTAAAATGTCAATACGGTTAAACTCTTTTAGGGTTTTGTCAACTATAGTGCCGCAAAAAGATTCATTGCCTACATCACCCTTTATAAGAAGACATTTTCTACCTTTATTTTCTATTAGGTATTTGGTTTCCTCTGCATCCACATCTTCATTAAGATATGCGATAGCAATATCTGCTCCTTCATCTGCAAAAGCTAGAGCAACAGCTTTTCCAATTCCACTATCTCCTCCTGTGATTATAGCAACTTTGTTTAACAACTTTCCGCTTTTTTTATAAGAAGGGTTTTGAGATATAGGTCTTGGATCCATTAGGGTTTCAAGACCAGGTTGGGTATTTTGATGTTGTGGTTGAAAATAAATAGGATACATAACTTTTTACCTCCATATTAAAATTTAGTGGTTATGCTTATACCTATTTATTGTTTTTTTTAGCTACTTTTTTTATACATCATATATAATAAGTAAACTGCAAATAAAATAAGTGTTAAAAACATTTGAATATATATTACAAATATTTAAATTATATGTAATATATAGTATAATATAAATAAATATATTTTAATTCAATATAAAATAAGGGATATAATTGTCAAGTGGCAGGGAGAAGAACATGCAAATCTATAATGATACGGATAATAGAAGTTTGGAAGATATAATTTTATTAGAAAAGTCTTTACAGTTAGAAGAGTTTTTAAAAATTGCTTTAGAAGTAGTTGATGAAATAGAAGAATATAATAAAAGAAATGTGATTTACGGATATGTTAACCCCAAAAATATTATAATCTATAAAAATATGGATAAGGTAAAGTTGCTAGATTTTGAACATATAGATAATGACATTAGTTATAATATACTATACATG
The DNA here is from genome assembly GCF_047777555.1 of Clostridium sp. Classification (GTDB taxonomy): domain Bacteria; phylum Bacillota; class Clostridia; order Clostridiales; family Clostridiaceae; genus Clostridium_H. The sequence continues at coordinate 75,908 of NZ_JBKEEV010000004.1, read as the reverse complement.
TCACCTGAACAAATAGGAAAGATAGGAAATGAGGTAGACTATAGAACTGATTTCTATTCCTTTGGAGTAACTCTTTATAGAGCTATTACAGGTATTGTTCCCATAAAAGGAAATAATGAAATGGAACTTACATATTCCCTTGTTGCTAAAAATCCTATACCACCACATTTAATGAATCCTAACATACCAGTGGTAGTTTCTAAAATAATAATGAAGCTTTTATCAAAAGATCCAGAGGATAGATATAAAAGCAGCTATGGAATTAGAAGCGATTTATCAAAATGTTGTATATCCTTATTAGATAAAGGATATATAGAGGAGTTTACTATTTGCGAAAATGACATATCTGATAAGTTCAAGTTTACTAACAAGATATATGGAAGAGATAAAGAAATAGAAGAAATAATGGATAAATATTTTAGAGCATGTACTGGTGAGTTGCAAGTTGTATATTTGACTGGTTCAGAGGGTATGGGAAAAACAACTATAATAAAAGAAATTCGAAGTAGGGTGCTTAAAGAAGGAGGAACATTTGTATCTGGAAAATGCGATAAATATAATACCTCACCTTATGCACCTCTAATCCAATCGACGAGAGAGTTGGTTATAAAGCTATTAATGGCCAGCAAAGAAAGATTAAAAAAGATAAAGAAGAATATACTAGAAGCTGTAGGTGATGATGGGCAAATTATAATTGATGTAATTCCAGAGGTAGAATATATTATAGGAAAACAGCCGCCAGTAGAATCTGTATCTCATTCGGAATTAGAAAATAAATTCAATAGAGTTTTTGGAAAGTTTTTTAAGTCGCTTTTATGTAAGGAATATCCAGTAGTAATATTTTGGGATAACTTGCAGTGGGCTGATGCAGCTACAATTAATGCTATATCTATGCACGGATTTGATAAAGAAAATAAATATTTGCTTATAATAGGAAGTTTTAGAGAAGAGGAAGCTGGAAGAAATATATATTTACAAAGTATTTTTAACAAAGATGTTAATTCTGTAAATATAACTAACATTAGATTAAACCCACTAAATAAAAAAAGTATAAAAGATTTAGTATGCGATACTTTATATTGCAGTAAGGAGAGAACCATTGAGCTAACACAACTAATAAGTTTAAGAACGGGTGGAAATCCTCTATTTATAAAAATGTTATTAGATACTTTACACTCAGAGGGAATATTAAAATTTAACCATGAAATAAATCAATGGACTTGGGATATTGATTCAATTAAGAGTATAGGAATATATAATAGTGTATTGGATTTAATTGTAAAGAAAATAGAAAGACTTCCAAAGGAAACTCAAAAGACTTTACAAATGGCATCTTGTATAGGTACAGAATTTGAATTAGGTATCTTAGCTTCAATTATGAATAAAACTATAAATGAGATTTATAGCTGTATTATGCCTGCTATAAAAGAAGGAATAATTGTCTCAGAGATAAACTATATAAAAAGTTACTATTTGAGGCATAAGAATAGTTATATTTATAGATTTGCTCATAATCAAATACATAAGCAGATTTATAACCATATAAATAGAGATAAAAAAATGCAATATCATTATATTATAGGTACTGCTTTACAAAATAGTAAAGATGAGGAGAGAATTTTTCAAGTTGTAAGTCAACTTAATAGAGCTTTTAAATTATTAATAAAAAACGAAGACGTTCATAACTTAGTAAGACTTAATCTTATTGCAGGAAAAAAATCCAAAAAATCTGCAGCTTATGAAGTTGCGCTAAAGTATTTTAGAATAGGGTATAAGCTGCTTAAAGAAGATAGTTGGACTACTAACTATAACTTGGCATATGATATAAGTTCGGAGCTTGCAGAAAGTGAGTATATGAACGGAAACATCCAAAGAGCAGATAGATTAATAAAGGTAATTTTAGAACATGCTAAAACCAATGTGGAGATAGCTAGAATTTATAACATGAAAATACATGTAGATATCTATTTTGGTAAGTATAAAGAAGCAGTGGAAACAGGCATAGAAGGATTAAGATTATTTGGAGTCAAGATTCCTGAAAAAATACACCCACTTAAAATATTTAGTGAGGCAGTTAAGGTTTATTGGAATTTAAGAGGGAAAAATATATACAGTATATTTGAAAAAGATTTAATAGATAAAAGATATGAAAATCAAATAGAAATAAAAAAATTGTTATCTAATATAAGAACTGCTACTTTTTTAAGCAATAAAAGTTTATTTTTCTTAACTGTACTAAAGGAAACTAATATTGTATTGAAATATGGAAGTTTAGAAAATAGATATTTTACTAATATAGGGTATGGTATTTTTTTGAGCTTGATTGGAAGATATAAGGAAAGTCTTGAATTTGGATTGATGGACTTAGAAGCATGTAAGAATAACAAGCATGCCCTTAGCAATTCACTTATGGGTTTCAGCAACTTTATTTTACCTTGGGTGGATAAATTTGAAACTGTATTAGAGTATTTGAAAAAAGCTTATAATACTTGTATAGAATCTGGAGAAATTATATTAAGCATATATACTGCTAGTAATATAGTAGCTATTTCTTATATAAAAGGGGAAGAATTAGAGAAGTTACATGAAGGTATTATAAAATATATAAAGATAACAAATAAATCTAGAAATCAAATAGGCCGTCAAATTTTCCGCTTTAAAAATGTTATAGAGGATTTAATGGGAGAAACTTGTCATGTAATGAATTATAAGCCATATAATAATACATTGATAAATGATAAAGAAGTTTTAAATGGAAGCTATACTTATGCTATATTATTAAATTATATTCATGGAAATTATTATGAAGCAACAAGATATATATATTTAGGAGATAAAGAAGCAAAACTGTTAAGTGGAACCTTAGTACAAGTATTCTACTATTTTTATGCTGCACTTTCTATAGCCGCAGTTATAGATAAAGATAACTTTGAAAATAAAAAATATTATATTAAAAAACTAAAAGAATATAATAACATCATAAGAAAGTGGGCTCAAACTTGTCCAAGCAATTATCTTAGTTACCATTTAATTGTCCAAGCAGAGACCTATAGAGTTGACTCTATGTATGATAAAGCAGAAGTATTTTATGATAAGGCAATTAAGGTGTCTGTAGAAAATCAGTTATTGCATAATGCTGCTCTGGCTAATGAGTTGGCAGGAGAGTACTATAAATCAAAAGGAAGTAAAAATTTATACAAAAGCTATATTATTTCTTCCTATGATTTTTATAAAAAGTGGGGAGCAATAATGAAATTAAGGCAATTAGAAGAAAAGTATGAAGAGGTTTTTCAAAAGTTAGATGATAAATGGTCATTTGTATATCATGAAAATAGAGAATATGATGAGAAAGAGAGTATATCTTATGAATTAGGCATAAAAAGTTCTTATGATATGATGGCGGCTATAAGAGCATCACAGGCTATATCAAGTGAAATTGTTTTGGAAAACTTATTGAAAAAACTAATGAAAATTTTAATAGAAAATACAGGAGCAATATGGGGATGTCTAATTTTGAATAAGAATGAAGAATTGTTGGTGCACATAGAGGGAAGTGTAGATAAAATAAATTCACTGTTCTCAAAACCTGTTAGTATGGATAAATATCATATGGTTCCTAGACATGTTGTCAATTATGTGGCTTCTACAAAGCAAAGTGTAGTTTTAAAGAATGCTTATAATGAAGAAATGTTTGCTCATGATTCTTATATTTCTAGAAACAAAGTAAAATCACTGCTTTGCGCTCCTATAATAAAAAAAGGAGAACTCATAGGAATAATTTATTTAGATAATAGGCTTGCATCTAGGGTTTTTAGTGAGGAAAAACTAACTATAGTAAACCTTTTAGCTCTTCAAGGAGCCATCTCAATACAAAATGCATATATGTATGAGAAAATAAATGAGTTAAATAAGGGACTTGAGAAAACGGTAGAGGAAAGAACAAAGTCATTAAATGAGAGCATTAAATACGAAGAGATGAGAACAGAATTCTTTGCAAATCTATCTCATGAGCTTAGAACGCCTCTAAATGTAATCTTTGGAGGACACCAAATGATGGAGGTGCTTTTAAAGGAAAACTTGCCTTTAAAAAGTGGTGACAAAATACAAAAGTATATGGGGATTATAAAACAGAACTGCTATAGGCTGGTTAGATTAATCAATAACTTGATAGATATTACAAAGATTGATTCAGGGTATTTTCAAGTTGATTTGGTTAATGCTGATATAGTTAATGTAGTTGAATCTATTACCTTATCTGTGGCTGAATATATCGAGAGCAAAGGAATTGAACTTATATTTGATACATTCGTAGAAGAAAAAATAATAGCTTGTGACCCAGATAAAATAGAAAGGATAATTTTAAATTTATTGTCTAATTCTATAAAATTCACTAATAAAGGTGGACATATAAAGGTTACTATGTATGAGAAAGAAGATAATATAGTAATATCTGTAAAAGATGATGGGATAGGAATTCCAGAAGAAAAGCGACAGGCAATTTTTGAAAGGTTTAATCAAGTAGATAAATCACTTTCTAGAAATAGAGAAGGAAGTGGAATCGGATTATCAATAGTAAAAGCTTTAGTAGAAATGCATAGTGGGACTATATCAGTAAACAGCAGTTTAGGAAATGGAAGTGAATTTTTAATTGAACTACCTTGCAGAATTTCCGATAAAGATATTATAGACACATCAAACTTTGATAAGAAAGATTCTAATAATATAGAAAGAATAATGATTGAGTTTTCTGATATATATTCATAATTAAAGACATCTATGGCATAAGTTATATAGAATAGTATTTCTATATTAAGAAGGTGCCAAGATGTCTCTTTTTATATCAAATATCATATACAGTTTATTAATAGCTTTTGGAGTGATTTTTGGCGCAAGCTCCTTTGCAGGTCTTGGAGCCCTAATAAATAATCAGCCTCCATTAAAGACAATGATAGATCTAGCAAATTCTATAAAAATATGGGCAGTAGCTACAGCACTTGGGGGGACCTTTTCATCCTTTGAATTATTTGAAGAAGGAATTTTTAAGGGAGAGTTTGGTTCATTATGCAAGCAGATTGTATACATATTGGCAGCTTTAATAGGAGCTAATTTAGGATTAAGATTTATTAAATTAATTCAAAAGTGTGGTGAACTATGGCTAAAATAGAAGATAAATCAAGGTATCTCACTTTTTTTTCATTAGGATTATTTTTAGGAGCTATTTTAGGAGTTGTACTTATAAATCTTCTTGTAAGCTATAGGATAGACAGCTATATAAAAGAAATTAAGTATTTAAAAACTACAGTAGATGAATATAAGGCAAGGCTTGAAAAGCTTGAGGAGGCTATAGATAAAAAGAAGCCCTTAGTAAAGGAAATAGATATTGAATTAAGTTTTCCAGAAAATGAACAGGATGATATAGTGAAGATAGCTCTTGAAAAGCATATCAAGGAAAAATTTAATGGCATTATAGGAAAGGATGTTGATAAGATAGATGGGGATATATTATGCCAGATGCTGGATAAGAGAATTATGAAACTAGATGGGAAGGAGTATCAGTTAAAAGTGGAAAAAATCATAATATCTCAAGAAATAAAATTTTGGATAGAGGTGAGAGGCATATAATAAAAATGCTGTGGTATTTTTATTATGTTAGAATCGTCTAAAAAACAGTGTAGAAGGAATAAAAAGGGATTTAAAAGTTAAATGTTAGAAGGCCAGAATTTTATAATTAAATCTAACTTCTAACATCTAACATCTAACAGTGGTTATTACTACGAGCTTTCTGGTTTAAAATAGAGTTCAGAACTTATGCGTTTATATTTTTCAATATATCCTTTTCTATTACTTACTATTTTATCAAGAAGAGATATTAACATATCAATTTCACGCTTAGTATTGTACATTCCAAAGCTTATCCTTACCATTCCAGGTTCATGACTGCCTGTTCTAATTCTTTCTTCCATCTGTTTTTTAGACATTTTTAAAAGCTTTTGAACATATGGCTGCGCGCAAAAGCATCCATTTCTAACGGCTATTCCTCCTTCATAAGATAGAATCTTTGCTACTATTTCGTGGTTAATTCCTTCTATATTAAAAGATATAGTTCCTATACGATCATTAAGGTTTGTACCATCACAATAAATTTTTATATAAGGAATTTTACTCATAGCTTTGAGAGCATATCTGGTTAGGGTGTTTTCATACTTTTCTATATTCTCCATGCCAAGGTAAGATAAAGTCTCAATAGCAGATGCAAGAGCTACTACGCCAACTACATTAGGAGAGCCAGATTCATCTTTATGAGGAGTATCAAACCATTTTATATAATCATGAGTTACAATGTCTACAGTTCCTCCACCTGGATAATCAGGAGGAACATCTTTAAAATCTTCTTTAGGTCCTATTAAAACTCCTATGCCAAAAGGAGCGTACATTTTATGAGCAGAAAAAGCTAGATAATCTATGTGTTCCTCAGAGTCCATAGGTTTCATGTCAACTGGAGAATGAGGAACTAATTGAGCTCCATCCACTAAAATTTTGGCTCCATATCTATGAGCAAGTTTTGCAACTTCATGAATTGGATTTTTATATCCAGTAATATTTGAGGCTCCAGTAATGGTAACTAATACAACTTTTCCATTATACATTTCTAATTTTTCTTTTAGATCTTCAAGAGAAAGTCTTCCGCATTCATCCACAGTAACATAGTCTATATTATATTTTCGCCATGGTAAGTCGTTGGAATGATGTTCCATATCCGTAGATAAAACTATATAATCTTTATATTTTTCATATAATATATTAGATAATTTATTTATTGCTTCAGTAGTATTTTTTACAAATATTATTGTATTATATTTTGGATCAGCAGAAACAAACTTTGCAACAATATTTCTACTATCTTCATATAATTTAGTAGATAGCTGAGATTTATATCCAAAACCCCTATGAACAGATGAGTATAGAGGAAGAAACCTTAAGATTTCTTGTACTACAGTAATAAGGGCTGGCGTTGTAGCGGCATTATCAAAATTTATGGCTTGACCATAATTTCCGTTAATCAATGGAACTCTAGTATTTGTGCCTACTACTAAACTTCTGTATAAGGCAGAATCCATATAATCACACCCCAAATATTAATCTTAATAATAGTTTATTAATATGAGAGTAAAAAGGTGTTATAAATATATGAAAAATACTAGCAATATAAATTTTAGTGATTTCTTTTTGTAAATAAGTTGCTAATACATATCATATGAGATATGATATACTGTAATTATAAAAAACGCTGACTAATATAAAGGAATACGGAGATGATTTATATGCAGATGTGTTCAATTTGTAAAAAAAATATAGCTACTATATTTACAGCCAAAATTGAAGATGGAAAGTCTAAAATGGTAGGAGTATGTCTGGAATGTGCAAAAAAGATGGGTATTCCTATTATGGATCAACTAATGAAACAAGTTGGTGTAAATCCTGAGGACGTAGAAAATTTAACTGAACAGGTTAATAATATGCTTCAAGATTCAAATATTGAGGAATTAGGAGACAGCAATTTTTTTACTAATTTTTTAAACGGAATTTTTCCAGCAGGCAAGGACGAAGAAGGAGAAGAAAAAGAAGATCCTTTTAGCGAGGATATATTTAACACTGAAGAAAAGTCAAATGTTAAAACTAAAAGCAGTCCATTTAAAAAGAAGAGAAAGTACTTAGATATGTATGGTACAAATCTAACTAAGAAAGCTAAAGATAAAAAGGTAGATAGAGTTATTGGAAGAAATAGAGAGATTGATAGGGTTATACAAATCCTCAATAGAAGAACTAAGAATAATCCTATATTGATAGGAGAGCCAGGAGTGGGTAAAACAGCTATTGCAGAAGGATTAGCTGTAAGAATTGCAGAGAAAGAAGTACCTCCAAAATTATTGGATACTGAAATATATCTTCTTGATTTAACAGCTGTTGTGGCAGGCACTCAATTTAGAGGTCAATTTGAAGGAAGAATGAAGTCTATAATAGATGAAGCTAAAAAGAACGGCAATATTATTCTAGTAATAGATGAAGTTCACAATATAATTGGAGCAGGAGAAGCTCAAGGAGGAGCTATGAATGCAGCCAATATTTTAAAACCTGCTCTTGCAAGAGGGGAAATACAGGTAATAGGAGCAACTACCTTAGAAGAATATAGAAAGCATATAGAAAAAGACTCTGCCCTAGAGAGAAGATTTCAACCTGTTTTAGTTGAGGAGCCTACAATAGAGGAAACAATAGAAATATTAAAAGGTATCAAAAATTATTATGAGGAGTACCATGAAGTGCAAATATCTGATGAAGTGATTGAGGCTGCTGTAAAATTATCAGAGAAATATATAAATGATAGATTCCTTCCTGACAAAGCTATAGATGTAATTGATGAGGCAAGTTCTAGAGCTAATCTAAAGAATAAGGGGCTTGTAGAATTAAAATCTTTAGAAGAAGAATTAAAGGAGGTTCAGGCTAAAAAACAGGAAGCTGCAGACAATGATGATTATGCAAAAGCAGCAGAATACAAGGTTGAAGAATGTAGAATTCAAAATAGAATAAATGAAATTGAAAAATCATGTAAGAATGTAAAACTTACAGTTGAGGATGTTGCTTTTGTAATAGAAGCATGGACCAAGATCCCTGTTCAAAGAATAACAGAAGAAGAAGGAGAAAAACTTTTAAATTTAGAGGAGAGACTTCATAAAAGAGTTATAGGACAGCATGAAGCCATAGTCAGCCTATCTAGAGCAATACGCAGAAATAGGCTTGGCTTTAGAAAGAAGAAAAAACCATCTTCATTTATATTTGTAGGACCTACTGGAGTAGGAAAAACAGAACTTGTTAAGGCTCTTGCTTGTGAACTTTTCGGAAGTGAAGAAGCATTAATTAGAATAGATATGTCCGAATACATGGAAAAACATACTGTTTCTAAATTAATAGGAGCTCCTCCAGGATATGTAGGATATGATGAGGGAGGTCAGTTAACAGAAAGAGTAAGAAGGAAACCTTACTCCGTAATTCTCCTAGATGAAATTGAAAAGGCTCATCCAGATGTATTTAATATGCTTCTTCAAATTCTTGAAGATGGAAGATTAACGGATAGTCAAGGACGAACCGTATCTTTTGAAAATACAGTTATAATAATGACATCAAACGCAGGAACTAATTTTAAATCTGACGGCATTGGATTTGGTAAAGATGGATATACTGCTTTAGAAAGTAGGGTAAAAGAAGCCTTAAAGGAAGTCTTTAGACCAGAATTCTTGAACAGAATAGATGATACAATAGTGTTTAATTCCTTAACTAAGGAAGAACTTTATAAGATAATGGACCTAATGCTTCAAGAAGTAAAAGATGAAGTTAAAGAGAAAAAGATAACTTTAGAAATATCTGATGAGGTTAAAGATTTCATATTAGAAAAAGGATATGATAAGAAATATGGCGCTAGGCCTTTAAGAAGAGCTATTCAAAGATATATTGAAGATGAAATTGCTGAACAATATCTTCAAAAGAAGTTTAGAGATGGAGATAACATTAAGGTTAGAGTAGAAGAAGGAAAAATTAAACTAGAATAATAGAATTATCGTCATCTGTTAAGAGAGCATTTTTATTAAAGGATGAGATATATGAATATGCATAAAAAGAAAACAGTATTAATTACTGGTGCTTCTAGTGGGATAGGGTATGAATTAAGTAAACTGTTTGCAGAGGATGGATATAATCTTGTGCTTGTAGCTAGAAATATAGAAAAATTAAATAGTTTAGCTAAAGAATCAATAGAAAGATTCAATATAAATGTAAAGACTATTCAAAAGGATTTGTCTTTGATAGGTGCTGCTGAAGAAGTATTTGAGGAAATTGAAAATTCAAATATAGATATTGATATTTTAGTGAATAATGCCGGGGCTGGGGCTAATGGGTTATTTCATGAGATAGATTTAAAAAGAGATATAGATATGATTAATTTGAATATAGCTGCTTTAACTGTATTAACTAAGTTATTCTCAAGAAAGATGATAGAAAGAAAAGAAGGTAAAATATTAAATATAGCTTCTACAGGTTCATACCAACCAGGACCATATATTGCAGTATATTATGCAACAAAGGCTTATGTTTTATCTTTTTCAGAGGCTATTGCAAATGAACTAAAGGATTATGGTATAAATGTAACTACGGTGTGTCCTGGTGCCACCAAGACTGAATTTTCCAGAAGAGCTGGGAAAGCTGATCTTGGTATAGCTATGGATGCTAAATCCGTAGCACAAATTGCCTATGATGGATTAAAAAAGAATAAAAAACTTATAATCCCGGGAGCTAAAAATAAAGCAGCTGTATTTATGTCTAAATTATTGCCTGGAAGTATTTCTGCAAAAGTGGTTAGAAAAGTTCAACAGGGGCTTACAGAAAGCTTTAGAGGAAATTAAATAAATGGCATTAGGCTATAAAATAAACAGGGGGAAAAACAAAAGTGAAATGGCATATAAAAAAGTTTGATGAACTTACTTTAAATGAGTTATATAACATATTAAAGGAAAGAACAAATATATTTGTAGTAGAACAGAATTGCCCTTATCCAGAGATTGATGGTAAGGATACTCAGTGTTTTCATTTGTTTGCAGAAGAAAATGGTGACATAGTTGCATATCTTAGAATTTTGCCTCCTGGAGTATCATTTCAGGAGATGGCTCTAGGAAGAGTTATAGTAAAAAAGGAGTATAGAGGATTAGGTCTTGGAAAGGAATTATTGAGAAGAGGAATTGAATTTGCCGAAAAAGAAATGAAAGAGCAAAAAATAAAGATTGCTGCTCAACAGTATCTTACAAAGTTTTATGGAAGCTTTGGATTTAAAATATCTTCAGAAACATATTTAGAAGATGGAATACCACATGTTGATATGATATATGAGAAATAGTTTATATAGTGCATAAGTTTAGCCCATAGGCTGGGTTTAGAAAATAAAGTTAAATTTAGTTACAAAAAAGTACTGGTGAAAATTTTTACCAGTACTTTTTTACCAGATATTTTATTGTTTCTTTTGATAATTTTGATAGCTTTGATACTTATTTTGCTGATTATTTTGTTGACTACTTTGCTGATTATTTTGCTGGCTCTGAGATTTATTTTGCATTGAATTATTGTTAGAGCTCATATTCATTCCTGCACTCTGTTGAGTGTTTTGACCAGAACTTTGCTGACTAGTCTGGTTAGATTGAGGCATAGCTTTTTGTAATATATTTTGTCCTGCATTTAATACAGATTGTGGAAGACTATTTAATACAGATTGTGGAATATTATTCATTAATTGTCCCAAATTGCTCTTTTCATTAGTAGGAAGCATAGATACTGAATCTTTGTCTATGACTACTACAGCATTTGTATTAACTCTGGCACCTAAACCAACACCATTAGGAATCATCTGGTTTGCATTTTGAGATCCTTGAGAATTTTTACCTGGGGTACTTCCATAGCCTAGAGTTACAGACATTACTGGAATTAATGTTTTATCACCAACAGAAACTGGAGATCCAAGTACTGCATCTGTTTTTGCAAAGTTTTGAATGTCTGAAAAAACTGTATCTATATTTTGTGAAAAGTTTATACTATCATCCATAATTATTCCTCCTCTATCTGCTATGATATAAGACTTTCATCTTTGGTTTTTGATTATACTTAAATAATACTTTAATTAATTGAACGGCATTTATATAAAATACAGTATCAATATAAAAATAATCTTGAAGCATACTAAAATCAGCGTTATTATAAAAAGTTTCTGATTTTACATAAGGAGAGAGCAAATTGATCCCTCCATATACCATGCCTGTAATTGATGGATCTTCAAAACCATAAGAAGCCTCTAGTTTTTCAAAGTCAGGATGTAATTCTCTTAAAAAGTTTATTTTGTCTAAAAAGCTTTTGGAAGAATTATCATCCTGTAATGGTTTTGTAAAAATTTTATTGTTTAATAAATATACTTTTAAAACCATCTTCTTATGCTCTTCTCTTATTACTCCTTTTAATAGGGGCCTTAACCAGAATGCCTGAAAATGAAAATCTGGTAGTTCTGCAGAGTTAACACTGAATAAAATTTTTAAAGGTACAGCATATAATAAAAATACAATAAACAATACTATAATTATTAAAAATAGAAATATATACATACAAACACATCTCCAATATTTAAAATTATGGAGTAAGAAGTTTTCAATTATAGTATTGGTGAAGAAATGATAAAGTATTAGATGAAATTTATTGATAAGTTTTTAAAATATAAAATATATATAATTTTTATAAGTAATAAGAATTAAATTTCCACAAGGGTATATTTTTGACTACCAAGTCCAATTTTTTCCGCATACTCAAGAGTATATCTTCCTCTTGATATCACCTTTTTTCCTTTGCGCTTATCAAGCAGGTCGAGGCAAGCCTTATCTATAGCAACAGGATCAATTGAAGCAAGTATGCCTAGATCATCAATGAAAGGTTTCATATTGTGCCCTTCGCAGTCACAACCTCGAGTTATGTTAAAAGCAAAAGTAATATAAATATTATTTTTATTTTTATGTGCTGCATAAGCATATTCAGCTAATCTTTCATTAAATGATTTAGAAAGAGAGCCTAACCAATTGGTAGATATGGCATTATGAGGGCATACTGCCATACAGGAAGCACATCCTATGCATTTGTTTTTCTCAATTTTAGCTTTTAAATTTAAAATTATAGCATTTTCAGGACATGTTTTTGCACAAACACTGCATGATTTACATTTTAAAGGATTTATTTTAGGAATTGAATTAGCATGCTGATCTAATTTTCCTCCTCTTGAAGCACATCCCATAGCAAGCTGCTTTATGGCACCTCCAAACCCTGCAAGAGCGTGTCCTTTAAAGTGACTGCATACAATTAGTTGTTTTCGTTTTGCAATTTCTTTTGCTATTTTGCATTCATTAAAATGCTTTTTCTTAATCTTAACTAATTCATATTCTTCACCATGTTCTCCGTCCGCAATTATTATAGGCAGCTGAGTAAAGCCATGATTTTTAGCTAGCTCCATATGATTTGTTTTGGTTGTTCTTTGTCCCCGATATAGTACATTAGTTTCGATAAAGGCATTTTTTACATTGTGATCTCTACAATACTTTATGATTCCTTCATAATTTTTCGATTCTATATAAGTTTTGTTTCCTTTTTCTCCAAAATGAACTTTTATTGAAATATATTCTTCTAAAGTTAAATTTTCCTTTTTGATTAGTGTAGATAAAATCTCCTCACAACTATTGTTTATATTTTCTGTATCTGTATAGGAACTTATAGATTTAAAAAATACATATGACATAATATTCTTCTCCTTTATATGGAAATTAATGATTTTGACATACAATTATATATATAATATTACTATAAGTCAACCATATATAATTGTAAAAAAATAAGATAAGTAAAAAATAGAAGAGACGTCTATATAAACGGCTCTTCTATAAGAACAATTCCTATAAGCCCGGGTCCAGTGTGAACTCCAGCAACAGGACTAATATCTCCAAATCCTAGGTAAGATATATTATGATTTTCTTTTAATTTTTCATAGAATTGCTGTCCTTCTTCATAAGCTCCTCCATGCATTACCCATATTTTTGCCTTTTTGCTTCTTAAAAAATTTTGTGCTATCTCCATAAGTTTAGCTTTTGCCTGTCTTTTTCCCCTTACTTTAGCATAAGTATAATATATTCCATCAGCATTTATAGATATTATAGGTTTAAGGTTTAATAGTTGTCCAAGAGTTCCAGATACCTTTCCAATTCTTCCGCCCTTTATCAAATATTCTAAGGTATCTACTATATAGTAAACCTTTATTTTATCTCTCATATATGGGAGAGTATTAACTATTTCATCATAGCCTTTTTTCTGTTTTAACATTTCACCACAGCCTAATATAAGAGCACCAGCTCCAAGAGTTAAGGATTTTGAGTCGAAAACAGTTATATTAAGATCTGTATGTTCACTTGCGGCAAGTTTTAAAGTGTTATAAGTACCAGACAATCCAGAGCTTATGCAAATGACAATAGCATGAGTATAACCTTGATTTTTAAGTTCATTAAATAGATCATGCATATCTTGAATGGAAGGAAGGGAAGTATGAGGTACTTCTCTTTTCATATTATCGTATACTTGCTGAGGAGTTATATCAACCCTATCAACATATTCTCTATCCTTATAGATTATTTTTAAATTGAGAATTTTTATATCATACATATCTATAAGTTCTTTATTTAAATCAGATGTGCTATCTGTGATTAAGGCTATTTTCTCCAAAATTGACCCTCCTTAAGGAATGTTATAAGTAGTTTCTAAAACTACTTATTATTATACAAATATAATAACATTTGGTGAGAAATATATCAACTAAAAGTAAGAAATAAGTTATAATAAATTTAATATATAGGAGATTATTTTTTCACTGGCAAATCTTTAGAGTAAAATCAGTAATTGAGGGTATTGGAAGTGAGATTCTCATTAGAAAATTAAAAATGAATTGGTTAAATAAAAAATAGGTGCTAGATACTAGGAACTGAAAAAATTAATTAAAGCAGTGTTCTTAAGCATCTAGCACCTTAGCCATTAAAACTTTGATTAGCGTTATATGTTAACGATTAGTGACTAGAGATTAGAGACTTATAGGAAAGTTCTGTTGCAGCTTTCCTATTTTATAGCATCATTATATCTTTTATTAACTACATCCCAATTTACTATATTCCACCATGCAGAGATAAAGTCTGCTCTTCTGTTTTGGTATTTCAAATAGTAAGCATGTTCCCATACGTCTAAAATTAGAAGAGGAATAGCTCCCCAAATAGTCAAATCTTGATGCTTTTCAACTTGAAGTATTTCTAACTTTTGTAGATTTTTAACCCATACAAGAACACACCAACCAGAGCCTTCTACTGCAGCTGCAGCAGCTGAAAATTGTTTTTTGAAGTTTTCTGCATTTCCAAAATCTTTATTTATTCTTTCAGCCAATTCTCCAGTTAATTGAGATCCACCAGGAGTCATGTTTTCCCAAAATAGAGTGTGAAGTACATGACCTGCTCCGTTAAAAGCAAGTTCTCTTTCCCAATGTTTAATAAGAGCAAAGTCACCAGCTTCTCTTGCTTCTTGGAGCTTTGCTTCAGCCTTGTTTAATCCGTCAACATATCCTTGATGATGTTTATCATGATGAATTCTAACTGTTTCTTCATCATAATATGGTTCTAATGCATTATAATCATAAGGTAGTTCTGGTAGAGTAAACATAATTTATCACCTCATCCAATAAATTTAAAAATATATTTATATTTTTACTATACCACATAAGTTTATGTATAGTGTAAGAAAATATGCAAACCATAGAAATAAATTGTGACAATCTTCAATATTGAACATTCCGTATGAGATTTGCATTTAGCAAGTTCTCTTTCCCAATGTTTAATAAGAGCAAAGTCACCAGCTTCTCTTGCTTCTTGGAGCTTTGCTTCAGCCTTGTTTAATCCGTCAACATATCCTTGATGATGTTTATCATGATGAATTCTAACTGTTTCTTCATCATAATATGGTTCTAATGCATTATAATCATAAGGTAGTTCTGGTAGAGTAAACATAATTTATCACCTCATCCAATAAATTTAAAAATATATTTATATTTTTACTATACCACATAAGTTTATGTATAGTGTAAGAAAATATGCAAACCATAGAAATAAATTGTGACAATCTTCAATATTGAACATTCCGTATGAGATTTGCATTTAGGAAAGCTTCACTACGCAAAGAAGCTCTAATATTTCTGGATTTAAAACCCCTAAACCTTCTAAACTTACTACCGTTCAGACAATAAAAGGTTCTTACGGTGTTTTAAATCCAGAAATAAAGAGCTTCTAACGCTTGTTCAACGCTTTCTACAATGCAAATCTCATACTCTAGTTCAATATTAAAAAGATTATTCACATTTAGTAAAGAAAAGCGTTTTTATAAAATTAAATATACATACAGACAAATCTAATATTAGACTTACAATCATTAGCGTTTATTTAAACTTCATATTTAGATGCACTTAAAAAATGTATCAAACTCAGTAGCCTAACGGCTAAATTTAGCGCTTTAGAGCCTACACTCTCTATACTTCTCCATTCTCCGCTTGCGCTTTGGCACCTCCACTTCTACACTTAAGAAAATTGCATGGCACTTTTCTTATATTGTGATACAATAATTTTAAAATTATATAGAGTATATTAGTGAGGTAATGTAAATGGAAAACAAAATTATAGTAGCTGTTAAGGGAGTAATTTTAAATAATGGTAAGGTACTTACAATAAAAAGATCAAACTATGACGGTGTTGGTGCAGGAAGCTGGGAATGTGTAGGCGGAAAAATTGAATTTGGTGAAGGACTAGAAGAAGCTCTTATAAGAGAAGCAAAGGAAGAAGTAGGACTAAATATTACAGTTGAAAAACTTTTATATGCTACTACATTTAAAATGAGTTCTGTAAAGCAGTGTGTTGTTATTACTTATCTGTGCAGAAGTGAGGAAACAGAGGTTGTGTTATCAGAAGAACATACAGATTATCTTTGGGCTACAAAGGAAGAGCTAAGAGAGAAATTAATGAAAAATATAGTTGAAGACTTTGATAGAAACAATGTGTTTTTGCAAATAGAGTAGAAAAATAGCATGATAGAATTACCATATAATATTCAGTAAACTTAAAAAATAGAATTTTTAATCATATTTATGCTTTCTTCAAATATATTTGAAATATGGCATGTTTATTTTCAAATATAGGGGGGAATTGAATGAAACATAAATATAACACAAGAGAAACACTCACAGGACTCCTTACCATAGTTGGAATGTTATCAATACCAGTGGTAGTTATTAAAGATAAAATAAAATCTATAAAAACCCAAGAAGAAGAAAAAAGAGCTGTTGAAAAAATTATGAAATATTCTATGGAATTAGAGGAAAACCTAACTAATAAAAATGTTGCTAGATATATTCGATTTATTGAAGATATAGATGTGCCTAATAAAATTATGTGTAAAAACATTATTATCGAAACTTATAAATTAGTAAAAGATAGTACAGATATTGATGATAGTTTAAAGGCAGATCTTAGAATACTATTGGAATGTAAAGGTGTTAATTTTTTATATTAATTTATAAATTAGCGCAGAAAAGGCTATTGATAAGATAAATCAATAGCCTTTTTTTTACGCCATTTTATCAAAGTTAGAACCTAAATTAGGGTCAACGGCTTTTATCATTTCGGTCATATTTGCTGCATTAGTTTGTGATATATTCATAATTTTTTTCATTAACAATAAACTTGCAGCATCTTTCACCTTATTTTGATTATTTACTATTGACATCATAGCTATATCCATATAAACACCTCCCTTTGAAAAAAAGCTATTCAATATTAAGGTCGTATATAAATAAAAAATATGAAGGAAATATTTAGGTTTATCAAATCTTTTATGGATTAACATAAAAAATGCTGATATTATATATTGTAAGTATTAAATGGGAGGCGAAGATTTGAAGAATTCAACTGTAATTAATCAAGTTCTAATATTATTTCTAATTATAGGAGTAGGATACTATGGTAGAAAGAGAAATATAATAAATGAAGAGACAAGTAAAGGATTGAATAAGATTTTGCTGGAACTAACTTTGCCAATGATGATAGTTTCTTCATTTAATTATACTTTTTCTAGTGAAATTATGATAAACATAGTAAAAATATTTATATACTCTTCAGCGATTCATATATTTTTAATCATTATAAGTGCACTTCCTTATATTAAGTTTGATAAGGATAAAAGGGATATATTAAGATTTATAACAATTTTTTCGAACTGTGGATTTATGGGATATCCTGTTTTAGGAAGTATATATGGTAATATAGGCATTTTATATGCTTCAATTTTTAATATACCATCTACTATTTTTGTGTGGAGCTTTGGAGTAATGCTTTTTAGAAAGGATAAAGAATCTAAAGGATTAAAAAATGTATTACTTAATCCAGGAATTTTAGCAGTATTTATAGGAATTTTCTTGTTTGTATTTTCTATAAAATTGCCAACGCCTATATATAACACTTTAAAATCCGTTGGAGATGTTACAACACCATTATCTATGATAATAATTGGAGCTATGATAGGAGACATAAGTTTTAAGAAAGTTTTTAAAGAAATTTCTATATATTATGCTTCATTTATAAGGTTAATATTAGTTCCTTTAATAATATACTTTATTTTAAATATGCTGCATGTGGATCCTATGATAAGAAATGTATTAGTAATAGTAGAGGCTATGCCTGCAGCAGCATTAACTGCAATTTTTGCCCAAGCCTATAATAAAAAACCTGAGTTTGCTTCACAGACAGTTTTCGTAACAACACTGTTATCTGTGATAACTATACCTGCTGTTTTAAAACTTCTAGGATAGAATTGAGATAAATTGTGACAATCCTTAATATTGAACATTCCATATGAGATTTTCATTTAGGAAAGCTTCTAACGTTTATTCAACGCTTTCTACAATGCAAATCTCATACTCTAGTTCAATATAAAAAGATTATCAACACTTGGTTAAAAAGGTTATTTTAGTGGAAAAAAACTAAAAACATCATACACATCCATACATATCATATATTAAGTTCGTAATCATTTTTAACCTAATGAAATTGGTTTAGAGATTAGATCTTTTCTAAACTCAGCGCTTTAGCGCCTACACTCTCTAAACTTCTTCACTCTGCACTGGCGCATTGGGGCCTCCACTCCTCAACTTAAAAAAATACATTGCACTTTTTTAAAATTATCTATTGCCATTTATAAATAGTAGTGTTATAATTGGTTAGAAAAAAGAAATCTTTAATACAGTCCAGAGAGACTGGCAAGATTTATAGTATATTTTACATAGTATTGAAATATAGCTATGTAGTTTTGATAAAGATATCTATAACTTCTTGCCAGCTTGGTAAGAAGTTTTTTTATAACTAAATATTAAAAAACTTTTTAATTCAGTCCAGTGAGGCTGAGAAAAGGAGAAGAGCGATTTTCTCCTTAGAATTAAAAAATAAGGAGGTATTTTTATGTCAGAAAATGTGTTAGCAAAAGAAAAATCAGACTTAAAAGAAAGTGCAGTAGTTTTAGAAAAATTCAAGAAAGTCATTTTAGCACTTCAACATTTAATAGCTATGTTTGGAGCTACAGTATTAGTACCAATTCTTACAGGATTTGATCCAACGGTATCACTTCTATCTGCAGGAGCAGGAACTCTTATTTTTCACGCATGCACAAAAAGAAAAGTACCAGTATTTTTAGGCTCATCATTTGCATTTATATCAGGGATATTAGCAGTTAAAGAAAAATTTAATGGAGACTTGACCTATGCACAAGGTGGTATAGTAGTAGCGGGTCTTATATACGTAATTATGTCTCTTTTAGTGAAAAAGGTAGGAGTTGAAAATATAAGAAAATATTTGCCTGACCAAGTAGTTGGTCCAATGATAATAGTAATAGGCATGACATTATTACCTACAGCTCTTGATATGGCATCAGGTAACTTTATAATATCAGGTATTACCTTAGCTTTAGCCTTATTAATAACGCTAAAGGGAAAAGGATTTTTTAAGCAACTTGCAATTTTAATTGCTGTAATAATAGGATATATAATATCTCTTAAATTTGGAATCGTAGATACAAAGGTAATTAATGAAGCTCCTATATTTGCAATACCAAACTTTACACTTCCTAAGTTTGATTTAGGAGCAATTGCTGTAATAGCTCCTACAGTTTTAGCTGTGTTTATGGAACATATAGGAGATATAACTACTAATGGTAATGTTGTAGGAAAAAACTTTATTGAAGATCCAGGTTTAAATAGAACTTTATTAGGAGATGGACTTGCAACTGCTTTTGCTGGGTTTATAGGGGGACCTGCTAACACCACTTATGGTGAAAACACAGGAGTCCTTGCAATAACAAAGAATTATAATCCAGCCATACTTAGAATTACAGCAGTGTTTGCCATAGTTCTAGGGTTTATTGCAAAAGTAGGAGGAGTTTTAAGAAGTATTCCATCACCAGTAATGGGCGGAATTAGTATAATGCTTTTTAGTATGATATCACTTATAGGAGTTAAGACGTTAAAGGAAAATGATGTAAAATTTAATGTGAAAAATATAATAGTAATAGCATCTATAATAGTAATAGGGCTTGGAACAAGCTATCTTGAAAAGTTTGCAGGAATATCTATAGGAATACCAGTAACTGAAAGTGTTAAAATAACAGGTCTAAGTTTAGCTGCTATAGTAGGAGTACTACTTAATGCAATACTTAATAGATCGGCAGCAAATAAGTAAAAGAAAAATATCCTCATAAAAATTTAAAATTTTGCATCTAAAATTTATACAGTTTTAAAAATCTTTTATTAAATAATAAATTTAATAAAAAGGGAGAAAATAAGTTTTGAAATACTTATATAAAATAACTTAAATAACTTAAGAGGTGATGCAAAATGAAGAAGATAGCTGTTGAAAGAGAATTGAGTAATATAGGAGATTTTCTTAAGAATGCAGGATACAGCGTACAAGAGCTAGATACAAATATGAAATATAATTCTTCAGAACTTGATAAATTTGATGCTGTAGTATTAAGTGGATTAAGTGAAGATGTGATGGGATTTCAAGATACCTTAACTTCAACTTCAATAATAAATGCAGAAGGAATGACAAGAGAACAAATTAAAGAAGAAATTGATAAGATGACTACAAGAAGATAATAAAAATTAAACCTTAGAAAATGTATATTTTCTAAGGTTTAATTTTTATGTATTAGAACTAAATTGTGCAGCAATTTGTCACAAATCTTCATAAAATTTTAAAAAAAAATTGATATAGTATTGATAAAATAAGTGAAAATTAAGCTTAATAAGAGGTGAAATTATATGAATAATATTCTAATAATTGAAGATGAAGAAAAGGTTTCTGAAGTTTTAAAAGCTTATTTGGAAAGGGAAGGATATAAGGTTTATTGTGCTGCCAGGGGATTAAAAGGTTTAGAAATATTTAGATCTATAGATATTAAGTTGGTAATTCTTGATTTAATGCTGCCAGATATAAGTGGAGAAGAAATATGCAAAATAATAAGGCAAAGTTCTGATGTATATATTTTTATGCTAACAGCAAAAGGTGCTTTAGAAGACAGAATAGAGGGGCTAAATATTGGTGCGGATGAATATTTAATTAAGCCCTTTAGCCCTAGAGAACTAACAGCCAGGGTTAATGCTTTGTTTAGAAGAATAAGTACAGGAAATAGTAAATCATCAAATTATATCTTTAATGATGGAAGATTATATGTTGATTATAACAAAAGATTAGTAAAAATTGATGGAAAAGAGGTAGCCCTTACCCCAAATGAATTTGATATATTGCGTGTCCTTATTCTAAACAAAGGAAATGTTTTATCAAGAGAGCAGCTTATAGATAAGGTATTTGGTATTGATTTTGATGGATATGATAGAACTATTGATGTATATATAAAAAATATTCGTAAAAAGATAGAAAAAGATACGAAAAACCCCAAATATATTATTACGATTACTAAAGTAGGATATAAGTTTGGTGGTGATAATTAAATGCAAACTATTAGAAAAAGACTGAGTATTTTATTTGTAATATGTTCAATTACTGCCATATTGCTTATTACGTTTTTTGTGAATTTAACTATTAATAGTAAGTTTAATAAGTACATGGTAGATACTCAGAACAAAAGGTATGAGAGGATAGTATCCTATCTAGTAGAAGTCTATAAGAGAGAAGGAAAATTGAGCAAAGATTCTGGTATAGAATTAATGCATGAAGCCTACATGGGAAATTACTGCTTAACTCTATTTGATAGTGATAATAATGTTATATGGGGAATGGATCCAAATGATGTAAGAAATAGACTTAACCTTAGTGAAATGAATGTAAAGAATGAAGGGGTGTATACTAAAAAGAAGTTTGAAATTAAGTCTGATAATAAAATTGTTGGATACGTAGAGATTGGCCAGTATTCTCCTATATTATTGACTGAAGAGGATATAAACTTCAAGGCATCTATAAATAAAAGCATAATCCTCAGCGGAATATTAACACTGATTATCATAATAGCCGTTAGTCTTTATTTTTCTAAGCAATTTTCCATGCCAATAAAAGAGGTGGCAAATATGTCTGTACACTTATCTAAGGGGGAATTTGATATAAAATCAGATATAAATAGTAATATTGAAGAATTAGAAGATTTAAGAAACAGTGCTAATATACTAGCTGAAAAATTAAAATACCAAGATGCTTTAAGAAGACGGTTGGTTTCTGATATTTCTCACGAAATAAGAACACCATTAAATGTGCTGCAAAATAATTTAGAAGCAATGATAGATGGTATCCTCCCTATTACAACTGAAAGAATGAATCATCTTAATGAGGAGGTAATTAGATTTGGAAAGCTGTTAAACAACTTAAATATTTTAAAGGAATTTGAAGTGGAAAGTATGAAGCTTATCTTTAAAACTATATTTTTAGATGAATTGATTAGGGATGTATGCAAGGATTTTTATATGGCTGCAGAAGAGAAAGGCATTAAAATAGATTGTTATATAGAGCCAGATAGAGATTATAGGATAAATGGAGATAGGGATAAATTGAAACAGGTATTTATAAACTTGATGTCTAATGCGATTAAATTCACTAAAGAAAAAGGACATGTTTGGGTTAATGTGTATGATAATAATAAAAATATCATCGTGGAAGTGAAGGACAATGGTATAGGGATTAAGGAAGAAGACTTATCATTTATATTTGAACGACTTTATAGAGGGGACAAAAGCAGGCATGAAATCCAAGGTAATGGCATAGGGTTAACCATTGTTAAAAACACGCTGCTGCTCCACTCCGCAAGCATAGAGGTGGAAAGTAAGGAAGGAGAAGGTTCTACTTTTAGAGTGTATTTTAATAAACATTAAACTGAATGCCCTTTACTCCGAATAAGGGCCCAATAATAGGCAGATTTAACTTTTGATAAATTTCAATGTTATTTTTTAATTTTAAGCTTTTGCTAATATATACATCTATACCCTCATAATGAAAGAGAGAATAAATATTATTGGAATCAGTGAAGTTCTTACAAAGCTTAATAGCAAGAGTTTTTACTGGTCCAGAGCAACAGCAAGTAGGATTTTCTTTGATGAATACAACAAAAGAACAATTAAGACTTTTTGCTGTTTTTAAGGCTGAATTACTTATTGTTAACATTTTATAATCATCTCCCCCATATAAAAAAGTTTATTTATATCTCTATTTTAACTTAAAATTATGTAGAAAATATGAAGATAGAATAAAATTATAAAATAAAAATCCTCCTTTTATGATTAATTTATTTCTTGTAAGATTGATTATATAAATAAAATATAAAAATCATGGAGAAATAATGATCTTCATATCATATTCATAAGAATTAGATAAAATGCATTTAAAGAAAATTAGTTTAGAATAAAAGACTATTGGAGGATTAAAAAATATGAAATGTCATGAGAATAATAGAGGTAATCAAGGTAATCATAAGCACAGTCCATTAAAGCATATGCTGCATATGATTCTTTGTTGTGGATTACCTATAGTTGTTATATGGCTTCTACCATTTATAGCTAGGATTAGTCCAAGTGCTGCTGGTTTGCTAGGGAAAGTTGCACCATTTATATGTCCATTAATGATGTTTTCAATGATGCTAATGATAATGGGAGGAAGTAAAAAAGTCAGCTGTTGTGATAATGAAGGTAATGACTCTGGTAATAAGGAATCAATCTAATAGTGTTGATTATGTAAGCTGTATAATATAGGAAATGTGGCAAAATAACCTTTTGTTATTACTCAATTATCTTATATAGTGTTATAATATATATAATAGAGTAAAACTTATATGGAAGGTGACTTAATGAATAGATTATCAAGAAATGACTTATGTTGGTGTGGAAGCGGTAAAAAATATAAGAACTGCCATCTTCACATGGATGAAAAGCTAAGTCTTATGGAAGATGAAGGACTTATAGCCCCACCAAGGGAAATTATAAAAACTCCTGAGCAGATTGAAGGAATAAAAAAGAGCTGTGAAGTAACAAGAAAAGTACTAGATATGGTAGAGGAAAGAATAAAAGAAGGAATAACTACGGAGGAGATAAATACTTGGGTTCACAATTATACTCTAGAACTTGGAGCAAAACCAGCACCTCTAAATTATATGGGATATCCTAAAAGTGTTTGTATTTCTATAAATGAAGTGGTATGCCACGGTATACCTAGTAGTGATAGAATATTAAAAAATGGAGATATAGTAAATGTTGACGTAACAAGTATATTAGATGGATACTATGGTGATGCTAGTAGAATGTTTATAATTGGAGAGGCTTCGGAAAAGGCTATTAAATTGGTTGAAACAGCGAAAGAATGCCTTTATATAGGCATTGAAGAAGTTAAACCATTTGCAACTATAGGAGATATAGGGTATGCAATTCAAAAGCATGCTGAAAGAAAAGGATACTCTGTAGTTCGTGAATATGGAGGACATGGAATTGGATTGGAATTTCATGAAGAACCTTTTGTGGATCATTGCGGCAGGCCTCATACAGGTATGATTTTAGTTCCAGGTATGATATTTACAATTGAGCCAATGATAAACGAAGGAACATATAAATGCAAAGTCCTAGAAGATGGTTGGACAGCAGTTACAGCTGATGGAAAATTAACAGCTCAATGGGAGCATACTGTATTAGTTACAGAAGAAGGAGTTGAAATTTTAACCTAGAAGGATAACCTTCTAGGTTTATTTGAGCGGTTGTTTATTATATTTTCAGCTTTCTCCATTTCATTTGGAAGCAAATCATATGGAATGAAATACACTCCTAGAAATCTAGCGATTATGAATCTAGCGCATCCTAAATTGTCATTCAAGCAGCACTCTAATTTATATGCTTTCAAATCTGGAGTTATGTTGGAAAGTTTATTGTTAAAAAATGGGCAGCTTTTTAGAATTGGGCAATTAGGCATATAAAACCTCCTTATAGGATTTATGTAAACATTTTACATGATGTAAACATTATCGCTTATTATTTTATATGAGAATAAATAATAAATTATTTTTACTTCGAAAATTTAAAAAAATATTTTTTAATAAATCTCGGATAGGAATATTATATGGAAAAGAAGGAATTAATTAAGACAACATATTTGGAAAGTGAGATAGAGAATAAAAGGCATCTTCTAAGAAATGAATTTATATATATATCTAATAATATAAATCATGGTCAAATTAAGAAAATATTAGTAGAAGATTTACAATTACTGTTCAATCTATATGATAAGTATTTCTTTAATTATTATTTTAATAAATTTTTTAAGGGAAATATAACTTTTTCTTTATCTAAAAGAATGAGTAGAAGTGCTGGTAAGACTATTATTCCTAAAACAAATCCAATATTAGAAGAAGAGAAACAAAGGTATGAAATAAGAATAGGAGTAAATTTTCTATTTCAATATTATGAACTAGATAGAGAGAAGATAGTAGCAGGAGTAAAGACTGAAGATTCTCTTCATGCACTACTTATGGTTTTTGAGCATGAAATTATTCACCTTATAGAATTTTATGTATTTGGAAATTCAAGCTGTAAGAATAAAAGGTTTAAAACAATAGCAAAAAATATCTTTAATCACAAAGATGTATATCATTCTCTTCCAACAAACGGAGAAATAGCGTGTGAAAGCTTAGGAATTAAAATTGGTGATAAAGTAAGTTTCTTACATGAAGAAGAAATTAAAAATGGAATAGTAAACAGAATAAATAAAAGAGCTGCAATTATGGTACTTGATAACAAAGGAAATTACATAGATGGACAAGGAAATAGGTACAGCAAATACTATGTACCACTAAATAAAATAAGGAAAATATGAAAAGCTTAACGTCTAACTTCTAATATATATCAGCTATCTAACCTATAATAAAAATTGAAAAAAATATTGACAACCTTTCTAAATAGGAATATAATCATAAACATCAAAAGTAAATAGAACTTATCAAGAGTGGTGGAGGGACTGGCCCGATGAAACCCGGCAACCGGTATATGCTATTTTTATAGTGTATGCAATGGTGCTAATTCCTGCAGCGCAAGCTGGAAGATGAGGATGAACGGGACTTATAAGACCTAAGGTTATCCTTAGGTCTTATTTTTATAAGCAGCTAAGGGGGGAGAACAATGATAGAAATAAAAAATGTTGATAAGTTTTTTGGTGAAGAACAAGTTTTATATAATGTAAGCCTTAAGATAGAGAAGGGAGAAATATATGGAATTGTAGGACACAGTGGAGCAGGTAAATCTACACTTTTAAGATGCATTAATGGACTTGAGGGGTATGATTCGGGAAGTGTAGTAGTAAAAGGAAAAGAAGTAAAGGAACTTAAGGAAAAGAATCTGAGAGAATTCAGGAAAAATATAGGAATGATATTTCAAAACTTTAGTCTATTAGATAGAAAAAGTGTATGGAAAAATGTAGCGCTTCCTATGGAAACTTGGGGTTATAGTAAAGAAGATATAAATAAGAGGGTAAAGGAACTTTTAGCACTTGTAGGTTTAGAAGATAAGGCACAGAGTATGCCAAAAGAACTTAGTGGAGGACAAAAACAAAGGGTTGCTATTGCAAGAGCTTTAACACTTAAACCAGAAATTCTACTTTGTGATGAGGCTACATCAGCCTTAGATCCTAAGACTACTAAATCTATACTACAACTCTTAAAAGAGATAAATGAAAGACTTGGAATAACAATAGTAGTGGTTACACATCAAATGGAGGTTGTAAAGGAAGCCTGTACCAAAGTTGCCTTAATGGATGGAGGCAGGGTAATCCAATCAGGAAAAGTGGAGGAGATTTTCTTAAACCCAAGCGAGGATTTGCAGAATCTTTTAGGAGAAGAAGAGGTGCTTCCAGAGGAAGGAGTAAATATAAAGCTATTCTTTCCAAAGGAATTAAGTGAAAATTCCGTGATAACAGCTATGGCAAGAGAGCTTAATATAGATTTTTCTATAGTATGGGGAAAACTTGAAAAGTTTAGCGTAGGGGTACTTGGAAGCTTAGTAATAAATGTATCAGAATGTGATAAGGATAATATATGCAGATACCTAGACAAAAAACATGTTCATTGGGAGGTGATTTAAATTATGATAACAGATATTATACTTCCAGCCTTAGGTGAAACTTTATTTATGGTTTTAATTTCTACTGCACTAGCAGTAATAGTAGGATTTATACCAGCAATTATTATGATAATTACAGCTAAGGATGGATTAAAACCAAATGAAACAGTATATAAAGTTTTAGACACAATAATAAATATTTTAAGATCTCTTCCTTTTATAATCTTAATGGTAATACTTATACCAGTTACGAGATTTATAGTAGGTAAGTCCATAGGAACTACCGCAGCAATTGTTCCGTTAACAATAGGTTCAGCACCTTTTGTAACAAGAATAATAGAATCCTCTTTAAGAGAAGTAGATAAAGGAGTAATAGAAGCTGCTAAGTCTTTCGGGGCTAGTACATCGCAAATTATATTTAAAGTAATGCTTCCAGAAGCACTTCCTTCTATTATATCTGGTATAACTCTTACAATTATAAGTGTAGTTGGATTCTCAGCTATGGCAGGTGCTATTGGGGCAGGAGGCCTTGGAAATGTGGCAATAACTTATGGATACCAGATGTTTAAGCAAGATGTGCTAATAGCTACAGTTGTAGTTTTAATAGTTTTAGTTCAAGGATTCCAAAGTATAGGAAATCTTATATATAGAAAAGTTAATAAGTAATTTAGGTTACTTCAAAATCAATAAATATAAATTATTAGAATATTTAAGGGGGCTTTTTATATGAAGAAAAGAATATTATCAACAATTTTAGCAAGTATATTAGTTTTAGGAGCATTTGGATTAACTGGATGCGGCAGCAAAGGAGCCGAAAAAGGAGCTGAAAAAACTGAGGAAAAGAAAACTATAACCATTGGAGCAAGTGCAACACCACATGCTGAAATATTAGAGAAAGTTAAACCTATCTTAGAGGAGAAGGGATATAAATTAGATGTTAAAGTATTTAATGACTATGTTATTCCTAATACATCAGTTGAACAAGGGGAACTGGATGCAAATTTCTTCCAACATATCCCATACATGGAGGACTTCAATAAAGAGCATGGTACTCACTTAGCTTATGTGGCAAAAGTTCATATAGAACCTATGGGAATTTACTCAGAAAAAATAAAGGATTTAAAAGAATTGAAAGATGGAGCTACTATTGCAGTACCAAATGATCCAACTAACGAAGCAAGAGCTTTAAGACTTCTTGAAAAAGAAGGAATTGCAAAATTTAAAGATGGAGATTTAGTAACTAAACTAGATATTACTGAGAATCCTAAAAATATAAAGATTGAAGAATTAGAAGCAGCTCAATTACCAAGAGTTTTGAAGGACGTTGATGCAGCGGTTATTAATACAAATTATGCATTATCAGCAGAGTTAAATCCTACAAAAGATGCATTAGCAATTGAAGATAAGGATTCTCCATATGCTAATATTATTGCAGTTAAGGAGGAAAATAAAGACAAAGAATACATTAAAGCTTTAGTTGAAGCTATAAATTCACCAGAAATAAAGAAGTTTATAGAGGAAAACTATAAAGGAGCAATAATACCATCATTTTAAAATTTTAAAAGCTACGATGCTAAAGTAAAAGTTAAATGATTAGATAAACTGGTAAAATTAAATTTAAAAAGATTTTAATATAAAAAATATTTAAGATGTACATCCAATTGTACATCTTAAATATTTTTTACTTCTGTTGTTTTTTTATCGTCTTGTTTGGTGTTTTCAGCTGCAAAGGCTGAAAATAGTATCAAAATTCCACCAGCAATCTGCCATGCTCCCATAGATTCGTGTAAAAATATAGCACTAAAGATTAGAGCAGAAATTGGATCCAAGTAACTTAACACAGCTGCATTCTGGACATTTATATCTTTTAAGGCTGAAAAATATAGGAGATAAGCTGCAGCAGTATGGACTATACCTATAACTAATATGAATATAAGGCTTTTGTAACTATCTATATGAAGTTCATGTCTAGATATAATAAAAGGAAGAAGCACAAGTGCTGCAGCTGATAGTTGAATAATTGTCCTTTCAAAGCCTGATAGGTCTTCAATATAATTATTAAATAGCATAACAGAAGCATATAAAGAGGCAGCTCCAAGTCCATAGCTAATGCCTTTAATATGGTTATAATCAATGTTTGAAGCATCGCTCTGATTATTTAATATTAAAAACAAACCAAGCATAGCTCCTATCACTGCTAAAAGTTTATTGGATGTAAGCTTTTGCTTTAGCACAATTGGAGATAGTAAGACTACAAATACAGGTGCAAAATAGTAGCTTAAAGTAGAATTTGAAATTGTAGTGAATTTGTAAGCTTGAAAAAGTAGTACCCAATTAAACCCCATAGCAACGCCGGATATAAGTAAGATAATTAAGTTTTTCTTAGAATATTTTTTAAAGTTAGTTTTTTTAGTAAACAAATTAAAGAGAATAAAAATAGTACTAGCAATTACTGCTCTTAAAAATGCGATTTCTATAGAAGGTAAGTTTATGTTTTTAACAAAAAGACCTAAACTACCCCAAATAATCATAGACATTATAATTTTAAAACTAGAATTCATGTTTTAAGCCCCCTAATATTTTTTTAATTTATATTATATAACATAAATATGGACAGGTAAATTTAATATTTGTAGACAATTTAGTAACAAAAGAATTATTGTACAAAAAAGGTAATTGTGATATTAATATGAAAGTGATATAATAAACTTTAAACATTTATAATATAAAGCTGCACGATAATATTTAGGGGTAACTATTATCGAAGGTTAATGCAGCAACGAGGGGGTTATTTTAATGAATGAATCATATGTATTTTATCAAGGAAAAATAGTAGAAGAAAAAGAAGTAAGTATCAGTATAAGATGTAAGGCTTTTAATTATGGACTTGCTTGTTTTGAAGGAATTAGAGCTTATTGGGATGAAGAAAGTGAACAACTATATGCTTTTAGATTAAAAGAACATTATGAAAGGTTCCTTCAGTCCTGTAAAACAATAAATATTAAATTGCCTTATACTGTAGATGATCTTATTAAATTTACAATTGAGCTTTTAAAAAAGAATAATTTTAAAACCACAACATATGTAAGGCCTATAGCTTATAAAGGTGCTGACAAAATAGGACCAACTTTAAATGATGACGATGACAGAATAGTTATATATTGTCAGCCATTGGGAAGTTACACAGGAAAGACTGAACTTAAGGTTGCAGTAACTTCCTGGTCAAGAGTTGAAGACAATATGCTTCCGCCAAGAACAAAAGCTACAGCAGCTTATCTTAATTCAGGATTAGCTTCTTTAGAGGTTATTAGAAAAGGATATGATGAGGCCATATTCTTAACAAGAAGTGGGCATGTTTGCGAAGGACCAGGAGAGAATATCTTTATGGTTAGAAAAGGTAAGCTTATAACACCACCACCTTCAGATAATATATTGGAGGGTATTACAAGGGATACTGTAATGCTTCTTGCAAAGAATGAACTTGGTATAGAAGTAGTTGAAAGAAGTATTACGAGAACAGAGCTTTATGCAGCAGATGAATTATTCTTTAGTGGGACAGCTATGGAGGTTACTCCTATTATAGAAGTTGATGATAGAGTTGTAGGAAATGGAAAGCCTGGAGAGATTTCGGCTAAGATTAAGAAACTTTTCTTTGAAATTACTACAGGTAAGAATCCTAAATATGCTCATTTCTGTATACCAGTATATGAAAAATAAATATAAAATATTTAAAGAGATTGTGTTAAGTCACAATCTCTTTAAATTTCTATAGAATCAGGAGTTAGAGTATAAATCATATCCTTTCTCTCTACAATAATTTTAGCTTTTTTTCTAGTGAATTCATCATTTTTTAATTCATGGATAAGTTCACGAGTAGGATTTATAGCTATAGGATTTCCTACTAATTTAAGCATTGTAAAATCCCCAGCAGTATCTCCATAGGCGTAACTTATAGATAAATCTATATCATATTTATCTACAAAATAGTCTATGGCCTTTTTCTTGCTTTCTCTATCCCACATAGGAATAATTTCACCTGTATAATGGTGAGTTTCATCCATTAAGTATTTTGTTCCTATATAATCATCAAAGCCATGTTTTAAAGACATTTCACGAACCAGTTCAATAGGACTTCCAGATATGGTTATGGTTTTATGCCCTTGTTTTTTATGCCAAGCGATTCTGTCACGAGTATAAGTATAAACTCTGTCCCCTTTTTGATTTATTACGTTCTTTGCAATAAATTCCACTTGAGTTCTGTGGAGACCTTTTACAGCTTCTATATATATATCTGCCATTTTTAAAAGATAGTCGTCATAATTTCCTATCCTTTTATCCCACTTTATATAATATTGCCTAACTTCGTTGTACCAGCGTTCAGATTCTATGATATCAGACTTTATAAATTTTTTAAAAATTTCTGTTATCATTCCTTCTCTATACAGGGTTCCATCTATGTCAAAAAAGGCTGCAGTAACTTTTCCCATTTATATATCTCCTTTCAACATTTTTATATCATTTATGGATGATATTGAATGATTATACACTATAAATAGTTATTATGGAAGAAAAAAGTGAAGCTGTAAGTAATTAAACTTTACCTTTTAAGATTTATATCAACCATTACAGGATTTACTGATTGCTTTATCACTAAGATTACCTTTTTTATAGATATATATTTATATTATATTATTCCATAAAAAATATAAGGTTACACAATAAAGATAAAATGAAAATAGGTAATGCATAATTAATAAAAAAATAATAAAGCTAATCCTGTAAGTAATATGGATAAAGATTGACTATAATAAGAGTTGTAGACTAAAATAGAAGTCAAGATAAAATTTACATTAGGATTAATATAATTCTAGATATAGAAAATCATAATATAAGGTAGGGTGAATATTTAATGATAAATATAGGCAAGATTCAAACTTTAAAGGTAGCAAATATTGCAAAAATAGGAGCTTATTTAGATGGTGGAACAGGAGATAGTAAGGATAATATACTTTTACCTAATAACCAGCTTCCAGAAAAAGTAGAAGTAGGAGATGAAATTGAGGTATTTGTATACAAGGACTCAGAAGATAGACCTATTGCTACAAGAAAAAAGCCTTTAATACAAGTAGGAGAAATTGCACCTTTAGAAGTAAAAGAAACTACAAGAATAGGTGCTTTTTTAGATATGGGTTTAGAAAAGGACTTACTTGTACCTTTTAAAGAGCAAAAATATAGGATGCAAGTTGGGAAGAAGTATTTAGTAGCAGCTTATGTAGATAAGAGCGGAAGATTAACAGCTACTACATATATAGGAAAGTTTCTTGACACTAATAGTCCATATAAGTATGGAGATTGGGTTAAAGGAACGGTTTATTCAATCAGTGATGAAATTGGAGCTTTAGTTGCAGTGGATAACAAATATAAAGGCTTAATACCTAAAAGAGAGTGTTATGACGAAATAAAGGTTGGGGATGAAGTAAACTGCAGAGTTGCAAAAGTAAGGCAAGATGGCAAACTGGATTTAGCTGTGAGAGATGTTGCATATAAGCAAATAGATAGTGATGCAGAAATGATTCTTAAAAAAATTGAAAGATATGACGGATTTTTACCTCTTAATGATAAAAGCAATCCAGAAGATATAAAGGATAGATTAAAAATAAGCAAAGCAGCCTTTAAAAGGGCAGTGGGTAAGTTATTAAAAGAAGAAAAAATAGAGCAAACTGAAAAAGGAATAAAGTTAAAATAGATATGCTTTAAATAAAGTTTAGAATTAATAATGTGGTTTATTTAAGACATATATAAAATTAAATGATATAATATATACAAATTAATTATAAGTCAATACGTGGGAGTGAAATGAATGAAGTTTAATAGTGTGGAGGTGGCTAAAGCTGCTATCAGATTAGCTACTAGTGAGAGAAGCGAAGAAAAAAAATTAGAAGATGAGTTTAGAAAAAAAGATATACTTACAGCTGCCGTAGATGTAGGTGGAAATCTTAATGAATCAATTCCTAAGATAATGGAAAGAGCTTTAGTTGCTGCAAAGAGAACAGGAATTATAAAAGATTGCCATGTTCACGATGGAGCTGTTGTTGGAGCTGCAAGAGAAGCCATAATGCAGGTCTCAGCTAAAGCAATTGGACTTAATGTAGGGGGAAAAATAGGTATAGCAAGAGGTGGAGAGCACATAAGTGTTTGTATATTCATGAGCATAGGACTTCTTCATCTAAATGAAATAGTAATTGGCCTTGGACATAGATCTATACCAAATGATTAAAAAGGCAGTGAAGAAGTTTATATGAAATCCATAAGTGAAGTGGAAAGCAAGTTAGGTAAGTAGTGAGATGCTAAGTTAAATAAGAATTTTAAATTGATAAGCATTGACAGTTAGCTCATCTTAATATAAAATATAATAAATTAAGCAAAAAACTATAACAAAAGTTAAGTTTAAATAGTAGAATAGAAGTAATAAAGAAAATAAAATCAGTTTAGAAGTTTAGTAGAATGGTTTAAAATGTAGTATGGAAGAATAGAAAGTAGGTTAGAAGTTGTTAGTTTAAGATTAGAGACTAGCGACTTGAGATTGTTGATTAAAAATCGTAGTATAGTAGAATGGTAGGAGATATAGTAATAAGAAGCAAGATGTAATATACCGTACATGATGGGTGTGTTTACGGGTGTATTATATTACGCTTTATTATATATTGAGAAATAAACTCTCCTATTAGGAGAGTTTTTTATTATAAAAAATAAAATATATGGAGGATAGTAGTATGGTAGGTAAGAAAATTTTAATGTTAATGAGCAGTTTATTAGTAGTAAGTGTTTTGGGAGGATGTTCAAACTCAAAGGCAGCTTCTGCAGGCACAGGAGAATCAAAGAATGACTTAATTAAGATAGGAATTACTCAAATAGCTGAGCATCCAGCTTTAGATTCAGCAAGAGAGGGCTTTATTGCAGCTCTTAAAGATAAAAATTACAAGGATGGAGTAAATATAAAGATAGATTTTGAGAATGCACAAAATGATATGCCAACAACTCAAACTATTGCTGAAAAATTTGTGAATGATGATGTAAATTTAATTGCGGCAATAGCCACACCTTCAGCTCAAGCGGCATTTAATGCTACTCAAAAGGCAAATAAAAATATTCCTATAGTCATAACAGCAGTGACAGATCCTGTAGCGGCTGGACTTGCAAAGTCTTTAGATAACTCTGGCACAAATGTAACAGGAACCTCTGATGCTGTACCCATAGAGGGACAATTTGAACTTATTAAAAAGCTAGTACCAAAGGCTAAAAATATAGGTATTATCTATAATACAAGTGAAATTAACTCAGAACTTCAGATAGAAGCAGCAAAAAATGCTTCAAAAAGTTTTAACTTTAATATAATAACTTCAGGCATAACTAGCAGCAATGAAATACCACAGGCTTTAGACTCAATATTAAATAAGATAGATGTATTATATATTCCTACAGATAATATGGTAGCCTCAGCAGCATCAACTATAACCAAGACATGTTATAGCAAAAATGTACCTGTTATAGGGGCTGAAGCAGCCCATGTGAAAACTGGAGCAGTTGCAACTGCAGGTATCGATTATTACAAGCTTGGATATGAAACAGGACTTAAGGCTGTAGAAGTTATAGAAGGAAAAAAGCCAGAAGAGGTTTCTATAACGACTTCTAAAGAAACTAGTCTAATTATAAATGAGGATGCAGTTAAAAAGCTAAATATGACTGTTCCAGAAGAAGTTCTTTCTAAAGCTGAGAAAGTAAAAGGTGGTGTTGAGTAATGGCAAGCTTTGTAATAGGCATATTAGAACAGGGATTAATTTTTGCTATAGTATCTCTTGGAGTATATATAACCTATAAAATATTAGATTTTCCAGATTTATCTGTAGATGGCACTTTTCCTTTAGGAGCAGCAGTTACTGCCCTATGTCTTTCAATGGATATAAATCCATTTTTAGCTTGCATTCTATCTATGATTGCAGGAATGCTTGGGGGTATAGTTACAGGTTTCCTTCATGTTAAGCTTAAAATAACAAATTTGCTTTCAGGAATATTGGTTATGATAGGTCTATATTCTATAAATTTAAGAATAATGGGAAAATCTAATGTACCTTTCTTTGGCTTTAAGACCATATTCACGGTTACAAGTTTTATAAAGCCTGTAATATTAATAGTAATATGTGCAATTATAGTAAAGGTATTACTAGATATATTCCTAAAAACAAAAATAGGATTTTTATTAAAAGCTGTGGGAGACAATGAGCAGCTAGTGACTTCCCTAGGAATAAACAAGGACATGATTAAAGTTATGGGACTTAGCATTTCTAATGGATTAGTAGCTCTAGCAGGTTCTATAATGGCACAACATCAAGGTTATGCAGATGCAGGCATGGGAACAGGTACTGTAGTAACAGGACTTGCAGCAGTAATATTAGGAAGCTCTCTTTTAAAGAAGCTAAAGTTTGTAAAGGCTACAACCATGTCGCTTCTAGGAGCGGTTTTATATAAATTAGCTGTAGGAGCAGCATTAAAGTTTGGCCTTGAGACTACAGATTTAAAACTTATGACAGCTTTAATCGTTATTGTTGTGTTAGGAGCTAATAACTTTAAGATTGCCATTGGAATTAGAAAAGATGGAAAGGAGGGAGCAGTAGTTGCTTCAAATAAAAAATCTATACAAAGTATTCAATAAAGATACAGCAAATGAAAATGTAGTATTTAACAAGTTTAACTTTAAAGCAGATGAGGGAGATTTCATAACTATAATAGGAAGTAATGGGGCAGGAAAATCTACTTTATTAAACTTAATTTCTGGAACTATAAAGCCAGATGAAGGAATAATAAAACTTGGGGATAAGGAAATATCTAGAATGCCAGAATATGAATGTACTAAATTTATAGGAAGGGTTTTTCAGGATCCTGCAATGGGAACAGCACCATCTATGACTATACTAGAGAATATGTCTATGGCATATAACAAAGGAAAGAGATTTGGGTTCGGTTTTGCTGTGGATAAAAATAATATAGAGTATTTTAAGGGGCTTTTATCAAAATTAGAACTAGGACTTGAAGATAAACTCAATACTAAGGTAGGGCTATTATCAGGAGGACAAAGACAAGCACTGGCTATAATAATGACGGTTATGGGAAATCCACAGATTTTGCTTTTGGATGAGCACACAGCAGCTTTAGATCCAAAGACTTCTGAAAAAATAATAGATTTAACTGAGAGCATAGTAAGAGAAAAAAAAATGACTACATTGATGGTAACTCATAACTTAAATCATGCTATTAACTTAGGAAATAGACTTATAATGCTTCATCATGGAGAGATTATTCTAGACATTAGAGGAGAAGAAAAGAGGGGGCTTACTATAGAAAAACTATTAAAATACTTTGAAAATAATTTCAAAGAAGATGATTTACTAAGTGATAGAGCATTGTTTTCATAACACGAAGAAAAAGCATTTTAGAATTTGGGGCATTCTAAAATGCTTTTTTAGTGATTAGTAACTTTAAAGCTGACTGTCTAATAGTATGTAGTAGAGAAATATTCAGAGGTGATAAACATTAGCAGAAAGTATCTTGGAATAGATATAAAGCAGTGCAAGTTTTTAGGCAAGGGCAGAGAAGGAAGGGTATATTTGACTCCTCAAGGATATGCATTAAAGATTTTTAACAATAAAAATAGTTGTAAAAGTCAATACAACATATTAAAGAAGGTAGAAGGAAGCAAGTATTTTCCAAAAGCTATAGAAGTGTCGGATAAGTGTATGCTTAGGGAGTATATAGAAGGTATAGCTCTAGATGATTATGTAAAAAAACATGGATTATCAAAAGATATAGGAATTAAATTAATTGAACTATTAGAAGAATTCCGTAGGTTGGGATTTACCAGAATAGATATATCAAGTAAGAATGTATATATAGAAAGCAGCGGAGACATCAAGGTAATAGATCCGAGAAAATCTTACAGTAAGAAGAGGGATATACCAGGAATGCTCTTGAGAGAGTTAGAAGCTCTTGGAGCTTTGGACGAATTTATTAAAGCAGCTCTTGAAGTAAGGCCAAATTTGGCTGTCAAGTGGATAAAGGCAATAAATAAATTAAGTAGAATAACTTTATAAATGTTAGAAAATTATCAGCTTAAAAGTTATGGGTATCTAACTTATGATACTTTCATATTATAATTATAGAAACCATGTAAATAAGGAGATAATTTATGGATAATTTCCATAGAAAAAAAGATAAGAAATATCTTTTAGAAAGCTATAAAAATAATGCGGGATTAGATTTAAGTGGATGTAAGTTCCTTGGAGAAGGGCATCATGGGAAGGTATTTTTAAGAAAAGACGGTAAGGTTGTGAAAATATGTACTACTATTAAAAGCTGCAAAAGAGAATATGAAATTTTAAAAAAAGTACATGGTTCCAGATACTTTCCAAAAGTTTATGAGTATAACACTATATACATGGTAAGAGATTATGTAGGAGGACAATGTCTAAAAGATTATATTAAGGTATATGGTCTCAGTAAAACCTTAGCTTTAAATGTGATAGAATTGTTAGAAGAATTTAGAAGATTAAATTTCAGCAAAATTGATATTAGATGTAAGGATATATTTGTTCAAAAGGATGAGTCTGTTATGGTAATTGATCCTAAAGGATGTTATACAAGGAATGTAAAATATCCTAGGCATCTCATGAAAGGATTAAAAAAATACATGTATTTAGATAAATTTCTTACAGTTTTAAAGGAAGAACGGCCGGACCTATATAAAACTTGGATTATAGAAAATGGAATTAAAGAAACATAATTTAAGAACATCACGCATGGGATTTGCATTTATGAAAGCTTCACTATGCAAAGAAGCTCTAATATTTCTGACTTTAAAACCCCTAAACCTTCTAAACTCACTGACGTTCAGACAATAGAAGGTTCTTACGGTGTTTTAAACCCAGAAATAAAAGAGCTTCTAATTGCTTGTTCAACGCTTTCTACAATGCAAATCCCATGCGTGATGTTTAAATATTTAATCAATGTACTGCAATTTTATATGAGGTAGATAAATACAATTAGAGAGGCATTTAGGGAAGCTTCACTATGCAAAGAAGCTTTAATATTTCTGATTTTAAAACCCCTAAACCTTCTAAACTCACTATCGTTCAGACAATAGAAGGTTCTTACGGTGTTTTAAATCCATAAATAAAGAGCTTCTAATGCTTGTTCAACGCTTTCTACAATGCAAATCCCATGCGTGATGTTTAAATATTTAATCAATGTACTGCAATTTTATATGAGGTAGATAAATACAATTAGAGAGGCATTTAGGGAAGCTTCACTATGCAAAGAAGCTTTAATATTTCTGATTTTAAAACCCCTAAACCTTCTAAACTCACTATCGTTCAGACAATAGAAGGTTCTTACGGTGTTTTAAATCCATAAATAAAGAGCTTCTAATGCTTGTTCAACGCTTTCTACAATGCAAATCTCATACGGAGGTTCAATATTAGAGATTGTCACAATTTATTTCTATTATCCTCCAAGAGTAACATCCTGAGTGTTATACCAATTTAGTGCTTGAAAAAAGTGATCTTTATTAAAGTCTGGCCAATAATCATCTACTACATAAAAGTCTGAATATATGGACTGTACTGGCAAGAATCCGCTTAACCTTCGCCTTCCACCCCACCTTATTATAAGATCAACTCTAGATATATCATTAGACTTTAAACATTTAGTAATGTCACATCTATTGCTGCTTTTATTATTTACAAGATCTCCTAAATCCCATTCCCATCCATAGTTTACTAAAAAGTTTACTTTGATTCCACCTTTGCCGAAGGTTTTTCGCGTTGTATAAGGCAAGAGTTCTGGTGGAAACATAAGAGATTTAAAGTTTCCAACCACTAATAACTCCGCATCTTCTTTGCTTAACATTTCTACTGCATCAATACATGCCTTAGTGAAAGCGATTCTTTGAACAGTAGGTCTTTTTGTGTTATCTGTAGTAAAGCCGTAAAATGTTAATTCTTTTACACCTAGTTCCTTGCAAAGATGAAATAAAATCAACCCTGGATTTAATCCAGATGCATATCCCTTTTCCTTAGTTAGTCCTTTATTTGCAGCCCAACGCCTATTCCCATCTGGAATAATTCCTATATGATTTGGAATTCTCATATTTTATCACGCTCCCTATTTTTAGTATACTAGGTAGTATTATTTCCAAGTCGTGGAATAATATTCTACACTCATGAAATTTTGTTTGTATATAAAAAAGCAAAGCTTTAGAGCTTATAACTCTAAAGCATAATACCATAATTAAAAGTTTTTAGATTTTTATACATAATCGATTATAAGAAAGTAATTTCTCTGCTTTATCGGGAGAAAGTGGTTTGCTGAAGAGATATCCCTGTATTTTATCGCACTGTTGTGATTTAAGAACTTCAAGCTGTGCTTGTGTTTCTACTCCTTCAGCAATAACATCCATGTTTAGAATATGAGCTAGCTCTATGAGAGTACGAGCTATTGCTCTTTCATTTTCTTTATAAGCGATTTGATCTATAAAAGACTTATCAATTTTTAGAGTATTAATAGGTAAATTTTTTAGATGATTTAAAGAAGAATATCCTGTACCAAAATCATCTAGCAGGACTTTTATTCCCATGGCTTTAAATTTATTTAGTATCTTTATTGTAAGGTTCATATCAGTTATAGTGGCAGATTCTGTTATTTCTATATGAAGCCATTTAGGTGAAAGATCTGTTTCTTGTAAAATAGATTTTACTTTGTCAAATATATTTTTTTCATGTTTAAATTGATTAGCAGATATATTAACGGAGACAGGAACCAACTTATAGCCTTGTTTTTCCCATTTTTTTAGCTGTTTACAAGTAGTTCGTATAACAAGTTCATCTATCTCATTTATAAGTCCCGTTTCTTCTGCAATAGGTATAAATTGACTTGGAGAAATAAAGCCTCTTGTAGGATGAAGCCATCTTACAAGGGCTTCCATACCAACTAATTGACTAGTTATAGTATCTACTTGAGGCTGATAATAAACCATAAATTCTTTTTCTTTCTTATTTAGAAGTGCAAACCTTAAAGTCTTTTCTAGCTCAACTTTTTCCATTAACTTATCACTAAGCTGTTTAGAGAATAATTGATAATTATTTTTTCCAAGAGATTTAGCATGATACATAGCAGCGTCAGCATTTTTAAGCAAAGTGCCAATATCACTTCCATCACTAGGACAAAGTACAATACCTATACTTGCAGTTACAAGTACTGAGGTTTTGTCTATTACAAAAGGTGTATATAAGGATTTTAAAATTTTCTCTGCTAAGCTGCGGGCGTAATCTATATTGGGTAGATTTGAAATTATTATCATAAATTCATCTCCACCTAAGCGGGAAATGGATATATTATCTCTTAACCAATAGTTAAGGGACTTAGCAACTTCTAACAAAAGTTTATCACCAAAGTAATGGCCAAATGTATCATTAATAGATTTAAAATTATCTAAATCCATATACAACAAGGCAATATGAGTATTATACTTTAAACATTTTTTTATCTCATTATTTAGTTTTAGATTAAATAATGTTTTATTGGGTAGATTTGTTA
The DNA here is from genome assembly GCF_047777555.1 of Clostridium sp. Classification (GTDB taxonomy): domain Bacteria; phylum Bacillota; class Clostridia; order Clostridiales; family Clostridiaceae; genus Clostridium_H. Next base: position 34,984 of record NZ_JBKEEV010000004.1, on the reverse strand, counting down.
GATTATCATAATAAGCTAATTTATATACAGTTTCCTCACTCTTTTTATGACTAGTTATGTCTGTAGTAGATCCGGCTATTCTAATGGGAAAGTTTGTATCATTAAAGAGTGCTTTTCCTCTTATTGATATCCATTTATAAATTCCTACTTTAGTTTTCATTCTAACGTTAATGTTTAAAAAAGGAATTTGCTTAGTTAAATGCTTTTTCATAGCTTGTTGAAAATTTCTAATATCATCCTTATGAATAAGTTTAATCCAGGATGAAAGTTTATTATCTAACTCTTCATCTTTATATCCGAGCATGATTTTACATCTAGTAGAGAGATATATCTTATTTTCTTGAACTTTCCAATGCCAAATTCCATCTTTAGAACCTTCAATGGCTAGTCGCGACATTTCTTCAATCTCTTTTAAATATTCTTGATTTGATTTTAATTCTTCATATCTTTTATTTAACTCTTTTTTAGGAGAAGATAGTTTATTATTAGGCATTTCCAATACTCTATAATTACTAGATAACTTGTCTTCATCAATTTTTCTCTTGGGTATGTCCATGCCTATACTGATAAATATGTATGGTTTTTTTTCTTTATCATACAGTATGAAATTTTTCAGAAATACATTTATCTTGTTACCGGCTTTATCAAAAATATAAGTTTCATGAGGGTCAATAATTATGCTTTTAGATGGATCTTCAAAAGTTTTTGTCATAAAGGATTTTAAATTGTTGTCAAAAAGATGATTGCACCAACCATTTCCCAACATTTCTTCTTCTTTAAAACCTGTTATCTTTTGAGCATATTTATTAAACTTTATAAGATTTCCAGGATCTTTCCATGCTAAAACAATTAAATCAGCATTGGCCATTATGATGTTATCTAAGTTGTTTTTATCTCCAAATAAGTCAGCATAATGATTAGATTTATTTAAACTTCCTTGTGAAATATCTTTGAACTGCATTATTTTTTACCCCCATATAAAAACTTATTATAAATAACATATTCTGCAAGTTATAATAAATTCCTTCTTACTTAGTTTTTAAAGCTGTGCACTGGAGCAGGAATTTGACCTCCTCTTTTGATAAAGTCAGCACTGCTAAACTTATTTACACCCATAATAGGAGCCCTTCCAAGAAGTCCTCCAAATTCAACCATATCACCAATTCCTTTTCCAGGGGCAGGTATTATTCTAACGGCAGTAGTTTTATTATTTATAACTCCTATAGCAGCTTCATCTGCAATAATGCCAGAAATAGTTTCAGCAGAGGTATCTCCAGGAATTGCAATCATATCAAGGCCAACGGAGCATACGCAAGTCATAGCTTCTAACTTTTCTATATTTAAAGCATTTTTTAATACTGCATCAATCATTCCAGCATCTTCGCTTACAGGAATAAAAGCACCGCTGAGACCTCCAACCCTTGAAGCAGCCATTATTCCACCTTTTTTTACAGCGTCATTTAAAAGAGCTAAAGCAGCTGTAGTACCAGGAGCCCCACAAGATTCTAGTCCCATTTCTTCTAAAATGTGGGCTACACTATCTCCAATCTCTGGTGTAGGAGCTAAGGATAAGTCTATTATTCCAAAAGGCACATTAAGACGCTTTGAAGCTTCTGATGCAACTAGCTGTCCCATACGGGTAATTTTAAATGCTGTTTTTTTTATGGTTTCTGCAACAATATTAAAACTTTCACCCTTAACAAGTTCTAAAGCATTTTTTACAACACCAGGACCGCTTATGCCAACATTTATAACACATTCTGGCTCACCAACACCATGAAAAGCACCTGCCATAAAAGGATTATCTTCAACAGCGTTTGCAAATACAACCAGCTTTGCACAACCGAGACCATCTCTGTCTGCAGTGAGTTCTGCTGTTTCTTTTATAATATGTCCCATTTCTCTTACTGCGTCCATATTAATACCACTTTTAGTAGTTGCAACATTAATGGAAGAGCAAACTCTTTCTGTTTCACTTAAGGCTTGTGGAATGGATGAAATAAGAATTTTATCACCAGCAGAATAGCCTTTATGAACCAGAGCTGAAAAACCTCCTATAAAGTTAACGTTAACAGCGCTAGCAGCTTTATCTAAAGTCTTTGCAAACTCTACATAATTTTTATCATTGCAGCATCCAGCGACTAGAGATATAGGAGTTACAGATACTCTTTTATTTATAATAGGAATACCATACTCTCTTTCTATATCTTCTCCAACGGATACCAAGTTCTCTGCATATTTAGTAATCTTATCATATATTTTATTACGAGCTTTTTTTCCATCGGAATCACAGCAATCCATTAAGGAAATTCCCATAGTTATAGTTCTAATATCCAATTTTTCTTTTTCTATCATTCTAATTGTTTCCATTATTTTATCTTGACTAATCATAAATTCACCTCTTCTACACATTATGCATTGAGTTAAATATATCTTCATGTTGAATTTTTATAGATAGATTTAACTTATTAGCATTTAAATCTAAAATCTCTTTAATTTCTTTAAAAGATTTTAAGGATTGAGATAAATCTACTAACATTATCATGGTAAAGTATTCTTGAAGAATAGTTTGACTTATATCTAAAATATTTATATTAGCTTCAGCTAAGATAGTGCTTATTTTAGATATAATTCCTACCTTATCTTTCCCTAAAACAGTTACTATAGCTTTCATAGTATACCTCCTAAAATAATGTAATTATAATAAATATGATTTTTTATGTTTAACAGGTAATTATAGAAACTTACTATTTTAAGTTTTCTATGTTTTTATCATATTTAAAAATTTGAGCTGCTAAATATAGATTACTTTTCCAGTACAATTTATAAAGAGTTTGTCCGTTTCTTTTTTTAATGTTTCTATAGCACTTTTTCCTGTACAATGGGAAACACCGAGTAATTGTATATTCATATCTTTAAAACATTGTATAGTTTTATTGATTCTATATGTATCAGCTTCTATAAGATGAGTACCACCTATAATGCCATATATTTTTTTATTTGTTCTTTTTATGATACTATTCACTATATTAACAATACCTAGATGTGAGCAGCCTACAATGACCAACAAACCTTTTGGAGTGTCTATAGTTAGGGCAATTTCATCATCAAAGCTATCAGTATATAATTTATCATTGATTTTTATTTTCATGCTCTCATTAAGAGGCTCAAAATCACAGCTTCTTTCAAAGTTTGATACGATGCTTATTTTAGAAGTCAATGCATAGGAATTAGAATTTATATAATTTATAGGAATGTTTTTATCTAGTGTAAAGTCTTCGTTAAAATCTATGCCAATATATTTTAAGTTAGATTTGTTTGCATCTGTTAGATAATATTTTTGGCTATGAGAAAAGAAATACTGGCTTACATACAATTTAGGTTTAGTTTGAATATAATCTAGCAGCGGCTTCATTCCTCCTGCATGATCATAATGACTGTGACTTAAAACAATAAAGTCAACTTTATCTAAATCTATATTCAACTTTTCAGCATTTAAAATAAAGTTGTTGCTTTGACCAGTATCAAATAAAACATTGCCTTCTTCAGTTTCAATGAAGATAGATAATCCGTGTTCTTTGACTAGAGAGATATTGTCTCCGAGAGTATTTTCTATTAAAGTTGTTATTTTCAAAAAAATCAACTCCTTGGATTGATTATACAATAAATATAATATAATACTAACTCTTTTGAAGTTGATTTAAAATACCTTATATATCTGAGTATATCCATTTCCATAAAAATCTTAAATTAAAGGAAAATAGTTGAGAAATTTATGTAAAAACTCTATAATTATAAAGATAGAATAAAAATGGAAGTATAATCTTATTAAATTGATTGGGGGGAAATATTTGATTAAAAAAAAGAGTGTAGAAATATTTTTTGCTTTTATAGTTATTATTATGCTATCTACATTTGAAGTAGGATTTGCTGTGGATAGTGATTATAAGGTATGGAAATCACAACAAAATGTAGAAGTTAATAAATCTTGGACAATAAAGTTTAGTAGTTCAGTAGATAAATCTACAATTAAAGATAATATAAAATTAATAGAATTAGATAGTAAAGAATATATAGATGTAAACATTTGTTATAATGATGACAACAATTCTATAGTGGTTCAACCTTTAGATAGTTATGATTATGATGAAGAATATGAACTAGTCATTGATAAAGGAATAAAGTCATCAAATGGAAAGCCAATATTGCAGGGAATAAAGTTTGATTTTAAAACAGAGGCTCTGGAAGAACAAAATTTTGGCTTATTAAAAGAAAACTTTGTAAAGCCAAGCAGTGATATATATACTCCTTCAGAATTTTATAATGCTTTAGCATATGCCTTAGCTAATTTTGAGAGCGGCATTGTCCTTAAAATAAAGAATTATAATAAATCTATTTACAAATTAGATATTATAAATGATATTTTGCACGATCATCCTAATTTAGATTATGGATATATTGGCGCGCGAGGAAGTGTATCTAGTTATGCTAATTCTACTGAGGCTGTTATGAATATTAAATTTAATTATAGTTACAGTAAAGAATTTATGCAGTATATGAAAAAGGCATCTCAAGATAAAGTTAAGGAAATAATAAGCAAGGTTGTAAAAGATGGAATGAGTGACTATGAAAAAGAGTTGGCTCTTCACGATTATTTATTAGAAAATGTAGAATACGATAGAAGGTTATATGATGGAGATATGCCGGAAGAATCTTATACAGATTATGGTGTATTAGTAAAAGGTACAGGGGTTTGTGATGGTTATGCAAAGGCTATGTATAGGTTATTGAATTCTGCTGGTATTGAAACACTATATGTGACAGGAGATGCTGTTGATAAAAACACTACTGTCCCTCATGCATGGAATATAGTTAAAATAGATGGCGAGTACTATAATCTAGATGCTACATGGAATGATCCTATTATATATGGAAATGATAAAGGAGAAGTTAGGCATACTTATTTTAATATAACAGATGAGACACTATCAAAGGATCATATATGGACTAGAAGTGAATATCCTAAATGTGTAAGCAAAAAATATGAAGAAATTTTAGAATAATTTTATTAATAGAAATTTAACGACTTTTTTAATAGTATCTAGTACTGTAGTTTAGAAAATATGCTATAATGTATTCAAGATTTAAACTGAATTTTAAAGAAGGGGATATGAATGGAGTATTTTAATAAAGGTTATAGAGTAAAAAAAGAAATGAAAAGTATATTAGCAATCTTAGGATTCGTGTTTGTTACTCTATTTATAGTGCAAGGATTGTTTGTGCTTGTTCCTATAGGAATACTGACATATGCAGCTTATAGGGGAGTAAAATTTATAAAATCAAAGTTTATAAGACTTAAGAAGAGAGAAAATGCAAGGATATCACCATTTAAGATATATAAGAAAAGTAGTAAATATGGATGCGACACCGAAGTAATTGATGTAGAATATGAAGAAATCAAATAGTAAAAAATAAGAATGGCATTGTATTTTGCCATTCTTATTATTTTATAGAGACAATAAATCTGAGAATTTTTGGTTTTAGTTTTACCTAAATCGGAGGAAATAAAATGAGGATACGACTAGGGTATGTAGCTATTTCACTTAAACTTCCAAAGGTTACATCATCGAGTACGGTAACATTTAAAACTTACTCAAAATTTATATCAGATGAAGAAAAGTTAAATAAGTTAAAAAGGGTAACTCTATCAAATTTAGATGATCTTTATAAAATACTTCAGTATAATGTAGAAAATCAAATACATTTTTATAGGATAACTTCTGCTTTAGTTCCATTAGCAACTCATCCAGAGGTGAAGGACTGGAACTATAGAAGCATATTTAAAAAGGATTTTGAGAGGATAGGAAAGTTTATAATACAACATAATATTAGGATAGATACACATCCAGATCAATTCAACGTAATAAATAGTAAAAGAGAAGATGTTGTAGAAGCTACTAAAAGAAATTTATTTTTTCATGTAAATTTATTTAAAGATATGGGATATAATCTAGGAAAGATGGTACTGCATATTGGGAGTGCGGAAGGAGGAAAAGATAAGGCAATAGATAGATTTATAACTAATTTTAGAAATTATCCAGAGGATATAACCGAAAAGCTTATCTTAGAGAATGATGATAAGACATTTACTGCAAAAGAGGTACTTCATATATGCAAAACTGTTAGTGCGCCTATGGTATTAGATATTCACCATCATTTATGTAATAATGAGGAAGATTCTCTGGAGGATATTATAGAGGATATATTCAATACTTGGAATGAAGAAAAGCTTCCTCCAAAAATTCATGTATCTAGCCCTAAAAATGGGGAAAAGGATAGAAAACATGCAGATTATATAGAGGCAGAGGATTTTATAAGATTTATAGAAATGTGTAAGCCATTAAAAAGGGATATAGATGTTATGATAGAAGCAAAGCAGAAAGATTTAGCATTGTATAAATTAGTACAAGATATAAAAAGGATTAAAAGCGAGTGGAAATTCATAGATAATACTACTTTTGAAGTATAAACGTGATAAAGTTTATATATTAAATATGATGCAAAATATATAAAAGGATGCTCAGTAAAAACACCGCATATTCTCAAGGGTACGGTGTTTTACATGTAAAGATATTTTGGTGTTGAAAACTAGAATTCAATTATGGTTTTAAACATAAGTTCTGCTGGGTCTATTATAGGTATGCATGTTAGCTTTTCTAATTCTTTTTTTAAGCAAGGGAAATGTGTGCAACCTAATAAAATAGCCTCTACTTTATTGTTTATATAAAATTCTAAAAGTTTCTTTAATGAAAACTTTTCTATTATTTTATCTGAAGATGTATCTTTTTCTATTTCTATAACTAGAGGGAGAATAGACATACCTAGTACATTACAGTTTGGATTTTCTGTTTGGATTACTTTTTCTATGCCTGCTGCACTTTGATTATTAGCTGTCATTAATCCAATAAGGTTATATTTTTTTGCAATCTGTCTATAAGCATTATATGGTGTGATTATATTAATATCTTCTTGCGAAGATAGTTTATCCATATTCACTGCTGCACTCATAGAGTTGCAGTAAATTACTACTGTTTCAAATCCATCATTTTTTATCTCCTTAATTCTGCTTCGAACTTGTTCTGTAAGTGTTTCAGCAGATAGTATTTGAAGTGCAGATTGTTCTTCTGGAGTAGAAGATATAGGATATCCAAAAGCTTGAACTCCTTTAGAAATTAGAAAATTCACACCTAGTTTAGTATCTACTGGCGTACCAGCTATTATAGCTATTTTTGTATTTTTCATAAATTCAGCCCCCATTCAATATTAATGTTATTTATTTTAAAAAATTTCAAGAGTTTATGTGTAAGAATTAAAAAACTATATAATATAATTATAATTACAATTAGTAACATAGTAAACAAAACTTGACATAAATATTAATATATTAAAATTGTATGCTATAATTAGTATAAATTAATATAACATATTTAAGAATTTCATAATATAAGCATGCTGTATATTAAAGTGCAAGGTTAGAAATTGATAACTGTATAGAAGACATTTAGTTAAGTATATAAAAATGATAGTAATTAAGAAATACAAAAGAAAGGGAAGTGATTTACAGGTGATATTAAAAGATAATTCTTATGTAGATTTACATATTCATAGTAATGCATCTGATGGAACCCATTCTCCAGAAGAATTAATAGAAGAAGCTTTAAAGAATGGTATAGAACTTATGGCTTTAACAGATCATGATGAAATAGAAAATATTGAAAAGATGAAATCATTGACAAAAGATAAAGGAATAGCTTTTTTACCAGGAATTGAAATTTCAAGTACATTTAAAGGTAAATTGTATCATATACTAGCATATGGAACAAATAATAAGAATAAAGAACTTATTAAACTTATAGATTATAATAAGTATTTATTAAACAAAAGAAATGATGAGTCTATTAAGTACTTGATTGAGAAGGGATATGAAATAGATTTTTCCGAATATGAAAAATATGAATATGATAGAAGAAGAGGAGGTTGGAAATCACTAAGTTTTCTAATAGATAAAGGAATTTGCAGGGATGTAGGAGACTATTTTAATAGGTTGTTTTACAAACAAAAGACCATCTTATTTCCTGAATTTCCTTCTACAGAAGAAGTAGTAAAGATAATAAAAAAAGCAGATGGAATACCTGTACTTGCGCATCCATATTATGAAAAAGATGATACCCCAGTTTCAGAGAAATTAAGCATATTTATAGATATGGGACTAGAGGGAGTAGAATGTTTCCATCCTAACCATAGTAAGGATATAATAAATAGTTGTTTGGAGTGGTGCAGGAAAGAAGGAGTCATTATAACATCAGGTTCAGACTTTCACGGAGGATTCATAGAAACGAGAAGGATGGGAACTCCAAAGGCTGCAATTAAAGACATCAATTTAGGAGAGCTAAATAGCAAGATACTCCTATAGCAATAGCTAGTCTTTAAAGTTGTTTTGATAATATCTAAATTTATAAAAATTTTATTAGTTAAGTTTTTTATTAAAGGGGGAAATTAAATGGGCTTTTTAATAGGTTTTATCTTTACTGTAGCTGTTTTAATAGGGATTTTATCCTTAATAGGGGTGATTATACTTCCTATAGCTGGAATAGCTCTAGGAATAGCATTTGTTGCAGCAATTTTGTCATTGGCATTTAATATAGTTAAATTCGTATTTTCACTGCCAATGCTCATAATAATTGTTGTGCTGGTAGTGCTTTATAGAAGAAGAAAATACTAAAGTAAAAAGTACAAGTATTATATGCAAGACTGACTATAGATAAAAAAGATCGGGGGTTTTAGCTTGCTTTTAATAAAAAATGGAAAAATATTGACTATGGCTGATAAAAACTATGAAAATGGATGCGTGCTTATTAACAATGGGAAAATAGTGGAGGTAGCCGAAAATATAAATGTAGATAATAATGTAAAAGTTATTGATGCTAAAAAAGGATGGATTATGCCTGGAATAATAGATGCTCATTGTCATATAGGAATATATGAGCAAGATATGGGGTTTGAGGGGCTGGACGTAAATGAAGCTACAGATCCTGTAACTCCAGAACTTAGGGCAATTGATGCAATAAACCCAATGGATACAGCCTTTAATGATGCTGTAATGGGAGGGGTTACAACTGTAATGACGGGACCTGGAAGCGCTAATGTAATTGGTGGACAATTTGTAGCAATGAAAACCAGTGGTATTTCTGTTGATGATATGATTATATTAGAACCTGCAGCTATAAAGGTAGCTTTTGGAGAAAATCCCAAAAGGGTCTACAGAGATAGAAAAAAAGCCCCAACTACAAGGATGGCGACAGCAGCAATTTTGAGAGAAACTTTGAGTAAGGCAAAAAGCTATAAGTTAAAAAAAGACAAAGCGATTAGAGAAGGAAAGGATTTTGAAGAAAATTTTAAAATGGAAGCTTTAATTCCAGTCATTGATAAAAAAATACCTATAAAGGCTCACTGCCATAGGGCAGATGATATACTCACTGCCATTAGAATAGCTAAAGAATTTGATGTGGAGATTACTTTAGATCACTGTACTGAAGGACATTTAATAGCGGACTATGTAAAAGCTTCAGGAAGAGCTGCTATTGTTGGTCCTACTCTTACAGACAGATCCAAAATAGAGTTAAAGAATAAGAGTTTTAAGACGCCTGCAATACTCCATGAAAAGGGAGTAAAAGTTGCTATAATGACTGACCATCCTGTGATTCCAATTCAATATCTTCCTATTTGTGCTGGTCTTGCAGCAAAAGAGGGGCTAGGAATAGAGGAAGCATTAAGAGCTATAACAATAAATGCAGCAGAAATTTGTGGTATTTCTAATAGAGTTGGAAGTATTGAAAAAGGCAAGGATGCCGACATTGCTATCTTTGATGGCAATCCCTTAGAAGTATTTACAAACACTATTTATACAATAATAAATGGAGAGATTGTGTACAAAGCTGAATAAGAGTTTTAAATCAAAAAGTCATGGAATTAATAATAAATTCCATGATTTTTTATTTTGCTCTAAAGAATATTATGTTGCCTTTTGTAAAAAATAATTTTAGGTATAGTTTTATATATAAAAGAATGCTAATAAGGAAGTGAGTGTATGGCTGAAGAAAGCAAAAAAAACTCTTCTAGTGAAGATTCAGCTAACAAAACTTTGAGTAAAGATAAGGAATCTAATAAGAATTTAAAAGATAAAGAGGAGAAAAAGAAATATCCTAAAAACAGAACTGCTGAACAAATAGAGAATGAAACAGAAAGTTTTAAGCTTACAAAATCACTTCAAGAAAATATAGATTTATTTAATACTGTAATATTTAACGATGATGATTCCATAGTGTTTAGAGTTTTTCAAAATAAAAAAAGTGATGCGAAGTTTTGCATATTCTTTGTAGATGGAATGATAGATAACCTGATTGTAAATAAAAATGTAGTTCATCCTATAATAAATTCTTCGCTAGATAAGGATATTGATTCTAATGATATGCCAAATTACCTAATGAATCAGGTTATAGATTCAAATTCTGTAAGAGTTACAAGTGATATAGACAAAATTATAGATTCTGTGACCTATGGAGATACAATACTTTTATCTGAAGGAAGCAATAAAGCTTTAATAATAGATACAAAAGGATGGAATACAAGAGCTGTAACAGAGCCTCAAGGTGAAAGAATAGTAAGAGGACCAAGAGAAGGTTTTACAGAATCACTAAGAATGAATCTTTCTATGATAAGAAGAAGAGTGAGAACGTCTAGGTTAAAGTTTAAATTTAAGAAGATAGGTGTGAGATCTAAAACTGATATATGCATAGTTTATGTTGAAGGTATGGCTAAGGATGAAATTGTTGAAGAAGTCGAAAAGAAATTAGATGATATAAATACAGATGGAGTATTTTCTACAGAGGAAATAGAGGAATTAATAAGTGGCAAATCCATAACTACTTTTAGTACTGTAGGAGTTACAGAAAGACCAGATGTGATAGCTAGAAAGCTTTTAGATGGAAGAATTGCAATATTTTGTGATGGAAGTCCAATGGTATTAACAATTCCTCATATATTCATTGAATACTTTCAAGTTAATGAAGATTATTATGAAGGTTACATATTTTCTTCTTTTAATAGATTGATTAGAATATTAGGCTTTTTTGCATCCATAAGTCTACCATCTATTTATATAGCTGCTGTAAACTTTCATCAAGAATTAATACCTACAAAACTTTTATTAAGTATAAAGCAGGCAGAACAAGGTACTCCGTTTCCAAGTTTATTAGAGCTAGTTTTGTTATTATTTACATTTGATGTTATACGTGAAGCAGGAATTAGGCTTCCAAGTCATGTAGGTGAAGCTGTGAGCATTGTTGGCGCACTGGTATTAGGGCAGGCAGCTGTAGATGCTAGAATTGTAAGCGCTCCTGTGGTCATAATTACAGCTGCAACAGGCATTACAGGATTACTTATACCTAATATTAAAGGTTCTACCATTACTATGAGAGCTGTACTTCTTCTTTTTACTTCCATGCTAGGTATTTATGGTTATATATTTGGATTAATACTATTGCTTACAAGATTAGTATCTATGAAGTCCTTTGGAATTCCATACATGTTAAACATAGGGGCTGTAAAGTTAAGAAATATGAAAGATACGTGTATAAGGTTACCTTGGTGGAAGCTTAATTTAAGAGATAAGTTTATTACAGAAGATAGAGTACGGCAATACAGCAAAAAAAGTAGAAAGAGAGGATAAAATGGAGATATTAAAAAAGCTTTTATCTCTTATTTTAACTTTAAGCATAAGCTTGACCCTTTCTGGATGTTGGAATTATAGAGAGTTAGATAGTTTAGAGATTGTAGCTGGCTATGCCCTTGATAAGGATGAAAATGGTGATTATATGTTAACAGTCGAATTTGCAATGCCAACTCCGAAAGGTACTTCAAATACTCCTTATATACTTACTTCAAAAGGAAAGACTATATTTGATGCTATAAGAAACATAATATTAGAAAAAGGAAGAAGAGCTTATTGGAATCATACAAAAGTAATAATTGTAAGCAAAGAAATAGCAGAGGAAGGAATGATTCCAGTTATAGATGTAGTATTTAGAAATGAAGAGTTAAGAGAAGATATCTATTTAATTGTTTCTCAGGAAAAAACTGCAAGAGAAATATTTTATAGAAAGTTAGAAGAATCTCAAGGAGAAAGAAGAGTTCTATCTTTTGATATAGAAGATGCATTTAAAAATGGAAAACTTGTGGCTAAATTTCCTTTAGTGCATTTTTACAACTTTGCAGAAGAGCTTGAAAAGGAAGGAGTTTGCCCTATGCTGCCTACAATAAGAATAGAAAAAGAAGAGGGAAATGCAAATATTGTGCTTGGAGGAGCTGCACTATTTAAAAAAGATAAAGTAATTGGATATTTAAATGAGTATGAAGCTCAAAGCATAATGTTTTTAAAAGAAAAAAGTATATTTGCTCCTATGGTTGTAGAAGTAGATGATCCTCTCTCTGAAGAAAGCAATGGAAGGCGTAGAATCAGCTTTGAAACTTTAAAAATAAGAAGCAAGGTAAAGCCCATTGTTGACAATAATAAATTATTAGCTCAATGCAATATAAATATGGATTTAGACGTTCAAGATTTGGTAGAGAGTGAAATTGAATATCTTAGTAAGGAAGGGATAAGCATTTTAGAAGAAGCTGCAGAAGATAAAGTTAAGAAAAGAATAGAAGAAGCTATAGCTAAAGCATATAAAGGATATAGTTGCGATATATTAGGACTTGGATTAAAGATGAAACAGCAGAATCCTGATATGTGGAAAGAATTAAAAAGTAGTTGGGATAAAATGTTAAAAGAATTAGAAACAAAAATAGAAGTAAATGTTCAAATAAAAGGCAGTGGCCTATATAACAAATCTATAAAGGTACGGGAATAAATTATGGTTAGTATATGTAGTATATGGCTAGTGGTATTTATTTACTTATTAGTAATTTTTATAGATATGAGTTTTCTTTTAAAAAATAGATGTATAAAATCTGTAATAGTTTCTATGGTAATGTATGCTGTATCTTTAATAGTGATTATATTGGTTATTTTAGATATAAGTGTTCCAAGTCCAGCTAAAGCTATTGAAAAAATAGTGAGAATGATAATTTGAAATGAGATTAAAAATATAGAGGAGTGGTATAAATGAATGATAAAGGTATTTCTCAATATGAAGGAATTGCCTTAATATCTCTATATATATGGGGAGCTGTGTTTATAACTAATATACTTGCTGGTAGTGATATGTGGTTCATAATAATTATATCATTTATAATTTCAATACCATTACTCCTTGCTTATTCTAGAATAATGACAAATTTTAAAGGAGAAGATTTATATAGTATATTAGAAATAGTATTTGGAAAAGGCATTGGGAGGATTGCCACAATATTGTATACTCTGTTTTTTTTACATCTGGGAGCTATAGTATTAAGAAACTTTATAGAATACATAAGATTAACAAGTTTAAACAGAACTCCAATCATAATAACAGGAGTTGCATTTCAAATTATAATTTCATATATGGTAAGACAGGGAACTGAAAGTTTTGGAAAATGGGCAGGAATACTCATAATTGGAATTACTGCAATAGCTATGTTTTTAGGATTTTTTCTGATATTAAATGGTTCTGATGAAGCATACATATTTCTTAATTTTTATAAAGGATTTAAGCCTACTATAAGTTCTGTATATTCATTTATAACATTTCCAATAGGAGAAATCATAGTGTTTATGACTATATTTGATTCTTTAAAAAAAGATGTTTCTATATATAAAGTTTTTATTGTGGGAATGTTATTTGCTATAGTAATAGTTTTAATCAATGTCATAGGCATAAATCTTATGCTTATAGGTGAGGAACATCGTGATATGTATTTTCCTACTTTTATTGCTGTTCGAAGAATAAAAGTAGGAGAGACCATACAAAGAGTAGAAACTTTAATTTCATTAAAATTAGCTGTAGAGAGTTTTGCTGAAGTAAGTGCATGTTTATTTGCTTCTTGCAAAGGTATTAGCAAAATATTTAATATTAAAGATTATAAAAGTATAGCTACAGCTACATCTTTATTAATGTTAGCAGTATCTCTAATGCTATATGAAAACACTTTATATATGGCAGAGTGGAATGCTGAAATATGGCCGCATTATTCTTTCCCTTTTCAAGTTTTGATACCAATAATTATATTACTAGTATCAGAGCTAAAGATTAGAAGAAGAAAAAATTATGGAATTGATGGAAATAAAAATTAAATGTGAAGAAGATTATGAAAACGGTTAAATTTATAGTTGACAAATAAGTAAATTTACTTTATTATATATTTAACCGATTAAGTAAACCGATTAAATAAATCATGAGGTTTGTAATAGGAGGGCTTAAAATGAATAATATCTGCGTTATTGGCAGTATGAATATGGATGTAGTCTTAAATGTTAAAAGAATGGTTAAGCTTGGAGAAACTATGTTTGCTGACAGTTTGAAAAATATTCCTGGAGGAAAGGGAGCAAATCAAGCTGTAGCCTGTTCACGTATGGGTGCAAAGGTTTACATGGTTTCCAAAGTGGGCATGGATGGAAATGGAGAGGTTTTGATTAAGGAACTTGTAAAGGATAACATCAATGTAGATTATGTATTTAAGGATAATAATGAAGCTACAGGTACAGCTATAATAACTGTAGATGAATCTGCAAACAATTCAATAATAGTAGCATCTGGAGCAAATATGGCTATAAGCAAGGAAGAAATAAATAAATCTTCAGAGGCTATAGAAAAGAGTGAAGTTATAATTTCACAATTTGAAGTTCCTATGGAGGCTATTATAGAAGGTTTTAAAATAGCAAAAAAGAGCAATAGAGTAACGATTTTAAATCCAGCTCCTGCAAAAGAAGTTCCAGATGAACTATTAAAATATACCGATATTATAATACCAAACGAAACTGAGGCTTTTGAGCTTACAGGTATAGAAGTTTTGGATTTAGAGAATGCTAAAACTGCAGCAAAGAAGCTTTTAGAAAAGGGAGTTAAGTATGTGATTATAACTCTAGGTTCAAAAGGAGCTGCTTTAATAAATAATGAAAATGCAGAAATAATACCTGCTTTTAAGGTTAAAGCAATAGATACAACTGCAGCTGGAGATAGTTTCATAGGTGGATTAGCAAGTAAATTAGATATTAAGAATATTTCTTTTGAAAATGTTAAGAATGCTGTATTGTTTGGAAATAAAGTATCATCTATAACTGTTCAAAGAGAAGGAGCACAGCCTTCAATTCCAAGCTTAGAAGAAGTTAAAAAGGTGTATGGGGAGGAATAAAAATGAAGAAGACACCATTATTAAACAGTGACATATCTGAAGTTATATCCAGAATGGGACATAAGGATACCTTAGCTATTGGAGATTGCGGACTTCCAATTCCTAAAGAAACAAGAAGAATAGATCTAGCTTTAGTAAAGGGAATTCCAAGTTTTATAGATACTCTTAAAGCTGTTTTATTAGAACAACAAGTGGAAGAAGTTATTTTGGCAAGTGAGACTAAAGAATTTAGTCCAAAAATGTTTGAAGCAATAAAAAAGGAAGTTGGAGAAGTTAAAATAACATTTATTTCGCATGAAGAATTAAAAGAGGAGTTAAAAAATTGCAAAGCTGTAATAAGGACAGGAGAACAAACTCCTTATGCTAATGTAATACTCAAATCAGGAGTTGTGTTTTAAGGAGGGATAAAATGAAAGATAAAAAGCCTATGTTAGAGATGCAAGGCATAACAAAGTCTTTTCCAGGAGTAAAAGCCTTGGATGGAGTAAATATTAAAGCTTATGGAGGAGAAGTTCTAGCCTTACTTGGAGAAAATGGAGCAGGTAAGTCTACACTTATGAAAATATTAAGCGGAGTATATAGAAAGGATTCTGGAAAGATTTTCATAGAAGGAGAAGAAGTAGAGCCTACTAATATAAAGGAAGCTGAAAAATTAGGTGTCTCAATAATACATCAGGAGTTAAGTGTGCTTCCCAACTTAACAGTAGGACAAAATATATTTTTAGGAAATGAAAAGTTTAGCAAATT
Source organism: Clostridium sp. (assembly GCF_047777555.1). Taxonomy (GTDB): domain Bacteria; phylum Bacillota; class Clostridia; order Clostridiales; family Clostridiaceae; genus Clostridium_H. The sequence continues at coordinate 18,847 of NZ_JBKEEV010000004.1, read as the reverse complement.
TTCAAGAAGAATTGATAAATCTGTTTTAAGAGAAAGAAGTAAGGCATTTCTAGAACAAATAGGCTCAAAAGTAGATCCAGACACTTTAGTCAAAGATGTAAGCGTTGGAGAAATGCAGATGATTGAAATTGCAAAAGCTCTAACTAAGAATTCAAAGATAATAATAATGGATGAACCTACTACAGCCTTAACAGAAGTAGAAACTAAAAAACTTTTTGAAGTTATAGAGAAACTTAAACAAAAGGGCATAGCTGTAATTTATATATCACATAGAATGGAAGAGATTTTTACAATATGTGATAGGGTTACAGTTCTTAGAGATGGACAATACGTTGGAGATGCTAAAACTAGCGAAGTATCCAATGATGATTTAATAGCAATGATGGTTGGAAGAAAGCTTGAAGAGCAATTTCCATATAGAAGAGAAAAAGTTGGAGATGTTATATTAAGAGCTGAAAACATTAAGTATAAGAATAAAGTAAATGATGTAACTTTTGAGGTCAATGCAGGAGAAATATTAGGAGTAGCAGGGCTTATGGGTTCAGGAAGAACTGAACTTGCTAAAGTCATTTTTGGAGAATATAAAAAAGATGCTGGAGAAATTTATATAGATGGGAAAAAGGTAAAAGTCTCCTCACCAAAGGATGGCATAGAGAATGGAATATGCTATTTATCAGAGGATAGGAAAAGGGAAGGTTTGATACTTGGAATGTCAGTAGGAGAGAATATGACCATTTCTAATCTAAAAAAATATGAAGGTGGATTAAAGAAAATAGATAAAAAGAAGGAAAGAAAGGATGTAGAAGAATATATCAAGAAGCTTTCAGTAAAAACTCCATATCCAGAGCAGCTTATGAAGAATTTAAGTGGAGGAAATCAACAGAAAGCTATACTTGCAAAATGGATTATGATATCTCCAAAGGTATTGATAATAGATGAACCTACAAAAGGAATAGATGTAGGAGCAAAAAAAGAAATTTATGAAGTTCTAAATGAATTAAAGGCATCAGGAAAAGCTATAATAATGATTTCATCAGACTTGCCAGAGGTTATGGGAGTAAGTGATAGAATAATGGTTATGCACGAAGGAAAGGTTAGTGGAATTTTATCTCATGATGAAGCAAATCAAGAGAAAATTATGAAGTATGCAGTAGGAGTTCACAACTAAACAAAATTGAAATATACAGGAAAAGGAGAAGAAATTATGAATAATAATTTTAAAAAGTTTTTAATGAAATATAAGACTTTATTTGGATTTGTCATTTTATGTATTATAATGGCTATTTTGTCTCCAAGATTCTTAGCCGTATCCAACATAAGAAATGTTCTTACACAAGTTTCTGTTAATGCTGTTATTGCTGTAGGAATGACCTTTGTAATTTTAACTGGAGGCATAGACCTATCAGTAGGTTCCACTCTTGCTATAAGTGGAGCAGTTGCAGCTACTTTAGTAAAAAACAATGGTAATGTGTTTGTAGCTGTAGTGGCAGCACTAGTTATAGGAGCTTTAGTTGGGTTAATCAATGGAGTTTTTGTTGCAAAAGGTAAGATTCAAGCATTTATAGTAACTTTAGCTACTATGACTATATTTAGAGGAGCAACTCAGGTTTATACAAATGGTACTCCTGTATCTGGATTAGGTAAAGCTTTTGGTACTATAGGAAATAAGGACATACTTGGAATTCCATTCCCTGTGCTAATTACATTAATAGTATTTTTAGCAGCATTCTATGTATTAAGCGAAACAAGATATGGAAGATATGTGTTCGCATTAGGTGGAAATGAGGATTCAGCAAGGCTATCAGGTATAAATACAGATAAAATAAAGACTTTAGTATACGTTATATCTGGAATAACAGCAGCTATTAGTGGAATAATAGTTACAAGTAGAATAGGATCAGCTTCAGCTACAGCAGGATCAGGTTATGAATTAGATGCTATTGCAGCAGTAGTTCTTGGAGGAACTAGTCTTTCAGGAGGAGAAGGAAGTGTAATAGGAACTATAATAGGTGCTTTGATCATTGGAGTATTAAATAACGGATTAAATTTACTAAATGTATCTCCATATTATCAAGCAATAGTTAAAGGTATAGTAATTCTTTTAGCTGTATTAATAGATAAAAAAAATAAATAAAATTAAAGGTAAAAAGGAGGAAAACATTATGAGAAAAAACATTAAAAAAATCATGTCTGTTTTAGCAGCAGGAGTACTAGTTTTAGGACTCGCAGGATGTGGACAACAAAATAATCAAGGTGGCGAAGAAGGACAAAAAAGTGCTGGAAATAAAGTGGGTATGGTTATATCAACCTTAAACAATCCTTTCTTCGTTTCAATGCAAGAAGGAGCTCAGGCTAAGGCTAAAGAAATGGGTTATGATTTGATAGTATTAGATTCACAAAATGACCCTGCAAAAGAAAGATCTAATGTAGAAGATTTAGTACAACAAGGGGTTTCAGTGCTAATAGTTAATCCAACAGACAGTGATGCAGTTGCTAACTCAATTCAAATAGCTAATGATGCTAATATACCTGTTATAACAGTAGACAGACAATCAAATGGAGGAGAAGTTGTATCCCACATAGCATCAGACAATGTAAAAGGTGGAGAAATGGCAGCTAATTATATTCTTGAACAGCTAAAAGATAAAAGTGATATAAAGGTAGTTGAATTACAAGGAACTCCTGGAACATCAGCTGCAAGAGAAAGAGGTCAAGGATTCCATAATATAATTGATAAACAAACTAATGTAAAAGTTGTTGCAAGCCAAGCTGCTGATTTTGATAGAACTAAAGGTTTAACAGTAATGGAAAACGTAATTCAAGCTCAACCACAATTTGATGTTGTATTTGCTCATAATGATGAAATGGCATTAGGAGCAGTTAAAGCTATAAAAACAGCAAATAAAAATGTTATGGTTATAGGTTTTGACGGAAATGACGACGCTAAGGATGCTGTACAAAAAGGCGATATGACTGCAACTGTAGCTCAACAACCATCTTTAATGGGAAGCACAGCTGTAGAAAACGCAGCTAAAGTTGCAAAAGGTGAAACTGTAGAAAAACAAATTCCAGTAGAACTTCAACTTATAACTAAAAAATAAGATAAGCAAATAGGCGCCGATTTCATCGGCGCTTTATTTGTTTATATAATTTATGGGTTTACTATAATTTATATTTTATATAAATAATGCTATGATTAATAAATAACATAAAGTTTAGTTCATATGTGGATTCGGAGGAATTATAATCAATGAAGAAGGTTACTATGAAGGATATTGCTATAAAAGCAGGTGTATCTAAAGCTACGGTTTCTATGGTGCTAAATAAGAAAGATAATAGTATAAGTAGTGCAACCAAAGATAGGATATTGAAAATAGCTGAAGAATTAAACTACATACCTAATGGTATAGCAAGAAGTTTAAGTACTAATAGGTCTGAAACTATAGGAATTATTTTGCCAGATATAATTAACCCTTTCTTCTCAGAAATAGCAAGAGCAATAGAGGATGCGGCTAGCAAATTAAGTTATAATGTTATATTTTGTAATACAGATAATGATATAAGCAAGGAGATAAATTATACAAAGCTTCTTATAAGTAAGCTAGTAGATGGTGTTATATTTATAACGGGTGGAAAAAGTAGTGAACCTTTAAAGATTTTGCACAGCAATAATATTCCATTTGTATTAGTAGATAGAGATGTTGAGGATGAGGATAATTATTGTGGTGTGTACTGCTTAAATAAACAAGGAGTAATTAAAGGAATAGAATATTTAATAAGCAAGGGAAGGAAAAAAGTAGCTTTTGTAACAGGAAACAAAGACTTAGATGTTTCAAAACAAAGAATAGAAGGATATAAGGAAGCTATGAGCAATCATAATATATATTGTGAAAGTTTAATATTTGAAAGTGACTTTACTATTGAAGGAGGTATGAAAATTACCGAAAAAATTCTATCTGATAATAAATATATAGATTCCATATTTTACAGCAATGATATAATGGCTTTAGGAGGACTTAAGGTTCTATTAAGAAAAGGGTTTAAAGTTCCAGAGGATGTAAGTGTAGTTGGATTTGATAATATAAACATATCTAATTTTACGGAGCCTGAGCTAACTACTGTGGCTCAGCCTATATATGATATGGGAAGGAAGGCTTGTGAATTGTTGATAGATATAATAAATGGCAAGATAGTTAATAGCAAGACATATTTTAATCCAGAACTAATTATAAGAGGAACAACTTGATTATGTTAATCATGGCAATCAGCAGCATTGATTTCCATGATTAATAATTTGTATTATCAATTGGTAATATAAATCATTAAATAATGTTGTTACAAATTCAATATATATGCTATACAATCACAGCACTATAAAAGCTAATTGCCCATACGGATCAATATGGTGTAGTAATAAGTTTAATCACATTTAAAATGGAATATAATACAAAATATGTAAATTATCACATAAAAGATATAAATCCATATTAACTATTTAACAAAAAACTACGATATTGTATAATATAGTAGTTTTTTATTAATAAAAAAGTATTAGATAGGAGATTGAAGATGAAAAGAAAAAGAAGTACTGTTGTTTTAATATGGATAATAATTGCATTGATAGCCATTACCGTTTTTAAATTTAAAGGTATGAACAATAACAAAGGATTTAAAGTAGTAAAATGGAATAACTTTTATAAAGGTGATAATATAAGATTATACTATGGAAGTACAAATAAACAATTATTAAAACAGTTGAGTGAAAAGTATAATTTAAAAAAAATAACTGAAGGTGGTAAAGATGATTTTCATAAAAGCCTAAAATTATTGGATTGGATAAATAAAAACATGCCTAATAAAGACAACATGAGTCATAATGAAAAGATAGAGTATTCAGAAGAAGAGGCATCTGATATATTGTCAAAAGAAGATAAGAGTTCATATTCAAGTAGAGAAATTTGCACTGTATTTAACGAATTTGCAATTGCATCAGGAATTATGTCAAGAGTAGGTGAATTAAGTTTTGATCCAGACAGTTCTGCAAGAAAGGAAGAAAGTATGATAATCTGTGAAGTCTGGAGTAATGCTTATAATAAATGGATAATGATAGATGTAACTAGAGGAACATATATGGAGTATAATAATATACCTTTAAGCGCAATAGAGGTTATAGAAAGAGGATTGGATAACGTAAAAGTAATAGGTATAAAAGATAGTGAAGAATACGAAGGATACATAGATAAGGTGAAAAAGTATTTTAGTAATTACGTTATAAAAATAGATAATAGTATTTATAGTGTAAAAAATAGCAATTCATATTTATGTTTTATAAAAGATAATAAAGAAAATAAAAATTTTTTAAATGAAAATAGTATAAAAAGACCTATTATATACACTGATAACAAGAACTTATTTAAAATGTCTCCTAAATATGATTTGAATAAGGTTAAGAAAGACGAAATACCAACTCTCATATTTTCAAAAAAGAATACAACGAAGCATGACCCAAACATCAAGATGGAAATTTATGGAGCGACATTTCAAGATAGTACTATGATTAATAAATATTACATAAGTATTAATAATGAACCTTTTAAGCTGCAAAACACATATTTTGAGGTAGGAATAAAAGAAGGTACAACTAGCATCAAATTATCTAAGGATGGAAAGAGCACTATAAGAGAAGTAGTCTTTGAGTTTATAGAGTAGAGTTATACACGTATACATTAGAAATACTGAATTATAATAAATAAATTTAATAATAATAAATAAATTTAATAATAATAAATAAATTTAATAATATGATTTTGCTAGCTAAAGTCTCAATATTAAGGCTAACTTAAAATTAGTGGACAAAGACTTTTTTAAAATAGTATAATTCTAAATGAATCGAAATGTATACTAATAAAAATATGGAAGCGAGTGTGGAAGTTTGTGGAGAATTTAATATTTATATTTAAAGCGATAATCATAGGTATTGTGGAAGGAATTACAGAGTTTTTGCCGGTATCCTCCACAGGACATATGATTATTGTAGGACATCTTATTGGGTTTAAGGAAGGTATACTCCCTAAAGAACTATATACTAAGCAGTACATAGATGCGTTCACTATGATAATTCAATTAGGAGCTATATTAGCTATAGTGGTGCTTTATTGGAATAAAATAAAAAGTACTTTTAAAAACTTTTCTCCTAAAAAACCTAAATCAGGATTTAAATTTTGGTTTAATGTATGTATAGCATGTATACCAGCTGCTTTTTTAGGAGTTGGATTAGGATTAGATGACATTATCGAAGAAAAATTATTTAATCCAGTGACTGTAACAGCAGCCTTATTAGTAGGAGCTATATGGATGTTGTATGCGGAAAAAAAATACAGAGGGAAATTTACTACAAAAAGTATTGATGATGTAAATGTAAAACAAGCATTTATTATAGGAGCTTTTCAATGTTTAGCTATGTGGCCTGGAATGTCAAGATCAGCATCAACTATAATAGGCGCTTGGATAGCTGGCTTATCCACTGTTGCTGCTGCCGAGTTTTCATTCTTTTTAGCACTACCTGTAATGATTGGAGTATCTATAATAAAACTTGTGAAGATCAATATACTGGCTTTGCATTATATGCAGATTGTTGCTCTTGTAGTCGGGTTTGTAGTATCTTTTGTGGTTGCTCTTATTGTTGTTGATAAATTCATTTCTTTTTTACAAAAGAGACCTATGAGGGTATTTGCTATATATAGAATATTTATAGGGATTGTTCTATTAGGATTGATACTTTTAAATGTCCTATAATGCTATAGATACAAAAGCAAGCGGATTCGAAAGGATCCGTTTTTTTTTATAATTATTTTTTTATTATTGGTAACAATAAAGGTATATAACTTTGTTTATTTTTTAAATATAATTTTTAGAAAGGGTGCTAAAAATGGATTGGAATAAGAAAATAGAAGATATTATAAATAATAGGAAATGGATAAAAAATGATACAGGATTATGGAAAATTCAATGCTGTAAGCTTTTTAAGGATAATGGAGAACTTATGTTATTTACAGTAACAGATGAATTAAATGGACCTGCAGTTGCCAGAGTTGAAAAGGTAGTCGTAACAAACAATAGCAGTGAATTAGTTATGTTTTATGATAATGAATATGATACAGTTTTAGAAGAAGATGAGTACGAACATTATTCAGAGTTCTTGACTCGTGAAGAGTGGGAGGTTTTATTCAGCGGAAATGCAGCTAAGAAACTATTTGAAATGGATATGTTATGTGAAGAAGAAGGATTTTATGTAGAACCTCATGAAGGCATAGAAAGATTTATGAATAATTATGATGAAAAAGTTTCAGAAGAAATAGAAGAATATTTTAATCTATAAAAGCCATATATTGTTAAGAGGTAATTTATATGAATTTCTAATACAATTTATAGAAAAATATCTTCAACGCATCCACAAGTGTCAATATAAGAAAAAAAGAGTAATATGAAATATTTTAGTTTTTTATGGCGATAATTTAAATAAATTAGTAGTATCTTAGAAAATAAACAAAGATATTTTGATAATATATATATCGTTGTCGCAAGAGATGACAAGCACAATCACTATTATAGAGGCTAATCACTATATAATAGAAATTGGTAGCTAAAGATTAGAAATTGAAAAACGTTGACAAGTAAATCGGAATATGATATACTAAAAGAGTTGTCAGATAATGATGATAAAGTGAAGAATTTGGTCTTTGAAAATTAAACAGAATTAAGGTAAATAAATGCCAGTCAATAACTTATGAGTAGAGCTAAGGAAACTCACTCAGCAGAGCTGAGGAGTAAAAGCTTACACGAAATCGAAGATTTCTAGTAATCTTTTAAATTGAGAGTTTGATCCTGGCTCAGGACGAACGCTGGCGGCGTGCCTAACACATGCAAGTCGAGCGAGAAGAACTCCTTCGGGAGGGATTCTAGCGGCGGACGGGTGAGTAACACGTGGGCAACCTGCCTTAGTGAGGGGGATAGCCTCCCGAAAGGGAGATTAATACCGCATAACATTATTCTACCGCATGATAGAATAATCAAAGGAGTAATCCGCACTAAGATGGGCCCGCGGCGCATTAGCTAGTTGGTGAGGTAAGGGCTCACCAAGGCGACGATGCGTAGCCGACCTGAGAGGGTGATCGGCCACATTGGAACTGAGACACGGTCCAGACTCCTACGGGAGGCAGCAGTGGGGAATATTGCGCAATGGGGGAAACCCTGACGCAGCAACGCCGCGTGAGCGATGAAGGTCTTCGGATTGTAAAGCTCTGTCTTTAGGGACGATAATGACGGTACCTAAGGAGGAAGCCACGGCTAACTACGTGCCAGCAGCCGCGGTAATACGTAGGTGGCAAGCGTTGTCCGGATTTACTGGGCGTAAAGAGTATGTAGGCGGATATTTAAGTCAGATGTGAAATTCCCGGGCTTAACCTGGGCGCTGCATTTGATACTGGATATCTAGAGTGTGGGAGAGGAAAGTGGAATTCCTAGTGTAGCGGTGAAATGCGTAGAGATTAGGAAGAACACCAGTGGCGAAGGCGGCTTTCTGGACCATAACTGACGCTGAGATACGAAAGCGTGGGGAGCAAACAGGATTAGATACCCTGGTAGTCCACGCCGTAAACGATGAATACTAGGTGTCGGAGGGTACCACCTTCGGTGCCGCAGCAAACGCAATAAGTATTCCGCCTGGGGAGTACGGTCGCAAGATTAAAACTCAAAGGAATTGACGGGGACCCGCACAAGCAGCGGAGCATGTGGTTTAATTCGAAGCAACGCGAAGAACCTTACCTAGACTTGACATCTCCTGAATTACTCGTAACGGAGGAAGCCCTTCGGGGCAGGAAGACAGGTGGTGCATGGTTGTCGTCAGCTCGTGTCGTGAGATGTTGGGTTAAGTCCCGCAACGAGCGCAACCCTTATTGTTAGTTGCTACCATTAAGTTGAGCACTCTAACGAGACTGCCGCGGTTAACGTGGAGGAAGGTGGGGATGACGTCAAATCATCATGCCCCTTATGTCTAGGGCTACACACGTGCTACAATGGCCGGTACAACAAGATGCAATCCCGTGAGGGGGAGCTAAACTCAAAAGCCGGTCCCAGTTCGGATTGTAGGCTGAAACTCGCCTACATGAAGTTGGAGTTGCTAGTAATCGCGAATCAGCATGTCGCGGTGAATACGTTCCCGGGTCTTGTACACACCGCCCGTCACACCATGAGAGCCGGTAACACCCGAAGTCCGTGAGGTAACCTTTATGGAGCCAGCGGCCGAAGGTGGGATTGGTGATTGGGGTGAAGTCGTAACAAGGTAGCCGTAGGAGAACCTGCGGCTGGATCACCTCCTTTCTAGGGAGAAATGAAAGCAAAGCTTTCATAGACTGGATACTTAATTCTGTTTAATTTTGAGAGACCAACTCTCAAAACAAATATGAAATCAATAACGGGCTTTACATAATGGTATTGTCGGTTGTTGATGGAATGTGGGGGTATAGCTCAGCTGGGAGAGCACCTGCCTTGCACGCAGGGGGTCAAGAGTTCGAATCTCTTTATCTCCACCATTAGGGTCTATAGCTCAGCTGGTTAGAGCGCACGCCTGATAAGCGTGAGGTCGATGGTTCGAGTCCATTTAGACCCACCAATTGTTCTTTGAAAATTGCACAGTGTATATGAAGATTAAACCTAGAATACTTCAATGAGAAGTAAAGCTGATTAAACTTAAAGTTTTGCGAAAGCAAAACAACATTAAGTAGCCAAGAATGAAAATATATGAATAACGATCAAGTTAAAAAGGGCGCACGGTGGATGCCCTGGCACTAGGAGCCGATGAAGGACGTGATAAGCTGCGATAAGCTGCGGGTAGATGCAAATAATCTGTGATCCGCAGATTTCCGAATGGGGAAACCCACTTAGCTAACGCTGAGTACTATATGCTGAATACATAGGCATATAGAGGTACACCTGGGGAACTGAAACATCTAAGTACCCAGAGGAAGAGAAAGAAAAATCGATTCCCTAAGTAGCGGCGAGCGAACGGGGAAGAGCCCAAACCAGGAACTTTGTTTCTGGGGTTGAGGATAGATCATAAATCTTCGATTTTCTTAGCCGAATAGAACTGGAAAGTTCAGTCACAGAAGGTAATAACCCTGTAGGCAAAAAGAAAAGAGAAGCAGATCTACTCCAGAGTACCACGAGACACGTGAAACCTTGTGGGAAGCAGGGAGGACCATCTCCCAAGGCTAAATACTACCTAGTGACCGATAGTGAAGCAGTACCGTGAGGGAAAGGTGAAAAGAACCCCGGGAGGGGAGTGAAATAGAACCTGAAACCGTGTGCCTACAATCGGTGGGAGCACTTTTATGTGTGACCGCGTACTTTTTGTAGAACGGGCCAGCGAGTTACGATATGCAGCAAGGTTAAGCACCTCTAGTGCGGAGCCGAAGGGAAACCGAGTCTGAATAGGGCAACTAGTTGCATATCGTAGACCCGAAACCGGGTGACCTATCCATGGCCAGGATGAAGCGAAAGTAAAATTTCGTGGAGGTCCGAACCACGTTGGTGTTGAAAAACCATGGGATGAGCTGTGGATAGCGGAGAAATTCCAATCGAACTCGGAGATAGCTGGTTCTCCTCGAAATAGCTTTAGGGCTAGCGTCGGGTAATTAAGTAGTGGAGGTAGAGCACTGAATGGGCTAGGGGCTGACAACAGTTACTGAACCCTATCAAACTCCGAATGCCATATACTTGTACCCCGGCAGTCAGACTGCGAATGATAAGATCCGTGGTCAAAAGGGAAAGAGCCCAGACCATCAGCTAAGGTCCCAAAGTGTAAGTTAAGTGGTAAAGGATGTGGGATTTCTAAGACAACTAGGATGTTGGCTTAGAAGCAGCCACTCATTTAAAGAGTGCGTAATAGCTCACTAGTCGAGAGATCCTGCGCCGAAGATGTCCGGGGCTAAAACTTACCACCGAAGCTATGGATGTGTCGTAAGACACGTGGTAGAGGAGCTTTCTATACAGGTTGAAGCTGTACCGTAAGGAGCGGTGGACAGTATAGAAGTGAGAATGCTGGCATAAGTAGCGAGAAACAGGTGAGAATCCTGTTGGCCGAATATCTAAGGTTTCCTGGGGAAGGCTCGTCCTCCCAGGGTTAGTCGGGACCTAAGCCGAGGCTGAAAAGCGTAGGTGATGGACAACTGGTTGATATTCCAGTACCACCATAATGCGTTTGACAAATGGGATGACGCAGAAGGATAGGATGTGCGCACTATTGGATGTGCGTCTAAGCACTTAGGATGTTGAGCAGGCAAATCCGCTCAACGCGAAGTCTGAGGTGTTATGGGGAGCCTATTTTGGCGAAGTATCTGATTCCATGCTGCCAAGAAAAGTCTCTATGGAGCAAAGTGGTGCCCGTACCGCAAACCGACACAGGTAGATGAGGAGAGAATCCTAAGGCCGTCGGAAGAATTGCTGCTAAGGAACTCGGCAAATTGACCCCGTAAGTTCGCGAGAAGGGGTGCCTGCGAGAGCAGGCCGCAGTGACAAGGCCCAAGCAACTGTTTATCAAAAACACAGGTCTCTGCTAAAGCGTAAGCTGATGTATAGGGGCTGACGCCTGCCCGGTGCTGGAAGGTTAAGGGGAATAGTTAGCACAAGCGAAGCTATGAACTTAAGCCCCAGTAAACGGCGGCCGTAACTATAACGGTCCTAAGGTAGCGAAATTCCTTGTCGGGTAAGTTCCGACCCGCACGAATGGCGTAATGATTTGGGCACTGTCTCGGCAGCAAATCCGGTGAAATTGTAGTGCAAGTGAAGATGCTTGCTACCCGCGGTTGGACGGAAAGACCCCGTAGAGCTTTACTGTAGCTTAGCATTGAATTTCGGTATTGTCTGTACAGGATAGGTGGGAGACTTAGAAGTAGGGACGTCAGTCTCTATGGAGTCGCCCTTGGGATACCACCCTGACAGTACTGGAATTCTAACTGGAGGCCATGAATCTGGTCACAGGACATTGTTAGGTGGGCAGTTTGACTGGGGCGGTCGCCTCCTAAAAGGTAACGGAGGCGCCCAAAGGTTCCCTCAGCGCGGTCGGAAATCGCGCGTAGAGTGCAAAGGCAGAAGGGAGCCTGACTGCGACACATACAGGTGGAGCAGGGACGAAAGTCGGGCTTAGTGATCCGGTGGTTCTGTATGGAAGGGCCATCGCTCAACGGATAAAAGCTACCTCGGGGATAACAGGCTGATCTCCCCCAAGAGTCCACATCGACGGGGAGGTTTGGCACCTCGATGTCGGCTCGTCGCATCCTGGGGCTGTAGTCGGTCCCAAGGGTTGGGCTGTTCGCCCATTAAAGCGGCACGCGAGCTGGGTTCAGAACGTCGTGAGACAGTTCGGTCCCTATCCGCCGTGGGCGTAGGAAATTTGAGAGGAGCTGTCCTTAGTACGAGAGGACCGGGATGGACTGACCTCTGGTGCACCAGTTGTTCCGCCAGGAGCACAGCTGGGTAGCTATGTCGGGAAGGGATAAACGCTGAAAGCATCTAAGCGTGAAGCCCACCTCAAGATTAGATTTCCCATAGTTTAACTAGTAAGATCCCTGGAAGACTACCAGGTTGATAGGTCAGAGGTGTAAGTGCAGTAATGTACTCAGCTGACTGATACTAATAGATCGAGGACTTGATCAAATAAAGTACACTGTGCAATTTTGAGAGAATAACTCTCAAAGAGAATCGCTAATAGCTATTCACTAATCTCTAAAATGATAGGGATTAGCGAATAGAGACTAGGGATTAAAAGTAAGGCTAAGTTTAAACATAGGTATAAGGAATAATATCTAGATGCCTAATTTATAACTCAGGCCCCAAAAAATCTGGTGGTTATGGCTTGAAGGTAACACCCGTTCCCATACCGAACACGAAGGTTAAGCTTCAAAGCGCCGATGGTACTGCACTGGAGACGGTGTGGAAGAGTAGGTCGCCGCCAGGTAAATGTTCCGCGATAGCTCAACGGTGGAGCACTCGGCTGTTAACCGATAGGTTGAAGGTTCGAATCCTTTTCGCGGAGCCATTTTTTATTTTTTGAAAAATAACGTATTGTAATAAAGCTAATAATATTAATTATTGGCTTTATTTTTTTAGCTCAAGAAAATGAATGTCATGGATTTTTTGACTTATTATGTTAATTTTGTTGAAGTTTTAATAAATTTAATATACTATAAAAAGTAAATACAAATATATTAAACTAAGGAAAGCATAAATTAGGGGGCCTAAATATGGGGTTTATTAGGAGAAAAAAGCTAGAAACTATTGAAGATATGCAAAATGAGGTACAAGCTTCAAAACCATCAAATGTAATAAACAAAGGAAAGTATCAAAGTATTATGGCAAACAAGATAGCAAGAGAGGCTGAAGAAGCTATAGATGTTACGGCTCATTTGCTAGAAAATGTAAAAAATATTAATATTGAGATTGAAAAACATAATGAATATTTAGAGAAAACTGTACAAGTAGCCACTGATATAGGAGTTTTTTCAGAAGAAGTCAATTCAGGGGTAGATGAAACCATACTTGTTATAGAAGATACCTTAAAAAAGGCAGTAGTAAGTCAAGAATCGGTGCAACAAATGATAAATAGCATTGATGATGTTCAAAGCACTGTTGAAAGCATGGAAGATGTAATTAAGGCTTTATCAGATAGAGCAAAGGAAATAAAAGGCATTGTAGATACTATAAAAGGTATAGCAAAGACAACTCATTTGTTATCATTAAATGCCAACATTGAGGCAGCTCGTGCAGGCGAGGCTGGAAGAGGATTTTCAATAGTAGCAGGAGAAGTTAAGAAGTTAGCTGAAAATAGTTCATCTTCAGCAGGAGAAATCGACAATATTATAAATGAAATAACAGCTGTTATTCAGAATACTCTTGAAGTTATAGTTAAAGGTGTAGAAAAAGTAGGAGCAAGCAATAAGGTAGCTAAAGAAGCAGAAGCATCTATTGATAATATGATGAAGTCTGTAGAAAAAACAAAAGAAATTTCGAATGAAATAAATAATTTTGTTAAAGAACAAAGTGAAAAAAACCAATATATGATTTCAGTAATAGATGAAATGGTGCAGGCTTCAGAAAAAGTAGAGGCTTTTAACGAAAATATATCAGTAAATGCTGATAGGCAGAAGGCTTCGCTTATAAGTCTAAAAGATACTATAGTAAACTTAAATCAGTTGGCTTGTATAGATAAAACTTTAAAAGAAATGGCTAAAAGCAAGTTTACAATGAGTTCCCCTTTCTCTAATGTCCTAGACCCTGCTAATGCTACAGATATAAGTACATCCAACATAGTCTTTCCAATAAACTTAGGATTAGTACAATTCGGAACAGGGACTGAGGTTATAAGCGGAATAGCTAAAAACTGGCATTTGGAAAGTGATAACTTAACATGGAATTTTAATATTAGAAAAGGCATGAAGTTTCATAACGGGAGAAATATTATTGCAGAAGATATTAAATTTTCTTTTGAAAGGCTGTTAAGTAGGGAATTAGACTCTCCTAATAGATGGTTCTTGGAAATGATTCAAGGAGCAGATGAATTCTATGAAGGAAATGCTAGAGGGGTATCGGGAATCCGCGTAATAAATGATTATAATCTTAAAATAATCTTAAAGTATCCATATAGCTCTTTTATAAACAACTTGGCACATTGTTCTTGTTCTATACTACCTAAGGAATGTATACATAGTGTTAATGAAAGTCCTGTAGGAGCAGGCCCATATAAGTTTGTTAGTAAGGATGATAAAAAAATTATATTTGAGAAAATGGAAGGTTATCCTTTAGGGGAAGCTTTAATAGATACTATAGAAATATTTATTGATATGGAAGATGACACTGAAAAGTTTATAAATGGTGAGTTAGATTATATTGCAGTAAATGGCTCAAATATAGATAAAATAAAGGATATGGGATATGATATACATAAAACAGAATGTATAGGAATGAGATTTATATCTTTTAATTTTAGAAGTAGAAATGATATTATTTCAAATAGATATTGTAGACAAGCACTAAATTTATGTGTTGATAAAGAAAGAATTATAAAGGAGGCTTTTGGAGGGCTTGAAACAGAAGCTAAAGGGGCTATACCTTCAAGTTTACTAGAAAACCGCAGAGATTCAGATTGTAAAAGGAACATATCAAAGGCAAAAGAGATCATGTATAAAAGTGGAGTGAAGGGCAGCAGTTTAACCATGAATATTATAAAAAAATCACCATTCCAAGGCAAGATTGCACAAATAGTTAAGGAAAACTTTAAGGAAATAGGAGTGAATTTAAATATTGTAGAAATAGAAAGTAAGAGTTACTATGAAGAGGCTAATCTTAAGGAATGTGATTTATTTATATACGGATGGCTTGGAGATTCAGGTACTGCAGATAATTTTATTGAACCTCTAATTGATATCAATAATGCTTCTAATAGAGGGAAGTATAATAAATCTTCGTTAATGAAATATTTGAATGAGTGTAAGAAGACAAAGAACCCATACAAATATAGGGATCTTATAAACAATCTAGAAAAAGAAATAATTGATGATTCTCCTTGGATTTTGATATCAAATATATGTGTTTCTTATGCCTTTCAAAAGAATGTAAAAGGCTTAAAGGTTCATGCTTTAAATCAAATAAAGCTTTGGGATATATGGAAAGAGTAGCAGAAAAATTTCTGCTACTTTTTTAAAATTCTATCTTATGATTATTTTATCTAGGTGAAGAGTTTTAAACTTAAGAGGATATAGAAACTAAATCTTAAGCTAAGAGCTCTTTTTATTTGATCTAATAAGTAAGATAATCCCTACTAATATAAAAATTATACTTATTACTTGTGCCATTCTTAAAGGGCCAAGCATTAAACTATCTGTTCTTAATCCTTCTATAAAGAACCTTCCTAAAGAATACAAAATAATATATAGATAGAAGATAGAGCCTTTATTTAAATGTTTTCTACTTAAAATCATAAGTATTATAAATACAATTACATTCCATATGGATTCATATAAAAAAGTAGGATGATAGTAAGCGCCTTCAATAAACATTCCCTTTTGTATAAAGTTAGGAAAATATGATATAAACTCCTGAGATACTACTCCACCGTGAGCTTCTTGATTGAAAAAGTTTCCCCAGCGGCCGATAGCTTGAGCTATTATAAAAGATGGAGCGATTGTATCTAGTAAGCTTAAAAAATCTACTTTTTTTATCCTAGACATTATATAGCCACTTATAATAGCACCTAGAATGCCTCCATGAATTGCTAGGCCTCCCCCACGAATATTTAATATTTCAGAAGGGTTTGCACTATAATAAGGCCATTCAAACATTACATAATATAATCTTGCACATAATATAGATACTGGCAGTGCAACTATAAATATATCAGTTACCTTATCAAAATCCACATCATGAATTTTACTTTGTTTTGAGCCAATAAAATAGGCTACCATAATACCTATGCTTATTAAAATTCCATACCAACGAATTGGAAGACCAAATAGTGTAAATGCTACTGGATCCATTAATATCACTTCCTTTTTACAATTTTATTTCCATCGCTTTCTAAGATCACTGTTTTATGTACGTCGGTCCTAAATGTAATTATACCTTTTTCTTTTAATTTAAGCAAAGTTTCTTTATGAGGATGGCCATAGTCATTTCCTTTTCCGCAGCTGATAATAGCTACTTTAGGATTAACTTCATCCAAATATTTTTGAGAAGTAGAAGATTTGCTGCCATGATGACCTATCTTTATGACGTCAGCATTAATATTATAGCCTTTATTTAATATTTCTTCCTCTCTTAAGACTTCTGCATCTCCTGAAAATAGAAAGCTAGTATTTCCATAAACAATTTTTATGATAAGTGAGTAGTTGTTTAAGTTATCGTAATTAAGATTAGTAGGTATTATATAGCAGTATAGATCTTTGTTTAGGTAAAGTTTAGTTTCTGATGTAATAGAAGATATTTTTAATTGCTTTTGATTTAAGGTTGAAACCATATCTTTAAATGCATCTGTATTACTTATAACCTTTGGAGCGTAGAATTTGCCTACATTAAAGTTCTTGATTATGGAGCTCATGCTGCCTATATGATCATCGTGAGGATGAGTGGCAACGACGTAATCCAGTTTCTTTATTTTTTGCCTTTTTAAATAGGATAAAGCTTTTTTATTTTCAGGACCAGAATCAATTAAAAGATTTTTATCATTGAATTGAATTAAAATTGCATCACCTTGGTCCACATCTATGAAATGAACTAAAAGTTTATCCTTTGATGGAAATACCAAAGAAGTTTTTATTGAAGAATTATATATGGTATATGCAAAAAATATTGATATTAGGAATAAAGGAATTAGTATAAATTTTAAAAACTTTATATTGATTTTCATATATTTACCTCAGGTATTAATAAAAGTTGAATTATATATTGATAAAAAATAACATGTATACTATATAATGATGCCAACTTTATAGAAAAATAAACCTATGTAAGTGGAAGAATAAACTATTTATTGAATTGATGCCTCTATAAAGCTATAATAGAAGAAGCTTAAACAGTTGAAGAAAGGAAGGAATAATATGAGATCAATAGGTATATATACATATATTGTATTCAATTTAATACGTACATTGAGCTTAGATCGCAAGTACCACAATTTAAAGAAGCAAGGGAAAGAAGAAGAAGCAGAAAAGTTCTTACATGAGACTGTATTTTATTGGGCAAAACAAGTATTAAAAAAGGCAGGAGTAAAAGTAGAGGCAAAGGGACTAGAGAATGTGCCAAAGGAAGCCTGCTGTTTTGTGTCAAATCATCAAGGCAATTTTGATATATTAGCAATATTAGCTTCTATTGATAAGCCTATGGGATTCATTGCGAAGAAGGAAATGGAGAAAACACCTATGATTTCGAGGTGGATGAGAAATATTAGATGTGTATTTATAGATAGAGACAATGTTAGGGAGTCTTTAAAGGCTATAAATCAAGGTGCAGAAAACTTAAAAAATGGATACTCTATGGTTATTTTTCCTGAAGGGACAAGAAGCAAAGGACACAACATAGGAGAGTTTAAAAAGGGAAGCTTAAAAATGGCTACTAAGGCCAAAGCACCTATAGTACCAATTACCATAGATGGAAGCTATAAAATATTTGAAGAGCACAATGGATGGCTTAGAAAAGGAGAAATTAAAGTAACAGTTGGAAAGCCTATATACTTAGATAAACTTACCTCAGAAGAACAAAAGGACTTGGCGGAAAGAGTTAAGAGGGAAATAGTTAAGAACCTTTAAATGCAGTGGAGGAGCTTTAAGAGCAGTTTAGAAGTGGAAAAAGTTTAGAGAGTTAAAGAAACGGAAAATGGAAAACGGAAAGTAGAAAGGTAAGTTAGGAAAACAAGTTAAAAGGTTAGAAGTTAGGGAGTTAGATTAAAGTTTAAAGTGGAAAAAGAATTTAGGAAGTTAAGAATGCCGAGTTAAGCGAAGCTTAATTCGGCATTCTTTATTGTAAAGTCATAAGTGCAGGCTTATGCTAAGGGTTAATCTTTTGTATGGTAAGGAACTAATAGGATACACTTATATATACTGGTTAACAAGGTATATATTACTCCTTGAGAAAGCCTATGAACTTTTTATATACTTTTAATAAATAGTTCATATTTTAAACTAAGGAGGAAACCAATGAGTAACTACAAAAGACTAATATCACAGATTTTACTAAGCTGTTTTATTTTTAGTGTAATTCCAACACAAGTATTAGCAGAAACACTAAACAATGGAGCTTATGT
>NZ_JBKEEV010000014.1:0-25404 GCF_047777555.1 Clostridium sp. | reverse complement strand
ATAGCAGCTAGAGATGTAGCACTTTCTCTCCAGTATCTATCATCATCTCCCAAAGTGGAAACTATTCTTGGTACATCATGATTTTCAATATACAGCGCATTCCATCCCTTGCCTTCTAATCCTTTTTGCCATTTTGATAAAATCTTCTTTAATTTAGGAATACTCATATCTGAATCTGTACCATTTTCCCACAAGTGCACATGCTCAAATTGAAATATCATGTTAAACTTTCCTTCATTTTCTCCAACCCAAAGAGAAGCATCTTCAACATTAACTCCATTAGCTTCTCCAACTGTCATTATATCATATTTGCGAAAAGTATTTTCAGCTAGCTCTTCTAAATATTCATGAATTCCTTCCACATTCATATGCTTATCAAAAGATGGAACATATCTTAATCCTTTTGGATTAGGCATATCTTTTAAGCCCTCTTCTTTATTTATATGACTAATAGCATCAACTCTAAACCCATCTATTCCTTTATCCAGCCACCAATTAATCATATCATAAATTGCCTTACGCATATTTTTATTTTTCCAATTTAAATCTGGTTGTTTTCTTGAAAATAGATGAAGATAATATTGATCAGTTTTTTCATCATACTCCCAAGCCGAACCTCCAAAAATACTTTCCCAGTTGTTTGGTTCTCTTCCATCCTTGCCATCACGCCATATATACCAATCTCTTTTTGGATTATCTCTTGAAGAACGAGACTCAATAAACCATGGATGTTCATCACTTGTATGATTAACAACCAAATCAATTATAAGCTTCATGCCTTTTTTGTGGACTTCATCCAAAAGCTCATTAAAATCATCCATAGTACCGAAATCATCCATTATATCTTGATAGTCACTAATATCGTATCCATTATCATCATTAGGTGATTTATACATTGGACAAATCCATATTACATCAATTCCTAAATCTTTTAGATAATCTAATTTAGATATTATTCCTTGTAAATCTCCTATTCCATCTCCATTAGAATCTTTGAAACTTCTTGGATATACCTCATAAGCAACTGCTTCTTTCCACCATGTCTTTTTCATTTTAGCATAACCTCCATTATAAATTGAGCAATCGCTTGCATAAACCTGTAAAAAAAACTTAATAATTTTATTTTTTTATTTTTTTATTTACTTTCCATTATTGCAAGAGCAACTGCCCCCATAAGTCCCGCATTAGTTCCTAGGCCTGCTGGAACTATTTTTGTACTTTCTGCCATAGACTTAAAGCATCTCTTGTTAACCACTTCTTGTACCTTCTTAAATACTATATCTCCACCCTTTGAAACTCCTCCTCCAATTATAACCATTTCTGGGTCAAAAGACACTATTATGTTCGCAATACATATTCCTAAATAATTTAATGCTTTATCAAGCACAGCCTTAGCTACAGCATCTCCTTTTTCAGCCTCTTTAAACACTTCATAAGATGTTACATTTTCGTAAGTTGTAAGAGAAGTTTTTACTCCTTTGGCAATCTCTTCTTTTGCCAATCTTCCTATAGCTGTACCTGATGCTAATGCTTCTGCGCATCCATAATTTCCACAATTACAACGAGGTCCATCCTTTTCTAAGGTCATGTGTCCAATCTCTAAAGCATTGCTGGTATTACCCCTATATATTTTTCCGTTTAATATAGCTCCACCACCTATTCCTGTAGAAACTGTTACAAATATCATATTGCTGGTGCCTTTTCCTGCCCCAAAAATATATTCTCCCATAGCTGCTACATTAGCATCATTATCTAAATAAACAGGGATATTAAACTTATCTTTTAAAGGCTTAACTAAGTTGAAGTTTCTAAAAGGAAGGTTCGGTGTGGTTATGATTTTTCCCTCTTTGGCATCTAAAGGTCCTGGAGAACCTATTCCTATAGTTACAATTTTATCTTTAGCTACTTTAGATTCTTCTATTACTTTTTCTATAACTAATATTATTCTTTGAAGTACTGCTTCTTCTCCCTCTTCTGCTTTTGTAGGAATAGTATACTGTGAAACTATATTTCCATCAAAATCTGCAACAGCTCCACTTATTTTTGTTCCTCCTAAATCAATTCCTATAACATAGTTATCAGCCATTAAACTCCCCCTCTTCTATTTTTACTTCTACACCGTAATGGTCCGATACCACATTTCTATTTTCTCCATTAAATATTACCTTTGAATATTTAACTTGTATTTTTTTATTGCATAAAATCCAATCTAATCTTAAGTCCTCCTTATTTTCATTCCATCCTGCTATTTTACCCTTTACCGTAACTCCATTATCTTTTTCTTTTGCCATAGAATAAGTATCATACATCCCTTTTCCTATTAAATAATCATAACCTTCTCCTCTTAAAAAAGCATTATTATTAAAGTCTCCCATTAAAAATGTTAATCTGTCATCATTTACTCTTTCAAGGATTTTATGTGCTTGTTCCTTAAAAGGTTCATCTTCATCATTCCACCATCCAAGATGACAAGAATAAACATCTATAAGATTTCCCTTTATATTTAAAGAAGCTCCTATAATTTTTCTAGTCTTCCAAAAGGATGTATCTTCACTTTTGGTTGCGAAGAAGCAGTAAGCTTTTTCAATTTTGTGCTTTGTTATAATGCTTACTCCTTCTTCATATTTGTCATACCCTATATGAGAGAAATCCCATAACATTTCATATTCACTGCAACCTGACTTTTTTAGTTCATTTATTAAAGTTAGAGCAAAATTATCTTCTTTTATGTTTTTAAAAAGGACTTTCTTGTCTATAGATTGGTTTACTTCTTGCAATGCAATTATATCATATTTTTTCTGTAATATGGTGTCAATTATAATCTTAATTTTTTCTTGTTGATTTTCTTCCATCCATGAATGACAATTTAAAGTTAAAAGCTTCATATTTATTCACCTAGAATATCTATAATATTTGATTTTATAACATCTGCCTTAGGTCCATAAACAACTTGAACACCTTTATCCTTTATTATTAAACCTAATGCCTTGTTGTCCTTCCATTCTTTCTCTCCTGCAACTAAGCTTAGATCTTTAACAGTTACACGAAGGCGAGTCATACAAGCATCAACATCTATTATATTGTCTTTTCCACCTAATAATTTTATAGCATTAACTGCAATTTCATCTTTAACTTTCTTGTTTCCTTTGCTTTCTTTATTTTCTGATTTTGAATCTTTAGAGTTTTCCATTCCTTCAACATCATTTCCCAAACGTCCTGGTGTAGCAATTTTAAACTTTTTAATCATGAAGCTGAACATAAAGTAGCTTATGAATAAGAATGCTATTGCTACCATTATAAAGTTAATTAAATCTCTTACAAGACCTGCATTTATAATCATTGGAGTACGAGTTAAAAACTCTATAAATCCAAAAGCATGTATACGTAAATTTAGTATATCTGCCATAGCAAATGCTAATCCTGTTAATACTGCATATGAACCATATAAAATTGGAGAAGTAAACATAAACATAAATTCAATAGGTTCTGTAACTCCTGTTAAAAATACCGCAATAGCAGCTGATAGATACATAGATTTATATTTTGATTTTTTATCATTATCTACATTTTTATACATTGCTAAAGCTGCACCTATTAATGTAGCAGATGATGTTATTACCTGCCCAATTTTGAAACGAGCTGGATGAACTGTAGCAAGTAAATTCTTATACGTATTTATATCTCCTAAAGCCTTTAAATTATTTAAGTCTGTAATCCATGCTAACCATAATGGGTCCTGTCCTGATACTATTTTACCTATACTGTCTCCAGTTAGTATTTTATAAGTTCCTCCAAGATCAGTATAGTTTATTGGTACCGTTATCAAGTGATGTAATCCAAAAGGTAGTAATAAACGTTCAAAGAATCCATATACGAAAGGTGATATAATTGGTGCATTATCTTTAGATGTTGCAATCCACTTTCCAAAGCTATTTATTTCAGTTTGTGCAATTGGCCAGAATATAGAAAGTATGACTGCCGCTATAACTGAATATACAATTACTACAAATGGCACAAAACGTTTACCATTGAAAAATGAAAGTGCATTTGGCAATTTATCATAGTTATAATATTTATTATATAATGTAGCTCCTAAGAAACCTGCTATAATACCAACAAATACTCCCATATTTAGAGCTGGTGCCCCAAGTACAGATATGAAATAGTCCTCAACTAAAAGCTTTCCGCCTAATATGTTATTTACTGTTGCATTTGGCTCTGCAAGCATAGCCTCACTTATTCCAAAAATAGTTCCTGTTACACGATTAATCAATATAAAAGCTATAGCAGACGCAAAAGCTCCACCAGCACGTTCCTTAGCCCAAGAACCACCAATGGCTATAGCAAATAATAAATTTAAGTTACC
Source organism: Clostridium sp. (assembly GCF_047777555.1). GTDB lineage: Bacteria > Bacillota > Clostridia > Clostridiales > Clostridiaceae > Clostridium_H. Next base: position 21,038 of record NZ_JBKEEV010000014.1, on the reverse strand, counting down.
TATTACCGCCCATCCTAAGTCTTCTACTATAGTTGCTATTGTTCCTATAACGCCTGTAGTTCCAAGAAAAATTCCTATTACCTTTCCAAGTGAAATCATAAGTCCTGCAGCTGGCATAACTGCAATAACTACCATTAGAGCTTTACCAAACTTCTGCCAAAAATCAAATGAAATTAATTTTGTTTCTTTTGAAGACATATTATTTCCCCCTTTAAATAAGAAATAAGATTAAATTTATGCAATCGATTTTAGAAAAATAAATTATGTTTGTACAAACGTTTGTCTTATGAATAAATTATATTCTTTAATATAAACTTTGTCAATAAATTGATGTAAACTTTCTCAATGAAACTTTTTATATATTTTACGTATATTAAGTCACAAAAAAAGAGTATATTCTTATACTCTCTCAAAACTTAAATGTTATCCTATTATTTATTCTATTATGACACAACTTAGTAATTGGTAGATTCCCTTTCTATTAATCTAGTTTCTATAATATAATGTTTATGTTTTATGTTATTTGTAAGTCTGTCTACTAATAGTTTAGCTGCATAATATCCCAACTTGTTGGAATTTATATCTACAGAACTTAATGATGGTTTTTGATATTCTGCAAAAGGAGTATTATTAAATCCTATAATTGATATACTTTTAATGCCATTTTCATTCAAATAGTTATTTGCACCAAAAGCTAAAAGGTCATCTGTTGCAACTAATGCGGTTGGCTTTTTTACTTTCATCATTTGTTTCATTGCCTCATATCCTAAGTTTTCTTTAAAATCTTCTACTTCCATTATTAAACTTTCATCTATGTCAATACCATGTATTTTATGAGCCTGTTTATATCCTTCTAATCTATCTTTAGAAACATTTAGCTCTTTTTTAGCTCCTATATAAGCTATTTCTTTATGTCCGCTAATAAATAGTTTACTTACTACATTATACATTGCTTGAAAATTGTCATTATCTACCCAAAGCACATTTTTAGTATCTTCTGGTCTTCCAATTACCACAAATGGAAAAGCAACTTCTTGTAAATACTTTATACATTTATCATGAACTCGGGCCAACATAAGAATTATTCCATCAACTAAGTTGCTGTTTATATAATTCTGTATAGCACTCAACTCTTCTTCTTCTCTTTTACAAAAGGTATACATTATATAATATCCTGCTTCTTGTACATATGTACTTATTCCAGTCATAGCTTGTATAAAAAATGGGTTTTTAAATAAATCTTCTGCTTCCCTCGGCATAACTATTCCTATAACATTAGTAGTTTTATTTGCTAAACTTCTTGCAATAGCATTAGGATGATAATTTAATTTTTTTATAGCTTCGTTAATCCTCTTTTTTGTTTCTTCACTAATTCTGTCACTGCCAGCTATAACTCTGGATACAGTAGAAGGAGAAACATTTGCTTCTTTAGCCACATCTTTTATTGTGACGCCCATGATACTTTTACCTCCATCTAAATTATTTTGAACAACCGTTTTCACAAATAATTGTATAAAACTATAAGACAAGTGTCAACATATAAGAATAAAAGGCTCCCTTTTAATAAATGTATATATTAATAAATGTATATAATCTTTTTAATATTGAACTGTAATATGAGATTTGCATTGTAGAAAGCGTTGAAGGAGCAATTATAAGCTCTTTATATTTATTAATTTAAAACACCGTAAGGAACCTTCTATTGTTTGAGCGACAGCGAGTTTAGAAGGTCTAGGTGTTTTAAATTCAGAAATATTAGAGCTTCTTTGCGTAGTGAAGCTTTCCTAAAAGCAAATCTCCTATGGAATGTTCAATATTAAAGATTATCACAATTTATTTCTAGTCTTTCATCATATCGTCTATTTCTTCCTCCAGTTTTTCTTCCTTTAAAGATTGGATTATTTCTTCTTCGCTTAGTTTTACAACTGGTATTTTAGGAAGATTCTCTTCCACTTCTTGTTCTTCATCTTTAACTAGGTCAAAGTAAATATCATAAGAACTCATATCTACTTCAGCTACCTTTACTTTCACTACGTCTCCAAGTCTATATTTGCGCTTAGTTCTCTCTCCAATTAAGCATAAATGTACTTCATCATATACATAATAATCATCATCAATATTGCTTATGTGGACTAATCCTTCTATAGTATTAGGTAATTGTATAAACATACCAAAATTAGTTACAGAAGAAACTATTCCTTCATATTCTTCTCCTATTCTTTCGCTCATATATTCAGCTTTCTTTAAGTCATCTACTTCTCTTTCTGCCTCCATAGCCAATCTTTCCATATCAGAAGATTGAGTGGATGCATAATCTACAGCCTTTTCTAAGGCCTTAAACCTGTTTTCATCTATTACACCATACAAGGACTCTTTAATTATCCTATGAATAATTAAATCTGGATATCTTCTTATTGGAGAAGTAAAATGGCAATAGTATTTTGCTGCAAGACCGAAATGTCCTATACATTCTGGTGAATATCTTGCTTGCTTTAGTGAGCGTAGTAATAATGTATTTACTACAGTTTCTTCCTTTTTCCCTTTTACCGCTTCAATAATCTGCTGAAGTGATTTAGGATGAATATCATTGCTGCTCTTTATGAAATATCCTAAATTATATGCAAACTCTCTAAACCTTTGAAGTTTTTCTTCATCTGGATCCTCATGAACTCTATATACAAAAGGAAGCTTAGTCCAGAACATATGCTCTGCAATAGTTTCATTAGCTACAAGCATAAATTCCTCAATTATTCTATTAGCGATTTCTCTCTCATATGGTTTAATCTCTATAGGTTTATCATTATTATCTAATATTATTTTTGTCTCATCAAAATCAAAATCTATAGCTCCTCTTCTTAATCTCTTTTTATATAGAATTTCACATAATTCTTCCATCATTTTGAAATCTTCAATTAGATAATCATATCTTTTCATAAGTTCCTCATCATGGTCTTTTAAGATTTTTGTCACATCTGTATAGGTCATTCTTTCGTTGGTTCTTATTACACTTTTCGTAATTCTGTAATCAACAACTTTACCCTCATTATTTATTTCCATAAAACATGTCATTGCTAGTCTATCTACATGAGGGTTTAAGCTGCAAATTCCATTAGATAATTCCTTTGGAAGCATAGGAATAACCTTAGTTAATAAATATACAGAAGTAGCTCTTTTTAAAGCTTCTCTATCCAATGGGCTTTTTTCTTTTACATAGTGAGATACATCTGCAATGTGAACTCCTAAATAATAATTTCCATTAGGAAGTCTCTCTATTGAAACAGCATCGTCTAAGTCCTTTGCATCTTCTCCATCTATGGTTACCATTTTTATGTCTCTTAAATCTTCTCTGTTTTTATACTCTTCCTCTGGTATCTCCTCTGGTATACTAGCAGCATAACTTTGAACCTTTGGTGGAAATTCTTCTGGAAGCTTATATTTTTTTATAATTGTCAATATATCTATGCCTTTTTCTCCCTTTTTGCCTAAAATCTCTACAATCTTTCCTTCTGGATTTCTTCTATTTTCTGGCCATTCTGTTATTTCAACTATGACCACATCACCAGCTGAAGCTCCATTGGAATCCTCTTTAGCAATAAATATATCTTGAAATATTCTCTTTTCTTCTGGAACAACAAATCCAAAATTTTTGCTAGCTTCATAAACTCCAATTATCTTTGTATTGGCTCTTTCTATAACTTTTACTATCTCGCCTTCACGTTTTTTACCTTTATCCTTTTCTTTTAGAACTTGAGCCACTACCCTGTCACCATGCATAGCCCCATTCATTAATGTTGAAACTATAAATACATCTGGACTTTCATCATCTGGAATTACAAACCCAAACCCTTTTTGATGTCCTTGCAGTCTTCCAACTACAAGCCCCATTTTTTCTGGGATTCCATAACGTCCTACTTGATTTTTTACTATACTTCCTTCCTTCTCCATAGTTTTTAAAATATCTTTAAAAGTCTTTATTTCTTTCTTAGATATACCAAATATTTTTGCTAGTTCATTTATATCCATTGGCTTATATGCCTGCTCCCTCATAAAATCTAAGAGTACTTTTTTTATATTCAATTCATTTTCCTCCTCTAATCTAGTAATGCAATAGCAAGATTTCTTATTAGGTATTAATAAATTTGCACCTATTTTATTTTTTGCTACTTATATGTATAATATTCAATCTGATAAAATAAATCGTTACAATTAATAGTAACTTAATTAATATTTCTAGTCAAACCATTATTATCCATAATAAGTTAGAATATTCCTATTAATTTATTTACAAATAAACAAAATGACTAAAAGTACAAAAACTGCACTTTTAGCCATATATAAACTAGGGAAGCAACTAAACTTTGCGCTTTAACGCTTATAGTTGCCTCCATTTCTAAAATAATATATCTTCTACTTAAATAGATTTAGCAATATTCCGCCATATTTAAGTATTACTGGTGCAAATACTAATGATACTATAGTCATAAGTTTAATCAATATATTCATTGATGGTCCTGATGTATCTTTAAATGGATCTCCTACTGTATCTCCTACTACTGCTGCCTTATGAGCATCACTGCCCTTTCCTCCATGTGCTCCACCTTCTATATATTTTTTAGCATTATCCCAAGCTCCACCTGCATTTGCCATAAGTATTGCTACAAGAACACCAGAAGATACTGCTCCTCCAATCAATCCTCCTAAAGCTTCAGCACCTAAAAGCATTCCTATTAATAGTGGAACTGCAATAGCTAATATTCCAGGAATGACCATTTCCTTTAAAGCTGCTGCTGTTGAAATATCAACACATTTTTTATAATCTGGTTTTCCTTTTCCTTCCATGATTCCAGGAATAGTCTTAAATTGACGTCTAACTTCTTCTATCATCTCATTAGCAGCTTTTCCTACTGATTCCATTGTTAAAGCACCGAACAAGAATGGAATCATAGCACCTATCAATACACCAACTAATGTAACTGGAGTTAATAAATCAATAGTTTTTAGTTTTGTTGCTTGTGCATAGGATGCAAATAGTGCTAAAGCAGTGAGTGCTGCTGAACCAATGGCAAATCCTTTACCAATGGCTGCTGTAGTATTTCCTACAGAATCTAGTTTATCTGTGACTTCTCTTACACTATGTGGAAGCTCAGACATTTCTGCTATTCCACCAGCGTTATCTGCTATAGGTCCATATGCATCTACTGCAACTACAAGACCTGTAGTTGAAAGCATTCCTACAGCTGCAAGAGATATTCCATATAATCCCATAGATACATTTGATGCTCCACCCATTATATAAAATGAGAATAAAATTCCAATACATATTAATATTATAGGAAGCATGGTGGAATACATTCCTACAGCAAGTCCTGAAATTATTGTAGTAGCTGCTCCTGTTTCTGACTGTCTAGCAATTTTTTGTACAGAATTATATTGATCTGCTGTATATATTTCAGTTATTTTTCCTATTAAAATTCCTACAATTAGCCCTGAAAATATAGCTCCAAAAGCTTTATAATCTCCAAACACCTGATTACTTAGTACGAATGAACCAATTATAACTAGTAGTCCTCCTATATAAGTTCCAGTATTAAGAGCTTTTTGAGGACTAGCATTTTTGCTATTTCTTGCAAACAATGCTCCTATTATTGAGGACAATATTCCAATAGCTGCTAAATTAAGAGGAAAGATAATTTTTGATTGTTCTCCTGAAAATAGAAAATATCCCAATGTTAAAGCTGATATTATAGATCCTACATAGGATTCAAATAAGTCTGCTCCCATTCCAGCAACGTCTCCTACATTGTCTCCAACATTATCTGCTATAACAGCTGGATTTCTTGGATCATCTTCTGGTATGCCTGCTTCTACCTTTCCAACTAAGTCTGCTCCTACATCTGCAGCCTTAGTGTATATTCCTCCACCAACACGTGCAAAGAGTGCAATAGAACTTGCTCCAAAGCCAAATCCAGTTATAAAATCTGTATTATTATTGAAAGCCCAGCAAAAGATACCTAATCCAATTATTCCTAATCCAACAACAGACATTCCCATAACAGCACCGCCAGAAAAAGCAATCTTTAAAGCTTCATTTTGACCTTTTCTTGCTGATTGAGCTGTTCTTACATTTGCCTTAGTTGCCACATTCATTCCAAAATATCCTGCTAGAATCGAAAATATAGCCCCACAAACAAAGCATATAGCTGTTTTATAGCTAATTGTTATAGCTATAACTATAGTAACAACTACTATGAAGCCTGCAAGATATTTGTACTCTCTCATCAAGAATGCCATGGCACCCTCATGAATGTATCCCGATATCTCTTTCATCCTTTCGTTACCTGGATCCTTTTTTGCAATTCCTGAACTTAAAACAAAGGCAAAAATCAATGCTAAAAGTCCACAAATTACTGGTAAAGCTACATCCATTTTTATCCTTCCTTTCTATTAATTATAAGAGACTATATATATATACTACTCCATTTTTGGATTCAATACTAGTATATTTACCTTAAAATAAAAAAAAACACATAAATCTTGAAAAGATTTATGTGTTTTATCATCATAGCTATATGTATTACATTCTGTGTTTAATATTATTATCTAATCAATGTTAATGCTATTGTTATAGCTCCAAAAGCTACAGCTAAAATAACAGTTAATTTTGCTAATACAGATTCATAGGTTTTTGTTTTGTTTTTAGCATAGAAAGTATCTGCTCCTGTAGATATTAAATTAAAGCCATCTGCTTTTCCTGGCTGTTTCAATACAACAACTATAAGTGCAATACAAACTAATATTTCTAGAACTTGTAAAAATGTATGCATTAACATACACCTCCTCGTTTATTATCAAGCTTCTTACGTATACTAACTATACTTAACTATTTTATCACACTATAAAATAAATTACAATAAAAAAGCTTTTTATGTATTTTATGCAATATTAAAAGTAAAGTGGCTGTAGATTGAATCGTACAGCCACTTTGCTTTTAAATCAGAAAGTACTATTTTTTAAGGTTATAGAAAGCTTTAAGTCCTCTATATTCTCCCATTGTTGCTAATTCTTCTTCGATTCTTAATAATTGATTGTACTTAGCAACTCTTTCAGTTCTTGCTGGAGCACCAGTCTTGATTTGTCCTGCATTTACTGCAACAACTAAATCAGCTATTGTAGTATCTTCAGTTTCTCCACTTCTGTGAGAAACTACTGCAGTATATCCTGCTCTCTCAGCCATTTCTATTGTATTTAAAGTTTCAGTTAATGTTCCTATTTGGTTAAGCTTTATAAGAACTGAGTTTGCAACTCCTCTTTCAATTCCCATAGTAAGTCTTTCTGTATTAGTTACGAATAAATCGTCTCCTACTAATTGAATCTTTCCACCTAATTTTTCAGTTAGTAATTTCCATCCATCCCAGTCTTCTTCTGCCATACCGTCTTCGATTGAGATTATTGGATATTTTTCTACTAAATTAGCATAGAAATCAACCATTTCAGCTGGAGTTAATGTTCTTCCTTCTCCTTTTAATTCATACATCTTAGTTTCAGTATTGTAGAATTCTGAAGATGCAGGGTCTAAAGCTATAAATACTTGTTCTCCTGCTTTATATCCAGCTTTTTCTATAGCTTCTACAATAACTTCTATAGCTTCTTCATTGCTATTTAAGTCTGGAGCAAATCCACCTTCATCACCAACACCTGTTGATAATCCTTTGTTCTTTAATATGTTCTTTAATGTATGATATATTTCAGAACACATTCTTAAAGCTTCTGAGAAAGATTCAGCTCCTGCTGGCATAATCATGAACTCTTGTAAATCTACATTGTTGTCAGCGTGTGATCCACCATTCATTATGTTCATCATAGGTACTGGTAGAACTTTTGCGTTAACTCCACCTATGTATTGGTATAAGCTAATTCCTAGGTATTCTGCAGCAGCTCTTGCACATGCAAGTGATACTCCAAGCATTGCATTAGCTCCAAGTTTGCTCTTATTTTTTGTTCCATCAAGTTCAAGCATAACTTTATCTATTGAAACTTGATCAAATACATTCATTCCAACTAATTCTTCAGCTATAATTTCATTTACGTTGTTAACTGCTTTTTCAACGCTTTTTCCCATGTATACTGATTTATCGTTATCTCTTAATTCAACTGCTTCGAATATACCAGTTGAAGCTCCTGATGGAACTGCGGCTCTTCCTACTGTACCATCTTCTAATTCAACTTCTACTTCTACAGTTGGATTTCCTCTTGAGTCTAAAATTTGTCTTGCATAAACATCTACTATTTCTACAAAAGTCTTCATACTTATCTCCTCCTCATTTAAGATAAAAATTTATATATTCAGCAGGAAACAAAGATAATTGTTTCCTAACTGATATTATTTAAAAATACTTTTTCCTGTCATTTCCTTTGGAATTTCTAAACCCATTTCTTCTAGCATTGTAGGAGCTATATCTGCAAGTATTCCACTCTCTCTTAATTCTTTTCCATTAGCATCATTTGATACATAAATGAAAGGTACAGGATTTGTAGTATGAGCTGTCATACTTCCTCCAGTGGAATAGTCTATCATTTGTTCACAGTTACCATGGTCTGCTGTTATAAATATAGAGCCATTTTTCTCTAATATTTTATCCACAACTCTACCTAAACATTCATCCACAGCTTCAACTGCTTTAATTGCAGCCTCTATGACTCCTGTATGACCAACCATATCTGGATTTGCATAATTTAATATTATTGCATCATACTCATCTGAATCTATTCTTTTAATAACTTCATCCGTTACTTCATATGCACTCATTTCTGGTTTTAAATCATAAGTTGCAACCTTTGGTGAAGGTATTAAAGCTCTATCTTCATTTGCATAAGGCTCTTCAATTCCTCCATTGAAGAAGAATGTTACATGAGCATACTTTTCTGTTTCAGCTATTCTTAATTGCTTTTTACCTAATTTTGATAAATATTCTCCAAAAGTATTGCTGTAAGATTCAGGACCAAAAGCAACTTCAACATTTTCAATAGTCTTATCATACTCTGTTAAAGTTACGAAAGTCAAATCAAGATTTTCTCTTTCAAATGCATCGAATACTTTATCATTTATTGCTCTTGTTATTTGTCTTGCTCTATCTGGTCTAAAATTAAAGAATATTACTGAGTCTCCATCTTTAATAGTAGCTACAGGCTTCTCATTCTTTAATATTACAGTTGGAAGCACAAATTCGTCTTGCTTGTTATCATGATAAGATTTTTCTATAGCTTCTAGAGCACTTCCTGCATATTCACCTTTTCCTAATACCAATGCATTATATGCAAGCTGAGTCCTTTCCCATCTTTTGTCTCTATCCATAGCATAGTATCTTCCAGATATAGTAGCAATAGTTCCTACTCCAACTGAACTCATATAGCTTTCTAAGTCTTTTACATATGTTGGTGCTGAATCTGGTGGTGTATCTCTTCCATCAAGAAAAGCATGTACATATACTTTTTTTATGCCACTTTTTGCAGCAAAGTCAATTAGGCCTTTTAAATGATCTATATGTGAATGAACTCCACCATCTGATAAAAGTCCCATGAAATGAAGTGAAGAGTTATTAGCCTTTACATTATTTACAGCCTTTAGCAAAGCTTCATTTTTAACTAAATCTCCATCTTCTATGGCTTTAGTTATTCTTGTAAGAGCTTGATATATTATTCTTCCTGCGCCTATATTTAAGTGACCAACCTCTGAATTACCCATTTGTCCTTCTGGAAGTCCAACAGATAATCCACTAGCTCCTAGTTGTGTATGTGGATATTCGTTCCAAAGTTTATCATAATTAGGCTTCTTAGCTATTCTAACAGAATTTCCGTCTTCATTATCTGATATTCCAAATCCGTCTAGTATAGCTAACATAACAGGCCTCTTTATCATGTGTAATCACCTCCGAGAAATATCTTTAATCCTTTCTAGGATTCTAACTTCAGCTTTACTGCCTAACTGAAACTCAGAGTCCCTAATCCAATAAAATTGCGGGGAAATCTTATTACTTATCAAAGTTTACTATAGCAGCAAAATCTTGTGCTTTTAGTGAAGCTCCTCCGATAAGTCCTCCATCTATATTTGGTTTTGCCATTTGCTCTTTTATTGTTGATGGTTTAACTGAACCGCCATATTGTATTCTCATCTTTTCTGCAGCTTCTTCTCCAAACATGCTTGCAACAGTTTTTCTAACGAAAGCTATTGTTTCTTCTGCTTGATCAGATGTAGCAGTTTTTCCTGTTCCTATAGCCCAGATTGGTTCGTAAGCTATTACAAGTTTTTCAACTTGTTCTTTTTCAAGTCCAGCTAAGTCAAGCTTAATTTGTCTTCCCAATACTTCTTCAGTTATATTAGCTTCTCTTTCCTCAAGAGTTTCTCCTATGCAAAGTATTGGAAGTAGGTTATGTTCAAAAGCTTTCTTTATCTTCTTATTTAAGTCAGCATCATTTTCTGCAAAATATTGTCTTCTTTCACTATGCCCTAATATTACATACTTTATTCCCATTTCTTCAAGCATAGCTGGAGAAGTTTCTCCTGTAAAAGCTCCACTTTCTTCAAAGTGCATATTTTGAGCTCCAACTTCTATATTAGTTCCCTTAACAGCCTTTACTACCGCATCTAAACATATAGTTGGTGGACAAACTACAACTTCACTGTTAGCATCTTTAACTAATGGCTTTAATTCCTCTATAAGCTTTAATGCTTGTGATACAGTATTATTCATCTTCCAGTTTCCTGCTATAATTGGCTTTCTCATATTAACACACCCCTTATATTTTTTAATAGCCAGCTTTTTTAGGTATTAGGTACTAGTATCTAGAACCCAGTACCTAGTACCTATGACTATCCTTTCATAACTTATGCTTTCTAACCTACTTTTATTATTTGTCTGTAAGTGCTGCAATTCCTGGTAGTTCTTTTCCTTCTAAGAACTCAAGTGATGCTCCACCACCAGTTGAAATGTGAGTCATTTTATCTCCAAATCCAAGAGTATTAACAGCAGCTGCACTGTCTCCTCCTCCGATTATAGTAGTTGCATTTGACTGTGCCATAGCTTCTGCTACTGCTATTGTTCCTTTTGCAAAGTTTGCAAATTCAAATACTCCCATTGGTCCATTCCATATAACTGTCTTAGCATCCTTTACTGCTTCAGCATAAAGTTTAGCTGTTTTAGGTCCTATATCTAATCCCATGTAACCTTCTGGAATGTTTTGATCTTCTGTAGTAACTGGTTTTGTGTCTGCACTAAACTCAGCACCAACTACGTTATCTATTGGAAGTAATAATTTAACTCCTTTAGCTTGTGCCTTTTCCATCATTTCTTTAGCATAATCTATTTTATCTTCTTCTAATAAAGATGTTCCTATAGAATAGCCTTGAGCTTTTAAGAAAGTATAAGCCATTCCTCCACCTATTATTAATGTATCAACTTTTTCTAAAAGATTGTTTATAACGTTAATTTTATCAGAAACTTTAGCTCCACCAAGTATTGCTACAAATGGTCTTTCTGGAGTTTCAACAGCTTCACCTAAGAATTTTAATTCCTTTTGAATTAGGTATCCACAAGCAGATTCACTAACAAATTCTGTTACTCCAACTGTTGAACAGTGTGCTCTATGAGCTGTTCCAAAAGCATCATTTACAAATACATCAGCAAGAGAAGCTAATTCTTTTGAGAAGTTTTCTTCATTTTTAGTTTCTTCTTTTCTATATCTTGTGTTTTCAAGTAAAACAATATCTCCGTCTTTCATATTTGCTACAGCATTCTTAGCGTTTTCTCCAACTACATTATTATCTGCTGCAAATACAACTTCTTTTCCTAATAATTCTGAAAGTCTCTTAGCAACTGGTGCTAATGATAATTCTGGCTTTGGTTCTCCCTTTGGCTTACCAAGATGTGAACAAAGTATAACCTTAGCTCCTTGGTCTACTAAATATTTAATTGTTGGAAGTGCTCCTATTAATCTATTTTCATCTGTTATAACTCCTTCTTTAAGCGGTACATTGAAGTCACATCTTACTAATACTCTTTTACTTTTAACTTGGATATCTTCTACAGTCTTCTTGTTTAACTTCATGATTATATCTCCCTTCACATTTTAATAAAATTGCCTTGCAATTTTCTTACTAGTGATAAAAAATAAATTAATGATTTATATGTATCATTAAAATAGCACATATAAAAGCTAAATTTGCTTTAAAATTAGTATTCTACATCTTTTTATAATTATTATTGTTGAATTAAATTGTAAGCGGTCCTTTTTTGTCCCACGGACAAGTTATTTGTCCCACTTACATTATAATGTAAACGTAGGGATTTTTAAATAGGATTTTTAAAAAAAGTTTTAGTTTTAACATATAAGAAAAATGCACATCAATTTTATTATATAAAATATAAATCCAATGCGCCATCCTTAGAATTAAAAAGCATATTAATCTTAATTAATCAAAGATTAATATGCTTTTACTATGTTAGGGTATATATTTTAGGTATCTAATTTAAATTATTTTGAAAGGTTAGCAAAATATTTTAAAGTTCTAATTAATTGAGAAGTATATGACATTTCATTGTCATACCAAGAAGCAACTTTAACTAATTGCTCTCCATTTACGTCCATAACCTTTGTTTGAGTAGCATCAAATAATGAACCATAGTGAATTCCAATTACATCTGAAGATACTATAGGGTCTTCAGTGTATCCAAAAGATTCATTAGAAGCAGCTTTCATTGCTGCATTTATTTCTTCTACACTAACCTTCTTTTCTAGAGTACATACTAATTCAGTTAATGAACCAGTTATAACAGGAACTCTTTGTGCTCCTCCATCTAATTTACCTGCTAATTGTGGAATAACTAATCCTATAGCTTTAGCAGCACCAGTTGAGTTAGGAATTATGCTTGCAGCTGCAGCTCTTGCTCTTCTTAAATCACCTTTTTTGTGTGGAGCATCTAAAGTATTTTGGTCATTTGTATAAGCATGGATTGTAGTCATGAATCCTTTTGTTAAACCAAATTTGTCATTTAATACTTTAGCCATTGGAGCTAAGCAGTTTGTTGTACAAGATGCACCAGAGATAACTGTTTCTGAACCATCTAATACATCATGGTTTACGTTGAATACAACTGTCTTTAAGTCTCCAGTTGCAGGAGCTGATATAACAACTTTCTTAGCACCAGCTTGAATATGAGCTTCTGCTTTTTCTTTCTTAGTGAATAGTCCAGTACATTCTAGTACTATGTCTACTCCTAATTCTCCCCAAGGTAAGCTTGCTGGATCTTTTTCAGCAATTACTTTTATTTCTTTTCCATTAACTACGAAAGCTCCGTCCTTAACTTCGATTTCACCATTGAATCTTCCTTGAGATGAATCGTATTTGAATAAATGAGCTAAAGTTTTAGCATCTGTTAAGTCATTTATTGCAACTACTTCAAACTCAGGATTGTCGATCATTAATCTTAAAGCTAATCTTCCTATTCTTCCAAAACCATTAATAGCAACCTTTGTCATTGAAATTACCTCCTAAAAATCTTATTTTATATATTTTTATATATTTTTATATAAATATATATTTATATATTTTTAACGTTTTAAATGTATTTATTGGCGCTCACTTTTTATAATATTTATGATTTCTTTAGCAGCACCTTCATCAGTTATAAGAATATTATTTGAGTTGAATCTCTGTACACCTAGAATAGCCTTTGCTTTACTGTGTCCTCCAGATATAGCTATGATAGTTTGAATTTTTTTTGTATCTTCACCTTTTATTCCAGCAGTTGGAGTTGAAAAGATAACTTCTCCATTTATGTTAAAATAGCATCCAAATGCTTCTCCTACTGCTCCTTTTTCGTGCAATTCATTTATAGCTTCATCTTTTAAGCCTCTTTTTTGTGCCATATCCTCAGCTTTTCCAATACCGTAAATCAATATATTTGCTTTATGTATATTTTCTACAACTTCTTTTATACTTTCTTCATTTAAAATAGCAAATATCTCTGCATAATCTACATTATCTATGAGTTGAAGCATTTTATAATCTGCTGATAATCTCTCTGCCAATCTTGCAACTAAAGTATTAGCTTGAATTTCTACATTTCTGCCAATTCCACCTCTTGCAGGTATTATGAGAATATCTTTATATTCACTGGTCTTTGGCATATTATCTACCATCTTTTTTATGCTTTTCCCACCAGTTAATGCTATAATATTTTTATCTTTCAGTATGCTCTTTACAAAATTTGCTGCACTCTTTCCTAACTCCTCTAAGGTGAGCTCATTTTCATCTATATCTCCTGGGACAACTATTACTTTTCTTAGCTTCAAATTCTCTTTTAAATATTCTTCCATTTCTGATAGTCCTCTAAGGTCATGAACAAATTCCTTTAATGCTTCTAATATTTTCTTCCCATCGTAATTCACTGTCATTCCTTCTGCATTAATGTCTATCAACCCTTGTTTTTTAAGAAATCCAATTTCGCTTCTTACTATTCTTTCTCCAATTCCTAAGTGACTTGCCAGCATTCTCCTTCCTATGGGTTGATTATAATATATAGTGGTCAATATATTATACCTTTTGTCTAATAGTTCAAGTACTTCCGGAACCACTTTTTTTTCTATCTCCAAATACTTCAAAAGTAACACCTCTTTGGCCCTCTAATGTCCCACTTGTTTATTATACGTCCCACTTATTATTATAAATCAAATATATTTTTTTTAAAAGACATTTAACAAAAAAAATGTTAAATTTTTATTCTAAAAAATAATAAAGAAAAAGATACTTCTCTTTTCCTTTATTATTTGCTAAGCATTCTATTTTATTTATAGTAAAACTTTTAAATAAATCTTTATATTGATTAAAATCTTTTTCTTTTACTTGAGGATTTAATTCCCATTTCTTCTCTATACTTTGCCACCGTTCTTCTTGAAATATCAATATCTCTTTCTTTTAACAAATCACATATTTTCTGATCAGATAAAGGTTTCTTTTTATCTTCCTTATTTATAAGATCTTCTATTTCCTTTTTTATTATCTTTGTAGATACATCTTCAAAGCTGTCTACTCTAGAGATTCCAGTAGTAAAAAGATCCTTAATTTTTATTGTTCCTCTTTCTGTATGAATATACTTTTCTCTTATGGCTCTGCTCACCGTTGATTCATGTATCCCTAGACTATCTGCAATCTCTTTTAAAGTCATAGGCTTTAAAAAAGCCTCTCCATATTCAAAATAATCTTTTTGAATTTCTATTATTTTTTCTAATATATTATATATAGTATTTTCTCTTTGCCTAATACTCTTTATTAAAAATACAGCACTATTTAGTTTATCCTTTACAAACTTTACTGTATTCTTATCATCTTCATTATTGATTATCTGTTTATATAACTGATTTATATTTAATTTTGGGATAGAAGCATCATTCATTATAATGCAATACTCTCCATTTATTTTTCTTATATAAGCCTCAGGAATTATATATTTAGTTTCTTCTCCAGTAAAGAATCCTCTTGAAGGTTTAGGCTCTAAGGACTTTATTAAATCTCCATATTTTTGAGCATCCTTCACATCTATTTTTAGCTCTTTAGCTATTACATTATATTTATTTTCAGCTATCATTTCTAAATAGTTATCTACTATTTTATAAAGTTTTTCATCTTGAAAACCTTTTACTTGAAGCTGTATTTTTAAACATTCCTTTAGATCTCTAGCTCCTATTCCATGAGGTTCTAGTGATTGTACGATTTTTAAGCATGACTCAGCTAACTCCTTAGATATGGCTAGCTCTTCTTGAATTTCTTCAAGGGTTATATCCAAATATCCTCTGTTATCTATATTTTCAATCATATATTTACATACAGCTTTAACAAAATCATCCTCATTTAACTCTACTATTTGCTCCATTAAAAACTCTTTAAGTGATTTTTTAGCGCTGATAAAATTAAACGGAGATACCTCATCCTCGCTTTTTTCTCTGCTATAGCTTCCATGTCCATAGTCATCAAATTCTAAATACTTCAAGAAATTTTTATAGTCTATTTCATTCTTTGATTTTTCTGTATCATTTTTTTTATTATAATCTGCATCAAGCACTGGATTTTCTTGAAGCTCTTTTTCTATATAGCTTTGAATTTCGAAATTTGACATTTGAAGCAACTTTACTGATAGCTGCATTTGTTGAGTCATTATTAGCTTTTGTTCTTGAGTTAAATTTAAATTAAACTCCATCTTCATATTTTATCACCACTTTGCATTATAATACCGCTTCATATTACATTATATCATAAGAATTGGGCAATTAATAATTAAAATTCCTCAATGACTTTATGTAACATTTTCTTCTAATACTAAATACACCCATAAAAAATAAAAGCACCCTGATTTAGCGGGTGTTTTTATTTTCATTTATAATTTAATTATATTTTTCTATAAATGCTATTCCACAAGCATTAGGTCCTGCATGGGTTCCTACTACACATCCAACTTCACATTCAATATAGTTTACACCTCTATTAGTTAGCTCCTGTTGGAGATAAGGAAAAATATCTTTATTATCTATATGAAGTAATATACTAGGCTCTTCATTATTTAAATTATCTAAATATCCCAAAACCGTCTTAATTGCTCTTTTTGTTCCTCTTACCTTATCTAAAACTTCCATTTTCCCATCTACTGCAGCTAAAATCAGCTTTATATTCAGCAAGTTTCCTATTGCTCCAGCGGTTTTAGAAAGACGTCCTCCCTTAACCAGATTTTCCAAGCTTACAAATACGTAGCCACTTTTTATATGCGGAACAGTTTCTTTTAAAACTTTCTCAATTTCTTCTATGGAATAACCTTTATCTCTCAATTCAGCTGCTTTTATCACTAATAACCCTAATCCAGCAGTTACATTTAAACTGTCTATAACTAATATATCATCGCTTTCAAGCATTTCCTTAGCAATACATGCCGACTGGTATGTACCGCTCATTTTTGATGAAAGATGAATAGAAACAACTTTGTATCCTTCATCCAAATATTTTTTATATAATTCGTAAAATTTATGAGGATTTATTCCTGATGTGGTAGGAAACATGTCCTCTTCTTTTATTTTTTTTAAAAATTCTCTTATATTTATGGTCACGCCATCTAAATAACTCTCTTCTCCAAAACTAACCATAAGGGGTATGACTTCTATATCATATTTTTCTATGATTTCTTTATTTAAATCACAGGTACTATCTGTGATTATTTTAATCTTCTCCATAGTCTATACCCCCTACTTCATCCCTGGAAATCCTAACTGTCTTAAAGCTTCGTACGCAACTATAGCTACAGTATTTGAAAGATTTAAGGATCTTGTGGTTGATTTTATCATGGGTACACGTATTCTATTTTCCACATATCTATCTCTTATATAATCAGGTAATCCTGAAGATTCCCTTCCAAAAACAATAAAATCTCCCTGCTTATATTCTATTTCATCATGATGATATTTAGCTTCTTTTGTTGTTGATAGATATATATTGGCATCAGGATATTTCTCTAACATATCATCAAAAGATTCATGAACTTCTATGTCTAATAATGGCCAATAGTCTAGGCCAGCTCTCTTTACTCTCTTATCATCTATGCTAAATCCTAAAGGCTTTATTAAATGTAATCTGCAATCAGTTAGTACACAAGTTCTTGCTATATTTCCAGTATTCTGTGGTATTTCTGGTTGAAATAATACTATATTTAAATTAGGTTTATCTAATCTCATTGTTTACCCCCCTATATTAGTGGAATTTAACTCTATATTATAATATTAATCATAAAATGAAGTAAAGTACATATAATCATGTATAGATGAGTTTACTACAGAATAAATTTTTCTATAGCCTTAGCCACTCCATCTTCGTCGTTAGTTTCAGTTATATAATCTGCTTCCTTTTTTACATAGTCTGGCGCATTTCCCATTGCTATGCCTAATCCAGCATACTTTATCATAGATAAATCATTTTCACCATCACCTATGCAAATAACTTCTTCTCTTTTAAGTCCATAAAATTCTGCCAATATTTTTACTGCATTACCTTTTGAAATTCCCTTTTTCATTACTTCAAAATTATCTCCAAAAGAACTTACAACTTCAAAACTTTTTAAATTTATTATCTCATCCCTTAGCTTTTTTTAGAGTACTGTAGTCTTCACTAATGCATATAGCTTTAAGTATTTCACCATCTCTATTTACAAATTCTTCTTCTAAATTAGGATTTACATGAAGATTAATTTTCATATCATCTGATAAATCTTCATTCATCTCAAGATAAGTATATCCTTTTGGGTAGGGTTTAGGCGAAATAATAGTATTAAAAGTATTAAAATAAACTTTAAAATCATAATTTTTAATAATTCCCAGTATCTTTTTACATTCTTCTATACTCAATGTAGAACTATATATTACCTTATTTCTATCTTTTTCTCTAATATATGCTCCATTTGAAGCTATAATTGGTGCATTTATCCCTAAAAGTTGTGCATAATATTTTGCAGATGTAAACACCCTTCCTGTAGAAATCGCTATTTTAACTCCCATATCATGGGCTTTTTTTATGGCTTCCTTATTTCTATTACTAACTTCTTTACTGCTGTTCAATAAAGTCCCATCCATGTCCAAGCACACTAACTTAAATGCCATATTAATCTCCCCTTTATAATTTCATCCACTATGCTGACATTACCTATTCCCTACAGTATCAAAGAGTATTATAACATATAAGAAAATTGGGATGCAATTTTCTCAATTTAAAAGTGCTTAATCCTAAGTTTTTTGTTTCTTCCATATGGATTAAGCACTCTAAATTAACTTATTAATACTTTTTTAATATTTAATCTTACTTTTTCGTTCCTCTTCTAATTACTCCATTTATCGGTACATAATAATCATTAGATATTAATTCCTTACCTATAAACTTACCATTTTCATAGATATTTCTATAAGCTTTAACTCTGTAACCTTTGCGAGGCTGCTTTTCTACCTCTGTTTGTCCTGCTGGTAATGATGGGTCATCTATATATTTTATTGTTGGCTCAATTGTACTATATACTTCTGTAGTTATATCATAAGTTCGTTTTGCTAATTCAGAATTTGAATATATATTAAAATACACATTTCTATTTGAAGTAAAGCCTTCGATATATATAGGATAATCGAAAGTATTTTTAAATTTCAAGTCAATATTTCCCCAGTCAACCGTAGCATCAAGGCCCATTTCAACATATGTAGAAGGAATAGAATGGTGCACTCTTTCAGTGGTTTTTATATTTGCTCTTAGCAATGCATTATATAGAGTTGAAGATACTTGACATATTCCTCCGCCAAGGCCTGAATCGAATTTTTGATTTATTATAACTCCAGCTTCCTTGTATCCTCTTTCTTTTGTTCTTTCTCCAACAACTTCATTAAAGCTAAAAGTATCTCCTGGCATTATCACTGTACCATTAATACTTTGAGTTGATAATCTTATATTAGTCGCCCTACCTTCTGAAGAAGAGGAATAATTAGTTGAAAATGACCCTATCTTTGAATCAACCTTTCTTAATGCTTCCGCTTTAACCTTAGATTCTATAACTTTTATAGGGGCGTCTATGTTTATATCTCCAGTACTGTTATTTTTGATTTTAGCTGCAATTTCATCACTTAATTTTTTCTTTTCAAGCTCAAAACCTTTTTCATCTTCAGTAACTTGAAAACCTCCGTTTACAGACTTAATCGTTGCTTCCTTTGGTTTTGTATTAATATCCTTGCTTATAGACTCTATCATGTCATCTACTGGCTTATGATCATATGAAAATTGAAGATTATATTTTTTTAATTCAGGACTTTTTATAAGCTTATATTTAGATATTATATTTAAATTCTTACCATAAGCAAAAGCTTCATCTATGACTTCTGTTATATTGTATTGAGGATTTAATTGAGAATAATTTATTGTATAAGTTTTGCTTGGAGTTTTAACATGTATTTTCTTACTAAGTATTGGTTTTGAATACTTTTCTTTTAAAATTTCTAAAGCTTCTTCCTTACTCTTTCCTGATAATTCCACACTTTCAATAATAACTCCCGGGAACATAACATTGTCGAATTTTTGCGTAATAAAATACACATAACTAACAGCAGCTGAAATTAATAATAAAATGATTGTAAATACTAGATTTCTGACCCTCTTATTACTCTTTTTTCTTATTGTATTTTTTTTACTTCTAGCCATTTAATCTCTCCCCTCTTTCCAACTTATTATACTACAAAATTTTAAATAATTACATATGAAACTGTGTTTATACATTGGCTATAGTTTCATATTATGATAAAATTTTTTAAAGGAGTGATGAAATCATGAATTATGACAAATACAAACTTAAAACTTATTTAAAAAATATCTTATCCATCCCAAGTCCTTCTGGCTATACTTATAAAGTAATGGAATATATAAAAAGTGAACTTGATTCCTTAAAAGCTCCATATATTATTACGAATAAGGGAGCCATAATAGTTACACTCAAAGGAAAAAACAACGAATACCAAAGAACTTTTTCCTCTCATGTAGATACCTTAGGCGCTATGGTTAGTGAGATAAAATCAGATGGAAAGCTTGGTATAAGTCTAATAGGCGGATTCACAGGGAATTCTATAGAAGGAGAAAATTGCACTATTTTTACTCTGGATGATAAAACTTATACTGGAACAATTCAATCTTTAAAACCTTCTGTTCACATAAGCGGAAATGAAGCTTATGATCTTAAAAGAAGTCCTAAAAACATGGAAGTTATTTTAGATGAGAAAGTATTTTCTAAAGAAGATACCCTAACTCTAGGAATTAATGTTGGTGATTTTATCTTTTTAGACCCTAGAACCATAATAACAGATAATGGTTTTATTAAAAGCAGACACTTAGATGATAAAGCTAGTACCGCTATACTCTTGTATACTATAGACTATATATTAAGCAATAATATAGTCCTCCCTTATACAACTAACTTTTTTATAAG
>NZ_JBKEEV010000013.1:0-34086 GCF_047777555.1 Clostridium sp. | reverse complement strand
ATAATATACAAGGTACTTAAATTTCTTGTTTTGGAACATTGCATGACCTCCTATCAAATCGGATGTTTCAACTAACTATATTATTATCATAAGTTGATCAATTGTTTCATTTACTGCATTTACTACTAATTCATAATGACTATTATACCTTTAATCATTGTACTCCACAAGGGTTTTATATTTATTAAAAGTCTTAACATTTAATGAATTAACTTGGCATAGATTAAATATTTATTAATAATATTCCAAAATATCATAATACTTTTATTGACATTGAAATCAATCAATAATACAATATTATTAAGAAATAATACACATAATATTATTTAGTAAACTAATAATATTAAATATGTAAACCATAAGTCATACATGGAAAAAGAAATCTCGTATTTCCCTCCCACCTCCATGTATGGCATTTTTTTGTTTTATAATTTTCTGCTAAGGAAGTGTTTTTTATGAATCTTATAAAAGCTTATGGAGATTTAATAAAAAAGTCCATGAGCAGTCCTAAGCATGCTCTAGATTTATTCAAACTTGGATTAAATTTTGAAAAGTTTAGACTCTCCATTCTCCCAGATAAATACTTACCTAAATCACTCCAGTATTTGAATAAAATTTGCATAAACTATGTTTTATACCCTTTAACTCATCCTAATTCCTTAGCTCTTGTAAATTTGTTTGCTCCATCTGAAATACTTCATGCCATGGACATATATCCTCTGTTCGTAGAAGCCTTTTCTTCATTTTTATCTGGATTTATGATTGAGGATTACTTTATTGATTATGCTTCAAATTTTGGACTTTCTGAAACACTGTGCTCCTATCACAAGGCATTTTTAGGGGCGGCACAGTCTAAACTTATTCCTAAGCCCAGATTTGCCATAGCCTCCTCTATGATTTGCGATGCAAACATAAGGACTTTTTCTCATATATCAGAATTATACAATATTCCTCTTTATATTATAGATATTCCTTATGAATATACCAAAGAAGCTGAAGAATACGTAAGCACTCAGCTTAAAGAAATGGTTGCCTTAATTGAAAATATTACTAATAAAAAACTGGATTTAGACAAACTTAAACATGTAATAAAATTAGAAAATCAATCTATAAGTTATAATAAGAAATTCTTACATAGCTTAAAGGACAAATATTTTCCCAATACTTTAACTATGGAGATGTATAAGATATTTTTATCTCATGTTGGCCTAGGGACAGAAGAAACCTTGAAATTTTATAAGATGCAATTAGATGACATACAGTCTTATCCAAAAAGTCAAGGTAAAAGATTTCTATGGGTTCACCTCCTTCCTTTTTATCATGAGACATTAAGAAACTATTTTAATATTAATGAAAACTATCAGATTCTTACCTGCGATTTAAACTTTGATTATACAGAAGAATTAGATTATGAACACCCCTTTAATGCTCTAGCAAAAAAAATGCTTCTAAATCAATATAATGGTGGATTTGAAATTAAAGCTAATAACATAGCTAACATGTGCAAAGAACTTAATGCAGATGCTGTTATAAACTTTTGCCACTGGGGCTGCAAACAATCTAGCGGAGGAACTATGCTTTTAAAAGAAATCCTTAGTCAAAATCATATTCCGTTTTTATCTTTAGATGGAGACTGTGTGGATAGAAGGAACACTGAAAACGGTCAAATTCAAACTAGATTCCAGGCCTTTTTAGAAGTTATAGAAGCTGACAGCAGAAAGGAAGTTATATAATGGTAGGATATCTTTGCAAATATACCCCTATTCATATATTGGAGAGCTTTGGAGAAAAGACTATAAGGCTTCAGCCATCTATTCATAGTTTCAATAAGTCTGATTCCTTAATGCATCCTAATATGTGCTTTTATTCAAAGTCTGCTTTGGAGTATATTTTAAATAGTGATATAACTGAATTGGTATTAGTTAATTGCTGTGATAGTATAAGAAGACTATACGATGTACTTAAAAATCAAAATAGATTTAATTTTATTCATTTAATAGACTTGCCTCATAAAGATAGATGCTGTTCTATTAATTTGTTTAAAAGTGAAATTCTAAAATTTATATCCCACTTTGAAGAATACAGCGGTAAAACCTTTAGTTCCATGAAATTAATGGAAGTCCTAGAGAATTATAACGAAAATATTGTTAAAAAAGCAGAATATAAAAACAAAAACAAAATTAACATAGCCTTGTTAGGTGCTAGAGTAACTCCTTCCCTAGCAGACTTTATATATAATTGTGGTTCTAATGTAAAATTTAATTTCACCTGCACTGGAGACAATTTTTTATATGATAATATATCTGATAAGGAAGATATATTAGATTTTTATGTTCATGCTCTTCTTAACTCTTTTCCTTGTCTTAGAATGGTAAACTTACAAAAACGCTATGAAATTTTAAATGAAAATATGGGTGAAATTGATGGCATTATATATCACACTCTAAAATTTTGTGACTTTTATTCTTATGAATATGCAAAACTGAAAAACAGAATTAATATTCCAATTTTAAAAATAGAAACTGATTATACAGAACAATGTGAGGGTCAAATGAAAACAAGAATAGAAGCTTTTATAGAAACGTTAAAATCCAAACAATCCACAGAATCTAAAAATCCTTTTTCAAGATATGTGAATAAATTATCCACTTCAAAAATCGTTATGGGTATAGACAGCGGCTCTACATCGACAAATGTGGTAATCCTTAATGAAAATAAAAAAGTATTAGGATATTCAGTAACTAGAACTGGAGCTAAAAGCTCGGTTGGAGTTGATAAAGCTATAAAACTAGCTTTGAAAAATTCTAATTTAAAACTCAAAGATATATCCTACATAGTATCCACAGGATATGGAAGAGTGTCTATTCCTTTTGCTAATGAAAGCATAACAGAAATAACCTGTCATGCCAAAGGCGCCTTTTTCTTAAACCAAGAGATTAGAAGCATAATAGATATAGGAGGACAGGACAGTAAAGCCATAAAACTTGACGATAAGGGTAATATAGTTGATTTTGCTATGAATGATAAATGCGCTGCTGGTACAGGAAGATTCTTAGAGATGATGGCTAGAACTCTTGAAATATCTATAGAAGAAATGGGACCTTTATCTTTAAACTCTAAAGAAAATCTTACTATAACAAGTATGTGTAGTGTTTTTGCTGAATCAGAAGTTATTTCTTTAATAGCTCTTAATAAGGATAAAAGTGACATAATTCATGGTCTTTGCAGCTCCATAGCAAATAGAACCATTTCACTTTTAGATAGAATAAAAAGACAAGGAGCTTATATAATGACAGGAGGAGTGGCAAAAAACATAGGAGTTGTAAAAGCTATTGAGGAAAGACTTGGTGAAAAAATATTTATACCAGATGAACCTGAAATAGTAGGAGCTTTAGGTGCTGCTCTTATTGCTTTAGAAAAACAAAAGTTGCTGGATTAATTTGATCCAGCAACAGCAGCTTCTCCGTATCTAAATTTACCAAATCTACTAAATGGAAATACTATAAACCTAGCTTTTCCCTTTATATCATCTTCAGAAATATAATGCTCCTGCCAATATCTACTATCCCATGAGTTTGCTCTATTATCTCCCATAAAAAAGTAGTGTCCTTCTGGCACTTTAAACTCTCCGCCTTTTCCACCGTTATAAACAACATAAGGCTCATCTTGCTTTTCTCCATTTACATATACATTTCTGTTTTCGTCTATCTTTATTTCATCGCCTGGAAGTCCTATCAATCTTTTTATAAGGGTTTCTCCAAGTTCTTCCGAGTAAAATACTATAATATCTCCTCTTTTTAATTTTTCTTTATTATATATTCTTGTAACAATCATTCTATCCTTTGGTTTTATGGTTGGATACATAGATTTTGTTGGTACTGAAACTTGAAAAAATAGAAATCTATTTATTAAGACTGCAAGAATAATTGCTGCTATAATTGGAACTATCCAATCCTTAAAAAAATTTTTTATTTTCATATGTAAATCTCCCCTTTTTTATCTGCTACACCAACCATTTTATCATAAATATAAAAAGTTACCAGTTAAATTTTTATGTATAAAGATATCTAAAGCCATGGTTGTAATATATAGATTTATTTTTAAATATAATCATATATAAAGCATATTCTTAAAATATGATTTTATGAGATATTCGGAATATATATTTTTTATAAAATTTATCAAAAAGTAAGTACCTTTTCATAAATTATGAATAAGCTATATTGTGAGCACAATTAGCGAGGTGAAAAATTTGGCTTATTCAGATAGAGAACTACTGGCTAGAATTATACGATGTGAAGCTGGTGGTGAAGGTGAAAATGGGATGAAAGGCGTAGCCACCGTTGTTATGAATAGAGTTAGAGTTTCTTTTGGTGAATATCGAAGAATAGGTCAAGGAAGTATTAGAAATATAATTTATCAAAAGGGGCAATTTGACTGCGTCCGCTCTGAACTTAATGGTCAGCCAAATCCTCAAACTATTTGGTCTAATCCTCCACAAGAGATACATTTTCAGATAGCAGATTGGGCAATATCTGGTCAGCGTTTATTCAATGTTGGAGCTTCATTATGGTACTTTAATCCATTCAGACCTGATTGTCCATATTATTTCCCTAGAAATAGAACAGGTTCCTTCCAAGTTAGAGTTGGAAATCACTGTTTCTATAACCCAACAGAACTTTATGCTCAAACCTAGTTATAATTTAAAATTATATATATATTAATTTATCAAGGAGGCCACTTTTATGGAAGATTGGTTAGATTTTGATTATAGGCAAATGCCTGAGGTACAAAATCCTATGTATGCTCAAATGCCAATGATGCAGTGGCAACAGCCAATAATGCCTTACCAGCAGATGCCTACACCAACAACGTCACCTCAAGCTACTACTATGCCTGGCACGACTGGTATGGCTGGTGCTCAAACACCTGTAGTAGAAGGAGGACCTGACTTTGAAATGGAACCTGGTGCTCCTGTACAGCAGAACAGAAACTATATTCAAGGATTTTTAAGAACACAACTTGGTAAAGCAATGAGGGTTGAATTTTTAATAGGAACTAATATACTTACTGACCGTGTAGGAACCTTAGTTGAAGTAGGAATAGACCACATAGCCTTGGTTCCTTTTAACTCTAATGATTTACAAATAGCAGATATCTATTCTATAAAATTTGTAGAAGTATTTGGAGGTGCTACTCAGTATCCTCAGCAAGTTACATCTCCTAGTGCTCCTAGATAAAAAACTTCAAAATACCCTCTTTGGTTAAGCTTTAACCAAAGAGGGTATTTTGTTATAATTTAAATTTACCGATTTCAGTTTCTAGTTTTTCTGATAGTTCCTGCAGCTCTACTGCATATTTAGAAAACTCTTCCATAGCGCTGTTGATTTCCTGTGATGACGCAGCTATTTCTTCTGTTGAAGATGCAGTTTCCTCTGAAATTGAAGAAATGTTCTCTATATCTTCCAATACATTAGCCTTTTTATTCTGTATCTCCTCTATGGAAATTTTGATTTCATTTACTTTATTGGTCAATACAAAAACAGAATTTATAATATCTTTAAATATCTCTTGTGTTTGAAGTACAGCTTTCTCCTGCTCCTTAACCGTATTTTCAACTTTGTTCATAGCTTCTACTGAATTTAAAGACTTATCTTTTACTTTTTCTATTATCTTCTTTATATGTTCTGTTGAATCCTTAGACTGCTCTGCTAACTTTCTGATCTCATCTGCTACTACTGCAAATCCTTTTCCACTTTCTCCTGCTCTTGCAGCTTCAATAGAAGCATTTAGAGATAACAAATTAGTCTGTTCAGTAATTTGAGATATAGTATCAGAAATTGCGTTAATCTCCATCATGCTAGCGTTTACATCTTGAACAGTTTTACTTACCTCCACAGCAGAATCTTTTGTCACTTTAGATTTCTCAGCTAAAACTTTTAATCCGTCTAATCCTTTAGAACTTAAAGACTTGGTATCTGAAGATATTTGCCCCATATGTTCTGCAGACTGTGCAATATTATCCAATTTATCAGATAAATCTCCCATATTCTTAACACTTTCCTGAGAATGTTGGGCTTGATTTATTGCTCCTGAGGATACTTCTTCTATCGCTTGAGATACTTGCTCAATAGACGCTGTAGTTTCCTCTGCCATATTAGCAAGATTAGAAGATGTATCTAATACTGTCTTTGATGAAATTCCTATATTTTTAATCAAGATTGAAATGTTCTCCATCATTGAATTAAAATCTCTTCCAAGCTGTCCAAATTCATCTTTTGATTTAATGTCTACTGTAGACGTTAAATCCCCTTGAGATGCTTTATTAAAAATAAATTTTAATTTGTTTATATTTGAGGTCATTCCCCTACTTAATACTATGGACACAACCATAGAGACTATAGCCATAATTAGTGCTACTATTGCCATCATATACTTTATACTGTTTGTGTCCTTAACTAATTCATATTCATTCATTGATCCTATTAATTTCCATCCTGTTTTTTCATTAGTTTGATATGAAGCGAATTTATCTTCTCCTTGCATTTTATATCTAGCGAATCCATTAGTATTTCCCGCTATATCATTCCAAACACTTAGTTTAGCAGCTTCATCTACACCAATGAGTTCCTTCTGTGGATGAGCAACAATTTTTCCTTTACTATCAGCTATAAATAAGTATCCTGAATCTCCTATTTTGATTTCAGATAATTGTTCTGATAGAGTTTCTAAGGATATATTCATTCCTACAACCCCAATTACCTCTCCATTTATATCCACAGTCCTTGACACGGAAACCACAATTTTTCCTGTTTGAATATCCTTAAATGGATCACTTATAACTACTTTCCTTTTTTTACCTAGGGCCAAAGTATACCAAGTTCTTGTTTTATGATTATATTTATCTCCCATATCATCTTCAGGATAAATCATAAATTTCCCAGTATCTGTTCCAAAATATACATTTATTATGTCTTTATTACTTTCTTTTGCATCCTTTATCAGCGACTCAATAGAATCCATATAATTTAAATTTAATTCTACATTTTTAAGTGCTTCATTATTTGATAACATATTTAGTTGATTAGATATACCATCAAAATAATTATCTAACCCTCTATTTATCTCTAGTAAAGTTTGCACACTGGTTGTTTCTAGCTTTTTACTTAACACAGATTTAGCCTCATAATATGAGGTAATCCCTAAAATTATTATGGGGATTAAACACATAAGCATAAAACTAACAATCAACTTAGTGCCTATAGTTCTAAAGCTCAACCTTTTTAACTTCATACTTTTCCCTCCTTATAAATAATGAATAAATACTGTTTGATAATAAAATATTATAATTAATTATCGATTCTATTGTAATATACTATAGGAAAGTACATATATTTGTCAATTATTATTGAACAAAATAATTTGATAACTCTCGATTATATACTCATCATTCAGGAAGGACTATTTCTTATTATAAATGTAATATCTTAAATAAATTATTTCACAATTTACTTCTAAATAGTATATAATAATAATTATTAACTACTATTTAAATCATAGAAAGGGAGAGTTAAAATGAAGTTTTCTTTTGATCATAATAATATCAATGTTTTAGATCTTGAAAAAAGTCTAAAGTTTTATAAAGATGCATTAGGATTTGAAGAGGTTAGAAGATATAATCATCCAAATGGAGATTTTATTTTAGTTTACTTGTCAGATGGTTCTACTAAACACCAACTTGAACTTACTTGGTTAAGGGATAGAAAAGAGCCTTATAATCTTGGAGAAAACGAATTTCACTTAGCTGTAACTGTTGATGATTTTGATGCAGCTTATGAATATCATAAAAATATGGGATGTATATGCTATGAAAACAAGGAAATGGGAATTTATTTCATATCTGATCCAGATGGATATTGGACTGAAATTCTTCCAAAAAAATAATAATTAAGGAGTTTTCTATGAATAAGGCTAAAGTTCATTACCTATATCATGATGGATTTATACTGGAAACAGCTTCCCATATATTTATATTTGATTATTTTAACGATATTAGTGATAGTAAGGAAAGAAGTCTTGATACTGGTGTGATTCCTGATGAAGTTTTTTATACACAGAAAAATATTTATGTGTTAGTATCTCATGGTCACGAAGATCACTTTAACCCATTAATATTCAATTGGCAAAATATTAATGATAAGGTAAAATATATTTTGAGCAGTGACATAGAGATTAAGGATAGTTTTCCTGAACATAAATTGATTTCAAAGGGTGATACTCTTATCCTTAATGACATAACTATAAAAGCATATGGCTCAACAGATATTGGTGTATCTTTTCTTATAAAAGCAGATAATATAAATATATTCCATGCTGGCGATTTAAATTGGTGGCATTGGTATGATGAAAGTGATGAATATAATCGTCAAATGGCTAAAGATTTTAAAGATGAAATAAACAAACTTAAAGAATATCCAATAGATATAGCTTTCTTTCCTGTAGATCCTAGATTAAAGGAATACTACTATTTAGGTGGAGAATACTTTATTAAAAATCTGCACCCAAAATTGTTTATACCAATGCATTTTGAAAATCATACTGAAATTACAAAGAACTTTAGTGAAAGAATAAAAAAATATGATACTAAAATAATTTCTATTTACAGAAGAGGACAAGAGATTTTATTCTAGTTATGTTTTAAACAAAATATCTTTATGAGATATAAACTTCACTTTTGTTTGTATGACTTATTATGAGTCTATACTAATACAACTAGGTGAAGTTTGTCTATGTTTAACAATTTGGAGGTAATAATTTTATGCTGATAAAACAATTACTTGTAGGTAACAATGTTAAATTGACTTCTTTTAAAGAAGAATATTTACCTACTTTTGAAGCTTGGTATAATGATACAGGCTTCCTCAGGCTTTATGATGTTATCCCAGCTTTCCCGCAGTGCCAGACAGATCTTCGTGAAATGCTTTTGGATATAAAGAATTCACATGATAAGTATATATTCGCTGTAAAAACTAAGGAATCCAATGAATTGATTGGAGTTACAGGCTTTGAAAATATACTATGGAATAATGGTACAGCGACTATTTATATAGGCATAGGAGATAATAACTTTAGAGGTAAAGGAATAGGAAAAGAAGCATTAGCTCTTACTTTAGAGTTTGGATTCCAAGAATTAAATCTTCATAGAATTCAGCTCACGGTATTGTCTTATAATAAACCCGCTATAGCCCTTTACGAAAAACTTGGTTTTAAAAAGGAAGGAGTTTATAGGGAATTTATTCATAGGGATGGCAAAAGACACGATATGTATCTCTATGGCATCTTACGCAGTGAATGGGATAATACTTTTATATAAAACATTTTAGATAAATTATATTTAATAACAAATTTATTTTACAAGGAGACTATTATGTTAGTATTTAAACCATTAGCTATTGAAGATAAACATGCTCTAGATAAGTACTTACAAGATTATAAGTTTACTACTTGCGAGTATTCTTTTACTACATTACTTATCTGGAGAAAGGCTTGCGACATTCAATATGCTATATATAATGATATTCTTATAATAAAAAAGAAGGATTTTAAAGGGAATTACCACTTTATGCAGCCTATCGGATACACTAAAAATAATCTTAAAGAATTAATTGAAGTATTAAGAGAATATCAAAAAGAAAATAACATGAATTATCTATTCAAAGATGTAGAAGATTCATTCCTAGAAGACTTTAAGGGCATATACGGTGATGCAGCTCGTATAGAAGAGGATATAGATAATTTTGATTATATATATTTAAAAGATAAATTAGCTACCCTATCTGGGAAAAAGCTTCATGGAAAGAAAAATCATTATAATCAATTTATAAAAAAATATAACTACAGCATAAAAGATTTTGGAGAACCTAATGTAAAAGAAGATTGTATTAAGCTTTCAAAGAAGTGGTATGCTGAAAATTATACTGGAAATGAATATTTAACCTATGAATTAAATGGAATTATAGAAGTTATAAACTACTTCGATATATTGAATTTAAAAGGAATGGCTGTTTATGTTGATGATAATATAGCTTCATTTACTGCAGGTGAAATTGTAAATGACAATATGGCAATAGTTCACTTTGAAAAAGGTCTAAAAAATATCAATGGAATATATGCCTTTACTAATAAAACCTTTGTAGAAAATTATCTTAGCGAAGTAGAATACATTAATAGAGAACAAGATTTAGGCATCGAAGGCCTTAGAAAAGCAAAAAAATCATATTATCCAGTAAAGTTAGAGAAAAAGTATTGTATAAATTTTTAACTTTAAATTTTCACTATGCTGCAATTTCCTTTGCAGTAGAAGCACTTATTGCTCAACCAGTAACAAGAATGGTTATGCTAAAAATGCATGAGATTAAAGATAAAAAAAGTATATTAGAACAATAAAAAAAGATGGAAGATATAGAATTGTATCTTCCATCTTTTTTAACCATATTATGGATTATTTAACTCCCATCCATCCAGAGATTACCATCATTTGAACTTCTGATGTTCCTTCATAGATTTCTGTTATTTTTGCATCACGCATCATTCTTTCAATTGGATAATCACTTGAATATCCGTATCCACCGAATAATTGTAAGCAACGTCTTGTTACATCACTAGCATTTGTAGCAGCATATAATTTTGCCATAGCAGCTAAGTGAGTATATCTTTCACCAGCATCCTTTGCACATGCAGCTTGATATACTAAAAGTTTTGCAGCTTCTGTATTTGCACGCATTTTAGCAAGTTCAAATTGTGTATTTTGGAATTTTGAAATAGTACGTCCAAATTGAACACGTTCATTAACGTATTTTATAGTTTCTTCTATTGCACCTTCTGCAATACCAAGAGCTTGTGCAGCAATACCAATACGTCCTCCGTCAAGAGTTGCCATTGCAATCTTAAATCCTTGACCTTCTTCTCCTAAAAGATTTTCCTTTGGAACTATGCAGTTATCAAAGAATAATTCACATGTAGAAGATGCTCTGATTCCCATCTTTATTTCGTGAGTTCCAACAGAGAAACCTGGGAAATCTTTTTCAACTATAAATGCTGAAATTCCTTTTGTTCCCTTGCTCTTATCTGTCATAGCAAATACGATATATATATCTGCATATCCTGCATTAGTTATAAATATCTTGCTTCCGTTTAATACATAATGATCTCCTTCAAGTACAGCTGTTGTCTTTTGCATAGAAGCATCAGTTCCAGCAGAAGGTTCTGTTAATCCAAATGCACCTAATTTTTCACCTGAAGCAAGTGGTTTTAAATATTTTTCTTTTTGTTCTTCTGTACCAAATGCGTAAATAGGCCATGAACCAAGGCTTGTATGTGCTGAAACTATAACACCTGTTGTTGCACAGCATTTAGATAATTCTTCTACACATTGTATATAGCTTAATGTGTCCATTCCAGCTCCGCCATATTCTTCAGGGAATGGTATTCCAAGTAATCCCATTTCAGCCATTTTTGCTACATTTTCTTCTGGGAAACGCATAGTTTCATCAATTTCTTTTGCAATTGGTTTTACTTCATTTTCTGCGAAATCGCGATACATTTCTTGTAATTGTTGGTGATTTTCATCTTGCTTAAAATTCATATAATCTTCCTACCTTTCTATATATGTGTATTTATTATATTTATTTGTATATAAATTATATTTTCTATTATTTAATGCCATCTAATGTACAGCATACTTTACCTGGATTCATAATTTCATTTGGATCAAATACTTTCTTGATACCTCTCATTAAATCCATGTTTATTTCTCCAACACTATCAGCTAAGTATTTTACCTTTCCACTACCAATTCCATGTTCTCCTGAAACAAGTCCACCGCAATTTGTTGCTTCTTTGTAAATAACATCAAAGAATTTATCAACTCTTGACTTAAATTCTTCTTCTTCTAAATCATTGCTGCATTGATATATGTGAAGATTTCCATCTCCTGCATGCCCAAAGCTCTTAATATCAAGTCCAAATTCTTCACCAGCTTTATTTACAAATTCAACATATGAAGCAATTTTATTTACTGGGACTACTACGTCACATTCATCTAATAATTTTGTTTCAGCCATAATAGCTTCTAAGAAACTAGAACGTGCAGCCCATGCATCTTTCATTTTTGCAGGTGTATCAGCTACAAGAACGTCAATTGCTCCTGCCTCTAATACTAGCTCACTTGCTTGCTCAATAAGATTATTTAATTCATCCTCATTGCTTGCATCTAAAGTAACAAGTAAATAAGCATTTGCAGTTACTCCATCAACTACTTGTGGGAATACGCTCTTTCCAATGTATCTTTCACTAGATAAAACAATTTCTCTTTCCATAAATTCAAGTGCTTGTGGATTCAAGTTTGCCATTTTTAATTTAGGAACAGTAGAAATACAATCATGTAAATTTTCAAAAGGAATAATTAAACTTGCAACTACCTTTGGTGCTGGCATAACTTTTAAAGTAAGTTCTGTAATAATTCCAAGAGTACCTTCTGAACCAATCATTAAATTTAAAAGGCTGTAACCTGAACTTGTCTTTGATACTGTAGCTCCGAATGTAGTAATTTCTCCTGTTGGAAGAACAACTTTCATTGCACGTACATAGTCACGTGTTGCTCCATATTTAACAGCTCTCATTCCACCAGCATTTGTTGAAACATTTCCACCTAGGCAAGCAAACTTTTCACCAGGGTCTGGAGCATATAGTAATCCTTGTTTTAAACAGTCTTCTGCAAGATCATTTAATAAAACACCTGCTTGAACATGAACAACAAAGTTTTCTAAGTCATAAGAAAGTATTTTGTTCATCTTTGTAATATCAATTAGAACTCCTCCTAAAAGAGGAACTGCTCCTCCTACAAGCCCTGTTCCTGCTCCTCTTGGAGTTACTGGTATTTTATTCTCATTACATATCTTTACTACTGCAGCAACTTCTTCTGTTGAATGTGCCATTAACACAACTTGTGGAGCTCTCTTTCCATAGATAGGCATTTCATCATGAGAATAATCTTCATTGATTTCATCACCTGTTAAAATATGTCCTGGAGCTGCCTCTTTTAATTTTTCAATTATTTCTGGTGTTAATTCATTGTACTTAGCCATACTATCCATTCCTTTCTATTTTTATTTTATAAATAATGTACCTAAATAGCACACGATTCCAGATACAATTACATAAGTTATAAAGTATTTAAACATTTTTCCTAGTATCTTACTTTCTGAACCTGACTGATTAATTGCACTAGCACCTATGGCAATACCTTGAGGACAAATCATCTTTCCAATACCTCCTCCAAGGACATTTGCTGCCGCCATCCATGCTGGAGAGAATCCAAGACTTTTCGCTGTTTCTACCTGTAATCCCCCAAATAACACACAAGTTGATGTACCTGAACCTGTAACAAATCCTCCGATAGCACCAATTAATGGAGAAATTATCGGATATGCTCCTCCTGCAACTACAACTAAAAAGCTTGCCATATCTGAAATCATACCGCTATAACCCATTATTTTTGCTGTAGCCATAACCGAACAAATTGTAACAATTGTTTTCCAGTTTGCTTTTAATGTAGAACCTAATACCTCTAACATAGTTGATATTTTTGCGCCTTGTATAAGGCCTCCAATAAATGCAGCAATAAGAATGATAACACCTGGTGTATTAATCCAACTAAATGTCAACTTTCCAGGATTTTCACCAGCATATACACTTACAACACTTTTGTATCCTGAAATCAAACCATTGATTGGTGGACATAAACTTGATGTAACCATTAACATTATAAATATTAAGATAAATGTACACCATGCCTGTATCCCTTTGCCAAATGTTAAAGCTGGTCCTTCTTCCTTACTCTGAGCTTCAATACAATACTCTTCTTCAGCATTTTTATTAAGGACTTTTGCTGCAATAACCGTAAATGCCATACAACAAATAGAACCTACTATATTTGGCAATTCAGCTCCAACTACTGTTGCTGTAATATACCAAGGTAATACAAATGATAATGCAGAAATTAATGTAATAATAAATGATCCCCTTAATGCCTTTATTCCACCGCCTACAATACATACCATAATAAATGGACTGATAAAAGTAAGAATTGCTTCAATAATTGCCGTATTTGCCGCTAATGTATTTGATGGAACCCCAGTTACTGATGAAAGTGTTACTAAAGGTATTCCAACTGATCCAAACGCAGTTGGCGTACTATTAACAACTAAACAAGCTGTAACTGCTGCAAATGGATTTAATCCAATACCAGCTAGCATAGATGCTGGGATAGCAACTGCTGTACCAAACCCAGCCATACCTTCCATGAAATTACCGAATCCCCATCCAATAATTAATGCTAAAACTCTTTTATCAGTAGAAACTCCAGCCAACATCTTCTTTATGGAGTCCATTGCACCCGTACGTAAAGTTAAATTATAAGCAAACAAAGCTGCAATAATAACTAAGCAAATTGGCCACAAGGCATTGAGTATACCCTCTAACGCAGCTGTCGCAGCATAGCCTGGATTCAACTTCCAAAAAGCAATGGCTAAGATGAATGTAATAATAAGCGTAATACTACAAGCTTTGTAGCCTTGCATTTTTATTTTGCTCAATCCTATTATCAGCCAAATAATTGGTAATATAGCTATTAAAAACCTTAAAAACAACATTTTCATATCCCCTTATTATTTTTTATATCCCATAATTTAACTGAATCTTTATAATTTACAAATAAATTCTTACTATTTACAAATAAATTTTTACTCTGATTTTATTTTCTTCATTTCTTCAATCATAGCCGGAAGAATATCAAGTGCGTTTCCAACAATACCTACATCAGCAATTTCAAAAATTGGAGCTTCCTCATCTTTATTAATAGCAACGATATAATTAGAACCTAATATTCCAGATGTATGTTGTGTTGCTCCTGAAATACCACATGCAATATAAAGTTTTGGAGCTACAATCTTTCCTGATTGTCCAACTTGATGTGCACGAGAAATCCAACCACTTTCAATTGCTGGTCTTGTTGCACCTACTACACCGCCAAGTACATTTGCTAATTCTTCAACAAGTTTGAAGTTTTCTGCGCTTCCCATTCCACGTCCACCAGCAACAATAACTTGTGCTTCTTCTAAATTAACAGATTCAGAAATTTCTTTTACTGTGTCAACAATTTTTGCCTTAATAGCATCAGCAGAAACTTCTACTTTTTTCTCTGTAACACCTGCATTTGAAGCAGCTTCAGGCTTTGAAAAGCTTCCACTTCTAACTGTTACTATAGCAGTACCTTCTACTTCAATATTTTCTAAAATTGTACCGCCATAAGCTGGTCTAGTATATATAACTTTATCCCCATCTTTGCTTAATCCTGTTACGTCACTTACACATCCTAAATCTAAACGTCCAGCAACACGTGGTGCAACGTCCTTAGATAATGGTGTATTTGCAAGTAAAACGATATCAGGATTTTCTTCCTTAACAACTTGTGATAATACCTCTGTCAAATTATCACAATCTGTAGCATTATCTGCGAAAATAACTGGAACTCCTAAAGCAGCTACTGTATCCGCTGCAGCTCTATTACCTACTACAAGAGCTGTTCCTTCTGCATCTAATGCTTTTGCTGTGCTAATCAATTCAAGGCTTCCGCCTAACGCTTTTTCTCCATCTGTTTCAATAAATAATAGTGCTTTCATACCTTCATTTTCCTCCTTAATTAGATTGCCTTATCTTTTTTCATTTGCTCCATAGCAGCACTTACTGCTAATGCAACATCTTTCTCTTGAATTTTGATACCAGCCTCTCTCTTAGGAGGTTCAACATATTCAATGCAACGTACTTTTGCTTGTTTTACATCTCCAATTTCTGCTGCAGAATAGGTTGGAATAACTGCTTTACGACTTGCCATCTTACTCTTAATAGTTGGATAACGTGGATCATAATCTGGCTTACTTACTGTTACTACGGCTGGAGATCCTACAGAAACTACATTGTATCCTTCATCAGTTTCTTGATGAACTTCTAAGCCACCATCTTTTGGATTGATTGCAATTGCACTGCTAACAAATCCTAATCCTAACTTTTCAGCAAGCATTGCTCCCACTTGTCCAGTAATTTCATCTGTAGATTCTTTTCCACAAAGAATTAAATCAAATTTTTCCCCTTTTTCTTCTTCAATTTTGTGAATAGCATCTGCTAAAGCATGAGCTGCTCCTAGAGCATCTAAATCTGCATATGCATCATCTTTTACGAAAAATGCTTCTTTAGCTCCTACAGCAATACAATTTTTTAATGTGTTTGTAGCATCTTCTGCTCCAACAGTTAATACACTAACTTTTCCTCCATTAGCTTCCATGAAGCGTACTGCTAACTCTAATGCATATGTGTCAAATGCATTAGCTACCATACTAACTCCTTTTAGATTGGGTTTTTTTGTACTATTGTCCAAATGAATTTCAATAGAATCATCTGGAACCTGCTTTACACATAACAGAATATTCATGTCTTATCTCTCTCCTTTACTTATAATGCGTAACTTATAATGATATTTAAGATGTTTTTAATAATTTATATAATAAATTTATATAATATTATTTAACTATTTATCTAACTATAACTGAAACCCCATCAGGAATTACTACTACTTTAGCATCTTTTCCTTTAATCTCATAAGCTTTTTGAAGTGCTTCTTCAAAAGTAAATGCATGTTGCATATGCATACTCTTTATCATGTTTGGATCGCACATATCTGTAACCATTATTACTGTATATTTATCTAACATTCTTGCAAGTATCTGGAACTCCCATTGATCTGGAACAGTTTCATTTCTAGGAACTTTAGCTATTCTATCTAGAAGTTCTCTTGGAGATTTAGCTTGTGCTAAATTATCATAGAATGATTGTCCACCATGTCCATCATTGCAAGCTGCAACCATTATGATAACTCCGCCATCCTTACAAGTAGCCTCTGCTGCTGTCATTCCTTTTACTGATTGATAAATATTTTGATCAAGTGGATATCCGCCATTTGTTGAAATTGCTATATCTGCTGGAATCTTATCAACTTTTGAAAGTTCTGTTACAAATTCGCATCCTTTTTCATGAGCTTTTTCTCTATGTCCTGCAAAAGCTTTTATTACTTTCTTTTCGCTGTCTATAACAACATTTAATATGAAAGCAAGCTTAGCCTTTTCAGCTGCATAAAGCATATCTCTGTGTATAGGATTGCCTTCAAGTATTCCAGTTCTTGCATAAGGACTTGCGATGAATTCGCTGCAGTGGTTAGCCATAACTGTTTTTGCTGATGCTATACCTGGAAGTATACTCTTTCTTCCGCCAGAGAAACCAGCAAAGAAGTGAGCTTCTATAAATCCTTCTGCAATCAATAACTCTGTTTCAACAGCTAGTTTGTTTATTATTAGTTCTCCACCTGATGGAAGTGTTCCAACCTTAACTAAAGTGTTGTCATCGAAAGCATTGTGAACTACAATCTTTTCATTTTTAACTATTTCTTCACCAAACTTGTTTACAAGTTCATCATGAGTAGTTGGTCTATGGAATCCTGTAGCAATAAGTATAGTTATATCTATGTTAGGATTTGATTCTCTTATTCTTCTAAGTAATATTGGCATTGTGATCTTACTTGGCACTGGTCTAGTATGATCACTAGTTATAATAACCATATTTTTCTTACCCTTAACTAAGTCTTCAAGTTTTTCACTGCCTATTGGATTGTCTAAAGCCATCTCTACAAGTTCTTCTTGAGATGCAGTTGCTTTATATTCTGCTGCTTTTGATTCTAATACCCCAAGTAAATTCTTATCGTCTATCTCAATGTCAAGCATTTGTTTATGGTATGGTATTTTTATTTTTGCCATATAAATCCCCCCATATTATAAATTTTATATTTAATTAATTGCTCACTATTATGAATCTCAGATTCGGAAGCCAACCATTAGTCTCATACAATATAAAGTAAATTTCTAAATAATTACACAACCAAGCACTAAAATTTCCCTTATATATGGTGATTAATATCATTTTTCCCTTAATTAAGACTATGCTTTTCTATGTAGTGAGGAGTTGTAAATAAAAACGATAATATAATTACTATTAATAATGTGATTTTATGTGTTATCAATGTGATTATTATGCGCTATATATTAGCATTTTATTAACAAAGGATATTGTTAATCACACTGTAGGAATCAATGCAACAAATAATAAAGCATGCGATATTTTTATTTCAAATAATTTAAGATATACGAGTGGTATGACCTCTATCGTCTGATTTAATAATATCATAATCGTTTTCATATTTCTATAATAGTTATTTTTTTAACATTCAAATTTTGAATAGATTAGTATTTCTTTTATATAGCATGCAGGTTTTACTGTATATTTCTTATTGAAAATTTTCTTTATTTTCAGATATCACCTTATTTTTCTTGGACATTGTTATATTTTTAACATTCAAAAGCATATTTTTAATATATAAAAGTGCATTTTAAAGTACATTTTTATATATAAAAATATATTGACATTTTATATTTTCCAGAATATAATAATACAAAATAATATTTGAAAAACAATGATAAGGAAGAGTAAATATGCTGCTGTTCTAAGAGAGAGAAACTGATTCGCTGAAAGGTTTCTTGTTCAAGGGCTATTGAAAACCACCTTAGAGTTGAGTACTGAAACTTAGTAGGTATAATCCGCTGCCAAGCGTTACTAGGTTAGAGATAATAGATCTAAATTCGCTGCTAAGGCAGTGACATTTATGCTATTAATTTGAGTGGAACCGCGATATATACTCGCCTCAATATTGAGGCGAGTTTTTGTTTTTTTATAAAATTTAATATAGCTAAATACAATGACGAGGAAGAGTAAATAGTATTCTGTTCACAGAGAAGGAAGTTCATTGGCTGAAAAGCTTCCTGTTCAAGGGCTATTGAAAACCACCTCTGAGTTAAGTGCTGAACTATAGTAGGCATTATTCGCTTTCTAGCGTTAAAAGTTTAAAGTGATAGTATAATTATAAGATTAAGCAACCTAGAACTTAATTTAAATTCTTTATACTATAATTTGGGTGGAACCGCGATTATAACTCGTCCCTTTTTAGAGACGAGCTTTTATTTTTTGTTTATATGTTTATGTAATATATTTAAAAATCTGTAAAAAGGAGAGAGTTATTATGAAAACCATAACCACTAGGAATATTTTAATGAAATTATTTAAGAATTGGAGGGATAAAGATGACTTATATAGCTATGCTAGGCTATGGTACTGTAGGTAGTGGAGTAGCTGAACTTATATTAAAAAATAGAAATAAGTTGAAAAAAAATATAAAAGATGAATTGGTATTATCTAAAGTACTAGTAAGAAATTTAGAAAAGTACAGGGAAAGTAACGACCCAAGTATTTTTACAAAGGATGTCAAGGATATATTTAAGGAAAATGTTGATATAGTAGTTGAGGCTATGGGAGGAGTAGACCCAGCTTATGAATATGTGAAAAAAGCCTTGGAGCTAAAGAAACATGTAGTTACAGCAAATAAGGATTTAATAGCAGAACACGGAGAAGAACTCTTAGATATTGCGCATAAAAACGGAGTTATATTAAAGTTTGAAGCTAGTGTTGGTGGTGGAATACCTATTCTAAAATCCATAAATGAGTGTCTTATAGGAAATAAAATAAAAAGTATTAAGGCAATTCTTAATGGAACAACTAACTTCATACTATCAAAAATGAGTAAAGAAAATATGAGTTATGGCGATGCTTTAAAGTTAGCACAAGACATGGGCTTTGCTGAAGCAAATCCAGAAAGCGATGTAATGGGCTATGATGCAGCAAGAAAATTATCAATACTTTCCACTATAGCTTTTAAGAAAAAGATTAATTGGAAAAG
This sequence comes from Clostridium sp., assembly GCF_047777555.1. Classification (GTDB taxonomy): domain Bacteria; phylum Bacillota; class Clostridia; order Clostridiales; family Clostridiaceae; genus Clostridium_H. The sequence continues at coordinate 14,135 of NZ_JBKEEV010000013.1, read as the reverse complement.
CATTAAAATTAATGGGATAACTAATATTGATTCTATGGATTTCCAATATGCTCAAAGCGAATGTTTTGACATTAAGTTGTTAGCAATAGCAGAATTAGAGAAAAACAGTATATACGCTTCTGTTTCTCCAGTTATGGTTAGAAAGAATTCAACCTTAGGCAGAATTGAAAATGAATATAATGCCATTTTGATAGATGGAGATGCAGTAGGAGACGTGGTCTTTATTGGAAAAGGAGCAGGAAAGTTTCCTACAGCCAGTGCTGTATTTTCCGACATAATGGATATTGTGCAAAGTAGGAAAGAAAATAGAATTTTATTCGATCCTAATGAAGCATCAATAGATACTATTTGGAGAAAAGAAAACAAATGGCTTCTTAGAATAAATACAAAGGACAGGATAGCAGCCATGTCTGGTTTAGTAGAACTGTTCCCTTACTGTAAGATTATCGCTAAATCCAAGTATGGTTTAGCAAATGAAGTTGCAGCCTTTGTAAAATCGGAGAATGAAGCCATATTAGATAAAAATATAGGAATGTTAAGAGAAAGAGTAAACTGCAGCAATGTAAAAAAGATAATGATATTAGAAGATGAATAAGCTCATAAAAAATAATCTTTAGCATAATGATAGATTTTTAAAAAAGTAAATAGATTTAATTCATATAAAAATAATTGTTATTGGGGGTAAAGAAAATGAGATGGATAGGTCTTATAGATAAGTATAGAGAGTTTTTACCTGTTAATGAAAGTACAAAGGTAATCAGCTTATGTGAAGGTAATACACCATTAATCAAAGCAGAAAATATTGAAAAACTTATGCCAGGGATTCAAGTATATTTGAAATATGAAGGTTTAAATCCAACAGGTTCTTTTAAGGATAGAGGAATGACTATGGCAGTTACTAAAGCTGTAGAAGAAGGTTCAAAGGCTATAATATGTGCTTCCACAGGAAATACTTCTGCAGCAGCTGCTGCTTATGCTGCCAAAGCTGGAATTAAATCTATAGTTATAATTCCAAATAAAAAAATAGCTATGGGAAAACTAGCACAAGCATTAGCTTATGGAGCAAAGATAATAGCCATTGATGGAAATTTTGATGATGCTTTAAACATGGTTAAGGAAATATCTAAAAAACATCCTATTACCTTGGTAAATTCTATAAATCCTTATAGAATAGAAGGTCAAAAGACTGCTGCCTTTGAACTTTGTGAGCAGCTTGGAAGAAATCCAGATTATGTGTCAATACCTGTTGGAAATGCAGGTAATATAACTGCCTATTGGAAGGGATTCAAGGAATTTAAGGAGAGAGGTAAAATAGATAATTTGCCTAAAATGATAGGATTTCAGGCTGAAGGAGCTGCTCCTATAGTTAACAATAAGATAGTAGAAAATCCAGAAACCATAGCAACAGCTATAAGAATTGGAAATCCAGCAAGCTGGAAGAAGGCTGTAGCTGCTTTAGAAGAATCAAATGGAATTATAGATAAAATAAGTGATGAAAAAATATTAGAAGCTTACAAGATGCTATCTAGTTTGGAAGGAATATTCGCTGAACCTGCTTCCTGCATATCTATTGCTGGACTATATAAACTTTACAGCCAAGGGAAAATTAAGGCTGGCAGCAGTGTGGTATGTATACTTACAGGAAATGGCCTTAAAGATCCAGATACTGCTGTAAGTTCAGGAGGAGATATAGTAACCTTACCTTGTAATTATGAAGTAATCGAAAAAGAAATAGTTAATAAATAGCTATATATTATGAAATTAGGATAATAGTATAAGAATTTTATAGAGATGTAATAGATGAGTATGATGCATGTGAAGAAGAAATATAGGAAAGGAGGAAAAATATATGATAAGAGTTAGAATACCTGCTACAACTGCTAATATGGGTCCCGGCTTTGATACCTTGGGAATGGCTTTAAAGTTATATAATGAAATTGAAATTGAAAAGAAGTGCGGAGAAACTAAAATATATAACAATGGCCAGAAAAGTAAAGATGATTATAGAGAAAACTTAATATATACTAGCTTAACAAAAACATTAGATATGTATAAATACAAGTATGACGGATTTTATATAAATGTTTCTAAATGTGATATACCTATTTCTAGGGGACTGGGAAGCAGCGCAGCTTGTATAGTTGGAGGAGTTGCCGCAGCAAATGCTTTAATGGGTAATGTTATGTCTATAGATAAAATAATTCAAGTGGCTACAGAAATTGAAGGACATCCTGATAATATAGTTCCTGCCATAGTAGGAGGAATGGTAATTTCACTGCAAGAAGGAGAAAAGATAAGCTATTCTAAGGTACAGTTCCCATATAAATTAAAATTTGCGGCAATGATACCAAACTTTCAAGTAAGTACAGCTGTATCAAGAAAAGTTCTTCCAAAAAGCTACTTAAAGGAGGACTGTGTTTTTAATATATCAAGGTCTGCAATGCTCATAAGTGCTTTATATAATGGAGAGTTTGATAAGCTTAGGACTTGCTTTAGTGATAGAATTCATCAGCCATACAGAAAGTCTCTAATTAAAAATGCAGAGATAATACTAGAGAAAGCTAGAGAAATAGGAGCTGTAGGAGAATTTATCAGCGGTTCTGGCTCAACTCTTATGGCAGTAATAGAGCCAAAGAACGCAGAAAGGTTTGAAAAAGAAGCTAAAAGCTTTTTAGATAGCCTTGAAGATGAGTGGAAGGTTATACTCCTAGATCCTGATATGGAAGGAGTTAAAGTTGCCTCATATTAATTTAAATATTGAAAACTATATCCCATATTCTATCTCCGTTTACATCTTCCCTCATAAAAGAAACGATATAGCTTGTACACTTTTTTAGTCTACTGCATATTCTTAATATGAGGGGAGTGATACGATGCCAGAGCTACTATATAAATTGAAGCAAATATTACAGTTTGTCGAAGCCGAAGCAAATAAACCTCTTGAAAATCATAACCTCGAAACAAGACTATGGAGCAAAGGATATAGAAAAGCCATGATTGTAACTAGAAACTTTATATTGAATATCCTTAATAAAGATATCTAGATAATGAAATGAGGAATATGTTAAGTATTCCTCATTTCCATTAAATCCTGTAATCTTTCTTCATTCTAAAATTCTTATTTCCTGTCTATAGAATAAGGATATTCAAAATCTCATTTTTATCATTAATAAATAATATAATACAAAAGGTAATCCAGCAGCAGACAGTATTGTAATTGTAGTATGTACTTTTCTTTCATTTCCTAATATAAACCATAAGAACTTATACCCTAAAATACCAATCAATCCACCCAAACAGTTTAGAATTATATCATCAATATCTGATGCTCCAATTTCTAAAAATCCTTGAATGATTTCAACAAACAAACTCACTATAAATATAGCTAGCAAATTGGTTATTATCCTTTTATCATTTTTGAATAATGGCAAATATGTACCAAGTGGAATAAAAATAACGATATTGCCAACCACATTACCAAAAGCAAATGCTTTAATATTCGGAGAGCTGCCATGTATATATTCTATTATACTATGGAAAGGAATAATATTAATTGACCTATGCTCCAAATGCGAAACTCTTGATAAGAACAATATTTTAATTAGCAAAAGTATATAACAAATAAAAACACCATACAAAAAAATTGTTTTAATTCTATCTCGTTTATTCATAATACCTCCATTTTTTATGATCTCTACTTCATTTATAGCATCATACTTCTATTTTATAATGTATATCTTACAAAACTTATAAAAATTTCTTAAATAAATCTTAAATTTTAAGATCTTTTAAATCTTCCAATGAAAGTGAAAATTCCCTCAAACCAATCTGAGGGAATATAAAACACGTTTTAATTTTTTATTTCTTCTTAACAGGAATCCAGACTTCACTATAAGCGTAATCTTTTTTATCCTTATCCATTTTAGTAAAAGAAAAAGAAGGAGCATTGATCACCTCATAATCCGAAGAAGGAAGCCATTCCGAATAGATTTTCGCCATTGTTTCTTGCAGTGTAGAAGGAAATGGTCCTTCATTTGGGAATATGGCCCAAGTACAAGCTTCAACTGGCACCTTTTCTAATATATCACTTACTTGATTTTCAGTAGTTAAAACTCCTATCATATGAGTTAAATATCCTTCTTCTTTTAAAAAATTAGTGTCAGACTCATAAGAAGCATTAACAACTTCATAAGGTTCTATATTTTGAAGAGCATGCATTTCTTTTCTTTGCTCCTCCGTTATACTTAGTGCAAGCTTCACAATCTCCTTATTAACGCCTTCAAATTGCATAGGTACACGTTTACTTACACCCACTAAATTAAACGCTGGTTTGTCTTCAATTCTAAATTCCATAGAAACTCCTCCCTTTATGGTTATTATGAATGAAAGTTTGGGAAATGATTTACTTATGCCTTTTTTTATTACATCTGAGGGTAAAAATCCACTCCATTTTTTAAATGCTCGAGTAAATCCGTCCATTGACTGATAACCATATTTAAAAGCAACATCTGTTACTTTTTCTCCATGTAATAAATCCTTACATGCTTCCGACAATCTTCTGTTTTTTATATATTCACTAAGAGTCAATCCTGAAAGATAAAAAAATATCTTTCTAAAGTGATAATCAGAAACACCAGCATATTCAGAAATTAATTCAAGAGATAAATCATCAGTTAAATGTTTTTCAATGTAGTCAATCACCTGGTTTAATTCCTTTAACATTGTCTCCCTCCTCTCATATCTACATAATACCAAAGCTGCTTTAAGCATACTCGACTTTTTTGACATAAAAAATATCGAACCTTTACTTGAATATTAATTAAAATTCAAGCGTTACCATTCCGCCTCCTGTAACAGGTGAATTTGCTACTGTAAGCCTACCACCATGCTGCTTTACAATAGAATCTGCAATATATAGTCCCATACCATAATGTAATTTTGAACTACGACTAAAATCTTCTTGATAGAATTGTTTTGTTGCATTTTTCAATGCTTCCATAGAGAATCCTTTTCCATTATCATAAACTATAAATCTCACTTTCCTATTTTCCACGGAAATTGAAACTAAGATTGACCCGCCCTCTTTAGAATAGTCCACAGCATTAGAAACTACATTCATAATGGCTCTTTGCATCAATGAGGTGTCCAAGTTAATAACATCTGGCAAATTCTTTTCTTCAAACTCCACTTTTAATTGCTTTAGTGAAGCAATAGCATTTATTTGGCTATACAATTCATCTAGGAATGTTCTCATATCAACATCTTGCCGCTGAAGCGAATAACCTATCTCCGCTTTAGACAGGTCAATCAGTATTTGAACATATTCTTCGATTTGATGTGCATTTTTTAAAATATAATTAGTAAATTCTTTTTGTTCTTCCGTTTGCTCTGTATCATTCAACATTTCCCCGTTCCCAAAAATAACGGTAAGGGGTGTTTTAATATCATGCGCCAACGCAGAAATCTGCATTTTTCTTGCCTGCTCAATCTTCCACTGTGTTTCCAGTGACTTTTTCAGCTCATCTTTCATTCTATCTATAGAACTTAGTGTCTCATCAATTTCTAGTATGCCGCTATACTGAACTTCAAATTCAAGATCTTTATTCTGAATTTTCTTCGTTGCATCTTGCAGTGGAATTAATTTTCGGCTGATTTTCCTACCATAAAAACGAGAAAGAAAAATAATCTCTATAAATACTGAAGCCAAAATGCCATAGAAAAAAACAATTCCCGGCGCAAGAAAATGATTGCGAAAAAAGTCAGAAGAGAATTGGGACATGGCTGAATATTTCAAAATACATATCTCCTTTTGCCGTTTAATAGGAAAATAACATTCTGCACTCAAACCTATTCCTGACGTTCTTCTTCCATCTTCAATGATATTACGTGCTTCAGCAGCTTCAAATTTAGTAAGATTTCCTGATAAAAATCTCCACTTGTGCTTATAACAGCATATTTACAAGTTTTAGGAATCAGTTCCTCAGTAACAGTTTTTGCAGTCATAATCGCTGATTTTTGCCTTTCAATTGATTCCTCCACATCTCCTACAGAAATAATAAATCCTGTTTTCAATAAAATAAAAGATAGTCCTATTCCAATTAATATAATCAATAAGAAACCTGCAAAAATAGACAATAGATATTGAATAAAAAATACTCTTAATTTAGTGTTTTTATTTTTTACTCCCATTTATAACCGATCCCCCATACTGTTGAAATCGGCGCCACATGATATGCATCCAGCTTTGCTCTAATATTTTTAATATGCACTGCGATTGTAAAGCTGTCACCTTCTGCATCGTATCCGCAAACAGCATCGTAAATCTGTTCTTTAGAAAATACTTGTCCTCGATTTTTTGCCAAAAACTCACAGATACCATACTCTATTTTTGTAAGAGATACCTTTTGTTCATCTACTAACACTTCTTTTGCCCCGAGATTGAATGCTAAACCAGATACAAGCATTATATTCCTTTTTTCACGAGTTTCTGTGCGCAGATGGGCATTTATTCTTGCTCGCAGTTCTCCTGTGCTGAATGGCTTTTTTCATATAATCGTCAGCCCCAATCTCCAAAACCATACATCACATCATCTTCCATGGTCTTAGCAGTAAGAAATAATATAGGACAATCCACAATATTTCGTATCTTTTGGCAATAGGTAAATCCATCAATCCTTGGAATCATAACATCCAACAATATTAAGTCAAATTGATTAAGGCTACTTATATCTATCTTTTCAGGAGATTCCTCAGTAGTTACTAGATGGTTATCTTTTTGTAGTGCATTTTTTACGAGAGCCAGAATATCTGGCTCATCATCAATTACAAGAATTCTTGCCAAGAAAAATCACTTCCTTTCTAACTCATATACAGTATAACTACTCAGATACCATAAAGCAACTTTTCCCATACTATACACTCATTTCAAGTTATTCGTAAAATTTTTTTCCCTCCCAGTTTGTAAACCACAAAAGGCTTATTACAAAAACTATAATATTTGCAGGAACTGCTATGATTAAACACTTTTGTATTTCTTGGTAACCTACGACCATTGTAGGATTAAGCCAAGTGTATACAAGGTTATCGCAGAGACGTGCGCACCATGTACAAGGAATGTAATACCACTTTCCATCTCCAAGCCCCGTCAAAGCTAAAGCAGAAATCAAACTTTCAGCAATTCCAAGACCTATGGAGGCTCCCATGCCGTACTGGAGACTGACAAAAAGATGCAAAATATATAAGAAAACACTACCAGCTATTAACAAGACTGCAGCTTTGAAATACATCATACCTGGAGCGGACTTAAATCCCAATGCAAAAATTCCTATAACAATAGCCACTGATAAAATGTTCAGCATAAGCATAACGGCTAATTTGCTTATATATACTGCTATACGCGATTTTGCACCGCAGAGCATGGCCTGAAAATTACCGGCCTGAGATTCCTGCTCTGCTGTCTTTCCACTGATAAACCCAATCATTAATGGAAATGTGATGCCAATTACCTCAAGATATCCGCTGATTTTCGCATCTATTTTCCATGGAGAAATAGAATAATAGGCAATAAACAGCACAGCTGTAAACAGTGGAATCATAATGTGTATCCACAGCATAGAGGTATGCTTAAGCTTTTGAAAATCAGCCCGAATACAACATATTAAAGTTAACATCTTACATTACCTCCTGCTTTTGAAACCATCTTGCAGTCATAACAAGCAGTAGAAGAAACATAACAATAGCTAAAATAATACCTACAGGAACCACGTTCCAATTTAGTAGTGCGTCCCCTTTTAATGCCAAAGTACCATTTGGTAGAACCCCCAGCACCGGACACATTAACCGTGTCCCCCAGCTATAAGGACACGCCCACCAAAAGGATTCTGTTGCAGCAAAAATGTCCAGCGCAATTCCTATTGCAGCATTGACTAATACCGCTACCATAAGACCGAATTTTTTTGATAAAAACAAGCAAAAGGGAATCTGCCAGAGCGAAACAATAATCAGAATTATGGTTGCAACCACCATCTGACTTACTGCTATCGAAGATGTAGGATTAATTAAAAACTTTCCTAAAATTATTCCTAAAAGATGAATTAAAGAAGCTGCTAAAACATAAAAAGAAATCAACAATACTTTGGAAATCCATATTTTTTGCAAGGAAACTGGAAGTACAAATACTGTTCGGTAATGCAACTTTTTTTCTTCTATCTGATTAACTAGTGCTGTCATAAGCGTAATAAAACCAGGTAATATTGTAGTGTACCACCAGTTGTATCCATCTTGTACAAAATATATGCCGGAAATTCCAGCAAGCAGTACCATAAACATAGGTGCAATAAAAACCAGCTTTTTTGCAAAGGTTCTTTTATATTTAATATTTTCTGCTTTTAAATAATTTATCATATTAAGCACCTTCCTTTTTATCCTTAGCCACAACCTGCATAAACAGTGATTCTAAATCTTCATTAGGAGTTATTTTAGCTTGGTAACCTAACATTCCATTATTAATGATGCCAATATAATCAGCAATTAGTTCCACTTCAGAAAGGATATGGCTTGATAAAATTACAGTTATGCCTTGTTCAGGAAAAGACCTTATAAGCTTTCTTAAATCCTGAATACCAATTGGATCAAGTCCATTTGTTGGCTCGTCTAAAATTAAAAGCTTCGGATGATTTAACAAAGCTATTGCTATGCCAAGGCGCTGCTTCATGCCCATAGAAAATTGGCCGGCACGCTTTCTACCAGTATGTGACAAATCTACAATCTGCAATACCTCATCAATTCGTTTCTCTGGAAGACCTAGAAGAAGCGTGCGTACTTTAAGATTTTCCCTTGCAGTCAAGTTTTCATAAAGCGGAGGTGATTCAATCAGGGCCCCAATATCTGCTAAATCCTTTCTACTCCATGGATGACCTTTAAATATGATTTCTCCAGATGTAGGATGTAACATTCCAGTAATCATTTTTAAAGTAGTGGATTTGCCTGCTCCATTTGGTCCTAGCAGCCCATAAACGGAGTTTTCAATTACTGATAATGAAATATTACTAACCGCACGTTGTTTTTTAAAATCTTTGCATAAATTTCTTGTTTGCAAAATTATACTCATAAACATATTCCCTCCTTCTTTCTATAATTAACTATAAAAAAGAAGTTTAAAGATTTTATAAAGAAATTCTAAATATGCAAACAAATTGCTAAATATCTAATATTGAATATTTGTTATATCAATTTAAACTGATATAATTATAGTTGAAATATGGTTAATAAGTAAAATTTATCCTAAACCTATTTATGAAAGGAAGATTAACTTGAGTATCCATTATGAAGTTGTTTCTGAAGATAAATTATTTGTATTAAAGACTTATGCAACGATTTAATGGCTTATCAAAAATCCAAAGCACATATCCACCCTGAGTTCTTTGATAATATGTGTTTTGAAACAAGAATGCTCCCTTCTGTTAAGAGTGCTAAAGCAAACTACATAGTGACAGCTAAAGAAGATAATGAAATTGTCGGGGTATGCCTACAGTACCATTGCATCAAAGAAGATATACTCTGGCGGATTTGCCACTTTACAATGTGATGCCTTCTTTGACTTCGATTCTGTAAAAACTGATGATGTAGGCAGTCTCTCCAGTTTTTATAAAAGATGGCTACCGTAATACTGGTATTGGTACAACAATGTTCAATATGTCTATGAATTGGTTAAATTCATTTGAAAGGATAAATGACCTGTTTATCTTTGTATCAAATGGAAATGATAATGCATTAAAATTTTACAAAAATAGAGGTTTTAGAGTAAGTCACCAAATACTCGATGGCTTTATTATAGTGCTTAGGAACGCTTAATCCTTGTATATTTATTATAGGAAAGTTGTGGAAGATAATTCGTAAGTTTAAATACAAAAGCACCTATTATCAATAGATGCTTTTTTCTATAACAAAGACTATTTTTACTTTAATTAATTTTAATCCCGTGATAGCTGTAATACTACCTTCTCAATAAATTCTTCTGCATTCCTAATGTCTTTATAATTTGGATGCCCTTTTGATAATCTGCCCATAATATCAAAAATCTTATTCTTGCTGAACTCATGAGCCACAAAGCTTCCTTTACATGCAAAACTGCCCTTATTTATTGCTCCTTTTGAGACTAAAAGCTTAACTGCTTTATTGTTATAAAACTTCATCCCAATTCCACTTGTTGAAAATACAAAAACATTTTTATCCTTTAAATTTAATTCTTCAATGCACTTAAATAATTGTGGAGATAAGCTTTCTTTATAAACTCCAGATCCAAATCCAATTAAATCATAATTATCAGTTTCAATTTCCTTAAACTTTTTAAGTTCTTTAAATTTATTAAATCAGCATTAATTTTATTGGCAAATATCTTAGCTATTTTTTCAGTATTATTCTTATAAGTAGAAAAATATATAATTAGAGATTTCATAAATTACATTCCCCCTATCCATTTTATTTTATATCTTATTTTAAAAATATATTCACACCAAAGTAAAGTCCCCCAAACAATCAGTCTGAGGGAACATAAACTTTGCTTCAATTTTTATTTAAAACCTCTAATGCCATATCTTAGCGTGGTAAAGTATTACATAAGGTCTTAACCTTTAGTCATAATATTATACATTGAATCTCGCTGCCATGTTACTTAATTTCTCTGCCATTTCCGTCTGAGACTGAGCTGTCTTAGCTACTTCTTCCAAACCTTTACTTGATTCTAATGAGTTACTACTGATTTCTTGAGAATAAGCGTTGGCTTCTTCTACTGTTAAAGCCACTCCCTCAATTGATTTTCGAATTTCTTCAATAGAAGTAGCCATCTGAGAGGCAATTTTAGAAAAATTATTGGTCAAGTTTTTTACAAAGTTGGCATCTTCAGCATATTGTTCTCCAGTTTTCTCTAGCATGTTGTAGTCAGGTGTAACCTTCTCATCGATAAAATTCAGTATCTCCTCCGCATTAGCAGTAAACTTGGCAACAGCATTATTGACCTTCTGAATTACATTTTGAATATCCCCAGCTGTATTAGCAGAGTGTTCGGCTAGCTTACGAACCTCTTCAGCAACTACTGCAAATCCTTGACCTTGCTCCCCTGCACGAGCCGCTTCGATAGCAGCATTTAAAGCCAAAAGATTGGTTTGTCCAGCTATTTGAGAAATAACATCCGTCATTTTAGTTATTTCTTCTACCACACCAACCTCTTCAATAGCTAACTTAATTTCTCGCTGTTTAACAGTATATATGTCAATGGCTGTTTGCTTGGATAGGCGTGCCGAATTTTTCATTTCTTCTGCCCTTTTTTTAATTCCATCTACTTTTTTCTCGCCATCTATAGCTTCTCTTTCCATATCTCTTATCCTTCTGCTGATTTCTGAACTTGCTGCTGACACTTCTTCTACAGAAGAAGTAACTTCCTCTATGCCTGCAGCAATTTGTTGGATAGAGGTATTAATGCTTTGCCCTTGAGCACTAACTTCTTCTATAGTAGCGGAGAGTTCTTCGCTTGATGCGCTGGTTTCCTCTACTGAGTCTGATACTTCTTTAAGCATAGAACGAATTTTATCATTCATTAAAGCAAAAGCATTGGCTAGCATTCCTATTTCATCTCTTCTATGCTGTATGCTCTCTGGCATTTCACTGGTAAAGTCACCTTCGGACATAAGATCAGCATGTTCTACTAGGGTTTTAATCGGTCTAGCAATTGTATTCGTTAAAACCACAGTAAACCCTAAGACTGCTAGAAATGCAATTACTAAGAATAGGATAGATATTTTTCTTAAAGTGTCCATTTTTTTATTATCAGAGAGCAGCACGTCGGCAGCAGCTTGATTGTTTACTTCTTTCATCTGAGATAGAATACTGGTAACTTCTTCGCGCAAAGGCCTTGCCTTCTCATCGTTAAGCTCAGTTGCTAAGCCGAAATTACCCTCCTTTACAGCTTCTATCACCTCTTCTCTGGCAGAACCATAGTTAGAGTTAGTAATCTTCAGCCTATCTAATAGTTCTTTTTCTTCCTGTGAAAGATTGTTTGCCTCATATTCTTGAATTAAGCGATTATTTTCCTCCATTAACTCATTCAAAGCCTCGACTGATGTCTTAATGACATCCTGATCATGCATGGCTTCTGTTTTATAAAGAATCCGCTGCATTTCTGTGCCTGCTTTTTCTTGGTTCACCTGAATCTTGCCTAATGTCATGTTAGAAAGAAATTGATTAGCATAAAAGTCCTCAAAATTGTTCTGAAGCTCATTAGAAGTGTACACTCCGTTTATCCCTATTATAATTTGTTATGACTAGGATTACGGTAAATGATAATAAAAGCTTGTTTTTTGTTTTAAGATTGTTAATAAACTTCATCTTTTCATCTCCTTAAAATTAATTTCAAGGGCTTCTGCTTTTTTTAATGTTACTTAAGCCTTTTTGATAAAATAAAACTCTATGCAACTAGTCTCATAGAGGTTTCATGCAACCGGCTGCCATAGAATTTATTCCTTAGGCCCTTGGCTTTGCGTCCCTGGCTTTCGTTAGGTTTGCCCTTTGAATATGTATTATTCACATTATAAACGATTTTCTATTTTTCGGCAATATTATTTTCAATTCTACATTTTAGAATACTTTGGAATTTAATACTAATTACTTATACTTATCACCATATATAATTTTTGCTTGCTTAGTATAAAACTCCACAAATTTTGTTTTTGCATTAGTATAAGCATCCCTATTATGCTCATATTGTTTCCATAATGATAATTTCAGTTTTTCATACTCTTTTGCTAGCTGATAGTTGTCGTTCATGAAATCTCTAAAATAAAGTTCATCATTATCGCCAGAAAGTCTAATGTGTATGTGAAATACTCTCTCAGCAAATCCATACTTTGTATAGCCCTTATTAAACGCCATTCTTGTATCGCTGTGGGACATACATAAATATCCATCATTTAATAATAATGACTTTATAGAATCAAAATCGCTTTTATTCTTAATTTCAATAAGAATATCAACCGTTGGTTTTGCCCAAATTTCATTAATTGCTGTACTACCAATATGACTAATTCTTGTCACGTCTATATCGGTTAGTATTTTTCTCAGATTTTTATATTCGTCATTATACCATTCATTCCATTCATTATTATGCTCTGTTAATTTAATTGGAAACAGCTGCCATAATTCTTCTAAACTCAATTCCGATAGCTCTCTTTGCATTAATTAACATCTCCAATCCATTCTACAAATCCAAATTCTACTGCCCATTCTTCAGCTTTTTTCGAATTCCAATCAACTGTTCTAAGATTATGAACAGTTGAACTACTCACGATTACTAAAATATCTACTTTGCCCATCTCCCTGATGGCTCTACCAATTTCATATTGTTTATTCATTGATAAAAAAGGATTAACGGATATCTGAATAACTGGTATATCAGCATTTGGAAACATTAGATAAAGTACGTCCCAGGCACCATGAATCCAGTCCTCTGTTTTCATCCAACCTGCTTTCAATACCATAATTTCTTAACATGGATTGCAGCTTTGAAGCCACCTCAACATAACCTTTCGCAGGATATTTTATAGCATATAATTCCTTTGGAAAGCCATAAAAATCATATATCATATCGTAGGTACCATCAATGGATGAAATTGTTGTAATTTCACTTTCCCAATGTACTGTAAATATAACAATAGCCTTCGGTTTTAATTTTTTACCTAGATTCTTAAGAAAATTAGTATTTCCTAAAAAATCAATCTCCTATAAGGTGCTTTTCAATATGGAGAATTTCCTCTTGTCTGTCAGTGGGAAGTTGCTTGATATAATTTTTAAATATAATCGCACCACCTGTTCCCCTTCCGATAAATCTACAGCTTGAATATCTGATTCAAACGGATGTCTTTTAAGCATTGCTGCAATCTCAATATTTCCAAGAGTATTTAACAGTGAAATAAATTCCTCTTCTTCTAATTGCGCATCAAGTAATACATCTTCGAGATCATCAAAAGATTTTACTTTTTCCTTTATAAGTTCTAACTTGTCAGATGAAAACCTACATCTAAGCAGTTCTTCTATTAGCCTTCTATACTCTTCATCATCCATTTTAGCACTAGATTGAAAGTGGA
>NZ_JBKEEV010000003.1:0-408933 GCF_047777555.1 Clostridium sp. | reverse complement strand
TGCATCTAAATTAGGATATCCTAATTATAGGTACTTTTCTCAGAGTTTTAAAAAGTACACAAACTATACTCCAAGTGAATTTATTAAAATCAATAAGTGAAAAATAAATAATAAGTATGGGAGAGAAGAATATAATGATTTGGTATGAAGTATTGTTAAGACTTGTATTAGCAGTTATAGTTGGAGGGTTTATAGGTTATGAAAGAGAATATAAAAATAGACCTGCTGGTTTTAGAACTCAAATATTGGTATGTATCGGAGCAGCAGTTATATCAATGATACAATGCTATACTGTACAAGAAACTTCTAATATGATACTTCAAAATCCGACTCTAGCAAGTGCCTTAAAGGCTGATATAGGAAGACTTGGGGCACAGGTAATATCAGGAGTAGGTTTTTTAGGAGCTGGAACTATAATGCATGAAAAGGGTTCTGTAAAAGGACTTACAACAGCTGCTACTACTTGGGTAGTTGCTTGTATCGGATTAGCTATAGGTTTTGGATATTATTTGTTAAGCATAGCTTCAGCCGTATTTGTATTCACAGTTCTTGTTTCCTTAAAACGGGTTGAAGTGAGAATCTTAGAAAGGTCTAGAAGCACAAAAGTTGAGATTAGATATTTGGATAGAGGAGAGATGGTAAAAAAATTAGAAGAATATTTTAGAGGTAAAGGTATAAAAGTTCAAAATATACAATTTGAATTAGAAGAAGATGAGGACTCTGACCACCAGCTTTGTCTTTATACAATATTAGTACCAAGGAATATTAAAGCCAGTGAAATAGTTAGAGATTTATGCTGCTATGATGAGATTGTTAAGGTAAGTTTAATATAGTGTATATATAGTTTCCCATGTAGAGTATAAAAATAATAATTTTTCAAACGCTTATTTTCAGATAATTATAAATTATGATAATTAAAAGATAGCTTTGCAATAGAGAGTAATATATAACAGGATTTTTAATGCATAGTGAAAAGTAAAATGGATAAGCTATAATTGGGCACAAAAGTCTCCACTAAAATAAGTGTTGAAATATATTCTACGGAAGGGGAAGTTAACATGGATAATAATTTAAATGAAACAAAACAATTAAATGCAAAATCAGCATCAAAGGCAGGTAATGCAGGAACAAATATGAGTAATCTTTATGGCTCTAACAATATGACTAATGCTACTACACCAGCTAGCTCAAACAGTGCTCAATTAGAAGAAACAAGACAATTAAATGCACAGTCAGCAGCAAAAGCAGGCAGTGCAGGAGCAAACATGGCTAATGCTGCAGGAGGAGCAAGTATGACAAACTATGCTGGTTCTAGCAATATGACTAATACTGCCACACCAGCTAGCTCAAACAGTGCTCAATTAGAAGAAACAAGACAATTAAATGCACAATCCGCAGCAAAAGCAGGTAATGCAGGAGCAAGCATGACTAATGCTGCAGGAGGATCAAATATGACAAACTATGCTGGTTCTAGCAATATGTCTAGCACTTCTACACCAACTAGCTTAAACAACGCTAAGTTAGAGGAAACAAGACAACTAAATAAGAAGTCTGCTCAAAATAAAGGTTTACAATAAGAACCAAGAGAGTAATCTATCAAATAATGCCTGAGAATTTATTGTTCTCAGGTTTTATTTTTTAAAAAAGATTATAGCATAAGAATTAAATTTTATAGGTAAGCTATATATGGAATTTAGTAAGAGATATAAAAAGGAGATGTATTTTCTATGAGCAAACTATTATATATTAAAGCAAATCCAAAACCAGATAATGTATCCAGAACTTTTAGAATTTCAGAGGAATTCATTAAGGCTTACAAGGAAAAAAATCCTAAGGATGAAATTATAACCTTAGATTTATACAAAGAAAATATACGATATCTCACTATGGAAGACATAAATGATGTATTCTCTAAAAAAGATGAAGATTCAAAAAATCATACAATTTTAAAATACGCTTATCAGTTTGCAGAGGCAGATAAGTATGTAGTTGCAGCACCACTTTGGAATTTAAGCATTCCATCTATTTTAAAGTCTTATATAGATTACATAAGTGTTACAGGAATAACCTTCAAATACACAGAAAATGGACCTGTAGGTTTATGTCAAGGGAAAAAAGCTATACACATTGTAGCAAGAGGAGGAGCTTATGGTACAGAACCATTTAGCTCTTATGAAATGGGAGATAGATATTTAAGAACTTTCTTTGGATTTTTAGGAATTACAGACTTTACAACTATAGCTGCAGAAAATCTAGATGTTGTAGGAGCTGATGTGGAAGGAATAGTAGCAAAAGCCATTACACAAGCTAAAAATGCAGCACAAAACTTTTAAAGGCATAAAGCAAAATTTTGCTTCACGCCTTTATTTATGTTACACTGCTATGTCATTAGGAGCGTTGATACTTTCTTTTTTAAACATTCTTAATACAAGCTTTACAATCTCATTTACTACTATTATTAGGGCAGAAGCTGCTATAACTTTAATCCACATAATAGGGCTTAATGCTACTGCATTAAAAAAGCCTGAGAATACATTAGTTACAAAGATCTGAACTAAGGCTGTAAGGCTAACTATTTGTAAGAATACTTTATTATGAGTTAAATTAGGGAATATACTGTTTGTACCAAACTCTCTGCAGTTAAATGCATTAAATAGTGCACTAAAAGCAAATAGAGCAAACAATACAGTTTCCATTTCACTTGGGCCTCTGTAACCTTGTGGTGGAACTTCGGCTCCTAGAGGATTGAACTTCATTTGTATCATAATTACTGTTGTAATATATATTGCATTTAAAATCATGCTTGTTATCATCTGTTTTGTTATGATGCTAGCATTTCTATTAGTAGGTTTTCTGTTTAAAACAGCATTACGAACAGGTTCGAGTCCAAGAGAAAGTGCTGGAGGACCATCCATTATAATGTTAACCCATAACAATTGTATAGTTGTAAATGGCATTTCAAAATCCAATAATACAGATAAAATAGCTGTTAAGAAAGCTATGATATTAACTGTAATCTGGAATTGAATAAATCTTTGGAAGTTTTCATATATTCCACGTCCCCATTTTATACCCTTAACTATAGTACCAAAGCTGTCGTCGGTCAATATAATGTCTGCTGCATTTTTAGAAACCTCAGTACCTGCAATACCCATTGCAATACCAACGTCTGCTTTAGTTAAAGCAGGAGCGTCATTTATTCCATCTCCAGTAACTGCAACTACATCTCCATTAGCTTGAAGAGCTTGTACAATTCTCATTTTTGTATCTGGTTTTGAACGAGCAACAATAGCAATAGTTTTAATTTCATCTTTTAACTCTTCATCGGATAGAGTATCTATATATGAAGCTTCAACGGCTCTAAGACCTCCACCTAGAAGACCTAACTCTTCTCCAATAGCTATAGCTGTGTTTATATTATCACCAGTAAGCATCTTTGTGGATACGCCAGCATCTTTTGCAACTTTAACAGCCTCTTCAACTTCTGGTCTTAATGGGTCTTTTATTCCAACAAAACCTGTGAATATTAAGTCATCTTCAATAACTCCAGCTTCTGTGGACATTGCAACTTCTTCATTTATATTTCTATAAGAGAATCCAAGAACACGCATTGACTTCTTTTGAAGGCTTTCAATATCCTTTAGTATTTCCTTCCTTCTAGCATCAGTAAGTTTTACTACTTTTCCTTCAAGATGTTCATAGTTACATAAATCTAGAATTACCTCAGGAGCACCTTTAGTCAAAACTGTACAAGTATCTTCTTCATCTATAATAGTACTCATTCTCTTACGCTTTGAAGTAAATGGAATTTGATGTACTATTTTTCTAGATTCTCTTTCTTTTATGTAATCATAAGAATCATTATATAAAAGAAGAGCACATTCTGTAGCACTACCTAGATATTTAACTTCTCCATCAGTCTTTTCAATATCTGCTGTAGAGTTAATTAAACAGTTATCTATAAAATAATTGCTGCTTTCGCTTAATTCATCTCTTTCCACGAATCTACCATTTAAATATACCCTCTCTACAGTCATTCTGTTTTGCGTTAATGTACCTGTTTTATCAGAGCATATTACGCTAACTGAACCTATAGTCTCGCAAGCTTCCTTTTTAGTAACAAGGGCGTTAATCTTAGCCATTTTTTGCATGGTTATAGCAAGAGTCATATTTATCATAGTAGGAAGTCCTTCTGGAACAGCTGCAACTATCAAAGCTACACAAACAACAAAAGCTGTTTTTATAGGTTCAATAGAATCTAAGAATGGAAGGAATCCTGATGTATCTATGTCAAGAGAATTTCCCATAATCATTTTTACAAGCATTATTATGAAAAGAAGGGCTGCAATACCACTAGATACTTTTGAAATTGTGGAACCAAGACCGCCAAGTTTAATTTGAAGAGGTGTTTCAAGATCTCCTTCTTCAAGATTTTTAGCGATTCTACCCATCTCAGAAGCATCACCAGTAGAAGTTACTATAAATTTTCCTCTACCATAGGCAACAAGGGTACCTCCAAAGACCATATTTACTTGCTTAGCAGGGATAGGGTCTTGTACAACTTTTTTTCCCTTAGCTTCAATGGTTTCCATTTCAACAATAGCATCTGCATTTTTGCTAACATCTTCAGATTCTCCAGTTAGCATATCTTCTCTAACCTTTAAATCTATGCTTTCTATAAGCCTTCCGTCAGCAGGAACCATATCTCCCATTTCAATAAAAACTATGTCTCCTGGTACTAAGTCATTTTTACTGATTTGCATTATATTTCCATCACGTAGAACTTTAACCTCAATATTTTCAGTCATCTTAGATAGAGCGTCTGCTGCCTTTTGAGATTTACCTTCAGTAACTATTCCTATAGTAATACCAATAGCTACGGCACATACTATACCGATAGCATCATGAAATTCTCCAATAAGCGCACTTATAAGGGCTGCAATTAAAAGTATGATCATCATAGGTTCTGTTAAGGCATCTTTAATGTCATCCCAAATAGAGCCTTTTTCTTGCTTTGTAAATTCATTAGGCCCATATTTTTCTAGTCTAGTCTTAGCTTCAGAAGAAGACAGACCTTTAGCTGAATCTACTTTCAATTCTTCTAACACGTTAGAAGCTTTTTCGCCAAAGTACTTCATTATAATCACCTTTCCTTTAAGATTGTACAAATTAGATTATATCACATGATTACAAAATAATTAATATCAAAATTTATAGTAAATAGAGGAGAATTACGTTAAGGCTTTATCTAGCATGGTTGTAGATTTATTAAAATTTTTAGTGCTTTTTTTTAACCTGTAACAAAAGTTACAGAAACTAAACATTTTGCCATATATAATAAAGCCATAGAAATTATTAGTGAAGCAACAATTACATAGTTGAATTCACTGTTTAAATTAAATAAAAAGTTATTTTAAATAAAAATAGAAATAAAATGGAGGTATAAGAATGAGCATGTTTTGTTATCAATGTCAAGAAACTGCAGGATGCAAAGGCTGCACAATAAAAGGTGTATGTGGAAAGACTGCAGATGTAGCTAACCTACAAGATTTATTAATATATACACTTAAGGGAATAGCCCTATATGATTTAAAAGCAATGGATGCTGGGATCAAAAATGAAAAAGTAAATCAATTTATAGTGGATGCATTATTTGCAACAATCACAAATGCTAACTTTGATAAAGAAGGTTTTGATGTAAGAATTAGAAAAGGACTAGCTTTAAGAGAAGAAATCAAAGCTTCATTAATAGAAAATGGAGTAAATATAGATGATATAACTCATGACTCTGCTCTATGGATTGGAGACACTCTTGAGGAATTTGAGGAAAAGGCCAAAACAGTAGGAATTCTTGCAGTAGAAAATGAAGATGTAAGATCATTAAGAGAACTATTAATATATGGAATAAAAGGTATGGCAGCTTATGTTGAACATGCTTATAACCTAGGCTTTGAAGATGAAAATCTATATACATTCATGAAGAAAGCTTTAGTATCAACAACTAAAGAATTAAGTGTTGATGAAATGGTTGCAATAGTTTTAGAAGCTGGTAAGTTCGGTGTAGATGCTATGGCTCTACTTGACAAAGCTAATACATCTACTTATGGAAATCCAGAAATAACAAAGGTTAATATAGGTGTTAGAAACAATCCAGCTATTTTAATCAGTGGACATGATCTAAAAGATATGGAAGAATTATTAAGACAAACAGAAGGAACTGGAGTAGATGTTTATACTCACAGTGAAATGCTTGCAGCCAACTACTATCCAGCATTTAAAAAGTATGATCACTTTGTAGGAAACTATGGAAATGCATGGTGGAAGCAAAACGAAGAATTTGAAAAGTTCAACGGACCAATCCTAATGACAACAAACTGCATAGTTCCACCTAAGGATTCATATAAGGACAGATTATATACTACAGGTTCAACTGGATTCCCAGGAGTAAAACACATTCCAGATGGAGAAAATGGTCAGCCAAAAGATTTCTCAAGTATAATTGAACATGCTAAAAAGTGTGCTCCTCCAACTGAGATAGAAAAGGGAGAAATAGTAGGTGGATTTGCTCACAACCAAGTATTAGCTTTAGCTGACAAAGTAGTTGAAGCAGTTAAGAGTGGAGCAATCAGAAGATTCTTCGTAATGGCAGGATGTGACGGAAGAGCTAAGAGCAGAAACTACTATACAGAATTTGCTAAGGCTCTACCAAAGGATACAATAATTCTTACAGCAGGATGTGCTAAATATAAATACAATAAGCTTGATTTAGGAGATATTGGTGGAATTCCAAGAGTATTAGATGCTGGACAATGCAACGACTCATACTCATTAGCAGTAATAGCTCTTAAATTAAAAGAAGTATTTGGACTTGATGATATAAATGAATTACCAATTTCATTTAACATTGCATGGTATGAACAAAAGGCTGTAATAGTATTGCTTGCATTACTACACTTAGGAGTTAAAAATATTCACTTAGGACCAACACTACCAGCATTCTTATCACCAAATGTAGCTAAGGTTTTAGTCGACAACTTTGGTATTGCTGGAATTGGAACAGTAGAAGATGATATTAAATTATTCTTAGGAGAATAATTTAGATTAGAGAGAAAAATATTAAAGAGTGTAAAAATCAATGGATTTTTACACTCTTTTCTAACTCCATAAATTATTAATTTAGAATGTAAAGGCTTTAGTTCTTAATAAAATAAAATTGTTTTATGTTTATGATCCTAAAAAAGTATCTCTTCTAAAGCTTCTATATCCAATATGGTTATGGTTTTTCTATCAAAATCTATAAGTCCATCCTCTTTCATCTTTATAAGTTCCCTCGATAAGGAAGGTCTAGTAGTTCCAAATTGATCTGCCATTTCTTGTCTGGAGCTATTAAGAGTTATGGTTAAACTTTTCTTATTCTTATATTCATTCAAAAGGAAGCTAGATATTTTTTGCCTTATGGTTTGATAAGATAAATCTCTTAATATTTTGCTTAAGGTGAGTATCCTATTAGATAATACCTTCATAAAATTATTTAAAAATGTTGAATTAGAGCTGCATAATTTAAGTATATCATTCTCATGTATAAATAGGATTTTTGTTGCATTAGAGGATACTATAGTTGAAGGGTATGTCTTTTTATTTGAGAATATGATAGCCTCTCCAAAAACATTTCCTTTTTCCATGCGATTTATGGTGACAGTTTTACCAGAAGGGTAATTTTTTTGAACCTCTATTGTACCTTCAAGAACAATTCCGATGCTTGAAATTGGATCGTCCTCTAAAGCTATAATTTCACCTTTTTTATAGGAAGAAATTTTATAATTCGTATTAGATAGCGTTGATATAGCTTCTTCTTCATTGAATCCACTAAATAAACTGCAGGATTTTAAAGCGTTATAAATATATTCCATGAACATCCCCCTTTGTACATAAAGTTTCGTAACATAAGTTACATATTAGATACAATAATATTAGTATAATTAAGAAACTGAATCAAGTATATGATTATAGTCACAATAGATAAGAAGAAACCTTTATGAGAGGAGAAGAGTAAATGAATAATAAAAATAAGGATATATTTAAGGGAATATCAGCGTGTCCATCTATGATAGCTGAAAATATAAATAGTGATAAATCAGAATTAAGCCATTGGCCAATACAGCTTAAACTTATAAAAACATCAGCACAAATTTTTGAAAATGCAAACTTACTCATAGCTGCAGATTGCACTGCATATGCATGTAAAGACTTTCATAATGATTTTATAAAAGGTCATGTCACCACAATAGGATGTCCTAAACTTGATGATGTTGAATTCTATAAGAAAAAGCTAATAGAAATTTTTGAAAATAATAATATCAAAAGTGTTAAAGTTGTAAAAATGTCCGTACCTTGCTGCAGTGGGATAAGCATAATAGTTAAACAAGCTTTAAAGGAAGCTAAAAAAGATATTCCTTACAGCGAGGTTACTATAGATGTAGACGGTACATTAGGACTAAATTGTGCAGCAATTTAGTTCTAGTAGAAAGCATTGAATAAGCATTAAAAGCTCTTTATTTCTAGTTTTAAAACACCGTAAGAACCTTCTATTGTCTGAGCGACAGCGAGCTTAGAAGGTTTAGGAGTTTTAAATCCAGAAATATTAGAGTTTTTTTTATATATTACAATAATAATATAATATAAAACGATATAAATTTATTACAAAACGATAAATAATGTGTTAAAATTATCTTGTAATTAAATTAGTGAGGTGCTTTAAATGAATGTCAAACAAGGTTCAACCACTTTCCTAAAGGGAATTATTTTTCTCATTGGGATTGCTGTATTTGTTTTGTGCATCTATTGGTTGCCTGTCATAGCCATTAATGATGCAAAAGCGCATCCAGGTGACCACTTGCTATATCCCTTTTTAGGATATGCGTATGGATGTTTTATTGCGTTTTCTGTTGCATTGTATCAAGTATTTAAATTATTAACTTATATCGAAAAGGACAATGCTTTCTCAGCGTTATCACTTAAATCTTTGAAGGTTATAAAGAAATGTGGCTTAACAATCATTTCCTTATTTTTGTTAGGTATAGTAACATTAAAGATAGTTGCTAGTGGCACAGGAGATGACTCAACAGGTCCTATAGCACTGAGTCTAATAGGTATTTTAGCAACAAGTATCATCACACTAATTGTGGATGTACTGCAAAAACTATTAAAAAATCTTCTAGATAAAAAAACGAAAAATGCTTAACGGTTTTATAAAATTCAATTAGTGAGGTTATTTTTATGAAAAAAATTACAACAAACTTTTTAAGACTAGCTGTTATTTTTATAGGAATCGTAGTTCTTGCATTGTGTATATTTTTTGTACCTTATCTGGCTTTTGGTGTATGTAATTTTTTAAAAATTAATTTCTTAAAGTACATTATTTACATTATTTTATATGGGAGTGCGATACCTTTCTACTTAGCTCTGTATCAAGCTTTTAAACTTTTAAGTTATATTGACAAAAATAAAGCTTTCTCGGAATTATCCGTAATAGCTTTAAATAAAATCAAATACTGTGCCATTTCAATCTGTATTTTGTATGTGCTAGCCTTGCCATTATTCTTTTTGGTAGCGGATAAAGATGATGCTCCTGGTCTCATATTTGTCGGAATGGTCATTCCTTTTGCTTCAATGGTTGTAGCCGTTTTTGATGCTATACTTCAACGGCTTCTAGAAGAAGCGATTAAAATAAAATCAGAAAATGATTTGACGGTCTGAGGTGGAATATATGGCAATTATTATTAATATTGATGTAATGTTAGCAAAACGAAAAATGAGCGTAACGGAACTTTCTGAGAGGGTTGGAATTACTATGGCAAATCTTTCTATTTTAAAAAACGGAAAAGCAAAAGCGATTCGTTTTTCAACATTAGAAGCGATATGTAAAGCTTTGGATTGTCAGCCAGGTGATATTTTGGAGTACAAAAGCGATGAAGACACTCAATAAAAACATATAACAAATCTACTTAACTATCAGGAGTTGATAGACAATTTAAGGGATAGCCATCAAGCCGTCCCTTTTTTGTGGTCATTGATGTCAAAGAGAATCCGTTTTTACTTTACTTAATTCACCTTTTAGGAAAATTATGTATTAATTATAGATTAATACAAATATCCTAACATATCTAAATTACCATCTTTCCAAACTTTATTTCCTACTTTTTTTATCATCAGCCCTTTATCCTTAAATTCTTCTTCTCCAATTCCTATTATTTTATGTTCATGTATTTTGATCCACTTACACATAACATTTGCGTTAACAAAGCCATTCTTTTTATAAAAGTTTTCCACATCAGTGAAAAGTAATAAAAAGTCCATTTGATGTTCTACAGAAAAACATTCAATTACTTCTAGTAATTTCGAACCTATACCTTTGCCTCTATATTCATTTTTTACACAAATATCTATGATGCCCAATACTTTTATGGCTACACCATTTAAATTCATTACTCTATAATCTAATCCTACTTGTCCAACTAAGTTATCTTTATCAAATGCTAAAAATCTAAAATGAGGCAATTGTTTATAGTATATTCTGTCCTTCGGATAAATTTCTCCAAAGCTCTCAACCAGTAAATCTGATATTTTCTTTTCCAGTTTAATATCGATATCATATTCGTTTATATTTAAAATTTCCATGTTTTAGACCTCTCTTAAAATAAAATTTGAATTTGTTAAGTATATCGTAAATATTAATTTTATTTGTTACATAATATTTTTCAATTGTGCAATAAATTATAGTTAATTTATATCCTAATTATAACACTAACATAGTTGCTAATATATCACTAATATATCTTATTGCAACACCAGCTCCTCCACTTTCTACACTTCTAAACTCTCCACTTCTCTACTGTCACTTGCTCCTCCGATTGTTTTTATTTATCTAATCTAAAAGTTGCAGTACATAAGCTTCTTTGCGTAATGAAGCTTTCCTAAATGCAAATTCCATATGTGATGTTACATATAAGAAAATTGCTGCGCAATTCTCTTATATTGTATATTTATTAACACTTTGTAAATTTATCTCAGTTAATTATTGACTTTTAGTCATTTTAGAATATAATAGTAATAAATTGAATAAACTATTGTATTAGGGCTTGGGTTTGTAGATTTTTTAGTTTATATGAGGAGGAATTGCAATGGGAGTAAAGGATAGCTTGGAGAAGAGTGTTAAGCAAAAAGTGGTAAATACTGTATTAAGTATTATAGACAAAGATCCGGAAAAAAACGTAGATAAGATCTTTGAAGCATTAAAAAAGGTTACAAGGGATAAGGGACAGTTAGCTCAGATTGAGGCTGTTCATAAGTATTATAATATGCAGCCTGCTACTCGTAAGTTAGTGGAAAGCATATTAAAAGATACGGATAAGAAGTGTCTAAAAAAATTTTTTACTAATTTTTTTGCAAATGCAAACTGGTATGCTGGCTCTAAAAGATCAAAATATTTGTTTGAAGAGGATACAAAAATACCTTTTACAATGCTTATAAGCCCTACTATGCAGTGCAATTTGAGATGTAAAGGCTGCTACGCTACAGATATGATGAGTTTGCCTAAAATACCTATAGAAGAGGTGGACAGAATAATAGGTGAGGCTAGAGACCTTGGTATCTACTATGTTATAGTTTTAGGTGGAGAACCTTTCTTCTATAAGGAATTGCTCGATATATATGAAAAGTATGATGATATGATATTTACACCATTTACTAATGGTACTATGATAGATGAAAAAATAGCAGATAGACTCAAAGAATTAGGAAACGTAATACCTATGCTTTCTGTAGAAGGGGAAGAGGAAGCTACAGATGCAAGAAGAGGAAAAGGTACTTATAAAAGAGTTATGCATGCTATGGATCTTTTAAAGGAAAGAGGCCTATTATTTGGTGTATCTACTGCTGTTACGAGGGAAAATATTGATTCTGTATTATCTGATGAGTTTGTAGATAAATTGATAGAAAAGGGCGCAAGAATGAACTGGTATTTCCTATTCATGCCAGTTGGGTGTGAGAAACCAGATTTTGACTTAATGCTGACTCCAGAGCAAAGAATTTATCTTGGAGAAAGAACTCATGAAATAAGAAAGACTAAGCCGTATTTTACAATAGATTTCTTTAATGATGCACCTTTTGTTGGAGGATGCATAGCAGGAAAGTATTTCTTCCACGTAAATGCTAATGAGGACTGTGAACCTTGTATATTTGCTCACTTTGCAACACAAAATCTTAAAGGAAAACATCTTATAGATGTATTTAGAGATCCTTTCTTTAAAGAATTAAGACACAGACAACCATATAACAAAAATATGTTAAGACCTTGTATGATGATAGATAATCCAAATGTAGTAAGGGAAGTATGTGAAAAGGTAGGTGCTAAGCCAACAGACTTAGGTGGAGAAATTATGCTCCATGATGAGGAGTATAAGAGGAAAATAGAACAAGTAGCAAATGACTTTGCCCCTTATGCTGAAAAGATGTGGAAAGAAAGATTCAATGAGAAGGGCAATGAAAATTTTGCAAGAGGATAGTCAGAATAAGAGAAAAGTTTAAATAAACACAAATAATCCCACTGGTTGTAGCTTGCTGCAGACAGCGGGATTATTTATATTACACTTATCCATTACATACTTTTTCATAGACTTTAAAGGTTTTTTCGGCAGTTTTTTTCCAGGAGAATTTTGAAGCTTGCCTTAAACCTTTTTCTCTTAAGCTTTCCCTTAGCTTTTCATCATTAAGCACTTTTTCTAAAGATTCCTTAAGCTCATCTTCGTCATAAGGATTGATTAGTATGGCGCTGTCTTCTACTATTTCAGGTATTGATGTAATATTTGAAGTAATAACAGGGGCACCACAGCTCATTGCCTCAAGAGGTGGAAGTCCAAAGCCTTCATATAGAGATGGATATACAAAAGCATCACAGGAATTATAAAAAATAGGAAGTTCTTGCTTAGGTATAAATCCAGTAAACATTATCTTAGAAGCTAGATGAGAGTAAGAACTGCTCAAGTACTCTCCCAAGTCTTTTTTTGCACCACCTATTACTAGAGTGTAG
Source organism: Clostridium sp. (assembly GCF_047777555.1). GTDB lineage: Bacteria > Bacillota > Clostridia > Clostridiales > Clostridiaceae > Clostridium_H. The sequence goes on along the minus strand of NZ_JBKEEV010000003.1, from coordinate 395,846 downwards.
TCTTTCTCTTCTAAATTAGGTAGAGCTCTTAAAAAAGAATTTATTAATGCCTTTACATTTTTTCGAGCACTAAATCCACCTATATATAGGATGAAAGGTTTAGTGATATTATATTTTTTAGCTAAAAATTTCTTACAAGTATCCTTATCTAAAGGCTTGTATATACTATCTGCAGCAAGAGGAGTTACAAATATCTTATCTGGGTCAATAGGGAAAAATTTTAGTATATCCTTTTTAGAGTATTCTGACACGGTGATTATTCCATCAACATTTTGTATAATATTAGGCACTTCTCTTAGAAACTTTAACAAATATCCACGTCCTACAGTTTCTGGCATAATATAAGGTATTAAATCATGAACAGTGATTACTTTTTTACATTTAGCATCTATATTTAGCCCAATACCATTTTGAGGCACGTGATAAATATCTATATTCTCACGGATTAAGTCGTAAGAAAAATAATTTTGTTCAAAAAATCTAGTATGACGCTTAGAAGTCATGACTATTTCCGTATTATCTTTTTTATACTCCTCATAATTTAGCTCTGACCAGTAGAGTCTATAATAATTATCTTTATATAAATTTATTAAGTTTTTAACAATATTTTCTGTATAAGTACCAATTCCAGTACCTCCATACCAATTGATACCTCTAGCATCAATGGCTATTCTCATTAAATCCTCCCCTTATAATCCTTATATAGTATTAATATTAAATATTTAACAAAAGTGTGATATAAATATCGATACTTACTATTATTCACATACTAAAAAAATTATTCATATACTAGAAGGAGAAAAAGATTTTGGAGGAAGGTTCCTTGGATGCAAAGGATGTAAAAGCAATAGTTGAAAAGGAGTATGGAGTTAACGTAAGTAATATAGAACCTTTGAAAAACATATATAAATTAGACATTTCTAATAAAGAATTCTGTCTCAAGGTTATCAAATATGAATTTGGGCATTTCTTTTTCATTCTTAGTGCCATAAAGCATCTTCAAGAAAATGGATTTCATAAAATACCTGAGATAATAAAAACTCAGGAAGGAATGGATTATATAGAACTTGAGGGTAATTATGCTTATTTAACCCCTTGGGTTAATGCAAGGCATTGCAATTATGATAATCCATTAGATATAAAAAAAGCTGCACTAAAGCTGGCTGAACTTCACATAAAAAGCAGAGGCTTTAATGTGACAAAGGAAATGAAACCTAGGATAGGGTGGCTAAAATGGATAGAAACATATAAAACGAGAAAAAATGAAATTCTTGACTTTAAGCATAGAATAAGTAAAAAGGAGAAGCCTTCTAAATTCGATGAGATGTATTTAGAAATTATGGATGATGAGCTAAAAAGGGCAGATAGAGCTATTGAGAATTTAATAAACAGCAGTTATGTAGAAAATATGAAAAAAGAAATAAAAGATAGAAGCTTTTGCCATCATGATTATGCATATCACAATGTACTTATAGATAATGATAATCAGGTTAATATAATAGATTTTGATTATTGTATATTAGATACACATTTGCATGATTTATCAAGTCTTTTAATAAGAAGGATGAAATATGGAAAGTGGGACTTGAAGAATGTGGTAGAAATACTTGATATATATAGCTCAATAAATGAAGTATACAATGATGATATTCCAATAATGGCTGCTTTTATGGAATTTCCTCAAGACTATTGGCAAAGAGGAATTCAATATTATTGGGAACAAAAGCCGTGGGGAGAAGAGTTTTTTATAAAGAAACTTGAAAAATACATTGAAGATAGAGAGCAGAAACAAGAACTAATAGAGCAATTTAGGAAAACCAAGTTAAATGGTTAAACTATTCCATTATCAATTATCTGTTTAATGGGCAGTGAGTATAAAATACTCGCCAATCATTAAAAAAGAGTTTTGGGGGGATGAGAATGAGCAAGGATGAAAATTATGAGATTTTCGGATACGATTCACAGGATATTGATATAGATAAGTATGACAAAGAAGTTGATAAAATGAAGCAGCATATTAAGATGTTAAAAAAGCTGAGGAAAAAACAGGAGAAGCTTAGAAAGCTGGAAAAGGAGAGACGTCATTTAATGAGAAAAATGAAGAAGGATAGATAGGAGTGAAGTTAATGATAAGCTTATATGATAATTCCTTTTTAAAATATTGTAAGGAAAAAGGAATTAAGCAAATAGATTTTGAAAATAATAATCTATTTAGAAAATTTGTTGATGAAGATGACATAATAGAGCATATGCATACATTAAGTAAGTTTCATAAAGAGATTAGTGGGTATAACAATTATATAGGATATAGATTAGAAGATAAAAGAGGAAGAACAGTAGAGCAATATAAAGTGTATAAAAGAAAGGTAAAACGTCAGTATGAATCCATAAAAAAAGAATCTGAACTAAGCAGCTTTGAAAAGCTTTTGTTAGAGCATGGAGATAAGTATTTAAAGAGGGCAGAAAAGTGTATAAAAGTGATATATGATAATGGATATTTAGAACTTATAAAAAGAAGTATGGATAGAAATGAAATCTGTATAGGTGACACTTCCTTTAACAATCTTAGAATAAGAAATCAGATAGAAGTTAATGATTTGAGCAAGTGCGTTTATGACTTAGTTGAGATTGATGGAGCAGACTTCTTGCTTAGATTAATAAAAAAAGGATTAGATTTAGATTATGAAAATCTAGTGAGAGAGTTTTGTAAGATAGAGGGCTTGGATTCAAGGAGTGAAAACTTTATAAAGGCAGTAGTATCCTATCCTAGTGAGTTTATGAAATGCTGTATTAAGTATAATAAAAAAAATGAAATAAAAGATAAGGATAAGTATGAAGCTAAGCTCAAGAAAATAGTTGAGGAGGCTTCCATAAGCTTAATATAGGAGGTGGGGAGATGTTAGAAAATATTAGATTTAAGGATAGAAAGGCTTTAATACAATATGATTTAAATATAGACATTTTTAAAAATTATAATTTTATTGTTGAGGATGTAATTCCAGTTCGAAAGGTTTTTATATTAGTTACTAATAAAGGAAATAAGATTCTTAAACGACTTAACTATGGAATTAAAGATTTAGAATTTATACAAGAAGGAGTAGATTATATAAAAAGGCATTCCTTTGATAGAGTGTTTAACTATGAACTAACAAAGGAAGGAAAGGCTTATGTTATTTGGAAGAAGCATACTTATACTGTTATGGATTTGATAGAGGCTAGAGAAAGCGAATATACTAATCCTATAGATGTAAATATAGCTTCACGCGGTCTTGGAGAACTTCATAAGGCTAGTGAGGGATTTAAATATAAAAATAAAACTAGATATGCCTGTGGAAACACTATAAATAGCTTTAAAAGAAAACTTGAAGAGATGGAGTTATTTAAAAATATAGCTATTTTGGGAGAGGATAAAACAGAATTTGATAATATATTTTTACAAAATATTGATTACTATAAAAAGCAAATAGAGGAAAGCATAAAAATTTTAGAAAAATCTAATTTCTATAAGCTGTGCAGTGAAGAAGATAAAGTAGTACTATGCCATCATGATTTAGCTCATCATAATATATTAATTAAAGACGAAAAGGCATATTTCGTAGACTTTGACTATTCTATAATAGATTTAAAAGTTCATGACTTATGCAACTTTATAAATAAGGTAGAAAAATGGTCCGCTTATGATATGGAAAATACTAATAGAATAATTGAAAATTATTGTGCTAATAACGATATAGATAAGAAGGAATTAGAGGTTTTATATGGAATGCTAGTATTTCCACAGGATTTCTATAATATATCTAAGGCATATTATACAAGAACAAAGGATTGGGATTATGACATGTTTTTAGAGAAATTAATAAAAAAGAATAACTTTAAGGAGGATAGAGAGGAGTTTTTAGAAAAGTTCAGAACCATGTTAGCTTAAATTGGAATATAATTAGCCGAATAAAAAGATAAGTTTAGGTTAATATTTAATATTAGCCTAAAACTTTTTTATTGACAAAAAAATGAATTTGTAATATAATCCTATTAAAACAGTAGTTTTAATAGGATTAAGGAGTGTTGATATGAAAATATCTACTAAAGGAAGATACGGACTAAAGGCTATGGTAGATTTAGCTCTTTATTCTAGCAGCGAAAGCAGTATAACCTTGAAGAGCATATCTGAAAGACAGAATATATCAGAAAGATATCTTGAGCAAATTTTCTCTGCATTAAGAAAAAATGACTTGGTAAAAAGCATAAAGGGACCTCAGGGAGGATATATGCTAAGTAAGCCGTCAAAATATATAAGTGTAGGAAATATTTTAAGGGCTCTTGAAGGTGAACTTCATATTGTATCAGAAGAAGAAGAAGAAAATGATGATAAAGTTGCAATGTGTATAAAAGAAACTGTATGGAATAAGATTAATGAAAGTATTGATAAAATAGTAGATTCTATAAGTTTAGAAGATTTAGTATGGGAATATAATAATTCAAATAGCAATGGATATATGTTTTATATATAAGTTTATAAGGTTTTATGCGTTTAAATTATAAGGAGGGATTCTCATGAAAATAGCAAAGAATTTAACTGAGTTAATAGGAAATACACCGATGATGGAGCTTGGTAATTATGATAAGGTAAATAATTTAGAAGCTAATATAATTGCAAAGCTAGAATACTTTAATCCAGCAGGAAGCGTTAAAGATAGAGTTGGTTATGCTATGATAGTAGATGCTGAAGAAAAGGGAATTATAAATAAGGATACAGTAATAATCGAACCTACAAGTGGTAATACAGGAGTAGGTCTAGCCTTAACAGCAGCTGCAAAGGGATATAAATTGATTATAACAATGCCAGAATCCATGAGTATGGAAAGAAGAAAAGTTCTAAAGGCTTATGGAGCAGAGCTTGTACTAACTCCTGCGGCTGAAGGAATGAAGGGAGCTATTGAAAAGGCTGAAGAAATAGCTAAAAATACTCCAAATTCATTTATTCCTCAACAATTTGCTAACCCAGCAAATGCTGATATTCATAGAAAAACTACAGCAGAAGAGATATGGAGAGATTCAGAAGGAAAGGTAGATATATTTGTTGCTGGAGTTGGAACAGGCGGAACTATAACAGGAGTAGGTGAAGTCCTAAAGCAAAAAAATCCTAATGTTAAAATTGTGGCTGTAGAACCAATGGATTCACCAGTATTATCAGGTGGAAAGCCAGGCCCACACAAGATTCAAGGAATTGGTGCTGGATTTGTGCCAGAAGTTTTAAACACAGAGATAATAGATGAAGTAATAAAGGTTAGCAATGAAGATTCATTTGAAGCTACTAGAGAGCTTGTAAAGACAGAAGGATTGTTTGTAGGAATATCTTCAGGAGCAGCAGTTCATGCAGCTAAGGTATTAGCACAAAGAGAAGAAAATAAGGGTAAAAATATAGTAGTATTATTACCTGATACAGGTTTAAGATATCTTTCAGAGCCTGTATTTGGAGAATAGAAAGTTATTTACAAGATACAACAAATTAGTAGAATTAATTAATGTATAAAACTTTCCTCAGTTGGGGAAAGTTTTAATTAAGTTTTGTGAATATTTTTTAGAGGAGGTGTTGAAGAGTGGAGGGAAAAATAGAAGTCTATATGGATAACAGCGCTACTACAAAACCTTATGATGAGGTTATAGATACTATGGTCGATGTAATGAAAAATTATTATGGAAATCCTTCTTCTGCTCATATCCATGGAATAAAGGGAGAAAAAAAGCTAAATGATGCCAGAGAAATAATTGCAAAAACTTTGAATTGTACTAAGGATGAAATTATTTTTACCTCTGGAGGAAGTGAAAGCAATAACTTTTTAATAGGTGGATTTGCAAAGAAAGGTGTCCATATGATAACTTCCACAATAGAACATCCCAGTGTACTCAATACCTTCAAGGAATTAGAAAATCAAGGGGTAAGGGTTACATATATAAATACAGACAGCAGTGGAAATATAAAGCTTGACGAGCTAGCTAACAGCATAACTAAAGATACTGTTCTAGTAAGTATTATGCATGTAAATAATGAAATAGGAATAATTCAAGATATAAATACTATTGGAAAGATTATAAAAGAAAAGAGCAGCAGAGCAAAATTTCATGTAGATGCTATTCAAAGCTATGGAAAGCTCGATATAGATGTTAAAAGAGACAATATAGATTTATTATCTATTAGTGGACATAAGATACATGGACCTAAAGGAGTAGGAGCAGCATACATAAAAAAAGGACTTAATCCAAAACCTTTGATATACGGTGGAGGACAGGAGAGAAAGCTTAGAAGTGGAACAGAAAATCTTCCTGCTATTGCTGGATTTGCTGTTGCAGCAGATAAAAAGGGTAAAAATTTAAAAGAAAATTTCTGCAAGGTTCAGGAAGTAAAGCAGTATTTTATAGATAAGCTGAAAGATATAGATGATATAAGAATAAACAGTGAAGGAGCAAAATTTTCACCATACATATTGAGCGTATCTTTCAAGGGCGTCAGAGGAGAAGTGTTGCTTCATGCCTTAGAAAGCGAAGGAATATATGTATCTACTGGTTCTGCATGTTCATCAAGATTACATGAAAGAAGTAATTCTTTAGAAGCAATCGGACTTACCGAAGAAGAAATGGAAGGAACTATAAGATTTAGCTTTAGTGAATATAATTCTAAAAAAGAAGTAGATTATGTAATAGAAACGCTAAAGAAATCTTTGAGTTTTCTAAGGAGATTAAAGAAATGAGAAAATTAATTTTAATAAAATATGCATCGGAGATATTTTTAAAGGGATTAAATAAAAAGAGCTTTGAGCAAAAGTTGTTAACAAACATAAAGAGAGCATTAAAAGGCCTTGAGTATGAATTTAGCATGGATCAAAACAGATGGCTTTTATATTCTGAGAATTTAGATGAAGTCATTGAGAGAGTAAGAAAAGTTTTTGGAATAAAGGAACTTGACTTGGTTACAGAAGTAGATGCTAACCTTGAAGCAATCAGCGAAGAGGCCTTAAGAGAAATCAGAGAAGTAAATCCTGCTACCTTTAAGGTGGAAACAAAAAGAGCAAATAAAAAATTTCCTATGAATTCTATGGAGGCCAGCAGAGAAGTTGGAGCATATATATTAAGAAATAGCAAAGATTTAGAAGTAAATGTGCATAATCCTGAAGTAGTAATAAACGTAGAGATAAGAGAAAAAGCGTATATTTACTCAACATCAAGAAGGATAAAGGCCGTAGGCGGTATGCCTTATAAAACTAATGGAAAAACTATACTTATGTTATCAGGAGGTATAGATTCTCCTGTGGCAGGTTATATGATGGCGAGAAGAGGAGTAGAATTAAGCTGTGTTTATTTCCACAGTCCTCCTTATACCAGCGAGAGAGCAAAAGAGAAGGTGAAAGACTTAGCAAAGATATTAAAGGGTTACACTGGAAATATAAACTTATATGTTGTCCCTTTCACTGATATACAAATGGCTATTATAAATAAATGTCCTGAAGATGAATTGACTATAATAATGAGAAGGCTTATGATGAGATTAGCCTGTAAGTTAGCGGAGAAAAATGAAATTCAGTCAGTTACAACGGGAGAAAGTATAGGGCAGGTAGCAAGCCAAACCATGGAAGGGCTGGTTGTAAGCACTGAAGTTGCGGATAGACCAGTATTTAGACCACTCATAGCCATGGATAAAGAAGATATTATGGATATAGCAAGAAAAATAGGCACCTATGAAACATCTATACTCCCATATGAGGACTGCTGTACAATATTTGTGCCAAAGCATCCAAAAACAAAGCCGAAAGTCCATTTCTTGAAAAAGTCTGAAGAAGCTTTAGATGTGGATAAATTAGTTGAGGAAGCGCTAGAAAATACAGAACTTATCATATTATAGGAAAGGGGAGAACTAAAGGCTGCATATATGCAGCCTTTATAAATAACATGAGTAAAAGTATCTATTTAGATTATGCATCAACCACATTTATAAAAGAAGAAGTGTTGAAGGAAATGATGCCATATCTTACTGAACACTTTGGTAATCCTTCATCCATTCACTCTATGTCAAGAGAAGTTAAAAAGGCTGTATATGATGCCAAAATAAGAACTGCTAAAGCGATAAATGCAAGTAGAGAAGAGATATTCTTTACTTCAGGAGGTACAGAGGCTGATAACTGGGCAATTAAAGGGGTTGCCTTTAGGAACAGAGATAAGGGTAATCACATAATAACAACAAAAATAGAACATCATGCAATTTTAAATTCCTGCAAATATTTAGAAGAGCAAGGATTCAAGGTTACATATTTACCAGTGGATGAAGAAGGTATTATAAGAATAGAAGACTTAAAAAATGCCATAACAAAAGATACTATTTTGGTATCAATCATGTTTGGAAACAATGAGGTTGGCAGTATTCAACCAATAAAAGAAATAGGAAAGATATGCAGAGAAAAAAATATAATATTTCATACAGATGGAGTACAGGCAGTAGGTTCAGTTCCCATAGATGTGAATGAACTAAACATAGATTTATTATCCATGTCTGCACATAAGTTTTATGGGCCAAAGGGCATAGGAGCTCTTTATATAAGAAAAGGAACAAAGATACATAATCTAATACATGGAGGCTCTCAAGAAAGGGCTAGAAGAAGTGGAACAGAAAATGTGCCAGGAATTGTAGGATTGGGAAAGGCAATAGAGTTAGCTTCAGAAAGTCTTGAAAAGGAAAGAGTTAGACTAACTTATTTAAGAGATAAGCTTATTGATGGCCTTCTTAAAATTTCTAATTCTAAATTAAATGGGCCTACTGGAGAAAAAAGACTTCCAGGAAACGTAAATGTAAGCTTTAAGGATGTAAATGGAGGAACAATGCTTATGACTTTAGATGAAATGGGCATTTTTGCATCTGCAGGAAGTGCATGTACAGCAGGGTCCTTAGAACCTTCTCATGTATTATTAAGCCTAGGCTTGCCAGAAGATATGGCGAGAAGTTCGGTTAGATTTACCATGGGAGCAAAAACCACAGAAGAAGAGATAAACTATGTAATTAATGTTATGCCTAAAATTGTGGAAAGGATAAGAAACACAAATATATAAGAACTTCGGCACGCAAATTCATAATTGACGATGGAAACTCTCCATCGTCAATTATGAATTTAAAAATAAATTGCTTTGTAACTTATTTTAAATTTTTTATTATACTGTTGTATGCTTTTAGTGTGGTTTCCGCAGTTTTTAGCCAGCTAAATTCGGAGCTTCTTTTTAAAGATTTATCAATAAGATCGTTTCTAAGATTTCTGTCCTCAAGAACTTTGTACATAGCGTCATATAATTCATCTACATCATATGGATTTATAAGGATACCAGCATCTCCTACAACTTCAGGAATAGAGGTCAAGTTTGAAGCTACTATTGGAACACCGCAGGCCATAGCTTCTATAGGCGGAAGACCAAATCCTTCATAAAGAGAAGGATATACGAAAAATTCACAAGCATTATAAAAGATTGGCATATGTTCTAATGGTATAAATCCAGGGAAAATAACATTGTCAGATAGCTGCAAATCGTCAGCAGTCTTCTTATATAGACTGTAGGATTTGCCTTGCTTTCCAACTATAACTAGCTTTAAGCTGCTATTTTTTAACTTATTGAGCAGCTTGCTAAATGCTTGGATCAATCCTACAATATTTTTCCTAGGACTGAAACCACCTACATATAAAATATAGTCGCCGTTTATAGAATAGTTTTTTTTCATAAAATCTTTACATTGTTTTTTATCAAGAGGAATGTATATATCTTCATTGGCTAAGTGAGTAACAAATACTTTATCTTCTGGAAAATCAAAGGCATTTAGTATGTCTTTTTTTGAGTAATTGGATACTGTAATGATTCCATCACATTTTGAAATTATACTTGGCATTTCTCTAAGAAATATTTCTAAGTATGTTTCTCCAACAGTCTCAGGCATTTTATAAGGTATAATGTCATGAAGTGTTATTATAAAAGGACAAGTTTTTTCTTTAGGAAGACCGATACCATTTTGAGGAACGTGGTATAAATCCATATCTTTGCTTTTCAATATATTAGGAATGTTAACCTCATCCCAGAAGTTTCCTTTCATATCTTGTGATATATTTTTTATTTTATAATTATTATTGAATCTAATATCACAAGTACCATCCTTAGGCATAAAAAGCAAATATTCATTAAAAAAGTCTATTTTATTTAAAGAATTGATTAATTGATAAGTATAAGTGCCTATACCTGTTCCTCTATACCAATTTGCAGCTCTTGAATCTATACCTATTTTCATAAAGCATCCCTTCGAAAAAGTAATAATAACTACAGTTTAGTATATTAGAGCTAAGTAAAAAGTGTTAATAAATACTTTATATAAAAAGGATATAGTTTAAAGACTGTGGAATTAGTTGATTTGTTATAAAGTAGTATTTATTAAAAATAATTCTAAATAAGTGCTTTTAGACATATAAATTTATAGGGAGGCGATAATAATGATGAGGGAATTTGAAATTGAAAGACAATTTGATATTAGAATCGAAAGTATAAAGCCCAACAAAGGGGTATATTTTTTAAAAACAAATAAAGGTGCCAAATGCCTTAAGAGAATAAATTATGGTGTCCAAAAGCTCTGCTTTGTATATGGAGCAAAAGAACACTTGATAAATAATGGATTTACCCATGTTGATAAGTACAGTTTAAACAGTGAAGGGGAGCCTTATGCTCTTGTAAATGAGGACATATACACTTTGTCAGAATGGATTGAAGGAAGAGAATGTGACTTTCATAATGATGATGATATAGTTATTGCAGCTAAGGCTCTAGCAAATATGCACATAGCTTCAAAAGGATATGATCCTCCAGAAAACAGCAAGTTAAAAACAGATCTTGGGAGATGGCCTCATCTTATGGAAAAAAGAGTTAAAGCTTTAGATAAGATGAGGGATATGTCAAGAAAGAGAAGTAGAAAAGGAGAGTTTGACGTTAATTATGTAAAGAATGTTGAATTCTATAAGGAACTTGGGAAAAGGGCAATAAAGGTTTTAGATGATTCTAATTACATGGATATATGCAGAGTTACTGATGATGAAAAGAGTTTCTGTCATCATGATTATACTTATCATAATATAATAATAGATAAAGATGACAATGTAAACATAATCGATTTTGATTATTGCAAGAGAGAGGTAAGAACTTATGACATTTCAAACTTTATGACAAAGGTTCTTAAAAGAAGAGAATGGGATATCAATTGCGCAAATCTTATTATTAATGCTTACAACGAAGTTAGTCCTTTAAGTAAGGACGAGTATAGGGTATTATTTGCCTTTTTACTATTCCCTCAACGTTTCTGGAGGTTAGGAAACAGATATTATTATAATGAAGTTAATTGGGCTACAAATACGTTTAATAAGAAAATACAGGCCCTAATTTCCGAGCAAGAACAGTACATGAAATTTATAGATGAATTCAAGAAAGTTTATAATCAGCAAGAGGAGTTATGATAGAAAAGATTTTTTTATAATAGAGCCATATAAGTATATACACTTATATGGCTCTATTATAATAATTTGATAAAAAGTAAAAAATATACTAGTATTATTCTTAAATAGATTAATTTTAGATAGGAGGAAGGCAATAAAAATCAGAAAAGATGATTCTGATAAAAAGCCTATTTAATAATGGAATATAAGAGTATATCTCAATTAAAAAGAGAAGGGCTGCAAAGCCTTAAAGGAAGATGGGGATTGGCTATATTAGTATGCTTAATTACAACCATAATAACAGAAGGAATTTCTATTTATGGAAGAGTTTCCACTATATCACATATTTTAAATAAAGATCTACTTTCACATTTTAGTAATGTAGATTTTCTATTAGAAGAAATGGGAACATCTTCTATAATGTTAAAATTAGATTTCCTTATAAACTTGTTATTAGGTGGGAGTATTACTTATGGACTTAGCAGGTTTTTCTTAAATCTAACTAGAAATGAAAATCCTCAGTTTGAAAACTTATTTTCTGGATTCAAGTACTTTGGAAAGAATTTTCTTATTCAGTTGATCATAGAAATATTTGGTATTCTTTGGACTTTAGTAGTTTATATACCTGTTATTATAATAGGATTTATTACAATAATAGGATCACTTTCAAGCTATTCCGATTTAACAGATATAGAACAGATGCCGTGGAATGTAGGAATAGAAATGGTCATTATTATGGTTGTGTTATTTATAATTGCTTCTATAATTGTTGAGCTTATAGTTCTAAGATATGCTTTAGCATTTTATATTTATAATGATATTAAAGATGCTTCAGTTATGGATTGCATAAATCATAGTAAAGAAATGATGAGAGGGCATAAATATAGGCTATTACTATTAAATTTAAGCTTTATAGGATGGCATATTTTATCTATCTTAACTTTAGGAATAGGGTATCTTTGGCTTAGACCATATATCTTTGCAGCAACAGCCAGTTTTTATAATGACCTTAAACAAAAGTCAGAAACCTTCCTAAACTAAGCGCAGCGCATAACCCCTGCGCTTTAGCATCTAAACTTCTAAACTCTCTCAACTCTCCACCCTCCACTTTTAAACTTCTCCACTGCGCCTATAGGCGCCTCCACTAATAAAAATGCACAGCATTTTTATTACAGTCACCTTCATTATCCATTTAGCATACTATGAAATATAAGTTGTAGTATTGGGGATGATGGTTTGGAAATAGGAGATGCTGTGGTAAGAAGATCTTATGGAAAAGATATTACTTTTAAAATAATAGATATAAAGGATAATGAATATGGAGTCGTTTATGTACTTAAAGGCATAAATATGAGAATAATAGCCGATTCTCCAGAGGATGACTTGGAATTAGCAGGTCGAGAGAATATGACTAAAAAAGAAGCTACATTTAATAAAAAGGTTAATGGATGTATAAAAAAGATATTGATGGATAGAGATATTCAAAAAAAGTATAGAGGGGAAGTAGAAGAAATCAGGGGAAGATCTAAAAATCAAAAAAAAAATAAAGAAGATCTACCCTCAATGCTTTTTGGTAGACCAGGAAGAGTACTGCATGTTGATGGAGATGCTGAATATTTAGATGTGTGTTTAAAAACCTATAAACAGTTATCTGTAGAAGCAGTTGGACATGTGATATCAGAAGCGGAACAGCCGATTCGTGTTCCAGAACTTGTTAGGCAATTAAAGCCCGATATAGTAGTATTAACTGGTCATGATGCTATTGTAAAGGGTACAGATGATTATATGAATCTTAATAACTATAAAAATTCAAAGTATTTTGTTGACACTGTAACTCAGCTTAGGAACTATGAACCGAATTATGATGATTTAGTTATATTTGCTGGGGCATGCCAATCTTGCTATGAAGCTATATTGGATGCAGGTGCTAATTTTGCAAGTTCTCCAAATAGGGTGCTTATACACTGTTTAGATCCTGTATTTATTTGTGAAAGGGTAGCCTATACTAATATAGACAAAGTAGTATCTATACATGAAGCTATACAAAACACTATAACAGGAGCAGATGGCATTGGAGGGCTTCAGACAAGAGGTAAATATAGAGAAGGGTTTCCAAAGTCTAAATACTCTTAAGCGTACTTTATAAATACTATTTGATAAATTTTATATTTTTTATGTATATTAAATAATAAAATTGAAGATAATAATAATATAAACGTATGAGATAAATAATTTAGCTTCAAGTTACGTTTAGCACTTGAAGCTAAATTTGTTTACAGAAAATTTACATTGACAACTATAATATGTTAATGATAAAATTATTAGTTATTTGACATTTGAAGATATGCACTGTATAATATATAATGTAGAAAGAGGGTGCTTGTGATGGAAGGAAGAAATATATTAGCGACTATAAAGAATGAGATGGATGACCACATCGGAGAGAAGGTAACGCTAAGAGCTAATAACGGAAGAAGAAAGATTATTGTTAGTAATGGAGTATTAGAAAAAACATATCCAAGTATTTTCGTTGTTAGATTAGAAGACGACACCCAAAGGACAGTCACATATAGTTACTCAGATGTTTTGACAAAAACAGTTCAAATAGACTTTGCTGGTTAAAGGAATACTGAAATTTCAGTATTTCTTTTTTTATAAGAAATATTTTGTAATATAAAATATTTTCAATACATAGTCTTAATTGATAGCCGCCTAATCCATGATTTTTTACTGCTAAAAAATAGGTAATTATTTTATAAAAGATATCATATTTTTTATAAAGAGTATATATACATTAGTTAGTAGGTATTTTATGGGAGGTAGAATGGATGGCTATGGAATTGATAAAAGAAAATATAGAGTACGAACAACTTCTAGGCGAACAGGCAGTTGATAATATGATAAAAGAAGAATACGTTATACCTGATGTTCAGCCAGATGTGAAAAAAATTTTGATGGTAGATGCTAAGCCTAAAATTGTTAATAAAGAGGTGATGCAAAATAAGGTATATGTAGAAGGAAGGGTAAAATGCAATGTACTTTATTTAGCAAGCGTAGAAGAAAATAGTGAGATTTTTAATGTAGTATATACTAAAGATTTTTCAACTTATATTGAGATGAATGGTGCTAAAGCTGATATGAGCTGTTCATTAGAATGCGATATTGAACATATGGAATGCAGCATAATTAATGAAAGAAAAATATCTATTGAAGGAATCGTACAACTAAAGCTATGGGTTTATAAGAAATATGAATTTGATGTTATTAAGGGTGTAGACGATTTGGATAACATTCAACTTCTAAAAAATCCTTGTATTATTGATAAGGTCATAGGCAATGTAAATGGAGAATTGATAAGCAAGGCCCATATTCAAGTTCCAATGGACAAACCAGAAATAGGCAAGATTTTAGACTGTGATGTTACTGTTCATAAGGCAGATGTAAAACTTAAGGAAGGGAAAGCTGAAGTTGAAGCTTTTACAAAAATAAAAGTTCTATATAAAGCTGCAGAAAATAGAGAATTATGCAGTTTGGAGGAAGATGTATTTGTTAGTGAAGAGCTAGAATGTCCAAACGCAGACCAGTTCATGGAAAATAGTTCGGAATTTGTAGTTGATGATATCGAATTTAATGTTAAAGAAAATGATTTAGGAGAAAACCGAATTATTGATGTTGAAGCTTTAGTAAAATGTGATATTAAAGTTATGCATAAAGAAGAAGTGGACATGATAGAAGATGCTTATTCACCTTCTAGAGTGTTAAAGATGGACAAAAAAGGCTATGAACTTAATACCATGCTAGGACATAATATAAATGAAACTATAATTAAAGAAAACATAGAATTAGAAAATAATATGCCAAAACCAGTTGAAGTCATTATGTCTATAGGAAAGGTATCAGTAACAGATAAGAGAATAGTAGAAGATAAAGTAGTTGTGGAAGGATTATTAAATGTTAATGTGCTATATAAGACATCTGATGATGATAAATATATAGCTACACTAAGTGAAGATATTCCATTCAATTGTAGTGTAGAAGTGTCTGGAGCTAAGATTGACATGGAATGCATTGTAAAGGCGCATCTAGAGAATTTAGAAACCTCTATAGAAGCTGGGACTATAGCTGTAAAAGGTATTGTAAGAGTTTATGCAAGAGTTAATTATGTTACTCATAAGGAATTCTTGGTTGATATAGTTCCTCTTGAAGATGAAGTAATAAAGAAGAAAGCTAGTATAACAATTTATGTAGTTCAAGATGGAGATACATTGTGGAAGATTGCAAAAAGGTACTGCACTACTGTAGAGGATTTGATCAATGTTAATGAGCTAAATAGTGATAATATAATGGCTGGACAGAAATTGATTATACCAGGAAGAGCGGTTATATAAGGGCAGCATTAGAAGTGGAGAGTGTAGAAGTTTAGAAAGTGGAGAATGAAGAAAGGCGCTGAGGCGCAGTGGAGAAGCGTTAAAAGGCAGTTTAGAGAGTTTAGAAAGTTTAGAAGGTGCAAGATAGGAAAGGGTTTTCAAAGGAATAGTCAATAAAAATAAAACTGTAGGTGTAGACTAAGTCTATACTTATAGTTTTTTTGTTTATAATTTTGTGATATAATGTTAAAATAATTTATATTTAAATAGATATTGCGGGGGAAACATATATGTTGATTAAAGCATACGCTAAGATAAATATATCATTGGATGTAGTGGGAAAAAGAGAAGATGGGTATCACCTTTTAGAGATGATAATGCAAAATATAGAGTTATACGATATTTTGAAGGTAGAAAAGAGCAGAAGAGATATTAATATTGAGTGCAATAAGTCTTATGTACCTACAGATGAAAGAAATTTAGTTTATAAGGCTGCTAAGCTGTTTATGGACACTTATGATGTAAAAGGTGGAGCAGATATTAGTATATATAAAAACATTCCTGTAGCTGCAGGACTTGCAGGTGGAAGTACGGATGCTGCAGCTACGTTATTAGCTATGAGAAAGTTGTATGAAGTAGATGTTAGTGATGATGAACTCAGCAAGCTTGGACTAAATATAGGGGCAGACGTTCCATACTGCATAAAGGGTGGAACTGCTTTATGCACAGGTATAGGAGAAGTGGTAACTCCTCTTAAGCCATTTAAAGGACATATGCTAGTTTTAGTTAAACCTAATTTTGGTGTATCAACTAAGGAAGTGTATAAGAATTTAGATTTAAATAAAGTATATAAACATCCAGACACTAAAAGTTTGATTAAAGCTATTGAGAATGATGATATCGTATATGTTAGCGAAAATATGAAGAATGTGCTTGAAAATGTAACATTAAAAAAGCATGTTATATTGAAAGAAATTAAAGAAAAAATGATTAGGGGTGGAGCGTTAGGTTCTATGATGAGCGGCAGCGGGCCATCTGTATTCGGATTCTTTGATGATATTTTAAAGGCTCAAAGATGTTATGAGTATTTTAAAGACAAATATAATGAAGTTTATATAACTAGAACGATTTAAGGATAACCGTATTCTTCTAAGGTGGAGAATACGGTTTTTTTAGTGAAGAATACTGTTATTCTTTTAGTGAAGAATACTGTTATTTTTTGTGTGTATATTTTGTTGCTAGAAGACAAAAAATAGGCTGAGTAGGAGTGATATTATGAAAATTATAAATTTATTTGGAAAATATTTTTTAGCATTGCTTGTAATACAGGGAGCAGTGTTATCCTTAATAGATTCAAAAGAATTGAAGAGGTCAGGAATGATTGAAGCATCTAGGAAAGCAAGAGTTATTGGAAATGGTGTAACTTTATTAGGAGTTATATTGTTTGCTTTAAATTTGCTTATATAAGTATTGAAATTAACTCCAATATTAAAGTGTGTGAAGGGTGTGACAAATTTGAAAGAGAGAATCAAGGAAAGCATATCTAGGCACGTTAAAGAAGACGTTAAATATATGAAGGAACTTTTAAAAGATAATTCAGATATAGTGTTTAGAGAGTTTAGAATTCATGAATTAGATGCAGTTATTGTATTTGTTGATGGACTGGCAGACAAAAGCTTTATAAGTGACTACATAATGGAGAGCGTAATGCATGAAGAGTCTGTAAAATATCATGTGGATGAAATAAAAGAGAGAATATTAGCTGTAGCGGATATGAGAGAGGTTGATAGTCTAAAAGATGGAATAAATGCCATGCTTTCAGGAGAAACCTTGATGCTTATAGATGGTCTTAGAGTTGGGTATGTTATAGCCACTCGTGCTTGGCCAGCAAGAGGAGTAAGTGAGCCAGCGGGTGAAACCGTAATAAGAGGTGCTAGAGAAGGCTTTACAGAGACCATGAGGTTTAATACAGCTTTGGTTAGAAGAAGAGTAAGAGATACTAGATTGAGAGTGGTTCCAAAATCTTTAGGAACTAGATCAAAAACAGACGCAGTGGTAATGTACATAGAAGATATTGTAAATGAATCAGTTCTTGATGAATTAAATAATAGGGTAGATGATATAGAAATCGATGCTGTATTAGACAGTGGATATATAGAACAATTGATAGAGGATAATCCTTTTTCATTATTTCCTCAGATACAAAGCACAGAAAGACCAGATGTGGTAGCAGCAGCCTTATATGAGGGAAGAGTAGCTATGCTAGTTGATAATTCACCATTTGCCATTATAGCTCCAGCAACCTTTCCTACTCTATTTCAATCACCTGATGACTATTATCAGCGTTGGATAAATGCTTCATTAATGAGGATTTTAAGAACTATTGCGGTAGTATTATCTTTGATTCTTCCGGCATTATATGTTGCGGTTACTTCTTATCATACTGCAATTATACCATCAAGGCTTGCTTACTCTATAGCTGCTTCCAGGGAAGGAGTGCCATTTCCATCAGTTGTAGAGACCTTGATTATGGAGTTTAGCTTTGCGCTTTTATTAGAGGCTATATTAAGGCTTCCAAGACCTATAGGTTCAACAATAGGTATAGTAGGAGGTCTTATCATAGGGCAGGCAGCTGTAAGCGCAGGAATAGTAAGTCCTTTAATGATAATAATAACTAGCCTCACAGCTATTACTGAATTTATTACGCCTAATTACGAAGTTTCTATTGCACTTAGAGTTACAAGATTTTTATTAATAATTGCCTCTGCAGTACTTGGTTTGTATGGTATAATGCTGGGACTTATATTACTACTCACACACTTACTGAGATTAAAGAGCTTTGGCATACCATACTTAGCACCAGCTGTTAGTCCAGATATAAATGATTTTAAGGATATGTTTATAAGGCTGCCTCTTAGGTATTTTAAAAAGAGACCAAATTATATGAAAACTGGAGATAAGATAAGGCAAAAATGATTTTGAAAGAGGTGTGATATATCCTTATGAATAAAAAGAACATTTTGAGTCAATATGATTTATTTGTAACTATAGTAGTAACTGTGGTTGGAAGTGCTGCATTCACATATCCAAGAAAACTTAGTGAAGTCATAGGAAGTGAGGGTTGGATTGTAATAATTTTAAGCGCACTTATAGTACTTCCATTTCTATATATAATCTATAAGGCTATTGAAATTAATGAGTATAGAAGGCTTGTAGAAATGCTACAGAGAAACTTTGGAAAATTCTTAGGAAATGCCATAGCACTTTATATTGTATTAGCTGGCATGTTTATAATGGCTATAGAAATAAGAACTTTTGCTGAAGTAATAAAAATGTATCTCTTAAATAGAACACCTACAGAATTTATAATATTAGCAATGTTTCTAGTTGGAGGATTTCTTGTAAGGGGAGAAGTTGAAAGCGTAATAAAATTTAATGAAATAGCTTTTTGGTTAATGTTTGTACCAGTACTAACAGGCATACCTTTTGTATTGAAGGGATCAGATTTTACAAATATACTTCCTATATTTGTTCATGAGCCTTTAGAGTATATAAAAGCTGTAAGAGTAAGTGTTTTCAGCTTTTTAGGCTTTGGAATATTATATATGATAATCCCTATGGTAAGAAACAAAAGAAGCATTATAAGAGTTACATTTAAGAGCCTAGCCTTTATAAGTGCTTTTTATATTATAATAACTTTGTCAGCCTTGTTTGTATTTTCAAAAGAATATAATTCTCAGTTACTATGGCCAACAATAAGTATGTTTTCGACTGTAGATATGCCAGGAACCTTTATAGAACGTTGGGAAGGTATAGTTATGACCTTTTGGATAATTTTCTACTTTACTACTTATGTAAATGTATATTATTTCAGCTCTGAAATTATTAGAGATGTATTTAAGCTGGAAGATGTAAAAGTATCATTGGTATTAATAACTCCTGTAATATATATACTGTCTTTATATCCAGAAAATATAGCTGAAGTTTACAGTATTCAAGATAGGATTACTCCATATACAGATCCTGTAATAATTGGAATATTACCTATTGTATTATTGATTACTGGCTTTGCTAAGGCAAGGAGAGTTAAAGATGAGACATAAGAAGGTAATGATTTTAGCATTAACTTGTTGTTTTTTAACTGGATGTTGGGATAAGGTAGAAATTGATAGCAGAAGTTTTATATCTACCATAGCCATTGATGCAGGAGAAAACATAGATGATGAGGAAAAGTTTAAAGAAATAAAATCTAATGAAGTTTTTAAAGAAAAAGATTTTAAAAAATTAAATATTACCTTTGGACTTCCAAATATTAGTGAACTTGGTCCTGAGGGTGGAAGTGCCGCCAAAGAACAGATTGTAACTACTGAATCCTTTTCTATGCAGGATGCAGTAACAGAACTAGCATCTAAAATGAGTAGAAGTGTATATACAGGTCATTCTAAGCTCCTGATATTAAGCGATAAAATAATAGAGTATCCTGAAACAATGAAAGAGGTATTTGATTATTTAGAACGTCAGCCAGATATTAATAAAATGATGTTGGTGGTTGTGGCAAAGGGTAATGCAGAAGAGTTTGTTAAATTTGAGCCTAAAATGGAAAAGAATATTGAATCTTATATAACTGGGCTAATGGAAAATGGGATTAGCAATTTTAGTGTTCTTCCTGTAAGGTTAAATGATATTTTTATATCCATGTATAAAAATAAAACTGCTGTAATACCAACCATAGAATTTGATAAGGTTAATAAAGATCAACTTAATATATCTGGGGTGGCGTTGATAAAAGATTATAAAATAGAAGGATATTTAACGCCAGAAGAAGATGCTTCATTAGAAATATTGAAGGGCAAAATAAAGGGAGGAAAAGAGGTCATATTGATAGATGGCCATCCCGTAGAATTACAGATAACAGGTATAAAGAGGAAGATAAGTTTAGAAGACGATACTAATCCTAAAAAACTAAAATTTAATATAGATGTATTATTAGAAGGGCAGTTAAAAGGATATTATATAGACAGCGATATATTTTCACAAGGTGAAATTGAAAAAATACAAGATAGTTTTAACGATGTAATAGAAAGAAAGTGTGAAAAGTTAGGAAGAATAATTCAAGAGCAGCATCCTATAGATGCCATAGGGCTTAGGGAATATATTGAAAAGTTTAAACCACAATTATATAAAAAAATAAAAGACAACTGGGAAGAAGTTTATAAAAATGCTGATATAGATGTAACTGTAAGTACTAAAGCAAGAAGACTTGGAATTACAAAATAATTATAAGATTGGAAAAAATAAGTTCGATTTTTTCCAATCTTTTTTATATTGAAATGTATATATTTAAAACAGTGTGTCAATAATTTCGAATATAGGAGATAAATCGTATAAAAAAATGGGGGACAAGTATTATGAAAAAAATAATTGCTATTATGGTTTTTTTAACACTATCATTAGGAATTATACTAGGAGTTTCTTATATGAGAGCTGATGCCAGCCAAAAAACAATTGCAAATAAACTGATAAGATTTCACGTTATAGCTAACAGTGATACTACAGAGGACCAAGCTTTAAAGTTGAAAGTAAGAGATGAAGTTTTGAAATATATAGCTCCAAAACTTAAAGAAGCAAAAAATATAAATGATTCAAGAAACATATTAAAAGCAAATGATGAAGTTATAAAAGAAATTGCTAAGAAGGTGGTTAGAGAAAATGGGTATACTTATACTGTTAATACATCATTATCTCATGAAAATTTTCCAGTTAAGAGCTATGGAAATATAACATTACCAGAAGGAAATTATGAAGCTTACAGGATTATAATAGGAAATGGAGAAGGACATAACTGGTGGTGCATAATGTTTCCCCCTCTATGCTTTGTAGATGTAACAAGAGGAGAAATTGCCTATGATGAAACAGAAAGAGAAATGAAGTCTGTGTTAACAGAAGATGAATACAAACTCGTTGATAATAAGAATGAAGATATTGAAAGCAATGATATAAAATTCAAATTTAAGATTGTAGAAGATATAAAGAATATATATAGAAAAGTCCAGGAAGATTAATTTTTCTGGACTTTTATGCTGCTTATATGATTTGATAGGTTATCTTGGTATAGGCAGTACATTAAAGTATATATATCATCTCCAGAATGAGGTTTTATGTAGTTTGTGTAGTTTCGCTTAATTCTTTCTAATAAAAAAGGATTTTCTAATAAATCTTTAACAATTTTATTACAATTTTTTATATCATCTAAATAAATTCCTAAATTGTGCTCGGTTAAAAACTTAACATTTTTTTCTTCCTGACCAGGAATTGGAGAAAATAAGACAAGAGGTACAGATGAAAGCATAGCCTCTGTTACTGTTATTCCACCTGGTTTAGTAAAGAGCAAATCAGAAGCCTGCATATATTTGCTTATTTCATTGGTATACTTAAGAATCCTAATATCTTTATAAAAGTTAGTCTTTAGTTTTACTAGTTGTTTATAAAGCTTAATATTTTTTCCTGTTATAACTATTATTTGTATATCATTTTCTATCCTATCTAATTCCTTGCAAAGTTCTAAAATCTTGCCCATACCTAAACTGCCGCCCATTATTAAGATAGTAAATTTGTCAGGAGATAAGTTCAGAGAACATAAGGTTTGTGTTTTGTCATATTTTTTTAAAAATTCTGGGTTAACAGGAATACCAAGGCTATAAACTTTGTTCTCATCTATTCCTTTTTCAGAGATATCCTTAATCAAGCTTTTATTAGCTGTGATATATGCATCTATACCTTCATGAAGCCAAAAATGATGGGGAGCATAATCTGTAATTATGGTAATTATAGGTACCTTTAATTCTAATTTTAGCTTAAGTATGGATAACATTTCAGTAGGTATAGGATGAGTCGATATTATGGTATCTGGCTGAAAGTCATCTATGAGCTTTTTAAGCTTAATTGATAACAAACTATTAAATTTAGAATTTAATTGTAGAGATGAAGGCTTATTATTAGAATCTATGACATAATACAATTTCCTATACAAACTTGGCTTAATTTGAAGCGCCTTTAAGTAGCTGCCAATGATTATTTTATTTAGGACGGGGCTTATATAAGTTAGAGTATCAACAATCATAACATCTGAAGTTTTATCTTTTGATAATATGTATTTTTTCATGGCTAAAGAGGTTTGATAGTGACCTTCACCAGCAGAAATTGAAAAAATCAATGTTCTCATTTTTTTCACTCTTTCTTTAATATTAATGTAATTGTGCTGTGCTACTAGTAGTATAACCAAAATGTATAACAATAATTATTAGAACAAATACTATTCATAGGAATTTTATGATAATAAATGGGAGGAAACATTAGATATGAATAAGAAAAGAATCGTCTATACTATAGCGGTAGCTTTTATAGTAGTTTTTTCTACTACTTTTGCTATTTTAATGACGCTTGAAAGAACGGATTACAGGAATTATCTTCAGGGCGAATATTCTAAAAGTATGTATCAACTGATTGATTCAGTAAAAAATATAAAAACTGATTTAGCAAAATCCGCAGTAATAGGATCTAAGGAGCAGGGTCTAATAGCATTTGGAAATATCTCTAAATATGCAGACTCAGCTAATGATAAACTACATTCTCTTCCTATACCTCAGGAGGATTTAGATGGAACTAGCAAATTTCTATCCCAAGTAAGTGACTTTGCTTACAGCCTTGCAAGAAGTTCATCTCAAGGGAAAGCTTTATCTGATAAGGATTATGAGAACATAGAAAATTTAAAAAATGAAGCTGATTATTTGCTAATTCAACTAAATGAGATTCAACAAGATATAAATGAAGGCAAAGTTAAATGGGGAGAGGTGAGAAAAAAAGCTAGTTTAGGATTAAATAAATCTGAAACAAATTTACTATCTAGTAAATTTAAAAACATACAAAACCAAGTAGTACGATATCCAGCACTAATATATGATGGACCTTTCTCAGAAAATATTTTAGAGGTAAAACCAAGGATTTTACAAGAGAAAGAGATTACAGAAGCTAATGCTAAAGACATTGTGAAAAAGCTTTTAGGAACAGATAAAGTTCAATCTATAACAAGAAGAGAGGATGGAAAGACCAAGATACCTTCCTATAGCTTTAATGTGTCTTTAAAGGGAAGAGAAGAAGGAGAAAATGTTGTATGTGAAATAAGCAAAAATGGAGGAAAGGTTGTTTATTTAATAGATAATAGAGGAGTAAATAAAGCAAAGATAGATGTAAAAAAGGCTGCTTCAATTGGCAAAGATTATTTGCAAAAGCTTGGATATAAGAATATGGAGTCTACTTATACAATGAAAGCTGATAATACTGTGACTGTAAGCTATGTATATCATGAAAATGATGTGGCTATTTATCCAGACCAAATAAAACTGAAAATAGCTCTAGATAATGGAGATATACTTGGAATAGAATCACAGCAATATCTAATTTCTCATGTTGAGAAAAGAGATATACCAAAGCCTAAAATTTCAAAAGAAAAAGCAAGGGAGAAGGTTGGAAAAAATCTAAAAATAACTTCAACAAATTTAGCCATAGTACCAACTGAAACTGATAAAGAAGTTCTTTGTTATGAGTTTGTTGGAAAATGTAAAGATGATGATTTCATTGTTTATATAAATGCAGAAAATGGATATGAGCAGAATATTCTTCAAATCATAAAAACAAAAGATGGAGAACTAACAATTTAGAAATGAATTAAAAGGCAATTTATTTGTAGTGGGATATTTATGACTGAGAATTGAGAGTTATTGTAGTTTCAAAGTGGCGAAACAATATTCACTCTCAATTCTTAATTTTAAATAGCTTGAAGTTTTTGCAAATCATTAGCAGCCAGAACTAAAATGTCTCCTGCCTTTATAACTGAGGATCCCTTTGGAATGATGACTTCATCTTTTCTTTTTATCATAATTATGAGTACATCTTCAGGTATATTAGCATTCATAATAGTTTTATTTTTCAAAGGACTATTTTCTTCAATAACTATTTCTACTAATTTTGTATGCACTTCATTTTCGTAATCATTAAAAGTTTTAAATACAGATGATTCTTCTTCAACTAAATCTAGTTTTTTTGATATTGTGGGAATTAATGTTCCTTGAACAATAATGGAAAATAGAGCGATTATAAAGACCGTATTAAATAGTTCATTTGCAACAGAAAGGTTGTTTGTAAGGGCATAGGTTGCAAACACTATAGAGGCAGCTCCACGAAGACCTACCCAAGACACGAGCAATTGTTGTTTTATTGGAGTTTTAAACCAACTGAGTATACTAAAGATTGCAACAGGACGAGCAACTAAAGCCATAAATATTGCAACTATAAAACCGTTTGTAAAAGCTGATGGAAGTTGAGATGGAAAGACTAACAATCCTAATGTAAAGAATAAAACAATCTGCATTAACCAGGATACACCATCAAAGAAATGGACAAGATTTCTTTTGTATGGAATCTTACTGTTTCCAATTACAATTCCTATTATATAAACTGTTAAAAAGCCATTTCCCCCTAAAATTTCGCTCAAAGAGTAACCAAGCAATGTTAGTGATATTACAAGAATTGAGTATAATCCTTCTACATTTAGATGAATCCGTTTTAAAACTAGCACTGAAAGATATGATATAACAAAACCAATAGCAATACCAAATAGTATCTGACGAGATAACATTCCTATTATTGATTGCTGGCTATTATTTGTAATTAAGGAAATAACAACTGTAGTCAACATATATGCTATAGGGTCGTTACTTCCGCTTTCTATTTCAAGCATGGAAGCAAGTCCGCCTTTCAGATTTAAGCTTTTAGATCTCAATATAGAAAATACAGAAGCAGCATCTGTAGAAGATACTACAGCTCCTAAAAGCATTCCTTCAAGAAGGCTTATATTAAGTATAAAATGAGAAAATACGCCAACTAGGATTGCTGTAAATACTACTCCTAAGGTTGCTAAAAGAATAGCTTGTGATGCTATAGGTTTTGCTTCATTCCAGCTTACACCAAAGCCTCCATAAAACATTATAAATACTAAAGCTATACTACTAATCTGCTGAGCAAAAGTGGAATTATCAAAATATATTCCACCTATACCATCGGAACCAAGAATCATTCCTAGGATTAAAAAGATTATCAGTGTAGGTATACCGAAACGATATAAAAGTTTACTGGAAATTACGCATATAAGCAACACTATGCCGCACAGCAGCAGAGTTTTAATCATAAAATCCCCCCTTTATAAATAAAATATTAGAATTTCTATATAAATTGTAATATATTATATTATAATTATATATTATAAATAAGCAAGTTTGCCAATTAAATCTTAATGTTTAAAAAAAATTTACGAAAGTATAATAAGTGATCAAATTTTATTTACAATGTTAAAGAAACATATAATTAATTGTGAATAACATAATATGAAAGCAAAATGATAAATATGAAAATAAAAATTTAGAAAAGGTTGTGGTTTTTATGCGAAAAATAAAAAGTATAAAGATAAAGATAATGCTGCCCATTATATGTATGATGGCTATTTTTATGGGAATTATGGTTAATCAAATTACTTCTCTAAGGAGTAATTTGGAAAAGGTAAAAGAAATGAATAATAAGGCATTTGCTATGTTAACAAAGTCAGAAGAGCTAAAACTAAATGTTGTACAAGTACAGCAGTGGCTTACAGATATTAGTGCCACTAGAGCAGCAAAAGGATTAGATGATGGCTTTGATGAAGCAGAAAAACACGCACAAAATATTGAAAAACTCTTTGATGAGCTTATAGAAATTAATCCAGATAGTAAAAGAAATATTGAAAAGATAAAAGAGGATTTTCAACCTTATTATGAAGCTGGAAAGAAAATGGCTAAGGATTATATTGAAGGAGGACCAGAGAAAGGAAACCTTACAATGCTTCAATTTGATAAGGAAGCTGAGAAGATAAATGAATCAGTAGACGCATTTAAAAATGAGGCATATAAAAGTATAAATGATTATATTTCTAATATAGAAAGAACTGTATATTTTTTAATAGTTAAAATATTAATTTTAGTTATTATAGAATTTATTATTTTTATTATGGTTTGGAAATATATTTCAAAGGGAATTATAAATCCTGTAGGGAATGTTTTAACCAAGTTAAAGGATATAGCTAATAGCCAAGGAGATTTGACTAAGCAAGTTGATGTAATAAGTGATGACGAAATAGGAGAGTTGGCTAAAAATATAAATGCTGTACAAGACTCTTTTAGAAATATTATTAAAACCATTATAGGGGAATCTGTTGAAATAGAGGATATAGTTAATAAGACTAATAATAATATGTCCAACCTAACAAGGGAAATTGAGGAAATATCTGCAGCTACAGAAGAGATATCTTCAAGTATGGAAGAGACAGCGGCCTCTACAGAAAGTATGGTGGGTACTGCTGAAACAATAATGGAAGTTATTGATTCTATAGATATAAAAGCAAAGGAAGGAACTTCTGTAGTAGAGGAAATTAGGTCAAGAGCTAGTGAGCTAAAGGAGAGTGCAGAAATATCACAAAAAAGTGCAAGACAAATAGGAACTAAGATAAAAGAAGAATTAGGTGATGCTATAGAAGGCTCTAAAGAAGCAGAGAAAATTAACTTACTAGTGGATTCTATACTAAAAATTGCACATCAAACTAATCTTTTAGCGTTGAATGCAACTATTGAAGCAGCTACTGCGGGGGAAGCTGGAAAAGGCTTTACTGTAGTAGCTAAAGAAATTGGAAAGTTAGCTGAGAGCTCAAAAAATGCTGTAAATGAAATTAGTAAGGTTACAGAAAAAATCATAAGTTCTGTTGAACATCTAACAGAGAGTTCTAAGGATGTTATAAAATTCATTGATACGGACATTATTAAAGATTATGAAGTTCTTGCGGAAATTGGAGATAAATATTATAAGGATGCCGAATATATGAGAGATTTTATTTTTAGTTTAAGTGATGCATTAGATCAAATTACGGAGAAAATAAGTGATATAGTAAAATCTATAGAACAAATTTCTAGCAGTAACAATGAGATGTCTAATGCCACTCAAGGTATGGCAGAAGGTACAATTATAATTGTAGATAAATCTAATGATGTACTTAAATCTATAAATAATGCTAAAAAAAGTGTTGAAAAACTTATAAACATGGTATCAAAGTTTAAAGTTTAGTATCTTGAAGTGCGCTGTTATTTGGATTAAAATATAGTAAGTGTTTAAAAATAAGATTGATATTAAGCTGATTTTACTTGTCAAGTATAAAGCTGTGAGGGAGATGAAGTTATGAAGAAGAAGGTAGCTATTCTTTTTGGAGGACAATCAACAGAGCATGAGGTATCACGTGTTTCGGCGTCTTCGGTATTAAGAAATGTTGATTTAAGCAAATATGATGTATATCCAATAGGTATAACTAAGGATGGAAAATGGTTTGAATATACAGGAGCAATTGATAAAATCGAAAATGGGGAATGGGAAAAAGATGAATTTTATAAATCTCCAAATGGTCAAGAGATACTTTTTAACAGAGAAGTTGATGTAGTTTTTCCAGTAATGCACGGATTATACGGAGAAGATGGAACAATACAAGGTTTATGCAAACTTTTAGGTATTCCTTGTGTAGGTCCTGGAGTTATGTCTTCAGCTGTATGTATGGATAAAGTTTATACAAAATATCTTCTTGAGAATTTTGGAATAAAACAAGCAAATTATGTAATAGTAAATGCTTATGAATATAGAAAAAGTAAGGAAAGTTTATTAGAGGAAATTGAAAATAAGTTAGGATATGCAGTATTTATTAAACCTTCAAACAGTGGTTCTTCTGTGGGTATAAGCAAGGCTCGCAATAGAGAAGAACTAGAGAGAGGACTTGAAGAGGCATTAAAATTCGATAGAAAAGTTTTGGTTGAGGAAGCCATTAATGCAAGAGAAGTTGAGGTGGCTGTATTAGGAAATGATGAACCTACAGCTGCAACTCCAGGAGAGATAATTCCTGCAAATGAATTTTATGACTACGAGGCTAAATATTCTAATGCGGAATCTAAACTTTTAATTCCAGCAGCTTTAAGCGAAGAGAAGCTTGAGGAAATAAGACAGCAGGCTATTAAAATATATAAAATTTTAGATTGTGCAGGTTTAGCAAGGGTTGACTTTTTAGTAGATAAGGAAACAGAGGAGGCATATCTAAACGAAGTGAATACTATACCAGGATTCACTAAGATAAGTATGTATCCTAAGATGTGGCAGGCAGAGGGTAAATCTTATGGAGATTTAATAAGCGAACTTATAGAACTTGCCATTGAAAGAAATAACCTATAATGATTTATAGCAACTAGAAAGGGGAACAATATGACAAGAGCATTAGCCCTAATATCTGGGGGATTGGACAGCATATTAGCTGCAAAGTTAATAAAAGAACAAGGAATAGATGTTATAGGAATAACTTTTAAGTCATACTTTTTTGGTCCAGACAATGCCATAAGAATGACTAATCAAATAGGTATACCTTTAGAAATTGTAGATTTTTCTGATGAACATTTTAGTATGACCAAGAATCCTAAACATGGACATGGAAAAAATATGAATCCATGCATTGATTGTCATGCTATGATGATGAGATATGCTGGGGAATTATTGGATAAGTTTGAGGCGGATTTTATTATAACAGGAGAAGTATTAAATCAAAGACCTATGTCTCAAAATAAGTCTTCTCTAAATATAGTAAAAAAAGAATCTGGATTTCCAGATAAAATATTAAGACCCCTTTCAGCAAAAGCGCTTCCTCCAACAGAAATGGAGTTAAATGGATTGGTAGATAGAGAGAAACTTTTAGGAATAACAGGAAGAAGCAGAAAAATTCAGATGGAGCTTGCAGAAAAGTGGGGAATAAAGGATTATCCATCTCCAGCTGGCGGATGCAAGCTTACAGATCCTAATTTTTCTGTAAGACTCAGAGAACTATTACAGCATAAAGAAAATCCTACCCAAAGAGAAATAGAACTTTTGAAAATAGGAAGACATTTTAGAGTTTCTCAAAATGCAAAGATTATATCAACTAGAACTGCAGAAGAAGCAAATTTCCTAAAGAAATATTTAATAGAAGAAGATTTAGGATTTTTAGTTAAGGATTTCAAAGGTTCTATGGTGGTTATAATAGGAGATGCATCAAAAGAAGACATACACTTTGCAGCTAAGGTTGCCGGAAGATATTCTAAAGGCAGAGAAGAGGAAACCTTAAGTGTTATTTATGGAAAGTATGGAAGTCCTTATAACAAGTCCGTAAAGGTAGAACCAGCTGCGGAAGAAGAATTGAGCAGATATTTAATAGTCTAGGAAGGTAGGTTGGATATGCAAAAGGATGCAATTATATCTGTAGGAAGCAAACAGGTTGGAAATGAAGATGAAGCCGTAGAAGTTATAACCAAAGGAAAGTTCTATAAGAAAAACAATTGCTATTATGCAGTTTATGATGAAACAGAAATATCAGGGATGGAAGGCACCACAACTACCTTGAAAATTAAGCCAGATAAGTTTACTCTTATAAGGATGGGAAGTACCAATGCAAAAGTGGATTTTAAAGATAAAAGTAGTGATATATCCATGTATGATACTCCTTATGGAGCTTTAGAACTTGTGATAAAAACAAATAAGCTGGATATAAATGTGGATGACAATGGTGGTAAGATTTCTATAGACTATAATATGGCATTAGCTGGACAGAAACCTTTAAAGACTATATTAAATATAGATATAAAAGTAAAATAGTTATATAAAATACAATTAAAACATTAGTTCATCCAATTCACAACTCACTTAGTATACTCTTTATGTATGCTGAGTGAGTTTTTATTTTAAAAATAATAAGTATAAGTTTAAATTTAGGTTTTATGGATAATAATCCTAAATGAGGTGAAATTTATGTATATGATGGAAAACTATGAAAAAGTAATAGAAATAATATGCTCTATGAAAGGTATAAACAGAGATGAACTTTTTAAAATATTACAAGATAAGGAACTTAAATATCTTTTCTTTTTACTTTTGAAAAAGTATAAATGTGATGATATGAATAAAATCAATGAAGATTTTTCTATAGATAGTAGAAGAATTGTAAATTACAATGTAAAAAAAGCTCAAGAAAAGTTTTTTATAAATAGAGAGTTTAGAGAGGCGTATTTTCAAGCGGAAAAGAGAATTGAAGAACTTAAGTAGATAATAAAAATTCAAAAAATACAAAAAAGACTAGCATAATTATAAAAATTATGATATCATATTATTTATGTTTTTGATTTTACCATATAGCATCCCCATTTTATGGGGTAATTTTTATTATAAAGGTTTATAAACAATATGTCAATAGTTTTTTATATCAAAGGAGGAATTATATTGAATACTAAATATGTATTTGTAACTGGAGGAGTTGTGTCTTCTCTAGGGAAAGGAATAACGGCGGCTTCACTTGGAAGATTATTAAAGAATAGAGGATTAAAAGTTTCTATACAGAAATTTGATCCATACCTAAATATAGATCCAGGTACCATGAGTCCTTATCAGCATGGTGAGGTTTTTGTAACTGATGATGGTGCAGAAACAGATTTGGACTTAGGGCATTATGAAAGATTCATAGATGAAAATTTAAGCCAAAACAGCAATGTTACCACAGGAAGAGTATACTGGTCTGTACTTCAAAAGGAAAGAAGAGGAGATTATTTAGGAGGTACTGTTCAAGTAATACCACATATAACAAATGAGCTTAAGTCAAGGGTTTATAGAGTAGCTAAGGAAAAAGATGTGGATGTGGTTATAACAGAAATAGGTGGAACAGTGGGAGATATAGAATCTCAGCCATTTTTAGAAGCTATAAGGCAAATAAAATATGAAGTTGGACGTGAAAATGTATGCTTTATCCATGTAACATTAATACCTTACCTTGGAAAGGCTGGAGAGATTAAAACTAAGCCAACGCAGCATTCGGTTAAGGAATTGAGGGGGATTGGTATTCAGCCGGATATATTAGTATGTCGTACAGAAAAGCCTTTGTCAGATGAGGTAAAAGAGAAGATCGGATTATTCTGCAATGTAGATGCAGATGCTGTAATACAAAATTTAGATGCTGAAAATCTTTATGAAGTTCCAATAATGCTTCATAATGAAGGACTAGATACTTTGGTTTGTAAAAAACTAGAATTAACTTGTAATGAAATAGATAATACAGAGTGGTTAGAAATGCTTAATAAAATTAAGAACTTAAAAGAAAATGTAACTATAGGTCTTGTAGGTAAATATGTGGAGCTTCATGATGCTTATCTTTCAGTTGTAGAAGCATTAAGTCATGGAGGATTTGCTAATGATTCAAATGTGGAAATTAAGTGGATTAATGCAGAAGAAGTTAATTCTGAAAATGTAGATAATTATTTAGAAGGTATAGACGGCATCTTAGTTCCAGGAGGCTTTGGAGATAGGGGAATAGAAGGGAAAATAGAATCTATAAAATATGCAAGAACTAAAAAGGTACCTTTCCTTGGAATATGTCTTGGAATGCAGTGTTCAGTCATAGAATTTGCGAGAAATGTTTTATCATTTAAAGATGCTAACAGTTCAGAAATAGATGAAAATACCACTCATCCAGTGATTGATTTAATGCCAGAACAAAAAGATGTAGATGAAAAAGGCGGTACTATGAGACTTGGAATTTATCCTTGTAAGCTTGAAGAAGGTTCTAAGGCTTTTAAAGCCTATGGAGAGCAGGTAATTTATGAAAGACATAGACATAGATATGAGTTTAATAATGAATACAGAAAAGAAATCACAAAAGCTGGACTTAAGATTACCGGTGTTAGCCCAGATAATAGGCTGGTTGAAATAGTAGAAGTTGAAGATCATCCTTGGTTTGTAGCAACTCAATTTCATCCAGAATTTAAATCAAGACCTAACAGACCTCATCCATTATTTAGAGATTTTATAAAGGCAGCGTTGGAAAATAAGAAAATTGCGCAGTAATTTTCTTATATGTAACATCACCTATGAGATTTGCATTTAGGAAAGCTTCTAAAGCTTGTTCAATGCTTTCTACAATGCAAATCCTATAGATGATGTTCCTATGTTAGTGTTATGGTTAGGATATAAATTAACTATAATTTATTACACAATTGTAAGAAATGTCGAACTTGTAATAATCAATTTCCATTATTTTTATTAATAATATCATTTCAATTGGCGGTATAATATTCATATGACTATACATTTAAGGGAGAGATTATTATGCTAAAGAAAAATGAAACAGCATTAATAGTTATTGATATGCAATATGGTGGTGGCGCTCCTGATGGATCACTAGTAAAGATGCTGAACGTTGATGTAACAAAGCAGGAAGATATAGTAACACCCATAGTGAAATTAAAGGATTACTTTAATGAAAATGGTATGCTAGTTGTAAATGTTAAAACTGAATATAATGAGGACTTTAGCGACTGGGAAATGCTTAATGAAAGATTTGAAGTGAGAAAATATAAGCATTTTGTTAAAGGTTCTTTAGACGCAGAGATTATCCCTCCGTTAGCACCGCGTGAAGGAGAAGAACTGGTAGTAAAAAATAGATGGGATGCATTTTTCAATACTAACTTAGACGAGATACTTAATAATAATGGTATTAAAAATTTAATACTTGTAGGAGCTGCAACAGATGTTTGTGTGTTTGAAACCTGTAGCCATGCTTTCTCATTAAATTATAACTGCATTGTGCCAATTGAAACTACAGCATCATTTAATGCTGAAAGAAAGAAAATTGGTCTTGAAATGCTCAGTTTTGGAAGAAGTAAGATAGTCAATGTAGAAGAAGTATATAATATGTTTGAATAGAACTAGAACATTAAGCATTAACAGGGATGTAGCATCATACATCGCTGAAAATCCATGACTGAATATTAGGTCGTGGATTTTTCACTTATATAATACTAATATTGAACATTCCACTCGCACCATAGGTGCCTTCCCACTTCTCCACTTAATAAAAATGCTGTACACATTGTAAATGTGGTGAACAAGAGACATTGTGTTTAAGGGGGAGTAAAAATGAAATATGTAGATAAATTAAAGGCTGGTGACTCTATAGGTATTTTTTCACCATCTTCACCCATAACATATTCATGTCCTAAAAGATTTGAACGAGCAAAAAAATACTTGCAAGAAAAAGGGTTTAAGATTATAGAAGGAAATCTTACAGGAAAACATGATTTTTATAGGTCTGGAAGTATTAAAGAAAGAGCAGAAGAATTAAATGAATTAATTAGAAATCCAGAAGTAAAGTGCATTATGTCTACAATTGGAGGAATGAACTCAAATTCCATTCTTCCATATATAGATTATGAAGCTTTTAAAAGAAACCCTAAAGTAATAGTAGGATATTCTGATGTTACTGCAATTTTACTTGCTATATATGCACAAACTGGAATAAATACATATTATGGACCTGCATTAGTGGCTTCCTTTGGAGAGTTTCCACCTTTTGTTGACTATACATATAAGTATTTTAAGGAAATTACTATGGATAATATAAAAATTCCTTATGTCTTTGAAACACCTGAATATTGGACAGAGGAATACATTAATTGGGAAACACAAAGTAGGAGCAAGAAAAAAAGAAAAAATGAATGGATAACAGTTTATAATGGTGTTGTTAAGGGTAGAGTTATAGGCGGGAATTTAAATACAATTGAAGGAATATGGGGAAGTAAGTATATGCCTGAAGTAAAAGATGGAGATATACTTTTTATAGAAGATTCTTTAAAGGATATTGCAACAATAGAAAGAAGTTTTTCTCTTTTGAAGGTAAATGGTGTCTTTGACAAGATTTCTGGAATAATCCTTGGAAAGCATGAGCTGTTTGACGATTTAAAGACAGGCAGGAAACCATATGAAGTACTATTAGAAGTGTTAGAAGATAGAAAGATACCATTCATTGCAGATTTTGACTGCTGTCATACCCATCCAATGTTTACACTACCTATAGGATGTGAGATTGAACTAAATGCTACTGATAAGAAAGTATCAATAATAAAAGATTGGTTCAATTTTACATGATAGGGTATTATTTTGGTATGGCTTAGGGTATAGAGAAATTAAAATTAGTTCACCCTTTTCTTAGTTTCTTTAGATTGTTTTGAAGGAAATATTAAATAGATATAGAATTTATTTAATATGATGGGGGTGAAAATAATTGTTAATAGATACTGTAGTTACTGCAGCATTTAAAAATGGCTTGGGTCAGTATGATATGAAAAGAATACACATATTTAATATTACAGATATAGACAAGTATTTCAAACATATAGAAGCTATTTTTTTGTCAAGTAGAGAAATCCAGCTTAACGTTAAATGTCCCATGTGTGGAGAAAATCATTATTATTCTTACGACATTTCTCACCTTATAAATGGCAGTATGGTGATTGGAGGATGTGAAAAGATAGGATACCCTATATTCTTTATAGGAGATAAAGAAAAAGTTGAAGAAAAGATAAATAAATATAAAGAAGTAAATGAAAAAATATATGCAATGTTCTAATAAATTGAATATGTTTTAAGTAATCTGTCAATATTATATACAGATTACTTTTTTATTTTGAAAAAAGTAGATAAAAAATAAAAAAAGGAGTATAATCTAATAGGTATTGCATATCAAATATTTTAGTCTAAACTATTTCCCAAGGATTATATATATAATAAAATATGGAGGTGCTATTTTTGACCAATAAAGATTTAAATTCTATGACGGTTGTTGAACTGAGAAAAATAGCTAAAGAATTAGAAATTGTAGGAAGTTCAAAATTAAAGAAAGCAGATCTTATAGAAGAGATTATTAAAAAATCTCCAGCTTCTATAAATAAAAATGGAGTTGTTTTAAGAGAAAAGATAAGTCCTAAAAGTGCACATAGTGTAGAAACTGAAGCTAAAGGAGAAATTAAGGAAAAGACTGAAAACGTACATATAGAAACTAAAGTGTCAGAAGATATTGATGAAATTGACGAGACGGAAGGCAATGTAGAGAAAGGGAAAAATCTGAAGGAAATTATAAGTGAATCTGATAGTGCAAAAGGTGTCCTAGAGATTGTTGAAAATAACAATTATGGATTTTTGAGAGGAGAAAATTATCTAACAGGACCTAAAGACATATATGTATCACCATCTCAAATAAGAAGATTTAATTTGAAAACTGGAGATGAGGTAGAAGGAAAAATCAGAACAGCCAAAGAAGGAGAAAAGTTTCAAGCTCTAATATATGTGGAGAAAATAAATGGAGAGAATCCAGAAAAGGCTGTAAGAAGACAGAGATTTGAAAAGTTAACACCTATTTATCCAAATGAAAGAATAAGGTTGGAAACAAGTCAATCAGACTTATCTTCAAGGCTTATGGATATAATTTCCCCTATAGGGAAAGGTCAAAGAGGAATAATAGTTGCTCCGCCAAAGGCTGGAAAGACTACACTTCTTAAAAAAGTTGCTCACAGTATAGCCACAAATCATCCAGAATCTAAGTTAATAGTGTTATTAATAGATGAAAGACCAGAAGAAGTTACAGATATGCAAAGGTCTATTAAAGGTGAAGTTATTTACTCTACTTTTGATGAAGAACCAGAGCATCATACAAAAGTTGCATATATGGTGCTTGAAAGAGCTAAAAGAATGGTTGAACAAGGGCAGGATGTTATAGTACTGTTAGATAGTTTAACAAGGCTTTCAAGAGCATATAACTTAACTATTAATCCAACTGGAAGAACTCTATCAGGTGGACTTGATCCAGGAGCTCTTATAATGCCTAAAAAGTTCTTTGGCGCTGCAAGAAATATTGAAGAAGGTGGAAGTCTTACAATACTTGCAACAGCTCTTGTGGATACTGGAAGCAGAATGGATGATATGATTTTTGAAGAGTTTAAAGGGACAGGTAATATGGAAGTCCATTTAGATAGAAGATTGGAAGAGAGAAGAATATTCCCTGCTATAGACATTTATAAGTCAGGAACTAGAAGAGAAGATTTGCTTTTAACACCAGAGGAATTAGAAGCTGCCTTTACTATAAGAAAGGTTCTTTACAATGAAAATAATACAGCAGCTGTAACAGAAAAGCTTATTAATTTGCTTTCAAAAACAAAGGACAATAAAGAATTCTTAGGAATGTTTAATAAAGAAAAATGGGAAAGATAAAATCTTTCCCATTTTTTTAACTATTTGTTGTCTGCTTTTAAGTTGTACTTTCTCATGAACTTTTCAACTCTTCCACCTGTATCTAGAACTTTTTGTTTTCCAGTATAGAATGGGTGGCAGCTAGAACATACATCGACTTTAAGTTCTTTTTTAGTTGAACCAGTAGTAAAAGTGTTTCCACAAGCACATTTAACTACTGCATCGTGGTAATATTCAGGATGTAATCCTTCCTTCATTATATTTCACCTCGCTTAAGATATTATTCTTTGGTAGAATAATTCAAACCGATTTGTCAACTCTTAGAATTATAGCATAACATAAGTTAAATATCAATAAAAAATGAGAAAAATAAAGATTTACAACCTCTATATATAGCTTTGGAATAGCAATATAAATGAAAGTGTGTTAATATAGCAGTACTAAAGAAATAATTCTATAATGCTATTCATACTTACATTAATAAACAGGCTAAGAAAGTCAAAGAAATGTACATGGTAAATGAATTAGTGATATAATAAGTTGTTGTAACAATTATAGTCTGGAGGATAAAAGTAAATATGAGTAAACTATATTTTAGATATGGAGCTATGAACAGTGGAAAATCAACAAACTTATTACAAGTAGCACATAATTATGAAGAAAGAGGAATGAAGGTAATAATTATAAAACCTAGAACTGATACCAAAGGCGGTAATACAGTGGTTTCCAGATTAGGTGTAACAAGAAATGTAGACATGTTATTGGGTAAGAATGAGAATATATATGAAAAAGTAGAGGAATGGTGTGAACAAAAAGGAAAGGTTCACTGTATATTAGTAGATGAGGTTCAATTTTTTGCAAAAAAGCAGATAGATCAACTTTTTGAAATTGCAGTAAAAATGGATATTCCAACTATATGCTATGGTCTTCGTACAGATTTTCAAATGAACGGATTTGAAGGCAGCACAAGACTTCTTTTGCTAGCTCACAGCATAGAAGAATTAAAAACTATATGTGCTTGTGGTAAAAAAGCTTTACTTAATGGAAGAAAAGTAAATGATGAGTTTGTATTTGAAGGAGAACAAATAGCAATAGACAATCAAGATGACATTAAATATGAGGCACTTTGCCCTAAATGTTATTTTGAGTATAAGGATAAGTATATGCGTAGAAAGGTAAAATAAATATTACTATTAATTATTAATTATTAGAAAAGGGGTGAGAATGTGGCTAGGAAAACTTCAGTTGGAGGACAGGCAGTAATAGAAGGAGTAATGATGCGTGGAAGCAAAGGGGTAGCTACTGCTGTTAGAAAAAGTAATGGAGAAATAGAGATAGATTTTAAAGAATGTTCACCTATTACAAAAAAAAATAAGCTGTTTTCTTTTCCTGTAATAAGAGGGTTTGTAACGCTTATTGATTCTTTGATTTTAGGAGTGAAAACTTTAAATTATTCCGCATCTTTTTTTGAGGAAGATGAGGATAAGGAGCCATCAAAATTAGATATATGGATGGAGAAAAAATTTAAAGGGAAAACTAATGACATTATAATGGGAATATCTCTAATTTTCTCTTTAGCTCTATCTATATTATTGTTCTTTATAATTCCTACTTTTGCAGCTAGCGGATTTAAGAAGTTGAGTATAGAAAATACCATAGTTTTAAATATACTTGAAGGGGTAATAAGAGTTTCCATATTTTTATTATATATCTACTTAATAAGTAAGATGGAGGATATTAAAAGAGTATTTCAATATCATGGTGCGGAGCATAAGACTATATTTTGCTATGAAAATGAAAAGGAATTAACTCCAGAAAATGCAAAACAGCAAGGAAGATTGCATCCAAGGTGTGGAACTAACTTTTTATTTTTGGTTATGATGGTAAGCATTATACTATTTTCTTTGACAGGATGGAACTCTATATGGGAGAGGATACTATATAGAGTGCTACTTTTACCAGTAGTTTCGGGAATCACTTATGAAATTATAAGGTGGATGGGTAAAAGTAATAATGTAATAAGTAAGATTTTTTCTTATCCAGGTCTTATGTTGCAAAAGCTTACAACACAAGAGCCGGATTTAGAACAGCTTGAAGTTGCTATACAATCTCTTAAAGTAGCAGAAGGAATTGAAACAGTTGAAAGTCTTAAAGAGCAGAGGAAGAGTACAAAGGACAGTACAGAAAGCCATGAATAAAAATAACGCTGGTTACTAAAAAGTGGGTGGTGATATTTTTTGAATATAAATCAAGCTTTAAGGAAGGCATATGACATATTGAAATCCGCTGGCATAGATACTTACATGCTGGATGCTCAATTACTTCTTCAGAAAGTTTTAAATAAGGATAAATTATTTATAACTATAAATAGAGATTTTGAAATTAGCCTTGAGGAAGAAAAAGAATACTTTGATATGGTAGAGTTAAGAAAAAATAAGATGCCTGTTAAGTATATATTGGGCGAATGTGAGTTTATGGGATTAAATTTTAATGTAAGAGAGGGAGTATTGATTCCAAGGCCGGATACGGAGATTTTAGTAGAAGAAGTTATAGAAAGAATAAAAGAAAATGACTATAGAGAAATTTGTGATGTTTGCTGCGGCAGTGGAGCTATAGGAATTTCCATAGGAAGATTTGTAGAAGATACTAGAGTTTACTGCTGTGATATATCCGATATAGCTTGTCAGGTCACCGAAGAAAATATAAATAAATTGGG
Source organism: Clostridium sp. (assembly GCF_047777555.1). GTDB lineage: Bacteria > Bacillota > Clostridia > Clostridiales > Clostridiaceae > Clostridium_H. The sequence continues at coordinate 356,064 of NZ_JBKEEV010000003.1, read as the reverse complement.
GATGCAGGATAGAGTAAAGATTTTTAAAAGTGATTTACTAGATGAAGCTATAATAAAAAATAGAAAGTTTGATGCGGTAGTTTCTAATCCACCTTATATAAAAGAGGAAGTTATACCTACTCTTATGGATGATGTTAAGAACTATGAGCCTCATATTGCCTTAGACGGAGGAAAAGACGGTTTAGATTTTTATAGAAAGATAACAGAGCAAAGCCTTCAAGTTTTAAATAAGGGAGGGCTTTTAGCTTTTGAAATAGGTTATGACCAAGGAGAGGAAGTTCAAGCTATTTTAAGAGATAGAGGGTTTACAGATGTTAAGTGTATTAGGGATTTGGCTGGACTTAATAGAGTTATAACAGGAATAAGAATCTAAGTTTAAATTAATTGTTATATTTATCTATTGAGACAATGGGATACAATGAAGTTAATCTAGAAAGTGGAGGTTATCATGAAAAATATAATATTTGATGTTGATGGTACCTTATGGGATACAACAGAAGTTGTGACAAGATCTTGGAATAAGGCGATTTTAGAAGTAGGAGGAACGTCTGCTAGAGTAACTCCTGATATATTAAGAAAAGAGTTTGGAAAGCCTGTAGATGAAATAGCAGATGATTTATTTTATGATGTTAATGAGAAACAAAGGTATTTTTTAATGAATAAGTGCTTTGAATATGAACATGAGGCTTTAAAAGAAAATATGGATAACCTATTGTTTCCAGGTGTGAAAGAAACCATTGAAAAACTTTCAGAGAAGTGCGGTTTATTCATAGTTAGTAACTGTGAATCTGGGTACATTGAATTATTTATGAAAAAATCAGGAGTTGAAAAATATATAAAGGACTATGAATGTTTCGGAGATACATGCAAGTCAAAGGGAGAAAATATAAAACTTGTTATAGAAAGAAATAATTTAGATGATGCAGTGTATGTAGGGGACACACAGGGAGATTATAAGGCAGCTATGTTTGCTGGAGTTCCTTTTGTATTTGCAAAATATGGATTTGGCGATGTTGAAAACTATGATTTTGTCATTAATGATATAAAAGAAATATTAGATTTATGTTAAGGGTAACATAGTGGCAAATTCGATAAATTGCGTAGAAGTTTTCTAGTGTTGTTTGCCATCAATTCGCAATTGTCAATGAATAATTATTTGTGTTATAATAGTTAAATGTGAAAATAGAGATTACGGAGTGATAAAATAATGTTAGATAAATTGGATTTTATAGAAAATAAGTATGATGAATTATCTATAAAAATAAGTGACCCTAGTGTGATGGCTAATCAAAATGAATGGAGAAAACTCTGTAAGGAGCATGCGGAGCTTGAGGTTATAGTTAATAAATATAGAGAATATAAGAAAATATTAGAAGATTTAGAAGCTAACAAAGAAATGCTGGCAGAGGAAAGCGACAAAGAGATGAAAGATATGATCCAAGAGGAGATAAAATCTCTTGAAGAAGCTAAAGCAAATAAAGAGGAAGATTTAAAAATAGCACTTCTTCCAAAGGATCCTAACGATGATAAGAACGTATTTATAGAAATAAGAGCTGGTGCTGGTGGGGAAGAAGCTGCCTTATTTGCATCTAATCTTTTTAGAATGTATACAAGATATGCTGAGCGTCATGGATGGAAAGCAGAGTTTATGAGTTCAAACGAAACTGATATTGGTGGATTTAAAGAAGTTGTATTCATGCTAAAGGGGCATGGGGCTTACAGTAAGATGAAGTTTGAAAGTGGAGTTCACAGAGTTCAAAGAGTTCCAGACACAGAATCCAGCGGAAGAATCCATACATCTACAGCAACTGTTGCTGTACTTCCAGAAGTTGATGATGTTGAGATAGAAATAGACCCTAACGATTTAAAAATAGATGTATTCAGAGCCTCAGGTAACGGTGGACAGTGCGTTAACACTACAGATTCAGCTGTAAGAATGACACATATTCCAACAGGAATGGTAGTTTCTTGCCAAGATGAAAAATCTCAGCTTAAAAATAAGGAAAAGGCTTTAAAAATATTAAAAGCTAGACTTTACGAAAAGGCAGAGCAGGAGAGAAATGCAGCTATTTCTGCAGATAGAAAGAGTCAAGTCGGCAGCGGAGATAGAAGTGAAAGAATAAGAACTTATAACTATCCACAAGGAAGGGTTACAGACCACAGAATAGGAGTTACTGTATACAAACTAGATGCCTTTTTAGATGGAGAAATGGACGAAATAATAGATGCTCTAGTAACAGCAGAACAAGCTGAAAAAATGAAGAATATGGGTAACGAATAATTATAATATTAATAATTATAGAGGTGTAGTTATGAACATAAATAAGGCCATTAGAAAGCAAAAAAAATCTATTAAAAGATTTATGCTATCTATGGGCTTTATTTTCATTTTGCTTCCAACTGCCGCATATGTTTCTAAAATATCTTCCTTGTTTTTACTTATATATTTAATATTGATAGAAGTTTTCATAATTGCTGTTGTATTAGTCAGACTCAATAGAGAAACTTTAAAATTTCAATATGTAAGTAGGCTGAAGATTCAAAACGGTATTCTAGGAGATAATTACAGTATAGAATGCAATAAAGTAAGGGCTGTACATTCTATAAATAGAGGAAAAGCATTAGAAATAGTAGTCATATTAAAATCAAGATTTAGAAATAAAAACATAAAGAAAGTGGATAGTAATTTTTTAAAGAACAATAGCTGGGCTGATATATATTGTAAGGATATAAAGGAAGATAGTAAAACAGAATATTACTATATAATAATAAATAGAGGTGGATATATTAAATACAAGTTTTTAGACTCATTATATAGAAACTGTACGAGAGCTGATTTTACAGAAGAGGCTATAAAAAGAATAAAAGAATATAGAATTAAAGAATAAACTCCCTTTTTCTGAAATAGTATAAATTAGGAATAGGGGGGTTTATTTTGGATAAGCAAGTTATTTTAATAGTAACCTTTGCCAGTTTGCTTTCACTGGCAGGAACAATGATTGGCGCATCTATAGGCATAATAATAAGAACACCTTCTAAAAAGGTGATAGGAGCTATAAATGGTCTTGCATCAGGGCTCATGCTTTCTATAATTATGCTCGACTTAATTCCAGAAGCTGTAGAGAAGATAAACTTTTTTAATACTATTACTTTTTCTATAATTGGAATTTTTATTATTATGTTAGTTGATATGCTCAGTGGGAACGAAGGAAGATTTTTTAGCGACACTCATACTAAAGCTGCATTTATGGCTGCATTAGGTCTTATGATTCATAATTTCCCAGAGGGGATTATTATGGGAGCTGGTTTTTTAGCTAATGCCAGCCTTGGAATTAAGATGAGTGTGCTAATAGCCATTCATGATATACCTGAAGGAATAGCAGTTTCAGCTCCTCTTATGGTATCTAGAGTAAAGGTATCAAAAATACTAAACTATGCATTTATAACAGCATTTCCTACTTTAATTGGAGCTGGAGTTGGAATGTACATAGGTAATATTTCAGATATAGTTTTAGGAGAGTGTTTAGCCATAGCTTCTGGAATAATGCTTTACGTAGTTTTTGGACAAATGCTTCCAGAATCTCTAAGATTATGGGATGGCAAAGCTGTAACTTTTAGTATACTACTAGGGCTAATATTAGGACTTGTAATTACTAATGTGTTGTAATAAAATAATCGGTAAGTAAATATCCTAAATTTATAATTTACCAATGATCTGTTAAAAAAATTTAAAGTAAAGAAGTGAAGATACATGAATACAAAAGTGGAATATTTAGATAGTGACATGCCGGATAATGAAATAATAAAGAAAGCAGGAGAGGTTATAAGAGAGGGTGGACTTGTAGCATTTCCTACAGAAACTGTATATGGACTTGGAGCAAATGCTTTAGATGAAGAAGCAGTAAAAAAGATTTTTATTGCTAAGGGAAGACCTCAAGATAATCCTCTTATTGTGCATGTAGCAAATACTGAAATTGATGATTTAGTAGAGGAAATTCCAGACATTGCAAAAAAAATGATGGATAAGTTTTGGCCAGGACCGTTAACATTAATAATGAAAAAATCTTCTAAGATTCCTTATGTAACAAGTGCGGGACTTGACACTATAGGAATTAGAATGCCTTCAAATACTGTAGCTAACAAACTAATTAAAGAATCTGGAGTTCCTATAGCAGCGCCTTCAGCTAACATATCTGGAAAGCCTAGTCCAACTAACATAGAAAGATGTATAGAAGATTTACTTGGAAAAGTTGACTATATAATAGGTGGAGAGAAGTGTAATGTAGGATTGGAATCTACTATTGTAGACTGCACTGTAGAACCTCCTTGTGTGTTAAGACCAGGCGGTGTTACTTTGGAGATGCTTAAGGAAATTCATAAGGATATATATATAGACCCTGCCATTATGAAAAAGCCTGAAGGAGATTTTAGACCAAAAGCTCCAGGAATGAAGTATAGGCATTATGCACCAAAAGCTCCAGTAAAAATTATTAGCGGTAATTTGCAAAAAACTATTGCAAAAATTAACGAAATGGTGCAAAATTATATGGATGCTGGTAAAAGAGTTGGAATTATGGCAACTGATGAAAGCATAAAAGATTATCCTAAAGGCATAGTTAAATCCTTAGGAAGCAGAAAAGATTTAAGAAGTGTAGGTAAAAACTTGTTCAGGACTTTGAGGGAATTTGATGATGAAAATGTAGACATAATATTATCAGAGGCTTTTGAAGAAAAAGGTATAGGTATTGCTGTTATGAACAGGCTAAAAAAATCAGCTGGTTTTGATATAACCTATATTAATGATTAACGGAGGGCAGTATGAAGATTTTATTTGTTTGTACAGGAAATACATGTAGAAGTTGTATGGCTGAAGCTATATTCAATAATATATGTGATATAGAAGATATAGAAGCATATTCTGCTGGAATTTCTATTGTACCTGGAAGCAAAACTTCTAAAAATACTGCTATACTTGTCAAGAAAAACCTTGGGGTGGACATTAGTAAAAGAAATGCTGTTCAGTTAACAGAAGAGCTTTTAAGGGAAAGTGATCTTATTTTAACTATGACTTATTATATGAAGGAAATAATATCCGAAGCTTTTCCAGAATATCAAAACAAGGTATATTCTCTAAATGAATATATAGGTTTAAAAGATGATATATTAGACCCATACGGTGGTGATATGAAAACATATAATACTACATTTGATGTTTTAAGCAAAAGTGTAGAATTATTGTTACATAAATTAAAAGGAAGATAGTGGCAAATGCTGCAAGTATCTTCTTTTTTTGTATAAAATATAATTTAGGAGGGAGCATTATGAAGATAGCTATAGGATGCGATCATGGTGGATTTAAGCTAAAAAATGCGGTTATTGAACACTTGCAAAAAAAGGGATTAGAAGTTAAGGATTTTGGAACATATACAGAGGAATCTTGTGACTATCCTGAATTTGCTCAGAAGGTAGCAGAGGAAGTTGTAGCCGGAAACTATGAATTTGGTATAGTTATATGTGGAACAGGAATAGGAGTTAGTATAACAGCTAACAAGGTTCCAGGAGCAAGGGCGGCTTTATGCCATGATACATTTAGTGCTCACGCAACTCGTGAACATAATAATGCAAATATACTAGCTATGGGAGAGAGAGTTATAGGTGTAGGCCTTGCTTTAGATATAGTAGATACTTTTTTAAGAACAGAATTTGAAGGTGGAAGACATCAAAGAAGAATTGATAAAATTAAAGAAGTAGAGAAAAAATATTATAAATAGAACAAAATATATAAATTTATTAGGAGGAATTTTTTTATGGGTAAGGTAACACAAATTGCACATCCTTTGATATTACATAAATTATCTATCATAAGAAGTAAGGAAACAGGTGCTAAGGATTTTAGAGAACTTGTAGAAGAAATAGCTATGCTTATGGCATATGAGGTTACACGAGATTTCCCATTAGAAGAAGTAGAAATAGAAACACCTATATGCAAAACAAAGGCTAAGATGCTTTCAGGAAAAAAAGTTGCAATAGTACCAATACTAAGAGCTGGTCTTGGAATGGTAGATGGTATGTTAAAACTTATACCAGCAGCAAAGGTTGGTCATATAGGACTATATAGAGATGAAGAAACACTAAAACCTGTAGAATACTTCTGCAAGTTGCCTCAGGATATAAATGAAAGAGAAATTATAGTTACAGATCCAATGCTTGCAACAGGTGGATCAGCTATAGATGCTATTAATGCTTTAAAGAAGAGAGGCGCTAAAAATATAAGATTGATGTGCCTTGTATCATCACCAAATGGAATTAAGGCTGTAATGGACGCTCATCCAGATGTAGATATATATACAGCAGCTATAGATGAAAGATTAAATGAGCATGGATATATAGTACCAGGTCTTGGAGATGCAGGAGATAGACTTTTTGGAACTAAATAATATATAATAAGAAAGCTAAGTTGTAATTAATTTATTGCAATTTAGCTTTTTTATTTAATTTAAAATAAGTATATTATACTAAAATCAAGATTCTACAAAAGATATTCTTTATTTAAAGTTTTTTATTAAATCTTTCAATTATTTCGTTTATGGTATAGAATAATATAGAATGGAACTGTTATAAGTTTTTTAGGAGTGAAAATAAGACATGGATAGAATAGATAAACATAATTATTATTTGGACATTTGTGAGACTATATTAGAAAGAGGAACTTGTATTAGACGTAATTTTGGAGCAATAATTGTAAAGCATGATGAAATCATATCATCAGGTTATTCAGGAGCTCCAAGGGGAAGAAAAAATTGTTCTGATTTAGGATATTGTAGAAGAGAGGAATTAAAAGTCGAGAGAGGAACTAGGTACGAGCTTTGTAGATCGGTTCATGCGGAACAAAATGCAATTATATCTGCGAGAAGGCAGGATATGATAGGGTCTACATTGTACTTGGTTGGAAGAGAAATGTCAAATGGAGAATTTGTAAAAAATGCATCACCATGTTCTTTGTGCAAAAGATTCGTAATAAATGCTGGTATAACTAGGGTGATTATAAGAGACACAAAGAAAGATTTTAGAATCATAGATGTTCAAGAATGGATAGATAATGATGATTCACTAAAAGGGGATGGATCATACTAACAAAAGGAAGGTTAAAAAATGAGTATGAATAGTGTAAAAGTTTTGACCATGATTTCAGTACTGATATCATTTGTATTAACACCTTTTATTAAAAAATTTGCATTTTATATAAAAGCATTGGATATACCTAAAGATAAAAGAAAGATACATAAAGAGCCTATACCTTTGCTTGGAGGTATTGCTATATATATATCCTTTCTACTTACAATGATTTTAAAGGAAGGGCCTTTAAATAAATCGGAAAAGGGTATTTTAATAGGAGCAACCATAATTGTAATTGGCGGCTTAATTGATGATCTGAAGGATTTAAAACCTTGGATGAAATTAGCCTTTCAATTGGCTGGCTCCATAGTTCTTATAATATTTGGAGTTCATATAATTCGCATAACAAATCCTTTTCCTACAGGAAGTTCATATATAAATTTAGGATATTGGTCTATACCTATAACTATATTATGGGTAGTTGGAATTACAAATGCTTTAAATTTAATAGATGGTGTAGATGGACTTGCAGCAGGAGTGGCATTTATATGTTCGTTTACAATTTTTATTATAGCAGTCCTAAATAGTAGGCGGGAAGCAGCCCTTTTGACAGCTATCTTGAGTGGAGCTATATTTGGATTTCTACCATATAACTTCAACCCAGCATCAATATTTATGGGAGATACAGGAGCCCAATTATTAGGGTTTTTACTAGCAGCTATATCTTTAGAAGGAACTATAAAGTCAGCTACTACCTTTGCAATAGCTGTACCAATTTTAGCTTTTGGACTGCCTATATATGATACTTTATTTGCTATGATTAGAAGAAAGGTAAATGGGAAACCTATAATGCAAGCGGATAGAGGGCATTTACATCATAGGCTTTTAGACATGGGATTGAGTCAAAGACAAGTAGTAATAATAATGTATCTAATTAGTGCAATATTAGGTGGCATTTCAATAATTGCAATGCAGATTAGTACAGCAAGATCATATTTTTTACTTACAGCAGTAATAATAGTTATTGGATTAATTGCTTGGAAATTAGGATTTTTCAAACCTAAGGAATAGAATGTGTTTAAAAAAATTTCAGAGCTGACATTTATTTAAGCATAATGAAAAAATAGGGAGTGAAAACGTGAAAAAGATAAAGGTTATGAGCGTATTTGGAACTCGTCCAGAGGCAATAAAAATGGCTCCATTGGTTAAGGAATTAGAAAAGAATAATCAAATTCAATCGGTAGTATGCGTTACAGCACAACATAGAGAGATGTTAGACCAAGTTCTAACTCTTTTTAATATAACACCTGACTATGACTTAAACATAATGAAGGAAAGGCAGAGCTTAAGCGGCATTACAACCAATGTTCTTCAAAGCTTAGAAGGAATATTAAGCAAAGAGCAGCCAGATATAGTTTTAGTCCATGGAGATACAACAACCACATTTGCAGCTTCTCTTGCGGCTTTTTATAACAAAATAAAAGTTGGACATGTAGAAGCTGGGCTTAGAACCTATAATAAGTATTTTCCTTTCCCAGAGGAAATGAATAGAAAACTTACAGGAGCTATAGCCGACTTTCATTTTGCACCAACATTTAGAAATAAGAATAATTTAATTAAAGAAGGAGTATCAGAAGATAAAATATTTGTAACTGGAAACACAGTTATAGATGCTATGAACTATACCATAAAAGAAAATTATATTTTTGATAATCAACAATTAAATGAAATTGACTTTAACAAAAGAATTATAATGGTCACTGCCCATAGAAGGGAAAATTGGGAAAGTGGAATAGAGAATATATGCAAGGCTTTGCTAAAATTAAAAAAAAGCAATGAAGATATAGAAATTATATACCTAGTACATTTGAATCCTGTTGTAAAGGAAACAGTATATAAGTATTTGGAAGGAGTAGATGGAATACATCTTTTACCACCTTTAGATACTAGAGATACTCATAATCTAATGAAAAAATGCTACCTCATAATGACGGATTCAGGAGGAATACAAGAAGAAGCTCCTCATCTTGGAAAACCTGTTTTAGTTTTAAGGGATGTAACTGAAAGAATAGAAGCTGTGGAGGCAGGTACTGTAAAAATCGTAGGAACTAATGTCGAAAATATAGTAGATTGCGCTAATATTTTATTAAATAATGAGGAAGAATATTATAGAATGAGCAAAGCAGTAAACCCATATGGCGATGGAAAGGCCTCAATTAGAATAGTAGAAAGCATATTAAAACATATGAAATAATATGTAAAAAAATGATTAAAAATGTTAGCATGTGTATCAAACTAATTGAGAAGTTTTTAACAAGACTTAGATAACATCCTTTATACAACAGAACTAAGGAGGAAGGTTAGATGAGAGAGGTAGTAATAGCAAGTGGTGTAAGGACTCCTATTGGAAAGTTCGGTGGAACTTTAAAGGATATCACAGCAGCAGAGATGGGAGCTATAGTCATTAGGGAAGCTCTTCAAAGAGCAGGCGTAATAAAGGAACAGGTAAATGAAGTTTTAATGGGTCAAGTTCTCCAAGCTGGAAGTGGTCAGAATGCAGCAAGACAGGCATCTATAGGAGCAGGTATTCCAGTTGAAGTTCCTGCTGTCACAATTAATATGGTTTGCGGTTCTGGTCTTAGAAGTGTAAGCATGGCTGCACAGTTTATAGCTAATGGAGATGCTGATATCATAGTGGCAGGTGGAATGGAAAATATGTCACAAGCTCCATATTTAGCAATGAATGCTAGATGGGGTATGAGAATGGGAGATGGAAAGCTTGTAGATTCCATGATTCATGACGGGTTAATGGATGCATTTAATTACTATCACATGGGGATAACTGCAGAAAATATAGCAGAGCAGTGGAATATATCAAGAGAGGAACAAGATGAATTTGCTTTAAGATCTCAAACCCTAGCTCAAAAGGCAATAAAAGAAGGCAAATTCAAGGATGAAATTATTCCTGTGAGAATTAAGAGCCGAAAAGGAGAAATAATCTTCGATACCGATGAATATCCAAAGGATGGCACAACTATAGAAGCTTTGCAGAAATTAAAACCAGCCTTTAAGCAGGGAGGAACGGTTACTGCTGGAAATGCTTCGGGATTAAATGATGGAGCTGCAGCATTAGTTATTATGAGCGCTGATAAAGCAGAGGAATTAGGAGTAAAGCCTATGGCTAGGATACTATCCCATGGATCAAAAGGAGTGGATCCGTCAGTTATGGGATATGGACCTGTAGGAGCTACTAGAATAGCTCTTGAAAGAGCAGGATTATCTATAGAAGATATAGACTTAATAGAGGCTAATGAAGCTTTTGCATCTCAGTGTATAGCTGTAGCTAGAGATTTGCATTTTGATATGGATAAGGTAAATGTAAATGGAGGAGCTATAGCACTTGGACACCCAATTGGATGTTCAGGAGCAAGAATATTAGTTACTTTATTGTATGAAATGGAAAGAAGAAATTGTAAAAGAGGATTAGCAACTCTATGTATAGGCGGAGGAATGGGAACATCACTTATAGTTGAGAGAATATAAAAATCCGCGTAACGCGGATTTTTTTGTGTTTAGTGAACAAAAAATTGGTCATACCACGTAAATCATAGAAAATGTACAAAAAACTTAAAATAATCATATATATTTTAAATATTGTCAAAATATTAACAAATACGGGTGAATTGAGAGTTGCTTATAAAAAAAATTATAAGTATAATAGAAAATGATGATAAAATAACAATCTTTAGAAAAATCTAAAAACATAAGGATTAAAAATTAGGAGGGTTTTAGTATGAGGGAAATAGTTATTGCAAGTGCAGTAAGAACAGCTATAGGAAGCTATGGCGGAGCTTTTAAAGATGTACCAGCAGTTGAATTAGGCGCAATCGTTATAAAAGAAGCTTTAAAAAGAGCTGGAATCGATGGAAGTCAAGTTGATGAAGTTATAATGGGAAATGTTTTACAAGCAGGATTAGGTCAAAACCCAGCTAGACAAGCTTTAATAAAAGCAGGATTACCAGTTGAAAAACCATGCTTCACAATAAACAAGGTTTGCGGTTCTGGTTTAAGAGCAGTATCATTAGCAGCACAATTAATAAAAGCAGGAGATGCAGATATTATTGTGGCTGGTGGAATGGAAAACATGTCACAAGCTCCTTATTTAGTTCCAAATGCAAGATGGGGACAAAGAATGGGAGATGGAAAGTTCATCGATGAAATGATAAAAGACGGTTTATGGGATGCATTTAACCAATATCATATGGGAATAACTGCTGAAAACGTTGCAGAACAATGGAATATTACAAGAGAAGAACAAGATGCTATTGGTGCAAGATCTCAAAACTTAGCAGAACAAGCAATTAAAACAGGAAGATTTAAAGATGAAATCGTTCCAGTAGTAGTTAAAACTAAAAAAGGCGAAGTAGTTGTTGATACTGATGAATTCCCAAGATTCGGAACAACTGAAGAAAAATTAGCTAAATTAAAACCAGCATTTAAGAAGGGTGGAACTGTTACAGCAGGAAACGCTTCAGGAATAAATGACGGAGCAGCTGCAATAGTTGTTATGAGTGCTGAAAAAGCAGAAGAATTAGGAATTAAGCCAATAGCTAAAATAGTATCTTATGGTTCAAAGGGTGTTGACCCATCAATAATGGGAGTTGGTCCAATAGGAGCAACTAGAGCAGCTCTTGCACAAGCTGGACTTACAATAGAGGATATGGATTTAATAGAAGCTAATGAAGCATTTGCAGCTCAATTCATAGCTGTTGGAAGAGAATTAGGATTTGATATGGATAAGGTAAATGTAAATGGAGGAGCTATAGCACTTGGACACCCAATTGGAGCATCTGGTGCTAGAATACTTGTAACATTACTTCATGAAATGCAAAAGAGAGATTGTAAAAAAGGTTTAGCTACACTTTGCATAGGTGGAGGAATGGGAACAAGTCTTATAGTTGAAAGATAAGAAGCGAACCCAATAAATATCATTATTTAATAATATAAAAGAGAGTGATTACATATTAAATGTAGTCACTCTTTTTATATGCGCTGAGAATTGGTACAAGCTGAATAAAATAGTTATTCAACTTCTACTTAATTGTATGTTTTAACTCATATCTTAGTGGATATTTTTTGGAATTTATTTAATCAGTATAAATTTTATATATAATTTACCTATTACAAATATTGCACGAAAATTGATAAGTTAATTCAAACTATATTAAAAGAAAATAATTAATATATAACAAAGTATGGTTTTAAAATCAGTACTAATACAGAAAAAATAAAATAAAAAAGAAATAAGTTTAAAAAATAATTGATTGCAAATTGTGAAAATTATAAATATAGGATAAATTAATAAGAAATTATCAAAAAAAGTTGAATAAATTGAAATCTAATACAAACTGAAGAAAATTAATGAAAATAGCGTTTTCACCGCTATATTTATTAAGCCACAGCAGATTATTAAATATTTTAGCATTTGAATATATTCACAGCGATTATATAATAAAGTTTATTATATTAAAATTTTAGGAGGAAAAATGAAAAAAAGCGACGAAGTTCAACAACTGTTGAGAAGTATAATTCGCTTAGATTTAATTGTTGGACTTGTTCTAGGAACAGTTGTTTATTTTATAAAATCTGATTATGTGTTTGTATGCTTGTTAGGATTTTTTCTTGCTATTATAAACTTTTTTATAAATAGTTATATAACTGAGTATGCCATTATTGTAAATACAAATAATGGTAAAGTTTTAATGGTTTTAGGGTATTTTTTTAGAATATTTTTGGTAGGTATCATAGGAGCAGTATTATTTACACATAATAGATTTAATGTAATAGCTTATATGTTAGGCTATACCTTTCGTTTTTTTTCTTTAATTATTTATGGCTTATCACTAAAAAATGAGAGGGGTGAGTGAATGGAGGAAAAAAGAAGAATAATTCTTAGCTTGTTAGGATATAAATTCAGCATATCAGAGGCAGTTATTATTCAATGGGTCATAGTGCTAATTTTTTTAATCTTTTGTATTATAGTGAAAAATATATTAAAAGGGACACCAGATAAAAAACAAAGCATAGTAGAAATGATTGTTGAAGGTATTAACAACTTGGTAATAAGTACCATGGGAGAAGGAGCTGCTGTGTTTGTGCCTTATATAGGAACTTTAGTAATTTTTCTTCTATTGATGAATATTTCAGGTTTATTTGGTGTTGAACCTCCAACAACAGACTTTAGCGTTACCTCAGGAGTAGCAGCTATAAGCTTTGTGGTTATTCAAGCATATGCTATAAAAAAACATGGATTAAAAAGTTACTTTATGGGATATGCAAGACCTACGTGGGTTTTACTTCCTATAAACATAATGGAAAGAATAATGCTTCCAGTATCTTTAAGCCTAAGATTATTTGGAAATATCACTGCAGCATCAATAATCATAGAATTAGTATATAGTGGACTTGCTAAAACTCCATTAGGAATAGGGCAGTTAGCAATACCCGCACCGCTTCATTTTTATTTTGATATTTTTGATGGTGGACTTCAGATGCTTATTTTTGCAATGCTGACTATGATAAACATCAAAACAGTATCAGAACACTAAGAATGTTAAGAGTCATAGGCTAAAGATTATACAATCATAAAAATCTAAGCGATTTATTATAAAAATTTAAAATGATGATTAGGAGGAATAAATATGAATATTAGTTCAGAAGCATTTGTAGCAGGAATGTGTGCCATAGGAGCAGGTATAGCATCTCTTGCATGTATAGGTGGAGGAATTGGAACAGGAAATGCTACAGCTAAAGCGGTAGAAGGTGTAGCAAGACAGCCAGAAGCAAGTGGAAAAATAATGTCAACTATGATAGTTGGTAGTGCCTTATCAGAAGCTACAGCAATTTATGGTTTCTTAATAGGAATATTATTAGTATTAAGAATTGGAAATCTTATATAATAAATAGGTTTCGATAAATAGGTTTGGCGAAGATAAGCCTGAAGGGAGGCTTTAATCACAAAATGATGGAATTTACTATACCAACATTTGTATGGACGATTATAAATTTTTTATTGCTTTTAGGAATTCTCTCATTTTTTCTATTTAAGCCCGTTAATGAAATTATTAATAAAAGAAATGAGTCTATTAAAAATAACATAAAAAAAGCTGAAGAAGATAGAAAAGCAGCTGAAGAACTTAAAATAGAAAATGAGAATGAATATAAGCTAGCAAAGCGAGAAGGTAAAAATATAGTAGAAGAATATAAGCAAAAGGCAGAAAAAGTGTCTCAAGAGATCATCTCTGATGCTCACAATGAAGCCGAACTCATTCTTGAAAGAGCAAAAAAAGAAGTAGAAAGAGAAAGAGAAAAGGCAGAATACGAAATCAAGGTAAAAACAGTAGATTTAGCTATAGAGTTATCTAAGAAAGCTTTAGAAGAATCTATAGATGAAGCTAAGCATAGAGAATTAATTAGAGATTTTATTGCTAAGGTAGGTAACTAATTATGTATGAATATCTAGATAGGAGATATGCTCTAGCTTTATATGAAATAGCTGAGAAAAATGGAAAAGTAGAGGAGTATATAAAAGAGCTAAAAGAAATATTTGATCTAATTAAGACCAATGAGGAACTCTTAAGCGTAGTAAAGCATCCAGAGATAACTACTTCTCAAAAGAAAAGAGTATTTAAATCTATATTTAAAGGAAAAGTTGATGATTATATACTAGGTTTTCTTTTAATTCTTATAGAAAAGGATAGGATTCTTTATTTAGAGGAAAAAATTAATGAATTGGAAAAGATTCATTTAGAAAAGAACAACATTTTAGTTGCCCATGTTAAAAGTGTAATACCTCTAAATGAAGATGAAAAGAGCGCTTTAATAGAAAAGCTGAAAAAAAAATATAGTAAAAACATTATTCTAAAAGAGGAGATAGATAAAGGTATAATTGGTGGTCTTTATGTAAGAGTAGGGGACGATGTTATAGATGGCACTATAAAAACTAAATTTGAAGAGATTAGAAGAAGAGTAATCCATAACTAAGATAATAGAAAAGAGGTGAATGTATGAACGTAAAACCTGAAGAAATTACTTCAATCATAAGAAAAGAAATAGAGAGATACGAGCATAAAGTTCAAACCATAGACTCAGGTACTATAATACAGGTAGGAGATGGTATTGCAAGGGTTTATGGACTTGATGATTGTATGGAAGGAGAACTTCTTGAATTCCCTAATGATGTATATGGAATGGCTCTTAACCTAGAGCAAGATAATGTAGGATGTGTTCTACTAGGTAAGGAAGAGGGAATTAAAGAAGGAGACGTTGTAAAGAGAACAGGAAGAGTAGTAGAGGTTCCTGTTGGAGAAGCTTTAATAGGAAGAGTTGTAAATGCCTTAGGTCAACCTCTTGATGGAAAAGGACCTATAAAGACATTTGAAACTCGACCAATAGAGGTTGAAGCTCCTGGGGTTATTGAAAGACAATCTGTTAAGGAACCTCTTCAAACAGGTATAAAGGCTATAGATTCCATGGTGCCAATTGGCAAGGGTCAAAGAGAGCTTATAATTGGTGATAGACAAATAGGAAAAACTGCTATTGCATTAGATGCAATATTAAATCAAAAAGGAAAGAATATTAAGTGTATTTATGTTGCTATAGGACAAAAGCAATCTACTGTAGCTCATATAGTAAACACATTAACTGAAATGGGAGCTATGGATTATACTATAGTTGTTTCATCTACAGCCTCTGATTCAGCGCCTCTTCAATTCTTAGCGCCTTATGCTGGATGCAGTATGGGAGAATATTTCATGCATAAAGGAGAAGATGTGCTTATAGTTTATGATGATTTATCAAAACATGCGGTAGCCTATAGAACCATGTCACTATTACTTCGAAGACCACCAGGAAGAGAAGCGTATCCTGGAGATGTATTCTATATACATTCAAGACTTTTAGAAAGAGCAGCTAGACTTTCAGATAAGCTAGGTGGAGGTTCGCTCACAGCTCTTCCTATAATAGAAACACTTGCAGGAGACGTTACAGCATATATACCTACAAATGTAATTTCTATTACTGATGGTCAGATATTCTTAGAAGCCGAGCTTTTCTATGCAGGACAAAAGCCAGCAGTTAACGCAGGTATTTCAGTATCACGTGTTGGCGGGAATGCTCAAATTAAAGCGATGAAACAGGTTTCTGGAACTTTAAGACTTGAACTTGCGCAATATAGAGAATTAGCAGCATTTGCCCAATTTGGTTCTGATTTAGATAAAGAAGCAAAGGATAGACTTGAAAAAGGTAAGAGATTAGTTGAGATATTAAATCAAGACCAATATAATCCTATGCCAGTAGAAAAACAAATTATGATTTTATATGCTGCTGTTAACAATTATTTATCAGATATCAAAGTGTCACATATCAAGAGTTTTGAAGAAGAATTCTTAGAATATATGGATACTCATCATAGAAGTTTAGGTAAGCAAATACTTGAAAAACAAGAGTTAACAGATGATATAAAATCAGAGTTGAACACTTCTATAGAAGAGTTTAAAAAGATTTTTCTAGCATAGAGTGTATATAGGCCTTAGGAGGTAGGATATGGCAGGTGCAGGGTTAATTGCTATAAAACGAAGAATAAAATCTATAAATAATACAAAAAAGATAACGAAAGCTATAGGACTTGTTGCCACCTCTAAACTAAGGAGAAATAGGGAGAGCTTAGCTATAAATAGTAATTATTATAATTCCTTTAGAGAAATTATGAATGAAGTATTAGCAGATAATGAAATTGATACAAATATATATTTTAAATCCAATGGAAGCAATAAAAGATTATATATAGCTCTTACATCAGATACAGGTCTGTGTGGAGGATTCAATGGTAATGTGGTCAACAAGACTTTAGAATACTTGTTAAAGGATAAAGAAAATTCTCTTTTAATAATTGTAGGACAAAAGGGAAGAACATATTTTAAAAAATTTAATATAGAATCTGCTGCGGAATATGTGGAAGTTCCAGATATGCCTACTATAAAAGAGGCAAGAATTATATTAGATAAAGCTTTGACGTTATATTCTAAAGGAGAAGTTGGAGAAGTAAATGTAATATATACGGATTTTATTTCTGCTGTTAAGCAGGAAGCTAAGCTAAAAAAGCTGCTTCCTATAGATAGAGAGAGCATAGGAATAAGTAATGAAAATCATAAAGATGATAAGAATTCCATAGTAGAATTTGAGCCAGAGAAAGAAAAGATTCTAGGAACTATTTCTGAGCTTTATCTAAAGCAAACTCTACTTAATTTAATGTTGAACTCTAAGACTAGCGAACAGTCAGCCAGAATGGATGCTATGGATGGTGCTACAAAGAATGCAAATGATTTATTAGATAAACTTAATCTAAAATATAATAGAATAAGGCAAAGCACCATAACACAAGAAATATCAGAAATAGTAGGAGGGGCAGAAGCTCAGAGATAAGGGAGGTATATTCATGTCAGATAATGTAGGTAAGGTTGTACAGGTAATAGGTCCTGTAATAGATATAAAGTTTGATTCTGATTTCCTTCCTAATATTTATAATGCCATAGAAGTAGATATGGGAGACGGCAGGGTACTTATAACTGAAGTTGAACAGCATATAGGAGACGATGTAGTAAGAACTATAGCTATGGAAGCTACGGAGGGCTTGAAAAGAGGCATGAAGGCAGTTGATACTGGAAAGCCAATATCAGTTCCTGTAGGAAATGAAGTATTAGGAAGACTATTTAATGTATTAGGGAAAACCATAGATACTGATGAAGGTTTTCAACCTAAAGAATTTTATCCTATTCACAGACCAGCTCCAAGTTTTGAGGAGCAATCAGTTGAACCAGAGATGTTTGAAACTGGCATTAAGGTTATAGATTTAATAGCTCCTTATCAAAAGGGTGGAAAAATAGGATTATTTGGTGGAGCCGGAGTTGGAAAAACGGTTTTAATCCAAGAACTTATAAATAATATAGCAAGAGAACACGGTGGACTTTCTGTATTTACAGGAGTTGGAGAAAGAACCAGAGAAGGTAACGATCTTTATTATGAAATGAAGGAATCTGGGGTTATTAATAAAACAGCCTTAGTATTTGGGCAAATGAATGAACCGCCTGGAGCAAGAATGAGAGTAGCTTTAACAGGGCTTACTATGGCAGAATACTTCAGAGACCAAGGGCAGGATGTGCTTTTGTTTATAGATAATATATTTAGATTTACTCAAGCAGGTTCAGAGGTATCAGCTTTACTTGGGAGAATACCAAGTGCTGTAGGGTATCAGCCAACTCTTGCTACAGAAATGGGAGCACTGCAGGAAAGAATAACATCCACAAAACATGGTTCTATAACATCAGTTCAGGCTGTATATGTTCCAGCAGATGACTTAACTGACCCAGCTCCAGCTACAACTTTTGCTCACCTTGATGCTACTACAGTTTTATCAAGAAGTATAGCTGAACTAGGAATATATCCAGCAGTAGATCCTCTAGAGTCTACATCTAGAATATTAGATCCAAGGGTTGTAGGACAAGAACATTATGAAACAGCAATAAAGGTTAAGCATATTCTTGAAAGATATAAAGAGTTACAAGATATAATAGCTATTTTAGGTTTAGATGAACTTTCAGAGGAAGATAAGCTAGTGGTAGCAAGAGCTAGAAAAGTTCAGAGATTCCTATCTCAACCATTCACTGTAGCAGAACAATTTACAGGTATGAAGGGTAAATTTGTACCTGTTGAAGAAACAGTAAGAGGATTTAAAGAGATAATAGAAGGAAAGTATGATGATATACCTGAATCTGCTTTCTTATTCGTTGGAACAATTGAAGAGGCTGTGGAAAAAGCAAAGGCTATGTCAGTATAATGGGAGAGAAATAAAATGCCAAAGTTGTTTAAATTAAAGATAGTCACTCCGGTAAAGATTTTCTTTGAAGGGGAAGTAAAAGAATTAAATACAGAAACCCTAGAAGGGAAAAGAGGAATTTTACCTATGCATTCTCCGTTGATAGCCATGTTAAGGCCTACTGTGTCAAAAGTTATGCTAGAAAACGGAGAAGAGAAAAAATTCTTTTCTTCCACAGGAATCTTAAAAGTCAGCGATGGTGAAGTACTTATGCTTTGCGATGCTGCAGAATGGCCAGAGGATATAGATAGAAAAAGGGCAGAAGAAGCAAAAGCTAGAGCAGAAGGACGTTTAAAAGAGAATGATAAAGTAGATATAGAGAGAGCAAAAATGGCAATACTTAGAGCTATAAAAAGACTTGAAGTATCAGATATATAAATGTTATTAATATTAGAAGGTTATTGTACTTTTAAAAAGTACTCAGTGCATGTTTGCTTAAAATGCGCGAGTACTTAGAAAGGAACAATAGCCTTCTTTTTTGCACACTTTTATTAAAGAAATTATATATTAATAATATATTTGAAGTATATATTATTAATTCTTTGTCCATAATCTAAAGAGGAAGGCGGGGATATACATGGATAATAAGAAAAAAATACTAACTTTAATTTTAGTTACTATAGCTATATTGTTAAATCAAAAAATATCTTATGCGTATAAGAATATAAATTTGTTTGAAAAAATGATTGAAGCATCTCAAGGTGAAATTATAGAAAATGGAATAAGAACCCGTTTTAAATCTAATAGAAATGGACAAGAATTAGCTAAATACTTCATAAACAAAATTAATTCTAGTTATAACACCAAAGCAAAATCCTATATAAATAAAGAAAATTACTATATTGATTTTGAAGAAGAGAGCATAAAAGGAACTATAACTATAACATGCTCTAAAAGAAAAAATATAGTAACCATAGATATTATCCAAAAATGTAATAATAATGAGCTAGACATAATTAAAAACAAGGTAAAACTCATTTCTGCTCCAGTATCTGATGGTGATGAATCATATTATGAATATTTAAGGGCGAAATTGCCTAATAAGAATTTAAAAAGCGTAAATAAGGAATTAATTTCTATATTAAAGAAAAATGGGGCAGTGAACATTAGCTCAATAGAATTAAATAATGGATTTAGCAACTGCGCATATACTGGTAAATATACACCCAAGGTTAATAATGGTAAACTAATGGATTTAAATTTTGCATTGAGCAGTTATACTTCGGGAAAATATTTAATTATCGGGACTCCTGAGATAATTATAGCTTACTAGTTAAGGAACGATGGAATGGAGAGGATATAAATGAAAAAGATATTAGTGAGAGGTGGAAAAAGACTGAGGGGTGAGGTGGATATTAGTTCAGCTAAAAATGCTGTACTTCCTATAATTGCAGCTAGTATATTGAGCGGTAAAAAAAGTACAATAATAGATGCACCTTTGCTTCAGGATGTATATGTAATAACCGAGGTTCTAAAATCCATTAATGCTGATGTTAATATAGACAAAAATAAGAAAGAAATAATTATAGACACTTCTTCAGTTAAAAGTGTAGAGCCAGATAGTGAACTAGTAAGAAAGATGAGAGCATCTTTTCTTATCATGGGACCTATGGTTGCAAGGTTTGGAAGATTTAAAATATCCTTGCCTGGTGGATGTAATATTGGCAGCAGGCCTATAGATCTTCACTTAAAAGGCTTTACAGCCTTAGGAGCTAAAGTTAGCTTTGGTCATGGACACGTAGAAGCTTATGCTCCGAGATTAATAGGAAATAAGATATATTTAGACTTTCCTTCTGTTGGAGCTACAGAGAATATAATGATGGCAGCAGTATTAGCAGAAGGCGAGACTATTATAGAAAATGCTGCAAGTGAACCAGAAGTACAAGATTTAGCAGAGTTCTTAAATTCCATGGGAGCACGAATAACCGGGGCAGGGACTGACACTATCAGAATCATAGGGGTGAAGGAATTAAAAGACTCAACCTATAAACCTATACCAGATAGAATTGAAGCAGGAACTTTTATGGTTGCAGCAGCAATTACTAAAAGTAAGCTGAAAATAAATGGAGTAAGGGAGGAACACTTAAAGCCTATTATAGCTAAATTGAGGGAAATAGGAGTTTGCATGGAAAAGGAAGAAAATAGCATTATAGTAGATGGGGATAATGAATTTAGACCAGTAGATATAAAAACAATGCCTTATCCAGGATTTCCAACTGATATGCAGGCTCAAATGATGAGCTTATTGTCAATTGTAAATGGAACTAGTATTATAACTGAAACCATTTTTGAAAATAGATTTATGCATGCTGCTGAACTTAAAAGAATGGGTGCAAACATAAAAATAGATGGAAGATCTGCAATAATAGAAGGAGTTGAAAAACTTACTGGAACTGATGTTAAGGCTACAGATTTAAGAGCTGGAGCTGCACTTATACTTGCTGGATTAGCTGCTGATGGATATACGAAAATAGGAGACATATATCATATAGATAGAGGATATGTTAGTATAGAGGAAAAGTTTCTTAAATTAGGAGCAGAAATTAGAAGAATTGATGAATAATAAGGGGCCTTTAAAAAGGTCTCTATTTTTATGTAGGTTAGAAACTTTTTTTTCAGCCAAAACCATAGCTCTTGTTGCAAAAGATCAAGCTAGAAAGGACAGCTATTAATGACTAGCTGCTATAAAAATGAGGTAATATTTTCAGAAAGTGAGTAATAGTATAGTATTGATTTTAAATTTAAAGAGTAGGGAGAAAAACATATGCAGAAAATTATTATTGGGATGCTTTCTGGTGTATTATTTGTTATATTGCTTTCTATTGTAGTTGTTGGAATAGATACAAAATCATATAAAGAAGTGCCAAGTAACAGCACAAATCAGATAGTTGATAATATAAAAATAAAATCAATATATAATAAGGAAGATTTGAATATAGATGTTTATATGACTAAGGAAAATAAAATAGATAGAATGGATATAGAAGATTATGTGTTAGGTGTAATTGCGGCAGAGATGCCAGCAGAGTTTGAACTTGAAGCCCTAAAGGCACAAGCCGTAGCTGCTAGAACTTATGGACTTGCTCATAAAGAGAATTTTGGAGGGGAAAAAAGTCCAAAAGCATGTGGAGCTGATGTAAATGATACTGTAGAATTTCAGGCATTTATGAATAAAGAAGAAAGAATGAAATTATGGCCTAAAGATAAGGGAAAAGAGTACTGGGATAAGCTTAACAAAGCTGTAAAAGAGACAGAAAGTGAGGTCTTATCTTATGATGGGGAACTTGTTATGGCTCCTTACTATTTTTCTACTAGCAGTGGAAGAACAGAGGATGCGAAAGACGTATTTAATAAGAGTATTCCATATCTAAAAAGTGTAGAAAGCCCTGGAGAAGAAAGATCACGTAAGTATGTAAGTGAAGTTAAGTATACTTATGGTCAGCTTGCAGATATATTAAACAAATATAATCCCAATTTTAATATGAAATCTTCCACATTAAAAAAACATATAGCAATATTGGAGAGAAGTCATGGAGGAAGTGTGTCTAAAATGAAAATTGGAGATGAATACATATCAGGGCAAAAGTTTAGAACTATACTAAATTTAAATTCTGCTAACTTTGATATAAAATTTGCTTCTAATAATATAGTTATTGTATGTAGAGGATATGGACATGGCGTTGGAATGAGCCAATGGGGAGCAGACGCCATGGCAAAAGAAGGACACAATTATAAGGAGATACTCTCCCATTATTATCAAGGAACAGATGTAACAAAATTGAAGGTTAAATAGATACATGAGAAGAAAGTGGAGAGTTTAGAAGTGGAGAGTGGAAAGTTGAGAGTGAAGAAGTTTGGGGAGTTTAGAAAATTTAGAGAGTTTAGATATGTAGTTTAAAGATTAAAATGGGGAGGACAAATGCTGAATTAGGCGGAGCTTAATTCAGCATTTGTTTTTTTGTTTTATGAAGTAAAATAATGTCTAAAATCTAGGAAAAATGAGGAAAATTTTTTTCATAAAATAGGTATTTTTTATTTACAACAGGACAAACTACAAAAAGGAGGTGTTTTTATGGAAAACAAAGACAATAAGAAAAGTGTTTCAAATTTCTTAAAAAGGGAGGGCTTCTATGTAATTTTATTTGTTTGTTTATGCATAATAGCAACAGTTACTGCAATAACAACAAAGAATAACAGAAAAGTAGATAAGAGTCCTAAAACTACACAAAATCAAAAGGCTGATTCTAATAAGCCTGATGGCAGTGTTTCTTTATCCCAAAAAGATAAAGAAATCAATAATGCAGTTCAAGTAAAGCAAAACGAAAATGCGAAAAAAGCTGATACAGGAATTCAAGCATCTACAAAAAAAGAAGTATCAGTATCAAAATCTTCACAGCCAGAGTTTATAAAACCTGTTGAAGGCGAAATAGTGATGAAATATTCACAAACACCTGTATGGTGGGAAACTTCAAAATCATATAGACCTAACTTTGGTATAAACATAAAGGCAAATGTAGGTACACCTGTAAAAGCTGTTGCTAATGGTGAAGTTAAATCAGTAGATGAAAACGGATCTTTTGGAACATCTGTTACAATTTATCATCCTGAAAGCGGAAAGGCTACTGTTTATGGAAACTTAGATAAAGAGTTAAAGATAAAGAAGGGTGATAAGGTAACTCAGGGACAGGAAATAGGAAAGATAGGAAAGACATCCTTGAGAGGAATGTCAGAAGAAATAGGAAACAACTTCTTACACTTTGAAGTACTTAAAAATTTAAAAGAGGATTCACAATATTCAAGTGAAAATCCAGAAAAATATATAAAATATTAATCTAACAATATATGAAATATTAATATAACAGTAAAAGCCATTTTCCGATTTCATTCGGAAAATGGCTAAATAATAAGGATGACACAGTAATTTAAAAGGCTATAAGTGCATATTTATAAATATATAAGGTTAAGGAGGTAGCACTTTGAAAGATTACATTGAAGAAAGAGTTCTAGAAGTTGCAAGGTATATAATAGAATCAAAAGCTACTATAAGAAAAACAGCTAAGGTTTTCGGTGTAAGTAAAAGTACAATACACAAAGATATGACAGAGAGGTTACCTAAAATAAATCCACAAGTTGCTAAACAGGCAAAGGATGTTTTAGACTTAAATAAGTCTGAAAGGCATATAAGAGGCGGTAAAGCAACAAAAATGAAGTACAAGACTTTGGAAGGATAAAGTTTCTATTTCTGCTCAAAAAAAAAGGATTTTTTTGTAATCCTATAGAATAATTTGATATAAGCGTATATAATTAATATAGATAATTAATTAAGTAGAATCTACAAAAGAGCAGGAGTGAAAATAGAGATGTTTTTTAGAATGAGCACAGATATGGGAATAGATTTAGGAACAGCTACAGTACTGGTTTATATTAAAGGTAAAGGTATTGTTTTAAAAGAACCTTCAGTAGTTGCAATTGATAAGAACGCTAATAGAGTGCTGGCTGTAGGAGAAGAAGCTAGGCAAATGATAGGAAGGACTCCAGGCAATATAGTTGCTATTCGTCCGTTGAAGGATGGAGTAATATCAGATTATGATATTACTGAAAAAATGCTAAAACATTTTATAAGAAAAGCATGTGGAAAGAAAAAGGTAGGGGCACCAAGGGTAGTAATTTGCGTTCCATGTGAAGCTACGGAGGTAGAAAAGAGAGCTGTCAAAGATGCAGCAGTTAATGCTGGAGCTAAAAAAGTGTTCCTAATAGAAGAACCTTTAGCAGCAGCTATTGGCTCAGGATTAGATATAACAAAAGCAAGTGGAAATATGGTTATAGATATTGGTGGAGGTACCACTGATATTGCAGTTATCTCATTAGGAGGAATGGTTGTAAGAAGTTCTATTAAAGTAGCTGGAGATAATTTTGATGATGATATAATAAAGTACATAAGAAAAAAGCATAAACTTATGATAGGCGAGAGAACAGCAGAAGAGCTAAAAATAAATATAGGGACAGCCTATAAGAGAGAAGATAATATTACTATGGAAATAAGAGGAAGAGATTTAATAACAGGCCTTCCTAAGAATATAAGTGTGTCCTCAGAAGAAGTGAGGGAAGCGTTAAGCGAATCTGTTAATGCTATCGCAGAGTGCACTCATTCAGTGCTAGAAAGAACACCACCTGAGCTTGCAGCTGATATTGCTGATAAAGGTATTATGATGACAGGTGGAGGATCATTATTGCATGGATTGGATAAGCTAATAGCTGATGTTACAAAGGTCCCTGTATATGTTGCTCAAGATTCTGTTTCATCAGTTGCTCTTGGCACAGGAGAAGTCTTAAATTTTCTAGATAAAATAGATGCATCTTATAAGGGCCAAGATATCAATTTAATAGATTAAAGTTATACTTGCTATAAAAAGCTCTATAACTAATACTTAGTTATAGAGCTTTTCATAATTTCACTATATAATATCATTATTCTTTTGTAAATGGAGTTGAGAAAGATAATAGGAATGTATAAGAGAATGAGTAATAACTTTAGCCATGCCTATAATCAAGTCTAAACGTATATTTCTATTTGTAAACAGTTCATTGTTATCACTAGAGTCCACAATACCTATTATAGAGCTTTCACCCACCTCAGGGAGGAATTTGCCTACGCCTTTTCCAGGGTGTATGGGATAATCTCTAGCCTGTATTTCGCCTATGTTTTTACTATCTCCTAAACAAGCATCTATACCTATTATATTAGATGATGGGTGCATTTTTTTTATTTCTTGTAGTTTTTTATCTATATTTAGAGCATGTATAGGTTCAGAAATGGTTCCATATACCTTGAGAGGAAAGTTTTGCGTCTTTAAAAGTGTTCCCACCAAGGGTCCGAGGCAATCACCTATACATCTATCTGTACCTATGCATACAATTATAGAGCTATCGTTTATATAATCCTTTAAAAAGTATGCAATTTCATAATATGACAAGTTGTCTTTATAGTGGACTCTGACTTTATTCAAAACTGACACCTCCTTGTTAATTTATATGAAAAGTATATATATAATATGATGAAGCAAAAGAATAAAAAAAGTAAATTATGCAATAATTAGCATATAGAGGTGATTGAATATGAATAATAAATGGTTATCTTTTATAGTGGTTTTGTGTACTTTAGTAAGCAGTTCTATTATGATAGGATTTGATTCTGAAGAAAATGATATTGAAAATTCGCTGACTATTACGGATTCTTATAAACAACCAGAGAAAGAGATTGAAAAACCTAAAAAGGTTGAAAATGAATCTATTAAAATAGAGAAAAAAATAGAAGAAAATAAAGAGAGTATAAAAGAAGAAAACTACACCCATAATGTGGATGAATATAATGATAGTAAACAAGAGAGCAAATATGAAGTATCATCAGATGAATATGCAAGTAAAGATGAAGACATGTATGATGAGCATAAATATGATTATTCATATAAGAAACAAGAAGATGTACCTGTATTTAAAGTATCTACAGACGTTATAAGAAAAGAGGTAACATTAAAAGATAAACAAAAGCTGTTTATGATAGCAACAAAATTATCGCCAAAGGATTTTATTAAGATAAAAGAATATCTTTATTGGGAAGATGAAGAGGAAGGAACAAGAAGGATTATAGATTTAATAAAAAATAAATTAAGCAAGGAAGACTATGAAAAGGTAAAAAGCATATTGGGTAAATATATTTATATGTAGTGAAGAGAAATTGAGCATTAAAACGAGTTTAAAACAATAGAAATTTTAAGTATATATATGTTTAAAATTAAGATATTTAGAGAAAAAATTAGAAAAAGTATTAAAATTAATATGATGGGTGATTATTGGAGTTGAAATAAAATTAATATCGAGTTATACTAATATTCGTCGGTGGCGAGGTCGCCGAAAAACAAATAAATAAAATATGCTGGCATGGCTCAACTGGTAGAGCAACTGACTTGTAATCAGTAGGTTCCGGGTTCAAGTCCTGGTGCCAGCACCAATAACGGAGGAGTTCCCGAGTGGCCAAAGGGGGCAGACTGTAAATCTGTTGCGTTTCGCTTCAATGGTTCGAATCCATTCTCCTCCACCATAAATGGGCGCATAGCTCAGCTGGGAGAGCATCTGCCTTACAAGCAGAGGGTCACAGGTTCGAGCCCTGTTGTGCCCACCATTTATTGGATAAGTTGTTGGGACAAAATTTATTTTATGTAAAATTTAATATGGAGGAGTTCCCGAGTGGCCAAAGGGGGCAGACTGTAAATCTGTTGCGTTTCGCTTCAATGGTTCGAATCCATTCTCCTCCACCATGTAAAGACATCTTGAAACAAGATGCCTTTTGTTTTGCATAAAAGTTTAGTTTCGAACATAAAATATACAATAATTCCATTGAAATTATTGACACTGTAGTTTTGCTATGATAATATTATTTTACTCAAAGTTAAATAAGAGATAAGAAAAAAACTTATCAAGAGAGGTGGAGGGAATGGCCCTGTGAAACCCGGCAACCAGTACATTTGTACTAAGGTGCTAATTCCTGCAGTTGAATCTGCAAGATAAGGAATATTAATTATTGGTAAAAACCTCTTCAAATAAGAAGGGTTTTATTTTTTGTGAAAGGAGAAAAGATGAAATGAGAAGACTATTTACTTCAGAGTCAGTTACAGAAGGACATCCAGATAAAATGTGTGACCAAATTTCTGATGCTATATTAGATGCCATTTTAGAGCAAGATCCTAATGGAAGAGTAGCTTGTGAAACAGCAGTTACTACAGGAATGGTTATGGTTATGGGGGAAATATCAACAAAATGCTATGTAGATATTCCTAAATTAGTAAGAGACGTAGTTACAGATATTGGATATACACGAGCTAAATATGGATTTGATGGAGAAACTTGCTCTGTATTAACATCAATAGATGAACAATCAGCAGATATAGCTATGGGTGTAGATGAAGCCTTAGAAGCTAAACAAGGACAAAAGGACGATATTGAAGCTGTAGGAGCTGGGGATCAAGGAATTATGTTTGGATTCGCAACTAATGAAACTCCAGAATATATGCCTCTTCCAATAAATATGGCGCATCAGCTTGCTAGAAGACTAACAGAGGTTAGAAAAAATGGTACATTACCATATCTAAGACCAGATGGAAAAACTCAGGTTACAGTTGAATATGAAGATGACAAGCCAGTTAGAATAGATGCGATAGTTTTATCTACTCAACATGATCCTGAAGTTACTCAAGAACAAATACGTAAAGATGTTATGGAACATATAATAAAACCTATAATTCCAAAAGAATGGTTAGATGAAAAAACAAAATATTACATAAACCCAACTGGAAGATTTGTAATCGGTGGACCTCATGGAGATACAGGTCTTACAGGAAGAAAAATTATAGTTGATACATATGGCGGCTATGGAAGACACGGTGGTGGAGCTTTCTCAGGAAAAGACCCAACAAAAGTTGATAGATCAGCAGCATATGCAGCTAGATGGGTTGCAAAAAATTTAGTTGCAGCAGGAGTTGCAGATAAGCTAGAAATAGGATTAGCTTATGCAATAGGAGTGGCTCGTCCAGTATCACTTTTAGTTAATACTTTTGGAACTGGTAAAATTGAAGACGATAAAATAGTAGAAATAGTAAATAAAGTGTTTGATTTACGACCAGGTGCTATAATTAGGGACTTAGAATTAAGAAGACCAATCTATAGACAAACAGCAGCTTATGGACATTTCGGAAGAACAGATGTAGAACTTCCATGGGAACAATTAAATAAGGTTGATGAAATCAAAAAATACATGTAAGATTTAAAAGTATATTTATTAAAAAAGCTAATGCTAATTACGGCATTAGCTTTTAAGTTTTTTGTTATTATTATATGTAATAACTAATTAGAGTTTATTGATATAAATTTGTGGAAAAAATAATAAATATGTTAGAATAATTGTAAATAATGCGTTTTGTATTCTATAATTGTATTAAGAAGATATATGGGAGTGGAGTTTCATTTGATAAGAGAAGTTTTAGGAGAGATTTTATGACTGAAATACAAGGGAAGGTAGAAGATATAGTATTTAAAAACGAAGATAATGGATATGTTGTAGCTCGTATAAAAGATAAAAAACGAAAAATTACTATAACTGGATGCGTGCCTTTTATACTAGAAGGCCAGAATTTGAAAATACAGGGAGAATGGGTTAAACATCCTCATTTTGGACAACAGTTTAAGGTGACATCTTGTGAGGAAATAGTACCTAATTCTTTAGAAGGAATAGAAAAATATCTATCATCTGGAGTTATTTCTGGTATAGGACCTATAACTGCAAAAAAAATTGTAGAGCATTTTGGAGAAAAGACCTTAGAAATATTAGATGAAGATATTGAAAGGCTAAAAGAAATAGAAGGAATAGGGGATAAAAAAGCAGAAACTATTGCTAAGTCTTATTCTAAGCAGAGAGAAATAAGAAATATAATGGTGTTTCTTCAGACATATGGAGTTACAGTAAAGCAGTGTGTAAAAATTCATAAAAAATATGGAGCTAATTCAATAAAAGTAGTAAAAGAAAATCCATATGCTCTTACAGATGACATATCAGGAATTGGGTTTAAAACAGCAGATAAGATAGCTAGGAGCTTAGGAATAGAAAGCAATTCTCCTTTTAGAATTCAGTGTGGAATAAGATATATAGTAAATCAGTTTTGCAGTATGGGAAATACTTATATGCCGCTAGAAAAGTTATTAAAGGAATGTAAGGATATGCTTATGGTATCAGAAGAAGAAATAGTAAGCAGTATACAAGAATCTATGCTTAATGGAAAGTTAAAGGTAGAAAAGGTAGAAAATGAAGAAGCTGTTTTTACAATGCCTTATTATTATTGCGAGTTATCTGTTACAAGTAGAATTTTAACTCTTACCATTAGCAACTATGACAATATCAAAATAGATGTTAAAAGTGAGATTGAAAAGTTTGAAAAAGATAATAATATCAAATTTGCTCCAACTCAGATAGAAGCTATAAAGGGTGCCTTTACAAATGGAATAGAAATAATAACAGGAGGACCAGGTACAGGAAAGACCACTATAATAAAATGTATAACAGAAATATTTGAAAATGCTTCCATGACTGTATTTATGGCAGCACCTACTGGAAGGGCAGCAAAACGAATGACTGAAGCTACGGGAAGAGAAGCTAAGACTATTCACAGACTACTAGAAATGGGCTTTAGCGATGATGAGGATACAGAATTTTTAAGAAGCGAGGAATCTCCACTTCAATGTGACGTACTTATCATAGATGAAGCATCTATGATAGATATTTTACTTATGAACAATCTACTAAAAGCCATATCTATGGGAACAAGACTTATAATAGTAGGAGATGCAGACCAACTTCCTTCTGTAGGACCAGGAAATGTATTAAGGGATTTAATTGAGAGTAAGTGCGTAAAGGTGGTAAGATTAAAAGATATATTCAGACAGGCAGAAGAAAGTATGATTGTAGTAAATGCTCATAAAATAAATAATGGAGAAATGCCAATTCTAAATAAAAAAAATAAGGATTTTTACTTCTTAAATTGCGAAGAACAAGAAAAGATATTAGATACTTTAGTAGAGCTTATAAATGAGAGGCTTCCAAAGTTTAATAAAAGTTGGAACAGCTTTAAAGACATTCAGATATTGTCTCCTATGAGAAAAGGAATGCTCGGTATAGAGAATTTAAATAAAAGACTTCAAGATATATTAAATCCGAAGACTAAAAGCAAAAGTGAAAAAGAGTTTAAAGACACTATCTTTAGGCTTGGAGATAAAGTTATGCAGACTAAAAATAATTATAATCTAAAATGGATCAGAATAGATGGTGATGGGGAACCAGAAGGGCTTGGAGTGTTTAATGGGGATATAGGATATATATGTGAAATAGATGAAGATAAGGTATCTGTAATCTTTGATGAGGAAAGAAAGGTTGTTTATGATGATATGTATTTAGATGAGCTTGAACTTGCTTATGCTATGACAGTACATAAAAGTCAAGGTAGTGAATTTCCAGTAGTTATTATGCCTATGTTTATGGGACCCCCTCTTTTAATGAATAGAAACTTATTTTACACTGGTATTACAAGGGCAAAACAAATGGTAGTTTTGGTTGGGCTGCCTAAAGCTGTTAACTTTATGATTAGTAACAACAGAAGTTTTGAAAGATATTCAGCATTAAAGTGGAGAATACTGAATATATTAGAGGGTGATACTGCTAATCATGAGGATTTATTTCAAGGGGATGAGGAATAGATATGTACTCAAAAAATATAAATCCTGCTAAAGTAGAAAAGAGTGTAAGGAGAGAAATTGCTCAATGGTGTTTAGGAAGAGAAAAAACCTTGAATATAATATCTCCACCTTATAATTTAATGAAGATTTTTCCTTACGCTATAATAAATAGTGTAAATCTGAATAAAAAAGTTCTTTATATTACAAATGAAGAGAGCAGTAATGTCCATATCATAAATGATATGAAAAAAGAATATGGTTTCAAAAAGTATACTTATTATAAAGAAAATATTAAATATAACGACAGCCTCCTTGTTATTTCAAAACATAATATGCTTGAAAACATTAAAGATAAATTTGATTTAGTTATCTATGATGACATAAAAAGTTTTTCTTTTCATAGTAAGAAAGAGATTGCTGAAGCTTCGGAAAGCATGTGTAAGAAAGATGGAAAGATAATTGGCTATTCGGTAGAAAGAATTTTTGATAGGGCTAGTAGAGAAATAATTTTACCTATAAGAGGAAATGCTATTCCTTTAGTAGAGCCTAAATTTATATCAACTAGGATAGATATTAATAAGGATATACCTTATGTAGTCTATGAATACATAGAGTGGTCCATAAATTCAAATCGTAAAGTTATTGTGTATGTTCCAGATGAAGTCAAGGTAGAAAACGTTCATGAATACTTATCTAAGTATTGCAGCAAGTTCAGTAAAGGAACTCTTCCATTTATCAGGAACAAAAGCGAAAAAAGAATATTATATAATTTTATAAAAATGAAAAAAGCTATAGTAGTTACAAATCATTTCAATGATGTGCATTTTGACTTAAAAGATATTAATGTTATGGTGTTCTTTGCAGATAACAAGTATTTTGATTATAAAAAGTTAGTATATCTCTGTGGAAAGGTGGGCAGAAGCGAAAACAGCCATAATGGCGAGGTTGTATTTTTAGGAAACTATGAAACGGAAGATATGGATAAGGCTAAAAGTATAACCAGGCGTTTTAATAAAGAAGCATGGGACATGAACTTATTAAAAATATAAGATATTTCTTTAGGTGTATGTTAGATGTGATATATAATCCTGAAGAATGTATAGTGTGTGGGGCATATGTAAATAATGAAAGCTTATTATGCACAAAATGTAGTTCAGAAATAAGAATATGTAATAAATTTTTTCAAATTACAAGGCAGAATTATAGTATACGCTGCTACAGTTCTTTTTATTATTCTGGACTTGGAAAAGAATTAATAGCAAGATTAAAGTATAAAAGCGATTTTAGGGCTGGAGATGTAATAACAGAATATATGCTAAATACAATTAAAACCTATAAGATAAATTTTGATATAGTCACCTATGTTCCTTGCAGTAAATCTACTTTGAAAAAAAGAGGATATAATCAGAGCCAATATTTAGCTAAAAAAATTGCTTATAAGACAAACAGTAAAGTAGTTGAATTGCTCAAAAAGTTTAAAGATACTAAGGATCAAATAGGATTAAACGGAGAAGAAAGATGGAAAAATTTATCGGAGGCTTTTAAAGCTGTAAATGGAAATGAAATAATTAATAAAAACATATTATTGGTAGATGATGTTATAACTACAGGAGCTACAGCTTTTTATTGCTCCATACTTATGATTGAGAAAGGTGCAGCTAATGTATACGTATTAACAGGTGCAAAGAGCAGCGTATGAATATTTTTTCCATTGTATAATTAATGGATAGTTTTCCTAAATTTTATTATATCATAAATAAAATAAATTATCCTCGCTAAATTAGATGGTTAAAGAAGAAAGATGTAGAGAAAAGATGCATATAAATAGCATAAAATGATTTAATTTTCTGCAAATTGCTTAATATAATACTTGTTATAACTAATAATAAGTAATACAATATAAGAAAATAAATAATACTAATAAACAAATTTTCATAAGGATATACAAGAAAGGGGCTGGCTTTATGAACATAACAGTAAGCGGCAAAAATATTGTTGTAACAGATGGATTGAGGGAGGCAGTAGAACGAAAAATATCTAAATTAGAAAAATATTTTAGTCCCAATATAGAAGCAGATATAACGTTAAGCGTCCAAAAAAATAGACAAATAGTTGAAGTTACAATACCATTTAATGGAGTTATACTAAGAGCAGAAGAAGCTAATGAAGATATGTATGCAGCCATAGATTTAGTATTAGAAAAACTAGAAAGACAAATAAGAAAACAAAAAACTAAATTAGAAAAAAGAAAGTATGGGGATAGTTTAAGATTTCAATTTATACCTGAGTATGTTCCTGATGATGATGATGATATAGAGTCTAAAATAGTAAGAACAAAGAAATTTGCAATAAAGCCAATGAGTCATGAAGAAGCTGTTCTTCAAATGGAGCTTTTAGGACATAACTTCTTTGTATACAAAAATGCAGATACAGATGAAGTTAATGTATTATATAAAAGAAAAGATGGTCAATATGGACTTATAGAACCAGAATTTTAAAAAAAGGAGGATTTTCCTCCTTTTTAATTTACCAATAAATATTTACATATTTCCGAAATTATTCACAGCGTAATCTGAGTTATAACAAGAATTCATATAGGTATTAAAATATGTGTAAAATTATTTCCAAAGTATAATGTTGAACCCTGCTAAATTAGGTGTTATAATCAATAAGTATAGTAAAAATACGATTAGTGAGGATGAAGATAAATGGGATTATTTGATAAGATATTCGGTACATATAGTGATAGAGAATTAAAAAAGATTATTCCGATAGTTAATAAAGTTATGTCTTATGAAGAAGATTTTGAAAAGTTAAGTGATGAGGAATTAAGAAATAAAACTTTTGAGTTTAAGGAAATGCTAAAGAATGGAAAGACTTTAGATGATATACTTCCAGAAGCTTTTGCAGTTGTAAGAGAGGCTTCTTCTAGAGTGCTTGGAATGAAGCATTTTAGAGAACAGATTATGGGAGGAATAGTTCTTCACCAAGGAAGAATTGCAGAAATGAAAACTGGAGAAGGTAAAACTTTAGTTGCTACTCTTCCAGCTTATCTAAATGCTTTATCTGGTGAAGGAGTTCATGTAGTTACTGTAAATGATTATCTTGCTAAAAGAGACAGAGATCAAATGGGTCAACTATATGGATTTTTAGGGCTTACTACTGGAGTTATAATTCACGATTTGGATAATAATCAAAGACGTGAAGCCTATAACTCAGATATAACTTATGGAACAAATAATGAATTTGGATTTGATTATCTAAGAGATAATATGGTTATATATAAAGAAGAGAGAGTTCAGAGAAAGCTGAATTTCTGTATAGTCGACGAGGTTGACTCTATATTAATTGATGAAGCTAGAACTCCTCTTATAATCTCTGGTGAAGGAGAAAAATCTACAGACTTCTATAGAGTAGCAGACTTTTTTGCTAAGTCTTTAAAAGAAGAAGATTATACAGTAGATGAGAAAACCAACTCTGTTATTCTAACTCAACCTGGTATAGAAAAAGCAGAAAAGTTCTTTCGCATAGAAAACTATGCTGATGCAGAAAATATGAATATTCAGCACCATGTAGTTCAAGCATTGAAGGCTAATTATAGCATGAAACGCGATAAAGATTATATGGTTAAGGATGACGAAGTTATAATTGTTGATGAGTTTACAGGAAGGCTTATGGAAGGTAGAAGATATAGTGATGGTCTTCACCAGGCTATAGAAGCCAAAGAAGGAGTTAAGATTCAAAAAGAATCTAAAACTCTTGCAACTATAACATTCCAAAATTATTTCAGAATGTATTCTAAACTTTCAGGTATGACAGGTACGGCTCAAACAGAAGAAAGTGAATTTAGAGAGATTTATGGACTAGATGTAATAGTTATACCTACTCATAAACCTGTAATAAGAATAGATGCTCCAGATGTGGTATATAAATCTGAAAAAGCTAAATTTAAGGCTATAGTTAAGGATATAGAGGAAACTTATAAAACAGGACAGCCAGTCCTTGTAGGTACAGTAAGTATAGAGAAATCTGAGCTTCTTTCAGATATGTTAAAGAGAAGAGGAGTTCCACATAGAGTTCTTAATGCTAAATATCATGAGCAAGAAGCTGAAATAGTATCTCATGCTGGTGAAAAAGGTACTGTAACTATAGCTACAAATATGGCAGGTCGTGGTACCGATATTAAGCTTGGAGAAGGAGTAGCAGAACTAGGTGGACTTAAGGTAATAGGTACTGAAAGACATGAAGCAAGACGTATAGACAATCAGCTAAGAGGACGTTCTGGTCGTCAAGGAGACCCTGGTTTCTCAAGATTCTATGTATCATTGGAAGATGATTTAATGAGAATATTTGGCTCAGAAAGACTTCAAGGGATTGTTGAAAAGTTAGGATTAAGCGATGAAGATGCTATAGAAAGTAAAATGGTTTCCAGTGCAATAGAAAATGCTCAAAAGAAGGTTGAAGGAAATAACTTTGATGTAAGAAAGAATGTATTACAATATGACGATGTTATGAATCAACAAAGAGAGGTTATTTACAAGCAAAGAGCGCAGGTTTTAGAGGGAGAATCTCTAAAGGAAGACATTCAGGAAATGATAAAAAGTGTTATATTCAGCGCTGTAGATTCTCATATGTCAGGCCTTGATGAAAATCTTGAAGATGACATTGCAAAGCTTATTGCATATTTAGAAGACATATATCTACCAAAGGAAAAAGTAACTGTAGATGAACTTAAAGTAATGTCTGATGAAGAGATAAAGGAAAAACTTTTTGCTATAGCTGAAGAAATATATAATGAAAAAGAAGAAACTATTGGCTCAGAGCAGATGAGAGAGATAGAAAGAGTTATTCTTTTAAGAGTCGTTGACACAAAGTGGATGGATCACATTGATAATATGGATCACTTAAGACAAGGTATGGGACTTAGAGCTTATAGACAGCAAGATCCTGTTCAGGCATATCAATTTGAAGGTAGTGAAATGTTTGATGAGATGATTAACAGTATAAAGGTTGATACTGTAAAATACTTATTCCATGTTCAAATTGAAAAAGCTCCAGAAAGAGAAAGAGTAGCTAAAGAAACTTCAACAAACATGAGCGGTGATGATTCACTTAAAAAGAAACCAGTAAAGAGAGCAGAAGAAAAGATAGGAAGAAATGACCCTTGCCCATGTGGAAGTGGAAAAAAATATAAAAACTGCTGCGGAAGATAAATCAAAATAAAAAATCCAGCTTTGCTGGATTTTTTATAAGTAAAGGAGATAAATTTAAGTTAAGAGAGGGTGATTTTATGATAATTCAGCTAGAAGAACTTAAGGCAAAAGTTGCTGAATTAAAGATAAGTTTAGATGAAGTGGGGGCTTCTCTTTGACATAGCTTTAATAGAAAAAAGAGTTTCAGAGCTTGAAAATAAAATGCAAGAGGCTAATTTTTGGGATGATATAAATAGAGCTCAAGAGGTAACTCAAGAGGCTAAAGGATTGAAAGATAAGTTAGATAAGTATGATAATACTAAATCAAGATTAGATGATTTAGAACTTTTAATAGAAATGAGCATTGATGAAGAAGACGAATCATCTATAAATGACATAAAAAAAGAAGTAAAGGAAATACAAGATATAATAGAAAACTTTAAGATTCAAGTGCTCCTTTCTGGTGAATATGATAGAAATAATGCTATACTAAGTTTACATTCAGGAGCAGGTGGAACTGATGCGCAGGATTGGACTCAAATGCTGCTTAGAATGTACACAAGATGGGCTGAGAAAAAAGGATTTAAAGTTGAAATCCTAGACCTAATTCCTGGAGATGAAGCTGGTATTAAAAGTGTAAGTTTAAAAATAAGCGGAGAATTTGCATATGGATATTTAAAGTCAGAAAAAGGAATACATCGATTGGTCAGAATTTCTCCATTTAATGCTAATGGCAAAAGACAGACATCTTTTGCTTCTGTAGAAGTACTTCCAGAGCTTACAGAAAGCCAGGACATTGAAATAAGACCTGAAGATTTAAGAATAGATACTTATCGTTCAGGTGGAGCTGGAGGGCAGCATGTTAATAAGACTGATTCTGCTGTAAGAATAACCCACCTTCCTACAGGAATAGTTGTTCAAAGCCAAGGAGAAAGAAGTCAATTTCAAAATAAAGATACTGCCATGAATATGTTAAAATCAAAGCTAGTAGAACTTAAAGAAAGAATGCATAAGGAAAAAATAGAAGATCTTGCAGGGGACTTAAAAGATATAGGATGGGGAAGTCAAATAAGATCCTATGTATTTCAACCTTACACTATGGTAAAAGATCATAGGACTAATGCGGAGATTGGAAATATAAATTCTGTCATGGATGGAGAGATTGATTTATTTATAACAGAATTTCTTAAGTTGGACAATTAGATAGGGAGTTTTAGATGAATGATAAATTCTACATTCATTTAAAACTCTCTTTTTTAGTTTAGCAGCTTCCACAACATTGGTCTGTTTCAGATTCTTCTTGTGAGCAATTGTCGGACTCAGGCTGCTGTGGATTACATTCATCTCTATTGTAAGTGTATCTAGCAAAAGTGTGTACAATTTGTCCACAACAATTACTATCCAAAGTTACTGTATTAACTAATTTATATCCAAGGTTAAGAAGTCTTTCTATGGCTTGTGTACCACTAACTCCTCTTGGTATTCTTCTATCAGAGCTGCATTCTACTATAACACAGTCATTATCGAAGTTAGAATTATTATAATCACAGGTTACATTCATCCCAGCAGTTTAAAGGTTCATATCCCCAACTGGAGCCTGTATTAACTCTACAAATCAAAGTTACAACATCCACGTTTGTCCTCATTTTTTAGTAATCCTCCTTTTAATCTGTAGATAAAATGATATAGTAATAAAAATAGCTTGTCTCAATACTATATTATGCTTTGAGAAATAAGACGTTACACATATAACAAAATACTTATTTTATATAAAAAAAATTTTCCTTATGAAGTCTTTATTTCCTTAATGAGCTGCTCATATTATGATTCAAATAGGACAAACTAACTATTGTTGAATCAACTAAAATATTAAAGGAGGAATTTTAAATGCCTACAGGAAATAAGCTAGAGCAAGCATTAGCTAGTGCTAAGGGATTAGCAGCACAATTAAAAACATTTGAATTAGATACTGATAGCCAAGAGGCTAAGCAAATGTTTAATCAATTATCTACAGATGTAGAAAATGTAGCACAAGCAATTCAAGGAAGATTAGATTTTGTAAAACAAGAAGAGCCTCAATATAGGGGATAAAAATAAAGAATTATACTCCTCTGTTTATTAAATTTAATAAATAGAGGAGTTAATTGCTTTAATATTGAAATGTCAAATATAGTTCAGTTATAATATACATAAAGTTTTAAGATTATAAAATATTAAGGGAAGGAATTAAGGGATGATTAAAGTAAATGAGAAAGACTTATTAAGTATCCCAATGTTTTCAAAGTTACGAAAATCAACTCTACAAGAGTTAGAGGCTATTGGATATAAACTGAACTTAAGAAAAGGAGAAAAGCTTTTTTTAGAGAGAGATGATGTAGATAACATATATGTAGTTTTAAAAGGAAAAGTGACTATGTATAGAAGCAATCAAGAAGGTCAAAAAAAGGTAATATATATTTTAGACGAAGGGCAGTTTATAAATGAAGTAATTCTTGATAGAAAATCAGCTTCTATAAGCTGTGAAGCTTTTGAGCCATCAGAAATAATATCTTTTCAACGGGAAGAGCTTTTAAATGTAATGGAAAAGGACTTTGATTTAACTAAGCAAATGCTCAATATGATGGCTAAAAAAATAAGAAGATTGTATAGACAATTAAAAAACACAGTTCCTATAAAAATGGATAGAAAGGTAGCAGCTAAGTTGTGGAAACTTTCACGAGATTATGGAGTGGAAGTAGAAGATGGAACTTTAATAAACTTAAAGATAACTATAACCTATTTAGCAGATATGCTTGGCTCTCCAAGAGAAACTATATCAAGGGCGATAAAGGTTTTAGAAGAAAAGGGCATGGTAAAATATGAAGATAGAAAAATGATAGTGAATACGGAAAAGTTAGCTAAATATTATAGGGAACTATAGTTTTACAAAAAAGGTATGTGATTTTTATAACAAGTTTGTGATAAAAATCACATACCTTTTTTTTGTTATAATTTATCATTAAATTATAACAATTATCTGAAAGGAGAACTGTGAAATGTTTAGTGAAACAATTAACAAAATTTCAGATGCTGCGCAGGGTAAAAGAAATTTATTAGAAAAGGGAAAAAGCAAATACCTGTTTTCATCAGCTTTAGCAGGTATGTACGTTGGATTTGGAATACTACTTATATTTACTGTTGGAGGATTATTATCAAAAGCTCAATCCCCTTCAACAAAAATAGTAATGGGACTTTCTTTTGCTATAGCTTTAAGCCTTGTGCTTATGGCTGGTTCAGAACTGTTTACAGGGAATAACATGATAATGTCTATAGGAGCTCTTCAAAAAAGAACTTCATGGAAAGATGCATTCAAAGTTTGGACTTATAGTTATATAGGGAACTTAATTGGTTCTGTGATATTAGCTGGAATATTCGTTTTAAGTGGACTTGCATCTGATTCTACAGCAGAGTTTATGTTAAAAACCTCAGCAGCAAAAATGTCAGCACCGTTTATTCAACTTTTTATGAGAGGAATCTTATGTAATATACTTGTTTGTCTTGCAGTATGGTGTTCTTTTAAGCTAAAAGAAGAAACAGCAAAGATTATTATGATTTCCTTATGCTTATTTGCTTTTATAACTTCAGGTTTTGAACACAGCGTGGCAAATATGACGCTTCTATCAGTAGGTTTAATGATACCTCATGCTGCGGCAGTAAGTTTAGGAGGATTTGTATATAACCTAGTTGCAGTAACTTTAGGAAATATGCTGGGAGGAATCTTCTTCGTTGGATTTGCTTATTGGTTTATATCAAAGGATAAATAGAAAGGTGGCAGAGATATGGGTATAAAATTAAGTGTTGAAAAATTTGATAAATGTATAAAAGAACTGCAAAAAAATTATAAAATATATGCTCCAGTTTTAATGGAGGGAAAAGGAACTTTCTCAGATACAGATACAGTTAGATACGCAGAAATAAACAGTATTAGAGATATAGAATTTGAAAAAAAGGCTAACTTTTCAGCTAAAGAAGTTTTACTTCCAATAACTGAAACTTTATTTTATTTTACAGAAGATGAATATATTGAGCCTAAAAAAGAAGAAAAAGGTACTTTAATATTTTTAAGAAGCTGTGACATTCATGCAGTAAAAAGAATAGATGAAGATTTATTTAAGAAATGGTTTTGAGGATCCATATTATAAGGCTAGACGTGAAAAGGTTAAACTTGTTCTTATGGGATGTGAAAATAGCTTTGAAAACTGCTTTTGTGTAAGTATGGGAAGCAATACAACAGATGAGTATGATATGTATGTAAAACTTCAAGATGAAAATGTATTTATGGACATAAAAAGTGATGAATTTCAAGTTATATTTGAAGGAGAAACCTCAGATGTAACTCCAGACTTTGTAGAGTCAAATGAAGTGAAAGTAAATGTACCAGAAAATATAGATATAAGAATTTTTAAATCAAAAATGTGGAAAGAGTATTCCGAGAGGTGCATAGCTTGCGGAAGATGTAATTTCGTCTGTCCAACGTGTACATGCTTTACTATGCAGGATATATTCTATAAGGATAATCCAAAGAACGGTGAGAGGAGAAGAGTTTGGGCTTCATGTCAAGTAGATGGATACACAACTATGGCTGGTGGACACGGTTTCCGTCAAAATAAAGGTGACAGAATGAGATTTAAAGTAATGCATAAGGTTTATGACTTTAAAAAGAGAAATAGATATCACATGTGTGTAGGATGCGGAAGATGTGATGATGCTTGTCCGGAATATATTTCTTTTTCAAATTGTGTAAATAAATTAAATGATGCTATGAAAGAGGTGGAATAAATGAATAATATATACATGCCTATAAAATCTAAAATATTAAGCATAACTCCTCATACAGATATTGAATATACTTTTAGAATGGAATACAAGGGAGAGGCAAAGCCAGGTCAATTTTTTGAGGTTTCTATACCAAAGTATGGTGAAGCTCCTATTTCAATATGCGGAATTGGTGATGGATATGTTGATTTAACTATAAGAAGAGTAGGTAAGGTAACAGATGTTATTCATACATTCTTCGAAGGAGATACTTTATTTTTAAGAGGACCTTACGGAAACGGATTTGATGTTACTTCATATGAAGGTAAGGAAATAATAGTTGCGGCTGGTGGAACAGGACTTGCTCCAGTTAAGGGAATAGTAGATTACTTTGCACAAAATCCAGAGAAAGCCAAAAGTTTTAGATTGCTTACAGGATTTAAGTCTCCAAAGGATGTATTATTTAAAGAAGATATGAAGAAATGGGAAAAGACTATTGATGTTACTTTAACAGTAGATAATGCTAACGAAGGCTATGAAGGCAATGTAGGCTTAATAACAAAATATGTTGATAGTCTACCAATAGAAAATCCTGGTGAAGCACAATTAGTGATAGTGGGACCTCCTATAATGATGAAATTCACTATACCAGAGTTTATAAAAAGAGGAATTAAAGAAGAAAACATTACTGTTTCATATGAAAGAAAGATGTGCTGCGGAGTAGGCAAGTGCGGACATTGTAAGATAGATGACACATACATTTGTTTAGACGGACCTGTATTTAACTACACTAAGGCTAAGAATTTAATAGATTAGGGGGGAGAGCGGCATGAGTTTAGATATAAATACTAAAGCTTTAAAGAAAAATGCCTTCAGGGTTACAAAACATAGAGGAATAACTGCTCTAAGGGTTAGAGTTCCAGGTGGACACCTTCCAGTTAAGCATCTTGCCACCATACAAGAAATTGCTGATAAGTACGGAAATGGAACTGTCCATATAACAACAAGACAGGGATTTGAGATTCTTGGAATAGATATGAAGTATATGAAGGAAGTTAATAAGCTAATTCAACCTGTTATAGAAGGATTAGAAATAAATCAGGAAGATCCTAACACAGGGTATGCTGCATCAGGTACAAGAAATGTGGCAGCTTGCGTAGGTAATAATGTATGTCCATTTGCAAACTATAACACAACAGCCCTTGCAAGAAGAATAGAAAAAGCAATCTTTCCTAATGATTATCATGTTAAGGTTGCAGTAACAGGGTGTCCAAATGACTGTATTAAGGCTAGGATGCACGATTTTGGAGTACTTGGAATGACACAGCCTCAATATGATTCTTATAGATGTATAGGATGTCAAGCTTGTGTGAATAACTGTAAAAAGAGAGCTACAGGAGCTTTAAAATTCGAAAACTACAAAGTAGTTAGAGATCATGAAAAATGTATAGGTTGTGGTGAATGTGTAGGAAAATGCCCAACTGGAGCGTGGACAAGAAGTAAAGAAAAATATTATAAGCTTGTTATAATGGGTAGAACAGGTAAGAAAAATCCAAGAATAGCTAAAGACTTTATAAAGTGGATAGATGAAGATAGCATAGTTAAAATAATATTGAATACTTATGATTATATCCATGAATATATAGACAAGGATGCTCCAGGCGGAAAAGAGCATATAGGATATATAGTTGATAGAACTGGTTTCCAGGAATTTAAGAAATGGGCTTTAAAGGATGTTAAGCTTCCAGAAATAGCAGAAGTTGCAGATAATATTTATTGGCATGAAAAATAGAAGGGACTAAGGGGGCAGGACACAACTTTTATAAAAGTTGTGTCCTGCTCCCTTATTTTTTAAAACACCTCGATATATATTTTATAAAGATAGAATTCGTTTTATATGTTTGAGGTGGTAAAAAATTTGTATATAGATACACAGAAAAGGGAACAATAGACGAGGCAAGATTATTTCTTTAAAATAGAAAAATTTTTTCGCTTAGGATTATTTTATAGATATCACCATAATTTTATTTATAACCTAAGCTGCAGAAAATAAATTTTTAAATGCATAATAAAATATAGAAATTCAGCAAAAGTTAAAGAAAGGTGGAATATTTCATTTAAAAGGAGAGAATAGAGATGAGTTTCAAAATTAATGATAAAGTTACATGGGTAGGAAAAATAGATTGGGAACTTAGAAGATTCCATGGAGAGGAATATTCAACTCATAAAGGCTCTTCCTATAATTCTTATTTAATACATGATGAAAAAACAGTGTTAATAGATACAGTATGGGCACCTTTTTCTAAGGAGTTTATTAAAAATTTAAAATCAGAAATTGATTTAAATAAAATCCATTATATAATTATGAATCATTCAGAACCAGATCACAGCGGAGCCCTTCCAGAGTTAATGAAAGAGATACCAGATGTTCCAATCTACTGTACAAAGAATGGTGCTAAATTATTAAAAGGGCATTATCATGAAGATTGGAATTTTGTTGAAGTAAAAACTGGAGATACCCTAGACATTGGAAAAAATAAATTAGTATTTATAGAAGCTAAAATGCTTCATTGGCCAGATACAATGTTTACATACTTAACTGGAGAAAACATACTATTTAGTAATGATGCTTTCGGACAGCACTATGCTTCAGAGCTTATGTATAATGATCGTGTTGATAATTGTGAATTGTATTATGAAGCAATAAAGTATTATGCCAATATATTAACTCCATTTAGCCCTCTTGTTGAAAGAAAAATTAATGAAATACTTAAATTGAATTTACCAGTAGATATGATATGCCCTAGTCATGGAGTAATATGGAGGGATAATCCACTACAAATTGTTAATAAGTATTTAGAATGGGCAAAGGGCTATCAAGAAAATCAGATTACTATTATATACGATACTATGTGGAATGCTACAAGAAGAATGGCTGAAATGATTGGAGAAGGGATAAAGTCAGCTGATAATGATGTAAATATTAAAATATTTAACTCTTCAAAATCAGATAAAAATGATATCATAACTGAGGTGTTCAAGTCAAAAGCTATACTTGTTGGTTCATCTGTAATAAATAAAGGAATTCTATCATCTGTAGCAGGAATTTTAGAAATGATAAAAGGTCTTGGATTTAAGAATAAAAAGGCAGCTTCTTTTGGAAGTTATGGCTGGAGTGGAGAATGCACCAGAATAATCAATGAAGAGCTTCAAAAAGGTGGTTTTGAGATATTGAATGAAGGTATAAAAGAATTATGGTATCCTGGAGAAGAAGAAGAAAAGAGATGCAAAGCATTTGGAGAGGAATTTGCTAAAAGATTACAAGATATTAAGTAAAGTTTAAAACAGATACAAATCGTTAATCACTAACCTCTAATCGCTAAAATATATTATAAATAGAATCACTGGCGACTAGAGATTAGAGATTAACGACTTCTAGAAGCTAGTTATTAGTTACTTGCTTCTGGTCATTGCTTGCTTCAAAACGGCTAAGAACGTCTTCTTTAAATTTTTTAAATCCTATTCTGTCAATAAACAATCCTAGCTTTTCTCCAAACTCCGCAGTTTCGTTGTAGTAATCCA
Source organism: Clostridium sp. (assembly GCF_047777555.1). Lineage (GTDB taxonomy): Bacteria > Bacillota > Clostridia > Clostridiales > Clostridiaceae > Clostridium_H. The sequence goes on along the minus strand of NZ_JBKEEV010000003.1, from coordinate 311,172 downwards.
TTATAACTTTTACCATGGCAAAAGCTTCATCTTCATTTAACCCTTCAGCTACTATATCAGGAAGTCTTGGATTAAAGCCAGCACTTCCACCTACAACTACAATGTATCCAGGTTTATCAGCTATAATACCAATATCCTTGGCATTCATGCTTCCGCAGGCATTTTTGCATCCAGCTACACCTATTTTAGTTCTATTAGGAGCTTTAGCGCCATAATACTCTTTTTCAATCATCATACCCAATTTAAGGGAGTTTTGTTTAGCTCTTTTACAAAATGCTGCAGGGCATATTTCTATATTTTTTACGGAATAAGTTGAAAGAACAGCAGGCTCCATTCCTAAGTCTTCCCAAGCTTTATTAACGTCTTCAGCTTTTAAACCAAGAATAGCAATTCTCTGACCTGATGTTATTTTTAGTGTACCACCATATTTTTGTGCTACTTCTGCAATTTTTATTAAAGTTTCCGGGGAAATAAATCCACCTGGTATTCTAGGTGTTATAGCATAGGTTCTTTCTTCACTTCTTACTTTTTGTAATGTTGCATACTTTGGTGAATCCATACATCAATTCTCCTTTGGAATATAAAATACTGTTGCGTATCATAATTATACAATATGGTGAAGAAAAAAATAAGTAACTTATGTTACAATCTGTGATAATAATCACAGAAAATTTTAAATAAGTTTTAAATAGTAGAAGAAATATAGTTATTGTCTTATAATTATATTTAATGTGAAAAATTGGAGTTTATATATTAAGGAGGTAATTGATGAAAAAGTATGAACTTATTATTTTTGATGCGGATGAAACTTTGTTAGACTTTGAAAGTGCAGAAAAATATGCTTTTGAAAAGGCAATGGAGGAGTTAGGCATAAATTATGATAAGGAATACCACCTAAAGGAGTACAGGAAGTTTAATAGACAAGTTTGGCATGAGCTTGAGGAAGGACTAATATCTCCTAATGAATTAAAATTAGAAAGGTTTAATAGATTATTTAAGAAACTAGATCTTAAATTAGATCCAAAAGAGGCAAATGAGAAATATACAAATGCCTTATGTGAGGCATCTTTTTTATTGGATGGTGCTGAAGAGATATTACAAGCGCTTTCAGGGAAATACAAATTAGCTCTAATAACTAATGGATTATTAAAGGTTCAAAATGCTAGGATAAGGCAATCTAATATAGCAAAGTATTTTCACGTTATTGTTATATCAGAGGAAGCTGGAGTGGCTAAACCCAACCCCGGAATATTTAAGTATACTTTGGAAAAAATAGGACATGAAAATAAAGATACTGTTTTAATAGTAGGTGACAGTTTAAATTCTGATATTAAAGGTGGAGCCAATTTTGGCATAGATACCTGCTGGTTTAATCCAAAAGGTCTTAATGGAAAGTCTGGACTTCATCCAACCTATGAAATAAAAACTTTAGGAGAGCTTAAGAAAATATTACAATAAGCTCTTAATTTATAAAATAAATTGATAATTGACAATGGATATAAAACTAAATAAGATATAGTTATTTTAGTTTTATCCAATTAAATTTTGGGAGCGGTTAAATATCTTTCATTGTCAATTATCAATTGTATATTATCAAATTATAATTTCTTTTTTCTTTTTGAATAAGCAAATATTATAACACTTGCTAATATCACTAAGGAGGACCCTATTAGAGCTTCCTTATAATATAGAATAAAAATATTATTTCCAAATGCATATTTTACTACTTCTCTTGATACTACATTGAAGCACCTATCTATGGCAGTAGTACTTATAAATTCTGGCTTATCCATAGGAGTGTGGATTCTAGATGTGTCATTGTCGCAAAATGTTACAGCATCTATATTATTTTCCCTAAAGGCTTTATGATCGCTGTCACTTCCAAATTTATAATTAAAATATATTTTTTCATCGGAGCAAGTATCTGATACTGATCTTAAAAAAGCAGTTTTAGCAGTATCCTGAGGTCCGCCTACTATGCAAAGGGGAACTCCATTATCGCTTCCTACCATATCAAAATTAAATACCTTGCTATCTTGAATATAATTTTTGTATTTTTTAACGAACTCTGTGGAACCGATACAACCAAATTCCTCGGCATTGAATCCTACAAAAAGTATACTTCTTTTTGGCTGTCCTAGAGAACTTATATATTTTGCCATCTCAAGCATAAAAGAAGCACCTGAAGCATTATCTAAAGCACCTTTATATACGGTATTATTAAGGTCTGAACCTAAATGATCAAAATGTGCCGAAAGTATAATTGGGTCAGCAGTTTTATCTTTACCTTCTATATATCCCATAACATTATTAGCTAAAGTTTCTTTTGTAGTAAATGGAATAAAACAATTAATGGTGTACCCATCATCAATATATTTTTTTATACATTTAAGTGTAGGTTCTGTTACCATGATACACATGCTCCAATGAGATGTATTTATAAATGAACTTCTAAAATTTAATCCTTCTTTAGAAGGTATGTATATTAGAAAATAGTCCAGATTATCTTTGACTTGTATGACATTATCCTTGGAGGTTATTTGAGGATTATTTTTATTAAAGCTAAATTTATTGCTCTTAAAATTTAACATATCCTCTTTATAGTCCTTACCATATTCAAATTTCTTTATAATATTTCCATCATCATCAGATACGGTTAAATATGGATCACCTTCTATCCTTTGCGGATACTGAATTTTAAAGGCCTGAGTATATTCTCCCATAAATGGCTTCAAGTTATTTTCTATAAACTTAAGCTTTATATATTCCTCAACTTCCTTATTTTCCAGAGTGCCAGTAAGTCTACCTTTGAAATTATCAGAACATAAAAAGTTTATTGTATTAAAAACCTCTTTAGAATTAAAAGGATGTACGGTGATATAAAGTTTGAAGCTAATAAAAAAGATTATTAAAAAAATAGAAAAAAGAAGACCTCCTATAATTTTTTTCATATTTAAACTCCTTATAAATTAATATATATATAGTTATGAATGGAAAAAATAATATATGATGAAAGATTGGACTTTTTAACCCCATTAATGTAAAATTTGAGATGTGAAAATTACATATTTTTAAAGATATAAGTATTAATTTACTTAAAATAGAGTAGGAAAATTTGAATGGAGGTAACTATGACCAATATTAATAACAGATTAGCTAAAGAATTTAATATAGGATTAAATCAAGTAAACAGTGTAGTACAACTTTTAGATGACGGTAATACTGTTCCTTTTATAGCGAGATACAGAAAGGAAAAAACAGGAGGCCTTGATGATATAGTTTTAAGAAGTCTTGCTGAAAGACTTACATATTTAAGAAATTTGGAAGATAGAAAAGAAGATATAATAAGAATAATAACAGAACAGGGAAAAATTACAGAAGAATTAAAACTTCAGATAGAAAAAGCTGAGACTTTAACTGAAGTAGAAGATATATATAGACCTTTCAAGCCAAAGAAAAGAACAAGGGCTACTATTGCAGTGGATAAAGGATTACAGCCTCTTGCAGATGCTATTTTAAGCGGCGAATTTAAAAATGATATTGAGGAATATGCAAAAGAATTTATAAATGAAGAAAAAGAAGTAACCTCTGTAGAAGAAGCCTTAAGTGGAGCTAAAGATATAATTGCTGAGGTTATATCAGATGATGCTGAATACAGAAAGTGGATAAGAGAATTTGTTAGAAAACATGGATTAATTGAATGCAGCGGAAGCAGCGAAGAACCAACACCTTATGAGATGTACTATAATTACTCAGAAGCCGTTTCAAAAATTCCTTCACACAGAATACTTGCTATAAATAGAGGGGAAAAAGAAAAGATATTATCAGTTAAAGTTACAAGCGATATGAATAAAATAATAGAATACATAAATAGAAAAGTTGTTAAGGGTAATGAAATTACAGATAAATATATATTAGAAGCAGCAGAAGATTCTCTAAAGAGATTAATTTACCCTTCAATAGAAAGAGAGATAAGGTCAGAACTTACGGAAAAGGGAGAAGAAGGAGCTATAGAAGTGTTTAAAGCTAATTTAAAAGCACTTTTACTTCAAGCTCCTATAAAAGGAAAGGTTGTTCTTGGATATGACCCAGGATTTAGAACAGGGTGTAAGATAGCCGTTTTAGATGATACAGGAAAGCTTCTTGACACAGCAACAGTGTACGCTACAGCACCACAGAATGACATAGAAGGTTCAATAAAAATATTAAAAGAATTAGTATATAAACATAATGTGGATGTAATATCTCTAGGAAATGGTACAGCAAGTAGAGAGTCAGAAGAAGTTTTAGCAAGGCTCATTGATGAAGTAAAGAAGGAAAGTGGAAAGGACTTATTCTATGTGGTTGTATCTGAAGCAGGAGCATCAGTTTATTCAGCTTCGGAGCTTGCATCTAAAGAATATCCTGATATAAATGTATCTTTAAGGGGAGCAATATCCATAGGACGCAGACTGCAAGATCCTATGGCAGAACTTGTAAAGATTGATCCTAAGTCTATAGGGGTAGGACAGTATCAGCATGATGTAACTCCAAAAAGATTGGATGAATCTCTAGGAGGAGTAGTAGAAGATGTAGTAAATAGCGTTGGAGTTGATCTTAATATAGCAACACCATCTTTGCTATCATATATATCTGGTATAAATTCAACTATTGCAAAAAACATTGTAGACTATAGAGAAGAAAATGGAAAGTTCAAAGATAGAAAAGAGCTCCTAAAGGTAAAGAGACTTGGGCCTAAGGCTTATGAGCAGTGTGCAGGATTTTTGAGAGTTCCGGAAAGCAAAGAAGTTTTAGACAACACTGCTGTTCACCCAGAATCTTATAAGGCAGCAAAGGAACTTTTAAAACTATTAAGCTATTCAGAGGAAGATGTAAGAAAAGGCAAACTTTTAGATATAGATGATAAAATTAAGGAAGTAGGATTAGAAAATTTAGCTGAAAAGTTAGAAATAGGAGTTCCTACTCTTCAAGATATAATAAAAGAGATTAAAAAGCCTGGACGTGACCCAAGAGAAGAACTTCCAAAGCCAATATTTAAAAAAGGAATAGTTGATATAAATCAATTACAACCAGGAATGGCATTAACAGGTACTGTGAGAAATGTAGCGGACTTTGGAGCATTTGTAGATATAGGAGTTCATCAAGATGGTCTTGTTCATATAAGTCAATTAGCAGACAGATTTGTAAAGCATCCTCTTGACGTAGTTAAAGTAGGAGACATTGTAGAAGTACGTGTATTGGAAGTTGATGAGAAGAGAGGAAGAATTGCTCTTACTATGAAGAAATAAGAAGTATGAGAAAATTGCATAGAAATTTTCTTGGTGGAGAAGCTAAGAAGTGATGGATGAGTCTAGGAAGTTTAGGGATAAGACACCAATTTAAATTTTAACTTGATTTTTATAAGTGAGATATGTATAATAGGGTTGTAGAAATAAAACAATAAAATAATATATCTTCAGGGCAGGGTGGAATTCCCGACCGGCGGTATAGTCCGCGACCCGTATAATTTTATACGGCTGACTTGGTGAAACTCCAAGACCGACAGTAAAGTCTGGATGGAAGAAGGTAAAGGTAGAGTATATTTGAGATTTTTTTGCCCTGACGATTTTTAGAATTGTCAGGGCTTTTTAATTTAACTTCTGCCAATACCCTTGGAGATACAAAAAATAGGGGGTATTTATATGAGACAAAAAGGGTTAAACACAATGATTAAAATTTCACTATTATCAGTAATGGCATTTATACTTATGTTCCTTGAAGTACCGCTACCAATCTTTCCTAGCTTTTTAAAGATCGATTTGAGTGACTTACCAGCTCTCTTTGGTGCTTTTGCTTTAGGACCAGCAGCAGGAATTGGTATCGAACTACTAAAGAATATACTACACATAGTTTTTAAAGGTACTCAAACAGGATTTGTTGGAGAATTTGCTAACTTTGCTGTAGGTGCAACTTTGGCAGTAACAGCAGGAACTATATATAGAGTTAACAAGTCAAAGAAAACTGCAATTTTGGGACTAGTTGTTGGTTCAATTGTAATGTCATTAGTAGCATCAGTATTAAACTATACAGTATTATTGCCTTTATATGCTAAGGTTTATAAGGCTCCAATAGATGCTTTTGTAGCTATGGGTGCAGCCGTTAATCCTAATATAAAAACTGTAAAGGACTTAGTTATGTGGTCTATATTCCCATTCAATTTATTAAAAGGAATAGTAGTATCTGCAGTAACTGTGCCTTTATATAAGAGAGTATCTCCTATGCTTCATAACGAGGTTGTGAAAGATAATAGAAGAATAGCGTAATAGAAAAGGAAGTTGCCATGGCAGCTTCCTTTTTTATATATAACTCACAGGATGTTTCTCTTCCACATGATTATTGCATGAAGTCCTTCTCCATAGTAATTTTTACGAAGTCCTTCTCCTGTGAAACCGTATTTTTTATAGAGATTTTGAGCAACTATATTATTTGATCTAACCTCAAGGGTAATAGAAGGAATTTTACGCTCTTTGCAAATATCTATTATGGCATCCATTAATAGATTACTTGCACCTATGCCTCTATAATCAGGGTGAATAGCTATGTTTATTATATTAACTTCATCTAATATAATCCATAGAGCGGCAAAACCTATAACCTTGTCTTCTTTTTTTACTACAATATATTTTGAAAATTTATTTTTTAGCTCATTTTTTAAAGAACTCAAGTTCCAGGGTGGAGCGAAGCTTAAATTATATATGTTTAAAACATCTTCTAAATCACATTCTTCTATTTCATGAACTACTAAATTATTCATCTACGCTAACCCCTGTTTTTTCTTCATATTCTCTTTCGGCTTGAGATTTTCTTATATAAATTGGAGAGAAGGTTAATAAATTGTCTTCATGACCTTCTTTTAATTTAATAAGGCCTAATTCTCCTAAAGATGACGCTCTAGCTAAATTAAGATGAGCAGGAGCAAAGAGAACCTGGTGGAAGCTTTTTTCTAATTTATCTCTAAATTTAGGTACAGCATCTCCTATAAAGCTTATGTTAGCAGGAGATTTTTCTTTTATAATAGAGATAAGCTCATCTATGTGAATAGCCATATAATCTGATACTCTTTTTAAGTTGCCATCACTAAATGAGTACAGTGCAGTATATACGTTATCTCTTAAAGCATCTAAAATAGGACATACTAATCCAGGAGTATAGGCTAAATTAAAAGCAAGAGCATCCAATGAGGAAATCCCTATAAAAGGTTTATTATTAGCTTGAGCAAGACCTTTTGCTGTTGCCATGCCTATTCTAAGTCCTGTAAAAGAACCAGGACCGCTGGACACGATAAAAGCATCTATATCGTTAATATCTAATTTTAGGTTGTTTAATAAAGAATCGATTATGGGCATTAAAATAACAGAATGCTGTTTTTTATCATTTAATACAATCTCTCCGAGCAATTTGCCATCTTCAACGACAGCACAGGCAGCACTGGCTGTAGAAGAATCTATACTAAGTACTTTCATATTTTAATCTCCTTTACATATTCATATCTATTTCCATAATATTTGATAGTTATTTTTCTATAGTTATCCCCCATTTCAGGCATTTTTTCCATTATTATTCTTAAATGTTCTTGAGGAATCAACTCCTCAATATAATTTGCCCATTCAATTATGCTTACAGCATCGGAAAATATGTATTCGTCAAAGCCTATAGCTTCTATTTCATCTGGATCATTAACTCTATATACATCAAAATGATATAATTTATGCCTACCCTCATATTCATTTACTATACCAAAGGTAGGACTTGTTATATGGTCGTCTATTCCGAGGCCTTTAGCAATTCCTTTTGTAATATGGGTTTTTCCTGTTCCTAAATCTCCGATAAGACAAATGATATCTCCACTATTTGCTAATCTGCCTATTTGCATGCCTATATCAATAGTTTTATCTACATTATCAACTATAAATTCCATAGTTATTCACTCCTAAGTCGAAACTTTTTATATCATTAGTTATTGTATACTAAAATCTAGGAAAATAAAAGCATACAGAAACTCTATCTAATGATTAAGATAGAGTTTTATAAATAACATACTATTATAAAGCTTCTTTTAAATAAGATAAGGATTTCTTACATATAAAATTGGATGAAGCCATGTCACTCATTATAGAAAAGGCTTTATCCGTGCTTAGTCCTTTTCTATAAGGCCTGTCTTCAGTTAAAGCTTGATATATATCACAGACTGCCATAATCCTTGATTCTTCACCCAAATCTTTTGAGCATAGTTTTCTAGGATATCCTGTTCCATTTAATTTTTCATGATGATTTGAAGCCCATTCGTTTATATCTTCTATTCCATCTATTTTTCTCAATATAATCGAAGTGTAGTATACATGAGATTTAATTATAGAGAATTCTTCTTTAGTAAGGGGACCATTTTTATCTAGTATTTTGGATGGAATAGCCACCTTGCCTATATCATGAAGAAGACCTGCAATTCTCATTTTCTTGCACTTCTCATCAGAGTATCTTAAGTGATTTGATACATTAAAAGCTAACTCTGAAATTCCTTTAGAGTGAACAGCTGTGAACTTGCTCTTTGAGTCAATTATGTTTGAAAAAATAGAGGCTATGGTTTCAAAGTGTTCTAAGTTCAAAGTTATATCTAAGCTAGGAGAAATTTCATCTAATATAAAATCTATAAAGCCTATGTTTTCAAGATCAAACCAGAAGGTATCAGTAGAAGAAGCTTTTAAAAAAGCATCTACTATTTTTCTGGAGAATATAGTATTAGAATGAGAGATTACCCAATTAGTTATATGACCTTGCTGCTTATATGGCGGTAGTTTTTCTTGGTATAATAACTCTACTAAGTCAGCAAGTCGTATTATTTGACTTTCTATTGGAATATCATCTTCCTTTATATTCATAGGGCCAGTCCCATCATAATTTTCATGATGATACAAAATTATTTCGGAAATTCCACTCAAAATGGGAAAAGGCTTAATTATTTCACAGCCTTTAATACAGTGTTCTTTTATAAAATCACAAGAGGAATGGCTTGGTTTTAAGCTATTAGCAGCTCCTATATCATGTAAAAGAGCACAGGTATATAAACGCATCATATTTTCTTTACTTAAATTTAGAAAGCTGCCTATCTTTAGAGCTATATAAGCAGTTCTATTAGAATGATGAGTGAATTCATGATTGGAGTAATTTACATTTGAAACATTTTCTATTATATTTTTATCCTCTAGGGAACTTATTTCTATTAAATCAAGGGCTATAGACATAGCTCTTACGGTTTTACCTAAACTTATTTCCATTATTGTACCTCTTCCTTGTATAATATAGTATATCAGAATAATTTTAGCATAATATAGCATAATTTGAAATGTATAATCTCAAGCTTAGGTTATAATGAAAGATGTTATTGAGTTCTCATAATTTTATTATAAATAAGGCAGATTTAAAGAATAAGAAAAAATTTTAAAAAATGTATTGCATATTTAGAAAATACATGATACAATAAACTTCGTCACGAAGGGGTATGGCTCAATTGGTAGAGTAGTGGTCTCCAAAACCATTGGTTGTGGGTTCGAGTCCTACTGCCCCTGCCAGAAAATCCTGTAAACATTATAGTTTACAGGATTTTGTTTTTTTGTGTAAAATAAAATTACTAAGTTTTATATAGAAAAAGTACATATTAATGGATAGAGGGAGTGAGATAAATATGTTAAAAATAGATGTTAAAAAATGTATAGGATGTGGGCAATGTGTTAAAGATTGCTTTCCTAATGATATAGAGATAGTAGATGGTAAAGCTCATGTTAAAAATGCAGCATGCATTAAATGCGGACATTGTATAGCTGTATGCCCTAAAAATGCTGTATCCATAGATGAGTATAGCATGGAAGATGTAAAAGACTATAATAAAGAAGAATTTTCTATAGATGAAGATAATCTATTAAATTTTATAAAGTTTAGAAGAAGCGTAAGACAATTTAAAGATAAAGAAGTGGAAGAAGAAAAAATTCGTAAGATTATAGAAGCAGGTAGATTCACTCAAACAGGAAGTAATATGCAAGATGTATCTTATATAGTTGTAAGAGAAGGATTAGAGAAACTAAAAATATTAACATTGGATGCATTAAAAGAAATAGGAGAACAGATGTTAGCTAATTTAACTCCAGAAACTATGAAATTCAAAAATTATGCACAGATGTGGATAAAAATGAAGGATGCATATGAACAAAATCCTAAAGATAATGATAAATTATTTTTTAATGCTCCAGCTGTAATAGTTGTTACAGCCAATTCAGAAGTAAATGGAGCCTTAGCTTCTTCCAACATGGAGCTTATGACTAACGCTTTAGGACTTGGAACAGTTTTTAGCGGTTTCTTTGTAAGAGCAGCACAAAGAAGTAAAAAGATTAGGGAGTTTCTTGGAGTTAAAGAGGGTAAACAAGTTGTAACATGTATGGTAATAGGATATCCAGATGTAAAGTACTTTAGAACAGTACCAAGAAAAGAAGCTAGTATATCTTGGCTTTAAAAAGAGCTATATTTCTAATTTATAGGTATTTAAATGAGTAAAGCGGTAAAAAATAAAATAGAATTTACTACTGCATAGGTGGTAATATTGATATATAATGTATATAATTAGATTTATGAAAGAGCAGTATAGAGAATGTATTAGGCGGTGTTTAAATGAAAAAATATCTAGAGATGTTTATGGCCTTTTTTAAAATCGGAGCTTTTACCATCGGCGGAGGATATGCTATGCTTCCTTTAATTGAAAAAGAAGTTGTAGAGAGAAAAAAGTGGATAGAAAGAGAAGAATATCTGGATATGATAGCATTGGCTCAGTCTGCGCCGGGTCCTATAGCAGTTAATACTTCCGTGTTTGTAGGATACAAGGTAGGAGGAGCCTTAGGAGTTCTTGCAACGACTTTAGGATCAGTTTTACCATCTTTTTTAATAATTTTAATAATAGCTTCTTTTTTTGTAGGTATAAAAGATAATGTTTTTGTAGAAAAAGCTTTTAAGGGAATAAGACCAGCTGTTGTAGCTCTTATTGCAGCACCAGTGATAAACATGAGCAAAAGCGCTAAAATCAATAGAAAAACTATAATTATACCTATTGCAGTGGCTATTTTAGTAGCCTTTGTAGATATAACTCCTATAATAATCATAATAGTTTCAGCATTAGGTGGTATTTTTTACATGAGACATATAGGAGGAAAAAAAGAATGATACTTTTAAGACTTTTTATCACATTTTTTAAAATAGGTCTTTTTAGCTTTGGCGGAGGATACGCTATGCTATCAATGATACAACAAGAAGTTGTATCTATACACAAATGGGTTGGAGCTAAAGAATTTGTTGATATGGTGGCTATTTCTCAAATTACTCCAGGACCTGTTGCTATAAATATGGCTACATATGTAGGATATAAGGTAAATAGCGCAATAGGTTCATTATTTGCAACCCTTGGTGTTGTAACACCATCTATAATAATAATGCTCATAATAACACGATTTTTTGTAAAATTTAAAAATAATAAATATGTTGAACATGCTTTTTTAGGATTAAGACCAGCTACAGTTGGACTAGTAGCTGCAGCAGCCATATTAGTTGCTTATGGAGCTTTTATAGATTATAAAAGCATACTTATATTCATAGGAGCATTTATACTTTCATATAAATATAAGATAGATCCAATACTTATGACCTTCATTGCAGCAGTAATCGGAATACTTATTTACTAGAACATACTAGAAACAAATTGCTGTATGCTCAATATTAAACTTATCCTATGAGATTTACTAAAATGTTGCTAGAATAAAAGAACATAGCTAGTGGAATTATAAAAGTGAAACCTAAAATAAGGAGGGACTTTTATGAGAATTCAAGAAGGATTAATCCCGACAGTACTTGGAGCTATAGTAAGTGGGACAGGAGCTACTATGACTAAAAAGCATATTAAACCCATGATTGCAGCAGGTATTTTAGGTTTTGGACTAGCACATATAGTCCTTGGTTCTATAGATATGATTCAGCACAGATAATATGCAGAAAGATAGTTAAATAGAATGAAGGCAAAGGATTGCCTTCATTTTATATTTAACAATACTTTTTTAATTCTTGAAATTTTTTATTATAATATGTTAGATAAAATCATATTTTATAGGGAGCTGAGTTTATGTTTTTCTTTGGAATTTTTGGTGTTTCTACTAGGGAAAAAGAAATAAGGGAAATAAGCAATAAAATATGTAAGAAATGTGGTGCTATGACTACATATAAGATGATAAAAACTTACAATGTGTTTCATATATTTTTTATTCCTATACTTAAGTGGGGAGAAAAGTATTTTTTAAAGTCACGATGCTGTGACACTATATTTGAGATATCAGGGGAATTAGGTAAAAAGTTAGAACAAGGTGAAGAAGTGTATATAGAAGATAGTGAACTTAATGAAATTTATAGCAACTATAGTAATGAATTTTACAATAAAAAAGAGACAAGGTGTAGAAATTGTGGAAGTATTGTGGATTCGTCGTTTAAATACTGTCCTAACTGTGGAGAAAAGTTAGATTTAAAATAACCTCATGTTACTAATAGACATAAGAAAATTGAAGTGATATAATTACACTGGTTCAAATAGTGTCATAAATCAGCACTAGAGGAGAGACAATATGAAAAGGGCAATTATGTTGATATTAGTTACATTTTTACTTGTAGGGTGTATGACTAATAAAGTAAGCTCTTCTAATGAGGGCATACAGAACAATAATGAACCTGTATCAGAGTCCACATTAAAAAAGCAGCAATATAGTTTTGGACCTATGGCAGACTTATCTAGAATAGATGATGCCACGAAGCAAGAACTTCAAAACCATTTAGATAAGTTAGGAGATCCACCTACAAATAGAATAACTTTTAATGGAATAAGTGCATTTTATAATGAGGATGGTTCTCTTCTTGTGGACATATTCATTCGAAATGGATATTCTTATTCTGTGTTTAACTTGGAAGCTACGTTAGATATAATAAAAGATGGTAAGATTATTGCATCAGCACCTTTTTATTTTAATGTACAGGAGTTTGGAGAACTTCCTTCAAATGTTTCAAGACCTTGGACTATATTATATTATCCTGAGGATATAAAATTTAAAGAAAATCAACTTAGCGAGTTTGATATAAATGTTAATAATCTCCAGTATGAATATTAGATATGCAAATGGGGGGATTTTAAATGCATGAATATGATGTAGTAATAGTTGGAGGAGGACCAGCAGGGCTTGCGGCAGCTATAAGGACTAAAGAACTTGGAATCAGCAAAATTTTAATATTAGAAAAAGAGGAATGTCTTGGAGGAACTTTAAACCAGTGTATACACAGCGGCTTTGGAAAAGAAATTTTTGGAGAAGAGATTACAGGTCCTGAATATGCTGAAAAGTTTATAAAGCAAGTTAAAGAAATGGAAATAGAATATAAGCTGAACACTACTGTATTTGATTTTAACAGAGATAAGACAATCTGGGCAGTTAATGAAGAAGATGGTGTAATGGAGATAAAACCAAAAGCTGTAATTTTAGCTACAGGGTGTAGGGAAAAGCCAAGAGGAGCTATAAACATAGCAGGAAGTAGAAGTGCAGGAATATATACTGCAGGAATGGCACAGAAGTTTGTTAACATAGAAGGATATATGCCTGGAAAGGAAATAGTGATTATAGGTTCGGGAAATGTAGCTCTTATTATGGCAAAAAGACTTGTTTTAGAAGGAGCTAAGGTTAAAGCTGTAGTAGAAGCATCATCTGCTCTTAAAGCTTCCCCAAAGTATATAGAAGACTGTTTAGAAGATTTCAACATACCTATAAAATTATCTTATACAATAGTTGGTTTAGATGGAAAAGATAGAGTTGAAGGAATCACCATTGCAAGGGTTGATGAAAATAAGAACCCTATAGAAGGAACTGAGGAATATATTTCTTGTGATACGGTGTTATTATCTGTAGAAATTTCTCCGGAAAATGAGCTGGTAAAGAAAGCTAAAATTGAAATTTCTCAGGAAACAAGAGGACCTAAAGTGGATTGGAAGATGGAAACAGATTTAGAAGGAGTATATGCCTGTGGTGATTTGCTTTATGCTCATGAGAAAGTAGATGAAATAACTTTAGAAGGTTATAAAGCTGCAGAAAGTGCAGCAAATTATATTAAATAAGAGTAGAACAAAAGGCCTAAGCATATATTGCTTAGGCTTTTTTAAAAGGCTTTTTTAAAACATGATTTACATATCAATGTCTTACCCTTATTTGCAGAAATAATTTCATTTTCATTTTTTATTATCTTACCGCAAATTGCACAAGTACTGTGAACTTCATCTATGGATTTGGGTTTAATATTTTTTAATCCTTGAGACTTTTTATTAGCAGGAGGTTCATATTCTATAGGTTCATCTGCGGACTCCTTTTTAGAAACTTTATAATTAATAGAATATGTACTTTCTCCAAAAAGCTCTAATTCAAATCGTGGATTTTTAGAGTCATAATATTCCTCTATTATAAGTCTTCTAATCTGAGCATCGTTTATAATAAGTCCGCTCTTTTCAATTCCATCAAAAATACTTTTAGGTATATTTGTTGTATCAGGATGTCTTTTTTTACTTTTATAATAAACCTTTAGAACTGCAATTAAGGATTCTGTAAGAAATACATTAGGATTTTGCAGTCTTGCAACATATGCTATTTCCTTTTCGTATAAAGCATATCTATCATGATATTTACCAGAATTATAAGGAAGAATAGACCTGCCGCTTGAGTTAGAGAGCTTAAAATTAGATTTTGAAATTGGAGAACCATTCACAACTACTTTTGCATAAGTGTTCATTATATCAACCCCCTTTGTAGAGTCAGATAATATTATAACACAGTATGGCAAGGTTGCTAATACCTTATGGGTGAGGTATAATTAGTTCTGAAATTTGTCAATAATAAGATGAGGGTTTAAAAGCGAAAGAGGGAAAAGTATGAATAAAGATATAAAGATTCTTGCTATAGAAACTAGCTGTGATGAAACTGCAGCAGCTGTGGTAGTTAATGGAAGAGAAGTATTATCTAATATAATATCTTCCCAAATAGATATACATACTAAATTTGGAGGAGTAGTACCTGAAGTTGCATCTAGAAAGCATATAGAGGCTATAGGAGCAGTAGTAGAAGGAGCTTTAGAAAAGGCTGATATTACATTAGAAGATATAGATGCTGTAGCTGTTACTTATGGTCCAGGATTAGTAGGGGCATTGCTAGTAGGAGTTCAATATGCTAAGGGACTTTCTTATGGCTTAAAAAAACCTCTAATAGGGGTAAATCATATTGAAGGTCACATAAGTGCTAATTTTATACAATATAAAGATTTAGAACCTCCATTTGTATGCCTTGTAGTTTCAGGAGGACATACTTTTGTAGTATATATGAAAGACTATGGAAAATTTGAAGTACTAGGACAAACAAGAGATGATGCTGCAGGAGAAGCTTTTGATAAGGTAGCAAGAGCTATAGGGCTTGGATATCCTGGAGGACCTAAAATAGATAAAATATCAAGAGAAGGAAACGAAGAAGCTATAGCTTTTCCAAGGGCTAACTTTCATGATAAGGATTCTTTGGACTTTTCTTTTAGTGGAATAAAATCAGCAGTACTTAATTATCTTAATAAGATGAATATGAAAGGTGAAGAAATAAATAGAGCTGATATAGCTGCTTCTTTTCAAAAGGCTGTAGTAGACGTGCTGGTTGATAATGCTCTAAAGGCATGTCGACTTAAAAAGGTAGATAAAATAGCCATAGCAGGAGGAGTTGCTTCAAACTGTCATTTGAGAGAAAGTATGATAAAAGAAGGGAATAAGAATGGAATAAAAGTGCTGTTCCCAGATCCAATTTTGTGTACAGATAATGCAGCTATGATTGGAAGCGCTGCGTATTTTGAATTTTTAAAGGGAAGAATAGCACCATTAGAATTAAATGCTATACCTAATTTAAAATTAGGAGAAAGATAATAACAACTAAAAAAATGGCTTTGCTTTGATTATCGCTTTGATTATTAAGATTTCAGATATATAGAATTTATATATCTGATTTTTTTATGCAAGAAAAATATGAATAATTGCAAAATAGATATTGCATTTTATATGAAAGGAGTATATAATAGAAAATAAAATTTATAAGTTAATTACATGTATTGAATAAATTCGATATCAAGGAATAAATTTCAATAGCATTTATAATGTTATATATCGGTTTTTTTTTATATAATAGAGGGTTTTTTTATATATTGTAACGAAGTAAGTGGGAAATAATTGTTTTATAAAAAGGGGCTAATAAAAATAATTTTTTATTATCTAAAATTATCAATATTAATTTATAAAATTTTAGATAATTGAATTATTTTATATTTATATATTGTAAAAAGTATAAAAAGGGGGATATAAAACTATGAAGAAAAGGCTATTAGTAGCAGTGCTTGCAGCTACTTTTGTTTTCACATCCTTATTAAGTGGATGCGGCAGCAAAAATAGTTCTGCAAATAGTAATGGGGCAAAACAAGAAAGCAGTAAAAGTGGAAAAACATTAATTTTTGCACAAGGTTCAGACCCAAGAGGATTAGATCCTGCTTTTGTAGATGATGGAGAATCTGCAAAAATAATTGTAAATGTATTTGATGGATTATTAAAGTACAAAAAAGACTCAACTGAATTAGAACCAGCACTAGCTACAGAATGGACAATAAGTGAAGATGGAAAAGAGTATACTTTTAAATTACGTCAAGGTGTAAAATTTCATGACGGAACAGATTTCAATGCTGAAGCAGTTAAGTTTAGTATAGAGAGGCAGCTTCCTCCAAATAGAACAGATGCCATGCCTTATGCTTCTTTCACATTTGGTCCAGTTGATAAGGTAGAGGTAGTAGACACTTACACAGTAAAAATCATTTTAAAGGAACCTTATACTCCATTCCTTTCAAATTTAGCTATGGCGCTTGCAGCTCCAATTGTAAGTCCTACAGCTGTTAAAAAATATGGAGATAAGTTTATTGAAAATCCAGTTGGAACAGGAGCTTTTAAGTTTGTAAAATGGGATAAAGGTCAGGCTATTACCCTTGAAAAGAATAATGATTACTGGGGAGAAAAGGCGAAAGTAGATAAAGTAGTTTTCCAATTTACAAAGGAAAATTCAGTAAGAGCAACACAACTTATGACAGGAGCTGTAGACATTATAGATGGAGTAGATGCTAGTAATGTAGAACAGATAGAAAAGTCAGGAGCAAAAATGTTCTTAGAGCAAGGAATGAATATAAACTATATGGCATTTAATACTTCAAGAGCACCATTTAATGATCCTAAGCTTAGAGAAGCAGTTAGCTATGCTATCAATAGAGAAGAACTAGTTAAGTTCTTATATCAAGGATATGCAGAACTTGCTAATAGTCAGA
This sequence comes from Clostridium sp., assembly GCF_047777555.1. GTDB lineage: Bacteria > Bacillota > Clostridia > Clostridiales > Clostridiaceae > Clostridium_H. The sequence goes on along the minus strand of NZ_JBKEEV010000003.1, from coordinate 293,697 downwards.
TGCCAAGTTTTATACCAGGTTTTAATGATAAGGTTAAGCCATATGAGTATAATCCAGAGAAAGCAAAGGCTATGTTAAAGGAATTAGGAAAAGAAAACTTAGAAATAAAGATTATAGCATACTCTAACCCAAGACCTTATAATCCAGCAGGTCAAAAGTTAGCTGAATCAATTCAAGCATATTTAATGAAAGTTGGTATTAAGTCTACAATAAATGTTTATCAGTGGAAAGAATACAAGGATAAAGCAGCTCAAGGAGAAGGTGACATCATGTTCTATGGATGGACTGGAGATAATGGAGATGCTGATAACTTCTTATCACTTCTTGACTCAAATGAAATAGAATCTACTTTAAATGTAGCTAAATATAAAAATGAGCAAGTTGATAAATTGCTTAAAGAGGCTAGAAAGACTCCAAATGGGGCAGAAAGAGAAAAGATGTATAAAGATATCCAAGAGATAGTAGCTAAGGATGCGCCATGGCTTCCAATCTCAAGTGCTAAAAGCATGGCTGCATATTCACCTAAGGTAAAAGGCTTTATATATCATCCAACTGGTGTTGTATTCTTGAATCAAGTGGATAAAGAGTAGAAAAGTTACTAAGGATTAAAAGTGGAAACCCTTTTTTAGGGTTTTCCATTTTCTTTATATAAGATAAAGAGGGGGCATTTTTGTGGCTAAATATATAATCAAAAGGTTGATTATGCTTATTCCTGTAATTTTAGGAGTTTCAATAATGGTTTTTATTGTTATGCATGTATTTGCATCAGATCCAACCAGCATAATACTAGGACAACATGCTACTACAGAACAGATAGAAAGACTTCGAGAACAGCTGGGCTTAAATCAACCATTATATGTACAGTATTTTAATTTTTTAAAGGGAATTCTACATGGAGATTTAGGAAGTTCGCTAATTACAAACACATCTGTTGCTTCTGAAATAGGTTCAAGATTTCCAGCTACTTTGGAACTTGCACTAATTTCCATTATACTAGCTTCTGTATTTGGAATTCTTATAGGGGTAATATCGGCTGTTAAGCAAAATACAATTATTGACTATGTGAGCACAGTAGTTTCTCTTTTAGGTGTATCTATGCCTATATTTTGGCTTGGACTTATGCTTATAATATTATTTTCAGTAAAGTTAGGCTTGCTCCCAGCGGCTGGAAGAATACAGATAGGTTTGGAGCCTGAGCATATAACTGGACTTTATATCTTAGATAGCTTAATAACTGGAAATATGGAGGCTTTAAAAAGCTCATTAAGCCATATAGTATTGCCATCTGTTGCTCTAGCATCTTATTCAACTGCTATTATAGCTCGTATGACTAGATCTACTATGTTAGAGGTCATAAGGCAGGACTATGTAAGAACAGCAAGAGCAAAAGGGATTTTTGAGAGAGTGATTATATTAAGTCATGCTTTGAGAAATGCTTTGATACCAATCGTAACAGTAATAGGACTTCAATTAGGTTCTTTGCTCGGAGGAGCAGTGCTAACCGAAACTGTTTTTGCTTGGCCAGGAGTTGGAAGTTATACCATAGATGCTATATTAAAATCTGATTATCCTGTAGTACAAGGTGCTGTTATGATGCTAGCAATTATTTTCGTTGTTGTGAATTTAATTGTAGACTTACTATATGCACAACTAGACCCAAGAATAAAATATTCATAAGGAGGTCTAAATGATGGAAGGAAAATTACAAATGGAAGATAAAGCTGTAGATGATATAAATAGAATTGATGCGGAATTGAAAGAAGAAAAACCTACATCTCAATTGAGAGAAATGTGGAATATGTTAATACAAAACAAGGCTGCTGTAGTTGGAATGGTTATAATAATACTGCTTATATTGATAGCTCTGTTCGGAAAGTTTTTAGAGCCTTATGATCCAAATGTGGGCGAGCTTTCTCAAAGCCTTCAGGCTCCTTCAAGTGCTCATATATTAGGTACGGATGAACAAGGTAGAGATATATTAAGCAGAGTTATAGACGGTACTAAGATATCATTAAGAGTTGGAATCACAGCTGTAGCCTTTGCTCTTAGTATAGGAACTGTGCTTGGAGCAGTTGCTGGATATTACGGTAAAAAAGTGGATATGATTATAATGAGATTTATGGATATAATATTGGCTTTTCCATCTATGCTTTTAGCCATAGCTTTTATGGCGGCTCTTGGTAAAGGAATTGACAAAGCTATAATTGCTATAAGTATAGTAACAATACCTGAGTATGCCAGAATAGTGAGAGGGTCTATATTATCTATAAAAGAAAGTGAATTTGTTCAAGCTGCAAAAGTAATAGGCAATAGTGATGCTGCTATTATATTTAAGCACATTTTGCCAAATGTTATATCTCCTATAGTTGTACGTGCTACTTTAGGAATATCTTCGGCTATATTGGATACAGCTGCACTAGGGTTCTTAGGTCTTGGAGTTCAGCCGCCAGCTGCTGAGTGGGGAAGTATGCTTGGCTCTGGAAGAACTTACTTTTTCAATGCCCCTCATATAGTTGTATTTCCGGGGATTGCTATAACAATTACAGTACTTGCTTTTAATTTATTCGGGGATGGACTTAGGGATGCATTAGACCCTAAGCTACGTAATTAGGGGGGATCTTAATGCTGCTAGAAGTAAAAAATCTTAAGACGCAATTTAAGACAAAGAAAGGAATAGTAAATGCGGTCAACGGAGTAAGCTTTAAAGTTGATGAGGGAGAAGTTGTTGCTATAGTTGGAGAATCTGGAAGTGGAAAAAGCGTAACTTCTCTATCTATAATGAGACTTATACAGAGCCCTCCAGGAGAAATATCAGAAGGAGAACTTTTATTTGAGGGAGAGGATCTACTAAAAAAGAATAAAAGAGAGATGCAAGATATTAGAGGCAATAAAATATCTATGATATTTCAAGAACCTATGACCTCCTTAAATCCTGTTTTTACTATAGAAAAACAGCTTTGTGAAACTTTAATGAGGCATAAGAATTTAACCAAAAAAGAAGCGGTACTTGAGTCTATAAGGATGCTTGAGCTAGTAGGAATACCATCTCCACATAAGAGAATAAAGGATTATCCTCATCAAATGAGTGGAGGAATGAGACAGCGTATAATGATAGCAATGGCACTTGCCTGCAAGCCTAAACTTTTAATTGCTGATGAGCCGACTACAGCGCTGGATGTAACCATTCAAGCTCAGATTTTAGATTTGATGTTGAATCTTAAAAATAAATTTGGAACTTCCATATTGCTTATAACTCACGATTTAGGGGTGGTAGCAGAGACCGCAGATAAGGTAGTTGTAATGTATTGTGGTCAAGTTGTAGAAAAGGCAAATGTTAAGGAGCTTTTTGAAAAACCTCTTCATCCTTATACAGAAGGCTTGCTTATGTCTATACCTAAAATTGATGATGATAAAGAAAAATTGTTTGCAATAGATGGAGTTGTACCTAATCCGTTAAATTTACCTAAAGGATGCGCTTTTAGCACTAGGTGCACTAAATGCATGGATAAATGCAAAAAAGAAAGTCCAAATCTAATTAGAGTAGGAGAAAGAGAAGTTAGGTGTTTTTTGTATAGTGGAAAGGAGGAGACGTGCAATGGCTGAAGTCTTATTACAAGTAAAAGATTTGAAAAAGTATTTCCCTATACATTCAGGTTTTTTCAATAAAGTCAAGAACAATGTAAAGGCAGTAGATGGTATAAGCTTTGATATATTTGAGGGAGAGACTTTAGGATTAGTTGGAGAGTCAGGATGTGGTAAATCCACTACTGGAAGGATGATTGTTAATCTATTGGAGCCTACATCAGGAGAAATAATTTTTAAGAATGAAAATATATCAAAGATAAGTAAAAAGAGACAGAAAGAGTTAAGACGTGAAATACAAATCATATTTCAGGATCCATATGCTTCATTAAATCCAAGAATGACCATTGGGCAGATTATCGCGGAACCTATGAAGGTTAATAATATTGCAGAAGGAGCAGAACTTGAAAGAAGGGTTAAGGAACTTTTAGATTATGTAGGGCTTGCATCTTACCATAGAAATAGATATCCTCATGAATTTAGTGGAGGACAAAGACAGAGGGTAGGTATAGCTAGAGCTTTAGCCGTAAATCCAAAGCTGATTGTATGTGATGAGGCTGTATCTGCTCTTGATGTATCTATACAAGCTCAAGTTTTAAACTTACTAGATGATTTACAGAAGGAATTTAACCTAACCTATTTATTTATTGCTCATGGATTAAATGTAGTAAAACATGTAAGCAATCGTGTAGGTGTAATGTATCTTGGTAAGTTAGTAGAAATAGGAGATGACAATAGTCTTTATAATAATCCAAAACATCCTTATACACAGGCTCTTCTTTCTGCTATACCTATACCTGATCCAACACGGAGAAGTGAAAGAATTATCTTAGAAGGGGATGTACCAAGCCCTATAGATCCACCTAAAGGATGCAGATTTCATACTCGATGCAACAAGTGCATGGAAATCTGTAGGAATGTAGAGCCTGAAATGAAAGAATTAGAAAATGGACATAAAGTGGCGTGCCATCTATACTAATATATAAGTTAAAAATTAAAGTTTAAGGATTTAGGCTGTGTTTGAAGAAATAGTTTCGTAAATATTTTTTCAAATACGGCCTTATTCTGTATTTTTTTGTTTACTTAGTACTAAGAATGGATTAAAGTTTAAAGTATAGAGGTGTACGAAAAAGTGTACTGATTATAAATAAAACTTCAAGAAGGTGAAGATAGGTTGAGTGTAAAATCTGAAGAACAAACAAGGACGGAAGAGAAAAAGCTTATAAAGCAAAATAAGCTTTATGAAGCAGCTTATGAACTCTTTACTACCAAGGGAGTCAATAAAACATCTATTGATGATATTGCAAAAAAGGCAGGGGTAGCAAAGGGAACCTTTTACCTATATTTTAAAGATAAACATGATATCATAGATAGAATAGTATGGAGAAAAAGTCTTAGCCTTTTAAATGAAGCTATGAATAAGACTGAAATGGAAGCATTAAAGCAAGATGTTTCTTTTGTAGATAGAATGATAATGTTTGCAAAGTATTTAATTGAAGATTTAAAAGAAAATAAGAGACTTTTGGAATTGATAAATAAAAATCTTTCATGGGGAGTGTTTAGAAATGCTCTAAGAGACCCTAGAAATTATGACAAAATGAAAAGAGCAAGAGATTTTTTCCTAGACAGCAACAAACCTATAAATATGGATTCAGATACTCTGGAAAAGGTTGTCTTTATGATAATTGAGTTAATAAGTTCTGTATGCTACAGTTCTATAATCTTAAATGAACCTGACAGTATTGATAACATGAAGCCGCTATTATTTAGCGTCATAAGGAAAATGCTGTTATAAAAGACACTTTATATAACAAAAAAAATATCTTATAATAGTATTAAGAAATTGGAAAGTTAAGGACAGCTTAATACAATTAAAGTGTCAGGGGATGGTATAAATTTTGCAGAAGGTATTAATTATAAATGACTGTAAGTTCGAAGAAATTATAATGAGAGACTTATTACAAAGTCTTGGATATGATGTAAAGATATCAAATGAATATGATGCTATAAAACAGGTAGAAGAATATTTACCGAGTATAGTTATCGCAAATTTGATTATGAAAAAAATAACTGGAGATAAGCTTATAGAAAAAATAAAAAAAGTTAAACCTGATACTTGGTGTATACTATCTTCAAGTAACTCAATAAATTTAGAGAATTATAGGGATTTTAATGTGGATGCAGTAATGCAAACTCCTATAAGTGAGGAAAAATTCAAAGATGCACTGAATATCAAAAAGACATTTAAGTTTTGCCCTTATTGTGGTGAAAACTTAAAAGAAATAAAAAGAACAATAATGTATTGTCCTAATTGTGGGGAAAAACTACAATAAAAATGTTTCTATTAAGTGCATTTAAACGTTAACTTTAATGATTATATTCTTTTATTATTGAACTGGAGTATGAGATTTGCATTTATGAAAGCTTCACTACGCAAAGAGGCTATTGAAAAATGCATAAAAGTTCTGTATAAAATTAAAAGCCATGCATGAATAGAGAAATATATTCCATATTATATGCATGGTTTTTTATTTATGACAGTTTATAAATATTTGTTTTGCAATAGTCACTTTTTATAAATATTACTGTTAGCCGCTTAGAACATTTTCTCAATTTCTCCACTCTCCACTAGCAATAAATTGTTGTTATAATTTATTGCTATTCCTCAATAAGTTCTTCCCATTCTGAATATAGTTCTTCAAGTTCAGCTTGACATTTTGCGATTTCTTTATTCACTTCTTCGCTCTTTTCAGGGTTAGAATATACTTCCTCAAGGCAAAGCTGTTGATTAAGATTTTCTATATTTTTTTCCAAGTTGGAAATAGTGTCTTCTAGACCTTTTATTTTTAGTTTCTTCTGTTTTTGTAACTTTTCCTCTTCTCTTTTCTTTTTCTTTTCATATTGTATTTGAGTTTTTGTCTTACCTTCAGCCTCCTCTAATTCTTGAAATCTTAGAGGATTCTTTTTCTTTTCTATATAGTAGCTGTAGTTTCCAAGAAAGGTTTTTATTCCATCTTCATTTAGTTCATGTATCTTTTCTACAACCTTATTTAAAAAATATCTATCGTGGGATATAACTAAAACAGTTCCATCATAATTTGATAGAGCATCTTCTAAGGCTTCACGAGACATTATATCTAAATGATTTGTAGGTTCATCAAGAAGAAGAAAATTAGCTTTTGATAACATAAGTTTTAAAAGATTTATTCTGCATTTTTCTCCTCCACTTAGGGTGGAAATTTTCTTAAATACATCATCACCTGTAAACAAAAAAGCAGCTAGAGCACTTCGAATTTGGGTAGTAGTCATATCAGGAAAGTCATCCCAGACCTCATCTATAATTGTCTTATCAGGGTCAAGGTTAGATTGTTCCTGGTCATAGTAGCCTATAAATACATTTTTCCCTAAAGTGCAGGTACCCGTATCGCTTTTTACTTTATTCATGAGTATTTTAAATAAAGTAGTCTTTCCACGACCATTTTCACCAATCAAAGCTGTTTGTTCTCCACGTTTAATATCCAAATTTAGATTTTTAAATAGGAGTTTATCTCCATAAGATTTAGATAGATTTTCAACATGAAGCACATCATTACCGCTTTTTATTTGAGTTTCAAACTTAATTTTGGTTCGTTTATTATTGGAAATGGGAGCTTCTATTCTTTCAATTTTATCTAAAGCCTTTTGTCTACTTTCAGCTGCCCTAATGCTTTTCTCTCTGTTGAAAGAACGATATCTTTCGATAATTTCTTCTTGGCGTTTTATTTCAGCTTGTTGAAGATTATAAGCTTTTAGTTGATCTTCGTATTCTTTTTTCTTTAATTCAATAAAAGCAGTGTAATTTCCATTATAGGATTTAATGGTTCCATTTGATAATTCAAAGGTCTTTGTAGTAATGGAATCAAGAAAATATCTATCGTGAGATATAATTATAATGGTTCCTTTATATGCTTTAAGGTACTCTTCAAGCCATTCTATAGCATCTAGATCTAAATGGTTAGTTGGTTCATCTAGTAAGAGAATTTCTGGACTTGAAAGCAGCAGTTTGCATAGGGCAACTCTGGTTTTTTGGCCGCCGCTTAAAATGCTTATGGGCTTATCATAGTCATCTTCAGTAAAGCCGAGCCCCTTTAATACTCTGCTTAGCTCACCTTTATAAGAATATCCTCCTCTGTTATTGTATAATTCATAAGAAGTTGTATAATCTCTAATTATCTTATTATGATATTCTTCATTTTCATGATCATATGGCTTATTCATTTCTTCTTCTAATTTTCTAAGTTTGTTTTCCAAGTTTAAAAGATCTTGAAATACAGATATAGTTTCTGTATAAATTGAATTAGATGTTTCTAAAGAAAGATGCTGCGATAAATAACCTATTTTCTTATTTTTATCAATAAATATATCACCGCTGTCTGCATCAAGTTGCTTAGTCAATATTTTAAATAAAGTAGATTTACCTGCTCCATTAGGACCAACTAAGCCTATGTGTTCTCCTTCATTTATGTTAAGGGTTACATTTTTTAAAACCACATCTATTCCATAACTTTTTTGTATATTCTTGCAGCTCAAAACTATCATTGCATTCACCTTCCTCAGTATATTTTACTATGGAAAGTAAGTTTTTTGTAGTAGAAATTTATCTTACCTAATTAAGGATAGTATATTAGGCCTAATAAGTAGTTAATATTTTAACAAAAAATATTAAAAAATGTATATAATTATAAGAAAAATATAGAATAAAAGTAGAAAATTAAATTTATATTGAAATATATAAATATAGTATTGTATTTTGCTATAAGACACAAGATTTTTAACTCTGAAGGATTATTGTATTAATAAATTAACTATAGTAAAATAGTTAATAATACGATATATTACATATTGCAGATGGGCAGAGATTAGAAATAGACATTAACAAGGAGGGTAAGACGTGGATAGAAAGAGTAATGTTTCAATGGCCGTTATAAGAAGATTGCCTAAATATCAGAGATACTTAAGAGAGCTCATGGAAAATGATGTCGATAGAATTTCTTCAAAAGAGCTGAGTGAAAAAATAGGATTTACCGCTTCCCAAATTCGACAAGACCTTAATAATTTTGGAGATTTCGGACAACAAGGCTATGGTTACAATGTAAAAGATTTATATAAGGAAATCGTTAGAATACTTGGATTGGGAGAAGAGTACAACATTGTAATAATAGGGGCTGGAAATATAGGTCAAGCGATAGCTAATTATAATTTTGATAAATTGGGATTTCGCCTTAAAGGAATTTTCGATGTTAATCCTAAGCTGATAGGATTAAAAATAAAGGATGTTGAAATAAGAGATATAGATGATTTGGAAGAAACTTTACAAAGCAATAAAATAGATATAGGTGTTATTTGTGTTCCGAGCACTAATGCCCAAAGTGTTTGTGATATTCTTGTTTCTAATGGAGTAAAAGGTGTATGGAATTTTGCGCCAGTTGATTTACATGTTAAAGAGGATGTAGCCGTTGAAAATGTCCACTTAAGCGAAAGTTTACTTACTTTGACATATATGTTAAAAGGTACGAAACATCATTAATAAGAGAAAAATTTCAGAAGTTTTGAAAAATAACTATTATTTTTATTGAAAAATAGAAATAATAGTTATATAATTATAACTGTGAGTTTTGTCTCGAAGGCGCTATGCCTAAAAAAATTTATGCTTAATTGTTATGATATTAACAATTTCAACAAAGTATTATGGGGAGGATTATTATTATGGAGTATAAAAATGTTTTGCTGGAAAAGGAAGGGAAAATAGCTATTGTAACTATCAATAGACCTAAGGCGTTAAATGCGTTAAACTCAGATACTTTAAAAGAATTGGACAAAGTTGTAGATAAGGTCGCTAATGACAATGAAGTTTTGGCCGTTATTATAACAGGAGCTGGAGAAAAGGCATTTGTTGCTGGAGCAGACATATCTGAAATGAAAGATTTAAATGTCCTAGAAGGAAGAGCATTCGGAATTTTAGGAAATAAAATATTTAGAAAGATTGAGACATTAGAGAAACCAGTTATAGCAGCCATTAATGGATTTGCTTTAGGCGGGGGATGCGAATTATCAATGTCTTGTGACATAAGAATAGCTTCAGAAAAAGCTAAGTTTGGACAACCAGAAGTTACACTTGGAATAACTCCAGGATTTGGTGGAACACAAAGACTTGCAAGACTTGTAGGCATGGGAATGGCTAAAGAATTAATATTCTCTGCTAGAACAATAAAGGCTGAAGAAGCTTTAAGAATTGGACTTGTAAATAAAGTTGTTGCACCAGAAGCTTTAATGGATGAAGCTAAAAAACTTGCAAATACTATAGCAAGTAATGCACCAGTTGCTGTAAGATTATGCAAACAAGCTATCAATAGAGGTATGCAAGTAGACATAGATACAGCAATCAACATAGAAGCAGAAATCTTTGGAGAATGCTTCTCAACAGAAGATCAAACTGATGCTATGACAGCATTTGTTGAAAAGAGAAAGTTAGAAAGCTTCAAAAATAGATAGAGATTAATGAGGCTAAGATATTAACATTTTATATTTATATTTAATTTATATTTATATAAGGTTATAAGGTACTAACAATTAATAAATAATTAATACTAATAATTAATAGGCATATGGGGAGGATTACTAACATGGAATATAAAAATGTTTTAATTGAAAAAGAAGGAAAAATAGCTGTAATAACTATAAATAGACCAAAGGCATTAAATGCTTTAAATTCAGAAACTTTAAAGGAATTAGATAAAGTTATAGATGAGGTAGCTAATGATAATGAAGTTTTAGCTGTTGTTATAACAGGAGCTGGAGAAAAGGCATTTGTTGCTGGAGCAGACATATCTGAAATGAAAGACTTAAGTGTTCTAGAAGGAAGAACATTTGGAATTTTAGGAAATAATGTATTTAGAAAAATCGAGACATTAGAGAAGCCAGTTATAGCAGCTATCAATGGATTTGCTTTAGGCGGGGGATGCGAATTATCAATGTCTTGTGACATAAGAATAGCTTCAGAAAAAGCTAAGTTTGGGCAACCAGAAGTTACACTTGGAATAACTCCAGGATTTGGTGGAACACAAAGACTTGCAAGACTTGTAGGCATGGGAATGGCTAAAGAATTAATATTCTCTGCTAGAACAATAAAGGCTGAAGAAGCTTTAAGAATTGGACTTGTAAATAAAGTTGTTGCACCAGAAGCTTTAATGGATGAAGCTAAAAAACTTGCAAATACTATAGCAAGTAATGCACCAGTTGCTGTAAGATTATGCAAACAAGCTATCAATAGAGGTATGCAAGTAGACATAGATACAGCAATCAACATAGAAGCAGAAATCTTTGGAGAATGCTTCTCAACAGAAGATCAAACTGATGCTATGACAGCATTTGTTGAAAAGAGGAAGTTAGAATGTTTTAAAAATCGATAGGAGGTCAACATATGAATTTTGAGTTTACTAGGGAGCAACAATTAGTAAGACAAATGGTTAGAGAATTTGCTGAAAATGAAGTAAAGCCCATAGCTGGAGAAATAGACAAAACTGAAGAATTTCCAGTAGAAAATGTTAGAAAAATGGGTAAGTATGGATTAATGGGATTACCATTCTCAACTGAATATGAAGGAGCAGGCGGAGACTATCTTTCATATATTTTGGCAGTAGAAGAATTGGCTAAAGTTTGTGGTACTCATAGTGTTATACTTTCCGCACACGTTTCACTTTGTGCGTCTGTTATAGATGCATTTGGAAATGAAGATCAAAAGAAAAAGTATCTTCCAGATCTAGCAAGTGGTAGAAAAATTGGTGCGTTTGGTTTAACTGAACCAAATGCTGGTACAGATGCTGCAGGGCAACAGACAGTAGCCATTAAGGATGGAGACAAATACATACTTAACGGGCAGAAAATTTTCATAACTAATGGTGGTTATGCTGATACTTTCATAGTATTTGCTATGACTGATAAAACTAAAGGAACAAAAGGAATATCTGCGTTTATAGTAGAAAAAGGCTTCCCAGGATTCTCAATAGGTAAAGTTGAAGACAAATTAGGAATTAGAGCATCATCAACTACTGAACTTATATTTGAAGATTGCGTAGTTCCAGCTGAAAACTTACTTGGAAAAGAAGGAAAAGGTTTTGGAATCGCAATGAAAACTCTTGACGGAGGAAGAATTGGTATAGCTGCTCAAGCACTAGGATTAGCAGAAGGTGCTTTAGAAGAAGCTATAAAATACATGAAAGAAAGAAAACAGTTCGGAAAACAATTATATAAATTCCAAGGCATGGGATGGATGGCAGCAGAATGCAAAGCAAAAATTGAAGCTGCTAGATACTTAGTATATAAAGCTGCTTGGAATAAGCAAGCAGGACTTCCTTATACTGTAGAAGCTGCAACAGCTAAATTAGTTGCTGCTGAAACTGCTATGGAAGTATCTACTAAAGCCGTTCAGATGTTCGGTGGATATGGATATACTAAGGACTATCCAGTAGAAAGATTAATGAGAGATGCTAAGATAACAGAAATTTATGAAGGAACATCTCAAGTTCAAAAAATGGTTATCTCAGGTGCGTTGTTTAGATAAGAGATTAATTTGAGGAGGAAATTAAACAATGAAAATAGTAGTTTGTTTAAAACAAGTTCCAGATACAAACCAAGTTAAAATAGACCCAGTAACAGGAACACTTATAAGAGAAGGCGTTCCATCAATCATTAATCCTGAAGATAAACATGCTTTGGAAGAAGCATTAAGAATGAAAGATGAAAATGGAGCGCATGTTACAGTTATAACTATGGGACCTCCACAGGCAGAAGCTGCTTTAAGAGAAGCAATGGCTATGGGAGCGGATGAAGCAATTCTTATAACAGATAGAGCATTTGCAGGAGCAGATACATTAGCTACTTCATATGCCCTTGCTGGAGCATTAAAGAAGCTAGAATATGACGTTATATTCGCTGGAAGACAAGCGATTGATGGAGATACTGCGCAAGTAGGACCAGAAATTGCTGAACACTTAGGAATTCCACAAGTAACTTATGTACAAAAAGTAGAAATCAACGGAGATACTTTAACAGTAAACAGAGCTTTAGAAGACGGATATGAAATATTAGAAGTTAAAACACCATGTCTTTTAACTGCAATTAAAGAATTAAATGAACCAAGATATATGAATGCAAAAAATATATTTGAAGTGTTCAAAAAAGAAGTTAAGATATGGAGCGTTAACGATATTGATGTAGATAGAGAACTTCTAGGATTAAAAGGTTCACCAACAAAGGTTAAGAAATCTTGGCCAAAGGAAACTAAAGGTAAAGGTGAAGTTGTCAATATGTCCGCTAAAGAAGCAGCAGCATTCGCAGCTTCAAAATTAAAAGAAAAACACTATATTTAGAGTATATAAGTAGAAGTGGAGGAATAATCAATGAATATAGCAGATTACAAAGGTGTCTGGGTATATGCTGAACAAAGAGATGGAGACCTTCAAAAGGTTGCCTTAGAATTATTAGGAAAAGGAAGAGAAATTGCAGATAAATTAGGAACAGAATTAACTGCAGTTTTACTTGGAAATAAAGTAGATGATTTAGCTAAAGAATTATTAGCTTATGGAGCAGACAAAGTATTATATGTTGAAGATGAAAAATTAGCTCATTACACAACTGATGCTTACACAAAGGCAATTTGTGATTTAGTAAATGAAAGAAAACCAGAGGTTCTATTCATAGGAGCTTCTTTTATAGGAAGAGATTTAGGACCAAGAATAGCTGCAAGGCTTAAAACAGGACTTACAGCTGACTGTACAGCATTAGACGTTGAAGAAGAAACAAATCAATTAATGATGACAAGACCTGCATTCGGCGGAAACTTAATGGCTACAATCATGTGTACAGAAAACAGACCACAAATGGCTACAGTAAGACCAGGTGTTTTCGATAAATTAGGTAAAGATGAATCTAAAATAGATGAATCTAAAATAGAAAAGGTATCAGCAGTATTAGGAGAAAAAGATTTAAGAGTAACTGTTAAAGAAGTGGTTAAAATAGCTAAAGAAGTAGCTGATATCAGTGAAGCTGAAATCATAGTATCAGGAGGAAGAGGAGTAGGAAGCAAAGAAAACTTTGCATTACTTCAAGAACTTGCTGATGTACTAGGTGGAACAGTAGCAGGATCAAGAGCAGCTGTTGAAAATGGCTGGATTGACCATGCTCTACAAGTAGGTCAAACAGGAAAGACAGTAAGGCCAAAATTATATATTGCAGTAGGTATTTCAGGAGCAATCCAACATTTAGCTGGAATGCAAGATAGTGATTATATAATTGCTATTAACAGAGATGCTGATGCATCAATCATGAATGTTGCTGATTTAGGATTAGTTGGAGACTTTGCAAAAATTATTCCTGAATTAATAGCTCAAATAAAAAATTATAGATAATAATTAAAATGGAGTTAATGGCTTATTTGACTTATTAAGGTAGACATTAACTTACATATTAATTTAAATTATAAAATTACATTATAAAAACTAATTTTTTAAATTTGGGAGGTATGTGAGATTATGAAAAAGGTATGTGTGCTTGGCGCTGGAACAATGGGTGCAGGAATTGCTCAAGTGTTTGCGACAAAAGGATTTGAAGTAGTTTTAAGAGATATTAAAGATGAGTTCGTTCAAAGAGGACTTAATGGTATTAATAAATCTCTTACTAAGTTAGTATCAAAAGGAAAGATGGAAGAAGCTGTAAAAGATGAAATTCTTTCAAGATTAACTGGAACAGTTGACCTAAATATGGCAGCTGATTGCGATTTAGTAGTAGAAGCAGCAGTAGAAAACATGGAAATAAAGAAACAAATATTTGCTGACTTAGATAAGATATGCAAGCCAGAAACAATACTTGCATCAAATACATCTTCTCTATCAATAACTGAAGTTGCTTCAGCAACAAACAGACCAGACAAAGTTATAGGAATGCACTTCTTCAATCCAGCTCCAGTAATGAAGCTAGTTGAAATTATAAGAGGAATGGCAACTTCTCAAGAAACTTTCGATGCTGTAAAAGAAGCTTCTTTAACTATAGGAAAAGATCCAGTTGAAGTTGCAGAAGCTCCAGGATTTGTTGTAAACAGAATATTAATTCCTATGATAAATGAAGGTGTTGGAATCTTAGCAGAAGGCATAGCTTCAGCTGAAGATATAGATAAAGCTATGATGCTTGGTGCTAACCATCCAATGGGACCTTTAGCATTAGGAGACCTTATAGGACTTGATGTATGTCTTGCAATAATGGATGTATTATACAAAGAAACTGGAGATTCTAAGTACAGAGCTCATACATTACTTAGAAAATATGTAAGAGCTGGATGGCTAGGAAGAAAGACAGGAAGAGGATTCCACAATTACGCTAAATAGTGATAATTGAAACAATTTTAACAATAACATAATATGACAGTAAGCGAAAGACTGTGCATTTTGTACGGTCTTTTGTTCTATAATAGTAAAAAGATTAAAATATTGCCTCAAAAAGTATTAGAATTGTTATTAAAACTTGATTGAGTGCATAAACTGTAATATAATATTGTTAATAAATTAACTATTATGAATAGTTGCAAAACAAATTAGGAGGGATACTATGGCAAGATTTACATTACCTAGAGATATTTATTTTGGAGAAGGAAGTTTAGAGGTTTTAAAGACCATTAAAGGAAAAAAAGCAGTAATAGTTGTGGGCGGAGGCTCAATGAAGAGGTTTGGTTTCTTAGATAAAGTTGAAAGCTATTTAAAGGAAGCTGGAATAGATACAAAGCTAATTGAAGGCGTTGAACCTGATCCATCTGTGGAAACTGTTATGAATGGTGCTGCTATTATGAGAGAATTTGAGCCAGATTGGATTATAGGAATGGGCGGAGGTTCTCCAATAGATGCTGCAAAAGCTATGTGGATTTTCTATGAATATCCAGACTTTACTTTTGAACAAGCAGTGGTTCCTTTTGGAATACCAGAATTGAGGAAAAAGGCTAAATTTATAGCTATACCTTCAACAAGTGGTACTGCAACAGAGGTTACAGCTTTTTCAGTAATAACTGATTATAAAACAGAAATAAAATATCCTTTAGCGGACTTCAATTTAACACCAGATATTGCTATAGTAGATCCTGAACTTGCACAAACTATGCCACCTAAATTAGTTGCACACACAGGAATGGATGCTTTAACTCATGCTATAGAGGCATATGTAGCTAGTGCAAGATCACCTTTCTCAGACCCACTTGCCATGAAAGCTATTGTTATGACTAAAGAAAATTTAGTTAAGTCTTTTGAAGGAGATAAGAAAGCTAGAAGTGAAATGCACATAGCACAATGTCTTGCAGGAATGGCTTTCTCTAATGCTTTACTTGGAATTACTCACAGTATGGCACATAAAATAGGAGCTGTATTCCATATACCACATGGATGTGCAAATGCTATTTTCCTTCCTCATGTAATACAATACAATAGGAAAGCTTGTGAAGATAGATATGCAGAAATAGCTAGAAGTTTAGGATTAAATGGAAATAATGACTCAGAATTGGTTGATTCATTAATAGAAATGGTAAATGACTTAAATACTAGATTAAACATACCTCATACTGTAAAAGAGTGGGGAGTACCTGAAGAAGACTTTAAGAAAAAGGTTGAATTTATGGCACATAACGCAGTTCTAGATGCATGTACAGGTTCTAACCCAAGGCCAATAGATGAGGAGACTATGAAGAAGATATACAATTGTGCATTTTATGGTGATAAAGTTAATTTCTAAAATATACTATTAGGAAGCTCTCTTTACAGGGAGCTTTTTATTAGATATAATAATATGTAGCAGTTAAAAAGTAAGAGATTTAGGGGTAGTTTATACTAGATTACTTATGAAGAGAAATGGGGGGTAATTATGTTTAAAATCGTAAAAAAGAGGCTTCTAGTTCCTAATATATATCTTATGGATATAGAAGCGCCAAGAGTAGCAAAATCGGCAAAACCAGGACAATTTATAATTATAAAGACAGATGAAAAAGGCGAAAGAATTCCTCTTACAATTTGTGATTATAATGAAGAAAAGGGTACAGTGACAATAGTTTTTCAAACTGTAGGACAATCAACTATAGAACTAGCAAAATATGAAGAAGGCGAATACGTACGAGATTTTGTAGGGCCTTTAGGAAGACCTTCAGAATTTTTAAGCGAAAATATAGAAGAATTAAAGAATAAAAAGGTATTGTTCATATCTGGAGGAGTAGGAGCTGCTCCTGTATATCCACAGGTTAAATGGTTCCATAATAATGGAATGAAAGTGGATGTAATAATGGGTACTAGAACTAAGGACCTATTAATTTTAGAAGATGAAATGAAGGCTGTAGCTGATAACGTATATGTAACAACAGATGATGGATCTTATGGATTTAAAGGTTTAGTTACAGAAAAGTTTAAAGACTTAGTTGATAATGAAGGCAAAAAATATGATTATGTTGTAGCAATTGGACCAGTTGTAATGATGAAATTTGCAGCTCTTGCAACTAAGCCTTATGGAATAAAAACTATAGTAAGTATGAATCCGCTTATGGTAGACGGAACTGGTATGTGCGGAGCATGCAGAGTTACTGTAGGCAACAGTACAAAATTTGCTTGTGTTGATGGACCAGAATTTGATGGACATTTAGTAAATTTTGATGAAGCTATGAGAAGACAGGCTATGTATAAAACAGAAGAAGGAAAGAAGATTCTTGAAAGGGAATCTAAAATAATAGAAGCAGAGCACCATAAAAATGGCGGCGGCTGTGGTTGCGGAGGTGCTAAGTAATGGATAGAATGAAAAGGACACCTATAAGAGAACAAGATCCAAAAGTTAGAGCTAAAAATTTTGATGAGGTTTGTTTAGGATATACTGAAGAAGAAGCGGTAGTAGAAGCTTCTAGATGTTTGCAGTGTAAAAATCCTCTATGCGTCGGAGCTTGCCCTGTTAATATTTATATACCTAAATTTATAGAGCAAGTAAAAAATAGAAACTTTGAAGAGGCTGCAAGAATTATAGCTAAATATAGTTCTCTTCCAGCAGTATGCGGAAGAGTATGTCCTCAAGAATCTCAATGTGAAGGAAAATGTGTTCTTGGAATAAAAGGAGAACCCGTAGCCATTGGAAAACTTGAAAGATTTGTTGGAGACTGGTCTAGAGAAAACAACATTAACCTTTCAGAAACGGAACCTAAAAAAGACAAAAAAGTTGCAGTAATAGGAAGTGGTCCTGCAGGACTTACCTGTGCAGGCGAATTAGCTAAAAAGGGATATGATGTTACTATATTCGAAGCTTTACATGAAGTTGGTGGAGTTTTAGTATATGGTATACCTGAATTTAGACTTCCAAAAGAAACAGTAGTAAAAAGTGAAATTGAAAATATTAAAAAATTAGGCGTAAAAATAGAAACAAATGTAATAGTAGGTAGAACAGCTAATATAGATAATCTTATGGAAGAAGAAGGATTTGAGGCTGTATTTATAGGCTCAGGTGCAGGACTTCCTAAGTTTATGGGTATACCAGGAGAAAATTCTAATGGAGTATTTTCAGCTAATGAGTTTTTAACTAGAATAAACTTGATGAAGGCATATAGAGAAGATTATGACACTCCAGTTAAGATTGGAAAAAAGGTAGCCGTTGTAGGAGGAGGAAATGTTGCTATGGACGCAGCAAGAACTGCTCTAAGGCTTGGAGCTGAAACTCATATTGTTTATAGAAGATCTGAATCAGAACTTCCAGCAAGAGTAGAAGAAGTTCATCATGCAAAGGAAGAAGGAATAATATTTGACCTTTTAACTAATCCTATTGAAATCATAGCAGATGAAAATGGATGGGTTAAAGGTATGAAGTGTGTAAAAATGGAGCTAGGAGAACCAGATGAATCAGGAAGAAGAAGACCAAAAGTTATAGAAGGTTCTGAGTTTATAATGGATGTAGATACTGTAATAATGTCCCTTGGAACATCTCCAAATCCACTAATATCTTCTACTACAGAAGGACTTACTACTAATAAGTGGGGATGTATAGTAGCTGAAGAAGCTACAGGAAAGACATCAAAAGATGGAGTATATGCTGGAGGAGATGCTGTAACAGGAGCAGCTACAGTAATACTAGCTATGGAAGCAGGAAAAAAAGCAGCAAAAGCTATAGACGAGTTCTTATCTAATAAGGATAAATAAATATTTCTATTTATAAATACTCAATGAGCTCAACTAGCTCACTGAGTATTTTTTCTTTACATAGGGATGAAAGTAGGGCATAATACTACATATATAGTATGCATGAATGCATGCATCATTTTTAGTTTTTTCACACATTACAATTTAGTTCGGAGGTGCAATAATGGATTTTAAATATGTAGAAGAATTTGATGGTGGTATAGTAATAAAGGGTGTGAGAAATTTTAACCTTTCTCATATATTTGATTGCGGACAATGTTTTAGATGGAATAGACAGGAAAATGGAAATTATATAGGAGTGGCTTTTGGAAGAGTAATAGAATTAGAGAAGAGAGAAGATGATGTAGTTATATATAATACTACAGAAGAGGATTTTCAAAATATATGGGTAGAGTATTTTGATTTATATAGAGACTATTCATCAATAAAAGAGATTTTAGGAGAAGATGAACTTTTAAAGAAGTCTGTAGAATTTGGAGATGGAATTAGAATTCTTAAACAAGAGCCTTTTGAAATAACCTTATCTTTTATAATATCAGCTAATAACAGAATACCTATGATAAAGAGGGCTATAGATAACATATCAAAGAAATGGGGAAAAACTGTGGAGTACAAAGGACATACTTATTATACTTTCCCAAGCATTGATGATTTAGCTAACTGTACCATAGATGAATTAAGCGATTGTGGAACAGGTTTTAGAGCAAAGTATATAAGAAATACTATAGATGACATTTTAAGTGGTAAAATTGACCTTGAATACATAAAAGGATTAAATGATGACGAATGTCATACTGCACTGCAAAAGTTAAGTGGAGTAGGTCCTAAGGTAGCGGATTGTATTATGCTTTTTTCTATGCAAAAGTATTCAGCTTTTCCAGTGGATGTATGGGTAAAAAGAGCAATGCAGCATTTTTATTTAGCACCAGATGTATCATTGAAAAAGATAAGAGACTTTGGCAGAAATAAGTTCAGAGAGTTTTCTGGATTTGCTCAGCAATATCTATTTTACTATGCAAGAGAAAACAATATTAAGTTATGACTCTGTTTAACCGTTAACAGAGTTTTTTTTATTGAATTAAGTAGTATAAATAACCATCTGTTATAATAAAAAAAATAAACTGTTATAAAAATAAGTGTTACATTTTTAACAAACATCTGTTATAATGGTATTAGGGTTAATACATTTTAAGTACAGGTAGGAGGAAGTATAGTGATCTTTGAAAATGAATTAAAAAAACTTAAATATGAAGTGTTAAGGGACGTTGCTATATTAGCCAAGGAAGAAAGATTGACTCAAAGTGAACTAGAAAAGGTACCATATAATATAATTAAAGGTGATAAGCCAAAATATAGATGTTGTGTATATCATGAAAGAGCAATTGTAAAAGAGAGAGCAAAACTTGCTGCGGGGTATTTAGCAGATGGAGATAGACCAAGTGATTTAGTTAAAGCTAAAGATGACGATCCTATAATGTATGTTATACAAGCAGCCTGTGATACATGTCCTATTAATAAATACACTATAACAGAAGCATGCAGAGGATGTTTACAGCATAAGTGTATGGAGGCATGTAGGGCCGGCGCTATAACAAGAATTAATGGAAGAGCATATATAAATCAAGATCTATGTAAAGAATGCGGATTATGTAAAGCTGCTTGTCCATATAATGCTGTATCAGAAGTAATGAGACCTTGTAAAAAAGCATGTCCAACACAAGCTTTATCTATAGATCCAGAGGATAGAAGAGCTATGATAAAACACGAAGATTGTATAGATTGTGGAGCATGTATGGCGGCATGTCCTTTTGGAGCTATATCAGATAGAAGCTTTATGGTTCAAGTTATAAATGCTCTAAAGAGTGAGAAAAAGGTATACGCTGTAGTAGCACCTGCTATTACTGGCCAATTTGGAGGAAATGTAACTGTTGGACAGGTTAAAGATGCGTTAAAAAAATTAGGATTTGAGGATATGATAGAAGTAGCTTGTGGTGCAGATGCGGTAACAGCACACGAGGCAATGGAATTTGTTGAAAGAATGGAAAACGAATACAATTACATGACAAATTCATGCTGTCCAGGATTTGTTTCTTTTATAGAAAAGAAATTTCCTGATCAAGTAGAAAATATTTCAAACACAGTATCTCCAATGATAGCTGCTGGAAGACTTGTGAAGAAAAATCATAAAGATGCTATTGTAGTATTTATTGGACCATGTACAGCTAAAAAGAGCGAAATAAGAAGAGAAGGAATTCAAGATGCCATAGACTATGTTTTGACATTTGAAGAGATAGCTGCTATATTTGGTGCATATAATATAAGTCCAGAAGAATGTGAAGACATTGAGGTTAATGATGCATCATCCTTTGGAAGAGGATTTGCTCAAGGAGGCGGAGTAAGTTCAGCTGTTGAGGACTTTATAAATAGTAAGGATATAGAAGTAGAATTTAATCCTGTAAAGATAAGTGGATATGCAAACCTTAGAAAGTTTATGCTTTTAGCTAAGAATGGAAAGCTTCCAGGAAACTTTTTTGAGGGAATGATGTGCGAAGGCGGATGTATTGGTGGAGCAGGAACTATATGTTCTCAAAATAAAACCAAGATGCCTCTAAACAAGTTCAGCAAAGAATCAAAAGCAAAACGAGTTATTTCAAATGCTATGTTAGATGAATTTAAGGATATTAATTTAGAAAAGTAAAAAAACAAAGGAGATGATTTATACTATGCATCTCCTTTGTTCTTTTTATATTGATGAGGTTTCTTTTTAATATACATAACACAGAAAGCGATACTGCTTAGTATAAGCATTAAAATTATAAAAATAGCACAGTGAAAGAAAAAGCTTTGAGGCATCATATTAATTATAGGGTCCTTTTTTGTGTCTAAAAGCCAGTAGTCATTATTAAAAAGTATTTTATGAAATATGGTAAAGCTTTTATCAAAGTTTATTAAGAATGGTATGAAACAAATTATAGGTAAGATTAACAAAAATATAGAAGTTAGTTTTAGAAAAGTATATCTTCTATTTTTATAAGTAGGAATAAATAGAACTAATATGGTAAAACATAAGATGTATGCCAAATTAGTTAAAAATATAAAAATAGCTTTTACTTCTTGAAAATGTATTTTTCCTTCTATAGAATAAGGTAAAGTAGGCAGACTGAATTCAGCCATAGATGGATTATTAATATATTCTATAACATAGCTGTAATTAGATTTTATTTCTGAAATTTCTAGCTTAGATAGTTTTGGGATATCTAGATGAACAATGTCTAAATAATAAATAATTTTAAGATTTAAGGTTAATTTCACAATTAGTATAGTGATTAATATAGCCAATGAAAGAGAAAGTAAAATCTCAAGAAATATATTCAAATAAAAATTATTTTTTAAATCGTATTTCAAAATATCAACTCCATAAATTAATATTAAAGATTGCATATTTCTAATTATTGGCAATATTAAAAGAAATAATCAAATTTTAAGAATTTTATACAAAATAAAATAAAAAAACAGAGAAAATAAAAGAAAAATAATGAATTAATATGATATTGAATCGTAATTTAGCTCATTTGGATTAAATCTTGCCATAAGTTAAAAAGTGGAATTTGATATTAAATTTGCTATAAATTATCATTATAATTGTATTAGCACTCAGGATTAATGAGTGCTAACAAACTTGATTACTAATTTAATTAAAAATAAATTAAATAACATAAGGAGGTTTTTATATGAGAATAAAGCCACTTGGAGACAGAGTAGTAATTAAAAGATTAGAAGCAGAGGAAACAACAAAAAGCGGAATAGTACTACCAGGAAGTGCTAAGGAAAAACCACAAGAAGCAGAGGTAGTTGCAGTAGGACCAGGCGGATTAGTAAATGGAAAAGAAGTTAGAATGGAAGTTAAAGTTGGAGATAAGGTATTATTCTCAAAATATGCTGGAACAGAAGTTAAAATTGATGGAGAAGAATACACTATTCTAAGACAAGATGATATATTAGCAATTGTTGAATAATTGATAATTACTGATCACTATATGGTACATATGTATAAATAGTGGTTAGTGACTAGAAGATAGAGATTAAATAAAAAGTTTTATTGAATAGTAATATAAACTGTGAATTTAGGATACAGCGAAAATAAGGAGGTTTTTAAATATGGCTAAGAGCATTTTATTCGGGGAAGAAGCAAGACGTTCAATGCAAAAAGGTGTTGACAAATTAGCTGATGCAGTAAAAGTTACATTAGGACCAAAGGGAAGAAATGTTGTTTTAGATAAAAAGTTTGGAACACCACTTATAACAAACGATGGTGTTAGCATAGCAAGAGAGATTGAACTTGAAGATATATATGAAAACATGGGAGCTCAACTTGTTAAAGAAGTTGCTACAAAGACAAACGATGTAGCTGGAGATGGAACAACAACTGCTACATTACTTGCTCAAGCAATTATAAGAGAAGGATTAAAGAACGTTACAGCTGGAGCTAATCCAATGCTTATAAGACAAGGAATAAAGAAAGCTGTTGACGCTGCTGTTGAAGAAATCAAGAAGGGTTCAAAGCAAGTTAATGGAAAAGAAGATATAGCAAAAGTTGCTGCTATTTCTGCTGCTGATGAAGAAATCGGTAAGTTAATAGCTGATGCTATGGAAAAGGTAGGTAACGAAGGTGTTATCACTGTAGAAGAATCAAAGACAATGGCAACTGAACTTGACGTTGTTGAAGGAATGCAATTTGATAGAGGATATTTAAGCCCATATATGGTAACTGATGCAGAAAAGATGGAAGCTGTATTAGATAATCCATATATCCTTTTAACAGATAAGAAGATTTCTAACATACAAGAATTACTTCCAGTTCTTGAACAAATAGTTCAACAAGGAAAGAAATTATTGATTATAGCAGAAGACATAGAAGGAGAGGCATTAGCTACATTAGTACTTAATAAATTAAGAGGAACATTCAACTGCGTAGCTGTAAAAGCTCCTGGATTTGGTGATAGAAGAAAAGAAATGCTTCAAGATATAGCTATATTAACAGGTGGAGAAGTTATATCTGAAGAATTAGGAAGAGACCTAAAAGAAGTTACTTTAGATATGCTTGGAACTGCTGAAAGCGTAAAAGTAACTAAAGAAAATACTACAATAGTTAATGGAAAAGGAAGCAAGAAAGAAATTTCTGATAGAGTAGCTCAAATTAAGAGACAAATAGAAGAAACAACTTCTGAATTCGATAAGGAAAAACTTCAAGAAAGATTAGCAAAACTTGCTGGTGGAGTTGCAGTAATCAAAGTTGGTGCTGCTACTGAAACAGAATTAAAAGAAAGAAAGTTAAGAATAGAAGATGCATTATCAGCAACTAGAGCAGCTGTAGAAGAAGGTATAGTTGCAGGTGGTGGAACTGCATACATTAATGCTCTAAAAGAAGTAAGCAAATTAACTTCTGACGTTGCAGACGTTAAAGTTGGTATAGAAATTATAAAGAGAGCTTTAGAAGAGCCAGTAAGACAAATAGCTCAAAATGCTGGACTTGAAGGTTCTGTAATAGTAGAAAAGATAATGAACAGTGAACCAGGAATAGGATTCGATGCATTACACGGAGAATATGTAAATATGGCAGAAGCAGGAATAGTAGATCCAACTAAGGTTACAAGATCAGCACTTCAAAATGCTGCATCAGTTGCATCAACATTCCTAACAACTGAATGTGTTGTAGCTGAAATTCCAGAAAAGAACACAACACCAGCACCAGGAATGGGCGGAATGGGAATGGACGGAATGTACTAAAAATCAGCGAAAAGTTGAAAGTAAAAAGTCAAGAAAGGGATTTTTGCCAGTGGCAAAAATCCCTTTAATTTATTTATATATCAATATAATTTATATTATGAATGAATAATATAAGTTATAAGCAGATGTAAAAAAAGAAGGTTTTCAAATGAAAATGTCTAATAATTAGTATGGAAGGGAGAGATGAAAACATGACAAAGATTAATGAGAATACACTAATGGTTATATCCTCTGATAAGATGGGGGAGGGAGACGAGGAGATTGGAAAAGTTTTAATAAAAAATTTCATTTATGCTTTAACAGAAGCTGAAAGTATACCTTCAACTATCATATTTTATAATGGAGGGGCAAAATTAGTAGCTAAAGATTCACCTATTATAGAAGATTTGAAGAAGCTGGAAGAGCTAGGGGTAGAAATTTTAACTTGTGGTACATGCTTAAACTACTATAACTTAACAGAAGAGTTAGCTGTGGGAAAGGTAACAAACATGTACACCATTGTTGAAAAAATGAATACTTTTCAAAAAATTATTAAGCCATAAATAGTACATATGAAAGAAGAGGTATTTGCTTTGGTGGCCTTTTCCTCTACCCATAGTGCAATCAAAGCAGAAAAAGAATTAACGAGACATGAGCTAGATGTAAAAATAATACCTGTGCCGAGAGAAATAACTGCTGGTTGTGGACTTTCCATAAGGTTTGATTTAAGCGATTTGAAGCAGGTGAAGAAAATAATAGATGATAATAATATAGAAACATCAGGATATTATCATATAAAAAAGATAGGATTAAACAAGGAGATAAAAACCATATTTTAATACACATTATATAATAATGTAAGAATTAAAAAAATAAGCCATAGATAAATATCAAAGCTTTGATAATTCATCTATGGCTTTAATAGCAGTATTTACTTCTTCAGTTGTATTGAAGTAAGAAAAACTAAACCTAACAGCACCTTGATTTTGTGTACCTAATGCTTTGTGCATTAATGGTGCACAGTGAGCTCCTGCTCTAACAGCAATATCATAAGTGTTAGCTAGTTCTTCACTTATAGCATTAGAATCGAAATTCCTTAAATTTAAAGAAACTATTGGAGACCTTACATAGTTTGAGAAATCTCCATAAACTTTAACACCGTCAATGTCTTTTACACCATTATAAAATTGCCACATTAGCTTCAATTCATGTTCTCTTATGTTTTCAATTCCAGTATTAAAAATAAACTCTATGCCAGCTAAAAGTCCAGCAATGCTATGACTATTAATGGTTCCAGCTTCCAGCATGTCAGGCATGGTGTTTGGATGAGATGTAGAATAAGAATTGCTTCCACTTCCACCAAGTTTTAAAGGGCGTATATTTATATTATCTTTAATGCATATTCCACCAGTCCCTTGTGGACCATAAAGAGACTTATGACCAGTAAAGCAGAGTATATCCACGTTATCTGCTTCCATATCTATATGGAAAACACCAGCAGTTTGGGAAGCATCTAGGATAAATAATAAACCATGTTTTTTGCAAATTCTGCCTATATTTTTTATGTCTATTAAATTTCCAGTTAAGTTTGATGCATGAGTGCATATGATAGCTCTAGTATTTGATTTTATTTTATCTTCTATTTCAGCATAATCTATATTCCCAAGATTATCACATTTAGCAATAGAAACTTCAACGCCTTTTTTTTCAATGGCATAAATAGGCCTAAGCACAGAGTTATGTTCCATTTCTGTTGTTATTATATGTTCTCCTGCACTAAAAGAACCATTTATGGCTATATTTAGGCTTTCTGTAGAATTTGAAGTAAAGGCAACATTTAAAGGATTAGATAAATTAAAAAGTCTTGCTATTTTCTCACGGGCATTATATACAACTCTTGAAGCATCTAAGGATAATGCATAAGAACCTCTTGAAGGATTACCCAAGGTATTTATGGCATTATATACAGCAAGAGATACCTGAGGGGGTTTTGGAAAACTTGTTGATGCGTTATCAAAATAAATCATGCTACATACCTCTTTTTAAGAATATATAAGTATTATTAATTTCATCAATTAATATACTAACACAATTTTTGAATATTTTATCAATCTACAATATAAAAAATTTGCAAGAATATTGTCAGAAAACGGTTTTAAACGATTGACAAAATGTAAAAACTCAACTAAAATAGACATAACTTAAAATTAAATAGAAATTATAAATTCACTTATATATCCCTTGAATATGGCAAGGAGTCTCTACCGGAAGCCGTAAATTTCCGACTATTAGTGGATTATTGCATATGAAATTTTTATTTTTATGCATTAGTCTTGCTTTTAGATATAGAGGTGGGACTAATGCATTTTTTGTTATCCAATAACATGGGACAATCTTAATGATGAAAATATTTTAATAAAATGTTTTAAATTTGTACGAAAGTGTGATAAAAAACAAATAATTTGAAGGGAAGTTGGTTATAGTGGCAATTATATTAAAACAAGCTTATACATTTGATGATGTATTGTTAGTACCAAACAAATCAGAGGTTTTGCCAAAGGATGTTACTCTAAAAACTAATTTAACTAAAAAAATAAAGTTGAATATTCCTATAATGAGTGCAGGAATGGATACGGTTACTGAATCTAAAATGGCAATAGCTATAGCAAGAGAAGGTGGAATAGGTATAATCCATAAAAACATGAGCATAGAAAAACAAGCTATTGAAGTAGACAAGGTTAAAAGACAGGAAAATGGCGTAATAACAGATCCATTTCACTTATCACCAGATAACACTGTGGAAGAAGCTCTAAGTCTAATGGCTAAGTACAGAATATCTGGAATTCCTATAACAGTAGGAGGAAAACTTGTAGGAATTATTACAAATAGAGACATAGCTTTTGAAACTAATTATAGCCAGCCTATAAAGAACATAATGACTAGTGAAAATTTAATTACTGCTCCAGAAAATACTACAGTTGAAGAAGCTAAGGAAATATTAAAAAAGCATAAAATAGAAAAATTGCCTTTAGTAGATGAAGAAAATAATCTAAAAGGTCTTATAACAATAAAGGATATTGAGAAAGTAAGACAATTTCCAAATGCAGCAAAGGATGAAAGAGGAAGATTATTATGCGGTGCTGCAGTAGGTGTTACTAAAGATATGATGGATAGAGTAGATGCTTTAGTACAAGCTAAGGTTGATGTTATTACAGTAGATACTGCTCATGGACATTCAAAAGGAGTATTGCTTGCAGTAAAACAAATCAAAGAAAAGTATCCAGAACTTCAGGTTATAGCAGGAAATGTGGCTACAGCAGAAGCTGCAAAAGACTTAATAGAAGCAGGAGCAGATTGCATAAAGGTTGGTATAGGACCAGGTTCAATATGCACTACAAGAGTAGTTGCTGGTGTTGGAGTGCCTCAACTTACTGCTGTTATGGACTGCGTGGAGGAAGCAAACAAATATGGAATTCCTGTTGTTGCAGATGGAGGAATTAAGTACTCAGGAGATATTGTTAAAGCTTTAGCTGCAGGAGCTAAGGCGGTTATGATGGGATCAATGCTTGCAGGATGTGAAGAAGCACCAGGAGATGTAGAGATATTCCAAGGAAGAAGTTACAAGGTATATAGAGGAATGGGTTCTTTAAGTGCTATGGCATGTGGAAGTAAGGATAGATATTTCCAAGAAGATGCTAAAAAGTTAGTTCCAGAAGGTGTAGAAGGAAGAGTTCCATATAAAGGTCTTGTTTCAGATACTATATATCAACTTATTGGAGGAATACGTTCAGGAATGGGTTATTTAGGCGCACCTACATTAGAGGACTTATTTAAGAATGCTAGATTTGTAGTACAAACTTCAGCAGGACTTAGAGAAAGTCATCCTCATGATATATCAATAACTAAAGAAGCACCAAACTATAGTACACAGCTATAATATAAAATTTACAATTATGCTTTAATAGAAACTTAATTTTAGTAGTTTTAAAAATAGGTAAAAATAAAAAACAAAGGAGATAGACCTTATGAAGAATGAGTTAGTTCTTGTGGTGGACTTTGGAGGACAATATAATCAGCTTATTGCAAGAAGAGTTAGGGAACACAATGTGTACTGCGAAATAGTTCCTTATACAACTTCTGTAGAAGACATAAAAAGTAAGAATCCTAAAGGAATAATTTTTACAGGTGGACCTAACAGTGTATATGGTGATGGAGCTCCAAGAGTAGACAGAGAAATCTTTGAATTAGGAATACCTGTCCTTGGTATATGCTATGGACATCAGTTAACTGCTTACACATTAGGTGGAAAGGTTGAAAGCCCTGAAATTAGAGAATACGGGAAAACTGAAGTTAAGATTAACAATAAATCAGAGTTGTTCAAAGGCATAGATGAAGTTGACCAATCATGGATGAGCCATACGGATTATGTATCACAAATTCCAGAAGGCTTTGAAATAATAGCAACAACAGATCAATGTCCTGTAGCTGCTATGGAAAATAAGGAAAGAAAAATATATGGAGTTCAATTCCACCCAGAAGTAGAGCATACTCTATTTGGACAAAAAATGCTTTCTAATTTCTTATTTAACATCTGTAAACTTAAAGGCGATTGGTCTATGGCTTCTTTTGCAGAAGATAAGGTAAGAGAGATCAAAGAATTGGTTGGAGATAAAAAAGTACTTTGTGCATTATCTGGTGGAGTAGATTCCTCAGTGGCAGCAGTACTTGTTCATAAGGCTGTAGGCAAACAATTAACTTGTGTTTTTGTTGATCATGGTCTTCTTAGAAAAGATGAGGGAGATCAGGTAGAAGAAATATTTAAGAAACAATTTGACATGAATTTAATAAGAGTCAATGCTCAAGATAGATTTTTAGGAAAACTTAAAGGAGTAAGTGATCCAGAGAGAAAGAGAAAAATAATCGGTGAAGAGTTTATAAGAGTATTTGAAGAAGAGGCTAACAAACTTGGACAAATAGATTTCCTTGTGCAAGGTACTATATATCCAGATGTAGTTGAAAGCGGAACTAATACATCAGCCACCATAAAGAGCCATCATAATGTTGGAGGACTTCCAGAAGATATGCAGTTCTCTTTAATTGAACCTTTAAGAGAATTGTTTAAGGATGAAGTTAGAGCAGTGGGAGAAGAACTTGGAATTCCACATCATCTAGTATGGAGACAACCTTTCCCAGGACCAGGTCTTGCTATAAGAGTTCTAGGAGAAGTTACAGAAGAAAAGTTATTTATAACTAGAGAAGCGGATGCAATATTCAGAGAAGAGATTGCAAAAGCAGGACTTGAGGGTAAGATATGGCAGTACTTTGCATGTCTACCTAACATTCAGTCAGTAGGTGTAATGGGAGATGAGAGAACTTACTGCCATACTGTAGCATTAAGAGCAGTAACATCCTCTGACGCTATGACTTCTGACTGGGCTAGAATTCCTTACGAGGTCTTAGATAAGGTTTCAAG
Source organism: Clostridium sp. (assembly GCF_047777555.1). Lineage (GTDB taxonomy): Bacteria > Bacillota > Clostridia > Clostridiales > Clostridiaceae > Clostridium_H. The sequence continues at coordinate 263,646 of NZ_JBKEEV010000003.1, read as the reverse complement.
AAGGATAGTTAATGAAGTTAAAGGAGTAAACAGAATTGTTTACGATATAACTTCTAAACCACCTGCAACTATTGAGTGGGAATAATATATATAAAGTTCGCAAGCCTTATAAAATAAGGGTTTGCGGACTTTTCTTTTATGCTGTGATTCTAATTTGATTCTACTTTAATTTTTCAAGAGCATCTACTACTTTATTTTGCTTGTTAGGATACAAATGAGAGTATGTATTTAATGTAGTTTCTACCTTTTCGTGTCCCAATCGCTCTGCTATTATTAATGGGATTACACCTAGCTCAACTAATAAGGAGGCATGGCTATGCCTCAGATCATGGAGCCTGATTCTTTTAACGTTGGCTTTTTTACAGCCTCTATCCATTTCATGATGCAAGAAGTACTTAGTGAATGGAAAGATTCTATCTTTAGGCTTAATATCGTAAAGTGTGTTAACATAGCTCTTTAAATCTTCACATAAGAAATCTGTTATCGGTATGACTCTATTGCTCTTAGGTGTTTTAGGAGCTGTTACGACATCTTCTTTTCCTAATCTTTGTATTGATTTATTAATAGTTATAGTCTTGTTATCAAAGTCTATATCAGCTAAAGTAAGAGCCATTAATTCTCCAATTCTCATGCCTGTCCAATATAAAGTTTCAAAAGCTATTTTGGATTGAGGCTTGTCTTCTACACATTCTATGAACCTCATGTATTCTTCTTTTGTCCAAAACAGCATCTCTTCTGCATTTTTCTTACCCATACTGCCAGCTTTATGGCAAGGATTCTCCTTTAAATCATAGTACTTAACAGCATAATTAAATATAGCAACTAACTGATTGTTAATTGCTTTAAGGTAGGTTTCAGAATAGTCCTTTTCATCCTTCATCAACTTATTTTGCCACTTTCTTATATGTGTAGCCTTAATTGTATTTATAGGCATGTTTTTAAAGTAAGGAAGGATCTTTAGCTCTATCATATATTTCTTATTAGCTATAGTAGACTTCCTAAGCCTATTCTCCATATCTTCAAAATATAATTCAACTAAAGATCCAAAGGACATATCAGGATTGGCCTGCTGTTTACTCAGAAACTCTCTTTCCCACTCTAATGCTTCTCCCTTTTTCTTAAAACCTCTTTTAAGTTTCTTCTTCTTTTCACCTGTCCAAGTAGTGTAATAAAACTGCACATACCAGGTGCTTTGTTTTTCATCTTTATACGCAGGAATAATAATCACCCCCTTAAATAGCAGGATAATAATATTATTGATATTTCTTTATTAGTTCCAACAACATGAATTTCATATATGACTTAAAATGTTCGCGTAAGTTTTCAAAATCATGTATAGGAACTTTTACAGTAGTATTATTATATGTTATTAAATAACATGTTTCTTTTATATCACAATTTGCACAATATCTTTCTGTGTCATTTGATTTGCAACTAATAACTTCGGGGTTATCTTCTTTAATACAATTAATCTCTTCCAAATTACATCCAAGTAATTTTAATTCTTCTTTGAATAATCTTAAATCATCTAACTGTTTCTGAAGTTTATCATATCCAAGTAGGTAGGTAACAGTTGTATCTAAAGTTTCTGCAATCTTTTCTACAATACTATGAGGTATTTCCACATCTCCGCTTTCATATTTCTGTATTGAACTAAGTGATTTATCTAATATGTTGGCTAATTGAGTTTGGGTAATATTTTTGTTCTTTCTCTTTTCTTTTATGCGGCTGCCTATTGTTTCTTTATTCATTCATTTCACCACCTTCATGAAATAATATAACATTATACGTAATTAAATTCAATAAAAAGTATAAAAAAATATTTACAAGTGTAATTTAGTTATATATAATTTAGTTAAGTTAAAATTATATATTAAGTTATAAATGAGTAATTTAATTATGCAAGAAAGAGGCGATGACATGAGAATTGATAACAAAAAATTTGAAATTGCTATGGCAGAGGCATGCCTAAGTGTAAATGAACTTTCAAAACAGTCTGGAGTTAACATCGTTACGTTAACTAAATTAAGAAAGGGCAAACAGGAATTAATGCCTAAAACAGTAGGAAAGATTTCAAAAGCATTAGGTGTTCCGGTGGAAGAACTTATTGAAAAATAATAATATTTAAAAGTATCAATTTTGGTAATACGTATTAGGAGGCATGAGAAAAATGAGCTATTTAACAGTTACAGATGTTAGAAGGATTTTGGGAATAAGTGCATCAAAAGCATATGTGATAATTAGACAGCTTAATAATGAATTAAAGGAAAAAGGATATATTGTTGTTGCTGGTAAGGTACCTAAAAAGTTCTTTATGGAAAAGTATTATTGTGATGCAGATGAATTAAAAGAAGAACTGAAGGCTATGTGATTGTAGAAAGCAGATAGCCTTCTTAGATGTCAAATCCGACATTTGGTATAAAGGAATGATTTATATACTTTGTTTTATATGGTTTGAAGTTTAACTGATTTAATATATTTAATTATTAGAAGCGTGTAAGAATTAAAGGCTCTTTTGCAATTGTTGCAGAGAGTCTAAATTTAACTTTAAAGCTGCAAAAGGAGAAATATTCATGCATTGCATATTTGAATGTAAAGAAGAATGTACTGTGGTTTCACCTGTTCTTGCAAAAGCCATAGGTCTTAATGAAGCCATAATTCTTCAAAAGCTTAATGACTTAATAGAGTTGAATAAGAATGATAGTAGATATTTAAAAGAAGGGTCAATTTGGACTAATCAATCTGTAGCAGCTTTATGTGAGAAATACTTTTCTTATATGAGTTTAAGTACTGTGAAAAGAGCTATATCCAAATTGAAGAAGCTGAAATTGATAAAGATAAAGAGATTTTATAGTGAAGAAGCAAAGAGTAATACTAATTGGTATTCCTTAAATTATGAAACCATTGAAAACATGATTGTAATAGAAAATAAGACTACAGAGCTGGAAGAGTCATTTGTTTTAGGAAAGGGTCAAAATGAACCAATAACTGATGAGTTATTGATTAGGGAATTAGAAGAGATAGAAATATAAAGATTAGTTGACAAGAAGCTTATGCAAGAAAAAATAACAGGTTCAAAATGATCTAATTTATGGATGAATAAAGTAAGATGAGGTATCTTGATATTTTTAAAAGTGATGAAAAATCATTAATAGATAATAGACAAGTTTCAAAGATTATAGGTGAGTAGTATGAGCATTAATTTGGAGGTATCAGAAATTATATAAAAACTACTATGACTCTACAATTTTGCAGAGTCATAGTATTTTTGCATAAAGTGTTCACATAAATATTTAAAATAAAGATAAGCTTTTTTATTTATTAACTAAATTAGAATTATACTTAGTATTAAATATCATGATAGGAGAAAAGATTTTTTATTTACGCAGCATATATTACAAAATTTTATGAAATGCAGGAGCAACTTAAGTTAAAGGGATTAAATTTTACACAAACATATGCTGATGCTTTAAGGTCCGCTGCGGAAATAGAAGAGAGAAGATAAAATAAATGGGAGTTAAATTTCCAGTAAAAGAGCATTCTCTCTATGGGGTGACCTTTATTACTATATAGATATACTATATAAAGCTAGTAATATCAATGGCTTTGAAGCATTTTGAGTGCTTCAAAGCCTAACTGGAAATTAGCATAGGAGGTACTGATATGGCAATAGATAAAGTAAGCACATATATAACCAATGTTTCTCTAGTTAAGGATAGATTATTTGAAGAGAGATATAGGGAGAATTGGTTTTATAAAGAGAATTATAATAGATGTCTTTCTTATTATTACAAGTATATAGATGGAATCTTCCTCAAATATATGCCTATGCATAAGGATGATCTTCTTTATATTGATTTTAATCCTGTTTATCTTCTTCAAAATGATAATATAGCTTCTATATACTCCTGCAATATACAGCAGCTGCATAGTATTATTAGAGATAAATTGAAAGGGGTATTAGATATAAGTGTAGTGCCTAATCTTAGATATTGGATGGTTTCTTATTATGAGAATAACATAAATATCATTAGAGACAGCGATGAGATTAAGGCACTATATAATGTGATTTCGAAGTTAGAAAACATAGGTAAGTTGAAGAAAGATATAAGTGAAGAAGGTGGTACTATATATTTTTTTAATGGGAAAGATATGGATAACAGTGATTTCATAATTAGGATATACTTAAAGCTTAGACAAATATCTAATACGAATCCAGAAAAGCAAATAGATGATTATTATGATAGTGATTTAGTATGTTTAAAATCTGGACAGGATATACTGCGCATAGAAGTTTCTTTAAAAAGAGATAGAATATATAAGCTTTTTAAACCTATTGTAACAAAGTTTACGAGCGATGGGAAAGCTACGGAGATTGAAATAGAACCTTCCTCAAGACCTGTAGCTATATTAGAGGAAGTATTCGATTTTAACAGCCAGGTAAATATTATGAATAAGGTTTTAAAACTACTTCACTTAGATAAGACAATGACTACAAAGATTAAACTTTTCTCAGTTATAAATGGTAGTAGTTTAAGTAAAAATGAGAAGCATACAGCTAAATTGGTATTGAATTATTTAAATAAAGTACCACATATTAAAGTACCTGCAGAATCTACAATATTGAAGTATAAAAGATGGATATTATCAAAAGGATATCATTATATATATGCTGATGTTGAGATAAAGCCTATTTCCATAGACGATATAATAAAACAGCTCCCAAAGAAACAACAGGATTGTATAAAAGTATATAGAAACAGTAATATTTATTATGATCTTTGGAGTAGCTATATGCCCTCTAGAATATATTGAATTAGCATAGGTAAGGTAAAAGTATATCTTATGATTAGAATGCCTTAAATAAAGCGTATAACGCGTTAAAGAGCATTATATGTCATAACAAATCCTTACCACAAATCAAGTTAGTAATTAAAAGAATGAGCATAATTCAATTTTGGAGTTTGCTAAAGACAAATGATTTTAAAATGTAGTCTAAACTACATTGCCAGTATTTTTAGTTTTAATATTCCTTTTAACTTTTAGCTATAAAAGTAGTAGGGAGAAAAATCTAAAAACGTGTAGGGTTTAGCTTTAATAATTACTTCTAAGTTACAGTACTTCTGAGAAGCAGGTATTATATATAGCTTGGCTCATTTTGAACCTGTCATAAGTATTACATAGCAATGTTTATAATTATTAAGCAGAGATTTCGCATCTAATTTCCAGTAAAGCTTTTTTCTTTATAGGAAATTAGATTTTTTCTATTTTATTGAAATTTTGGAAGGGAAAAAGGCCGTAGGCCATGTATATAGATACACCTTCCCCCTCCCCATCATAATGAAAAGCTGTATTTCCAATTTTATTATCGACTATGCAGTGTTAAAAATTGGATTAATCCAATTCATAATTATCAACATTTCATCTTTCAAATCTTCTATTATATTTATCTGCAAAAGCCTTTTTTCTCTGAATCCTCGAATGTTTCTAAAAAAGTATAATTGGGTTAAGTTAAAGGCTATTATCATGAATCCAACTATAGCCTCTATGCCCGTAGGGCTATGCAAATAGCAATGATCAAAATGACACTCTGTTTTCAATTGGTGAAATACATTATTTTCAATGTCCCACCTTTTATGAATTATCTTCCATATAGTCTCAGTACAAATATTTTTGTTGGTGGTTACAATCCAGACTTCTTTTAACTCTTTCTTATCGCCTTCATGAATCTCCTCTAAAAATCTTATAAATCTTACCTTAATATCCATACCAGTCATTTCAAATCCATCATCATCCCAAGCACTAACAATAATTTTCTTTGTGCTTCCCTCATTTACTATCCATTGTTTGTTAGCCTCACGGCTTTGAAACAATCCTAATGCGTCTTTAACAATATGAAGCCTTTCATCTTTTACTCTAACAACTGCATCCATTCCAATTGCAAGGACTTCTTTAATCCATGATGCTTTGCAATACAAAGCATCTGTAACTATAACATCTGCAAAGTGATGAAATTTTTCATAAAGCTTTCTAATGAGTCTTTTACCTCCGGTAATTTCACCCTCATCTTTATCAGAACAATCTTTTTTAGGTTCTAACATTTCATAACCCAATACAGTATGGGGATCAGAACCCACAGTTGCACAAACAACTGCTCTGTGGAAGTAATGAGTTATTCCTTGTTTATCAACACGGGTAAGGCATTTTTCACAGCTCTTTTTAGTACTTTCAAATATCTCAACTCCATCAATAGCGGCAACCTTTATTCCATCTACTGTACCGTTCCTAAATACCTTATTTTTAAATATAGTTTTTATTATATGATCATGCATATCATTCAAACTGTTTATATCAAAACTACTTAAGGAACGCCTAACGGCGTCAATATGGGGCAATCTTGTTTTCTTTGGAAATAAATTTTTAAATCTTCCTTTTTCCAACCAATGTTCGAGTCTATTAAAACTTTTAAGTCTACAGATAAATGTGAACAGAACTATAAATGAAATAGTTGAAGTTTCAATTTGAGGATTTATTCTTCCATCTTTTAACCCCTTGATTTTTTCTCCAAGATGGTATACCTTAGAGAAGTAGGTGAGCATTTGTTTTAAATAACGCTTGTTCATCTCAAAACATCCTTTCTATTGGGTTTGTAGCAAAATTCATTATAGAAAGGATGTTTTCATTTTTAAACCCTAAATTTTTTCCAGTAAAAATCGGAATTTACATATTTCAATTATTATTCATCTAAACCATTACATATCAAGGGGCTACGCCCTATTTATTTTTTAATCTGCGAAACTTCTGATTATTAAGAATGTTTGTGTCATTTTGATACATTGGTTCATTTTGATCATCAGTATATCCTAGTGTTAAGAGAGCAGTTATAAAAACATCATCACAAAACACCAGAAGGTCATTTTGAACCAATTCTATGTTGATATATGTTTATAAACATTTGTAGATAAAGATTTATCTATATATATTTGTCTACCTTATAGACATTTGTAGATGATTATATAGGAATAGCCTTTTTGCTATTCCTATAAGAGCATAAGAATTTGGCTTTATGATAGTAAGTGGAATGGTACTTTTAGAGCTTACTGCTTAAGTCACTATAATAGCTATAAACGTATTTTAAGAAGTAGTTGTATCATTTTGATCCTCATTGAAACCATATATTTCTTCAATAAGTTTAGAGAAGAATTTATAGGATTCAATTATCATAGGCTTAAACTCCCTCATTTTTATTTCTAATTCGTCTCTTCCAAGCTCAGTAATGGCATAATACTTCTTATCTTCCTCTATCTTTATGTTCTCAATAAGGTTGTTTGCTGTGAGCTTATTTAAAATCGGATAGAGAGTTCCATGTGAGGGATTCCAAACAGAAGAACCTATTGTGTCTTGCAGGAATGCTAGTATTTCTTTGCCGTATAGGGGTCTGTTTTCTTTAGCTAGTACATGAAGGGTGTAGAAAGATAAGAAGTTTGAACTAGACATCTTGGTAGGGAAAAGTCTTGTGTACTCAGCCTTATAGTCATGTTTAGGGTTAATCTTTTTAAGGCCTTTCTTATTGATAAGATTTGAAGTTTTAATAGATTTTTCAGTTGATTTCATTATGAATCCTCCTTTAGATATAAATATTAATGGTTCATTCAGCACTTTAAATAAGGTTCAGTATTACAAAGACTTAAACATACCTATAAAAAGTTATAAAAGAACCACCAGTGCCCTGCTAAGGGCTAAATCTTTAATCTGCAAAAGGAAGATGAATAGTTAAAAAAGGTTTTATGGTATAAGCTAAATCAGATTAAACTGTTGTGAATTAAGCCGAAGGCTTTGGATAGGTCAAAATGAACCATGTAATTCTATAAAGGGGTGGGGCATGAAACTAAGAATTGGATTTTGATTTATATAGCCTGGTACCGGGAGAAAATATATATAATTTTATAACTATATAAGCGGATTGAAGCTAAATATTATTCAGATAGATATTTATATTTTTAAGTATTTTGGTATAATATTAATTGGATAGAGCCGTTGGCTTCTGTCAGTGCTGTAAAATTAATCCGAGAACAAGTAGTTCGAGCTACTTGTTTTCTTTTTAGTTATATATTTTCTTAAGATAAAATATAGTGATATTTGCTATTAGAGAATATCGAGAATACCCTATGTAAGGGGTGCGTCAAATTCGACGCAGGGGCTAGCATATGAGGACGTGTCCTGAAAAAAGTCTTCCTACTTAATATGATTAATACAGATAATAAATGCAAGAAACCAAACAAGTAATTAATTATGATAGAAATGATTATGTCGGATTTGACATCTATTTAATTTATACAAGAAAACAATCAGTTAATATAATTGCTTTCTTATATAAATTATGAACGTGTTACAATATATTGGATTCTATAAAGATATCATATATATTACCTAATTGATAAGGATAAATTACTATTAAATTTAAGTTTAGGTCTTTAGCTAAAGCTATTTTTTCATCGAGTCTCATTTTATATTTTGGTTTCTTATAAAGACCAGCGTACTCAACATATATGATATTGCCTAAAGTATCTTTTACTAGGAAATCACATCTTTTTAGTTTGCTTTTGTTAAATAAAGGATGATAAGGATATGGAATTTCTCTTTCATGATTTATATCGTTTTTAAACATAAAATTATCAATAAATGCTTCTTCGTAACTGTTACAAATATCCTTATCTAAACTTAAACATCTTTTTGAAAAAGCATTTCTAACTTCACAACATATTGGGGTCATTCCAAGTTCAACAATAGCATTATTAAAACTACCCCATATTCGTTTATAAGCTTTTAATGATGGAAAATCATTGTTATATCTAAATGAATTGGTCGAAGGGACTATTCCATAGGTTTCAATATATCTAATGATTTCTGAAATAAGAAAATCTTTATCTAAATATTTATTTGAAGGTAAGTCAGCAAATTTAAGAGCAGCTTCAAATGATCCAAAAACCTCATAATAAATTTTAGGGTGAGGTGAATTGTCTAGATTACGCAAATCGTTAAATGTCGGAACTCTACCAGTTTTAATATAAAAAGACTTCAGTCTTAAAGATAATTCTTCTTTATTATAAGATAATGGAGTCTTATTTTTAGGCTTAAATCCAAATTTAATAATAAGCGAATTAAAAGGCATACCAAACATTTTTTCAATTTCTTTTCTTGAAGGTTGATAACTGCATTGATCCCATTCTTTGCTGCCAGGAGTAGTGTTATTTTTGGTTATATGCTCTTTAATAGTTAGTATTATTAAGTCTTCTATTTTGGATTTATTTTGTAGGTGAAGTAAATTATTAATTTCGTCATTTGAATAGTTTAACTTTAAGAGAGCTTTTTTTATACCACCTAACTTGCCAAAGGATCTATATTCAGGGAAGCTTACATTTCTATTCAAACCAACTAAGTCTTTTTTTGAAGGAAGTCTACCATAGACTTTTATAAACTGATCTAATTTCATAAGCAAATAAGATTCAGAGTATCCCTTACTTGATATAGGTAAATCAGCTTCTATTAATACATCACTAATAGATTCAAAGTATTTATACAGGTTACTAATTGAAGGCAAGTATTTTAATCTTGTTGATTTCAAATCTTTAGTAGTAGGAATCTTATTAGTTTCTTTGTAAAACCGTCTAAATGCATTAATTATTTCTTCCCTGTTCAAAGGTGATTTAATAGAAAAAGAGGTTGAGAAACCTAAAGAATGTAATAATTCATTCAAACTCATATTAAGGTGTTTTCTAATTGTTCCACGGCTAGGAGTTAATTTTAAATTATCCCATTCCCTAGATGTTGGTGGATATCCTCTTAAAGTTATGAATTCATTTACTATAGAATATACTGAGTTTTTAATATCAGGTTTCATCCATGTATTCATAGTCATTCTCCTTGTATAGTACCATTTTTATTTATAGAGTATTGACTAATAAATACAAGAAAAATCATATTAAAATAATATTTAACTTGGATTCGGCAAGTAATGCCGAAAGGCATTGAAATTAAAGAATTTTTTGTTCAAAAAAATTAAAAGAAATCATCCCTTTTAAGTGTTAAAATATAATTGAAAAAAAACAAAACACAAAAGGGTGATTTCTATGAATAGTTTACAACAAAATCAAAAAAATTTAAAGAAGAAAATTAGATTTTTGAACATGAAAGCAAAATTCAATGATACCAAAGTTACTTCTGTAGCAACTTTTTCTTATGTGGAATCCTTTAAACAAATAATAGGATTACCAACTATTTTAGAAAAAGGCGTAACCTATAAGAAGGCCGCTAATTCTACTTTTAATACTGCAGAAATTATAGAATACATGATTGATGCAAATATTCTTGGTTTCTCAAGATTTATGCACATTGAAACATTAAGAAATGATGAAGGATATAAAAAGTTTAAAGGTGTAGATAAATTACCCAGTGAAAAAGTATGTAGAGATCTCTTAAAAGCTTTACCAACAGAAACTTTAGAAGAATTAAGAACTATAAATAAAAAAATACTTGACTTAAAGTCTTCAACTGAAGATGTACGCGAGGTTTGTATTAATATTGATGATACTGTTATAACTATCTTTGGTAATCAAGAAAAATCAGGAATAGGATATAATCCAAGGTACAATGGAAGACCATCATTTAAAGAAAAAGTTGGGTTTATTTCAGGAACTGATGAATTACTTAACATTACTCTTGAAAATGGTAGACACCATAGTAATTATAAATTTTTAGATTTCTTTAAGAGTTGTATAAACCAGCTTCCTTCAAGATATCTTCTTAAAAGAGTTAGACTTGATAGAGGTTTTTTTGATGAAGAAAACTTTTTATACTTTGAAGATAATGGAATAGAATATGTTGTTAAATGTAAAATGTATTCTACTGTTAAAATGATAATAGATTTTATAAATAATAATTCAAAGGATTATATATGGCACGATATAAGTTCTACTTTATCTGTTACGGAAATTACAGTTCCATTGCCTAAATGGCAAAGAGCAAGAAGATTTGTGATTATAAGAGAAAAAATTATTCCAAAAAATATGAATCAGTTAATGTTCGAAGAATGTAAATATAAATATCAAGCAATAGTAACAAATATAGATTATTTAACACCTGAAGAAATATTTCAAGATTATAATCAACGATGTGATGTTGAAAATAACATAGATGAAATAAAAGAAGGCTATGCCTTTAGCGAAAATAGTTTAGTAAATCATAAATGCAATGAATTGTACCTTTTAATAAAAATGATAGCATATAACATTCATAACTGGTTTAAACAGGCAATCATGCCTAAGGAAATACAACATCATGAAATTAGTACATTAAGGAGAATATTTTATAGAGTTTGTGGTAATGTTTGTGGTAGCAAATATTATAGATATTTAAGTTTTTCAAACAACTGCTTATTAGAAAAAATCATTACTTATATTCAAAAGCAAATAAATGTTTTTAGTAGAAAGATGATAGCAGTATACACTTAATAGTAAAATAAAAACAATAAATTACCTTAAAAATCCAAATGTTATTTGGGTTTATTAAGTATACTCAAAAAAAGACCTAACGGTATAAAATATCATAATAAATGTAAATTTATTCATAAAGAAAACAAAAATGGCAAGTAGAAACTTTTTTTAAATTTACTTGCCGAATTCAAGTTTAAGAATATATGTATAGTAATTGTGATAAATGATTACAATTATAAGGAACATATTGATGTTGGTAATAATATGGTGTAATATAATATTACAATAGTATGTTAGGAGGTATATTCTATGCTAACAAGTGTAATTATAGGTGGAAGAATAAAAGAATCTAGAGAAGATAAGAAGATAAGCCAACAGTTAATGGTAGATAGATTAAAAGATTTAGGTATATCAATGAGTAGAGAAACTTTAAGCAAAATAGAGAATGGCAACAGAACTGTATCTGCTGTTGAACTAAAAGCTATTTGCTCCGTATTAGATCTAGATGTAGAAACATTATTACAAGATAGTGAAGATGATAGTCTAGTTACCTTATTTAGAAAGAGAAACATGAATGAAGAAGCAATTAAAGGTGTAGAAACATTACAAGAGATGATTATGAGCTTTATGAATCAAAAGAAGATTTTAAATTCTAATACTATAACTAATGTAGAACCTTTATGGAGGAGCTAAGTTATATGAGTTTAACTAAAAGAGACTTGAAATTACCGGATGAACCTTTAAGACTAAAAATTAAAGGTCTAGCAGAAGAAGCAAGATATAAGTTTTCTAAAAAAGGAATTGTTGATATTTTTGAAATCTTAGAAGATGTAGCTTTCTTCATAAGGAAGCCTTTAGACACCTATGATATATCAGGATTTACAACCTATTTTAACAATGAGTTTGTTGTATTTTTAAATAGTAGTTTCACTTTAGGACATGAGAGATTTACAGCAGCACATGAGCTCTATCATATACTTTATAATGATGATTTATTAAGGAAAGAAAAATTACTGATGAATAATGCTGTTTATTCAGATGAAGATGAGAAGGCAAACATTTTTGCATCAGAGTTTTTAATGCCAGAGGATTATGTAAAAGAATTGTTTTATAAGTTAATTAATACTTCTAAAGATCAGTTAGAAGTTAGACATATTGTAAGATTGAACAGCACACTAAAGGTAAGTTATAAAGCTATGTTAAAAAGATTAGTTCAACTAGATTTATGTGATATTAATCTATATGATAGCTTAGCTGAATATGGATCATTAGCTAAAAAGGAAGAGTTAAGAGAAATAACAAAAACAGAAGGCTATGATATATCACTAATAATACCAAGTAATGTGTCATATGTATCAAAAGAATATCTGGAAATAGCAAAGCAAAATTATGAAAAGGGCAAGATATCATACGGCAAGATAACTGAACTTTTAGGTTTTATAAATGAAACACCTGAAAAGTATGGTTATAATGAGCCAGAAGATGATGAAATAGTGTAAAATGAAAAAGTACACAGCAGCAATTTCAGATACAGATATTCTTATAAATTTAGCTAAAGTAGATAGGTTAGATTTACTTAGTTTGTTATTTTCTAAGATAATAATACCTTTTTTTGTTTATGACTATGAGTTAAGAAAGAAAACAGGGATATACTTTTCAAGGATTGAAGCAGAGATTAAAAAAGAAAATAGTATATTTGAAATTGTAAACAGAGAAGAAGATATAGTTGTGAATAAATTGGCCACTCCAGTTATACAAGATAAAAGGAATGTGATAGGACCAGGAGAAAGTGAGTGTGCAGGTTATGCATCTGCTCTTGGAGTACCTATAATAATTTCGGATAATAAGAATGAGTTTAAGTGGCTATCAGAATATATAACACTAACACATAACAATATATTAAGCTTATGTATATACTTTAAGTTAATAAGTGTTGAAGAAGGGGAAAAAGTTTTTGATAGTATAAATTGTTTGCTATCAAGACCAACTAAATTAAGCTTTGATCAAGTATATACAAAATCATTTGAACGTTTTGATAAAAGTGGATGGAATGAGTATTTGGGAATTAAGTAAGTTAAGATGAGGGGGATATAGATGTCTAATTTTACTTTTTTAAATAAGAAATGGACAACTTTAGCAAAGTTAGGAACACAAGCAGAAAGTTATTTTCATACAGATAATAATGCATCAATGCTAAAGATGCGTATGTTTGGAGAACAAATAATAGATCATATACTTACAGCTTTGAAAGTTGAAATACCTAAATTTGCAACTCAAGATGATAAAATTAAGCTTTTAAGAGCTACAGGTATTAATGGAGCTATTCCAGACCTTTTTGACATAGTAAGACGCTATGGTAATAAGGCTAACCATGAGGGGTATGAAAATAAAAAGGATGCTTTAGAATGTTTGGTTTCTATGTATAAGGTAGCAGCATGGTTTTATATTAAAGTAACAAAGGATACTTCAATAAAACCATTAACCTTCAAAATGCCTAAGGCGGCTGAAACTAAAGCACCTGTATATAATATTGAAGATTATGCTAAAGAAAAGGAAGAGATTAAAGAAGAACACACTAAGGAAGTAAAAGAATTAAAGGAAGAAACAAAAACAGCAGTTGTAACTGAAGATGATAAAGCCGTAGAAAAAGAGGTCGAAGTTAGCTTAGACCTTAATGAAGCAGAAACTAGAAAGAAGCTAATAGATATAATGCTGAAGGATGCTGGATGGGACGTTAACAATACTGAGTTTGTTAAATTAGAGCTTCCTCTAGAGAACCATAAAGAAGCAGGCAAAAAAGGCTTTGCTGATTATGTACTGTTTAATAAAAAGGGCAAACCAGTTGCAGTGGTTGAGGCTAAAAAATCTTCTGTTGATCCTATTATAGGTCGCCAGCAGGCAGTTGAGTATGCTAATACTATTGAAAGAGATTATGGAATTCGCCCAATAGTTTTCTATACAAATGGATATGAAATATATATGTGGGATGACATGCATAGTGAGCCAAGACAGATTTGGGGATTCTATACTTTAGAAGATTTAGAGGAACTGTTCTTTAAGCATAAGTATAAGAAAAATTTAAATAAAGTTGAAATAGATAAAAATATTGCAGGCAGACCGTACCAAATAGAGGGTATTAAAAGAGTATATGAAAGATATTCTAATGGTCATAGAAAAGCTCTTTTAGTAATGGCAACAGGAACAGGAAAGACAAGAACTGTTATTGCATTAACTAAAGGTATGATGGAAGCAAACTGGGCTAAGCGAGTTTTATTCTTAGCAGATAGAGATGAGCTTGTTAGACAAGCTAAAGAGGACAAGAATAGTTTCAAAACTTTTATGCCTGAACAAATATCCTGCAGGTTTACTGGCAAAAACTCAGAAAATAGAGAAGCTACTCTTTATTTTTCAACATATCAGACTATGATTAATTATTACAGCAAGTTTAGTGTAGGTTTCTTTGATCTTGTTATTTGCGATGAGTCTCATAGAAGTATATATAAGACCTATAGAGATATATTAGAGTACTTTGATGCCCATATTATAGGGCTTACAGCAACGCCTGTAGACTTTATAGAAAGAAATACTTTTGATTTATTCAATTGTGAGACTGAAGACCCTACTTTCAATTTTTCTGTAGATCAGGCTTGGAGTCATATACCACCTTACCTTATTGAGCCAAGAGTAATTGATGCTACCACTGACTTTTTAAGAAAAGGTATAAAGTATAGTCAAATGACAGAAGAGCAAAGAAGACAGGTAGATGAAGAAGGATATGATGGTGAAGTTTTTGAGTTTGATAAAGATGCTTTAGAAAAGCAGATAACCAATAAGGACACCAATAGATATATATTAAAAACACTGATGGATAATGGGATTAAGGTAGGAGACCATTTAGGTAAGACTATTATATTTGCAAAAAATAAAGGTCACGCCAATCTTTTAGACTCCTTATTTAATGAGATGTACCCTCAATATAAAGGAAAGATGACTGCCGTTATTTATTCAGGTATTAAGGATAAGGAAATACTTATAGAGAACTTTAAAAATGAAGAATTCCCTAGAATAGCAATATCAGTAGATTTATTAGATACTGGAATAGATGTACCTGAGATAGTTAACCTGGTATTTGCAAAGCCTATTTATTCAAAGGTTAAGTTCTGGCAGATGATAGGTAGAGGAACAAGAAGGTGCGACAACTTGTTTGGAGATGGAGTAGATAAAAAAGAGTTTGCTATCTTTGATTGTTATAAAAACTTTGAATTCTTTGAAATGAATCCAAAAGGATTTGTACCAAGTCCTCAAAAAACCTCTATGCAGGTTAGATTTGAACTTATGTGCAAGCTTTTAGAAGTTTATAAGTCAAAGAATAAAGTGGATATATGTAATGCTTTTATAGAAAAGCTAAAAGCAGATATAGATGAACTTCCATCAGAGAGTATTGAAATAAAGAAGAATAGAAAGAAGATAGAGCAAGTTAAAAAAGATGAATACTGGAATCATTTAAATGAAGATTTCATTAAGAAGTTAAAATTAGAAATAGCTCCATTGATACAATGGATTGAAGCAAAGGACAATCAAGATGCTATTTTATTTGATAACTCAATTTATAGAATACTTCAATACTTTGAGACCAATGATAAGGATGGATTAGTTAGAGAAATCAATGCCACAATGGAGAAGCTAGCAAGATTAAAAACAAATATAAATCAGTTTGATGGTAAGAGAGAGCTTATAAAATCGCTATTAGAACCTTCAGGCTGGGATAATCTAAGTTATGAAAAGTTAGAACAAATAAGAATAGATTTAAGGAATTTAATGAAACATAAGGGAGCTGCAGCAGGACATTTTGTAGTAATTGATATAAAAGATACTGGAGCAGTAGTAAAAGAAATAAGTGCTGGTTCAGTGCTTTACGGGGCTAACATGGAACCTTATGAAAAAAGAGTAAAGACAGCTATCGAAGATAGATTAAAGGACCAGCTAGTAATTCATAAAATAAGAAGAGGAGAAAAACTTTCTCAAACTGAGATTGATAGCATATATTCAATATTCAGCGATGATTTTGTTTATAGTATAGATGAGCTTTCAAGTAAAACTGATATAGACAAGGAGGATATAGTTGGTATTATAAGAAAGTTTGTTGGTGTTGATGAAATAGAATTAAATAAAAGGTTTGAAGAATTCATTCAAAAGCATAATAATAAGATGAATGCTACTCAGATTAAGACTTTAGAAATAATTAAGAATGATATTGCTAAAAATAAAGGAATATCATTTGCAGCATTATTTGCAGCTCCATATACATCCTTTAATTCAAATGGAGTTGATGGTATATTTGGAAGAATGGCTGATGATGTATTTGATTTGATAGCTCCATTCAAAGTAAGTGTTATATCTTAAAAATAGAGATGCTAGCCTATAGAAATAGGCGATGACAGCGTGACACATGTTCCTAGGAATGAAATGAGGAGGACTAAAGAAATGTTAGATACAGAAGTTAAAAGCAAAATAGATAAACTATGGAATAATTTTTGGTCAGGGGGAATTTCTAACCCTCTTACTGTAATAGAGCAAATATCATATCTTTTATTTATAAAGAGATTAGATGACATAGATAATGCAAATGAAAAAAGAGCCAATAGGATAGGTAGACCATATACTTCAATTTTTCCAGAGGAATTAATGAAATGGAGTCAATTTAAGCATTTAGATGTAAATGAAATGTTTGATATAGTATCGCAAAAGGTTTTTCCATTTATAAAAAACATGGGAGGAGAGGAATCAAGCTTTACAGCTGAAATGAAGGATGCTGTATTTATGATACCTAAACCATCTTTACTTCAAGAATCAGTTAGAATTATTGATAATATAAACATGGATGATGCAGATACTAAAGGGGACTTATACGAGTATCTTCTATCAAAACTTGCAACCTCAGGTGTAAATGGACAATTTAGAACACCAAGACACATTATAAGAATGATGGTTGAGCTTATGGATCCATCAGCTGAAGATAAGATATGTGACCCAGCATGTGGTACTGCTGGTTTCTTAATCAATTCATTAGAATATATACTTGAAAAATATACAAGACCTGAAAGTGTATTTACTGATGAAGAAGGACATCTTCATAATAGAATTGGTGACATGATGAGTAATGAGGAATGGGAGCATTTTAGAACAGAAATGTTCTATGGCTTTGACTTTGACCCATCAATGGTTAGAATAGCTTCAATGAACCTTATGCTTCATAGTATAGATAATCCCAATGTTAGACAAATGGATTCACTCTCAAAGAGATATGAAGAAGAAAATAAATATACTCTAGTATTAGCAAATCCTCCTTTTAAGGGAAGTATAGATAAAGAGGATATAAATCCAACTCTTGCAAAGGGAGCTAAAACTACTAAAACTGAATTACTATTTATGAAACTTATAAACAGAATATTAGATTTAGGTGGAAGATGTGCTGTTATAGTTCCAGACGGAGTTTTATTTGGATCAACAAAGGCACATAAGGATATAAGAAAAAGTTTAGTAGAAGAAAATGCACTTGAAGGTGTAATATCCATGCCTTCAGGAGTATTTAGGCCATATGCAGGAGTATCAACAGCTATACTTATTTTCACTAAAGGTGGAGAAACAAATAAAGTATGGTTTTATGATATGCAAAGTGATGGATACTCGTTGGATGATAAGAGAAATAAGCTTGATAATGATGGAGATATTCCAGATATAATTGAAAAGTGGAAAGCTGTAAAGAAGGATAATTCTTTAGAACCTACTAAAGAAGATAAGTGGTTCTGGGTAGATAAAGAAGAGATTGCCAACAATGACTATGATCTTTCTATAAATAAGTATAAGGAAATAGAATATGAAGAAGTGGTATATGAAAAACCAGAGGTTATATTGGCTGAGATTGAAGATTTAGAAAGGTCAATTTTGGAAGATATAGCTGCGATAAAGGGAATGGTGAAATAGCATGTCATCAAAAGAATGTACGTTATGTAAATTAAGAGATATTGTAAAACTACAAAATGGTTATGCTTTTAAAAGTAAAGAGTTTATGGAAAATGAAGTTCCTATAATAAGAATTAATAATTTACAAGATAACAATGTAGTAATTGATAAAAAAATATGTTATCCAAAAAAGTTTTTGCAAAATAATAGACAATATGAAGTGAAAAAAAATGATATACTTATATCTATGTCAGGAAGTATTGGTAAAATAGCTAAGTATACAAATAAAACACCAGCCTTATTAAATCAACGTGTAGGTAAATTTGAAATACTAAAAGAAAATAATTTAAACGTAGAGTATTTGTTTTATTTTTTAAGGTCTGATAGATTTCAAAGAGCTGTAATTAAAGATGCAAATGGATGTGTTGTAAGGAATATTAGTGCAAATAGTATATTAGAGTGTGATATACCTATGCCATCATTAGAAACTCAAAATAGAATAGCTCAGGTTTTAGAAAAGTCTGAGAAAATTATAGAAAAGAGAAAAGAAGCTATTAGGTTGTTGGATGAATTAGTTAAATCGAAATTTATTGAGATGTTTGGTGATCCAATTAAAAATCCAAAGCGATTGTCAAAAGTAGAATTAGGAAAGCTTGGAGACTGGAAAACAGGCGGAACACCATCACGGTCTAATAGTGAGTTTTATAATGGTAATATTCCGTGGTTATCATCTGGTGAATTAAATAATATCTATTGTTTTGGCAGTAATGAAATGATAACAGAAAGAGCTATAAAAGAGTCAGCAGCTAAAATAATAGAAAGAGGAAGTCTTTTATTAGGAATGTATGATACTGCAGCATTAAAATCAACTATAAATATGATTGAATGTAGTTGTAATCAAGCAATTGCCTATGCAAAATTAGATAAGAACTTGGCAAATACAATTTTTGTATACTATTGTATTCAGATAGGCAAAAACTTTTATAAGAGTCGGCAAAGAGGTGTGAGACAGAAAAATTTGAATTTATCTATGATTAAAGAATTAGAAATATTAATGCCTGATTTAGAACTTCAAAATCAGTTTGAGAATTTTGTCAGACAAGTAGATAAATTGAAATTTAAAATGGAAGAGAGTTTGAAAAAATTAGAAAGTAATTTTAATTTACTAATCCAGAGAGCATTTAATGGTGAGTTGTTTAATTAAAATATAAAAATGGCTAGTTACAATTTATAATACATCAAGTGCCATCAATAATTTAATACTGTTACATCCTTGCAAAGTAGGTTTTGATTTTATGGAGGTTTTCCGTATGTTAAAGCCTACTTTATTTTTATAGGGATTTAGCATATTTTTAACCGTCCATTCTTTATCTGCCTGTCAGCATTTGAATAGACAAAAGGCATCGTAGAGAAAAAATTACATGCAGCATTGGAAAAATTACATAATGATTTTGGTAAAAGATATTTATGGTACATTTTATATATACAAAAGGAGTAAATAAGTTACTAAATAGGAGAAAGGAGTAAGAAATGTATCCTAAGTTAAAAGAATACTCATTTGTAAAGAAAGTTCCTGAAAAAGATGCAAATATTTTTACCTATATACAAGGCATGGATAGAAAAATAATAACAATTAATGAAAGTGCTAGTAATATATTAGGGCTTTGTGATGGTACGCACTCCATTGAAGATATAGCTAAAACCTTGAGTGAAGAATACGATGACGAAATATGTGAAATAGAGAAAAATGTAAGCAATTTTATTCAACCATTTATTGATGCAGGAATTATTGAAGATTCTAAGACGAGTGAACCAATGCATGATATAGTTAGAGGCTCAGCCGAAGCATATTTACCTAATTCAGTATGTTGGGAAATAACAGATTATTGTCCGTTAGATTGTAGACATTGTTATATTCCCAAAAAAAATAATCACGTTTTAGAAAAAGATGAAATTGAAAAAATACTTGATGAAATTAAACATATGGGTGCATATCAGGTTCAATTAACAGGTGGTGAGGCATTAACTAATCCTGAATTCGGATATATTTTAAAAAGACTTACAGATATGAAATTGCTTGTTAGTGTTTCTACTAGTGGGTTTTACTCAAATGATAAGATATGGAATGATTTAGAAAACCTAAAATCTAATCCGCTCAATATCATTAGAATAAGTCTTGATGGAAATGAAAGTACACATAACTATATTCGAAGAAATGAAAATGCATATTACAATGCAATTAAGTTTATTGAGAAAGCGGTTGAAAGAGGATTAAATTGTCAAATAGGAACTTGTTTGATAGATCAGACACCGAGTGAACTTGAGGATATGATTAAGCTAGTTAAAAACATAGGAGTAAAAGATGTTGAAATAGGAAGGGTTAGTGAACAGGGAAATGCGAAAAAGAATAATTTAAGCACATCTTGGTCAGAATCCACATACCAAGAGTTTCTTCAAAACATGAAACAAAAGTACGAGAATTCAGATTTCAAAATTAGACAGGTAGGAAAGTTAGAAAGAAGGAATTGTGGAGCGGGATATTTGTCATGTAGAATCAAACCGAATATGGATATAACACCTTGTCCAATGATAGAGATTATAATGGGAAATCTGAATTTTGAGTCCATAGATAATATAATGAAAAGATCAGGAAAGTATTTCTGTATGCTGGAGACGCCTCAAGAAAAATTTTGCTCCAAGTGTGAAAAACAAGAAGATTGTAAAGATTGTACAGCAAAAGGATACAACAATAAAGATAAAGTCCAAAGTTGTTTATGGTATGAAAAATCAAAAAATTATTTGAATATGTATGATTATGCTGAAAACTTTTAGATAGAAATTCAAAATTTTCTATCTAACAGATAAAATATAGTTTTCAGAATATGATGAAAGGGGGAAATGCATATGAAAAAGGAAGAAAAGAACATGAAAAAGATGGAGGTACCACAGATTACAAATGCTAATTTAGCAGTTTGTGGAGCTAGCATTTTTGCAGGTCTTGCAATGCTTGGCTTGGAAACTGGAACTGCTGTAATTTGTGAAATACCTATGTGTATTGACATCATGGGAAGTGGAACTGTAGCTGCAATTTAATTATTGCTTTATATTGCAAACATAGCATGGGGAGTTTAACCCATGCTATTGTTTATATTAAGATGTTGGGAGCAAAAGCTTATCTTGTAAGTATTAAATGGTAAATTTGTATAAGAGAATTTGTCTGCACTCCCTTACACAAATTATTCAGATGATCTTTTAATAATGAAATTATGTTCAGCAAAGTTCCTTTTGTGCAATTTACCAGAGAGACCATGTTGCAAAAAGTTTTTTGCTTCTAACATCAATATAATGGCTTAGTTGATAACTGGGTATCTTAATATAAGGGAGTGAAAAAATTGATCTATGAGCAAAGCATTCATTGGACAAAAACAAATTATGTAAAAGATAGATTTTGGTATGAGTTAAAATGGATGTCGGGTAAGAGAGAAGAAGATAATCATGAAATTAAATTAAAAACAGGGAGAAATTTATTTGACAAAATTGAGTTAACAATAAATAACAAAAGAATGAATGAATTAAAAAGTTATTTTGACTTAATAAAAAAAGATGTAAAAAAGGCAGGCTTAGATTTCGATGCTATTATCTATTTACATAATGAAATTGTATTGATTAATAAAGAAAAAAGAGATAATCGTTCCTTTGGGTTTATTAGGCTAATAATAAAAAAAGAAGGAACTACAATATGTACAGAAGATATACCAATTTGCACAGAGACCTTATTAAGTTTAGAAGATGTGGTTAAGTGCAGCATTATGAATTGCTGTAAAAAGTATCATCACATTGGGATTAGAGGCGAAAAGCGAAGATTTAAAAAAATGCCCCATGTTTTATCTGCCAAGGCAGCAGGGTTTTTTATACATGAAATAATAGGTCATTTACTGGAAGCTGATTATTATTCTTATTTTAAAGATAGATATAAAGGAATGAAAATTGCACCCCATCTTACTGTTATAGACTCTGCAAAAGATGTTGAAAATGTTGCTGGAATTGGTGAATATGATGATGTTGGCAATAAGATGAAATCTATTACATTGATTCAGAATGGTGTGATTAACAATGTAATGTCAGTAGATAAGCATAATAGTTTTGATAATGAAGTTTATGGCTTTGCAAGAAGGTCATCATTTAAAGATCCAATAATGCCAAGAATGAGAAATACATATATTCAGCCCTGTCAAGATATGTATAAGCAAGATATATTAAATCAATATAAAGAAGCTGTACTAATTGAAGAAACCAACTTAGGTGTAGTTGATTATTATTCAGGTGAATTTAAGTTATACGGAAATGGCTTTATAGTAAGGGAGGGAATACTTCAAAATTTTCTGGGCGAACTTTGTGTTTATGGCAATATTAAAAGAGATATTTCTATGATTGAATATATAGGAAAAGATTTTAAACTTTATGGCGGATATTGTGGAAAAATGGGACAAAGTGTTCATGTTGGCTTTGGAGGACCTACCATCAGTTTATTGGAGATGACTTCGGAAGGTGTAATATATGGATGAGGATAAAAGAGTTGAAAATGAACTAAAAAGAAATGGAATATCAAAATACAAAATAATACATGTAATAACCAAAAGTTTATCTTATCTATACAAATATGGAGAAAGAAAACATGAGGAAAGTTATGAAGATAAAATTGAAGTCAAATTCAAATATAAAAATAAAGTAGGAGGGTTTAGCATCTCCTCATGTCAGCCGGATGATGTTATTGCTAGGATTGTTAATGATAGCATAACAAAGGTTTATAATATGCCTGTAGAATGGGATGAAAGAAGCATAAGTCAATATTATGTAGATAATTTTAGGAAACAGATGTTTGATAGCTGCAGCAAAGTAAATTGTATAAAATGGTTGGAAAAAGAAATAACAAAAATTGAATGTGGAATAAATAAGAGCACAGCATTGTTTTACAAGACAGAATTGTCAAAGTGTTCGTTGAGAACAAACGAAAATTATTTAGAGGAATATTTAACTGATGCTCATTTAACTTGTATTGTTGACAAAAGAAAAGTAGAGGTTAGTGACAGTTGGCTGTTTATTGATTTTGCGGATACAGTCTTAAGACAGTTAAAAAAGCCGCAGCTTACCTATAAAAATTTAGATAATAATAAAAAGCTGTTATTAAAAGGAAAGGCGGTTTCGCAATTTATTAATAAATATATTTTAATGTATTATGCTTCATATGTTTATGAAGGAAATTCTTTTATAAAGGTAGAAGATTTAGGAAATAAGCTGTTAGAAAAGGATATTGATATAATTGTTCTTCCTTATGAAAAAGTTTATTTTGACGGGGAAGGCTGTAGAATGAAAATAAAGGAGATTCTTAAATCTGGTAGATTGAAAAACTTGTTAAGCAATAGTCTTTATTCCATGTATATGGGAATTGAGTCATATGGAAATTCTGATATGAACAACCCTTACTTAATAAAACACCAACGAATTGTTTTTATGGTTAACACAACATGCGTAGATGCAGATAAAGGAGCAGCAGTTTTAAGTGAATTTCAACAACTAAATATAAATTTAAAAAATAATGAAGTGATAGGAACAGCAATAATGGAAGAAAAAGATGGTAAATATTTAACGGTTGTTAATTTTAAGATTGATGATTTCTTAAATAAATTAAATAGTAGAAGTAATTCGTATGGCTGGCACGAAAATGTGTTTTGTCCAGATGTTTTTTATGATTGTTCATAAATAGAATTAAGTACATAACATATAAGGAGGAAAAGGTATGGGTAAATTAACCAGCCTTTTGAGGTTGAAACCGATTATAAAAAAATATCGTCTGTTATTGTTATTTTCAGTTATAGGAATGATTGTGTCATCAATTGTTATGCTTCCAGTACCTTATTTTATTGGAAAAGTATTGGACAATATTTCTATATATGGTCAAGGCATAAAAGGGGTTATGAAATATATAGTAGTTATTGCAGTTTTATATGCATTGGACTACATTATTTCACTGACTTCTGGTTATTTTACAACTAAATTCAACACATTAATTACTAATGATCTTAGATATACAATGATAGATAAAATTACTAACTTACCTATGAGTTATTTGAGTAATGTTGAAAAAGGATATTTACAGGGAAGAATTTCGGAAAGTGAATCAATTGTTAACTTGTTATCCATTAATTTTATGTCAACAGTAACAACAGTAGTAAATGCCGCTCTGTCAATTGGAACAATGTTCGCAATCAATTATAAGTTGGCTTTAGTTGTTTTGGCTATGGGACCTATTTCATTCTTTTTAGCTAGACTTTCAAATAGAGCCATTAATGAGACAACAAAGAAGATGCTTGAAGTAAATGCAAAGGTTAATGCAGATTGTTTTGAAATATTAGACGGAGTTGAAGATATAAAATTGTTAAATGGGATAAAGTCGAGTACTAATAAATTCAAAAATAAATTATCAGAATCTACAGATACAATTATTCGGCAAAATAGAGTATCACAATTTGTTCAACAAAGTATTGCTACCATAAATAATTTAGAAACCTTATTAATATTGATATTTGCAAGTATTTTGATTATTAATAATGCATTTACAGTTGGATTATATACAACTTTTACATTGTATTCAAATAGAATATTTGCTGCAGCACGTCAGTTATCCAGTATTAAGCCAACTTTGAAAAGAGTTTGTATGAGTATAGAAAGAATATATGAAATTCTAGATATGGATGAAGAAAATAGTGGAAGAGAGAAAAAAATTGAAGAAAAAATTAATTCTATAAAAGCAGAGGGAGTATCTTTTTCTTATTCGCAAAAGGATAAAAATGTACTAAATAATATAGATTTTGAAATTGGAGAAGGAGAAAAAGTAATCATAAGTGGTGAAAATGGTGCAGGAAAGTCTACTTTAATTAAAATTTTGATGGGATTATATGAGCCAACTAACGGAAGAATACTTATTAATAATATGGATATCGGCATATTAAATAGAAATAGTTTGAGGGAACACATAGGTTTAGTTTCACAAAATATATTCTTGTTTAGAGGAACTGTTTTGGATAATATTTTGTTTGGTCAGAAAGGGAAAAATAGAGAGGATGTTGAAAGACTGATAAAGGAATTGCAGCTAGAAAAATATATTGAAAAACTGCCTCATGGATTAGATACTATTATTGTTCAAAATAGAAATGGAGTTTCTGGAGGACAAGCTCAAATTATAGCTTTTATTCGAGCTATGCTTATGAAAAAGGATATTATAATATTGGATGAGCCCATTGCAAATGTAGATTATGAAACAAGAATGTTAATGATGGATGCTATAAAAAATAAAACATATAATGGTATTGTTATTCTTATTTCCCATCATACCGATGGTATGGAGTTTATTGAAAAGGTAATAAATATTGATAGCATGGGAGATTGGAAAAGAAATAGTATGCTTGAAAAAGCATACAATTAGAATTGGAGGTAAATTCGTTTGAAATTAAATGAATGGTGTAATAAGTGTGGAATTACAAAGGAAGAACTTACAAAATTGAGTGGAGTACCAAATGATGTTTTAGAAAGATATGATTGTGAGAAATTGCATATGATGAGCGCAATTTATTTATTCAAGTTATCTTTAGTATTGGGGTTGGAAGATGGAAAAGGATATGAACTAATAGATGATACTTTGAAGCAGCAGGCAATTAAGGAGGTTAAAGCTAACTTTATACATGAGCTAGCTAAAACAGAAATAGAGGATTGTATTGCTGCTGAATATGTTGGAGAATACGAGTGTATATATGATTTTTGTGTATCTAAAGTAGAAAAGGATGATTATAAGAAAATCATAGAATATAGATATCCGATGTTATTAAGGATAATGAGTTTTAGTGAAGTACAAGAAGCTGTTAAAGATAAGATAGGAAAATTGTTAAATGATAAGTGGAAAATGATCTGAATATAATATTAGTTCTGAAGTGCTTCAAAGCAATGTATGGGTGTTACTTGCTTTGAAGCATTTTTTACAAGTTAATCCGACATTTTTACATAAAAAAGTTTTTTATTATACACATGATAAAATAGAAAATGAGAAAATTTAGATTTATGGTATAATCAATATATGGTTTCCAATCATGGAAAAATGTAGAAAAACGTCTTGAACTTGAAAAAACTATTCTAGACGGTTTTTTCATGTGGCTAAAAAGCTGTAAGACATTGCCTAAAACGAATTTGCGCATAAATAGATATATAATTATTAGTATTTTGGATAAGGAAACTATGGCAATTTTGTTAAAGCGTCTTAGAGAAGTACAGAAAGAGGGGATTAAATTGTTAAATATAGCAATTTGTGATGACGATTTAATATTTGCTTCAAAGATTGAAACCATGCTGTTAGAAATTTCTAAAAAGAGACTTCTAGAAATGCATATAGAGGTATATTTCGATGGAAGCGAGTTATGGAATGACATTTCTAGGGGAGATACATATGAACTTTTGTACTTAGATATTGAAATGGAAAAGTTAAATGGTATAGATGTTGCAAAGAAGATCAGAGAAAATGATACTAATGCAATCATTATTTATATTTCAAATTATGAAAATTATTTTATTGAACTTTTTGAAGTGGAACCCTTCCGTTTTATTAAGAAACCAGTAGATGAAAAGATATTTTCCAATTATTTTGATAAAGCATATGAGAGAATGTTACAAGATGAGGCTTATTTTGAGTACAGATTTAATAAAGTATCTTATAAGATATTAACAAAAAATATTATTTATTTCGAAAGTTCAGGAAGACTTATTAATGTCAAATATAAAGATGGTGAGGGCAAGTTTTATGGAAAATTAAGTACAATTGAAAAACAATTACAGAATGGGAAGATTCCTTTTTTAAGAATACATCAATCTTTTCTTGTTAATTATAGGTTTGTAAGTAAGATTAGTTTTTCAAATGTGATATTATTTGATGGAACAGAACTACAGATAAGTGAGGATAGGCAGAAAATGATAAGGGCAAAATATAATGAATTGCTGGGGGGAGAGTTTTTTGATGAATGAAATGTTATTTTATTTGATTTCCGCATGCTTATTTTTTGCTATTTTTAGAGAATCAATG
Source organism: Clostridium sp. (assembly GCF_047777555.1). Classification (GTDB taxonomy): domain Bacteria; phylum Bacillota; class Clostridia; order Clostridiales; family Clostridiaceae; genus Clostridium_H. The sequence continues at coordinate 236,067 of NZ_JBKEEV010000003.1, read as the reverse complement.
GGCATATTCTTTGTGAAAAAGAATGTGCCTTATTTCTTTTCGTTTTTTGTTTGGCTTATATTCTTTGGGATTGATATTTTATGTATAAAATATATTGCACAACCGATTATACTTTTGGCATGGGAGATAGTCAGTAGTTTTTGTCTTTGTATGCTCTTATATTGGGGAAGTATAAGAAAAAAGATAATATGGATAGTTATTGTCAATTTAATGGGAATGATTACTGAAATGATTGGTGCTTATATATTTATTTTTATGGATATACAGTTTAAACAATCAAATATATTGGGTTCTTTTATATCTAAAATTATTTTGTTGATTCTATTAATGATTATAAAGCTTTTTATTCACACGAGATTAAAACGTGATATACCGCTTTCTTACTGGTTTGTATTGTTTTTCATACCTCTGGGAAGTATATTTGTATTAAATACATTGTTTTTTTTGAGCGAGTATTCATATAATAAAAATGCCTCTGTTCTATCCATGTTTTCTTCTGCATTTATTCTGGGAGTTAATTTTATTGTACTTTCTTTATATGAAAATTTATCAGATCGATTTGAAATTCAAAAGCAGCAGATAATTTTTAACAAACAAATAGAGTTGTGCAAAAATCAAATCCATGAAAGAGAAGAATCAAACCTTAATATAAGAAATATAAAACATGATATTGAAAATCACTTAATCTGTATTCGGGAATGCGTAGAGAGGGAGGATTTAGAATCTGCCAAAAGGTATATTGATGATTTATTGAAAGGTGAAGATTATTTTAAGACAGACACAAGTATAGATAGTGGAAATATTGTGATTGATGCATTATTAAATTATAAAAACAGTATTATGAAACAATCGGGAATAAAAATGTTTACACATATTGAAATACCATATGATTTAAAATTTAATGATGCGGATATTTGTGTAATCTTAGGAAATTGTCTTGATAATTCCATAGAAGCTGTTTGCAAGATAGATGATGAAAGTATGAGAGTTATTAATGTTGAAATTATATACAGAAAGGGGATTTTATTAATAAAAATATCTAATCCATATACTGGAGCCTTAAGAAAGGATAAACAAGGTAATTATGTGACAACAAAGACAGATGCAGAGAATCATGGCATTGGACTGAATTCTGTAAAGAAGGCAGTAAAAAAGTATGATGGGCTTGTTAGTATCTTAACTGATAATAATATTTTTACGGTTCAAATTTTGATGTATTCTTCAGGCAAAAATTACATATAAACCCGTATTTTTTACATGGTAATATCTTTCATATAAAAAAATAGTTAGAATTAAAATATAAAAAGTAAAAGGAGGAATTATCATGAGGAAAATCAAAGAATTTTTAGGAAAAAATATAACTGGGATAATGTCAACTTTTGCATTAGCTTTTGCAGTAGTTTCTACACAGGGAATATGTTTTTATATTTTCCACCAACCTAAAATGCCAGAAGAAGTACTTAAATTGAATGAAAAGTAGAATATGGAAAAACTCTCGAGTATTTTAACATCATATTTAATTCGAAAAAATATAATTACTACAGAGCAAAGTTGCATTTATCAGTATGGATTTCATATTGGTTTAGAGGTCTGTCTAAATACAATTATTAGTATTTTGATTGCAGTTCTATGTCATATGGAATGGGAAGCAGTAGTTTTCTTTGCTGTATTTATGTTGCTGCGTGCATATGCTGGTGGATTACACTTAAATACATATATCAGCTGTTTAATAAGTTCATGCATATCACTTCTGGTATTACTGCTTATTGTAAAATATATTGATATTGATAATTCACTTTCGCTAGGGATTATGTGCATTTCACTACTTTTGGTAAAATTTTTGTCACCAGTTCAAGATATTAACAGACCATTGACTCCGGATGAAATTAAGAAGTTTGATAAAAAATTGAATTATTCTATTGTCGGAATAGTGATTTTGGCAGTTACATTTTATTTTTTTCAATTGGATAAATTATTAATGATGATTTCTGTAACAACATTATTTATGGTATGCGTTCTAATTCTAGGTAAATTTAACTATGAAAAATGTGTCAGAAAAAGCAGGCGGAGTAATTAGGACAACTATAAGGTTCTACTTGTAGTTGTCCTTTTCTGCGTAAAAGTGAGGTGAGGTTAAAATTATTAGAATGTGCTATATTGGAAGTAGTTTGCCACCATATTTAGAGAAAGAATATAATGTTATGTGTGTACAAAGGGATAATATGGAACAGTTGGAAAAGTGTGATTTGTTGATTTTAGAAATGAAGAAAGAGGAACTGAATGAGATTTTAAAGTGGGTTTTCTACTTGGATTGTAGAAAGAAAATACCAATATTAGCAATAACCAATAAGTATAGCAATACAGAAAAGTTGCTGCTTAGTAAATTTGGAATAATGGATTATGTAGATGAGCAGTGTGGAGTACAGGAAATTCAGCATAAATTGGATAGTATGATACGGAGAATTAACTGGAAAAGGCAAATAAATGAGAAACATGACATTACTTAATGACGATTAATGTAAAAGAGCTGTTGACAAAATATGTTTATCAACAGCCCGAAGCACCATATATTCACTATTTTCTATTTAACTAATTCCATGAATTCTTTGCTATTTCTCACATTATCAAAGTCTTTTTCTTTTTTAGCTTCTTCTTTTACGCTTTCCTGCATATCTATAGCTATTTTTAAGTATTTAACAGTATTAGCAACATCTCCACGTCTTCCATATATGCTGGCTTTGCCATAATAACTCCATACGTATTTTTCAACTTCTAAAGCTTTATCATACCAGCTTAGAGCTTCATCATAATGGCCGTATAACTCATAGGCTAGAGCCTTATTAAATCTTCCATATCCATAGTTTGGATTTATGTTTAAGGCTTTATCTATATTCTTCATGCCTTCTTCGAAATTATTAGAAAAGCATTGACTTATGCCTTTTATATTATAAGCCTTAAAAAAACTGGGATTTTCCTTTATAATCTCATCTGATACTTTTATTGCTTCTTCGTACTTATGATCGAAAAATGCAGCGTAAGCTTTGCTGTATTTATCTTCAAGAGTAGGTGAAGCTTTTATAATTTTATTAAAGTCATAATCAGGAGTGGTTATCCTGTATACAAATGTATCTAAGTTATGAGAACTGCTTATAAAAACTCTATCCAAAGTTAAAATTCCATCAGATTTATCAGACCATCTGCCATCTGTGGTAAGGGCTAATTTATACCCAGCATTTTTTGCGGCCTTTACAGTATTTTCATTATGTTTTCCATAAGGATAAGCTATATATTTAATCTTTTTGTTTAAAAGCTTTTCAAGAGTTTCTTTTGAACTTTTAAGTGTTGCAAGCTGTTTTTCATAAGAAAGAGTACTTAAATCTTCATGATTTGCAGTGTGGCTTTCAACATCAAGTCCGTTTTTATCTAATTCCTTTATTTGAGAAGTAGTTAAATATTCATCCTTACCTATATAGTTGGCTATAACAAAAACAGTAGCTTTAAATCCATATTTTTTTAATATTGGGTAAGCTGTTTCATAGTTATCCTTATAACCATCATCAAATGTAAGAACTACAGATTTTTCTGGAACTGGAGTATTTTTTTCCATAAAATCATATAATTCATCTAAAGACAAAGTCGTATAACCATTGTCCTTTAAATATTTCATCTGAGCTTCAAAATCTTCTTTAGGAATCCTAACTGCATTATCCTTTTCGTATTTTATTGAATGATACATAATAACAGGAATACCCTTGTCATTATATTTTAAAGCTGTTACTTCAGTTTTAGGCAATGAATAAGCTGATTTATCATTAGATTTAATAGAGGTGCTCTTATTTTCATCATGAGAAACAGAAGAATTGTTATTTTTTAATGTTTGTTTTGCAGCGCATCCATTTAGGGAAAACACGAGTATAAGTGCGGCTAATAGATAAAGTATTTTCTTCATAAGATTAGTTTCCTCCAAAGTAAAAAAATATATGTTTTAAGTATACATGGATTATATAGCGTTTTCAATATAAAGGTTGCAAATTCAGCTGGTTTCCTATTTTGATCAATTATGATAATATATGATAGTAATAATTTGTTGAAGGAGAGATTAAAATTAGAAAGATAAATTACATTAGATTAAAACCTAGTATAATTAAACATAAATTTTATATAATTATTATTACTGCACTTGTTTTATCAATATTTATATACGTGCAGAATAATTATATTACAGTAACAAATACAGAGGTTACATCAAAGAAAATACCTGATGAGTTTAATAACTTTAAAATAGCTCATCTATCTGATTTACATAATAAGTCCTTTGGGAAAGGGCAAAAAAAATTAGTAAAAAGGATAAAGGATATTAATCCAGATATAGTAGTGATTACAGGAGACATTATTGACAGCAGACGTTATAATGAGAAGCCAAGTTTAGAATTAGTAAAAGGACTTAGCGGCATATGCGAAGTTTACTATGTCCCAGGAAATCATGAAATAAGGACAGGCAAATTGGAAGAATTAGAAAAAAAGTTAAGAGCAAATGGGGCTGTAGTATTGAGGAATGAAAGCAAAATTATAAAGAAAGAAAATGGTGAGATATTGATTGCAGGAGTTGACGACCCCAGCATATCCCCTAAAAATGAGAGTGATTTTATAGATTATGAAATAAGTAAAGCTATAGAAAATAATGAAGATAAGTATAAAATTCTTCTATCTCATAGACCAGAAAAGTTCCCTGTTTATATTAAAAACAATATAGATTTAACCTTTACAGGACATGCTCACGGAGGACAAATTAGATTACCATTTATAGGAGGAGTTATAGCTCCTCATCAAGGCTGGTTTCCCAAGTATACAGAAGGAAAGCATGAAAGTGGGAATTCTATAATGATTATCAGCAGAGGGCTTGGAAACAGCCTAGCACCAGTTAGAATATTCAATAGACCAGAGATCGTTGTAACAACGCTTAAGAAATAAATTGCGACGCAATTTATTTTAGTGGAGAAGTGGAGAAAAAGGCAGTTTAGGGAGTGTAGAAAGTTTAGGTGCTTCGCTGAGTTTAGGGAGTTTAGCCGCTGCGCTAAGTTTAGAAAGTAAGGAAATAATTAAGCAGAGCTTAATTATAATCCGCCATTGCTAGCAAGCTGCAATGAACGTAATAGAACCTACGATTCTAAATTGTAGTTTTGCCTGCGGCAAGACATCCATAACTTTTCACATGAATTGGTGATGTATTTTGTTAAAAAGATTGTCCATATTTTCTAAACTCAGCGCCCTAGCGCCTACACTCGCTAAACTCCCTAAACTTCTCCACTACTCCACTTCTCCACTTGTCTTTATTTATCTCATCTAAAAATTGCAGTACATTGATGAGATATTTGGACACCACCTATGGAATTTGCATTGTAGAAAGCATTGAACAAGCATTAGAAGCTCTTTATTTCTGGAGTTAAAGCACCGTAAGAACCTTCTATTGTTTGAGCGGCAGCGGGTTTAGAAGGTTTAGGGGCTTTAAATCCAGAAATATTAGAGCTTTTTTGCGAAGTGAAGCTTTCCTAAATGCAAATTCCATAGGTGATGTTCCATATAATAAATTGTGTCGCATTTTTCTTACAGGCTGATTATAAATTAAAATGGATGGGAATATTAAGTGGGTAAGTATGAATATATTAATAAGGTGATTTAAAAATATGTAAACGTAATAAACGTTTGTCCTGTTACTTGAATTCATTGAATAAATGGATTAAAATCTTCGTAAAGACAAATATAATTATTTTATTAATAAGGGAGGGTCAATTTATGTCCAGAGGTATAAGTTTAGATTTATCAAAGACTAAGCCTTACTTAAATGATCATGAAATAGAGCAGTTTCAACCTATGATAAATGCAGCTCATGATATGCTGCATAACAAAACAGGTGCAGGAAGCGACTTTCTAGGATGGGTTGATTTGCCCAATAATTATGATAAAGAAGAATTTGTAAGAATAAAAAAGGCTGCTGAAAAGATAAAGGAAAATTCAGAGGCGCTTGTTGTTATAGGAATAGGAGGATCATATTTAGGAGCTAGAGCTGCTATTGAAATGTTAAATCATACCTTCTATAATATTATTTCAAAAGATGGCAGAAAAGCTCCACTAATATTCTTTGCTGGAAACAATATTAGTTCTACATATATGGCAGAGCTAATAGAAACAGTAAAAGATATGGACTTTTCAGTTAATGTTATATCAAAGTCAGGAACTACTACAGAGCCTGCTATAGCTTTTAGAATATTTAAGGATTTATTAGAAAAGAAATATGGAAAAGAAGGAGCAAAAAAAAGAATTTTTGCTACAACTGATAAAGAAAAGGGAGCACTTAGAACTCTAGCAAAAGCAGAAGGCTATGAAACTTTTGTAATTCCAGATGATGTAGGAGGAAGATATTCAGTTCTAACAGCAGTTGGATTACTTCCAATAGCAGCAGCAGGAATAGATATAGATGAGATGATGAGAGGCGCTGAAGATGCTAGAAAAGAGTACAGCACTCCAGATTTAAAGAATAATGCAGCATACAGATATGCAGCTGCAAGAAATGCCTTATACAATAAAGGCAAAACTATTGAAATGATAGTTAACTTTGAACCATCTCTTCACTACATGGGTGAATGGTGGAAACAGTTGTTTGGAGAAAGTGAAGGAAAAGACAATAAAGGTATATTCCCTGCAGCAGCAGATTTTTCAACAGACTTACATTCTATGGGACAATATATCCAAGATGGTTTAAGAAACCTAATGGAAACACATATTAATATTGAAAAGCCAAGAAAGTCAGTTATTATAGAATCAAATGAGGATAATCTTGACGGATTAAACTTCCTTCAAGGAAAAGATATGGACTTTGTAAATAAGCAGGCATTTAGAGGAACAGTAGTAGCTCATAATGATGGCGGAGTTCCAAATATGATTGTAAATGTTCCAGAATTAACTCCTTATTATTTTGGATATTTAGTATATTTCTTTGAAAAAGCTTGTGGAATGAGCGGATACTTATTAGGAGTTAATCCATTCAATCAGCCTGGAGTTGAAGCTTATAAGAAAAACATGTTTGCTCTTCTTGGAAAGCCTGGATATGAAGACATGAAGGCAGAGATAGAAGCAAAGCTTAAATAAGTTTACAATTGAACTTGTAAAAAAGTCAGCCACCACAGCAAACTGTGATGACTGACTTTTTTAGTTTTCCATTATAAAAACATTATTAGCTATCAAGTGTGCATTGTAAATTATATTATTTATACATAGGGTAGAAATTAGTACTTACATCTTTATTTTGCAGTGCTCTAAAAAGTCCAAGAGCGAGGTCTTCTGATGTAGCTGTTTTTTTAGGGTTTATTTTATTATCTTCCAACTCTATTAAATTGAGTCCTTTAGCTAGAGTAACGTAGCCGAGATTATTCTCATCTACATCCTTAGCATCATCGGAGTTGAGAGTAAAGATATCCAGGCATTTAGCTACATTTTCATATTTAAGGAACCTTATTAAAGCCTTACACATTTCTTCTCTGGATACAGGAGCTTTTATATCGAAGCTGTTTAAGTCTTTATCTATTATGCCATAGTATTTTGCCATAGTTAAATAATCCTCTTCAGAAAGAGCAGTTTGATTTGTATTAACAGAAGATTCTTTTTTATCAGAATCTAGTGATGAATTTGCAGCATCAGCGGTTACTATATAAGGAGTATAAGCAAGGGCATCAACTAGGGTCTTTATCAAATCCATATATTTAACTTCTCTTTTTAATCTAAAATCATTTGTATCTATTAAACCTTTATAGGCTAATATAGTTATCTCTTTTTCAGCTTTACTTCCTTTTATTTCATTTAAGAAATCTGAAATATCAAATTTAATTTCTTCACCATCATAGTCGTTTAGTATTTTACTATCAAAGGCATCAATAAAGCTGCTAGTTACATCTAAAGAGTACGTCAATTTTAATTCGTTCTTTGTTGTTTTAGGGTCGGAGCTTGTGTTTATAAGCATATATTTTAGTAAAGGTGTATATTTATTGTAGTAAATAGTTTTAGCCTTTGAGGTACTTATGCTTGAATCAGGTTTAGGAAACTCTATGCTGTCATCCCAGGATAGATTCATGTTAGATACTTCGCCAGTCTCTGCATTAAATTCTATATAAATATTGTCATTTTCATAAGGTATACCATTTACCTTTCTTATAAATGAATATCTATAAAATCTTTCAGGCTCTGTTGAATTAGAATTTTCACTAGGAATCAATTCTGTATGAGTCAAACTAAATTCTATATCCTTAACTTTATCTTTATAATATTGTTCTATAAGGTTCAAGGATTTGTAATAACCTTCTTTCCAGGTTAATTTTGGAGTAAAGTTTTCTTTATATTCATAAGGTGCATAATTATAAATAGATAATAATTGACCATTTGAAGCATTAATGGATATAGATCCTTGTTTTACTATTGTGTTTATTGTTTGTCCTTTTTCATCTTTAACATCTATTTTTTTGGTAAAAGGAGCAGACCAGACTTTAGCTGAATTAGTATTAACAGAACTGTTATCTTCTTTGTATCTTAAATCGCCTATAGTATATCCTTCACCATATATATTGTAAATTGCATTAGACATGATATTTGAAGCCTCTTCTTTTTTTAGAGGTTCTTTTCTATTTTCAAGCTTTCTATACTTTTTATATATTTCATCAATTTCTTTTTTGTTAAGACTTATAGTTTCTACTTTAGAACCTGGAGTTTCAACTAAGTTTATAGGGTTTCCTGTTTTTGCATCTATTATAGATCCATTTTTTAGTGTAGGTTCATATACAAGTTTTATATTTTTTTTGTTATCTGCATTTTGATATTCATATTTATTTTTAAAGAGTTTATATTTTAAAGTCATATTTGTGTTATTCTTAAAGATAGTTTTTGCCTCATCTAAAGATAGAGAGTCATTGCTGTTAGGGAACACTAAGGAATTATTCCAATTATAATGATAAGATGTAATTTCTCCTGTAACTCCATCCACATTTATATATATACTATCATTTTCGTAATAAGCATCGTTTATAAATCTAACAAAATTGAAACCATAATTTGAAGAATTGTACCTATTTGAAAACCATCTATCGGTTCCTAACTTTAAAGTTTTTAATTCCTCAGGATTTATCTTTTTAATAGCTTCTTGAGCAATACGTTTTGCTTCATCTATAGATAGAGTTGGAATTGATTTCTGACTGCCGTTGTTATAGCTGTTTTTATTCATGGAAATTAGCTTTCCACTGTTGCCATCTAAACATAAACTTATGGTTGTATCACCTTTAAAAGATGAATTTTGCCAGCACATATTCCACACATAAGATTTAGTTTCTTTAATTTCACTGGTTACATAAGGATCTAGGCTTATGTTAAATTTAAAATCATTTTCGTTAATATCAATGTTAAAATACTTTTTTAGAATAGCTTTTCCTTTTAAAATAGCATCTTCCTTAGAAATAGCTACATTTATATCTTCATTAGATGATATTTTATCACTGGATGAGGATATGGTCTCTATACTAGTACTATTATAAGACGTTGCAGCAAGAGCTTGTTGTGCAAAGGGAGAAATAAGAGAAGATGCTAATAAAATAGAAAAAAGTTTTTGTTTATTCATAGATATACCTCCTTATTTTATATAATTGATTGCTCATTGTAGCAGAATTTTCTTAATCATTCATACATAAATATATACGTTGTAAAAATTAATAAGTTATTTAATTATTGGTTAAATAGTTATAATTTAAGTTATACATATGCTAAAATAAGTTTGATAAGGATGGTGAGAAAAGATGAGGATAATAGTTGATGCAGATGCCTGTCCTGGAAGAGAAGTTATTGAAAAGGCAGCAAAAGAAAATAATGTGGATGTAATAATGTATTGCGATATAAATCATGCTATAACCAGTGAGTACAGCACAGTAAGAATTGTGGACAGCGGATTTCAAAGTGTAGATATGAAGGTAGCTAATGAAGCAAAGAATGGCGATATTATCGTGACTCAAGACTATGGGGTAGCTGCTATGGTACTTGGAAAGAAAGCTTATGCAATAAGTCCTAAGGGGTATATTTATGATAATGACAATATAGATAGACTACTATTTGAAAGACACTTATCTTCAAAAGTAAGAAGAGGTGGTGGAAAGACTTTTAATCCTAAAAAAAGGACAGAAGAAGATGATGAAAGACTGTATAGAAATATTTTAAAGCTTATTAAAAAAGCAGATAATTATTAAAGTTATTCATATAATTTATATTATTATTTACGAGGTGGACTGCAGTGAATTACATAAGAAGATTCATAAAGGAAAATAATCATTTTTTATATTTACTTTTATTTATTCCTTTAATACTTGTATTTTATTTTTGTGAAAAATTCATAACACCTAAGTATATAATGCATTCAAAATATGATGATTATATACCATTTATAAAATTTTTTATAATACCATATATGTTTTGGTTTGTATATATGGCTATTGGTTTTGTGTATTTTGGATTAAAATCTAGAGAAGATTTTATAAAACTATTTAAGTTTATTTTTTTTGGCATGAGCATCAGTTATGCCATATTTATACTATTTCCTAATTGGCAGAATATGAGGCCAGTTTTAAGGGATAAAGATGTATTTTCAGAAGCTGTAGGATTTATTTATTCTGTAGATTCGTCAACAAATGTTTTTCCAAGTATACATGTTATAAATGCTATTGGAGTAAATATTGCAATTTGTAAAAGTTCATTATTTGAAGGAAGAAAGAATATGAAGATTTTATCATCACTAGCTATGATTCTTATATGCGCATCCACTTTATTTATAAAACAGCACTCTTTAATTGATGTTATAGGAGGAATAGTGCTTTCTACGATTTTATATGTGTGTATTTACTATGTTCCTGAAAGACATAAAGCAAAATACAATGGAGAAGTGAAGATTTCATAATTGCAAATTCCATGGGTGATGTTCGATATAAGAAAAATGCTGCGCATTTTTCTTATATCCTTTAGTTTGAATAAAGTACATTCAATGATATGCCGTCTACGTCTATTCTATTAGAGGAAATAGTTTTAAAAGGTGTGGTGCCAGCGGTATATTTATCTATTACTTGGTGCCAAGTACCTTTAGGGATATCAATTGATGTTGAAATTCTGTTTCCATTATATATAACTAAGATATTTCTCCAAATGTCATTGTTAGCATGATTTTTAAGTAAGAAAGCTGCGGTATTTTTAGGTGTATTTTCTATAAATTCCAAGTGATTTTTTATATCTTCAACTGAGTACATTCTAAAAGCAGGATGTTCTTTTCTTAGTTTTATCAATCCTTTATAATAATTAAACACATCTAAGAATTCAAACTTTCTATCATAATCAAGATTATTTATTTCATCAGAGGATTTAACGCTGTCCTCAATTCCTTGCTTTGTTCTGCAAAATTCTACTCCAGAGTGAAGAAAGGCAACACCTTGACTGGTTAGAATTATTCCGTTTGCAAGCTTAACCATATGCTTTCTCTCATCTTCGGTATACTCTGGATTACTAAGCTGAAGCTTATCCCAAAGAGTGTTATTATCGTGGCAGGATACATAGTTTATAGCTTGATTAGGAGAAACATATATAGGTTTAAAGTTATCTGTAGAAATAGTGCATGCAGCAATACATCCCTTTATAATATCATCTAAATCTTCTTTGCCGTTTATAAAGCCTCTGTCCTTCTTTAGAAACACATTTCCTTTTATAACATCTCTTATAGTATTATTAAAAAATCCAATTTCAGGAATTTTTTCTGCATTAGTTTGCGTAGCTCTTATATTTTCAGGTAGAGTAGTGTTTAATTCCCATCCTTCACCATATATCATTATGGATTTATTTAATTTATTTAAAGCTTCTTTAACACATTTCATAGTATTAATGTCGTGTAATCCCATTAGATCAAATCTAAAGCCGTCTATATGGTATTCTTTTGCCCAATATAGGACAGAATCAACAATGAACTTTCTCATCATTCTGTGTTCAGAAGCGGTATCATTTCCGCAGCCGCTTCCATTAGAAAAACTTTCATCTTCGTTAAATCTGAAGTAATAGCCAGGAAATATTTTTTCAAGGTTATTATCTGTATTATTATACATATGATTATAAACTACATCCATGTTCACGCTGAGATTATTATTATGAAGATGCTGTATCATCTTTTTTAGCTCTATAATTCTGCATTTAGGGTCGTAAGGGTTAGTAGAATAACTCCCTTCTGGAACATTATAGTTTTGAGGATCATATCCCCAGTTATATTTTTCAGGATTCTTCTCATCTGTGCTGATGCAGCTAAAATCAAAAAACGGCATAATCTGAACATGAGTTACACCTAGTTCTTTTATGTGAGATAATCCAGTAGATATACCTTTATTTGAAAAAGTATTATCTTCAGTTAAACCTAAAAATTTCCCTTTATTGATTATTCCACTATTTTCATTCATGGACATATCTCTAATGCTTATTTCATATATTATGGCATCAGTATAATGCTTTAGAGATGGTGAAAAGTCTTTATCCCAATTTAAAGGATTAGTTTCTTTTAAATCTATAATAGCTCCTCTTAGCCCGTTTATTCCTACAGCTTTAGCATATGGATCCACAACTTCATTTATATAATCATATACATGCACTTTATAAGTGTAGAAGTAGTTTTTTAAATCACCTTTTATAGTTATGCTCCAAAGCCCGTTAGATTCATTGAGGCTTTTTTCTATGGGTTCTTCAGGAATATCTATATCTCCATTTTTATATAAAAGAAGAGAAATTGATTTAGCTGCAGGAGACCATATATTAAATGTAGAAAAATTCTTATTATATAAAACCCCTAAATCTCCACTGTAGTAAAATCTGTCATTAAATTCGCAGCTTGAAAATAGTTTATTATAGCTTGCTTTAATTTTGCTGGCTTTATAATATACATAGCAATAGAATTTTATATTGATATCTTTGTTCAAAAATATCAAAAAGGAATCCGCGCTTTTTGCAGTATAATTATCTATGGTTAGAAGATTATTACCATTTTTTATAGATAGTTTTCTTATATCAAAGTTTCTAGGATCAGGAAAGCTTATTAAAATTTTTCTAAATCCTAAAACCTGAGCTTTTATTTTATGCATAAATTACCTCCAAATACATAAAAAGGTTATAATATCCTAATTATAAATCTTAAAGTATGCTAAGTCAAAAGCTTAATGAAAATCAATAAATATTATTATATGAAAGAAGCCATTAAAATATTCTTTTACAAAATATGGAATTATAGTATAATATTTATACTGAAGAAATTCATCTACTTACGTCTTAGCACTTAAATTAGAAATAAATTTTTGCACAATTTATTTCGATTATGTTATTAAGGGGGGTTGTGATATGAATGAAATCATTATAGGATGCAACATGGAATCTGTGCAGGAAGATAATGCAGAGATGATTATAGATATTTTAAGCGAACCTGAAGAAAATTTATTATATAAGTTTATTGCGGGATTTGATGGAACATGGGAAACTCTAAAAGATTTTGGAAAAGAAAAAAAGATTATATGGAAACCTAAAAGCCAAGGAAGTTATATTTTGATGGTACAAGCTAAGAAAGAAGATAGTACTAAAGCATTTGATTATGTATCAAGAAAACGTATATCTATAGGAGATTTTAGTGAAAAAATTATATCAAATATATATATAGATAAGGAAAGTATATCTATAGGAGAAAAGGTTACTGTAAAGGTAGAGGTAAAAAATGAACTTGTAATGTTTAGATATTTAATAAAAGAGAAAGAAAGATGGGTGCTTGCAAAAGATTATTGCACTGAAAGCAGTTTTTCATGGAGAGCTAATTCTCCAGGAAAGCATGAAATTCTTGTACAGTGCAAATCTTTGGATTCAGATAAAAATTTTGAGGATGCAATGAAGGTTGAATTTGAAGTAGTAAGCCTTGCAAAGTTAGAAATTACTAATTTTAAATGCCTTAGTTCCTCTTTATTAGTAGATGAGGAACTTTTATTTGAAGTTGAATCAAAGTGTGATGATAGCAGAACTATATTATATAAGTTTATAAAGATAAGTGAAGATGGACAGGCAAAGTGTATACAGGATTACTCTACTAAAAAGATAGTAGCTTATACAGAAAAATGCAGTGGGGATTACAAACTATTATGTGAAGCTAAGGATATGTATTCTAACAATGAATATGATGATAGAGCTGTAATTCATTATAAAGTGAAGCCTTATGAACCCGTAGTTATTGAAAGCTTTACCAGTGATTTAAGCTCTCCTCAAATAATGACTAAAAAGATTACATTAAAGGCATTAGCAAGTGGAGGAAAAGATCTTAGATATAGATTCATAATAGAAGGAAGCAAAAATGATGACAGCGGCTATATAAGAAGTGATACATATGTATGGCAGCCAAAACAGGAGGGACATTATAAGATAAGCTTATGGGTAAAGGATATTTCTTCTAAGGAAAAATATGAAGCCTGTGATGAGTTAGAATTTGATATCGATGAAGTGCCAAGGGAACCAATAGAAATAAAAGATGTAATCGTAAATAAGAGAGAAAATATGCTAATAGGTGAAACCATAAATGTTAAGACAATAGTAGATGGAGGTATGAAGCCGCTGTACAAGTTTATAATTAAAAAAGATAAGGAAGAAGTTGAATCTACTGGTTATAGGGAATGCAGCTGGATTAACTTTACTCCAGAAGAAGAGGGAAGATTTGAAATTGAAATAAGAGTAAAGGATAAGTATTCAGATAAAGAGTTTGATGCACATCATATAGTTTCTCTACGTTGTTATGAATATATACCTGCAAAGATAGATTATGTATTAATGGAACCTAGAGAGTATTACTTAGTTGGAGATCAGATTGTATTAAACACTATAACCAGAGATACGTCAAATATCCTATTAAGATATGTACTTAGTATAAATGGCCATAAGGTAGAGGAAACAGAGTATATAAAAAATAAAAAATATATACTTACTCCAAAATGCAGTGGAAGATATACAGTTAGAGTATATGCTAAAAATGAAAAGAGCAAGAAAGAATTTGATAGTACAAAACAAATAAGTTTAATAGTTAATGAAGCCCCTCCTATAACAAATACCATTTTAAAGTGTGACAGAATAGAATTCTACCACAGTGAACCAATTACAGTTACAGCGGAAAGCTGTGGAGGAAAAGATATAGTTTATGAGTTTTATTTAATGGAAAAAGGAGAATGGAATTTGGTGCAAAGATATAGCAAGAAAGATTATTATACATTTATTCCATTTTCAAAAGGAATATATAAAGTGCTGGTTTTAGCTAAGAATAGCTATAAAAATGTATCTTATGAAGATTACTGCATGATAGAAATAAAAGTTAATGAAAAATTGCTCAGTGAAGTGGTAGCTGCACAATAAAAATAAATTGTGACAATCTTTAATATTGAACCTCCATATGAGATTTGCATTTAGGAAAGCTTCACTACGCAAAGAAGCTCTAATATTTCTGGATTCAAAACCCCTAAACCTTCTAGACTCACTACCGTTCAGACAATAGAAGGTTCTTACGGTGTTTTAAATCCATAAACAAAGAGCTTCTAACGCTTGTTCAACGCTTTCTACAATGCAAATCTCATACTCCGGTTCAATATTAAAAAGATTATTCACATTTATTAAAGAAAAGCATTTTTATAAAATTAAATACACATACAGACAAATCTAATATTAGACTTACAATCATTAGCGTTTATTTAAACTTCATATTTAGGTGCACTTAAAAATTGACACAAAATAATTTCTGCAATTGTTTATATAAATCAAAAAAACCGAGTAAGTTGATGAGGGTGTATCGACTTACTCGGTTTTACTTATGCATTTTCCATAATAATTTAAGATTTAAGTGTATCTTTTAAATTGATATTTTCACAATTAAATCACACTAACAGATACTTCTTTTTGTCTGAAATAACACATAAAATCTGGTAGAATGGTTTAGGATAATATAAATAAGGAGTGAATCATATGGAAAGACTAGATAAGGTTTTGTCTAATTTAGGATATGGATCGAGAAAAGAAATAAAAGCTCTTGTTAAAAATGGGATAGTTGAAGTTAATGGAGAAGTTGTAAAGAGCAGTGATGTGAAGGTGGACCCAGAAAAGGATGAGATAAAAGTATCAGGTGAAGAAATTAATTACAGGAAATATATTTATATCATGATGAATAAGCCAGCAGGAGTGGTTTCAGCTACCTTTGATAACTATGATGAAACTGTAATAGATTTGCTTGAACCAGAACATGCAGTTTTTAATCCTTTTCCTGTGGGAAGATTAGATAAAGATACAGAAGGACTGCTGCTCATAACAAATGATGGAGAATTAAATCATAGGCTTACATCTCCAAAATGGCATGTAGATAAGGTGTACTATGCACAAATAGATAAGCCAGTGGATGAAAATGATGTTAAAGCTTTTGAAAAAGGAATTGTACTAGATGATGGATATAAATGTTTGCCTGCAAAATTAGAAATCATAGCGTCAGATGAGCATGGTTCAGAAGTGAACATTACCATACAGGAAGGAAAGTTTCACCAGGTAAAAAGAATGTTTGAAGCTAGAAATAAAAATGTATTATATTTAAAAAGAATAAAAATGGGAAATTTAGTATTAGATGAGGAGCTAGAAGAAGGAGAATACAGAGAATTGTCGAAAGAAGAATTACGTATAATAAAAGAGAGATAATTTAGTAAAATGCAATAGTATCAACGCTAAATTTAAAGAAATGTGAAAGATAATTACTTTTATAATAGTTTATTTACAATTAATTCTGCAAAACAGCTTGCATTTTTTTGCTTTATTTAATATAATAGCTTTTGTAAGGGAAAAATAAAAAGAATGAATAGCCCCCTTTTTATTTAAGTCAGTCCCGCCCCAGGACTGAACTTACCCTAAATAATAAAAAAACACTATCACCGGAGATAGTGTTTTTTTATTGTATGTAAACTACTTTTCAAATATAAAAGCATATAAAATAAGTTTGTAATATAAATTTAAAATTTTATATGCATATTTTATTAATTAAGAATTATTTCTTTCAATATTTTATTAATAAATTTGTCCAATTAAACTTGTTTCTAGATGTTTCAAAATTCTTCCTTATAAATCCATGAAATATAATTTTTGCAATATTCAATATGTAAATTTTAAGTATTAAAATAGAGAGAAGTGTAAATAAATATGGAGAAAACTACTTTAAAGTGTTAAAATCTAAGTATGCTCAAATAGGTTAATAAAATAGGAGTGAAATTTCATGTCAGAATATAAATCAAGATTAGAAAGCTTGGAAATGGATTATTTATGTGAGGCTATTTTATCTTTAGAGACAAAAGAAGAATGTTATAGGTTTTTCGAGGACATATTTACCATTAATGAATTAAAAGCGGCAGAGCAGAGGCTACAGGTAGCAAAAATGCTAAAGCAAAAGAAAACCTATGCAGAGATAGCATCAAGTACAGGTGCAAGTACAGCTACAATAAGTAGAGTGAATAGATGTTTAAATTACGGAAGTGATGGATATAATTTAGTACTAGATAAAATTGGTTGGAAGTAATGCATAGAAAGTCATAAGGAGGGATTATATGGATTTAAAGTCGCTATTAAATAAAGAGCAGTATGAAGCAGCTGTGGCTATAGAAGGACCTGTGCTTGTTTTAGCAGGTGCTGGTTCAGGAAAGACAAGAGTTTTAACCTATAGAATAGCTCATATGATACAGGATCTAGGAATTCCTCAATACAATATATTAGCTATAACATTTACAAACAAAGCTGCAGAAGAAATGAAAGATAGGATCAGAGGACTGGTTAAGTGTGACATAGATAATATGTGGGTATCAACTTTTCATTCCTCTTGTGTTAGGATACTAAGACGAGAAATAGATAAGCTTGGATATAGTAAAAACTTTGCTATATATGATTCTTCTGACCAAAAAACTTTGATAAAACAATGCATGAAAGAGCTTAATATAAACGATAAAGATATAAATGAAAAAGAAATAATAAATAAAATAAGCAATCAAAAGGATAATTTGATTTCTCCAGAAGAATATAAGAAATTAAATGAAAGAGATTTTAGAAAAAATAAGATAGCCGATGTTTATCTTTTATATCAAAAAAAGCTTAAGAGCAATAATGCCTTAGATTTTGATGACTTAATTTATAAGACAGTAGAACTTTTTAAGAAGAATCCAGAAGTCCTAGAGTTCTATCAAAATAAATTTAAATACATAATGGTAGACGAGTATCAGGATACCAATAAGGCTCAATATGAGTTAGTTAAGATGTTGGCTTCAGCTCATAGAAATATATTTGTAGTTGGAGACGATGATCAATGTCTTCCAGAAGGCTCTCTAATACATACGGATAATGGAACAATAAAGGTTGAGGATGTGGTAGAAGGACAGCAGATATATAGTGCTGCAGGCAATGGTGAAATTACTAAAGGTACAGTAGAGAAGGTTCTAAAAAAAGAATATAAGGGTACTCTAGTTAAGATTAAAACTATGGGCGGAAGAGAAATTTCAGCTACACCTAATCATATCACTTTTGCATCTCTTAATATGAAGGAAGATCTTCATTATGTATGCTTAATGTACAAATTAGGAATGGGATATAGAGTAGGTCAAGCTGAAGGAGTTAAAAGCATATATGAAGATGATCATAATAGTGGCCTAGCAGTAAGACTTAATAATGAAGAAGCTGATAAGATATGGATAGTAAAAACGTGTAAAACAAAAGCAGAAGCAAGTTACTATGAGCAATATTACTCTGTTAAGTATGGTATACCTACTGCTGTTTTTTGCCATAAAGATAGAACTTCGACTGTGGATCAAGAATATATTGACAAGTTATTTAAGGAAATAGATACCTATAGTGCTGCTGAAAAATTAATGGAGAATTTATATCTATTTAAAGATTATCCACATTATTTTGGTGGTGATATGGCTTCTAGAGAAACTTCAAGAAAAACTATAAATATAGATTATTTTTCAAGTAAAAAGCCTGAAGATAGAGGATGTTATTCCCATAGAGTTAGTTTTGCAACTTCTAGTGAGGATGAAAAGAATAAGTCCCTAGATGCTGGGTTCAATACAAGATATGATAGAGAAAATACTTGTATAATGGAAATGGAAAGAAGTATGTATGATGAAGCGGAAGCTCTAGGAAGAAAGCTTTGTTCAACAATAGATGGACTAAATATTATTAGAAAAGCAAAGCTTGTACAAGATAAATCATACTATTTTATGCCTTTTGGAAGTTTAAGACAAGGTATGAGTATAGTTACATACTGTAATGGAAAGATTGAAGAGGATATTATATCAGAAATCAGCTGTGAGGATTATGAAGGAATTGTATATGATTTAAGCATTCCAGAATTAAGGCAATATATAGCAAATGATGTAGTTGTCCATAATTGTATTTATCAATGGAGAGGTGCAGATATTAAGAATATTTTAGACTTTGAAAAAGACTATCCAGAAGCTAAAGTAGTTAAGCTTGAACAAAACTATAGATCAAAGGCTAATATATTAAATGCTGCTAATGCGGTTATAAAGAATAACTCTCAAAGAAAGAGTAAAGTTCTTAGAACTGAAAATGAAAGCGGAGAGAAAATAAAAGTATATAGAGCTTATTCAGATATAGATGAAGGAAACTTTATAGCAAATGAAATAAATAGAATTATGGAAAAGGAAAATAGAAAATATAGAGATTTTGCTATTCTTTATAGAACAAATGCTCAGTCGAGAGTATTTGAAGATGTTTTTATGAAGAGAAATATTCCATATAGAATTTTAGGAGGATTAAAGTTCTACGATAGAAAAGAAATAAAGGATATAACAGCATATCTAAAGTTTATAAACAACCTTCAAGATGATATAAGCTTGAGAAGAATAATAAATGTACCAAAGAGAGGTATAGGTGCGGCAACTATTGATAAGATACAGGAATATGCAAATTATATGGATGAATGCATGTATAGTGTGATGCTTGACATTGAAAGCATACCTGGAATGACTAAAAGAACTATAACTTCTATAAATAAATTTACAAGCCTTATAAATAGTTTTAATAGAACAAAGGATAAAATTAGTGTTTCAAAGCTCATAGAAGAAATACTGGAGAGTACAGGCTATCTAAAGGCTTTAAGAGAGTCTAATGATATAGAGGATATAAGTAGAATCGAAAACATAAAAGAATTAGTATCAGCAGCAGTAGATTTCGAAAACATTTCAGAAGATAAGTCGCTTTCTGCTTTTTTAGAGAAAATTACATTGGTGTCTGATGTAGACAACTACGATGAGAATGCAGATACTACGGTAATGATGACTTTGCACAGCGCTAAAGGATTAGAATTTCCAGTAGTGTTTATGGTAGGAATGGAAAATGGAATTTTTCCAGGATTGCAGTCATTAGAAAACTTTTATGAGATGGAAGAATCAAGAAGACTTTGTTATGTTGGTATAACTAGAGCTAAAGAAAAATTATATATGACTTCAGCAAGTACGAGAAAAGTATTTGGTAGAACTGTAGCTTATTCAGAATCAGACTTTTTAAGTGAGATATCTCCAGAATTAAAAGAAGTTGTATCGGAAAGAAAAATGAATTTAGGAAGCAATACAGCTAATAGAGGAGTTTTAAATGGAGTCTTTGGAGGAACTAGCTTTAATTCTCATTCTTTACCAAGCTTTGGAGCTAGGAAGGCAGAACAAAAGATAAATTCAATGTTGAGTGATAGTAATTTATCACAAAGGCTAGTTGAAGATAGAAAAAAAGGTGTAGAAGGTGTAAAATTAGATGAAGTAACTCCAGGAAGAAAGGTTAAGCATGATAAGTTTGGCATAGGAACTATAGTGAGTGCATCTAAAACATCTAATGATGTAAAGATTACTGTAGCCTTTGACAATATGGGAATTAAACAACTTATGTTTAGCATGGCACCGATTAAGCTTATATAAATGTTAAAATTATAAGTTATAAATAAGTGTGAAGATTAAAATCGCTCTGATTACTGGTTATTAAAACAGAAGAGAGGTGGAAGGTGTGGAAAATAAGGGACAAAGAATTCGTGAGCTGGTAGATGAACTTAATAGGCTAGCTTATGAATATTACACCTTAGATAATCCAAGTGCATCTGATAGAGAGTATGATAAAAAGTATGATGAATTAGTAAGACTTGAGAAGGAAACGGGAATAGTACTGCCCTATTCCCCTACTCAAAGAGTTGGAGATGTGATTTTATCACAATTTGAAAAGTATACACATAAGGCAAAGCTTTGGAGCCTGGGCAAAGCTCAAAATCTAGGAGAGTTAAGAGAATGGCACAATAAAAATATGAAGGCAGTAGATGAATATAATAGAACTCATGACAAAAAATTGCCGCCTTTAAAATATATCATAACTAAAAAATTCGATGGACTTACTGTAAATTGTACATATAACGAAGAGGGAATATTGGTTACTGCTGCTACTAGAGGAACTGGAGAAGTTGGAGAGGATATTACAGCTCAAGTTAAAACTATAAAGACTATTCCCTTAAAAATTGAAAACAATGCTGTGATAGAGGTCCACGGAGAGGCCATAATGACAAAAAAGGCTTTTGAGGAATATAATAAAGTAGCGGAGGTTCCTCTAAAAAATTTAAGAAATGGAGCAGCAGGTGCTCTTAGAAATCTAAATACAAAAGAAACAGCAAGAAGGAATTTATCTGCCTTTTTCTATGATGTAGGATATAATGAAGGAACACCATTTAAGACATATACTGAAATGCTTAATTTTATAAAAGAAAAAGGTTTTCCTATGGATGATTATATAAAAGAATGTACCACAGTAGAGGAAATAGAAAGAGAAATTAAATATATAGAAGAAATAAGAGAAGATTTGAATTATGAAATTGATGGAATTGTAATAGCTGTGGATGATATTTTAACTAGACAGCTGTTAGGATATACAGTAAAATTTCCAAAGTGGGCAATAGCGTATAAATTTGAGGCACAAGAAGCTACAACAAAGCTTTTAGGTGTGGAATGGAATGTAGGAAGAAGCGGAAGAGTTACACCTACAGCTTTACTAGATCCTGTAGATATAGGAGGAGTTACAGTAAAAAGAGCTACATTAAATAATATGGATGACATAAAAAGAAAAGGTGTTAAAATAGGAAGCAGAGTATTTGTAAGACGTTCTAATGATGTAATTCCTGAGATTATGGGAGTATCAGAAGAAAAAGAAGATGCACAAGAAATATTACCACCTAAAGTTTGTCCTTATTGTGGAAGTGAACTTGTACAAGAGGGGGTTCATTATTTTTGTGAAAACACTCTTTCATGTAAGCCTCAGCTAGTAAAATCTATTGTTCATTTTGGAAGCAGAGAAGCTATGAATATAGCTGGCTTTAGTGAGAAGACAGCAGAACAATTATTCGAGCAATTAGATATAAAATCTATACCAGATTTGTATAGAATTAAAAAGGAAGATTTATTGAATCTAGAGAGATTTGGAGATAAAAAAGCTCAAAATCTAATAGATGCTATTGAAAAAAGCAAGAATTGTGATTTAGCTTCATTTATATATTCACTTGGAATTCCTAACGTAGGAAAGAAAACAAGCACAGATTTGGCAAAGAAGTTTAAATCTCTTCATAGGCTAATAGAAGCTGATTTTGAAGAACTCATCTCAGTAGAAGATATAGGAGATATAGTTGCAAAGAGTATACTTGAATTTTTTAAGGATAAGAAAATATTAGATAGTGTAGAAGAACTTTTAAGTTTAGGAGTAAAGCCTTACTTTGAAGAAGAGGACATAGAGGATAATTTATTTAATGGAAAAACTGTAGTTGTTACAGGTTCTTTAGAGAGCTTCACAAGGAGCGAAATAAAAGAAAAATTAGAGTCTTTGGGAGCTAAGGTGTCCAGCAGCGTAAGCAAAAAAACAGATTATGTTTTAGTTGGAAAGGACCCAGGATCTAAATACGATAAGGCTGTTCAACTTGGTGTTAAAATTATCAATGAAGATGAGTTTAAACAAATGCTCCATTAATGAGTATAATGTGAAATAGGGGGAAGAAAAATGAAAAAGTTTATAAGTACATTGGCGTGGATGTTTGTAGCCGTTACGAGTCTATGTCTGATACTTACTATGCTTTCCACCTGCAGGTTTATAAATATAGGTTATTTCAATAATTATTATTTATTTCAAGTCAGCACAATTATAACAATGTTCCTGTGGAGTATTAAGCAGCTTGAACCAAAAACAAAAGAATGGATAAATTCTATTCTGTGTATGGCAATGGGATTTTGCACTATTATCTTTATGGTTATGGAAATATATTAAGGTAAGCTATAACTTTAGATTAAAGTTAGATGTAAGAAAGAGTTAAAAAATAAAAGCTTGAAAGTTAAAAAGAGCTGTAGAAAAAAGTTATATCTATAGCTCTTTTTTGTATAAGAAAGAAGGGGAAAATTAGTATGTCAATTTCAAAACAAGATGTAGAGCTTATAGCAAAGCTTTCTAATCTAAATTTTGGAGAAAAAGAAGAAGAAAAGATAATAAAAGACTTAGAACAGATATTGAAGTATATGGAGAAACTTAATGAATTAGATACCGATAATGTAGAAGAAACAGTGAATCCTTACTATATGGAAAATAATTTTAGAGATGATGAAATTGAGACATCTTTACATATTGAAAATGTTATAGAGAACGCTCCAAATAGCAAAAATGAATACATTTTAGTACCTAGAGTGATAAATTAACAAGAGGTGAAAAAATGGAAATTTACAAGATGAAGGCTCATGAACTTAAAAATATGATAAAAAATAAAGAAATTAAAGTAGAAGAAGTTGTAGGGGCTTTTATAGAAAGAATAAATGAAGTGGAAAGTAAGTTAGAAGCCTGGCTGTATATAGATGAAGAAAAAGCTTTACTTAAAGCAAAGGAATTAGATAAAAAAATAGATAATGGAGAAGAACTTGAAGGACTTTGGGGAGTTCCTGTTGGGATTAAAGATAATATAAGTGTTCAGGATATGAAAAATACTTGTGCATCAAAAATGTTGGAAAATTATATTGCACCCTATGATGCTTATGTTGTATCAAAGATAAAAGAAAACCACGGTATAATCTTAGGGAAGCTTAATATGGATGAGTTTGGAATGGGATCATCTACTGAAAACAGTGCATTTAAGAAGACTAAAAATCCATGGAATTTAAAAAAGGTTCCAGGGGGTTCCTCAGGAGGTTCTGCAGCGGCAGTAGGAAGTAGAGAGGTACCTTTAGCTTTAGGCAGTGATACTGGAGGTTCTGTAAGGCAGCCTGCAGCTTTTTGTGGAGTTGTAGGATTTAAACCTACCTATGGTAGAGTGTCAAGATATGGACTTACAGCCTTTGGATCAACTTTAGATCAAGTAGGAACCTTTGGAGAAGATGTAGAGGACTGCGCTTTATTAACAGAAGTAATATCAGGTTTTGATAGGAGAGATTCTACAAGTGCAAATATACCAGTGCCTAATTATACTAAAAGTTTAAGCAAGAATTTAAAGGGAAAGAAAATTGGTGTTCCTAAAGAATTATTTAGTGGAAACTTACAGGAAGGAACAGCATCAGCAATAAGAGAAGCCTTAAGGGTATTACAAGATAATGGAGCAGAAATTAGGGAATGTTCCCTTCCATTTATAGATTATTCTCTTTCAGATTATTATATAATATCCAGTGCTGAAGCTTCATCTAATCTTGCTAGATTTGATGGAGTGAGATATGGATTTAGGGCAAAAGACGCTAAAACTTTAGAAGAACTATACATAAAATCGAGAAGTGAAGGCTTTGGAGAAGAAGTTAAAAGGAGAATAATGCTTGGAACTTACGTACTATCAAAAGGGTATTACGACGCTTATTATAGAAAGGCATTGAAAGTAAGGCAGCTTATAAAAGAAGATTTTAAGAAGGTCTTTAAAGAATTTCATGCTGTAATTTCTCCAACATCACCAACAATTGCTTTTGATTTTCATGAGAAAAGTAAGGATATAATGTCCATGTATAGTGCAGACATATACACAGTGCCTATAAATTTGGCAGGACTTCCTGCTGTATCAGTTCCTTGCGGATTTGTAGAAAATCTTCCAGTGGGATTTCAGATTATAGGAGATTATTTTAAAGAGGACAATCTTTTTAACATAGCTTATAGCTATGAACAATCAACACAGTGGCATAAAAGAATGCCGAATCTATAAAAGGAAGGTGAGAACATGGAATTTGAAGCAGTTATAGGTCTTGAGGTTCACTCGGAACTTTCAACTAAAACTAAGGCATTTTGTGGATGCAGTACAGAGTTTGGGAAAAAGCCAAATACTCAAGTATGTCCTATATGTCTAGGACTTCCTGGGGCTCTTCCTAAAATAAATAAAAAGGTTGTAGAGTATGGAATAAAGGCAGGGTTAGCGTTTAACTGCAAAATAAATAAGTCTACTAGGATGGATAGAAAAAATTACTTTTATCCAGATGCTCCTAAAAATTATCAAATAACTCAGATGTATTATCCATTATGTGAAAATGGATATATAGAAATAGAACCAGTCAGCGGCAAAAAGAAAAAAATAGAAATAGAAAGAATACATATAGAAGAAGATGCGGGAAAGCTCATTCATACTGATGAAGGAACTTTAATAGATTTTAATAGAGCAGGAACTCCTCTTATTGAGATTGTATCAAAACCTGATATTAGAACTCCAAAAGAGGCTGTTTTATACCTTACAAGATTAAAAAGTATACTTCAAGCTATTGGAGTTTCAGACTGTAAAATGGAGGAAGGATCTCTAAGGTGCGATGCCAATATATCTGTGAGAAAAAAGGGAAGATGCGATTTTGGAGTTAAATGTGAGATAAAAAATATGAATTCTTTTAAAGCATTAGAAAAGGCATTGGAATATGAGTACAAAAGGCAGATAGCAATAATAGAAAAAGGAGAAAACTTAAAGCAGGAAACAAGGCGCTGGGATGAAGATAATAATATAACTGCAGCAATGAGAAGTAAGGAAGAAGCCAACGACTATAGATATTTTCCAGAAGGAGATTTAATGGCTATAAATATTTCAGATGAGTGGATAGATAAAATCAGAGAAACTATTCCGGAGCTTCCTCATGAAAAACAAGAAAGATTTGTAATGGAATTTAACATTCCAAGATATGATGCTTCCATCCTTACCAGCAGCAGCGATTTATCAGATTTTTTTGAGGAAACAGCAATGTTAAGTGGTGATGCAAAGTCTTCATCCAATTGGATAATGGGAGATATTTTAAGACTGATAAATAAAGAAAACATTTCAATTAAGGATATTAAGTTTACTCCAGCATATCTTGCAGAACTCATTAAACTTATAAATGAAGGAACTATTTCTAATTCTGCAGGAAAAATAGTTATAGAAGAAATGTTTTATAGTGGGAAAATGCCTAGGGCTATAGTTAAAGAAAAAGGTTTAACTCAAAATAATGATGAAGAAGAAATACTTAAAATAGTAAGAAAGGTTTTAGATGAAAATCCAGAAAACATTGAGCAATATAAGAGTGGCAAAACTAAGATATTAGGATATTTTGTAGGGCAGGTAATGAAAAATACGGGAGGCAGAAGCAATCCTAAAATAGTTAATAAGCTTATACTACAAGAAATAAATAAGATATAATGTTTTAATCAAAAATTTTACATATCTTTTCAATCAATAAACAAAGTATTGTTAATTTTTATTAGCGATATTTTGTTTATTTTTTTATTATATGGTAAATAATTAAGATATATTTTATATAAAATGGTGATTAATAAGATGAAAAAGATTATATGTGTGTGTTTAAGCATTATGATGTGTATAAGCTGTGGATGCGTGCAAAAAAAAGTATACAGTCAAAGTCAACGAGATTATATAGTATACAATATGGAAAGCCTTCCTGATGATTTATTAATGATAAATAGCAGAAACATAAGGCAGCAAGATCTAATCTCAGCTTTGTTTGAAGGATTGGTATCCGTGGATTCAGAAGGCAATATTATTCCTGCTCTAGCTTCAGAATGGACAGTATCAAAAGATAAATTAACTTACACTTTTAAAATAAGAGAAAATGCTAGATGGAGCGATGGAAGCAAGATAACTTCTAAGGACTTTGTAGACTTTTTTTCTAGAATATTAAGAGAAGAAAATAACCTTTATGCTAAGCAGCTTGAATGTATATTTGGAGCTAAAGATTATGCAGATAAGAAAATAGATTTTGATGGAATGGCGATTACAAATAAAAGTGATGATGAATTAGAAATAAGGCTTAATTATCCCTGCAGCTATTTTTTAGATATAATTAGCAATCCTGCACTGTCATTAAAAGAGAATTTTTATAATTTAAAGCAATGGAAAAAAGAATATAAGAAGATAAAATATTCTGGACCATTTATAATTGACAATATATATGAAAACGGAGAAGTTTGTCTTAAGAAAAATAATAGCTATTGGAATAAAGAAAATGTAAAAACCTCAAAAATTCATATAAGAAATGAAAAAAATGCTGCTTTTGCTTTAGCAGGCTATAAGTATAATAATATTGATATTTTAACAAACATTCCTTTTAGTGAAGTGGAGAATATAAATTCAAATGAAAAAATGGTTAAAGGATTTTATAGAGAAGGAATAAGCTTAAATTTCAACTTAGATAAAAATAAAGTTACATCTAACTCCAACTTTAGAAAGGCAGTAAAATATGCAATCAACAAAGAAGAAATTGCAAATGAACTTAATACTATCTTGGAAAAAGCATCATTTTATATACCTTCAAATACTAAAGGAATGAATAGAACAGAAGATGAATTGGATATTAAAAAAGGTGCAAATGATATAAAAGAGCTGCTAGATAACAGCGAATATGAAGAAGAAAATATAAGTTTAGTATACTATAGCAGCAATGATATTAATAAGAAAATAGCAGATCATATTGTTAAAAGTTTAAAAGATGTAGGAATTAAGATTATGGCTAAAGGTTATAGCGATCAGGAGCTAAAAGAAATTATATATAATGGTGACTATGATATGCTCCTTACAAATTATATGGGAGATTACGACTCTCCATATGCATTTTTAGAAAGATGGATTAGTAACTCATCTGAAAATATAAGTCAATATAAAAATTCTGAATTTGATAGTTATGTATTAAGATCAAAAGTTACTAGTGATAATGATGAAATGATAAAGGGATTCAAAGAAGCTGAGAAAATTTTACTGGATGATGTGGCTTGTATACCAATTGGATTTTATAAGACTGTTTTGTGCAAAAAAGCTTATATAAATGGTATAGAGATAAATAAAAGGGGAAATATAAATTTAAAAAATATATATGCTGAAAAATTAAAATAGCCCCCTTAAATTTAGGGGGTTTTACTCAAAGTGAAAAGTATTAAGAAAAATAAATTAAGGTTTCTTCTACTATCAAAACTACATTTGCTAGCCTTAAAGGTATGCTTTTCCTTATTATAAACCACATATTTAATAAATATAGGTGCTAGTTGGCTGATTTCAGGAGCAGGTATAGTAGGTAATTTAAAATATTGGTCATCTAGTAGATTTTCTGGTTTTGAGTTGAAGTCTTTATAATGTTCAACATTGTCTAATGTAGGTATATCAGGCCAGCTTAATACTATTCCAGAATCAACTAGTTGTGACTTAAATACGTCTGTAATAATTTTTTCATCAACATCATCCTCTAGGTGGTATTGATAGATCATAGAAATTAAGTAAAGTACAATTTCATCACAAGAAAATTTTATTTCTTTAGATTCTGTGGTCTTTATGAACATACATAAATCTTTATCGTAATGTTTTTTCAAAATATCATTGATTTTGCTGCTTATTCTTTTAAACTTGAACATATTTGTATGTTTAAAAAGAAAAGCTGAATTTAAGTACATTAAGCAAAGATGTTGAATCTTATCATCTGATGAGGAGCTATTATATTCTTCATACAATAAATCAAATATGTCTAAAATAAGAGGTTTAACGTCCTCTATTTTAGAATAAGTATAAAAAATATTTAGATTTAAACATAGATTGCACCTATCTTCAAAGGAAACATCATAAATTTCATCTTTAAATTCTAAAAACATGTTTAGAATATCTAAAGAGAAATTTTTATATGAATCTTTAACTTCTCCTTCTAAGTAAGTAGAGCATTTATAAAAAGCATTCATGAGGAGAGCTTGCTCCCAGAACTTGAAACCTTTATTTTTATCTTTGATTTTAAGCTTGCCAATTAAGGGATCGGTACAGTCTTTTTTATCTACAAAAACTCCTTCTAAGTTTCTAAGATTAGAAGCATAAAATTCTAACTGCTTCCTAGCTAGTTCAACATATACATTACTTAAAGCATACTTTTTTTTATCTATATCTTTGAATTTTTTATAGTAATCTGCAAGTTCTAAAAGGGCTAAGGTCATGTATCCGTTGCTCGATATGTTAATATCTTTTTTAAAGTCCTCCTCATCCCAACAAAGTTTATTATTTTTATTTTTCAATTTAGGGTTAGCTTTTTTATATATACATAAAAGTGGAGAGTTTAGGTTTATTGTGTTAATATCTGTATTAGGTATGTTTTTTAGATTAGATTCTTTAGGATCTAAAACAATTCCACATTTTGAATTAAATACCAATTGTTTTATACTTTCCTTAGATAAGTGGAATAGTTGGTTTTCCACCTGTTCTAAGCTAAGTTTATTCATTCGTAGAAAGGGTCCTATATATCTTAACATATCTACACCACCATAAATTAATCCTTATATAAATAATATGAGAACATATAATAAATAATGATAATTTTTTAGATTTAAGGGGAGATTTTCATGAAGATAGGCAAACTTGATTGGAAAGATTTAAATGAAATAATATCAAATAATAAAGGTTCCTTAAGGAAAGATGTAAGAATAAGAAGCGGCATTGGAGAGGACTGCTGTGTTATAAATTTTGGAGAATATGAATGTGTTATGTCAACAGATCCAATAACAGGAGCTGAAGGCAATGTAGGAAAGCTTGCTGTACATATAAATTCTAATGATATAGCTTCTTGTGGGGTAGAACCTTTAGGTATACTTGTAACTATTCTAGTACCTCCTAAAACTGAATTAGAAGAAATAAAAAAAGTAATGGAAGAAATACATGAGGAGAGTAAAGCATTAAATATGGAAGTGTTAGGAGGGCATACTGAGGTTACAGATGCAGTAAACAGGATTGTAATTTCATGCACAACTATAGGTAAGACAAAATCAGGAAAGGCTGTATCAACTAGGGGAGCACAAAAAGGAGATGATATAATTGTTACAAAGCAGTTATGTCTTGAAGGTACATCTATTTTGGTTAATGATTACTATGACAAAATAAAGAGTATACTCACTAAAGAAGAGATACATGAAGCTAAGAATTATATCAATAAAATAAGTGTTGTTAAAGAGGGAAAGATAGCAGGGCAATTTGGAGTGAACTCTATGCATGATATAACGGAAGGCGGTCTATTAGGAGCTTTATGGGAAGTGGCGGAAGGAAGTAATGTAGGATTTACTATATATAAAAATTTACTTCCAATTTCTAATATAACAAAAAAGGTTTGTGATTTGTTTTCTATTGATCCACTAAGGTTTATATCTTCAGGAAGCATGCTTATTACTTGTAAAAATGGTAGTGATTTAATTGAAAGGTTAAAAGAAAATGGTGTAGATGCAGCCATCGTAGGAGAGATTACTGATGAAAGTAAGGTTTTAGTGGAGAATAATGAAAAAAAATTAGTTTATCCACCAGAAAGTGATGAACTTTTCAAAGCATTAGAGTTATAATAAAAATAAGATAAGTTCAAGGGGATGAAGAGGATATGAGAAGGCTTATTGTAGCAAGTAATAATGAACATAAAATAAAAGAAATTAAACAAATGCTAAGGGAATTTCCTCTAGAAGTGCTTTCATTAAAAGAAGCAGGGATCAATATAGATGTTGAAGAAAACGGAACAACATTTATGGAAAATGCGCATATAAAAGCAAGTGAGATATATAAAATTGCAGAGAATTCTATGGTATTGGCAGACGATTCGGGTTTAGCCGTTGATATTTTAAATGGGGAACCAGGAGTATATTCTGCCCGCTATAGTGGTGAACATGGAAATGATAAAAAGAATAATGAAAAGTTGCTTTCCAAATTAAAGGGCATAGACTTTGAAAAGAGAAGTGGTAAATTTATCTGCGCAATGGAACTAATTATAAATAAGGACAAAATTATAAATGTACAAGGTGAAATAAACGGATATATAACTGAAGAAGAAAAAGGAAATAATGGTTTTGGATACGATCCATTATTTTATGTTCCAGAGTTTAATAAGACTATGGCTGAGATGAGTGAGGAAGAAAAGAATTCTATAAGTCATAGAGGAAGAGCACTTGAGAGGTTAAAACAAGAGTTAAAGAAATATCTGTAGGAGGGATTATCATGTTGATAGCTGTAGTTAGTGATACCCACAGGAATAGTACAATAATAAGGAAAGTTGCTAATATTGTAGAAGAAGCAGATATATTAATACATTTGGGAGATAACGTAGCAGATATAGATGAACTAAAAGAAATATATAAGAATAAGATTATAAGTGTTAGAGGAAACTGTGATTTTACCACAAAGTCTCCTATTGAAAGAGTAGAGGATATTAATGAAGTCAGAATTTTAGTAACTCATGGACATAAATATGATGTAAAAAGCGGAATATGGCAGCTAAAAGATAAGGCAAAAGAAGTGGGAGCAGATATAGCTTTATTTGGACACACTCATATTTCGAAAAAATAAGATGGCATATGGATTATAAATCCAGGCAGCGCTTCATTGCCAAGAGATGGACAAAGAAGTATTGCTTTTATAGAGATAGAAGGCAGAGAAATAAGACCAACCATACATTTTATATAAACTAATATAAAAAAATTAAAAAAAAGTATTGACGTAGATTTAAATATAGTGTAGAATAATCAATGTCGCTAAGGCAAGCAGTTAAAACTGCAAAGCCAATCGACAGATTACAAGTAAATTTTCCGCAGATGGAGATGGACAAAGAAGTATTGCTTTTATAGAGATAGAAGGCAGAGAAATAAGACCAACCATACATTTTATATAAACTAATATAAAAAAATTAAAAAAAAGTATTGACGTAGATTTAAATATAGTGTAGAATAATCAATGTCGCTAAGGCAAGCAGTTAAAACTGCAAAGCCAATCGACAGATTACAAGTAAATTTTCGGGGTATAGCGCAGATGGTAGCGCGCGTGGTTTGGGACCATGAGGCCGCGGGTTCGAGCCCTGCTACCCCGACCAAAAATAAGCGGGAGTGGCTCAGTGGTAGAGCGTCACCTTGCCAAGGTGAACGTCGCGAGTTCGAATCTCGTCTTCCGCTCCAATATGCGGGTATGGTTCAATGGTAGAACGTCAGCCTTCCAAGCTGAACACAGGGGTTCGATTCCCCTTACCCGCTCCAAATATGCGTCTTTAGCTCAGCTGGATAGAGCAACGCCCTTCTAAGGCGTGGGCCAGGGGTTCGAATCCCTTAAGACGCACCAAATATGCGCCATTAGCTCAGATGGTAGAGCAACTGACTCTTAATCAGTGGGCCCCGGGTTCGAGTCCCTGATGGCGCACCAAATATGGTGGACGTAGTTCAGTTGGTAGAGCGCCAGATTGTGGTTCTGGTTGTCGAGGGTTCGAGTCCCTCCGTTCACCCCATTAAGAATTGGGATGTCGCCAAGCGGTAAGGCATAGCACTTTGACTGCTACATGCGTAGGTTCGAATCCTGCCATCCCAGCCATTATGATTCACTAGCTCAGTCGGTAGAGCACTTGACTTTTAATCAAGTTGTCCGGGGTTCGATTCCCCGGTGGATCACCACAATATTATAATTATAACGTGCAGGTGTGGCGGAATTGGCAGACGCACTAGACTTAGGATCTAGCGCCTTTGGCGTGGGGGTTCGACTCCCTTCACCTGCACCAAAATAAGCGGGAGTGGCTCAGTGGTAGAGCGTCACCTTGCCAAGGTGAACGTCGCGAGTTCGAATCTCGTCTTCCGCTCCAATATGCGGGTATGGTTCAATGGTAGAACGTCAGCCTTCCAAGCTGAACACAGGGGTTCGATTCCCCTTACCCGCTCCAAACATGCGTCTTTAGCTCAGCTGGATAGAGCAACGCCCTTCTAAGGCGTGGGCCAGGGGTTCGAATCCCTTAAGACGCACCAAATATGCGCCATTAGCTCAGATGGTAGAGCAACTGACTCTTAATCAGTGGGCCCTGGGTTCGAGTCCCCGATGGCGCACCATTTATTTTGAAACTAAATAATAAAGCAAAAATAATTTCGGGGTATAGCGCAGATGGTAGCGCGCGTGGTTTGGGACCATGAGGCCGCGGGTTCGAGCCCTGCTACCCCGACCATTTTATGCGGGTATGGTTCAATGGTAGAACGTCAGCCTTCCAAGCTGAACACAGGGGTTCGATTCCCCTTACCCGCTCCAAATATGCGTCTTTAGCTC
Organism: Clostridium sp.; assembly: GCF_047777555.1. Lineage (GTDB taxonomy): Bacteria > Bacillota > Clostridia > Clostridiales > Clostridiaceae > Clostridium_H. The sequence goes on along the minus strand of NZ_JBKEEV010000003.1, from coordinate 202,406 downwards.
AGCTGGATAGAGCAACGCCCTTCTAAGGCGTGGGCCAGGGGTTCGAATCCCTTAAGACGCACCAAATATGCGCCATTAGCTCAGATGGTAGAGCAACTGACTCTTAATCAGTGGGCCCCGGGTTCGAGTCCCTGATGGCGCACCAGAATACGGTGGACGTAGTTCAGTTGGTAGAGCGCCAGATTGTGGTTCTGGTTGTCGAGGGTTCGAGTCCCTCCGTTCACCCCATTAAGAATTGGGATGTCGCCAAGCGGTAAGGCATAGCACTTTGACTGCTACATGCGTAGGTTCGAATCCTGCCATCCCAGCCATTATGATTCACTAGCTCAGTCGGTAGAGCACTTGACTTTTAATCAAGTTGTCCGGGGTTCGATTCCCCGGTGGATCACCATTAATTTAATATAATTATACTTATGCGGGTATGGTTCAATGGTAGAACGTCAGCCTTCCAAGCTGAACACAGGGGTTCGATTCCCCTTACCCGCTCCATTTATATTTTTTGCATCCATAGCTCAGCTGGATAGAGTTACGGACTTCGAATCCGGAGGTCGCAGGTTCGAATCCTGTTGGGTGCACCAATTATAAGGTTTTCCTAAGTTTAGGAAAGCCTTTTTTTATTAAATGTGACATAGCTTGTGTTGTGTTAAAAAATTGAAGATGTAACTTTAAAGCTTTTCTCATAATTCTATCCCATCTAAAGTTCAAGTATCGTTCTTAAAAACACTTTTCTTAAATCTTTTTAGTTATTTTAGATATTCCTTGTTTTTGCATCAATCATTTACTAAAAATAACAAAGGATTGGTTAATGAATTAACAAAGTATTCTTTATGAACATAATATTTTTTTAATATTCAAAATATTTAAACAATCAATATTTTATATTATTATTTATTTGCAATAAGGAATTATTAATTTCTATATAAAAATAAATCGGAGGGGTTTGAATGAATTATTTTGAAGAAAGTTTAAAGCTTCATGAAAAAAATGCAGGTAAGGTAAGTGTAGTATCAAAAGTAAAGGTACAGACAAAAGACGATTTAAGTCTTGCCTACACTCCTGGAGTGGCAGAACCTTGCAGAAGAATTTACGAAATAGAAGAAAATGTATACAAATACACTTCAAAAGGAAACATGGTAGCCGTAGTTACAGATGGTTCAGCGGTGCTAGGACTAGGAAATATAGGCGCAAAAGCTGCATTACCTGTTATGGAAGGAAAGTCTATTTTGTTCAAAGAATTTGCAGACGTTGATGCATTTCCTATATGTTTAGATACTCAGGATGTTAATGAAATCGTTATGACTGTTAAACTTATAGCCCCAAGTTTTGGTGGAATTAATCTAGAAGATATTGGAGCTCCAAGATGCTTCGAAATTGAAGAAAGGTTAAGGAAAGAGCTTGATATACCTGTATTTCACGATGACCAACATGGAACTGCAATAGTTGTTCTTGCAGGAATAATAAATGCTTTAAAAGTTGTTAATAAAAAAATACAAGATATAAAGGTTGTCGTAAATGGTGCAGGAGCTGCAGGAACTGCTATAGCCAAATTATTACTTGCCTCAGGAGTAAAGAATCTAATTGTATGTGATAAAGTTGGTATTCTTTACAGAGGAATAGAAAATGTGGATGAAACTAAAAAAGAACTTGCAAAGGCAACTAATCCAGATAATATTAGGGGAACTTTAGCTGATGCATTAGTAGGTGCGGATGTGTTTATAGGAGTTTCAGTACCTGGAATAGTAAATCGAGATATGGTGAGATCAATGAATAAAGATGCTATATTATTTGCTATGGCAAATCCGATTCCAGAAATAATGCCAGATGAAGCAAAAGAAGCAGGGGCAAGAGTAATAGGTACTGGACGCTCAGATTTTCCTAACCAAGTTAATAATGTATTAGCATTCCCAGGAGTATTTAGAGGTGCTATGGATGTTAGGGCAAGAGAAATTAATGAAGAAATGAAAATAGCGGCAGCTTATGCTATAGCTTCTATGATAAAAAATGAAAACTTAAATGAGAATAATGTAATTCCTAATGCGCTAGATAGAAATGTAGCTGTTAATGTTGCTGAAGCTGTAAAAAAAGCAGCAAGAAAAAGCGGAGTAGCAAGAATATAAAAACAATAAAGTTATCTATTTAACGATGACCAAATTTAATATATGACTAAAATAAATGGAGGGATATAAATGCAAATTCCAATTAAGAAAACAATCGATAAAATTCCAGGTGGTATGATGATTGTTCCGCTTTTCTTAGGAGTTTTAGTTAATACATTTTTTCCACAATTTTTACAAATTGGTGGTTTTACAACAGCATTATTCGGCCCAAAAGCATCAACAACTATTTTAGCTTGTTTTATGTTCTTAATTGGTTCACAAATTAATTTTAAATTAGCACCAAAGGCACTAAAAAAGGGTGCAATATTAATAGCAGGAAAGTTTATTGTAGGTGCTGGTATTGGTATATTTGTTGGAAAAGCTTTTGGGTATGGTGGAGTATTGGGTTTATCGCCATTAGCTATTATAGCTGCATTAACAAATTCTAATGGTGGGTTATATGCATCACTCGCTTCAGAGTATGGAGATGAGACAGATGTAGGTGCTTATGCTTTATTCTCTTTAAAAGATGGTCCATTTTTTACATTAGTCGCATTAGGTGCATCAGGACTTGCACAAGTTCCTATTAAGTCACTTATTGCAGTTATAATTCCAATAGCAGTAGGAATGATTTTAGGAAATATTGATTCTGATATGAGGACTTTTCTTGGAAGTAGTAAGTTATTGTTAATTCCATTTTTCTCATTTCCATTAGGTGCAGGAATGGATCTTAGAACTATTATAAATGCCGGAGGACCTGGTATATTATTAGGTGTAATATCTGTATTTACAGGAATAGGACCATATATTCTTCTTAAATTATTTAAAGAAGAGCCAAGAATTGGATTAGGAACAGGATCAACTGCCGGAAATGCTGTAGCTACACCAGGCGTTGTTGCAGCATTAGACCCAGCATTTGCTGCCATAGCATCAAGAGCTACTGCTCAAGTTGCAGCAGCATGTGTAGTATCTGCATTGATTTGTCCATTTATTGTTTCTTATGCATTTAAATTTAAAGATAACAAAACGAAAAAGCTATTACATCATAAAAATGATTGTAAATTTTAATATAATATGAAAAATTGAAGCCATAGTTTCAAATCACCGGGTGATATAGATTGAAAATAAAGGCAGTACACAGGAGGGTTGAGACTATGGTTAAAATAATAAGTGTTGCATTTAGTATTGCGATTTATAAATTGCGATTTATAACAATAATTAATCTACACGGAAAGATGGAGGACATGGTAGAGGAAATGGTATATAATAGAATTAAATCTATTACTATTAATTCTTCTAGACGCATGCATGGTTTTCTATTATTTCGTGTTTTTTTAAGTCATTTACATATAAACTAAATTAAATTTGTATGCATTAAGATTGAGGAGATAAATATGAAGAAAGCGATGAAGCTGCAAACAAAGATTATATTATTGGTTGTTACAGTAGTATTTGTTTCTATATCTATAATTATTTTATTTGTAATCTCATGGGCAACTGGAAATATTGAAAACAAGGTCAGAACTAATATTATGAATGTAGCTGAAATGGTAGCACATTCTAGAGAGATAATAGATGAGTTAAAGGTTAGAGATCCAAACCAAAAAATTGATTACTACGTTAATACGCAGCTTAAGAATTTAGAATTGGTTGACTATATAATTATAGCAGACAGTGATGAAATTAGATATTCTCATCCAAACCATGAAATGATAGGTAAAAAATTCGTGGGAGGAGATCAGTATAGAGCAATTCAAAAAGGAGAAGCATATATCTCTGAGGCTACAGGAACACTCGGAAAGGCTCTTAGAGCCTTTGCTCCAATATATGATGAAGAAAATAAAAAAGAGATAGGCTTTGTTGCCGTAGGTACACTTACTAATGACATTGAGAAGGCTAAGTATACAGCTGTTTTGTATATAATTTTGATTGGTTTAGTCGGGCTTACGACAGGTATAATAGGAGCAGTTTTATTAGCTAATAACATAAAGAATACTTTGATGGGATTGGAGCCTGAAGAAATAACAAAGCTTTATAATGAAAAAATGGCAATTCTTAATACTATTCATGAAGGGTTAATATCAGTTGATCATATGGGCAGAATCACTCTTATAAGTAATTCGGCATTAAAAATCTTACACTTTGAGGATAATATTAAAAAAGAGAATATTACTGGGAAGAACATAGAAGAGGTTATTCCTGATACACGTATTATGAATGTGTTAAAAACAGGTAAGCCGGAATTTGAGGTAGAACAGAGGATAAATAACACCATAATAATAACTAATATAGTTCCTTTGATGAATAAAGAAAGGGTTATAGGAGCTATTACTAGCTTCAGAGATAAAACAGAGATAACTAAAATGGCAGAAGAACTTACAGGTGTAAAAAAAATGGCATGGTCTTTAAGAGCTCAAAATCATGAATTTATGAATAAGCTTCATACTATTTCAGGGCTTATACAGCTGGAAGAGTATGATAAAGTACTTGAATTTATTTCAGATATAACTAAAAGTAGAAACAATATAAGCAATATTTTAACACAGAATATAAAAGACTCTTCTGTATCAGCTTTATTATTATCAAAATATATCAAAGCTGAAGAGTGTAGAGTTAAGCTAAAAATAGATGAAGATTCAAAACTTACAAAGTTACCAGAGAATATTACATCTGAAGAAATTGTATCGGTTTTAGGCAATCTAATAGAAAATTCTTTAGATGAAGTTAAAAATGATGGAACTGGATTAATATATATAAAAATAGTCCAAAATGAAGAATTTTTAAATATAATAGTTAAGGATAATGGTGGTGGAATTTCTGTTGAATTTAAAGAAAAAATATATGAACGAGGTTTTTCAACAAAAGATGGGCAACGTGGTTATGGAATGTATATAGTAAAGAAAATAATTGATGAATCTAATGGCATAATAAAACTTGATGTGAATAATGGCGTCATTTGGAATATAACAATACCAATGACAAGGAGTGATAAGCTTGATTAATGTAATGATTATTGAAGATGACCCTATGGTTATGGAGATAAATTCTAAGTTTTTGAAAAAGATAGAAGGATTTATTTTATATAAAGCAGTTTCTAATCTTAATGATGCAAAGAAATTTATATCGATTAAAAAGCCAGATTTAATATTACTTGATGTGTATCTTCCTAAGGAAAACGGGATTGATTTATTGAAGTGGATAAGGGGACAAGAGTTAGACATAGATATTATTTTAATTACAGCAGATAAAACAATTGAAAGAGTACAGGAGGCTTTTAGATATGGAGTTGTAGATTATCTTATAAAGCCTTTTAGTTTTGAAAGATTTAAAGAATCACTTATTCGATTTAAGGGGAGACATAATCAATTTAAAGACAATGATGTGATTGAACAAGAGGAACTAGATAAATTAATGTCTAGTCCTAATATTGCTCAAGATGAAAATGATTTTGTTAAGGGACTTAATAAATATACATATAGGGCTATATTGGATGAAATAGAAAAAAGTAATTATGAACATTTTACAGCAGAGGATTTGGCAGAAAAATTAGGTATAGCAAGAGTAACAGTTAGAAGATATCTTGAATATATGCAAAGAGAGAATAAAGTAGATAAATTTGTAGAATACGGTAGGGTTGGTAGGCCACAATATAAATATTATAAAATTTGATGTAGTTGAAGTTTCAGGATATGATTATGTTTTTAAATATCTACATGAGGAAGAAAAAGATATAACAATAAAAGAGTTTAGAGATAAATATAACATTGGGTATAACAATGCTTATAAGATAATACATCAAAAGGATTTTCCATGTGTGTTTGTAGGAATGGAGTATTTAATAATTAGCTCAGAAGTAGACAAATGGTTTGAGAAACATATAGGAGAATCTTTTTAATATTTATTTGAATTCATTGAGGTTTTATATTCTAGAAAATAAAGATAATAGTCTAATATTAATATAATATAATAAACATGCTCATGCACATAACATTAATGTTGCAGAAAACTTTAAAGATAAAATGCGGTCAATTGATAGAATGATTAATTGTTCTAAATCTTTTTATGAACAACGATGCACCGCAGTTGCTTCTAACAAAAATCATGCAGCTATTATTTTGTCGTATTCAGGAAGGGCTACGTTTTTACCAACTATTGCAGAAATATTATATAAAAAGGAATAGAAATAATTTGGATAGGAGGGCTTGGAAAAATGTGGTTCCAGATTATATAAAGCATCATTTATATATAAGTAATAAAAAAATTTAAGAAATATAATATCTCAGTTTTTATCACATATTGCAATGCAGTATATGTTAGATGTTATTTCTAGTTATATTTTTAAAATTGATTATTAAAAAACATAGATTACATAGAAGAGGTTGCTAGCATTTTTGATGTTAGAAAAACCAATAAAGATAAATAGCTAGTAATATTTTTGAGCTTGCCAGAGAAAATTTCTGACAAGCTTTTTATTTGAAAAATTTTTATACTTATTTTATGTGAATAAAAGGACTTGCTAAACTATTGAAATTAAAAAATATAGCGTCTTTTATATAATGATGTAATAAAATAGCTAAAACAATAATAGATTATAATATAATCAATATAATTTAGGTGATTATTATTAATAATGAAATTGTTCACATGGAACCAACTAAGGAGTTTTTTATAAATGCACTGACAAGGGATATTAAACTTGACAGAACTGTTTTAGATTTAATTGATAATTCTATTGATGCTGCACGTAAGTCAGATAGAGATTTTTCAACATTTGAAATTAGACTAACATTAAATAAAAAATGCTTCATTATAGAAGATAATTGTGATGGAATCTCAAAGGAGTCAGCTAAAAGCTATGCTTTTAAATTTGGGAATAGCCAAGGTAAAAACACAAGACAATTCTCCATAGGACATTATGGTATTGGTATGAAAAGGGCATTCTTTAAAATAGGAAAAATGATTTATGTGGAATCAGCTACAAGAGAAGATTTTTTTTCTTTATTTTTAGATGTTGATGAGTGGAGTAAAAGTAAAGAGTGGAATATACTTTTTAAAGATTCAGGAATAAATGATAATCATAAAAAAATTGGAACAAAAATTGAAATTAATAAACTAACTGATGAAGCTAAAGATAGTTTTTCCGATGAACAGTTTATTAAAAATTTAATAGATACTATATCTAAGACATATGAGAATGATATAAGAAGAGGTATTAAAATTATTGTAAATGGCAGAGGGATTACTATTTCATCAAGGGACAGTGAGACTGAAATATTAAAGTATTCAATCGATTGTAGAAATTATACAGCGGAAATTATAATTAAGAAGGATATACCTAATTATAATGAGTCTGGCTGGTATGTTAAAGTAAATGATAGATTAGTTGTTAGTGCTGATAAAACTGAATTGACAGGATGGGATATTAGTAGCGATTCAAAATATGATATACTTAGAGGATATGCATATATAAAAATATTAAAAGAAGCACCGCCTTTTAATACTATAAAGGAAGGATTAGATACAAGCAATCCAATTTACAAAGAGCTTAAGAATTATATGAGAAAGGCTTTACAAGAGGCATTACCGAAAATAAAAGGTGGCTATTTTGCTACTATAACATATCAGAGACCTAGAAATGAAGCTGATAAGTTAAAGAAGATTCTAAATGTAAAAAGCTATAAGAAGATTGGAGAAATAACTTACGAGGATTATTTAGAGAAAAATAATATAAAAGTATAGTATCAAAATAAATACACTAAGTTGTAATATAGTTATTTTATTAAGCCAATGGCTAAATTTAAGATTAAATTCAAAGCATACTTCTTTGCCTTAGTATATAGTATTAATTCATCTGTAAAAGCAAATACTTTTTCATTTTTTACTAATCCAGTGCCATGTATTTTATCGTATGGAATAATAACTATTGTAGTTTTTAGTTCTTTAAAACTTAAGTCCTTATCAACAAAAATTAATCTCTTATTTGTAAAGCATAAGAAGTCAAATAATATAGTTTAATTTCACCTCATAAAAGGATTGGAAGTACTTCTAATCCTCTACTTCTATTTAGCTCACTAAAATTTCAGTGAATTAATAAGACATTATAATATTAAATAAATAATTACTCACTAAGTATTGATATTATTTTAGATAATAAGCAAAGGAAATTATTAAAAATTTTCTTAGATGCTTATTTCGATAGTATAAAATTTTACTAGAATTAATGAAAAAGATTATACTTTTATCTAAATATTGGTGATAGTATATTTAGAATAGAATATAAAACGTGAATATCATGAATAGGGTGGAGGATGCTATGAAAAGGTATGTAATATTTAATGCAGTTAAGCAATTGATATGAAAGTGTGAGGTGAGTCAATGAACAAGCGAATTATATCAATTATTCAAGAATTGTGTAAATTAGAAAAAAACATAAATATTTCTGGTTTAGCAAAACAATTTCAGGTTTCACAGAGAACTATTAGAAATGATTTGAATGCAATCAATGAAATTCTAAAAGAACATGGACTTGCTGAATTGAAAGTAAAAAAAGGCGGAAGTATTTCTAGGAATAATAAATTTGTTGATATTTTATCGTTTGTTTCTGAAAAAAGTTTTTATGAGTATAAACTTTCTAAAGAAGAACGAAAGAGAGTTGCATCTGCGTTACTTGTTAATTCCACGGGATACATAACACTCTCTATGATTGCTGATAATTTGTTTGTTAGCCGCGCTACTATTATTAGTGATCTTGATGAGATTAAAGCATTTATAAAAAAAGGAAATTTAAAAGTATTATCGCATCCGAATAAAGGACTTCGTGTAGAGGGAAGAGAAAGTGATAAAAGATTGTTCTTAATGAGGCTATTTGATTCCAATAATGATATTGTAGAACGAGAAATGATAGAAAAATATATTAGTGTGCAGGCAGAAAGTAAGATGATAATTCAAAAAATTATATATGAACAGGAACATGTGCATAAGAGTTTTCTTACAGATGATTCTTTTCAGAAGGTACTGCTTTATTTGGGCATTATGATAAATCGCAATATGCAAGGAGAATATGTTGAAGTTAGAAGAGAAAAAAATAATAGTAAGCATCTTATGGCACAGGACATTCTTAAATATATTTCTCAATATTGTCATATTAATACTACAGAAGATGAAGTACGGTTTTTAAGCGAAATATTAACTAAGGTTAGATATATGAAACAAAGTACCTCAGATAAAAATGCTATAAAAATTCAGTTTATTACAAGGCAATTTATTGAAAACGTTTCAGAAGAGATTGAAATTAACCTAAATGGAGATTATGATTTTTTTGAAAATTTGTCAAACCATTTGGAATCAGTATTTGCTTCAGTACCTATTGTAAATCTAGAAAATTCAATAGTTGACGAAATTATGAAGGAAAATTATGAAATAGTAAAAGCTGTAAGAAAAGAGCTGCCTTTACTTACACAATATATAGGAAGGAAAATTACTGAAGCTGAGATAGGATATATTGCGGTTCATGTATGTGCTGCAATAGAACGAAAAAAGAATAAAGAGATTGCATTTCATGTTATTGTTGCTTGCAATTCAGGAATTGAAACATCTCAACTACTTTTAGAAAAACTAAAAAGGCATTTTAATTTTCATATAGTCGATATCATATCTTCTCATGAAGCAAAAAACTTAGAAACTGAAAAAGCAGACTTTATTATTTCTACAGTTCCATTAAAAGCTTGTAAACTTGATCATGTAGTAGTTTCACCTATGTTGAGAGATGAAGATTATATTAGAATTGGAAATAAAATTGATGAATTACGTAGGATAAGGCATTTACCTTCACGTATGAAAGAAAATAAGATAACACCAAAAGGATTGATGGATGAAATTATACCTGTTATATATGATAAAGCTCCAGAGAAAGCACCTATTTTAATAAAAGAGTTAAAAAAGATAGTGAGAGATTATTTTAAAAAGTCTGTAGAGAAAGATGCGGAAATTTTTTCACCTTATCTGCACCATCTACTTCCTTATAATCATATAGAATTAGATGTAGAATGTAAGAATTGGCGTGAAGCTGTATATAAGTCAGCAGAGAATATATTGCGTCTTGGATATATCGAGGAAAGATATATTGATTCAATGATTAAGAATATTGAGGAGAATGGTCCATATATTGTGCTTTCAAGCGGTTTTGCTGTTCCTCATGCTGGACCAGAATATGGGAGCATTAAAGTAGGAATGAATCTAATTCGATTAAAAAATCCAGTATCTTTTGGAATTGAAGAAATGGATCCAGTGGAATTTGTTTGTTGTCTCAGTGCAGTTGATCATAAAACACATTTGAAAGCATTTCTAAATTTAGTTAATATTTTTAAAAATAAACAGTTTAAGAAAGAATTGCACATATGTAAAACACCAAAAGAAGCGGCTGAAATTATTAGAAGATATGAATATGCTATTGAAAAATAAAAAAGAATGGTTAAAATTTTTTCAAAATATATAGAAAAATTTTTAACCATTCTATTTCTTTGTAAAAACGTTGGTAGAACTTTTGACTGTTTTTAGTAAGAATGGCATGCTACCATATATATAGAAAGATAAAGCCGGCTTATAATCGATCTAATACACTGGAGGAAATTAAAATGATTTGGGAAGAATTAAAAGAATCACTTATTCTCACCGAACTGAGTGCAAAATCTTATGAAGATGTAATGCATAAGTTAGGTTGGGCTTTAGTTAAAGAAGGTTATGCAAAGGAATCCTATATAGATGCATTAATTTCTAGGGAAAAGAATTTTCCTACAGGAATTGATGTAAATGGTGTTGGAATAGCAATACCTCATACAGATGTCAGTCATGTAAATAAAACTGGCATTGCTATAGGAGTTCTAAATGAACCTGTTACATTTTTTCAAATGGGAACAGATGATGAAACGGTTGAGGTGCAACTAGTGTTCATGATTGCTGTTGCGAATCCTAATAATCATATTGAACAATTACAGAGAATTGTCACCATTATTCAGGATAAGGATGTACTTAATCAACTTATAAAAGTAAGAGATAAAAATGAAATTATAAAAATTATTAGAGAAAAGGAGAATGAGATATGAGAAAAAAAGTAATTGTAGCATGTGGGGGAGCAGTAGCAACATCAACATTGCTGCTAATAAGATAGTAGAATTGTGCAAAAAGAATGGTATTGACGTGGAAATCTGTCAAATAAGAATTTCTGAAATCGATTCAAACCTTGAAGGAGCTGATTTGATTGTAACCACATCTAAGGTAAAAAGAGACTATGGAGTGCCTCTTATTACTGGTATGCCATTTATATCAGGTGTAGGTGTAGAAAAAACAGAGGCATCTATTTTAAAAGTACTTAAAGGTTGATATAGCAAGAATAATGTAATAGGGGGTATGGTATATGTTAAAGGTAATTCAGTATATAGTTGATATGGGTGCTTCGGTTATGTTGCCAATAGTAATTGCAATAATAAGTATTTGCATTGGCGTTGAAAGTAGGAAAAGCTATTCGTTCAGGATTGATGATTGGTGTTGGATTTGTAGGAATGGGTTTAATTGTTGATATGATGAATGCACAACTTGGACCAGCAGCACAAGCAATGTCTGAGAAGTTTGGTCTATCTTTAAGTGTTGTAGATATTGGATGGCCAGGAGCGTCTCCTATGACATGGGCGTCTAACATTGCTATTGTAGCAATTCCTATTGCTATTTTGGTAAATTTGTTTATGCTTTTAGCAAAAATGACTAAGACTGTAAATATTGATATCTGGAACATATGGCATATGACTTTTACTGGTGCTATTGCTTATGCTGTTACAGGAAGTTACTGGATTGGAATTCTAGGCGTAGTGTTTCATGCAGCAATCGCATATAAGCTTGGAGATTTATGGGCACCTTTGATGACTGATATTTTGAACTAGATGGATTGACAGTGCCTCATGGTACTTCTGCTTATATGGCTCCCATTGCTTGTTTGGTAGATGTAGTTATAGATAAGATTCCTGGAGTTAAAAATGTTGATATAACAGCAGATTCTTTACAAGAAAAAGTTGGTGTGCTAGGAGAGCCTATTGTAATTGGTGGAATTTTAGGAGCTGTAATAGGGTTTCTTGCTGGATATTCGCCTAAGGAAGCGTTACCCTCTAGGGGTAAATATGTCAGCTGTAATGGTTTTGATGCCAAAAGCTGTAAAATGCATTATGGAAGGTTTAATGCCATTATCAGAACGCGCAAAGGAAATTCTAACTAAGAAGTTTGGAAGTTCAGAATTTTATATAGGATTGGATCCTGCAATTCTTTTAGGAGATGCTCAGGTTGTGACAACTGGATTAATATTTATCCCACTGACTTTATTAATTGCGATTATTGTTCCTGGAAATAGAGTTTTGCCTTTTGGAGATTTAGCTACTATTAGCTTCTTTATTGCAATTGCAGTTGCTGTGCATAAAGGTAATATCTTTAGAACACTGTTATCCGGAAGTGCTATTATGTACATGACTATTTGGATTGCGAATCAGACCATTCCATGGATGACAGCATTGGCTAAAACGACTGGTACAACAGATGGAAAAAACTTAGTGGCAGCGCTAGATCAAGGTGGATCACCGATTACTTATATGTACACGGAGATATTTACTAAAGAAAACGTTATCGGAGCTGTAGTTATTGCTGTTATATATGTAATATGTTTATTGTTTACAATTAACCATTCTAAAAAGAGAGCAGAAGCATTGAAAGCAGCAGAAGAAATAATTTGAATGGAGGAATTGATATGAAGGCAGGAGTTGTACATGCTAGAGATGATATCCGATATGAGGAGATAGAAAAGCCAATTCCTAGAAAAGGTCAGGTATTGATTAAAGTAAAGTATACTGGAATTTGTGGGTCTGATGTACCAAGAGTTAATGGGGATGCTTGTCACTTCTTTCCAAATGTATTAGGTCATGAGTTTTCTGGTACGGTTGCACAAATTGGAGAGGGAGTTACTTCTGTGAAAGTAGGGGATAGAGTGGCTGGTGTACCATTGGTTCCATGTATGAAGTGTGAAAATTGCCAGAAAGGAGATTATTCCCTGTGCAAACAATATAGCTTCATAGGATCTAGACAATTTGGTAGCTTTGCAGAATATGTGGTGGTTCCTGAGAAAAATGCTATACCATTTGATAATGATGTTTCTTTTGAACAGGGAGCATTCTTTGAACCAGCTACTGTAGCACTTCATGGAATTATGCGTGTCCCTTACGAGGGTGGGAAAACTGTTGCTATCCTAGGTGGTGGAACAATAGGAATGTTTGTGATGCAATGGGCTAGAATTTTTGGAGCCAGGGAAACTGTAATATTTGATATTGCCAGTGAGAGATTGGAGCTGGGAAAACGCCTTGGAGCAACTGCTGGAATAAATACATTGGATGAAGGATTTATGGAAAGAGCAATGGAATTGACTGGTGGAAGAGGATTTGATTATGTTTTTGAAACTGCAGGAAATACAATTACTATGAAAATGGCATTTGAACTGGCTGCTAATAAAGCACACTTATGCTTCATTGGAACACCAACAAAAGAACTAAGCTTTTCTGTGAAAGAATGGGAGAATATGAATCGAAAAGAGTTTACATTAACAGGTTCTTGGATGTCCTATAGTGCTCCTTTTCCAGGCATTGAGTGGAAGCTTGTATCTCATTATTTCAAGACAGGTGATTTAAAGTTTGACGAATCCTTTATTTTTACTAAAATTCCTTTAAGTCGTATTGCAGATGCTTTTCAAATGTATAAGGTACCAGGTGCTGCAAGGGGAAAGATATTAATTGACAGCGAAGGCTAGGTGATTGATATGATAACGACAGTAACTCTAAATGCATCTATTGATAAAGCATATTACATGGATGGAATAATTGAAAATGGAAAGGTTATGCGCGTTGCTTCCTGCAGAAATTCTGCAGGAGGTAAAGGTTTAAATGTTGCTAGGATTGTGAAGTTGTGTGGCTCAGAAGTTCAAGCTACTGGCTTTGTTGGAGGATTTAATGGAAAGTATTTGGAGGCATTGCTGGACATTGATGGAATCCCACATAATTTTAAGCATGTAAAAGGAGAGACTAGAAGCTGTATTAATATTCTGGATAAGAAATATGGTTCTACAGAATATTTGGAACCTGGTTGTGAAATAACATCAGAAGAAGAAAGTCAGTTTATAGAGTTATTTCCTAATATCATAAAAAACAGCAGTATTATTACTATTTCGGGAAGTATACCTAAAGGTGTCAGTAAAGATATTTATGCACAGATGGTTCTTATAGCAAAAAAAATGGGAAAACATGTACTCTTAGATACTAGCGGTGAGCTTTTAAAGAGAGGAATTAAATCCTGTCCAACAATGGTAAAACCCAATAAGGATGAACTAGAGCAGTTATTTCATATAAAAATCAAAGGAATAGAAGATGTAATTAGATATGCAAAAAAGATATTTGATTTTGGAATTCCTTATGTAATTATTTCATTAGGTAGTGACGGAGCTTTAATGGTCTGTAAAGAAGGTGTATTTCTTGGAAGTCCTCCAGTCGTAGAGGTCGTGAATACTGTTGGGTGTGGTGATTCTATGGTAGGTGCTTTTGCTGTTGCCTTAGAAAGAAATATTCCATCAAATGAGATTTTGAGATATGCTATCGCTGTTGCAACAGCTAATGCAATGTCAACTAATACTGGAGATTTTGATCCAGATATATGTAGAAAAATTATTAATGATGTAAATATCAGAAGATTGTAGAAAAGAGAGGTGGGCTTATGCCATTAGTTACAACAAAACAATTATTGTTGGATGCACAAAAAGGTGGTTATGCAATCGGAGCATTTAATGTTGAAAATATGGAAATGGTTCAGGCTGTAGTAGCAGCTGCTGAGGAATTAAAGTCACCAGTCATTATGCAGACAACTCCGTCTACAGTAAAGTATGCTGATATGTCATATTTTTATGCAACTGTAAAGAATGCAGCTGAAAAGGCCAGTGTTCCTGTTGTTATACACTTGGATCACGGAAACAGTTTTGAACTTGCTATGCAGGCTTTGAGGGTTGGATATACGTCAATTATGATTGACGGATCACATAGAACATTTGAAGAAAATATAGCGTTAACTAAATCGGTTGTAAAAGCTTGTCATCCATCTGGGATACCAGTAGAAGCAGAGCTTGGAAAGGTTGGAGGAAAAGAGGATGATTTAGAAGGTGGATATGAGAATCCATACACAGATCCAAAGGAAGCAAAAATATTTGTAGAGAAAACCAGTGTAGATTCTTTGGCTGTTGCAATAGGTACAGCTCATGGTGTATATAAAGGCATACCTAAATTAGATATGGAGCGTTTAAGCGAAATTAGAGAGGTTGTTTCCATTCCATTGGTGCTTCATGGGACTTCTGGTGTTCCGGATGATGTCGTTATGGAATGTATTCAAAGAGGAATTTGCAAAGTTAATTATGCAACAGATTTACGAATTTCCTTTTCAAATGGTGTAAAGTCAGTGCTGAAGGAACATCCGGAAACTATTGATCCGAAGAAGTATAATGCTCAAGGTAGAGAAAAAGTAAAACAATATGTAATGAGTAAAATTAAGGTTTGTGGAAGTGTAGGAAAAGCAAAATAAGAATAGTATATAACATGTAAACTATATTTTAAAAAAAATTAATGTTTAACAGTTTCATTTAAATCTTTTTAAGAGGTTCTCAGCTCTATCAAGATTAAAGATGGAATATATTAATTGTAGTAAGTTGATAAAACCTGCTGGGGTGATCAGGCCCCAGTGCTTTTTTTAAATATGAGGATGTTTATGAAATGATATAGAAAAAATCTGTGACAATAAAGTAACTGAAATGCTAAGACATAGAATTATAGGAAAAAAGAATTTTTACATATATATGTTTAAAAATAGAAAAATTGAATTGTTTTTATCTACGAAAGTTTAACCATTGATAATAAAAGAAAAATGGTACAAAAATTTTAACTAATATAAATTTTAGGAGGATTTAATATGGTAATTAAAAGTGTAACAATAACTAATAAATCAGGCATACATGCAAGACCAGCTTCTTTATTTATTAAAATTGCAGCAAATTTTAAATCAAATATTACCATAGAAAATGGTAATAACAAAGGTAATGCAAAGTCTTTAATAAGTCTACTTAGTTTAGCTATAGCTTGTGGGAGTGAAGTTACAATTACTGCAGATGGACCAGATGAAAATGAAGCTATAGATGCTTTAGTTAAATTAATAGAATCTAAATTTGGTGAAGAGTAAAAATTGATCAGAAAGGTGCCGGAAGAATATAAAAATGTATTCTTGCATTTAAAAGAGATGCATAATCTAATCAATTCAGCCGTATTAAGACTTATAAAGATGATAATAGAAATGAAAAATAGCATTATATAGTAATATAATAAGGCTTGGACAATTTTAATTAATATGTAATGCTCTTGTATTACTCACATTTTTGACAGAAATTTTGTTACATGTTATCATAATTATGGATTATATTAGTTTAATATAGTCATAAATAAAATATGTTTTACGGAGGATATATATGGGCATCTCATTCAGACGTTTAAGGTAATGAAGTACGGAACAAAAACTAACCTCAACCAAGGTATTTTGGCTGAGTTTATTTGTGCTGTACATTTTTCATTTCCTATAAACTACGAATGAATGAGGTGTATTTTTTATGTCTAAAAATAAAATCCAGGAAAATATTGAATTATTTAAATGTCCTATATGTGGCAACAAAATGGATCTTTATAATTTGAAAAGTTTAATTTGTTCTAAGAATCATTGTTTTGATTTATCTAAAACTGGATATGTGAACTTTTTACTGAATTCTGTAAAAACGCAGTATGATAAAGAAATGTTAAAATCAAGAAATATCGTATGCAAAAACAGTTTTTTTGAGCCAATGGTGGAGCAAGTAAGTGAAATAATATTAAGGTATATAAGTAATGTATCCTGTAAAAAAAGCATGATATTAGATGCTGGTTGTGGCGAGGGCTCTCACCTTAATCAAGTTATTAATAAATTGAATGATAAGAGTAGGATTAAATTTGATGGTATAGGAATTGATATTTCCAAAGAAGGAATAAAAATTGCTTCAAACACCATTTGACAAAGAACCTTTTTTTGAGCCATGGTGGAGCAAGTAAGGAAATAATATTAAGTATATAAGTAATGTATCGTAAAAAAAGCATGATATAGATGCTGGTTGTGGCGAGGGCTCTCACCTTAATCAAGTTATTAATAAATTGAATGATAAGAGTAGGATTAAATTTGATGGTATAGGAATTGATATTTCCAAAGAAGGAATAAAAATTGCTTCAAAAGAATATCCGGATAACATATGGTGTGTTGGGGATTTAGCTAAAATTCCATTTATGAATAAGAAATTTGATGTGATACTTAACATTCTATCCCCTTCAAATTATTCCGAATTTAACAGGACTATATCAGATAGAGGAATACTTATTAAAGTCGTCCCAGGAAGCAGTCACCTTAAAGAATTAAGAGGATTATTCTATGGTAAAACGGATAAACAAGAATATTCAAATGAGAAAGTTTTGAGACATTTTAATAATAACTTCCATATGATACATGAGCAGCAGATTCTATATACTGTAGAATTAGACAAAGAATATCTTGAACGACTAATAAAAATGACGCCATTGTCATGGAATGCCTCAAAGGATAAAATTCAAAGAGCTTTTAATATTGGCTTAGAGAATATAACAGTAGATTTTACCGTAATGTGTGGTAAAAAGAATTAAATATAAAAAGTAATAAGAGAGAACTAAACTAAACTAAACTTAGATTTAGTATAGTTCTCTTATTTTTTATATATTATTGTTTCGTATTTATTTCTTATAGGTATATAATATTATTAGCATAACAATTTAAAGATGTTGGGAAATTGGCATAAATCTTCAGAATAGAAAATTTTAATGGGCAAAAAATATACCTTTACTAAGTTAATGAATAAGATTTCGCTTTTTATTCTTATTTTTATTAACATCCCGTTATCAGCAATATGCACTGAAAAGATAATTAAATTATATCTGTACCAATTTTAAACATGGTGTTATCAATAATAATATACAGAGACTAGTAGAAAGTAAATATTATTTTATATGGTATAATATTTATGTTTGCAACAAGCGTAATATTTACAAAATAAATCTAGTTTATTAGGGAGAAATTTACTTTTTTTCTTCTGATATTAAAAGCCCTGATTTTTTTAGAGCTGGCATTAAAGCATTATAAATCAGAGTTACTAATATTATAGATACTATTGCATTAACAAAGGTAGTCACTGCACTTAGCTTTGCTAGAATTGATGCTGCTTTCTGAGGCTGCCCTAAAATGTATTGTTTGTAAAAGTACCCTATAATAGGATCAAAAACAACATTAAAGGTTAATCCACAACTTGAAGCAATAAGTACCCATTTAAACACATATCTTTTATCATTGCTATTATTTATCTTAGCGTAATTATGAGCAACTAAGCCTGTTATTAAACCAATACATAGCTTTAATAGGAAGGTTTTAGGTGCTGATAAAATATATATAGGATCCAATATATCTGCTATGGTCATTCCTATAGCTCCAGCTAAACCTCCATACCATCCTCCAAGAATTAAGGCAGCTAATACACAGAAAGCATTTCCTACGTGGAAGGAGGTTGCACCAGCTCCTGGTACTGGAATTTTAATTTGAATAAATGTGAAAGATATAAAACATAAGGCTGCAAATAATGCAGTTTCAGTTAATTTTAGTAATCTTAAATTTTTATTTTTCATGTAAATCCCCCTATAGTTAATATTTATATTAAGTTACAAAAATTATATAACATGAAGGATAGTTATACCAAGTGTACCCATACATTACTAAAAATATTTTCTCGGAGTACTATAGATGACGCACTTAAATCCTTTGCTGTCAATGGTTACAAGAAAACCTCAATAGGTGGCATAGCTTCAGATGTGAGAAGTTCTAAGGCTATAAAAAAACATCTTTTAATCCCAGTATTTTTATAAGAAAGTTAGATACAGTTAAGAATGAAGAATTTTATACGAATAAATATCAGGAAGAACAATTAGATAAAGAGTTATATGATACTGAAAATAAAAGATCTTTTAGGCTATGGGTTTTCAAAAAAGATGATGAGAATATAGGAATAGATTCTGTTGGTTTTAATAATATTGTGATGGGGGCCTTTCTATCCTGCCATCTTGGTTACAAGTTAGACAAGGAAGAAGTAAATAAAGGTTATATAACTGAGGCAATTCGAAAGGGTATTGAAATTATGTTTAATGAATTTGGATTGCATAGAATTGAAGCAAATATAATGCCTAAGAATAAGCGTTCTTTAAGGGTGGTTGAAAAGTTAGGATTTTATAACGAGGGATTGGCATACAAATATTTAAAAATAAATGGGAGATGGGAAGATCATATACATATGGTTTTATTAAACCATAAGGTTTAGTAAAGATAATATTAGTTGTGATGGCAGCTAAGTTTTATGTATAGCATTGTATTTAAAAGAAAGTGGTGAGAATGATATGGATAGTTCTTTAGTTAAAAGTTTAAGCTTGAGTTATGAACCAGTAGCATTCTTACTTAGCAATGAAAAGCCTGAAGGAGCACTTCAAGGGAAAGAAGGGCATAGAAGCTGCACAATTCCATTATTTATTGCTGCAGCAAAGGGAAAAACTTCAGTTTTTGAACGTAAAACTGTAACATGTAATGGTGGTAAAGTAGGATTTGGGTTTGGGCAATTTCCTAATTATCCAAATGGAATCGAGTATTTTTTAACAGTTGGTAAGGAAGGTAAATTTGAAGGAGAAGGATATATGAAAAATCCAGAATTAGGAGATGACTTTGTTAAGTGTTTACCAATAACTGATATTCCATACCAGTATGTTATCTTTAAACCTTTGTCACAAGTTGATGCTGCTAAAGAAAAACCTGAATTAATTATATTCTATGTTAATCCTAATCAGTTATCAGCCCTTACGGTACTTGCAAATTACTATAGACCAGGGTATGAAAATGTTATGATACCATTTTCCTCAGGATGCCAGTCTATTTTCCTTATTCCCTATGCTGAATCTAAGAAGGAAAATCCAAGAGCAGTAGTGGGATTAATTGATATTACAGTACGTCCTATGGTTGAAGCCGATATGCTTTCATTTTCTGTTCCTTATAAGATGTTTATGGATATGGAGGAAAGTGTAGAAGGAAGTTTTTTGGAGAAAGATTTATGGCACAGAGTAATAGGAAAGGCAGAAAAATAAAACTTATATATGAACATTAATTGGGTTGACTAAATAGTCAAAATGTGACAAAAAATTATACGATAATACAAAGCTATTATATAATATTCATCTTTTAACAAATATTCATATAAATATAAAATCATGGTATAGTACTTATTAAATAACAATTGTTATTGTACTAAATATATAATGGGTTAAATCAAGAATTGTAAAAAAGAAGAGTATTTCATAATTATAATTTTTTTACTAGAAAGGTGGTTAATTATAAAGTTGGAGGACTTGTAACAATGCAGTTTCTCTAATTTTTTACATGTTTGTCTATAAATACACATTTATTTTTTTAGAATTTCTATTTAGTAATATATTTAAATGAAATTTTAGAAGGGGCTTATGGCATTATATAGGCAATTAAAGTGATAATTTTTACTTTAAGATGGAGATATTCATACTTATCCAACAATTAATATATATTTATTCCTATTATTCTGATTATTGTAATCATTCTCAAAAAATGTTTAAAAATTTTACAATTTTAATAAATAATATGATACAATATGTAATAAATAGAACTACATGACATATTTAAAAGTTTAATAAATTTCTGTTTTATTTATGTTAAGGCATTTTTTCTTGGAATCGTTTACGTTAAATGATTTTGTGGAGTTTGCTGAGGACAATATTATTAATAAATTAGGGGGACACAAATATGAAGAAGATAAGTTATAAAATAACCATGTTAACATTATTAATAGTCTTTATTACAGGAATAATTATAAGTGGTACTATAACTTATAAAAATATTAAAACTACTACTAAATTGTTATCTTCTGAAAAGGAAGCTTTAAATGATGACTACGATAAAAAGATAAAGGAAGAAGTTGAAATTGCGATTTCTATGATAGATGAAATAAATAAAAAGACCAAAACAGGAGAACTTACTGTTGAACAAGCTAAAAAGCTAAGTGCAGATTTATTAAGGGGTCTAAGGTTTGGTGATGATGGTTATTTCTGGGCAGATACTACTGATGGTGTGAATGTTGTGCTATATGGTTCTGAAACTGAAGGAACTAATAGGTTAAATTTAAAAGATGCTAAAGGTAAATATCTTATAAAGGAAATAATTGAGAATGGCAAAAAAGAAGATGGTGGTTATACAGATTTTTGGTTTCCAAAGGAAGGAGAAACAACAGCATTACCTAAAAGAGGATACAGTAAATTATATGCTCCTTTTAATTGGGTAATAGGTACAGGTAATTATGTAAATGATATCGATAAAATAATAGCTGATAAGCAAGCTATTATAAAATCAGATTTGATGCAAAGCATAGTAATTAGTATAGTCTTATTTGTAGGAGCATTAATTCTAGGAGCTATTTTATCAAGTATTTTAAGTAAAAGAATAGCAAACTCATTAATAATGGTTAAAGATTTTGCTAAAAGGCTATCTAATTATGATTTCTCAACTCCAATTACTATTACAAGTAAAGACGAAGTTGGACAAATAGGCGAAGCTTTAAATATTGCTCAAAATAATATAAGCGACTTAGTAAAACTAATAATTAATGATTCACAGAATATGAGTGCATCAAGTGAAGAACTTTCTGCTACAGTACAAGAAATATCGGAAAAAACTCAGGAAATAGATGTTGCACTTCGAAGTATAGTAGCTGGAATTCAAGAAAGTAGTGCAGCTTCAGAAGAAATAGCTGCTTCTGTAGAAGAGGTAGATTCAAGCATTAATGAATTATCTGGCAAAGCTATGGAAGGAAGCAATAATGCAAGTGAATCTAAAGAAAGAGCTAATAAGGTTGTTAAGAAAGGAAAAGAAGCTATAAAAGGAGCTAGAGAACTATATGCAGAAAAGAAAGAAAACATGTTAAAGGCAATTGAAGAAGGTAAGATTGTAGATAATATAAAGATTATGGCAGACACAATTGCAAGTATAGCAGAACAAACTAATTTGCTTGCGCTAAATGCAGCTATTGAGGCAGCTAGAGCTGGAGAAGAAGGCAGGGGCTTTTCTGTGGTAGCAGAAGAAGTTAGAAAACTTGCAGAGCAATCTTCTGAGGCAGTAGCAGGTATTCAGGATACTATTGTAAAGGTCCAAAGCGCATTTGGAAATCTATCCAAGAACAGTAATGATGTATTAAAGTTTATAAATGAAAATGTAAGGCCAGAATTTGATGAATTTATGAATCTGGGAAATCAATATTATAGTGATGCAGAATTTGTAAGCGCTATGTCAGAAGAGATAGCATCTATGTCTGAAGAAGTTACTGCAACAATTGGACAAGTAAGTGATTCGGCACAAAACATGGCAGAAGTTTCGCAGAGGTCTTCAGAACATGCAGAAACAATATCAGAAAATATTGGGGAAACATCAAAAGCAGTAGAACAAATGGTTTTAGCTGCAGAAGAACAGGCAAAACTTGCACAGAAACTTCATGAAATGGTGTTGAAATTTAAGATATAGGTAAAAAAATAGTTAAAGTAAAAAAGCCTTTCCAATATTTTGAAAGGCTTTTTTGTGTGAAATAACATATATTTCTCTTCATATGCTGCATATTTTATTAATATCAGAAGGTATATCAATCATGAATTTTAATGCATATGATATTATGCAGGGAGTTTTAGTAATTGTTTATGTTAATCATATGCTAAAACAAACTGTTGAAAAAAAGGAGGAATAATGTATGAAAATAGCTATTAGAGGAGGACACAATTATGGAGTACCAGGAGCTTCAGGAATATTAAATGAAGTTGCAGAAGATAGAAAGATTTATGTTAAGGTTATAGAATATCTTAAAAAGCTTGGACATGAGGTATTAGATGTAACACCTAATAAAACATCTACAAGTGCTGAAGATTTGTATTTTGGAGTATCTAAAGCCAACAGCTGGGGAGCAGACTATTTTTGCTCCATTCACCTTAACGCTGGAGGTGGACAAGGTACAGAAGTCTTATACTATAATGGAAGTTCTAAGGGAAAGCTTATGGCTGCAAAAATAGCAAGTAA
This sequence comes from Clostridium sp., assembly GCF_047777555.1. Lineage (GTDB taxonomy): Bacteria > Bacillota > Clostridia > Clostridiales > Clostridiaceae > Clostridium_H. The sequence continues at coordinate 178,980 of NZ_JBKEEV010000003.1, read as the reverse complement.
AATAGCTGAATTAGGTTTTACTAACCGAGGAGCTAAGATAGACACTAGAGGACTTTACGAACTAAGAAGCACTAGAATGCCAGCTAATATAATAGAAGTATGTTTCGTAGACAGCAATGTGGATGCAGCCTTGTACAGAAAAGTTGGAGTTAGCAAGATTGCCAAAGCTATAGCAGAGGGAATAACTGGACAAACCATTAAAGTAGAAACTGAAGTTAAAGGAAATAAATATACTGTTAATTATTGCCTAGAATTTCAGAAGTGGTATAACAAGATTACTCAAACAAGAGCACCGCTTACTGAAGATGGAGTGTACGGACCAGCAACAGAGGAAGCATTACAGAAAATTATAAATATCATAAGAGAATTTTAGATTTCTCTGGTCAAATCTGAAAAAAGTTTCATTTAGTAATGAAATATTTAGATTTGCAGAAGAGGAAGCTAAAATTGACGTTAAAATAAATAAAGTGGTATACTACTTTATGGTCATTATCACTAAATATAACAGTTCTTTGATCAACCAAGACCGCAATTGCGGTCTCTGTTTGTATCTATATTTTATAAGAATGTTCTTTATTATAATTATATAAATTTATAAAAGTTATACTTGTCTATTATCTTATTGGATTATGATTAGTAGCTTTAAAAAGGAGATGTACTAAAATTGAAGTGGAAACGCACGCTTGGAATACTATGGGTGTCAAATTTTTTTGTTACCGCTGGCATGAGTTTGGTAATTCCGTTTCTTCCATTATACATTGAGAAACTTGGAGTACACCAACTGCAGAGTGTTGAGCGATGGGCAGGATGGGTATTCTCTGCACAATACGTAACGTCCGTTATTTTTCAACCAATTTGGGGAAGAGTTGCAGATAAGCATGGTCGTAAAATAAACCTTTTACGTGCTGGAATGGGTATGGGAATAGTGACCACATTGATGGGTGCTGTTAGCTCAGTAAAACAATTGCTTTTGCTTCGCTTGCTTAATGGAGTCTTTTCTGGATTTATATCTATGTCTGTTTCATTACAAGCTTCTATAACACCTAATGAAGATGCAGGACGAGCTCTTGGCATGCTTCAAACCGGGTCTGTTGCTGGAAATCTAATTGGCCCGCTAATTGGAGGTGTACTTGCTGAAGTCTTTGGATTTCGTACTGTATTTTTCTTAACAGGCAGCTTGCTTATACTTGCTAGTGTTATTGTTATGATATTTGTGCAAGAACAGCATGAACCTAAAGAGGTTGTTGAAAGCAATATAATAGATAATCTTATGAAATTAAAACCCTTGTTTCCAGTATTTTTAGCTTCTACAGTTACTCAAATTGGCATGATGAGTATTGAGCCTATAGTTTCAATCTATGCGAAAACCTTATATACAGGTGCGCATCTAGCTACGATTGCTGGTCTTGTTGTTGCAATAAGCGGTGTTGCTAATCTTATTGGTGCGCCAACTTTGGGAAGATTAGGTGATCGTATTGGTCAGCGTAAGGTTTTAATATTGTCTTTTTGTGCAGCAGTATGCATGTATATTCCTCAAGCTTTGGCAAAAAATATTACTGTTTTGCTTGTTGGACGATTTCTTTTAGGGCTGTTTATTGGCGGCATGATACCATCATTAAATGTATTAGTAAAACTGAAAGCTCCCGAAGAATTACAGGCTACAGCATTTGGATTTAATTCAGCTTCTACATTTTTAGGGAATTTAATAGGACCACTTATTGGCAGCAGTGTAGCTGCATCTTATGGAATTAAAGATGTGTTTTATATTACTATGATAGTGCTTTTAGCTAATGCTATAATGATTTTGTTCAATAAAAAGTTAGATATTAAACCATGTATTAATGAAGAGAAAAGACCAGCTTAGTAGACTTTTAGATATTAAAAACAATGTATAAGTTTTGTTTCATAAAATAAATGTTGCCCCTAAAATAGGAAATCAATATATATTTTCATTAAAACAACTTATGAAAGAATAAAATAAAGTGTTATTCATAAGTTATACAATTATGAAGGAAATATAATTTTAAAAATTCATATCATATTGAAAAATCTGTAAATGTATGATATAATTATTATGAAAATGAATGTTTAAGTACAAATTAAAATCTTTTTTATGGGGGGATGCGAATGAAACGACATAAAAAAATGTCATTAGCTACTAAAATACTTTTATCACTAGCTTTTGGTATAATCTTTGGATTAGTGGCTAATGCATTTTTTTCCACGACAGTAAATAGTGGGCTAAGCAAATGGGTTTTATCACCTTTAGGAGATATATTTTTAAGAGCCATAAAAATGTTAGTAGTTCCTCTTGTGCTTTGTTCTTTGATAACTGGAGTTGCTAGTATAGGAGATGTAAAAAAACTTGGAAGGGTTGGAGTTAGGACAGTTGTATATTATACCTTAACAACAGCTTTAGCAATTACTTTAGCTTTAGGAATAGCTAGTATAATAAAACCAGGAGTTGGCACAGCTCTTTCTTTATCCCAAGTTAAAGAAAGTGTAGAAGCTGCAGAAGCACCTTTTATTATGGATGTTTTTGTTAACATGGTTCCTACAAATCCTATTGAAGCTATGGTAAAGGGAGATATGCTTCAAATAATAGTTTTTGCTATTATATTTGGAATTTGTATAACCCTAATAGGAAAAAAGGTAAAACCGCTTTTAGATATAATAACCGAAGTAAATGAAGTACTTTTGAAGATGATAGGGGTTATAATGCTTGCAGCTCCAATAGGAGTTTTTGCTTTGATTTCAAAAGTTATAATGCTTCAAGGAACAGCGGTATTGATTCCGCTTATGAACTACCTATTAACAGTTGCTCTAGTATTAGCACTTCAAGGTGTACTTGTGTATGGATTAGCTTTAAGGGTTTTAGGAAAAGTGAATCCTATTAAGTTTTATAAAAAGTTTTGGCCAGTTATGCTAGTGGCATTCAGCACTTCTAGTAGCAATGCAACAATTCCAATGAACCTTGAGACTTGTGAAGAAAAACTAGGTGCTCCAAAATCTATCTCTAGCTTTACCATACCTCTTGGAGCTACTATAAATATGGATGGAACAGCTGTAATGCAGGGAGTAGCAGCTATATTTATTTCTCAATTAGTAGGAGTAGATCTTACTATGAACCAAATGATTATGGTAATATTAACTGCTACATTAGCTTCTATAGGAACAGCAGGAGTTCCTGGAGCAGGAGCTGTAATGCTTTCCATGGTGCTTCAGCAGATAGGACTTCCTCTTGAAGGAGTTGCCTTGGTGTTAAGTGTAGACAGAATAGTAGATATGATGAGAACCACTGTAAATATAACTGGAGACGCTGCAGCTACTATAATTATGTCTAACATGGAAAAAGAACTTGATTTATCTATATATAATAGTGAGAGTAAAGAAGTAAATAATGAAGTTATAGTATAAAGTCTTTTATAGGATATTTAAAATTATTCAAGCCGCAGTTAGAAAAAATCTAGCTGCGGCTTAAAAATTAGGTATTGCTTTTTGATTAAATATAATTTATTATATTTAATATAAAGAAACGTTACGAATTATATGCATTAAAAATTAAATAATATTCGTATACTCGTATATGCTGGGAAATATGGTTCCAGCGTTTCTACCAGACAGCCTTAAACTGTTTGACTACGGGTGTTTATATGATAACTTGTTAACTTTAATAAATTCATTAAATTTGATAATCATTTATGTTCGTATTAGCCTATGGACAAATAATTCTGTTCAATTATTTTATATGCTGATATGAATTCATGATTTTTATAAATTTATTATAAGTTAATTTAGAATTTTGGAAATATAAACTCCCTAGTCTTCTAGGGAGTTTTTTTAATGGAATAATAATGTGGGGGGATAGTATGGAAGCGTTAAAAAGCAGAATTTTATCTAACGGAAGAGTTTTGGAAAAAAGGATACTAAAGGTGGACAGCTTTTTAAATCATCAAATAGATGTAAAACTTTTTAATGAAATAGGAAAAGAATTTAAAAGAAGATTTGAGAAAAAACAGATAACAAAAATTCTTACCATAGAAGCCTCAGGCATAGGAATAGCTTGTATAACAGCTCAATACTTTGATGTTCCTGTGGTTTTTGCTAAAAAGCATGAAGGAAGCAATATGGATAAAGAAACCTATGAAGCTGATGTATTTTCATATACAAAAAATAAATCGTATAAAGTAAGAGTCTCCAAAAATTACATAACATCAGAGGATAAGGTACTGATAATAGATGATTTTCTAGCAAAAGGAAGTGCAGTATCTGGACTTATAGATATAGTTACTCAAGCTAATGCAGAAGTCGTTGGCGTAGGGATTGTAATCGAAAAGGGATTTCAAGAAGGAAGAAAGATTATTCAAGAAAAAAATATTCAGTTAGAGTCACTAGCCATTATAAAGTCTATGGAAGAAGGTAAAATTATTTTTGAAAATTAAAATAAATGAGGGGGAGAATTATGAAAAAGCTAACAGGAATATTATTAATTTTTATCTTAACATTAGGAGTGCTACTAACAGGATGCAGTTCAGGTGGAGAAAAAGCTGCACAGTCTAACAGCAGCCAATCAAAGGAAAGTGAATCAGGAGCAAAGTTAGAGGCTAAAGATATAAAAGTAGGATTTTTATATGTTGGACCAGTTGGGGATGGCGGATACAGCTATGCACATGACCAAGGAAGAATATATATGGAAAAAGAGCTAGGCCTTCAACCATCAATAGTTAAGGAATCTGTACCAGAAGATGATGCTGAAGTTCAAAATGTTATTGCAAGTATGATTGATGAAGGTGCAAATGTTATTATTGGTACAAGCTTTGGATTTATGAATGGTATGAAAAAAGCAGCACAAGAATACCCAGATGTTAAATTCTTGCACTGCTCAGGAAATCAAACTGCTGAAAACATGTCAAATTATTTTGGAAGAATGTATCAAGCTAGATATTTATCTGGTATAGTTGCTGGAATGAAAACAAAGTCAAATATAATTGGATATGTTGGTGCTTTCGAAATACCAGAGGTTGTAAGAGGGTTAAATGCATTTACATTAGGAGTTCGTTCAGTTAATCCTAAGGCTGTAGTTAAAATAAAATATACTAATACTTGGTATGATCCAGCTAAAGAAAAAGAAGCAGCAAAGGCCCTTTTAGATGAAGGTGCAGATGTAATTGCTCAACATCAAGATACAGCAGGACCACAACAAGCAGCAGAGGAAAAAGGGGCATTTTCAATAGGATATGATACTGATATGGAAAGTTCAGCACCAAATGCTAATATGACATCAGCTGTTTGGAATTGGGGAAAATACTATGTAGAACAAATAAAAGCTATAATGGATGGAACTTGGAAGAGTGAAAGCTATTGGAAGGGTATGGAGACAGGAATAGTTGATTTAGCACCGCTTACTAAAAATGCACCTGAAGGCGCAGAAGAAAAAGTAAAGAAAGCTAAGGAAGATATAATATCTGGTAAGAATAAAATATTTGTTGGACCTATAAAAGATAATAAAGGAACAGAAAGAGTAGCTAAGGATAAGGTTATGACAGACGAGGAATTATTAAACTTTGATTGGTATGTAGAAGGTGTTGAAAATGCTGGAAAATAAAGTTCCTTATATACAAATGAAGAATATTACTAAAAGATTTGGAAAGGTAATAGCTAATAATAATATAAATCTAGAAGTGTATGGAGGAGAAGTTCATGCACTTTTGGGAGAAAATGGAGCTGGAAAAAGCACACTTATGAATATGCTATCAGGGGTTTATACTCCTGATAGCGGCTCTATCTTTATACATGGAAAAGAAGAAAATTTTATGTCACCAAAGGATGCAATAAAAGCTGGTATAGGAATGATATATCAACATTTTAAATTAGTAGAGACTATGACTGCTATAGAAAATGTGATGATTGGGCAAAAGGGCGGAATATTTATAGACAAAAAGAAAAATATAAAAAAAGTTAAAGATATTATAGAGAGATTTGGTCTTGAAATAAATTTAGACAAAAATGTTTATGAGATGTCCGTTGGTGAAAAGCAGAATCTTGAAATATTAAAGGTATTATACAGAGGAGCGGATATACTCATTCTTGATGAGCCTACGGCTGTTTTTACTCCTCAAGAAACCGAAAAGTTATTTAAAATAGTAAAAAAGATGAAAGATGAAGGTTGTGCTGTAATATTTATTACTCATAAGATGGATGAAGTTATGGCTATGGCAGATAGAATAACTGTCTTAAGAAAAGGTGAAACAATAGGAACATTAAATAAAATAGAAACCAATCCTAAGGAACTTACTAATCTGATGGTAGGACGTTCTGTAGATTTATCAATAAAAAATATCCCATTTAAAAAAGAAGATAAAGTTTTAGAAGTAAAAGACTTAAAGGTTTTAAATGAAGAAAAAATAGAAGTGATTAAAAATATAAGTTTTCAGGTTTATGAAGGTGAAATTTTAGGAATAGCAGGAATAGCAGGAAGTGGACAAAAGGAACTTTGTGAAGTTATAGCGGGAATTCAAAAGTCTGAGAGTGGAGAAATTATTTTTCAAGGAGAAAATATAGTCAACAAAAGTGCAAGAGAAATCATAATAAAAGGTATAAGCATGAGCTTTATTCCAGAAGATAGACTTGGAATGGGACTTGTAGGCTCCATGGATATGGTAGATAACCTTCTTTTAAAGAGTTATCAAAAAGAAAAGGGATTTTTTATTAATAGAAAACCTGCTGAGAATAAAGCTAAAGAAATAGTAAAAAAGCTTGAAATAAAAACTCCTGACATCCATTATCCTATAAAATATCTATCAGGAGGAAATATCCAGAAAATATTGCTTGGAAGAGAGTTAAGCTTATCTCCTAAGCTGCTTATAATGGCATACCCAGTTAGAGGGCTAGATATAAACACATGTTATACCATATACGATTTAATCAATGAAGAGAAGAAAAAAGGCAGCTCTATAATTTTTGTGGGAGAAGACTTAGATGTTTTGATGGAATTATGTGATAGAATTATGGTTATGTACAATGGAAATATAACTGGAGTAGTAGACGCTAAGAGTACTTCAAGGGAAGAACTAGGAATGCTCATGGTAGGAAATAACTTAGATGAGGAGGCTTCTTAATGCTTAGAATTGTAAAAAAAGGTGAGATAGACAAGAAAGACAGCATAAAAATAAAAGCTGTAGCTATAGTTCTGTCACTTATAGTAGTAGGAATTTTTATATTCAGCTTAGGACTAAATCCTCTTAAAGTATATACTTCTATGATGGAAGGAGCTTTTGGATCTGAGTATAAAATTAAACAGACTATTATAAAAGCAATTCCTCTTTTGATAACCGCATTAGGAATATCTATAGCTTTTAAAATGCAGTTTCAAAATATAGGGGGAGAGGGACAGATAATAATGGGAGCCTTTGCTGCATCCTACTTCGCTTTGAATTTTTATAATCTACCTAAGCCTGTCTTACTGATTATTATGGCAGTATCAGCAGTGATTGCTGGTGGACTTTGGGCTATAATTCCAGCCTTGTTGAAGACTAAGTGGGGAACTAATGAAACTATAGTCACTTTAATGATGAACTATATAGCTCTAAATTGGATTACATTTCTACAATTTGATTTGTGGAAGGATCCAAAGGCAGGAGGATTCCCAAGAATAGCATCCTTTGATGATAATGCCATACTTCCAAAGGTACTTGGAGTTCACATTGGATGGATAATGGCTGTAGTTTTAACAATAGTGGTATATATATTTATGAAGTATTCTAAAAAGGGTTATGAAATAAGTGTTCTTGGAGAAAGTGAAAGTACTGCTAAATATGCAGGAATAAATATCAAAAAGACCATAATCTCTGCTGTATTTATAAGTGGAGGACTATGCGGGCTTGTAGGCATGATTCAAGCTTCTGCTGTAAGTAATACTTTATCAGTTGAGGTTACAGGCGGAGTTGGATTTACTGCAATAATAATAAGCTGGCTTGCATCATTAAGTGCTCCTATAATACTTATAACATCCATACTGTTTGCTGCTCTAGTTCAAGGAGGAACATATATTCAAGTAGCTTTTGGAATACCATCAGCTGCAGCATCCATACTTCAAGGAACTATATTATTCTTTGTATTAGGCAGTGAGTTCTTTATAAAATATAGAGTAACTTTTCATAAGGATAATGAGATAAAAACTAATAGCAAGGTTTTGAAGGAGGCGGGAGAATGGATTCAATAGTCATATTTCTAAGTGCTGCTGTTGTTGCAGGAACTCCCCTTCTTTTTGCCACTCTAGGTGAAATTCTTACAGAAAAAGTAGGTAATTTAAACCTAGGTGTTGAAGGTATGATGCTTATGGGAGCTGTTACAGGATTTTTGCTTGGATTTAAGACGGGAAATCCAGTGCTTGCGTTAATTGGAGCAGCTGCAGCAGGAGCCATTGGTGCTTTAATATATGCTTTTTTAACTATAGGATTAAGGGCAAATCAAGTCGTGGCTGGACTTACATTGACTATATTTGGTACGGGCTTTTCAAGTGTAATAGGTCAGTCTGCGAAGTTAATAGGGGAAAAGGTACCTAACACTCTGGATAAGTTTTTCGATGTTCTTCCTGTTCCGGGGTTAAATAATATACCTTTTATAGGACCTGTATTTTTTAACCATGATCCATTTGTTTATTTAGGTTATATATTAGCTATAATACTAGGAATATATCTGTACAATACAAATAAAGGATTAAATTTAAGAGCTGTTGGGGAAAATCCTGTCTGTGCAGATGCTGCCAGTATTAATGTAAATTTATACAAGTATGTAAATGTGCTTATTGGAGGAGCACTATGCGGACTTGGGGGGGCTTATCTATCTTTAGTATATATTCCTTCATGGCAGGAAAATGTAACTGCAGGAAGGGGCTGGATTGCAGTTGCGCTTGTAATCTTTGCGGCTTGGAATCCATATAAAGCTATATTTGGGTCTTATCTCTTTGGTGGATTGAGTATAGTTGCTTTTAGATTTGAAATATTAACAAGATATATACCTCAATATTTTATAGATATGCTTCCATATCTGGTTACTATAATTGTATTAGTATGTGTATCTATGAAAAAGAATAAGAAAAATGCACCACCGCTAGCATTAGGAAATGCATATTTCAGAGAAGAAAGATAATATTAGAAAATTAGGCCGCATCTTTCTCACATCTACCATTTATATATAAAGAATAAAACATCATAAAATTAATAGCAAGTTGGTATAAAACTTGCTGTTAATTTTTTTGAGGTTATTTATAAAATAACTTTGAAAAAACTTGCACAAGGTGGTGTTTTAAATGATAGGAAAGACTATTGATCAAATTCAAATTGGAGACAAGGCTTCATTCACTAAAACTATGTCAGAAAGTGACGTATATTTATTTGGAGGAATATCAGGAGATTTAAACCCTGCGCATTTTGACCAAGTTGCTTCTGAAAAAACTATGTTTAAAGGCAGAATATGTCACGGCATGTTAGTTTCTAGCTTAATTTCAACAGTACTTGGTATGTATCTTCCAGGACCAGGAACAATATACATGAGCCAAGAGTTAAGATTCGTTGCGCCAGTAAAAATGGGAGATACAGTTACTGCAGAAGCAGAAGTTATTGAAAGAAATATAGAAAAGAACAGATTAGTTCTTAAGACAATCGTAACTAATCAAGACGGCAAAGTTGTTATAGAAGGCCAAGCAAAGGTTATGCCTCCTAAAGCAGTATAAGAAAACTATTAAAGGAAATCTCTAAAATAAGGCACTACACTTAAAGCGTAGTTGCCTTATTTTTGTGGAACTGATATAGTGAATTAAAAAGCCATATATGCTAAAAATATTAGCATAGTAAGTAAAATCCGATTTAGCTGAGGTTCTTATTCTATGTAAAATTTAATGTTATTTGGTTAAGAAATAAAAATTATATTCAATTAAAGGGGTTAGTAAATGTGAAAAGATTTTGTGTTGATAATGCTCCAAAGATAATGCAAGTTATAAATGATAATATAAATATCGGAATTATTATTATAAGTCCTGATAGAAATATTATAGAAATTAATAATTCAGCTAAAAAACTTCTTAACTTAAAAAGTAGAGAGCTGCTAGATCGGCCTATTGCAGAAGTGTTTCCAGAATTAAATATTGATAGAGTTATATACTCAAGTGTAAAGGAGAAAGGCGTAAGGATACAGTATAAGGGTAAGGAATTAATAGTTGACAAGTTACCATTATCAATTGAAAAAGAAAGTATAGGCGCTGTTGTTCTTATCTATGATAATACTGAATATAAAAGTGTGTTAGAAGAGTTAAATAAAGAAAGAAACGTAAGAGAAATACTAAATACTATATTAGAAATTGTATATGATGGAATTACTGTAGTAGATTCAAATGGTATTATTACCATGATAAGTACAGCTTATGCTGAATTTTTAGGAGTGGATAGAGAAGCTGCAATAGGTAAACATGTCACAGATATTATAGAAAATACAAGAATGCACATTGTGGCAAAGACAGGGATAGCAGAGGTTGCGCAATTGCAAAAGATCAAAGGGAAATATATGATAGCCACAAGAATTCCTATAATAAAAGAAGGTAAAGTTCAAGGAGCCGTTGGTAAGGTTTTATTTAGAAATATTAAAGACTTTAACTCTTTATATAAAAAGGTACGAAAAATAGAAAAGGATGCTCAAATATACGGTGGCTATGTGAAGGAAAGCAATAGTGCCACTTATTCCTTCAGCAATATAATTGGAAATAGTAAAAAATTAGAAGAAGCAAAAAATATAGCAAGAAAAGCAGCATTAACAAACTCTAATGTCCTCTTGAAGGGAGAGAGTGGAACCGGAAAAGAACTCTTTGCTCATGCAATTCATAATGCTAGTGATCGAGCTCATGAAAATTTTGTTAAGGTAAATTGTGCTGCTATACCAATGGATTTATTGGAATCTGAGCTTTTTGGCTATGAGAAGGGTTCTTTTACTGGAGCTAATAAAGAAGGGAAAATTGGTAAATTTGAATTAGCAGATGGAGGGACTATTTTCTTAGATGAAATAGGAGATATGCCATTACATATGCAAGTAAAGCTTTTAAGAGTTCTTCAGGAGAAGGAAGTTGAGAGGATTGGCTCTGTAGTTACGAAACACATAGATATTAGAGTCGTGGCAGCAACAAACAGAAATTTAGAGGATATGATTAAGTTGGGGGAGTTTAGAGAAGATTTGTATTATAGGCTTAATGTAGTTACTATAAATATACCTCCTCTTAGAGAAAGACCAGATGATATAGTTACTCTTACATCTTTTTTAATAGATAAAATATGCAATAAGCTAGATAAAAAAATTAGCGGAATTAGCAGTAAAGCTATGAATTATATGAAAAGGTATAGGTGGGAAGGAAATGTACGACAACTTGAGAATGTACTAGAAAGGGCAATAAATTTAGTAGAGTATGATGAAGAAATAGGATTAGAGCATTTACCTCAAGATATAATTGGAAATATAATTGAAAGCCCTATAGAAAAGCTGGAAGATACCTTGAATAAAGCTGAAAAAGAAGCTATATTAGATGCTTTACGAGTGTTTAATGGCAATAAAAGTAAGGCAGCTAAAGCATTAAATATAAGCAGAACTACCTTGTATGAGAAGATGGCTAAGCACAATATGGAATAGCATATAAGTTTGTAAGAAAGTTAAGGTTTATACAGATTCAAGAAGTATATAACATAAAAAATAAATAATAAGATTAATGTGTAAGTAAAACCTTACATAAAATTATGTATAAAAAAGTGTAGTGTTCGGAAGACATTACACTTTTTTATTTTAAAATTAATCAAGTGTACGAAAAGCTTTACAAAAATAAAATTTATATTGGATTGCATTATAAAAATACTAAGTGAAATTAGCATTTTAGCTAAAAAGTAAGGATGTAATATTTTTGGCACGGTAGTTGCTTTATAAATAGGTGAGTATAAAAAAATATTATTAAAGGAGGGGAAGAAGGTGGCTTCAAAGGTAAAAACTATGGAAGAAGCTATTGCAATGATTAAAGATGGAGATATGGTTGCTATATCTGGTTTCTTAGGCGCTGTGCATCCAGAGGGCATAACTACTGCAATAGAAGAAAAGTTTTTAAAAGAAGGATGTCCAAAAAACTTAGGATTAGTTTATGCAGCAGGTCAAGGTGACTCAAAGAATAAAGGCTTAAATCATTTAGGACACGAAGGCCTAGTAGCAAAAGTAATAGGCGGACATTGGGGACTTGCTCCAAAGCTTCAAAAGTTAGCGTTAGAAAACAAAATAGAAGCTTATAACTTACCACAGGGTACAATATCTCAATTAATGAGAGACATTGCAGCTGGTAAGATAGGAACAATTACTCATGTAGGCTTGAAAACGTTTGTTGATCCACGTCTTGAGGGTGGAAAATTAAATGAAAAAACTACTGAGGATATAGTTAAGGTTGTTAACGTAGAAGGACATGAAAGACTACTATATAAGGCTTTTCCAATCAATGTGGCTTTACTTAGAGGAAGCTACGCTGATGAAAGAGGAAATGTTTCACTTGAAAAAGAGGTTGCTACATTAGAAGTTTTATCAATGGCTCAGGCAGCTAAAATTTCTGGTGGAAAAGTTATTGTTCAGGTTAACAAGATAGTTAATAATGGTTCATTAGATCCAAAACAAGTTAAGATACCTGGAATATATGTGGATGCTATAGTTGTTGTTGGAGAAGGAGAATGTTCATGGCAGACATTTGGTGAACCATTTAAGCCAGAATATTGTGGAGAAACTACAATTCCATTAAGTGACATTCAATCAGTTGGATTAAATGAAAGAAAGCTTATTGCAAGAAGAGCTGCTATGGAATTACCTAAGGATGCAATTGTAAACCTAGGTATAGGAGTTCCAGAAATGGTAGCTATGGTAGCTAATGAAGAAGGAATTGGTCATAGCATGACTTTAACTGTTGAAGCAGGTCCAGTAGGAGGAGTGCCTCTAGGTGGATTGAACTTTGGTGGAGCAATCAATGCAGAAGCCGTATTAGATCAAGCGTATCAATTTGACTTCTATGATGGAGGAGGACTTGATGTAGCATTCTTAGGACTTGCACAATGCGATATTAAAGGAAATATCAATGTGAGTAAGTTTGGTCCAAAGATTGCAGGATGTGGTGGATTCATAAATATCACACAAAATGCTAAGAAAGTTATATACTGCGGAACATTTACTGCAGGTGGATTAGAAGTTAAAGCTGAAGACGGTAAATTAATTATCGTAAAAGAAGGAAAGGTTAAGAAGTTCATACCAGAAGTTGAACAAGTTACATTCAGTGGAGACTATGCTAAAGAAGTTGGTCAACCTGTTCTATATATTACAGAAAGAGCTGTATTTGAATTAAGAAAAGAAGGATTAGTTCTTACTGAAATAGCACCAGGAATAGATCTTCAAAAAGATGTGTTAGACCAAATGGCATTTGCACCAATAGTTGCTGAAGACCTTAAATTAATGGATGAAAGAATCTTTAGAGATGGACTAATGGGACTTAAATAGCCTTTAAATTTAAATTAATTATAAAAATATTAAGCATAAAAATAAACTTTAAGCTTAATAATATACCCTACTTTCACTAAAACATTATAGTTTAAACTCTATAATAATTAATGTTTAAACTCTATAATAAATTAATCAATTTGAATTAAAAAAATGAAGACAAACTCATATACCCCCATAATGAAATAAAGATAAAACTCATATACCCCCATAATTGAATAAAGATAAAACTCATACACCCCCATAATATAATTTAACTGGTTATTAATTATTAATGCACAAAATTAGTTTTCTTAGGAGAAGCAATTCTCCTAGAAAACTTAATATTACAAAATAAACGTATGAAAGGAAGATGAACTAATGTTAGGAGTTATTGGAGTTATACTTTCACTTGCATTATTGATGTACCTTGCTTATAGAGGTATAACAGTACTTATTCTTGCACCGATTTTGGCATTATTAGCGGTATTATTAAATGGTGGAGTGCCTATAATGGCAACGTATACAGAAGTATTTATGAATGCATTTGCTGGATATGCTAAATCTTATTTCCCTATATTCTTGCTAGGAGCTATATTTGGTAAGATTATGGATGATTCAGGAGCAGCTAAAGCAATTGCCCATGCTATTGCTCATAAACTAGGTAAAGATAAAGCAATACTAGCAGTTGTGTTATCTTGCGGTATATTGACATATGGTGGAGTTTCATTATTCGTTGTTGCATTTGCAGTATTCCCAATAGCAATGCAATTATTTAAAGAAGCTGATATTCCAAAAAGATTAATACCTGGAGCTATCGCATTAGGATCATTTACATTTACAATGACAGCGTTACCAGGAACACCACAAATACAAAATGCTATACCAATGCCATACTTTGGGACTAATGCTTATGCCGCACCAATTATAGGTATTATTGGCGGTGTATGTATGTTTACTGGTGGTATGGCATGGTTAACAATGAGAGCTAAAAAAGCTGCAGCTGCTGGAGAAGGTTATGGAAATCACTCAGGAGAAAAAGTTAGCAACTTAGATGAAAACAATTTACCATCATTAACATTAGCAATATTACCAATAATATTAGTTTTAATTATTAATTTTATATTATCAAAATTCGTTTTTGTAGCAGGTAAATATAATGGTGACTATTTAAAATTAGAACCATATTTGACTGAGTTATCAAAAGTTTCTGGTACTTGGAGCTTAATTATAGCACTTGTTATAGGAATTATATTTACTATATTATTTAACTTAAAGAGATTTGAGGCTAAGAAGAGTGTTAATGATGGTGCAATTGGTTCACTTCTTGCAATTATCAATACATCTTCAGAAGTTGGATACGGAAATGTTATTCAAATGTTAGCTGGATTTGCTATCATAAAAGGAGCAATTCTTGGTGTTTCAAGCAATCCTATAATTTCAGAAGCTATATCTGTTAACGTACTTGCTGGTATCACTGGTTCTTCATCAGGTGGTATGAGTATAGCACTTGGAATATTAGGAAAACAATATATGGACATGGCTATACAACATGGAATAAATCCACAAGTGTTTCATAGAATAGCAACCATGGCTAGTGGTGGTTTTGACTCACTTCCACACAATGGAGCAGTTATAACATTGCTTGCAATCTGTGGAATGACACATAAGGAATCTTATGCTGATATAGGTATGATTTCAGTTGTAATTCCTGTATTATCAACTATAGTAGCAATTATATTTGCTGTTATGGGAGTTGTTTAATAAAAATAATATTTCCAATAAAATTATATTCAATATCAATTAAAGATTTTATAAAATAATGATTTCACATTTTTCTATTGATTTTATAGTTTATCTATGTTAAAATGAATCAAAAATAAATAGAAAATGCCTTTAACTAAGTACGAGATACTGAGAAGGATGAATGTGAAATGCATACAATGGTTTATTGTATGTTTATATGGTTGTATTTTCATGCCTTCTCGTATACGGGAAGGCATTTTTATATACCTTTAAAATTAGTTCAGAGAGACTAAGAAGGGAGATAATTATGATAAAAGGGAGAAGTTTAATTGACCCAATAGATTTTACTATAGGGGAATTAGAGGAGATTTTTAACTTAGCAGGAAATATAATTAAAAATCCTGAGGAATATTCAACGATTTGCCGTGGAAAGATTTTAGCCACACTTTTTTATGAACCTAGTACAAGAACTAGATTAAGCTTTGAAGCAGCTATGCTCAGATTAGGAGGACAGGTTTTAGGATTTTCTGATGCAAACTCCAGCTCTGTGTCAAAAGGAGAAAGCCTGGCCGACACTGTTAGAACTGTAGGGTGTTATGCTGATATTATAGCAATAAGAAGTCCAAAAGAAGGAGCTGCTAAAGTTGCCTCTATGTACTCAAGTATACCTGTGATTAATGCAGGAGATGGAGGACATCAACATCCAACTCAAACTTTAACAGATCTATTAACTATCAAAAATATAAAAGGAAGTTTTTCAAATCATACAATTGGCCTTTGTGGTGATTTAAAGTTTGGAAGAACTGTACACTCTTTAGTTAAGGCCTTGTCAAGATATGAGAATAATAAGTTTATTTTAATCTCACCAGAAGAATTAAAAATTCCAGATTATATAAGAGAAGAAGTATTAGAAAAGAAAAATATAGAGTTTTTAGAAACAGAAAGATTAGAAGAAGTTATAGAAAAGCTAGACATACTCTATATGACAAGAGTTCAAAGAGAAAGATTTTTTAATGAAGAAGATTATATAAGACTTAAGGATTGCTATATTTTAAATGAAGAAAAGATGAAGTATGCAAAAAAGGATATGATAATTCTTCATCCACTTCCAAGAGTTAATGAAATATCAATTGAAGTAGATAAGGATTCAAGAGCGTGTTATTTTAAACAAGCGAAATTGGGAATGTTCGTAAGGATGGCTTTAATATGCAAGCTTTTGGGGGTGTGTGATTAATGTTAAATATAGATAGTATAAAAGATAGAATTGTAATTGAACCGCGGCTTCCTGAGGAAGTTGAGAATGTAATAAGATGTAAGAATCCTAGATGCATAACAACCGTAGAGAAATACGTTCCTCACAGATTTTATTTAGCAAACAAGGCCACAGGAGAGTATAGATGTAAATATTGTGACGAAGCATATAAAAGTGAAATCTAGGAGGAAACAAGATGGAAGTGCTAATAAAAAACGTAAAAATAGTAGACTGGGTGCGAGACTTTTATGGAGAGGTTTATATAAATAAGGGAAAGATTTATGAAGTTGGTAAGCATATATCTAAAAAGTGTAAGGTTATAGATGGAAAAGGAAAAGTACTGATGCCTGCTTTTGTGGATATGCATGCTCACTTTAGAGATCCGGGATTTACTTATAAAGAAGATATATTAAGCGGAAGCAGGGCAGCTGTAACAGGAGGATATACTACAGTTAATTTAATGGCAAATACAAATCCTATAAGTTCAGATATGCGCATTGTCAATTATGTAAGAGAAAAAGCTAGAAAAATAGGATTTATAGATGTGCATCAAGTAGTTTCAATTACTAAGAACTTAGATGGAAAAACTTTAAGTCATTTAGATGAAATAGAAGGAAATGTAAAGTTTATATCGGATGATGGAAAAGGTGTATCTGATGATAAGATTATGTTTAAAGCTATGTTAAAAGCAAAGAGGGAAGGAATTACTGTAATATCTCATGCTGAAAATCCTGAGATGAGCGATATAGACATGAGGGCAGCGGAAAATATGATGACATGGAGAGACCTGTATCTTGCAAAGAATACAGGATGCAGACTTCACATGGCTCATGTAAGTACAAAGGAAGCAATGAGATATGTAATAGAGGCTAAAAAAGAGGGGGTAAAGGTTACTTGTGAGGTAACTCCACACCATCTAGCTTTAACAAGTAAAGATGAGTATAGAGTGAACCCACCAATTAGAGAGAAAGAAGATGTGGACTTTTTAGTTAAAGCGATAAGAGAGGGTTTTGTTGACGCAATTGCAACAGATCATGCACCTCATACACTAGAAGATAAATTGAATGGAGCGCCAGGAATTTCAGGAATAGAAACTTCATTTTCTGTATGCTATACAAAACTTGTTAAGAAAGAAAATATATCATTAAACAAATTATCAGAACTTATGTCAAAAAGACCAGCAGAAATAATGGGTTTAAATAAAGGACAAATTTCAATAGGCTTTGATGGAGATTTAGTTTTAGTAGACTTAGATGAGGAATATGTAATAAATTCAAAAGATTTTGTGTCCAAGGGAAAGAATACTCCTTTTGATGGGCACAAGATTTTTGGAAAAGTGCTTATGACAATTAAAGGTGGAAAAATAGTCTATCAGAATAGTTAAAAATTTATAGTGTAAATTAGGGGGCGGAATTAAGTTGATTATAGATAGATTATATGAAGAAGTAGAGAGAAAAGGAAACGTTTGTGTAGGACTAGATACGAATTTAAGTTATATACCAGCTGTGTTTTTAAATAAATACACTAACATAGAAGATGGAATTTTTCAATTCAATAAAAAAATAATAGATGCAACAATGGACCATGCTGCTTGTTTTAAAGTGCAGATAGCCTACTACGAGGCTTTAGGTATAAAAGGGCTTATGGCATATAAAAGGACTTTAGAATATATAAGAAGTTTAGGATGTATAGCAATCTCTGATATTAAAAGAGGTGATATTTCTGATACAGCAAAGATGTATGCAAAGGCACATTTTGAAGGAGATTTTGAAACAGATTTTATTACTGTAAATCCTTATATGGGAATGGACAGCATAGAAGCCTATATGGATTATATTAAGAATAAAGAAAAAGGACTCTTTGTACTAATGAGAACGTCTAATAAAGGAGCTCAGGATTTTGAGTATGTACAAGACAGTTCTAAAAGAAGAATTTATGAAATTGTAGGAGAAAAAGTACAAGTACTTGGGGAAGAAGTATTAGGAAGCTGCGGCTATAGTTCTATAGGTGGAGTAATAGGATGTACTACTGCAGAAGACGGCAAGAAGATAAGAGAGGATTTAGATAAAACATTTTTCTTAATTCCTGGCTTTGGAGCTCAGGGTGGTGGAGCGAAGGAAGCTAGTGTATATATAAAGAATGGTAATGGTGGTGTAGTAAACTCTTCTAGAGGAATACTTCTAGCTTACAAGAAGTATGAAGATGGTGAAGAAAAATTTGATGAATATGCTAGAAAAGAAGTTATGAAGATGAAAAAAGAACTTGGATTTACTAAATCCGAATAGAAGAAGGTGCTGGAAATGATATATGATAAAGAGAAGGTTAAAGAGAATATTAAAGTTTCAGCAGATATATTTAAGCTTACTATAAAAGGAAGTTTTAAGGCAAAGCCTGGGCAATTTTATATGTTAAAAGCATGGGAAGAAGGATTATTACTTCCAAGACCTATAAGTGTACATGATGTAGATGAAGAGGGAATAACCTTTCTTTATGCAGTTGTAGGTAAAGGGACAAAGATATTAAGTAAATTAAAAGAAAATGATGAAGTCAGTATAATGGGACCCTTAGGAAATGGGATTTGATGTTGAGAATATAAGAGGAAAGGTTGCAGTGATTTCAGGTGGAGTAGGCATTGCTCCTATGAATTATCTGATAAAAAGTCTTAAAGGATGCAGTATGGATTTATATGCTGGATTTAGAGATTCTAGTTATGGTTTAGAGAAAATTGAAGGACGTGTGAATTCCATACATATTGCAAGTGAAACAGGTAAAACAGGATATAGAGGCTTTGTTACAGATTTATTAAAGCCAGAAGAATATGATTTAGTGATATGCTGCGGGCCTGAAGTTATGATGAAAAAAGTTGCGTATATGTGCGTGGAAAAGGTGTAGAAGTATATGTTTCTATGGAAAATAGGATGGCCTGTGGGGTAGGAGCATGTTTAGTTTGTACTTGCAAGACAAAAGAAGGAAAATAAAAGAACATGCAAAGATGGTCCAGTATTTAAAGGAAGGGATTTGATTTTTTATGATTAGTGTAGATATCTGTGGAGTTAATTTTTAAAAATCCCATAATTGCTGCATTCTGGAACTTTTGGTTTTGGAGAAGAGTATTCAAATATTTTTGATGTTTCAAAGTTAGGAGGCATTTCTACAAAAGGGCTTACAATAAATAAAAAAGAAGGCAATGATGGCATTAGAATATATGAAACTGCAAGTGGCATAATGAACAGCGTAGGACTTCAAAATCCAGGCATAGATAGCTTTATTAATGAAAAACTGCCAGAAATGAGAAAACTAAACACAGTAATAATTGCAAACTTAGGTGGAGGAACTGTTGAAGATTATCTAAGAGGCATAGAAAAGTTAAATGATACTGATGTAGATATGATTGAACTCAACATATCCTGCCCAAATGTAAAAAGTGGAGGAATGGCTTTTGGCATAAAATCTAAGATTGCCTTTGAGGTGGTTTCAGAAGTGAGAAAGCTCTGCAAAAAGCCTCTTATAGTAAAGTTGTCACCAAATGCTGAGAATATAGTGGATATGGCATGCAAATGCAGAGAAGCTGGAGCCGACGCCTTATCTTTAGTAAATACTTTTAAAGGCATGGCTATTGATATAAAGAAAGGAAAGCCAGTTTTTGATAATATCTTTGCAGGATTATCTGGGCCAGCAATTAAGCCGATTGCTCTTAGAATGGTTTATGAGGTATGTAAAAATATGGACATACCTGTAATAGGAATAGGAGGAATAGCCAGTGCAGAAGATGCTGTAGAATTCATAATGGCAGGAGCTCATGCTGTTCAAGTAGGAAGTGCAAACTTTATGAAACCAGATATTACTTTGGATATAATAAGTGGAATTCAAGATTTTATGGATAAGGAAGGAATTAAGGATTTAAGTGAGATTAGAGGAATAGTTTAGGTGCTAATGTGCCATTGGAGAAGAAATAAAAGAATGGGGGAAATTATTATGGATAATAACATAAACGTATTGGATATTTTAAAAGAAGTAGGAGCATTGTTAGAGGGACATTTTCTATTATCTTCAGGAAGACACAGCAATAGATATGTACAGTGTGCTAAGCTTTTGCAATATCCAGATAGAGCGGAGAAGGTTCTAAGTGTAGTATATGATAAGGTGAAGAATTTAGATTTTGATATAGTTTTGGGACCTGCTATGGGAGGAGTTGTAGTTGCCTATGAGCTTGGACGTCAGCTTGGAAAGCCTGCAATATTTACAGAAAGAGTAGATGGAAAGATGACTTTAAGACGAGGTTTTGAAATAAAACAAGGACAGAAGGTATTGATAACAGAAGATGTAGTAACTACAGGAAAGTCCTCTTTAGAAACTGCTGAGGTTATTAAAAGTTTTGGAGGAGAAGTTATAGGAATTGCTTGTATAGCTGACAGAAAAAGCAGCAAAGTCCAGTATCCTATATATAGTGCTATAGAATTAGAGGTACAAAGCTTTGAGAAGGATGAATGCCCTTTATGTAAGAAAGGAATAGAATATGTAAAACCGGGAAGTAGAAACATAAAATAAATATGAAACCTTATGCCTTCTGGCAAAAGGTTTCTATTTATGTATTGACAATGAAAAGTTAAAGTGATAATCTTTGTATAAATATAAAAAATGAATGAATAAAAATTACAACATAAAAAATATATTATCAGTATAATTGTATGCAAAATCAGCAATTACAATGTGGTAAACATTAATTTAACATATACAAGGATTGTGCATAAAGTTTCACAAAAATGTAGATGCATATACAGCAAAGAGGGGGTAAATTTAATGAATGGAATGCTATATTTTGAAGATGGAACAATTTATAGTGGAAAGGGTTTTGGAAAGAAGGGTACTTCAGTAGGAGAGTTGGTTTTTAATACTTCTATGACAGGTTACGAAGAAATAGTTACAGATCCATCTTATGCAGGTCAAATTATAAACATGACATATCCTCTGATTGGCAATTATGGGGTGAATGAAAGAGATTGGGAATCTAAAAAGATACATGCAAGAGGACTTGTAGTTAAATCTATTTGTGATATGCCTTCCAATTATACTAGTGAAGAAACTATAAATGATATGCTAGAAGATATGAATGTAGTTGGGGTATATGGAGTAGATACAAGAAGTATTACTAAAAAGATAAGAGAAAAGGGAACTATGAGATGCGTTATAACAAATGAAGAATTAACAATAAGTCAACTTGAAAACTGCTTAAAGACATATAATGATGAAAAAAACTATGTTAAGGAAGTAAGTACTAAAGAAATTTATCATATTCCAGGTAAAGGACATAAAGTAGTTTTAATAGATTTTGGGGCAAAAGCAAATATAATTGAAAATCTGAAGAAAAGAAACTGCGATATTACTGTAGTTCCCTATAACACAAGTTTTGAAGAAATAATGAGGTTAAATCCAGAAGGAGTAATGTTAAGTAATGGACCTGGAGATCCAAAGGATGTACCAGAAGCAGTAGAAACTGTTAAAATGATTGTGAAGGTTAAGCCAACATTTGGAATATGTTTAGGTCATCAAATATTGGCTCTTGCTTTTGGAGGTAATACCTATAAGATGAAGTTCGGCCATAGAGGTGGAAACCATGGGGTTTATGATATAGAAAGAGATAAGGTATATATAACAGCTCAAAATCATGGATATGCTGTAGAGAAGAAAAGCATAGATGATAAGAAACTGATTGTTACTCATGTAAACTTAAATGATAATACTGTAGAAGGAATAAGGCATAAGTTTTTACCTGTATTCTCGGTTCAGTTTCATCCAGAGGGGGCACCAGGTCCTGCAGATAGCTCATATTTATTTGATAAATTCATAGCGTGTATGGAGCAAAAATTAAAAGAGCAGGCAATGTAGAAAGATTCATCTCAAGGGGGAAAAAATATGTCACTAGATAAAAGTTTAAAAAAGATTTTAATTTTAGGTTCAGGTCCTATAATTATAGGGCAGGCAGCAGAATTTGACTATTCAGGAACTCAAGCTTGTAAGTCTATAAAAGAAGAAGGAATTGAGACTATTTTAGTAAACAGCAACCCTGCTACTATAATGACTGATTTAAATATAGCCGATAAAGTGTACATTGAACCTCTAAAGGTGGAGGTTGTAGAAAAAATTATTGAAAAGGAAAAGCCTAGTGGAATACTTGCAGGATTCGGAGGACAAACTGCTCTAAATATAGCTATGGAACTTCAGAACAAGGGAGTTTTAAAAAAGCATAATGTGAAACTATTAGGTATTAATGCTGAGACTATAAAAAAAGCAGAAGATAGAGAAGAATTTAAGAAATTAATGATAGAAATCAAAGAGCCTATTCCAGAAAGCGCTATTGCAACAAATATGGATCAATGCAGGGAATTTGTAAAGAAACACGGACTGCCTATAATTATAAGACCAGCCTATACATTAGGAGGAACTGGCGGCGGAATTGCGGAGAACATGGAGCAATATTTAGAAATATGTGAACTGGGATTAACCATGAGTCCTATCCATCAGATACTTCTTGAACAAAGCGTTGCTGGGTGGAAAGAATTAGAATATGAGGTCATTAGGGACAAAAAGGATAACTGCATTATAATATGTAACATGGAAAATATAGATCCAGTAGGAGTTCATACTGGAGATAGTATAGTAGTAGCTCCTTCTCAAACCCTGACAGATAAGCAGTATCATATGTTAAGAAATTCAGCTCTTAAAATTATAAGAAGTCTTAAGATTGAGGGAGGGTGTAACATACAATTTGCTCTAGATCCTTTTAGCGACAGGTATATAGTTATAGAGGTAAATCCAAGAGTTAGCCGTTCTAGTGCTTTAGCGTCTAAAGCTGCGGGTTATCCAATAGCAAAGATTGCTTCAAAAATAGCCATAGGATACAGTTTAGATGAACTGAAGAATTATGTTACACAAACTTCAAGTGCTTGTTTTGAACCAGCTCTGGATTATGTAGTGGTTAAAATGCCGAAGTGGCCTTTTGATAAATTTAGTACTGCTGCAAGAAGACTTGGAACTCAAATGAAGGCAACAGGTGAAGTTATGGCCATTGATAGAAATTTTGAAAGTGCATTTTTAAAGGCTATAACTTGTTTAGAGGGCAAAATTATTGGGCTAAAGCTTGCAAACGGAAATGAGCTGTCAGATGAAGAAGTAATAGATAAAATAAAAATGCAGGATGATGAAAGAATATTTGCCATAGGAGAAGCTCTAAGAAGAGATATTTCTATAGATTTTATATATGAGTTAACAAAAATCGATAAGTGGTTTTTAAATAAAATAAATAACATAATTAAAATAGAAAAAAGACTTGAAAGCAAGCACATAGATAATGAATTGATTTGCGATGCTAGTACTTTAGGATTTACAGATGAACAAATAAGCAAACTATCTAATATAGATGTTGAAAAAATAGAAATAGTTAAGAAATTAAAAGATATATATCCAGTATATAAAATGGTAGATACATGCAGCGGAGAGTTTGAAGCTAAAACTCCATATTATTACTCATGCTATGATAAGGAAGATGAAAATACAGTTTCAGATAAAGGAAAAATTATGGTGATAGGCTCTGGTCCTATAAGAATAGGCCAGGGAATAGAATTTGATTACTGCTGTGTGCATGGAGTATGGGCAATCAATGAAGCTGGATATGAATCAATTATGATAAATAACAATCCTGAAACTGTAAGTACAGATTTTGATACCTCTGATAAGCTTTATTTTGAATCTTTATATATAGATGATGTTATGAATGTGATAAGAAAGGAAAATCCAAAAGGAGTAATACTTCAATTTGGCGGGCAGACATCTATAAATCTTGCAGAGAAGTTATCTAAAAAAGGAGTAAATATACTAGGAACTCAATTTGAGTCTATAGACTTAGCTGAAGATAGGGATAAATTTAGAAAACTTTTAGAGAGCTTAGATATAAAAACTCCTACAGGTAGAGCTGTTAGCAATGTAGAAGAGGCTTTCCATGTAGTGGAAAAGCTAGGATATCCAGTTATAGTAAGACCTTCTTATGTAATAGGGGGAAGGGCTATGGAAGTTATATATGATAAGGCAGCCTTAGAAAAATACATGAATGAAGCAGTAAACTTAGAAAATGGTCATACTATAATTGTAGATAAGTATGTGAAGGGAACAGAAATAGAAGTAGATGCCATATCAGATGGAGAAGACATTTTAATTCCAGGTATAATGGAACATGTTGAAAGAACTGGAGTGCATTCGGGAGATAGTATAACAGTATATCCACCTATGACATTAAAAGAGGAAACTATTGAGAAGCTGGTTGAAAATACTAAAAAGATAGCAAAAGCTCTAAAGACAGTAGGCCTTATAAATATTCAGTATGTATTTGATGGAAAAGATGTTTATGTAATTGAAGTTAACCCAAGAGCGTCAAGAACTGTACCTATATTAAGCAAAGTAACAGGAGTTCCTATGGTAAAGATAGCAGTGAAGATCATGCTTGGGGAAAAATTAAAGGATATGTGTTATGGAACTGGTCTTAAAAAAGAAAATTCTCTTCATGCAGTTAAGGTACCAGTGTTTTCTAATGAAAAGCTTGCTGATGTAGATATTTATTTAGGACCAGAGATGAAATCTACTGGAGAAGTTTTAGGGATAGATTATGATTTGGATAAGGCTATCTATAAAGGACTTTTAAGTGCAGGGATAAAAATTGAAACTGAAGGAGCCATATACGTATCTCTCAAAGATGTAGACAAGATAGAAGGAGCAAACATAATAAAGGAATACTACGATTTAGGCTTTAAGGTATATAGTTCAGAAGGAACTGGAAGAATATTGAGAGAAAATAATATAAAATGTGAAGTTATAGATACAGAAAAGCTATTTGATTTAATAAGTAAGAAAAAGATAAAATTTATAGTAAACACTCCTACTAAGGGGAACAATAGTGAAAGCGAAGGATTTAAAATAAGAAGAAAAAGTGCTGAATACAGAGTTCCTATTTTTACATGTATAGATACAGCAAAAATTTGTTTAAGAGCCATAAAACTAGTTAAGCAAAATGAAAAAATTGAGTATAGAGCTTTAAATAAATATTTTGCTAGTTAATAGAAAAAGAAGCTAAGATTTTTGAAATCTTAGTTCTTTTTCTGTATAATATATTTGTTAAAATACAGAGAATAGTATTATAATTATGATAAGAGAAAAATATTTTATTGTGACTAGTTCTTAGGTCGGGAGGTGCCTTAATGCCAAAGCCTAGCATTTTTAGCAGTCAGTATAATGAAGAAATGAAAAGAAGAAAAAGAATAAAGATAATAATAGGCATAGTTCTTTTAATCATTGCTCTAACAGCAGTATTTGGTGGAAGCATAAACGATAGCATTGGAGAAAAGGTGAAGTTAAAATTTGAGAAGTCTAAGGAAAAAGGTAAAGACCAGAAAGATGGAGCTGATAACATAAAGCAAGATAGTAAGAGTAAGCAAGAAAATGAAAAAAGTCAAGCAAATGAAATGAAAGAGAAAGAAATAAAAAAAGATGTTCCTAAGACTGGAAATTACAATATCAAACTTTCAAATGGAGAAGAAGTAAAATTAAGCTATAATATAGTAAATAATGAAAAACAGTATACTGGGGTTCTTCCAAAAGGAATTAATTATGATATAAGTCCTTCTAAGAAAAATATAGTCATTCTAGAAAATAAGACTCAAAATATGATATTGGTTGATTCTAATGGTAATACAAAAGACATAACTAAAAAAGAATATGTATCCAGCAAAAATGATGTATTTAAAAAAGATGATATTTTGCAATATAATTCTAATTACATATGGTGTAGCTCTCCTAAGTATTTAAATGAGGATAATATACTTTATATTTCGCAGCTGCCATGGTTTAATAAGGAAGATCAAAAATATCTTTGGAAATATAATATAAGCAGTAATAATCATTATCACAATTTATCGCAAGCAGGGGGAGAAATTTCAGGTGTGGATATAAAATATGGCAGCAATACTCCAGAAGGTCTAGAAGTAATAGTTGATGGAGTGAAAAACATTATAAAATAAGATAAGGATGGTTTAAGATATTGGAAATAGGTATTTCGTCAGCATGTTTTTATCCAGATATAAATTTAGAAGACAGCATAAAGCTAATGAAAAGTCTTGGATTTAATAAAGGAGAGATTTTCTTTAACTGCCCAAGTGAATTTACTGAAGAATTTACGGAAATATTGTTAGAAGAGAGTAAAAAACATGAGTTTCTTATAAATTCTGTTCATGCTTTTTCATCTTTTTTTGAACCATATATTTTTGATAGTTACAAAAGAAGAAGGGAAGATATGATAAAGTACTTCAAGCAAGTATGTAAGGCAGGTAAGGCTCTTGGAGCAAAATCATATACATTTCATGGCATAAGAAAAATAGATAACAGGTTTTTAAATAGGAAACATATAATTGATACATACGATGAATTAATATATATATCAGAAGAAATAGGCATAAAGCTAGCTCAGGAGAATGTATCATGGTGCATGTCATCAGATTTAGATTTCTTAGAGGCGCTTCAAGACAAATGCAAGTATCCCATAAGTTTTACTTTAGATATAAAACAGGCCTATAGAGCAGGAATAGCTCCTGAAAGTTATATAGATATAATGGGAAATCAAATTATAAACCTTCATTTAAATGATAGGGACGACAAAAGTTCATGCTTGCTTCCTGGAAAAGGCAATGTAAATTTTAAAAATTTGTTTAAAAAACTAAAAGATGTAGAATATAATGGTATAGGAATATTAGAAGTATATAAAGATAACTTTTTAAAAAATGAAGAATTAATAGAGTGCAGTAAATATTTAACAGAAATTCAATAAATGATTTTTTATATAAAATCATTGTTGTAATCTCAACTTTTTAGTATATAATTAGTATTATGATAAAATACGCATATATATTTGTAAAAAAAGTATATTGTGTGTTATAATATATGAAGTCAAAATAAGTATTTACGGTGATTGGGAGGAAAACTTAATGAACACTAAAATTGAAAAAGTAGAAAATAATGTTGTGAAATTAGAGATAACAGTCGATAAAGAAAAATTTAACGAGGCTATACAAAAAGCATATAAAAAAAATGTTAAGAGATTTAATATTCCTGGATTTAGAAAAGGAAAAGCTCCATTAAGCATAATAAAAAGATATTATGGCGAAGGAGTATTTTATGAAGACGCAATGAATTACTGCTGTGAAGATACATATCCAAAGGCTGTAGAAGAACATAATTTATCACCAGTTGACTATCCTAAGATAGACATAGTTGAAATTGGAGAAGGTAAGAATTTTGTTTACACTGCTGAAGTTACAGTTAAGCCTGAAGTAAAGCTTAATGACTATAAGGGCGTAGAAGTAAAGAAGAATACTTACACTGTAAGTGATGAAGATGTTGAAAAGCAATTAAAGAACATGCAAGAAAAGAATGCAAGAATATCAGTTAAAGAAGAAGGCGCAATAGAAAAAGGCGATATAGCTATAATAGACTTCAAAGGATATATAGATGATACAGCATTTGAAGGCGGAGAAGCAACTGACTATTCATTAGAAATAGGTTCTGGTACTTTCATAGATACTTTTGAAGATCAATTAATCGGCTTAAAGAATGGAGAAGAGAAAGACGTAAAAGTTACTTTCCCAGAGAACTATGGAAGAGAAGAGTTAAATGGAAAACCAGCAGTATTTAAGGTAAAGGTTAAAGAAATAAAAGTTAAAGAATTACCAGAAATAGATGATGAATTTGCTAAAGAAGTTTCAGAGTTTGATACTTTAGAAGAATTAAAAAATGATATAAAGGCAAAATTAGAAGAAAGTAATAAAGCAAGAGAAAAAGCAGAATATGAAGAAGCTGTTATAGAAGCTGTAACTGATAAAGCTGAAGTTGAAATTCCAAAGGTTATGATAGATAAAGAAATAGATATGATGCTTAAAGATTTAGAGATGAGATTAAAATATCAAGGATTAGACCTTGAATCATACTATCAATATACAAATAACACAGAAGAAAAAGTTAGAGATTACATGAAAGAAACAGCTGAAAAGAGAGTAAAGACAGAATTAGTTCTTGAAAAGATAGTTAAAGATGAAAATATAGTAGCTACTGATGAAGAAATAAAAGAAAAGGCTATGGAAATGGCAAAACAATATGGCGGCAGCGAGCCAGAAAAGATAGTAGATGCTATAGTTAACTCACAAAAAGAAATGTTAGCTACACAAATAGTAAATGAAAAGGCTATAAAGCTTTTAGTAGATAACAGCAAGGAGATCGCATAATATATAATAAAGATAAAGCTAATTGCCAGAAAGTATTCTGGCAATTAATTTTACAACAAATTATAAAATTATGAATATGATACGTAATATAGGCGATAATTTAAAGAGTAGACTATTAAAAAGGAGGAAGATTTTGTATGAGTTTGGTACCAGTAGTAGTTGAACAAACTAATAGAGGAGAAAGATCTTACGATATCTATTCTAGATTATTAAAAGACAGAATAGTCTTTCTTGGAGAAGAAGTAAATGATGTAACTGCTAGTTTAATTGTAGCGCAATTACTATTCTTAGAAGGGGAAGATCCAGATAAAGATATATACCTATATATAAACAGTCCTGGTGGTTCAATAACAGCAGGAATGGCTATATACGACACAATGCAGTATATAAAGCCGGATGTATCAACTATATGTGTTGGTATGGCTGCTTCTATGGGAGCTTTTCTTTTAGCCTCAGGTGCAAAAGGAAAGAGATTTGCTCTTCCTAACAGTGAAATAATGATTCACCAACCTCTTGGAGGATTCCAAGGTCAGGCTACAGACATTGACATTCACGCTAAAAGAATTTTAAGAATTAAAGATAAGTTAAATAAGATTCTAAGCGAGAGAACTGGAAAACCATTGGAACAAATACAAAGAGATGTTGAAAGAGATAACTTCATGGAGGCTTATGAAGCTAAAGAGTATGGTCTAATTGACGACGTTATAACTAATAGAAAAAAATAAACCTTAGTGAGGTGTTTGAATGTCTAAATACGATGATAAAAAACAATTGAAGTGTTCTTTTTGTGGTAAGGGACAGGAGCAGGTAAGAAGACTTATTGCAGGCCCTGGTGTATATATATGTGATGAATGTATAGATTTATGTTCTGAAATAATTGAAGATGAATTTGAAGAAACTACACAGGTTGATTTAACTTCTCTTCCAAAGCCAAGTGAAATTAAATCATATCTTGATCAATATGTAATAGGGCAAGATGATGCAAAAAAGTCATTATCAGTTGCAGTATATAATCACTACAAAAGAATAAACTCAGCTATTGATGTAGATGATGTTGAGCTTCAGAAAAGCAATATACTTCTTCTAGGGCCTACTGGTTCTGGAAAGACTTTATTAGCTCAAACTTTAGCTAAGCTTTTAAATGTACCTTTTGCTATAGCTGATGCAACTACACTAACTGAAGCTGGGTATGTTGGAGAAGATGTCGAAAATATATTATTAAAGTTAATTCAAAATGCAGAATATGATATAGAGAGGGCCGAAAGAGGAATAATCTATATTGATGAAATAGATAAAATAGCAAGAAAGTCAGAAAATCCTTCAATAACAAGAGATGTATCAGGAGAAGGTGTACAGCAGGCCTTACTAAAAATATTAGAAGGAACTGTTGCGTCTGTTCCTCCTCAAGGCGGAAGAAAACACCCACATCAAGAGTTTATACAAATAAATACATCGAATATATTATTTATTTGTGGTGGTGCTTTTGATGGTCTTGATAAAATCATAGCTAAAAGAACTAGAAAGAGTTCTTTAGGGTTCGGTTCAGAAGTAAGATCTAAAGAAGATAAGGATATTGGAGAATTATTAAAAGAAATCGTTCCAGAAGATTTGTTGAAATTTGGACTTATACCTGAATTTATAGGAAGACTACCTATATTAGTAACTCTACAATCATTAGATATTGAAGCTCTTGTAAGGATTTTAAAAGAGCCAAAAAATGCTTTAGTAAAACAATATCAGAAGTTGCTGCTTATGGATAATGTTGAACTAGAGTTTAAAGATGAGGCTTTAAGACTAATTGCTAATGAAGCTATTGAAAGAAAAACAGGAGCTAGAGGCCTTAGATCTATAATTGAAGATATAATGAGAGATATAATGTTTGATATACCTTCAAAGACTGATATAAAGAAGGTTATAATAAACGAGGAAGCAGTAAAGTCTAAGAAACCAGAACTTGTTTTAACTGACGGTGAGGAAAGACCAGTTATTGCCCAACCAAAGCGCAAAAGAAATAAAAAAGGACCTGAAACAGCGTAAAATGAAATTATAGATAGTTTAGGCGCTGCAATCAGTTTAGAGAAAAGCTTAAAAGTTTAGGAGAGTTTGTTCATAAATCTTCTAAACTTTTTTTATTTATGAGAAATTGTATTGAATTATCCCTATTTGCACAAAATACAAAAAGAGATTACATAACTACAAATATGATGAGTTAGGGGATGATATATCAATGACAGGTTCAATATTAAGTATTATAAGTTTAGGTGTTACGATTATTATGGGTATGTATTTCTTTAATGCTCTCAAAGAACAAAATAGCAGCAAGACGATTGTGAATAGAGAAAGCAGAAAAGAAATGGAAAAGTTAAGAAGAATGGAAAGCCTTAAATTGACGGAGCCACTTACAGAAAAAAGCAGGCCAACTTCCTTTGAAGAGATAATAGGTCAGGAAAAAGGAATAAAAGCTCTTCAAGCTGCAATATGCAGTCCTAATCCTCAACATGTCATAATATATGGTCCTCCAGGTGTAGGAAAGACTGCAGCTGCAAGGTTAGTACTAGAATATGCTAAAAGAAAAAGTTTTTCGCCATTTAAAGAAAATTCAAAGTTTGTTGAAATAGATGCAACCACTGTCAGATTTGATGATAGAGGAATAGCTGATCCACTTATCGGTTCTGTACATGATCCTATATACCAAGGAGCAGGTCCTCTTGGAAGTGCAGGAATACCTCAACCTAAGCCTGGAGCAGTAACAAAAGCTCATGGAGGTATACTATTTATAGATGAAATAGGAGAACTTCATCCCATAGAAATGAATAAACTTCTAAAAGTTATGGAAGATAGAAAAGTATTTTTAGAAAGTGCCTACTATAATTCAGAAGATCCTAATATGCCAGCATATATAAAGGAAGTATTTGATAAAGGACTTCCAGCAGATTTTAGATTGATAGGGGCTACAACAAGAAGTCCAGAGGAAATATGTCCAGCTATACGTTCTCGATGTGTTGAAATATATTTTAGGCCTCTTCTTGGAGAGGAAATAGAGATAATAGCTCAAAATGCAGTAGATAAGATAGGATTTAAAATAGAAGAAAAGGCTAAAAAGCTAGTAGGAAAGTATGCTAACAATGGAAGAGATGCAGTAAGTTTAATACAGTTAGCATCAGGAATAGCTTTAAATGAAGAAAGAGAACTTATAAAGGTTGAAGATATAGAATGGGTTATAGAAAATGGTCAGTACTCCCCAAGACCAGAGAAGACTGTTCCAGAAGAACCTCAAATAGGGTATGTAAATGGCCTTGCAGTTTATGGTGCTAACATGGGAATTGTTATGGAAATAGAGGCTAGTGCAACAAAAGCTATTGGAGGAAAGGGAAGACTTACTATAACAGGAATAGTAGAAGAAGAGGAAATAAGAAGTATTAACAAAAAAATAACTAGAAAAAGTACTGTGAGAAGCTCTATAGAAAATGTTTTAACTGTCCTTAAAAAGATATTTGGCATAAACTGTGATGATTATGATATCCATGTGAATTTTCCAGGTGGAATGCCTGTAGATGGTCCATCTGCTGGAATAAGCATGGCTACAGCAGTTTACAGTGCAATAATGGGTATACCAGTAGATAATAAAGTTGCTATGACAGGTGAGATTTCTCTTCATGGTATGGTTAAGCCAATAGGAGGAGTAAATGCAAAAATATCAGCTGCTAAAAAGGCAGGAGCAAAGACCATAATAATTCCAAAAGAGAACTGGCAGGATAGATTTAAAGATGAGAAAAATGTTAAGATTATCCCAGTAACATATATTAAAGATGTAATCGATGTAGCCCTATTGAAGGAAGTTAAAAAGGAAGAAAAAGAAGGTGCTGTTATAGAAGTAAACCCTAAAATAGATGTTCTTACAGCTGAATCTGTAATGAACTAGTTAAATAAAATTCCATAGAAACTAATTGTGGCTTCAAATGAAAATTAATTGAAAAAAAACGGGTTTATGGTTATAATAGCATAGTATAAATTATTTTAATTATACTACATGACGTATAGATAATATAGATAGAAGTGAGGGAAAAGTATGGAGAAAAACTTAAAAGTTCTTCCTTTGATTCCATTAAGAGGCCTAACCATATTTCCTCATATGGTGCTGCATTTTGATGTAGGAAGAGAAAAATCTCTTCTAGCAGTTGAAGAAGCTATGCTAAATGGTCAAGAAATTTTTTTAGTATCACAAAGAGAAGCTAAGATAGAAGATCCAGAAGAAGATGATATCTTCAAAGTAGGAACCATTTGTAATATAAAACAGATACTAAAACTTCCAGGTGACACAGTTAGGGTATTAGTAGAGGGAGAAAGCAGGGCAAAGTTAGTTGAATATATAGATAAGGACCCTTTCTTTAAAGTAGAAGTAGAAATATTAGATGATAATACTTGCGAAGATGCTAAAAAATGCGAGGCTTTAATTCGTTCTGTAAAAGAAGCCTTTGAAGAATATACAAGACTTTCTAATACAGTTTCATCTGAAATACTATTAAACATAGATGAATTAGATGAGCCAGGAAGATTTGCCGATGTAGTAAGTTCATATCTCATATTAAAAGAAATAAAAAAGCAAGAGCTATTGGAAGCATATGATGTAAATGAAAGATTAGAAAAACTTCTTATAATCTTGAAAAATGAAATCGAGATTTTAAAAATAGAAAAGAAGATCGGATTAAAAGTAAAAAGCAAGATTGATAAATCTCAAAGAGAGTACTTTTTAAGAGAACAGCTAAAGGCAATACAAGAAGAGCTTGGAGAAGATGATGAAAATAAAAAAGAGTTGGATGAATATGAAAAGAAGATAAAAAAAGCAAAACTTCCTAAAGAGGTAAAAGATAAGGTTTATTATGAATTAAATAGGCTTAAAAATGCTGGATCATACTCATCAGAAGGTGGAGTAATAAGAACCTATTTAGATTGGGTTTTAGATATGCCGTGGAGCAAAAAAACGGCAGACAACTTAGACATAAAAAGAGCAAGAGAAATTCTAGAGAATGAACATTATGGATTAGAAGATGTCAAAGACAGAATAATTGAGTTTTTAGCTGTTAAAAGTATGAGTAAATCAATAAAGGGACCTATACTTTGCTTAGTTGGTCCTCCAGGAGTAGGAAAGACTTCCATAGCAAAATCTATTGCTAATGCTCTAAATAGAAAGTTTGTAAGAATGTCTCTAGGTGGAGTTAGAGATGAGGCAGAAATAAGAGGACATAGAAGGACTTATGTTGGAGCTATTCCAGGAAGAATAGTGTATGGTATGAAAGAAGCTGGCTATAAGAATCCATTATTCTTATTAGATGAAATTGATAAGTTAAATGGAGATTTTAGAGGAGATCCAGCTAGTGCATTATTAGAAGTTTTAGACCCAGAGCAAAATAAAACCTTTAGAGATCACTACTTAGAACTAGAATTAGATTTATCAGAGGTTATGTTTATAACTACTGCTAATACTTTAGATACAATCCCAAGGCCTCTTTTAGATAGAATGGAAATAATAGAAGTGTCTGGATATACTTATGAAGAAAAGTTCCATATTGCTAAAAGACATCTTGTAAAAAAGCAGCTTTTAGAACATAAAATAGATGAAACAAAAATTTCTTTTTCAGATTCAGCTATATATAAGATTATAGAAGATTATACTAGAGAATCTGGAGTTAGAAGCTTAGACAGAAAGATTGCTGCTATTATAAGAAAAGCAATTGCAGAAATGTTAGAAAAAGATAAGAATAAAATTCATGTAACAGCTAACCATGTAAGGAAGTATTTAGGGCCAGAAATATATGCTTATGACAAAATTGACAAGGAAGATAAAATAGGTGTGGTAACTGGAATGGCTTGGACTGGATATGGTGGAGATACACTTCCAGTGGAAGTTACAGTGATGCAAGGTAAAGGAAATCTTCACCTTACTGGACAATTAGGAGATGTAATGAAAGAATCAGCAGAGGCTGGATACAGTTATGTTAGAGCTAATGCCGAAAAGTATAATATAAATCCTGACTTTTACAAAGATAAGGACATACATATCCATGCTCCAGAAGGTGCTGTACCTAAGGATGGTCCTTCTGCAGGTGTGACTATGATAACTGCTATGGTGTCAGCCTTAAGCAATAGAAAGGTAAAGCATAATGTAGCAATGACTGGAGAAATAACTTTGACGGGAAGAGTTCTACCTATTGGTGGATTAAAAGAGAAAACTTTAGCTGCTTTTAGGGCTGGAATAGATACAATAATAATTCCAAAAGCAAATGAAAAAGATTTAAGAAAGATACCTAAATCAATTTTAAGCAAAATGAAGGTGATTACAGCAGAAAAAATAGAAGATGTACTTGAAAATGCACTTATAGGAGAGAAAGCTAATGATAATTAAAAAATCAGAATTTATAATTTCAGCAGTTAAGCCTTCACAATATCCAGAAGATAATAGAGTGGAGATAGCCTTTGTTGGAAGATCAAATGCAGGTAAATCATCTTTAATAAATGCTTTAACAAATAGAAGAAATTTAGCTAAAACGAGTTCTACTCCTGGTAAGACAAGGTTAATAAACTTTTTTCTTATAAATGATGATTTCTATTTTGTAGATTTACCAGGGTATGGATTTGCTAAAGTTTCTAAAAATGAGCAAGAAAAATGGGGACATATGATGGAGGATTATCTCATAGATAGACCTCAATTAAAAAAGATAGTTTTATTAGTAGATTCAAGACACAAGCCTACTAAAGAAGACGTTCAAATGTATGAATGGATTAAATACTATGGATATGAAGCTATAATTGTAGCAACTAAAAGCGACAAATTAAAGAGAAACGATTTTAATAAGAATAAAAAAATAATAAAAGAAACTTTAGGTATTAAGCCAGAAGATAAGTTTACTTTCTTTTCTGCTCTTAATAAAGAGGGAAAAGAAGAGCTGATAGACCTTATTTTAGAAGGAGTACCAAAGAAAGAGATATTATAAAGCTTGTTTAAAAAGATTATTAGATTATCTTATAAGATAATTTAATAGTCTTTTTTCTTTAGCAAGCTCTAAAAAATAGTTAAAGTTTATTATTTGTTGTTCAAATGAAGGTACCCATAAAATTTAATTATTTTTGTGTCAAATTAAAATATGGATACATAGTATATACTATACAAAAGATAAATGAGGATGGGCAGAAAGGGGGAGGTAAAGTGGATCCAAACAACTTAGAGAGCTTAGGCTCTTTAATAAACAATCTAACAGGCGGGGCTGGTATTAAGGGGCTCGGCGACCTTAGCAAACTCACAGGCCTATTAGGAAATAAAGGAATAGGAGGAACGGGAAGCAATAAGTTTCCACTGCTCTTAATCCTACTACTGATAATCCTATTTGGCAATAGGGGTTATGGCTATGGTTATAATTCCCCACAATATATGTGCTGCTGTTGTAAGAAAAAACATCATAAGCACCGCAGGAGAAAAGATTGCTGCTGCGACTGTGGCTACGGCGGATATAGCGGCTACGGCAGCTATGGAGGCTATGGAGGATGCGGTAGCTATGGCGGCTATGGAGGTTTTAGCAATATAATTTTTATAATAATAATATTGCTCCTTATTCGTTCAAGTAAAGGTGCTAGCCCAATAACGTCACCTGCTACACGTAATATCTTCAACCTTAACGCCACAGATAATTTAGATACAGAGGATGAAAATATAGACTGTATGGATGCTAATGAAGAAGAATAAATTACATTGAAACCATGGCCCAAGAAAGGGGGGTATATCATGTCAAGAAGATGTAAATGCAGATGCGGTTACGCTGGTTATCCAGCAGGAGTAGCAGGAGTATCACAGGCTCCAGTATCAGGATGCGGAGGATTTGATCCATGCAGATTAGTATTATTCTTATTAATATTGAAGAGAGCATGTATCATCGATCATGAAACTGCAACAATATTAATATTCTTATTCATGCTTTGCTGCAGAGGATTTGGATCAAGAAGCATATGCGCAGGAGGATTTGGTTACTAAAATTCAGGGAGGGCTTCATGCCCTCCTATTTATAGAGAGGTGATGTAATGGGAAAGCATAGAAAACATAGATCTAAATACAGCAAAAATTATGATGAGGTAAGTGCAGGAAACGGTTTAAATGTAAATAATTTATCCTCTATACTAGGTAATATAGACATAAATCAAATAGCCTCTCTTTTGAACACAACAGGTATTCTAGATAACTTTGCAGGTAATCAAGGAAATCAAGATGTTTCAGATACAGCTCAAAGAGAGATTAATGCAGATGGAGTTAATGGTATAGATTTTCTCAAACTAATCAATCAAGCTAGCAATTTAAATAATATGATCATGAATAATGAGGAAAATATAGATGAAAAAGATAGAAATGAACATGATAAAGAAAATAAGAGGAGAGAAATTGAAGAAAATTATGTGGAAGGATCACCCACAGGAACAGATGATGCAGTTGTAATGCTTCTAAATGCTATAAAACCTATGGTAAACATAGAAAAGGCTCAGATATTAGATAAAATAATAGACTTATACATCCAAGGAAAAATATAAGTTGATGAAAAATATAAACTTCCAATTTGGAAGTTTATATTTTTGGAGCTATATTACATTTTCCGTTGAGTTTACCACCTTCGTCTATTATAAGCTTTGATACGTTTATATCTCCAAATATCTTTCCGCGGCTCTGTATGAGTAAAGCCTCTTCGCAAAGTACATTTCCTTCAACTGTTCCATTTATAATAGCATTTTTACAAGAAATATTTCCCTTACATACAGAAGAAGAATCCAAGATTACATTCTCTTCCCAAAGAATATCTCCTTCTATAGTTCCATCAATTTTAAGCGAACCACTTCCATGAATTTTACCGATGATTTTACAGTCCGCGCCTATTAAATTTTCAATTTTATTTAAATCCTTTTCACTAAACATAATAAAATCCTCCAATATATGTATTTAATTTAAAATATGATTGAAATTTAAAAATTATAATAATATAATTATTAAATTTTATGTAAAATTGCACGATAAAATATTTAAGAACAAGTTGGAGGGAAAATAATGTCTAAACTTTCGCATTTGCTAAATTTAATCATCATACTACAATATAAAGAGTTTACAACAGCTTCCGAGCTTGCAGATATATTAGAGGTGGATAAGAAAACTATATATAGATATATTAATACACTTCAAATGTCCAACATTCCGATAGAAACAAGAAAAGGAAGAAATGGTGGATTTTACATAAATAAAAATTTTTATATGAGATATCCTGGCTTAGAAATAAAAGAGTTAGAAGCACTGATAATGGCTTCTAAAATATTAACTAAAGAAAATGGTTTTTTATATGCTCCTGAGCTGCAAAATGCTGTAACAAAAATAAAAAATACTTGTTTAAATTATTCGAAGGAGTTTTGTGAATTAGAAGAAAATATATCATCTGTATTTAATGAAAGCAGAAGTTTAGAGAGCTTTAATGATGTTATGTCTAAAATTAATACAGCCATGAGTAAAGGAAGAATATTAAAAATAGTATATGATTTTAACAATGGTGAAATTGAAACAGAAATAAGCCCATACTCTATATTTTTTAAAGATGGAAAATGGTGTTTAATCGCTTATTGTAACGTTAAGGAAAAAGAAGTTATATTTGACATTTCTAAAATTAAAGAGTTAGAGCTTACTAGAGATATATTTATAAAGTCTAAGAACTTCAATATGGCAGAATCTCTATCAAATTTGCGTGATATATATGAGGAAGATACAGTGAATGTAAAAATTAAATTTAGTAAAAAAAGTGAGAAGCATCTTATAAAAAATGAATGGAATTTAATCAAAAATAGAAAGTATCTTTCTAATGGAAATGTAATTTTTAAAATAAGAAAGAATGAATTAGAAGCAATGAAAAGATGGATTTTAGGATTTGGAGCTGATGCTGAAGTTTTAGAACCTTTAGAATTGAGAAGTGAGATAAAAGAAGAAATGGGGAAAATTATAGAAAAATACTAAAAACATTAAAGGTTAGTGAATAAAATATGTAAAAGGGGATAACATATATAATGTACAATGGAGGAGTAACAATACATAAATAAAATGTTACCCTCTCACTAGTGCTAAAACCCCCCATCCCCCTTTTGATTGGGACCGCCAAATGCGGTCCATTTTTTTATTATTTCTTAATATACAATGAGGATATTTTAAAACAATACTTTTCTTTAGAATCCTTAAAGAAATTTAGGTTTAACTTTAAGGTATAATTTTTAATATCTTTTAATTCTTTTGAAGAATTTGCTCTAAAATTTAGTGTCCATTCTACTTGTGTAGGGTCGCCATCTTTATTAGACTTAGTATCTATAAAGCTTGCATCCTGAAATATAAAATTAGAACTAGAATTAGCCATGCTTTCAATGATAGATATGGATTTATCATAAGTTTTAGAATCAAAGATTTCCTGTGGAAGCTGAAGATTTTCTGGATTGAGAGAAGTTATTGCGTTAATAAAGCTTAATATAGTGTCCTTTCCCATAAATGTTTCTTCAGCTTTATAATCATATTTTTCTAGTTTACCTTGGAGTAAAATGTAGTTTGAAAAAGAAAAATTATTCTTAGATATATTACCTGATATCATCTTAGGAGTTTTATTATTTGTACAATCCATAAATCCTAGTATATTATTATAGCTGCAAAATATATCTTTAAACCTGTTTTTTTCGTATAAGAAAACATGCTGAATAGGTTTGTTTTCTTTGGAAGATTGAATGAAAATTTCTGGAATCTTGTCCCTGGAAATATCTAAAATATTAACACGCATAGGCCAATAAGGATAGTAATTTCCAACTGAGGCTAAGTTTTTACTAGGTTCAAGATAAAAGCTATCTTTTTCCGTATTTACCTGAAGATAATATTTATTTTTATTTAAGGTTATGTAAAGGACATCTTGTTTACCATCGCCAGTAAGATCAGACTTATAAGTCTTGTCCACTGAACCTACACTGAACGTGGCATAAGAGGCTCTGTTATTTGATAAAATAGAGAAACCAAAAAATATCAATACTACAACAATAAGTAAAAAATAATAAATTTGCTTACGCTTTAAAAATAGTACCCTGAATTTCAAAATTAACACCCCCATTTACTTATATTTATGAATGAGGGGGAAAAAATATTTACAAAAAAAGAAAAATAGGCAAGTTAATGCCTATTTTTTATCTTTACATTCAGTACATATTCCGTAAAAATAAACTTTATTTGATACTACTTCATAGTCAGTATAGTCTTTTACTCTATCGTTTAAATCATCCAATAAAAGACCTTCAATATCGTCCACTCTTCCACAACACATACACTGAATATGTGGATGAGGAGATACATTGGCATCATATCTAAAATTGCCTTCACCTACATTTAATTCCCTTACAAGATTTACTTCTACTAAAGTTTTTAAAGCTTTATATACAGTAGCTAAGCTCATTGTTGGGTAGTCTTTGTGCAAGGCTTTATAAATAGCTTCTGCTGATGGATGCTCCTTAGTTGAACGTAGATACATATAAACTGCAATTCGTTGAGGTGTTAATTTTAATTTGTTTTCTTTAAATATAGTTGTTATATTATCCATAGACACCACCCTTCTTGTTCTATTATTAATTATTATATAATAAAAGTTATTCTTAGTCAATTGTTATATATGACTGTAAGTCTTTTTTTCCTTTTTTCATACATATATGTGCTTTATAGCATAATATAATATAGAAAGAGAGGGGGAATTTTGATTTGAGTAAAACTTATGTGTTAGATACTAACGTAATTTTGTATTCTCCGCGTTCTATTCTTTGCTTTGATGACGCTGATGTAGTCATACCCGAAGTGGTGCTAGAAGAATTAGATGCTTTAAAAAAAAATAGTGGTGAGCTTGGAGCCAATGCGCGAATAGCAGCACGGCTTATAGATTCTATTAGAAAACAGGGAAACCTTGTAAAAGGTATAGAACTGCCCAATGGGGGAAAACTTAGGGTAGAGATGAATCATTATGATACAAAGATACCTTCTTATTGGGACAAGATGAAAGCAGATAATAGGATAATACAAGTATGCATAGGATTGAAAGCTAAAGGTGAGGATGTTTACCTCATTACTAAGGATATATTTGAAAGGATTAAAGCTGACACAGTAGGCATTAAAGTTGATGATTATTATGAAAAGGTTGTTCCAGAATATGATGATCAATATACAGGAAGAATTGATGTATATGCTTCTTCCGATAAAATAGATTTTTTCTATAAAAATAGATGGCTGGATATTGAATCTTTACAGATTTATTCACAGGAGGCAGAAGAGTATTCTGTTCCCACATTATATCCTAATGAGTTTCTTATAATCCATTCTTTGGAGAATCATAAACAAACTGCATTAGCTAAATTTGATGGAGAAAAGGTTGTTCCCCTCATATATAAGGATAGTTGCCCTATGGGAATCACTCCAAGAAATGTAGGACAAAAATTTATGTTAGAAGCATTATTTACTGAAGCAAAAAAAGCGCCTTTAGCCATAATAAAGGGACCAGCAGGAACTGCTAAAACTCTTTTTTCTCTTGCAGTAGGACTTCATAAGATTTTGGAAGAAGATAGCGGTGAGTATAGAAGAGTACTAGTTTGCAGACCTAATGTGACTATGGATGAAGAGATTGGATTTTTACCAGGGACAGAGCAGGAAAAAATCGCTCCTTATATGAGGCCTGTTTTAGATAATTTAGAGATTTTAATAGATTCAGATGAGAAAGAAAGATATAAAAATGAGAAAGAACTAAATGATAAAATCAGAGAACTGTTTGATAGAAGAATTATAACTACAGAAGCTGTAGCCTTTTTAAGAGGAAGATCTATAGTTAAGAATTGGGTTATAATAGACGAAGCGCAAAATTTATCTCCAAAACAAGTAAAAGCAATTACAACAAGGGTTGGAGAGGGAACAAAATTAGTGCTTATAGGAGATCCAGAGCAGATAGATCAGCCATTTTTAGATTATAGGTCAAATGGACTATGTTATGCATCAGAAAGAATGAAAGGAAGTAAATTATGCTATCAAGTAACTCTTAAATATGATGAATGTGAAAGATCAGAGCTTGCTCATGAAGCTTCACAGAGATTATAAAGCACCAAAAACTTGGTGCTTTTTTATATAAGTAGCAATCATTTGTAATATGATAAATATTTGTAAACAAAGTGTGTAAATTTATGATTTTGTTATATAATTATTATTATAATGTAATTAATTTACAAATATGAGAGGTGAGGCGTTTGGCAAAACATGAAAGAGGAATAAAAAAAGATATAAAAGTAAAAAAGATAATATTAACTTTTATCATATGTATAGTCGTTATATTTTTATCTCTTGGAGGATATTTATACTTATCCTTTAGATATAACTCCTACATAAATGACAGATACGGACAAGGTAATGAGGGAAATTACAAGGAAGTTGATGGTATAACCAATATATTGCTGCTGGGGAGCGATGCTAGAACTTTAGACGAACAAGCAAGAGCTGATGCAATTTTAATATTATCCATAGACAATATACATAAAAATTTAAAGTTGGTTTCTATCATGAGAGACAGCTATGTAAAAATACCAGGTCATGGAGAACAGAAAATTAATCATGCATATTCAATAGGAGGAGTAGAACTGTTAACGCAAACAATAGAAGAGAACTTTAACATAAGGTTGGATAACTATTCCATAATCAACTTTAATGGATTTCAGCAGCTTATAGATTCAATAGGAGGATTAGATTTAGATGTATCTTCTATAGAAATGAACGAAATGAATAAATTTATACCAGAGGTAAATCCTGAAGATCCGCATCTAGTACAAAATCCTGGATTGCAGCATTTAGATGGTCAGCAGGTTTTAAGTTATGCTAGAATAAGAAAGGTAGGAAATGGAGACTATGATAGAACTAAAAGACAAAGAGAAGTAATCTCTGCTATAATAGATAAACTTAAAGACACAAACATATTAAAGTACCCTTTAGTAGCATCTAAACTATTTCCATATATTAAGACCAATACAGATATAGGAGAAATATTAAATTATGCTTATACTGTATATAAAATAAATAACTTTACACCAGAGCAAATTCTTATTCCAGTTCCAGAGATAACAGAATCAAAAATATTGAAGAATAAAGGATGGGTTCTCCTTATGGATATAGAACAAAATGCAAAAATAATGAATGACTTTATTTTTAATAATATAAAATATGATACTAAGGATTTAGATATGGATTCTTTTAGGATGGCTATGGAAAAGTATAATGAAGATGTCAGCACTAATCCAAAAGATGCAAAGGATGAGGAGCCTATATATAATAAGGAGAATGCTATAAAGGAAATAAGAGAGGAAGAAAAGAGCAGTGAAAAAGAAAGATATAAGAAAGAAAATATAAAAGAAAATATAGAAAAGAATGAAAGTACAATACCAAATAACAAAGAAGAAATGAATTCAAATCACAGCAAGAATGAGAATAAAGATGATAAGCCAAAAGATGAAAATAATAAAGAAACAGAAAATATAAATCAGGATGAAGATTCTAAAAAAGATAGTACAGAAGAGAAGGAAGAAACAGAAAATAAGGATGCAAATATAAATGAAAAAGAAAAAAGTGAGTCTTCCCTCAATAAGGAGGATACTGTCGATAATATATCTGATACTGATATAAAAAATAAGATTCCATAAATAAAGCTATATAGGGCATAAAAGGAAAATTTGGTGATAAAAATTACAATAATTCCAAAAAACCAGTTTGAAAAAAGTCGAATTTATTGTACAATATAATTTGTACTATTATAAAGATAAAACCAAAAAGGATGATTAATAAATGAAGAAAGCTGGTAAAAAAAATAACAAGAAGAAAAGAAAAAAGAGATTTTCTTTTAAAATGTTTTTAGCTTTTATTATTTTTGAAGTTGTATTCACAGGAGTAACTGGACCTTTTATGCTTTATTATGGACCATTTACAAATGCAAGAGATGCTATGGTTGGAGCTGCAATGACTACTTTAAGCCATCAATGGATTGCAACTACCTTTTTATCAAAGGAACGAATAGATGAAATTTTAAATGCTAATAAAATACATGATTTAGATCAGAATAGTACAAGCAGTGAAGGAGAGATAGACATAAAAGGTATTAATGATGATACCATAGAAAGATATGATATAGAAGGAAAAACTTTTAAAGGGTATCTCTTAGTTATTCATGATCCAAAACGTGTTAGAGTAGGTTATAGCAGCAAGCTTGGAAAAGTAGGAGAAACTACAAGTAAGATTGCTAAAGAAAATAATGCAGTAGCAGCTGTGAATGCAGGAG
Source organism: Clostridium sp. (assembly GCF_047777555.1). Classification (GTDB taxonomy): domain Bacteria; phylum Bacillota; class Clostridia; order Clostridiales; family Clostridiaceae; genus Clostridium_H. Next base: position 134,752 of record NZ_JBKEEV010000003.1, on the reverse strand, counting down.
GTTTTATAGATGAATCTGCTAGCGGTAAACAATGGGCTGGTACTGGTGGAATTCCAAGAGGAATTATAATGTCAAAGGGAAAAATTATACACAATGACTATAAAAACGAAAATGTAAAGGATGATATTGTTGCGATTACAGAAGAAGGTGAATTGTTAGTAGGAAAACACACCATAGAAGAGCTTAAGAAAAAAGAAGTTAGCGAAGCAGTATCCTTTGGTCCAGCACTAATAGTCAATGGAGAGAAGGCTATTACAAATGGTGATGGAGGTTGGGGAAAAGCCCCTAGAACAGCTATAGGACAAAGAAAAGATGGAAGTATACTTTTACTGGTTCTTGATGGTAAACAAATATCAAGACTTGCTGCAACTCTAAGAGATGTACAAGATGTGCTTTATGAATATGGTGCTTATAATGCCAGCAATTTAGATGGTGGTTCATCAACTACTATGTATTATAATGGTAAGGTTATAAATGAACCTGATAGTGCTTTAGGTGAAAGATCAATACCATCTGTTATATATGTTGAGCCTTAAAGGAGAGAAATAAATGAAAGCTTTGAAAAGAATAATAGTATGGATACTTATATCTTTAGGTTTACAGATAGCTGTTTTATACTATGTAGATAATTATTTCTTTGCGTCAGAAAGTGTGAGCAATACCATAGTCTCTACAAAAGTTGATGATGAAAAAGAGAATGAGAAAAAGGATATAGATATATCAATTCCAGAGGAAGCAAAAAATATATCTTTATCCTATGATGGAACGTATTTATCTTACTATGATGATGAGGTTTTAAAGATAGTTGATACTTCTACTGGAAAAGAAAACAATATAGAACTTGATGATGATATCAAAGTATCGTTCTATAGATGGGCGCCAGATAGAAATATAATGCTTATATCTGGAAAAAAGGAATATAATAATAGCTCAAAGTTTTTATTCTATTCTTATGATGCGGAAAGAGATCTACAGGAAAAGTTAGAGACAAAAGAACAGGATGAAACAGCTCTTACATCAAATAAATCAGCAGAGGTTGAAGATTTACAGTTATCACCTCTTACCAATATGATTTATATTAAGACTGCTTTAAAAGGCGGCAAAAGCAGCATTCATAATATAAATATAATGAAGAGAATAGAAAAAGTAAGTACTAAAGTAACCTTCATAGGAGATATAAGAATAATACCTAATGATGATAGGATAGCTTATGAAGGAATTAATAAGAACAGAGTATATGTAACAGGAAATGAATCAGCTATATCCATCGATGGAGTGGATAAGTTATGCCTCATAGATGTGGATGATAATGATAACATTTATGTAGGAGAATTAGAGGAAGACAGTGCTTCTGGAGAATATAATATTAAGAGTATATACTATGGTACAATAGATGAAGATACAGATGGATGGAATAAAATTAATCTTCCAGAAAATATCAATAAAAAAGATATATATGTATCAAGAAGTGGTAAGATTTATATAAATGATAATTTAAAGGGAGAAGTTACAGAGCTTGATTCTCAAAAGAAAATAGAATATAGAGGAATTTTCCTTCAGGTGTATGATGGAGGAGTAGCTTCTATAAGCGAAGGAAAATTGCTAGAGACGTCATTAAAATAGATAAAAAAATCCTTACTGGTTAGCAGTAAGGATTTTTTATTGGCTAAAAACTAAAAGTCAATTAAATTTTTAATACTCCTTTACATATAATAGCAAAATTTGTATAATTTAATTATGAACCAAATTATTTATATAGCTTACAATATGATGATTAGCTTTAATAATTTGGACTAAAATAAGGGGGGATAACATTGTTCAAAAACTTCAAAATGAAGAAAGTCACATCTTTATTAGTGACATTTTTGATGATGTTCTCATTAGTAGCACCATCAACAGTTCTAGCCTCAACGGCAAATGAGGATGCAATTACACTTCAAGTACTTGCTACAAGTGATGTACATGGTGTATTTTATCCTTATGATTACGCAACTAATACCGCCGATGAATCAGGAAGCTTAGCTCAAATAGCAACGGCAGTAAAGGAACTAAAGAAAGAAAATCCTAATACCATATTAGTAGATGCTGGAGATGTTATAGAAGGAAACTCCCAGGGATTGTTTTTAAATGAAACAAATCCTATGATTGTAGCTATGAATGAAATCGGTTACGATACATGGACATTAGGAAATCATGAGTTTAATAAAGGAATTCCAACTTTAGAGAAGAATATGAATCAATTTAAAGGTACTATTCTTGCAGGAAACGTATATAAAAAAGATGGTACCACTCTTGGAAAGCCTTATACTATAATAGAAAAAGCAGGGGTTAAAGTTGGAATAATAGGAATGACTAATCCTAACATAACTAGATGGGATGGCCCAAGATTAACAGAGTGTAAGGTAACTAGCCCAATAGAGGAAACTAAAAAGGCAATTGCAGAGATAAAAGATAAAGTAGATGTAATAATAGCTGTTGATCATATGGGAGATACTCAGGAATACGTTCCAGAAGATTCAGCAGAAAATTTGGCTAAAGAATGTCCTGAACTTGACGCTATTGTAGCTGCTCATGCACATAAGGCTGTAGAAGGAATAAAGGTTAATGGTACTACAATAGTTGAAAATAAGAATACTGGAGATACTTTAGCAAAGTTAGACATAAAAGTAACTAAGAAGAATGGTAAATATGTAGTTGAAAACAAAGAAACAGATGTAACATCTAAATTAGTTTATATGCAGGATCCAAATACTAAAGAAGTTAACTACAAAGCTGATGAAACTTTGTTGGAAATGTTAAAGCCTTATCATGAAAAAGCTTTAAAAGATGCTAATACTGTAATAGGTGAATTAAAAGGTGGAGACTTAGTAGGACCTGAAAAGATAAAAGGAATACCTAATGCTCAAGTTGAAGATACAGCTATGATTGATTTAATCAATGATGTACAAATGTATTATACTGGAGCAGATGTAGCAGCTGCCGCTGCATTTAGAGAAGATGCTAATATGAAGGAAGGTCCAATTAAAAAGTCTGATGCAGCTTTAATTTACAAGTATGACAATATGCTTTATCTATTGGAAGTAACAGGAAAACAGTTAAAGCAGTATATGGAATGGTCAGCTAGTTTCTATAACACATATAAACCTGGAGATTTAACTGTATCCTTCAATCCAAATATAAGAGGATATAACTATGATATGTTCTCTGGTGTTAAATACGATGTTGATGTAAGCAAAGAGCCAGGAAATAGAATAGTTAATTTAAGAAGAATGGATGATACTCCAATAAAGGATACTGATGTATTAAAGCTTGCTGTAAATAACTATAGATATGATTCTCAATTATCAAAACCAGGTATAATATATGCCGAAGGAGAAGAACTTCCAAAATTAATACAATCAGATGTAGAAAATACTCCTATAAGAGAATTAATCAAGACTTATATTCAAGATGTTAAAGGTGGAGTTATAACTCCAGAACTTGATAACAACTGGAAGATAGTAGGAACAAACTGGGATGAAGCTAAGAGAGCAGAGGCTATAAAACTTGTAAATGAAGGAAAGATTAAAATACCTACATCAGCAGATGGAAGAACCGCTAATGCTGCTGCAGTTACTGAAAAAGACCTTATAAAATATAATGGTGGAAAAGTTATTGATATAGTATCCTTTAATGACTTGCATGGTTCTGTAGAGGAAAGTGGAAAGAACCAAGGTATAGCTAAGCTTGCTGGAGCAATTAATGAAATGAGAAATCAAAATCCAAGCACTATAGTTGTATCAGGCGGAGACATGTATCAAGGAAGTGCAATATCTAACTTAACTTATGGTGCTGTAGTTAATGAATTCTTAAAATCAGTAGGAATTGAAGCATCAGCAGTAGGAAATCATGAGTTTGACTGGGGAGCAGATAGAATAGCAAACTGGGCAAAGGATGGAAATTTTGATTTCTTAGCATCTAATATTTATGATAAAAATACAGGAAAAGCGGTAACATGGGCTAAACCTTATAAGATAGTTGAAAAGGATGGAGTTAAAATTGGATTAGTAGGTCTTGCAACTCCTGAAACAGTATATAAGGTTAAAGCTGAAAATGTTAAAGATGTAGAATTTAGAGATCCTATTGAAGCAGCAAAGGAATGGGCAAAGGTAGCAAGAGACAATGGCGCTGACGTAGTTATAGCATTAACTCACTTAGGAGCAACTCAAGACAGTAACACTAAAGAAATTACAGGTGAAGCTGCAGAACTTGCAAAATCAGGTGTATTAGATGCTGTTATTTCGGCTCATACACATACAACAGTATGCGGAAATGTAAACAATGTACCTGTAGTTCAAGCTTATTATAATGGTAGAACATTAGCAAAATTAGAGTTAACATTTGATAAAGATAATAATCTTTTGTCAATAGAACCATCTCTTGACGAACTATATAACAGATCAAATACAATAGTAGAGGATGAAAAAGCAAAAGCAATACTTGAAGACTACAAAGTAAAGGTAGGACCAATACTAGCAGAAGTTGTTGGAACAACTGATAAGGATTTAACTCATGATAGATATGAAGGAGCTTCATTGCTTGGTGAATGGATTTGTGATGTTATGAGAGAGGCAGCAGGAACACAAATTGCAATAACTAATGGTGGTGGAATTAGAACTTCAATAGCAAAAGGCAATATAACTATGGGAAATCTTTATGAAGTTATGCCTTTTGATAACACATTAGTTAAGATGGAACTTAAAGGTTCAGATTTGAAGGCTAATATTGAATATGGTATAGACAATCAAAATATAGGTTGGGTTCAAATATCTGGAGTTAAGGTAACTTACAAAGATAAAAAGATAAATTCTATGACTCTTTTAGATGGAACTCCAGTAGAGATGGATAAATATTATACAGTAGTTACAAATGATTTCATGGCTACAAATGGTGATGGATATAACTTTGATAATGCTAGAAATGTAGTCGATACAGGAATACCAGTTAGGGATGCTATGGTTGATGCTCTAAAGAAAGTTAAGAACCTTTCAATTACTAAAGTTGGATACTTAACTGAAGGAGAAGCACCAGCAGTTAAACCAGAAGTAAAACCACAACCACAAGAAAAACTTTCAAACGTATATGTAGTAAAGAGCGGAGACACTCTACGTAAGATTGGAGAAAGATACGGAGTAGACTATAGAGAAATAATAAAAGCTAATGGAATTAAAAATCCTAGCATGATCTTCCCTGGACAAAAGATTAAGATTCCAGGAAAGATAGTTATAAATAAAGATACAGTTTACACTGTAGTTAAAGGAGACACACTTAGAAAGATAAGCGATAAATTTAGTGTGGATTATAGAGAAATAGCTAAGAAGAACAATATTAAGAATGTAAATATGATTTATATAGGACAACAACTAGTAATACCAGCAGCTTAACTTATAAATCATAACAAGTACTATAAAAAAACCACCAGCTAGACTGGTGGTTTTTTTATTATAGTTGATGAATCTTTTTAATTATAAGGCTTATGAAAATAAGTATTAAGCATAATGTTTTTATCCTCTACTTTTGATATAATAAGGTTATTAAAGATTAGGAGGAAAGATATGTTTAACAGCGAAAATGTACTGTACACAATATTATTGATACCTGGAATACTATTTGGGCTTACATTTCATGAGTATGCTCATGCATGGGTAGCAGATAAATTAGGAGATAAAACTCCTAAATTTCAAGGAAGACTTACTTTAAATCCATTAGCTCATATAGATCCAATAGGTTTTATTATGATATTGATTTTTAAATTTGGATGGGCAAAGCCAGTACAGACTAATCCAAGTGCTTTTAAAAATTATTATAAAGACGACCTAAAAGTATCCATAGCAGGAGTAGTAGGTAATTTATTTGTAGCATTTATATCATCTATAGTTTTAGCTCTAATCTTAAAATTGCCAACGCAGAATCAAAACTTACTGCAGATACTAACCTTAATAGCACTTTTTTCAATACAAATGAATTGTTTATTATTTGTACTAAATCTGCTTCCACTTCCAGGTTTTGATGGATTTCATATTCTGAGAGACTTGTTTCCTAATGTTTTTTACAAAGCAGAAAATGCTCTTTATAGATTACAATTCTTAATATTAATAATATTTATCATGCCTATTTTCGGAGGAAGCTCACTTATTGGAATTATTATAGGTGGACCTGCAGCTATAATGTCTAATATATTCGTTAAATTTACTTATGCACTAATGAATCTTTTTTAGCTAAAATCATCATATCTACATGAAAGCTAGCGCAGAGATTTAGTATTTATAATTATGCATAATGGTTGTTTAGAATTTATGATTAAAGTATAATATGGAGTGGAAAGTCATAGGAAGAATAAACTCTGAGGAGGAAAATCATGAGACTAAGGAAAAAGAGATGGGCAAGACCAGAATTAGAGGCAAGTCCTTTATTTAAATCATTTGAAGAAGCAAAAGAATTAAAAGGAAGATGGAAAGAAGAATTTAAAAATGATAATGATATATATTTAGAATTAGGCTGTGGAAGAGGCGGATTTGCAAAACAAATCGCTGCAAGGTATCCTAATAAAAATTTAATTTCCGTGGATATTAAAGATGAGATTTTAGTTTATGCTCTTAGAAATGTAGTAGAAGCAGAGCTTACAAATGTAAGAATTATAGCCATGCAAATAGCTTTTATAGAAGAAGTATTTGATAAGAATGAAATAAGCAGAATATATATAAACTTTTGTAATCCTTGGCCAAAAGAAAGGCACAATAAAAGAAGGCTTACGCATACAAGATTTTTGACTAAATATAAGACCTTTATAAAACCTAGCACAGAAATTTATTTTAAGACGGATGATTTAGAATTATTTGAAGATTCTCTTGAATACTTTGAAGAAAGCGGATTTGACCTTATTTACAAGACTTATGACTTGCATAATAGCGATTATGCTGGAGAAAATATAATGACGGAGTATGAAAGCAAATTTAAAGAAAAAGGAATAAAGAGCAAGTTTCTTATAGCAAAACTTAGATAAAAAAAGTTAGAAAAATAAGTTAGAAAAATTTTTCTAACTTTTAACATTAATAAACTGATTTGAGCAGCCAGTTCCTTTAATTGCTATAATATATAATTGTAAAAATAGAAATAATATCTCTTATAGAAATATATTTTTAAATAAATCAAATGAGATAATTTGAAAAAAGTAACTATAGGAGGTACATGGTAATGTATATAGATTTTACTTTTGCACATGTAATAACTGATTTAGTAAAAGGACCTAGTGATGATGTTATAGGATATAGATTAGAAAATGGAGAAGTAATATCAAAAGGAGAAGCTGTAGATCTTTCAAGGCAAGGAGCTGTAAAAGGCATAAGCGAAGAAGTTTACAAACATCAAGATGAGTTTTTGAGGAGCATACCTCATGAAGAACTTAGCAATATTCTAGAGTTACCAGTTATTAAAGACTACGACTAAAAAATAAAGTGTGGCAATCTTTAATATTGAACATTCCATATGAGATTTGCATTTAGGAAAGCTTCACTATGCAAAGAAGCTCTAATATTTCTGACTTTAAAACCCCTAAACCTTCTAAACTCACTATCGTTCAAACAATAGAAGGTTTTTTACGGTGTTTTAAACCCAGAAATAAAGAGCTTCTAATACTAGTTCAACGCTTTTTACAATGCAAATCTCATATTCCAGTTCAATATTAAAAAGATTATCCACATTTGTTAAAGGAGAGCTTTTTAGTAAAAATAAATACACATACAGACAAATCTGATATGAGATTTATAATTATTCTCATCGCGCCTTGTGGCGCCTCCACTTAATAAAAATGCTTCGTATTTTTATTATATGATGTAAGAAATTTTAAAATGCAGTGAGGAATAAGATATGATGAAGGACAAGGGTTATATACATATTTATACTGGAAATGGAAAAGGGAAAACCACCTGTGCTTTAGGTCTTTCTTTAAGAGCAGTTTGTGCAGGTAAAAGGGTGTTTTTTGCACAATTTGTGAAAGGTATGGATTATAGTGAGCTGGAAGCTCCAAAGTATCTGCCTAATTTTTGCATGAAACAGTATGGAAAAGATACATTTATAATAAAGAATCCTAAGAAAGAAGATATTGAATTAGCAAGAGAAGGATTAAAGGAAATAGAGAAAATATTAATGAGTGAAGAGTATGATTTAGTTGTAATGGATGAACTTAATATAGCTCTTTATTATAAGTTATTTTCACTAGAAGAAGTAATAAATATATTAAATAAAAGAAATGAAAAAATTGAGGTAGTAATTACGGGAAGATATGCACCACAAGAACTTATAGATATGGCGGATTTAGTGACGGAAATGAAGGAAATAAAACATTATTATACCCAAGGGGTTGAAGCGAGAGAAGGGATAGAAAAATAGTCCCTTCTTTTTTATGTTATGAATTAATTACATAATCCATACAATATAATACACATAATAAATATATACAAAAGTTTAAAATATTATAGGAGATATTTTATGTGTAATGAATTAGCTAAAAATTTTATTGATAGTATAGAAAAATTTGATGACAAAACATATCTTTTATCTATAATAATATATAATATAGCTCCTGTTATAGCAAAATATAAACCTTCTTATCTAATAATATTTCACGATAAAGGAAGAAGAAATCTATATGAGGCTTGGGAGAAATATAAAAATTTTATAAAAAAAGAGTTAAAGATGGAGTTCTATCAATTAAAAAAAGCAAATTACAATACAGCAGTGCTTTTCTATAATGAGGATGATTTAAGCTCGGTACTTAAGCAAGAAAGACACGTAGAATTTCTAAGCACTTATGGATATCCAAAAGATATGTCCTTAGAAAAAAGCTTGGAAAGGTTAAAAGAGAGATATGAAAAAGAATGTCCGCATGAGATTGGAATATTTCTAGGATATCCAATAGATGATGTAATTGATTTTATAAATTCTTCAGGTAAGGATGCATTAACCTTTGGATATTGGAAGGTTTATAATAATAAAGATGAAGCCATTAGTACATTTAAAAAGTATGATGAAGTAAAGGAAAAGGTTATGAAATTAATTATGCATGGAGTGGAACCATTGAACATTATAAATGATATGTTAATTTAACATATATAGTAAAAAATAACTGTATATTTCTTGACAATGAAAATGAAAATGGTATATTTTCATTTGTAGAACGATTAAAAGTAGGTGAATTCATGAATTTTAATGGAAAAGTGATTTTAATTACAGGAGGGAGTCGAGGCATAGGGAAAAGTATATCTAAAGAATTTGCAAAATTAGGAGGTAATGTTATAATAAACTATGTTCATAATGATGCAGCAGCAGAAGAAACCTTAGAAGAGATTAGAGCTTTTGGAGGATATGCTATAAGTATTAAAGGAGATATAAGTAATTATAATTTTACTAAGGACATGGTAGAAAAAGTTTTAAATAAATTTGGTAAAATAGATGTGCTTGTAAACAATGCTGGTATATCAAAGGTAGGACTTTTTATAGATATGAAAGAAGAAGATTTTGATAATATTATGAATACCAATCTAAAGGGAGTATTTAATACTTGTCATAATGTAGTAAAACATATGATTTACAGGAAGCAGGGGAGCATCATAAATATATCTTCTATATGGGGTGAAGCAGGAGCTTCCTGCGAGGTACTTTACTCTGCTTCAAAAGGTGGAATTAATTCCTTTACAAAGGCTTTAGGAAAAGAACTAGCTTCATCAGGGGTGAGGGTAAATGCTGTGCAGCCAGGAGTTATAAATACTGAAATGAATAAATGGCTTACTAAAGAAGAAAGGAAAGATTTAGAAAGTGATATTCCTATGATGAAATTCGGAGAGGGAGAAGATATAGCTAAAATTACAACATTTTTAGCTAGTGAAGATTCAAAGTATATAACTTCTCAGATTATTACTGTGGATGGAGGATATTTATAGGTTAGAAGTTAAAGATTATATATTTGTAATTTATAAGGCTAATTAGGGGGGATTTTATGTTTAAATCATTAAAAAATAAAATAATATTAGGATTTATTTCAGTAACTTTGATAACGATGATATTGCTTACGGGCTTAGGTGTTTATGGAGTAAGTAAAGCAGTGAATAGGCAGATGGATGATGCAAGCAAGTTTGTTGCGGCCACAGCAAGAGAAGCTATAGAAAAGTATTCTATTGATAATGCTGAGGAAATAAGTAGTATATTAAAGCAGATACAAGAGGATTCTAATGAAGAAGTTAGGTATGTATTTGTAGCAGATAAAAACAATAATGTTATAGCAAATGGAACTGATTCTGTAACCAATATAGAACAAGTGGATTTTGATAGAGCAATAAAGGGAGAAGTAGTAGGTAAAATAGTTAAAAATGATGGACAAATTATATATAATGTGGTAACTCCATTTTATAATAAAAATGGAGGAGAAATAGATGGAGTAATTTCTATCGGTATAACACTTCCAGGTATTACAGGAACATTAAAATCATACATGAAAGATACAATTATTTTGAGCATTGGAGTATTAGTAATAGTTACAATAATTGGGTATGTAATTTCAATGAATATTGTAAAGCCAATAAATATTATATCAAAAAATATGAAGAGAGTAGTTAAAGGAGATTTTACTGTGGAATTTCATCCTAAAAAGAAGGATGAAATTGGAGAGCTTATGAATAGTTTAAATTATGTCACCAATACTTTAAGAGATATCATTGGTAAAATACAAGAATCTACTAAAAAAATAGATGATATGTCACAAAGCTTAAGTGCTTCTAGTGAGGAAGTTTCCGCTACAAGCTCAGAAATTACAAGTAGTGTGGATGGAATAGCTCAGAATTCTAGTGAGCAATCCGTAGCTATGGCAGATACTGCTGAGAGTGTGGAAAGATTCTCAAAGAACATTGATGTTATTTATAATAGAGTGGAGAAAGTATCAGTTAGTGGTGAAAATATAAGACAAGCAGCTGAACTTGGAGAAAATGAGCTTAAAACTTTTGTATCAGTTATAGAGGATATGAAGAATGCTTTTGAACATTCAGCAGAAAAGATAGAATTCTTAGACAGTAATATAGGAAAGATAACAGAAATTACAGATGTTATAAATGCTGTAGCGGAGCAAACAAATCTTCTTGCCCTTAATGCAGCTATAGAGGCAGCAAGAGCAGGAGAATCAGGAAAGGGCTTTGCAGTAGTAGCAGATGAAATAAGGAAGCTAGCAGAGCAAGTACTTCATTCTTCTAAAAGCATTACAAGTTTAGTACAAACTATAATGTTGAGTACTAAAGAAGTGTCTGAAACTACTGACTTAGTATCAAATAAGATGAAAACAGAGATGAAAACTGTTGATGGTACGGTAGATTCTATAAAAAATATACTTAATGAAGTTGAAGCCATAATGCCTCATATTCAGGAAGTTTATAATGCTTTAGATGAGTCTATAGGAGAAAAGAATAAGGTTCTTGAAAATGTAGAAAATATAAATGGAAAGTCCCAGCAATTAGCAGCTAGCATTGAAGAGATATCAGCCTCCATTCAAACTCAAGAAGGTTTAGTAGAGGAATTTTCGGCATCTGCGGGAGAATTAGCTGGTATATCTTCTGAAGTTGCGGAAAGTATAGGCAAGTTTAAGATTGAATAAAACAATAATAAGAAACCCTGTTGTAAAACTTTAGACCAAGATTTCTATATAAAATTATGATATTATATCATTGAGACAATTAAACAGGGAGGAGAAAAGCATTGAACGAATATCTAAAGACAAAAGATAAGCTAAGAAAGCATTCTATAACAGCTTTGCTAATTTCACTAATAAGTATTATGATTTTATTTACTTCTTGTGGGAACAGCAATACAGGTAATAGTAGCATAAAAAATCAAGATAGCATAAAGGTATCTAACACATCTGAAGATAATAAAAATTTATCTGAAGAAAAAAAGAATGAATTAAAAGTAAACTCTAATGAAGAGGACAAGCTTAAAAATAATGAAATATCCACAAAAAGCAGCGGCGATTTAAAGGTACATTTTATAGATGTTGGTCAAGCTGACAGCATATTGATAACTCAAGGCAGTAATAGCATGCTAATAGATGCTGGAAATAATGAAGATAGCAATCTAGTTGTAAATTATTTAAAAAAGCAGGGAATTACAAAACTTGACTATGTAGTGGGAACTCATCCTCATGAAGATCATATTGGAGGATTGGATGCTGTAATAAGAGCTTTTGATGTGAAAAAGGTATATATGCCAAAGAAAACAAGCACAACTAAGACCTACAAAGATGTGATAACAGCTATAAAAGACAAGGGATTAAAAATAGCAATACCAGCAAGAGGAACTACTTTTAAGTTAGGAGAAGCCACAGCCACAGTAGTAGCTCCATCTGAAAGTGGAGATTACGAAGATGTTAATAATTACTCTATAGTAATTAAGTTAAAGTATAAAAATACCAGTTTCTTATTTGCAGGAGATGCAGAGGATGTATCAGAGCAAGAAATAATAAAAGGTGGATACGATATAAAAGCTGATGTACTAAAAGTAGGACATCACGGAAGTCGTTCTTCCACTACAGAGGTGTTTTTAAATAAAGTATCACCTAAGTATGCTGTAATTTCTGTTGGTGAAGGAAATGAGTATGGACATCCGCACAAATCAACTATGGATAGGTTGAAGTCAAAAGGAATACCAGTGTATAGAACAGATGAAGCAGGAACTATTATAGCCACCAGCAATGGAAACAGCATAACTTTTAGCTCTAAGGCAGGAAGCTATAATTATAGAGACAACAGTTCTAAGTCATCACAAAGTAATAAATACTATACAGATACTTCATCATCCAAAGCCTCTACTGGATCATCAACTAAAAGCACTACAAATAATGCTTCAAAAAGTACAACGAACAATAATGCTTCTAAAGGTCTTATAAAAGGAAATATAAATAGTAAGGGAGAAAAAATATATCACATTCCAGGAGGAGCTTATTACGATAAGACTGTTCCAGAGGTATGGTTTAACACAGAAGAAGAGGCTAAGGCAGCAGGCTTTAGACCATCAAAAAGATAAAAATTGCACTCTATAAAGGGTGCAATTTTTTATTAAGCATTAACAAGGGAGGAACCTACAAGATTATTGTACTCTTTTACTAAAGATGCACCATCATATACGGTTATAGAGTAAGGCTTAGGTAAAGAATAAATATAATCTATAGCCCTTTTAGTAAGCAATCCTGTAGTGATTATAATACCGTTTTTGATTTCATCAACTTCCATAGCACCAACAAGTTTCCGAGCAATTTCCACATCTACAAAATTAGATTTTGAATATTTTTTACATTCTACATAATAGGTTTCTGTACCTCTTTTGCAAACTATATCTTTGCCACCATCTGGACCGTAAGGAGATACAATTATATCAGTAAAGCCCTGTTTTTCTAAAAATAAAGCAGACCAATGTTCAAATTCTTTTGGAGAAAGATCCTCCAAATCATCTGTAGTAAGTATTCCTTCTTTTAATATTTCAATATGTATGCTTTCCTTTTTGTAGGTCTTTACTAAATTTATAAGTCTATAAATTGTCTTTATAATTGAAATACTTATAGGAACGAGCAGCAAAAAACTTATAAAGTTTGCTAAAAGCATTGAAAGGGATGTAATGTAATCATAAATCATGTTATTACCTCCTTAATCTTATGAAAGTAAGTTTGCAAGAGAAAGATTTTTAATATTTTTTTGTCTGATTTCCCAGGAAATTTTAGATAATTCAATACCATTTATGAGTTTTATGTCATACTCTAAAGGAAGATGATTAACGTATTCAATAGCATAATCAGAAAAATCTCCAGTTGTGATTACTATACCTTTTTTTACTTTATCATGAACCATAATACCTATAAATTTTTGAAGTTCAGGTCTTCCTACTATAGCATAGTTATCATCTGTGTTGTTTTCCTTATAAGGTGATTTAACGCAGCTTACATATATTTTAGAATTACTAGATTTGTTACATACAAGACTTAACCCTCCTGTAAAATCTTCAGATATAGGCATTATATTAGAATACCCTATGTTGTTTAGTAAGTAACTGCAATATTCTTCAAATTCATTTTGACTTAAATTGGATAAAAAGTATCTAGAAATCAAGCCATATACAGCCATTTCTTGTTTAAATCTGTTTTTAATTTTATCTTCCATAGGATATAGAAGTTTGTTTAAAATCTTTAGAAATATTAATGTAGATACACATAAAATAAGTTTTTTTAAAGGATCCATAAAATTCACTCCTAAAATTTTAATTTTATCCTTACAATTCTTAACATAAATTTTAAAAAGTATACAATAAAACATTATAAATTCATTGAATATTTTTTGGCAATATGATAAAATTATATAATAAATAAAGCGATTGAGGTATCGTACAATGGCGTTTTCGAATAAAAAAAGCTTCCTTTGTGTGATAAAGTAAGTCGCGATTTAAGAAAAGAGGAGAATTTTAAAATGGCAGATAAAACATTAGTATGTAAAGATTGTGGAAAAGAATTTATATTCACTGAAGGAGAACAACAATTCTATAAAGAAAAAGGATTCGAAAACGACCCAGTAAGATGCCCAGAATGTAGAAAAATCAGAAAACAACAAAGAAACAACAGAAACTTCAATAGATAGTGAATATATAGGAGCTGTAATGCAGCTCCTTTTTTTTATTAAAAAATATAATTAAATAAAAAAGTATAGAAAAATATCTAACATAATATATAATTTATATGAGGAGATTTTATACTAAAATTCAGGATAGAAAAAGATACACAAGCATCGATACAATGCAAAATTTTATTCAAGAAGAGGGGGAGAAAATATGAAAAAAAATGTGCCAGAGTTAAATGGAAATTTAAGAAGTCATATGATAAAGATGCCTGCTATTATAAGAGAGTCAAGTGGTATAATAGTTCTAGGAAAAAGAATTAAATCCTTAGTATTTAGTACAGATGTAGCAGTTATACGAAATACAAATGCAGATGCTGTAATGGCTGTATATCCTTTTACCCCTCAACCACTAATAACAGCAGCTTTAGTTATGTCAGCAGATGTGCCAGTATTTTGCGGGGTAGGTGGAGGAGTAACAACTGGAAAAAGAGTAGTAAATTTAGCTTTAGATGCGGAGTTTAAAGGAGCTTTAGGAGTTGTATTAAATAACCCGACATCTAATAAAGTTTTAAACCAAGTGAGGAAAACTATAGATATTCCTGTAGTAATAACAGTAGTATCAGAATATGAGGATATACAAGCAAGAATAGACGCGGGAGCAAGCATATTGAATGTTTCAGGAGCTAAAAGAACTCCAGATATAGTTAGAGATATTAGAAAGAAGTATCCTAATATTCCTATAATAGCTACTGGAGGACCTAGTGAAGAGACTATAAAAGAAACTATAGAAGCTGGGGCTAATGCTATTACTTATACACCGCCATCATCAGCAGATCTTTTCTCAGAGCTTATGGTAAAGTATAGAAAAGAGCATAAAGAAGAAGCTCAGGAACATCAATAAGTATGATTGTATACTGTGAAGAATATGCATAAGAATTTCTGAAATTTACAAAGATTTCTTAAAATAAGAGTACTACAAGTTAATGTAATGCTCTTATTTCTATATTATAAAGAATTTGTAAAATAAAAAGAGTACATTCATTGTATATCCATGGCCATACAATAAATGTACTCTAATTATGTTCTAATTTATTCTCCTTTGTCAAACTATTAACTCCTTCTATCCTTTAATTGGTGGTATCACCCCCAAGCTTTAGAATTTTATAACTCTGTATAAATGAGCAACACCTCCACTTTTTATATTTGTAAGCTTTATTTTATTGAACTTTATAGTATAATAATACACCCTATAAAAATTGTTGTCAATATATTCTGAAAATTTTTTAAAAACAATAGAAATATATTATTTTTTATATTAGATTTACCGTCAATATTAGAAAAATAAAAAAATGAAGTTATTTCTAGTGGAGAAGTTGAGAGTAGAGGGAGCTAAAGCTCCAGTGGAGAAAAGAGCAGTTTAGAGAGTTTAGGGAGTAAGGAAATAATTAAGCAGAGCTTAATTATAATTTGCCATTGCTAGCAAGCTGTAATGAACATAATAGGACCTGCGGTTCTAAATTGTAGTTTTGCTTGCGGCGAAGCATCCATAATTTTCCGATAATTTCTACTCCTCTAATTGTCTTTATTTATCTTATTTAAAGATTACGATACATTGGTGAGATATTTGAACATCACACAAGGAATTTGCATTGTAGAAAGCGTTGAACAAGTTTTATAAGTAGATTTTTTCTAAACTAAGCTCGGCGACTAAACTTTATAAACTCCCTAAACTGCATTTTTCTCTACTCTCCACTGCGCCTATAGGCGCCTCCACTTCTCCACTTAAGAAAATGCTGCGCATTTTTCTTATTTCCCGTAGTATTTCATTATCTTTTTTACGTAGTCCTGTGTTTCAGATGGAAGTTTAGAGATTTCTTCTACAGTGTCCACGCCTCTTCGTTTAAGAGTGCCTGGTCCAGCATTGTATGCAGCTAGGGCTAGTTGTTTTGAATTGCTATACATTTCAAGCATAGATTTTAAATATTTTGTTCCTCCATCTATGTTTTGTTCAATATCATAGGGATTTGTAACTCCAAGATCACTAGCAGTTCCAGGCATAAGCTGCATAAGTCCTTGAGCTCCAGCGTGAGAAGTAGAATTAGGGTCAAAATCAGATTCTTGTTTTATTACAGCCATAATAAGGTCTTTATCTATACCATATTTTCTTGATGCTTTTTCTACAGCCTGCTCTATTGATGTGTTTCCAGAGCTTAGAGAAGTTTTTATATTATTATATATATTATTAAGTCTTTCGCCTCCGCCATATCCAAGTTTGCTTAAATCTGCATCTGATAAACCTAACTTGCTTAAGTCAATATTTCCTTTATCATCTGTAGCAGCATTTAAAAGACTTTCCATTGCTATTTGAAAAGTAGAAGAGTCTCCAGCAGCTTGTTTTAACATTTCTGTCATCAATTGAAATTGCATAAATTGTTCTATTTGTTTAGAATTATTTACTTCCATAACATCACCAACCTTTTTATTTACGAACAAATAACTTTATACTCTAATTTTATCGTAAAGTTATAATGCAAGCTTTATAGCAGATCTATGGTGAATATAAATTATAATTGTGAATAAAATTATTATTATGTGGAAAAATATCAAATAGCTATGTGGAAAAGTCTATAAAATTTTCTGAGAACTATATATCTAAAAGGAATCTTATAATATAGTATATCAAGGGAGATGATTGTAAATCATGGAGTATAATTGGGAAGAAGCACATTTTAATAATGTCTTTGAAGAAACCTACAATTCATTAAAATCATCTATAGAAAATGGCTCTAGATACAATGCAGAAAATCTAAAAGATTTATTGAATAATTTATATATGCAGCAAGGGAATAATCAACTTGGAATGGGTGAAGCAATGTCAATATGTATAGATGCACAAATAGCTGCATGTGAAGCACTTTTAGCAGAGTACAATGGCAGTCTTAACTAAACGCTCCCTAGCGTGTCAATATAAGAAAAGGAAAGATATAGTGAGAAATAATAAAGTGGAGAAGAATAATTAAATTAAATCATTTACAATAGGCTTCGCCTAAAAATGATGTGTGATAAAATAACACTTGTCCTAAGGAAAAACAAATTAAGTTAAGTAATTTTTGGTATGTAAAGTTTATGGGGGTATAGCTCAGCTGGGAGAGCACCTGCCTTGCACGCAGGGGGTCAAGAGTTCGAATCTCTTTATCTCCACCATATTTTGGGTCTATAGCTCAGCTGGTTAGAGCGCACGCCTGATAAGCGTGAGGTCGATGGTTCGAGTCCATTTAGACCCACCAATTAAGCTAATTATAAAAATTAATATTAATAAAATATGCGGGTATGGTTCAATGGTAGAACGTCAGCCTTCCAAGCTGAACACAGGGGTTCGATTCCCCTTACCCGCTCCAATAAAAAAACACCTCAATAAGAGGTGTTTTTTTATTTCTAATTATAAACAAAGTGAAAGATTGATATAAATTTAACAAAAAACAGTATAATAAGTACTTCAACAGAAGAAATGAGGATATATTTGGGATAAATCGTTATTTTTCACTTTAAATCATATTTTAATTTAAATAAATATTGAAGTAAAATATACCTAGTTGGTATTCTTGTGAAACCAAACTGTATAATTATTTATAATCAATTTAATTTAACAACTTATATCCGATTTGGGAATAAGAATGGAGGAAATTATTATGCAAGAAAAGGTTTTAACCAAAACAAAGTTTACTACAAGACAAATTGCAGTAGTAGGAATGCTATTTGCAATTACAATAGTCTTGGGAGCAACAGGAATTGGATTTATACCAATACCACCATTTAAGCTAACTATAATGCACTTACCAGTTATTATAGGTTCATTAATAGAAGGACCCATAATCGGAGGGTTACTTGGATTACTTTTTGGACTATTTAGTATGTTTCAAGCTATAAACACACCATCTCCAGTATCATTTATATTTATGAATCCTTTAGTGGCAGTTTTACCTAGAATTTTAATAGGAGTAACACCATATTTAGCTTACAAATATATAAATATAAAAAAGTTCAAACTTAAATTAGCAATATCAGCGGCTATAGGATCTTTTACTAATACAATAGGAGTAGTAGGAGTGATTTATGCACTTTACTTAAAAGCTTATGCTGAGGCGTTACATATATCAATTGGCGCCGCTAGCAAATCTTTATTTATTTTAATAATCAATGGGTTTAATTCAGCTGCTCTTGCTATTTTTGTAACAGTTCCTATAGTATTAGCAGTTAATAGGACTAGAAAATAGAATAGAATAATGCAAGGTTTATATAAGGATACCAAGAAGACTGCCTAATTTAACTATCATAGAGGCAGTCCTTTTTTATTTTATAAAATATGAACTTGGCTATTGTTGCAATTAAAGAGATCATTAGGATAAAATAAAATATAACATAGGAGAACTAATTTCTATAATTATGACTGGGGGAATTTAGTTGATTAGTAAAAGACAAGTAAGAGTTCATCATGAAAAAGGACTTCATGCTAGAATGGCTGCTATGGTAGTGAACAAGGCTAATGAACTTGAAAAAAAGTATAATGTGGAGTTATATATTTCTTATAAAAACAAAAAGAAGGTTCCAGCAACAAGTCTAATGCCTATAGTACTTTTAAAAATCAAGAGGTTCGAAGAAATAACAGTTGAAGCTGTCGGAGAAGAGACAGAATTGGCTTTATGTGAGATGGTTAATTTTTTAGAAAGCGATTTTTGTGAACGGGATGAAAATACCATAGAGCAAGTAGACAATATAATAAATAACAATACAATAACCCTTGAACAGGTTTTCGAAAATACAGCAAATGGGATTATGGCAATAGATGAAAATGATATTGTAACTATATTTAATCCTTCTGCTGAGAAAATTTTGGGAATTCAAGCGTCTGATGTAATAGGAAAGAAAGTAACAGATGTGCTATCTTCATCTAGGTTAGATATAGTCAAAAATACAAAAAAAGAAGAGATTGCCTCTAGGCAAGTAGTTGGAAATAGGGTTATTCTCACTAATAGAAGCCCTATACTAATTGACGGAAAATCAAAGGGAGCTGTAGCGATATTTGAAGATATATCAAACATTGAAAAGGTAAAAGGGGAGCTTAAAGAAGTAAAGGAGCTTAAAGAAAGACTTCAGCTTATTTTAGAGTCAGTACAGGATGGAATATGCGTTTTAGATGCTAATGGAGTCATAGATTATGTAAATGGTGCTTATCTTAGAATTGTAGGGGATAGTAAGGAAAATATGTTAGGAAAAAATATTAAAGAAATATCTCCTAATGGTGCAAGAAGTAGAGTTTTGAAGGAAAAAAAGAACATTATAGGAGCCATAAGTCATAAAGCTAATGGTATTACTGTAGTATCTAACGTAAATCCTATAATTGTAGATGGAGAAATGGCAGGGGTTGTATCCGTAGTTAAAAATGTTACAGAAATACAGGAGCTATCGGAAAGACTAAATAAGGTTTCAGAGAAGGCTGAATATTTAGAACAAGAGCTTATAAGAAGCAAAAAACCTCACTCTGCCTTTTCAAAATTTATTGGACAAAGTGGTAAAATATTAGATGCTCTTGCCATGGCTCGTAAGGCTGCTAGAGGAAATGCTACTGTACTTATTAGAGGGGAAAGTGGGACAGGCAAGGAATTGATTGCAGAAGGAATTCATTACTCTAGTGCTAATGCTAAAGGACCATTTATAAGGGTTAATTGTGCCGCTATACCATCAAATCTTTTAGAAAGTGAACTTTTTGGCCACGAAAAGGGAGCTTTTACTGGAGCAATAAAGAGAAAATTAGGCAAATTTGAGCTTGCTAATAATGGAACTATATTTTTAGATGAAATAGGGGAAATGGAAAAAAGCATGCAGGCAAAGGTTCTAAGAGTTATACAAGAAAAGGAATTTGAAAGAGTTGGAGGAGAGGAAACTATAAAAACTGATACCAGAATAATTGCTGCTACGAATAGAAACCTTGAGGAAATGGTGCAAAAAGGAGAATTTAGAGAGGACTTATATTACAGATTAAATGTAATCCCTATAATACTACCTCCTTTAAGAGAAAGAAAACAGGATTTAGCTCTGCTTTTAGAATATTTCATAGAAAAGTTAAGCAAAGATTTGGGCATACCAGCAAAGGGAGTTTCTAACGAAGCTATGGAAGCAATTTTAGAATATAAGTGGCCTGGTAATGTAAGAGAACTTGAAAATCTGGTAGAGAGAATAATGACATTAGCTGATGGATATGAAATTCAGCTTTCGGATTTACCTGTATATATTAGAAATGGACTTAAAGATTCAAAAGAAACTTGCGAAAAGATTGGGAAAATAGAAAATATAAAACAATTCGTTGTAGAAAGCGATGAGATACTTCCTATGAGAGAGTATGAAAAGATTATTATAGAAAAGGCTCTTAAGAAATATGGAAGTTTTAATGCTGCTGGAAAAGCTCTTGGGATTACTCATAAGACAGTAGCTTCTAAAGCAAGGTTGTATGGAATAGAAAAAACAACATCTTGGGAAAAATGAACAATATGGTAAAAAATATCAATTGTTAAAAGAAAAAAGTTGATATTTTCTCTCAATATAAAATGGATATAAGGCAGGACTACTGATATGTAGTCCTTTACAATTTTGGCATGACTTTTGCTTAAGTAGATATTAAGAAATTTTAAAAACTAGTTTTAAATCAGCAGCATGAGAAATAAAGTTATATAAACAATAAAAATATTTTGAGGGGGAATACAATAATGAAAAAGTTAATTAACAATCCAGAGAATGTTGTACAAGAAATGCTAGATGGAATGGTGCTAGCACATCCAGAATATATAAGGAAATTAGATAACTTTAATGTCATAGTAAGAAAAAATTCACCAGTACAAGGTAAAGTTGCTTTAGTAAGTGGTGGAGGAAGCGGTCATGAGCCAGCTCATGGAGGATATGTAGGAAAAGGAATGCTAAATGCTGCAGTAGCTGGAGATGTATTTACATCACCAACACCAGATCCAGTATATGAGGCTATTAAGGCTGTAGATGGAGGAGCAGGTGTACTTTTAGTTGTTAAAAACTATACTGGAGATGTAATGAACTTTGAAATGGCAAAAGATTTGGCCGAAATGGATGGCATTAATGTAGATTATGTAGTAGTTAATGATGACGTAGCTGTAGAAAATAGTACTTATACTGCAGGAAGGCGTGGTATTGCAGGAACGATTTTTGTTCATAAGATAGCTGGAGCAAAGGCTGAAACAGGGGCAAGTCTAGCAGAAGTTAAGGCAGTTGCTGAAAAGGTTATCAAAAATGTAAGAAGTATGGGAATGGCTTTAACACCATGCATAGTTCCAGCAGCAGGAAAAGCTAATTTTACATTGGCAGAAGATGAAATGGAAATTGGAATGGGTATTCATGGAGAACCAGGAACTCATAGAGAAACTATAAAAACAGCTGATGAGATTACAGAACACTTAGTAAATAAAATTTTAGAAGACATGCCTCTAAATGAAGGGGAAGAAGTTGCAGTTATGGTAAATGGTCTAGCAGCTACACCTCTTATGGAACTTTATATAGTTAATAGAAAAGTAAATCAAATGCTACAAGCAAAAGGAGTTAAGGTTCATAAGACTCTAGTTGGAGAATTTATGACTTCACTTGAAATGACAGGATGTTCAGTTAGTATATTAAAATTAGATGATGAATTAAAAGAACTTTTGGATGCACCAGCAGATACACCGGCTTTAAAGGTACTATAAGAAAAAATAGGGGAGATTATAATGAGCGTAAACGGATCAAGAGTTACAGAAATAATAAATAAAATTGGAGAAGTTATAGAAGAAAACAAATTATTCTTGACAGAGCTTGATGCTGCAATTGGAGATGGAGACCATGGACTTAATATGAGCAAAGGCTTCAATGCAGTAAAAGAAAAATTAAAAGATGATAGTGGAAACAATATAGGTGATATCCTTAAGAAAACAGGTATGGCTTTAGTATCAAATGTAGGAGGGGCATCAGGTCCTCTATATGGAACAGCTTTTATGAAAGCAGCTATGGTGGTAAACGGAAAAAGTGAAATTGATATAAAAGATTTTGAAAAAATGCTCGAAGCAGCCTTAGGCGGCATAAAGATGAGAGGCAAAGCAGAATTAAATGATAAAACCATGATAGATGCTATAGAACCAGCATTAAATAGTTTAAGAAGTTCCATAGAAAATGGGTTATCTTCAAAAGAAGCTCTAAAAGAGGCGGTAGAAGCAGCTTATAAAGGAGTAGAACATACAAAAGAAATAGCAGCAAGAAAAGGTAGAGCTAGTTACTTAGGAGAGAGAAGCATAGGGCATCAAGATGCAGGAGCTACTTCCAGTGCTTTGATTTTAGAAACTATATACAAAGAAATTTAAGGATAGTAATAGATAAAAAATTATTTTAAATTAAAAGGGCCTTAGATTTACTGAAAGAGTTCATCTAAGGTCTTCTATATATAGCTGAAAGTAAAGGAGAGAAGTACATGGTAGGATTAGTAATAGTATCTCACAGCGAGAAAGTAGCACAAGGAGTAAAAGAACTTGCAAGTCAAATGGCAGCAGGTGTTCCTATTGCAGCAGCAGGAGGGACTAATGATGGAAGATTAGGAACAGATATGGAGAAAATCTCAAATGCCATAAATGAAGTTTATTCTGAAGATGGAGTTTTGATTATATTTGATTTAGGCAGTGCATATATGAATGCAGAAATGGCACTTGAATTTCTTGAAGAAAATATGAAAAATAAGGTAGAGATAATAGATACCGCAATTGTAGAAGGTGCTATTACTGCTGCAGTTGAGAGCAGCATAGGTAAAACTATGTCAGAAATAAAAGAAGCGGTAAAGAATATGAGCCTTGGGAAAATGCCGTAATAGAAATAAATTGTGACAATCTTTAATATTGAACCTCCGTATGAGATTTGCATTTAGGAAAGCTTCACTACGCAAAGAAGCTCTAATATTTCTGGATTCAAAACCCCTAAACCTTCTAAACTCACTACCGTTCAGACAATAGAAGGTTCTTACGGTATTTTAAATCCATAAACAAAGAGCTTCTAACGCTTGTTCAACGCTTTCTACAATGCAAATCTCATACTCCGGTTCAATATTAAAAAGATTATTCACATTTATTAAAGAAAAGCATTTTTATAAAATTAAATACACATACAGACAAATCTAATATCAGGCTTACAATCATTAGCGTTTATTTAAACTTCATATTTAGGTGCACTTAAGAAAATTGCATCGCAATTTTATCATATATCGTATACCTTGCCAAGAGTATCACTGTATAAAAAATGTAGAATAAGCTTAAAAGAGTTAGAAATATCGTTATAAATTGATGTAATAATAAATAATAAATAACATAATAATATTAATTTTGATAAGATAATCCATGTCGTCACGAGAGAGACGACGAAAAATAAAAGATTTGGTCTTTGAAAATTAAACAGAATTAAGGTAAATAAATGCCAGTCAATAACTTATGAGTAGAGCTAAGGAAACTCACTCAGCAGAGCTGAGGAGTAAAAGCTTACACGAAATCGAAGATTTCTAGTAATCTTTTAAATTGAGAGTTTGATCCTGGCTCAGGACGAACGCTGGCGGCGTGCCTAACACATGCAAGTCGAGCGAGAAGAACTCCTTCGGGAGGGATTCTAGCGGCGGACGGGTGAGTAACACGTGGGCAACCTGCCTTAGTGAGGGGGATAGCCTCCCGAAAGGGAGATTAATACCGCATAACATTATTCTACCGCATGGTAGAATAATCAAAGGAGTAATCCGCACTAAGATGGGCCCGCGGCGCATTAGCTAGTTGGTGAGGTAAGGGCTCACCAAGGCGACGATGCGTAGCCGACCTGAGAGGGTGATCGGCCACATTGGAACTGAGACACGGTCCAGACTCCTACGGGAGGCAGCAGTGGGGAATATTGCGCAATGGGGGAAACCCTGACGCAGCAACGCCGCGTGAGCGATGAAGGTCTTCGGATTGTAAAGCTCTGTCTTTAGGGACGATAATGACGGTACCTAAGGAGGAAGCCACGGCTAACTACGTGCCAGCAGCCGCGGTAATACGTAGGTGGCAAGCGTTGTCCGGATTTACTGGGCGTAAAGAGTATGTAGGCGGATATTTAAGTCAGATGTGAAATTCCCGGGCTTAACCTGGGCGCTGCATTTGATACTGGATATCTAGAGTGTGGGAGAGGAAAGTGGAATTCCTAGTGTAGCGGTGAAATGCGTAGAGATTAGGAAGAACACCAGTGGCGAAGGCGGCTTTCTGGACCATAACTGACGCTGAGATACGAAAGCGTGGGGAGCAAACAGGATTAGATACCCTGGTAGTCCACGCCGTAAACGATGAATACTAGGTGTCGGAGGGTACCACCTTCGGTGCCGCAGCAAACGCAATAAGTATTCCGCCTGGGGAGTACGGTCGCAAGATTAAAACTCAAAGGAATTGACGGGGACCCGCACAAGCAGCGGAGCATGTGGTTTAATTCGAAGCAACGCGAAGAACCTTACCTAGACTTGACATCTCCTGAATTACTCGTAACGGAGGAAGCCCTTCGGGGCAGGAAGACAGGTGGTGCATGGTTGTCGTCAGCTCGTGTCGTGAGATGTTGGGTTAAGTCCCGCAACGAGCGCAACCCTTATTGTTAGTTGCTACCATTAAGTTGAGCACTCTAACGAGACTGCCGCGGTTAACGTGGAGGAAGGTGGGGATGACGTCAAATCATCATGCCCCTTATGTCTAGGGCTACACACGTGCTACAATGGCCGGTACAATAAGATGCAATCCCGTGAGGGGGAGCTAAACTCAAAAGCCGGTCCCAGTTCGGATTGTAGGCTGAAACTCGCCTACATGAAGTTGGAGTTGCTAGTAATCGCGAATCAGCATGTCGCGGTGAATACGTTCCCGGGTCTTGTACACACCGCCCGTCACACCATGAGAGCCGGTAACACCCGAAGTCCGTGAGGTAACCTTTATGGAGCCAGCGGCCGAAGGTGGGATTGGTGATTGGGGTGAAGTCGTAACAAGGTAGCCGTAGGAGAACCTGCGGCTGGATCACCTCCTTTCTAGGGAGAAATGAAAGCAAAGCTTTCATAGACTGGATACTTAATTCTGTTTAATTTTGAGAGACTAATGTCTTTCAAAATTTGTTCTTTGAAAATTGCACAGTGTATATAAAGATTAAACCTAGAATACTTCAATGAGAAGTAAAGCTGATTAAAAATTTTGTAATCTTGTTACAGGAAACAAGATTTAGAGATTCTTAACAAGGATTAGGAATGAAAATATACGAATGAAGATCAAGTAAAAAAGGGCGCACGGTGGATGCCCTGGCACTAGGAGCCGATGAAGGACGTGATAAGCTGCGATAAGCTGCGGGTAGATGCAAATAATCTGTGATCCGCAGATTTCCGAATGGGGAAACCCACTTAGCTAACGCTGAGTACTATATGCTGAATACATAGGCATATAGAGGTACACCTGGGGAACTGAAACATCTAAGTACCCAGAGGAAGAGAAAGAAAAATCGATTCCCTAAGTAGCGGCGAGCGAACGGGGAAGAGCCCAAACCAGGAACTTTGTTTCTGGGGTTGAGGATAGATCATAAATCTTCGATTTTCTTAGCCGAATAGAACTGGAAAGTTCAGTCACAGAAGGTAATAACCCTGTAGGCAAAAAGAAAAGAGAAGCAGATCTACTCCAGAGTACCACGAGACACGTGAAACCTTGTGGGAAGCAGGGAGGACCATCTCCCAAGGCTAAATACTACCTAGTGACCGATAGTGAAGCAGTACCGTGAGGGAAAGGTGAAAAGAACCCCGGGAGGGGAGTGAAATAGAGCCTGAAACCGTGTGCCTACAATCGGTGGGAGCACTTTAATGTGTGACCGCGTACTTTTTGTAGAACGGGCCAGCGAGTTACGATATGCAGCAAGGTTAAGCACCTCTAGTGCGGAGCCGAAGGGAAACCGAGTCTGAATAGGGCAACTAGTTGCATATCGTAGACCCGAAACCGGGTGACCTATCCATGGCCAGGATGAAGCGAAAGTAAAATTTCGTGGAGGTCCGAACCACGTTGGTGTTGAAAAACCATGGGATGAGCTGTGGATAGCGGAGAAATTCCAATCGAACTCGGAGATAGCTGGTTCTCCTCGAAATAGCTTTAGGGCTAGCGTCGGGTAATTAAGTAGTGGAGGTAGAGCACTGAATGGGCTAGGGGCTGACAACAGTTACTGAACCCTATCAAACTCCGAATGCCATATACTTGTACCCCGGCAGTCAGACTGCGAATGATAAGATCCGTGGTCAAAAGGGAAAGAGCCCAGACCATCAGCTAAGGTCCCAAAGTGTAAGTTAAGTGGTAAAGGATGTGGGATTTCTAAGACAACTAGGATGTTGGCTTAGAAGCAGCCACTCATTTAAAGAGTGCGTAATAGCTCACTAGTCGAGAGATCCTGCGCCGAAGATGTCCGGGGCTAAAACTTACCACCGAAGCTATGGATGTGTCGTAAGACACGTGGTAGAGGAGCTTTCTATACAGGTTGAAGCTGTACCGTAAGGAGCGGTGGACAGTATAGAAGTGAGAATGCTGGCATAAGTAGCGAGAAACAGGTGAGAATCCTGTTGGCCGAATATCTAAGGTTTCCTGGGGAAGGCTCGTCCTCCCAGGGTTAGTCGGGACCTAAGCCGAGGCTGAAAAGCGTAGGTGATGGACAACTGGTTGATATTCCAGTACCACCATAATGCGTTTGACAAATGGGATGACGCAGAAGGATAGGATGTGCGCACTATTGGATGTGCGTCTAAGCACTTAGGATGTTGAGCAGGCAAATCCGCTCAACGCGAAGTCTGAGGTGTTATGGGGAGCCTATTTTGGCGAAGTATCTGATTCCATGCTGCCAAGAAAAGTCTCTATGGAGCAAAGTGGTGCCCGTACCGCAAACCGACACAGGTAGATGAGGAGAGAATCCTAAGGCCGTCGGAAGAATTGCTGCTAAGGAACTCGGCAAATTGACCCCGTAAGTTCGCGAGAAGGGGTGCCTGCGAGAGCAGGCCGCAGTGACAAGGCCCAAGCAACTGTTTATCAAAAACACAGGTCTCTGCTAAAGCGTAAGCTGATGTATAGGGGCTGACGCCTGCCCGGTGCTGGAAGGTTAAGGGGAATAGTTAGCGCAAGCGAAGCTATGAACTTAAGCCCCAGTAAACGGCGGCCGTAACTATAACGGTCCTAAGGTAGCGAAATTCCTTGTCGGGTAAGTTCCGACCCGCACGAATGGCGTAATGATTTGGGCACTGTCTCGGCAGCAAATCCGGTGAAATTGTAGTGCAAGTGAAGATGCTTGCTACCCGCGGTTGGACGGAAAGACCCCGTAGAGCTTTACTGTAGCTTAGCATTGAATTTCGGTATTGTCTGTACAGGATAGGTGGGAGACTTAGAAGTAGGGACGTCAGTCTCTATGGAGTCGCCCTTGGGATACCACCCTGACAGTACTGGAATTCTAACTGGAGGCCATGAATCTGGTCACAGGACATTGTTAGGTGGGCAGTTTGACTGGGGCGGTCGCCTCCTAAAAGGTAACGGAGGCGCCCAAAGGTTCCCTCAGCGCGGTCGGAAATCGCGCGTAGAGTGCAAAGGCAGAAGGGAGCCTGACTGCGACACATACAGGTGGAGCAGGGACGAAAGTCGGGCTTAGTGATCCGGTGGTTCTGTATGGAAGGGCCATCGCTCAACGGATAAAAGCTACCTCGGGGATAACAGGCTGATCTCCCCC
The DNA here is from genome assembly GCF_047777555.1 of Clostridium sp. Classification (GTDB taxonomy): domain Bacteria; phylum Bacillota; class Clostridia; order Clostridiales; family Clostridiaceae; genus Clostridium_H. The sequence continues at coordinate 106,262 of NZ_JBKEEV010000003.1, read as the reverse complement.
AAGAGTCCACATCGACGGGGAGGTTTGGCACCTCGATGTCGGCTCGTCGCATCCTGGGGCTGTAGTCGGTCCCAAGGGTTGGGCTGTTCGCCCATTAAAGCGGCACGCGAGCTGGGTTCAGAACGTCGTGAGACAGTTCGGTCCCTATCCGCCGTGGGCGTAGGAAATTTGAGAGGAGCTGTCCTTAGTACGAGAGGACCGGGATGGACTGACCTCTGGTGCACCAGTTGTTCCGCCAGGAGCACAGCTGGGTAGCTATGTCGGGAAGGGATAAACGCTGAAAGCATCTAAGCGTGAAGCCCACCTCAAGATTAGATTTCCCATAGTTTAACTAGTAAGATCCCTGGAAGACTACCAGGTTGATAGGTCAGAGGTGTAAGTGCAGTAATGTATTGAGCTGACTGATACTAATAGATCGAGGACTTGATCAAATAAAGTACACTGTGCAATTTTGAGAGAATAAATTTCTCTAATGAAACTCACTCAGCAAAGCTGAGGAGTACCATTATTCTAAAAAATCGAAGATTTTGAGAAGAATGGCATCTGGTGGTTATGGCTTGAAGGTAACACCCGTTCCCATACCGAACACGAAGGTTAAGCTTCAAAGCGCCGATGGTACTGCACTGGAGACGGTGTGGAAGAGTAGGTCGCCGCCGGGTAAGAAAAAAAGCACTAAGAAATTTCTTAGTGCTTTTTTATTATATCAAGAATAGAGGAATAAAACTATTGGAGGTGGCAGATTTTGAATTTGTTAAAAGAAACTTTAAGTAAAATCACTGAACCAGATAAAAAAGTAAAAGAAGAAGTTAGAAAGAAGTGGGATGGACTACTTAAGCCAATAGGAAGTTTAGGGGCATTAGAAGAGATTATTATTAAGATATGTGGTATGAGTGGAAAAGTAATTAATAAATTTGATAAAAAAGCTATAGCTGTAATGTGCAGTGATAATGGAGTTGTAGATGAGGGGGTAAGTTCTGCACCACAAATATTTACAAAAATATTAGCAGAGAGTATGCCAAAAGGGCTAACAGGAGTTGCTACACTAGGTAAATATACAGGTACGGATATTTTTACTGTTAATTTAGGCATAAAAGGAAAAGTGGACAATCCTCAAGTACTAGATAGAAAGATTGCAGATGGTACTAAGAATTTTACAAAAGGACCAGCAATGACCTATGATGAGGCAGTTAAATCTATAGAAATAGGTATTGAAGTTGCAGATGAAATATTTGCTAAAGGGTATGATATATTAGGAACAGGAGAAGTAGGAATTGGAAATACCTCTACTACAGTAGCAGTACTATCAAGTTTATCAGGTTTAGATGTAGATTTGATTTGTGGAAAAGGAGCAGGGCTTACAGAGGAACAACACATATGTAAAAAAGAAATCATAAAAAAGGCTATAGCTATTAATAAACCTAATAAAGATAATCCTATAGATGTTATATCAAAGGTAGGAGGATTTGATATAGGTGGTATGTGTGGCTTATGTTTATCTGCAGCTAAAAATAAAAAGCCTGTTGTTATAGATGGATTTATATCTTCTGTGGCAGCTCTTTGTGCTACTAAGCTTAACCCTTATGTAAGAGAATACATAATACCTTCTCATTTATCAGCTGAACCTGGTGCAAAGTACGTATTTGATGAACTAGGGTTAAAACCAATGCTAAATTTAGAAATGAGATTAGGGGAAGGTTCTGGATGTCCAATTGCATTTCAAATCATAGATATGGCAGAGTATGTATTTGAAAATATGGGAACACACGATGATGTTTCAATGAATACCTCATATTTAGTAGATATAAGAGAGGGATAAAGGAGGTAAAAGGATGATAACATTAGTTACTGGTGGTGCTAGGTCCGGCAAAAGCACATTTGCAGAAAGTTTATATGAAAATGATAAGGATGTAGTATATATAGCCACAGCTAAAGCTATAGATGATGAAATGAAACAAAGGGTAAAGCACCATCAAAATTCTAGGCCCAAACAGTGGCGTACATATGAAGGAAATTATAACTTAAGCAAGGCAATTGGTAATGAGGAAAAATATTTGCTTGATTGTGTTACAATTCTTACATCTAATATAATGTATGATATGTCCAAAGATGAAGAAAATATAAGTTTTGAACTTCAAAAGTTGATTGAAGACAAGGTATTCTTTGAGGTAAAAGGGTTAATAGATAAAATTAGAGAAAAAAATTACAATCTTGTTATAGTAACTAATGAAGTTGGCGATTCTATTGTGCCAAGTCATCCTGTATCTAGAGCTTTTAGAGATATTCAAGGACGTGTAAACCAGCGTATTGCAGCAGTGGCAGATCAAGTTTATTTAGTATGCTGTGGAATTCCGGTGAAGATAAAATGATTGAAGGATTAATATTAGCAATACAGTTTTTTACGAGAATACCTATTAATGTTGCTGTGAAGTTTAATGAAAAAAACATTAGATATTGCATATTTTTTATGCCATTGGTTGGAGCTATTATTGGTGGCTTTGGTGGTATAGTATATTATTTAATTGTACCTTATAATAAGCTTATGGCATCATTTCTAACACTTTTAATAACCATAATTCTAACTGGTGGACTTCATATAGATGGTTTAGCAGATACCTTTGATGGCTTTTTAGCAAATAGGGATAGTGAAAAAACTTTAGAAATTATGAAGGATAGCAGAATAGGAACCTTCGGAGTAATTAGTATAGTTTTGTATTTAATGTTCTTATTTGTATTAATAATGAGCATTAATAATGTACCTTTAGCAATGGTTTTGTCTTTTGCTAATAGTAGACTAGTATCAAGTATAATTATATCTACTAAGAAATCAGCTAAGAATACTGGATTAGGCACTTTATTTCATAAAAGCAATCCTAAAAAGCTGATAATAATAAGCACTATTATTTACTTAATTCTTTTAATATCTATAAATATAAAATATGTAATACCTCTTATAATTAACTATCTTTTAGCAGAAATCATTAGCCATATATCATATAAAAAAATAAATGGTTTAACCGGTGACGTGTATGGTACCATAATCGAATTAGGAATGCTTATTTCTCTATTCTCATTTTGGGGTGTGAGTCAATGGATATAATTATGGTTAGACATGGTGAGAGTGAGGATAATGTAAAGAAAGTATATAGTAGTATTTCTACTCCTTTAACTGAGAAAGGTAAAGCAAAAATTTTACAAATAAAAAAATTATTAGAGAAATATAATTATGAAGAGATTTATTATAGTCCTTATAAAAGAGCTGTAGATACCATACATTATTTAGATTTAGAAGGTAAAGAAGATAATAGAATAAGAGAGATTGATTTTGGGATATTTGAAGGAAAAACCTTTGAAGAAATATCAAAAATTTACCCAGAGGAAACAAAGCTTTGGATAGAGGATATCTATAACTATAGGATTCCAAAAGGAGAATCGTTACTAGATGTATATAATAGAGTAAGTGAATTTTTAGAAGAGCTATGTAAGATGAATAAGTCTGTTCTTTTAGTTACTCATGATTCTGTAATTCGTTTAGCTTTATGTTGGGTATTTGATGAACCATTGTATTTTTATAGGTTTAAGGTAGATAATGTCAGTATAACTACCATTACGGTAAATGAAGGATATAAGTATATTAACAGATTAAATCAAACATATTAATTAATAAATGGATAATATTAATAGAGCGTGGTGAAAAATTTACACCACGCTCTATTAATTACATTTCATTAAGCATCCATATGACAAAGTTTAAAACACCTGCAAAGGATGCCCAAGCAATATATGGAATCATTAAGAACGAAGCTATTTTATCATGTCTGCAAAACTCAAATGTGGTTAAAAGGATAAAAACGAGCATTAAAAGTATCTCTATAAACGCTAGTCCATATAAATTAAGTTTAAAGAAAATGTTTGTCCAAATTAGATTTAAAAATAATTGAATAAAAAACAAAATTAAAGCTTTAGTTATATTATTATTCTGCTTTCCTTTTAATATTATTCTGTAAAGAGAAACGGCCATAAGAAAGTATAATACAGCCCAGACAATTGGAAAAATCCATCCTGGAGGAGCAAAAGAAGGTTTTATAATATTTTGATAGGATCCCATATTAGACATTCCTAGAAATCCAGATAAAAATCCAGCTCCTTCTATCAATAATATAATTAGAATGAGCAATCCAATATTTCTTTTTTCTCCTACTTTAAATATGTTAATCACTGTAACACCTCCCTAAGAACTTGCTTATTAATAATATATAATGCATAACATTTTAAGTTTATGTTTCAATATGATGAAATTCATCTTAAATTTTTAGTATTATAAACCTTTTTAAAATTAAGATTTATTTTTATCCATAATGAAAATTATAATATTGAATTTATGAGATAAATAATTTATAATTGAATATTAATAATTATTATTTATTAATAGAAATTATTCTGCTTTATAGAATTTTCTAGTATAATAGAGGATACAATTAAAATATTATGAAATTCTATTAAATAGATTGAGGTGAATAATATGAGACTGTTAAAGTCTATGGGCAATTGGGGGAAAAATCATAAAGCAAAGTTAATGGCTTTAGACTTTTTTAAATATATAGGACCGGGGCTTTTGGTTACAGTAGGATTTATCGATCCAGGAAATTGGGCATCTAATGTAGCTGCAGGAGCAGATTATGGATACACACTTCTTTGGATGGTAACATTGTCAACCTTTATGCTAATTATGCTGCAGCATAATGCAGCTCATCTTGGCATTGTTACAGGATACTGTTTATCAGAATCTGCTACAGTATATCTTAGACCTTGGGTGAGCAGAATAGCTTTAATAACAGCAATCATGGCTACAATTTCTACAGCTTTAGCAGAAATTTTAGGAGGAGCTATAGCTCTTCAGATGCTCTTTGGACTTCCATTAAAGATAGGTGCAGTTTTAGTTTTAGGAGTAGTTATGTGGATGCTTTATACAAACTCCTATAAGAAGCTTGAAAAGTGGATTATAGGTTTTGTATCACTAATAGGTTTATCTTTTATAGTAGAGCTTACTTTTGTCAATGTAAATTGGAGCGAAGCCGCTATAAGTTGGGCAAAGCCAAGCTTTCCTAAAGGATCCATGCCGGTTATAATGAGCGTTCTTGGTGCAGTTGTAATGCCGCATAATCTATTTTTACACTCAGAAGTTATTCAAAGCAGACAGTGGAACTTAGAGGATGATGAGGTAATAGCAAAGCAGCTAAAATATGAATTTCTTGATACTTTCCTTTCAATGATAATAGGTTGGGCAATAAATAGTGCTATGATACTTATTGCAGCATCTACTTTCTTTACACAAAAAATTCATGTTACAGAATTAGGTCAAGCACAGCAAATGCTAAGACCTCTTTTAGGAAACACGGCTTCTGTAATATTTGCAATTGCGCTGCTTCTTGCAGGAATATCTTCTTCTGTAACTGCTGGTATGGCAGGAGGAAGTATTTTTGCAGGGCTTTTTAAGGAACCTTATGATATAAATGACAGTCATACAAAAGCAGGAGTTGGAATTACTTTAATTGTGGCTGCTCTTGCAATTTTCTTCATAAGTGATCCTTTTAAGGGGCTTGTATATTCTCAGATGTTTTTAAGTGTTCAGTTACCTATCTCAGTATTGCTGCAAATATACTTAACATCATCTAAAAAGGTTATGGGTAAGTATGCAAATTCAGGTATAGAAAAGATATTGCTTTGGATTATAGGAATCATAGTAGCTGCTCTAAATATAGCTTTATTGATAAGCAGTTTATAAAAATTAATAATCTTCATTTATATGCTTATACTACTATTAGATTTCTTTTAAACTTTACAGCAATTTTAGTGTTAAGGAGGAGATAGTAGTGACTGAAAAGAGCCATATAGATATAAACAAATTAAATGCTATTCCTTCAGGACGTCCTTTTGAATATAAGGATGTGGTAATGGAGGAATTCCCAGTAGAAAAAAGAACAGAGGATGGAAAGAAGTTTAAGGCAGAAGTTGAGAATGGTGAATTTGATGCAGTAATCATAGAGGACGATACTGATAGGGTTCAATATAGAAAGTTATAGAAAAAAGCTACTTAGAAATCTCTAAGTAGCTTTTTAAGGTTTATATATTAACAAAGGAGGAGCCGAGTTAGAAGGGATTCAAGCCCTTTTAGCTTATTTTTATCCATTGGCGGAGTATCCTTTAATAAGTAGTCTAGCCCCAGTCTATCGTATTTATTAACACCAAGAGTGTGATAGGGAAGCAATTCTACTTTTTCTACATTATCTATTTGTTTTATTATATGAGCGAGCTTTGAAATATGTTCCTCAGAATCTGTAATTTTTGGAACTACAACATGGCGTATCCAAAGTTTTGTACCTGATTTAGCTAAAGCTTTTAAAAACTCATCTAAACCTTTTTTCCCTTGGCCAGTTAAGTTTTTATATCCCGCATCATCTACATGTTTAATATCTAATATTACTAGGTCAGTGTATTTTAAAATTTCATCATATTTTCCAAGGCCAAAGCCAGAAGTATCAAGGGTTGTGTGTATATCATTTTCTTTGCATAATTTTAAGATTTCTAGTAAAAAGTCTGGTTGAAGGAGTACTTCTCCGCCAGAGAAAGTAACTCCGCCTCCTGATTTTTCAAAATAGGGCTTAAATCTTAAAATCTTTTTTAAAAGTTCTTCAGGTGTAAATTCCGTTCCGCCTTGCATATTCCAAGTGTCAGGATTGTGACAATAAGCACATCTTAAAGGGCAGCCTTGAAAAAATACTACCGTTCTAATACCAGGCCCGTCTACTAGTCCCATGCTTTCTATTGAGTGAATTCTTCCCTTTGGCATAATATCACCTCATAAGGTTAATTTATTACATTTTTTCATGGAAAGTTCTGCTTATAACTTCTTTTTGTTGAGCTTTTGATAATTTGTTAAAGTTAACTGCATATCCTGAAACTCTTATTGTAAGTGTTGGATATTTTTCAGGATGGTCCATAGCATCTATTAAAGTTTCTCTGTTCAATACATTTACGTTTAAGTGATGAGCACCTTGACCAAAATATCCGTCCATTATATAAACTAAATTATTTATTCTAGTTTGTCCATCTTTTCCTAAAGCATCTGGAATTATGGAGAAAGTATTTGAAACTCCATCTTGGCATGCACAATATGGTATTTTAGCAACTGAGTTAAGAGAAGCTAGGGCTCCTTCAATATCTCTTCCGTGCATTGGGTTTGCTCCAGGAGCTAAAGGTTCTCCAAGCTTTCTTCCATCAGGTGTTGAACCAGTTTTCTTTCCGTAAACTACATTTGATGTTATTGTTAATACTGAAAGTGTATGTTCAGCATTTCTATAGGTTGGATGTTTTTTAAGTTCTTTAGAGAACCTATCAACAATTTCTACAGCAATATTGTCTACTCTATCATCATCATTTCCGTATTTAGGGAAATCACCTTGAACTTCAAAGTCAACAGTTATCCCATTTTTTCTTATAGGTTTTACTTTTGCGAATTTAATTGCACTTAATGAGTCTGTTGCAACAGATAATCCAGCTACACCAAAGGCCATTAATCTTCCAACATTTGTATCGTGAAGAGCCATTTGAGAAGCTTCATAAGCATATTTATCATGCATAAAGTGAATTATATTCATTGTGTTAACATAAAGATCTCCAATGTACTCTAATACTTTAAAATAGTTAGATTTTACTTTTTCATAATCTAAAACTTCATCAGTTATAGGTTCTATATTTGGTACAACTTTTAAGCCTTTCTTTTCATCAATTCCGCCGTTGATTGCAAGAAGTAGAGCTTTTGCAAGGTTGCATCTTGCTCCAAAGAACTGCATTTGCTTACCAACTTGCATAGCAGATACACAACATGCTATAGCATAATCGTCTCCATAGATAGGGCGCATAATGTCGTCATTTTCGTATTGAATTGAATCAGTTAAAATAGACATTTCAGCGCAGTACTTCTTAAAGTTTTCAGGAAGGTCTTGAGACCATAGAACTGTCATATTTGGTTCTGGTGCAGTTCCAAGATTTATTAAAGTGTGAAGATATCTAAAGGAAGTCTTTGTAACAAGGGTTCTTCCATCTACTCCCATCCCAGCTATAGATTCAGTTACCCAAGTTGGATCGCCTGCAAATAAATCATTATATTCAGGAGTTCTTAAGTGTCTTGCCATTCTAAGCTTAATTATGAATTGATCTATAATTTCTTGAGCTTCTTCCTCTGTAATTATTCCATTTTGAAGATCTCTTTCAATATATATATCAAGGAAAGTGCTAGTTCTTCCAAGAGACATTGCAGCACCATTATTTTCTTTTATACCGGCCAAATATCCAAAGTATAAGAATTGAGCAGCTTCTCTAGCATTTTTTGCAGGCTCTGATATATCAAATTCATAAGATGCAGCCATTTTCTTTATCTCTTCAAGAGCTTTAATTTGATCTGTAACTTCTTCACGAAGTCTTATAAGTTCATCAAGCATAACTCCTTTTAATTTTTTAAGATCTTTTTTCTTTTCTTCAATTAAGAAATCTATACCATAAAGAGAAATTCTTCTATAGTCTCCAATAATTCTTCCTCTTCCATATGCATCGGGAAGTCCAGTTAAAACTCCAGTTGTTCTTGCAACCCTTGTTTCTTCAGTATAGGCATCAAAAACTCCTTGATTATGAGTCTTTCTATATTTAGTAAAGATTTCTTCCATTTCTTTATCTATTTCGTAACCATAAGCTTCTAGGGCTTGTTTTGCCATTCTTATTCCACCAAAAGGATTTGTAATTCTCTTAAGGGGAGCATCTGTTTGAAAGCCTACTATAACTTCGTTTTCTTTGTCTAAATATCCAGGCTTAAAGCTGTTTATTCCTGATATAGTTTTTGTATCAACATCAAGAATACCTTTTTTTGCTTCTTCCAGTATAAGCTGGCTGGCCTTTTCCCAAACCGCTTTTGTCTTCTCAGTTGGGCCCGCTAAAAAGCTTTTATCTCCAGTGTATGGAGTATAGTTTAATTGAATAAAGTTCCTTACGTCTATAGTTTTACTCCAATTCCCATCTTTAAAACCTTCCCATTGTTTAAACATACTTACACACTCCTTTAATATATAGTTAGTGTATTACATCAATAATATGATGTGTTATATTTCATTGAATAACCTTTTTATAGGCTAATTATAAGGGGGTTATCATTTTAAGTCTATAATCTGTATCAATGAAATTTTAAGTCTGTTATAATTTGCTTATAATTTATTATAATATTTGATAATGTTAAAATATGTGATTATAATCACAAAATATAAAAAATAAAAAGAGAATATCCAGTATATTCATAATGCAAAATACTAGCAGCATTATAGATTCATAAATCATATGCTCATAATTATGTAAATAAAATTATTTTTTTAGGACGTTATGTTATAATAATAACATTCTCATCTAGATAAATCAATATAATAGCAAATATTAAATTAAATAATATTCGTATATATACATATTAATTTCTAAAAAAATCAAGTAATGTTCGTATAAGTTAAGGCGGCTAAATTGAAGTAATCAAAAGTTATGGTTAATTTATAAGCTTTATTTATGAATTTATGACAAATTCTGATTGGATTTTGGTAAAAATCAGTAGTAATATGTAATTGTAGAGAAAGTAAAATATTTAAAAAAGATTGATAAAGTTATGACAATATATGAAATTTATTTAGGAGGAATAGTTATGACTAATCTGACTTCAGAAGAAATAGCTGGATTAAAGGGACAAGGATTCATAATGCAAAGAGATAAAGAGCATTTTATATGTAGAATAGTAACAGTAGATGGTACTATGGATCCTAAAAAAATGAGAAAGGTAGTAGAAATATCTGAAAAGTATGGAGAAGGGCATATGGCCTTTACTTCAAGACTTAGTATTGAGATACGCGGAATTAAATATGAAGATATAGATAAGGTTAAAGATGAGCTTAAAGAAGTAGGACTTTATTCTGGTGGAACAGGCGCAAGAGTTAGACCAATTACTTCTTGCAAGGGAACAGTTTGCACATGGGGGCTTTTAGATACTCAAGAGTTAAGCAGAACTATACATGAAAGATTTTATGATGGATGGTATGATGTAAAACTTCCACATAAATTTAAAATAGCTGTTGGAGGATGTCCTAATAATTGTGCAAAACCTAGTCTAAATGATTTAGGAATAATGGGACAAAGGAAGCCAAAGCTAGATCAAGATAAATGTTTAGGATGCAAAAAATGTGCTGTTGAGGAAACTTGTAAGGCAGGCGCTGCTAAGAGAGTAGATAATAAAATGAAAATAGACTTTGATAAGTGCAGGAAATGTGGACAATGCATAGGCAAATGCCACTTTGATGCAGTAGAACTAGATAAAGAAGGAGTAAAAATATTTCTAGGTGGTAAGTGGGGTAAGCTCCCTAGAGTAGGAGACTTGGTGAACAATATATTTACTGTAGAAGAAGCATTAGAATTTATAGAAAAGTCTATACTATATTATAAAGAATACGGAAAAGACGGAGAAAGATTTGGAGATATGATTGATAGAATAGGCTTTGAACAAGTGGAAAAAGTATTGCTTACTAATGAAATGATGGATAGGAAAGAAGAAATATTAAGTGCTCAAAGTATGTAAAGGATATACATGATAGAAATTAATTTAAGCCGTATGATTAAATCATACGGTTTCGTTTATGTAGGGCAAGTATAAGGGTTAGATTGGTAAAAGTATTTATGCGCTAGGATTTTACATTTCTATAATAAATGCTTATAATTTGTGTAATAAAGTAAAGTTATATATGAGGGAGTTTTATAAATGGGTAGAAAAACAATACACAAAAGAGGAGTTCTTGTGATTAGCTCAGGCTCTAGCAATATGGAAGCTATAAGAGTATCATTAGGAAGTATAGAAAATATGATATCAGAAGAATTTAAAGATTGGGAGGTTAGAAGAGCTTTCACTTCGGAAGCTATAATTGAGAAATTAAGAAAAAACAGTGGTATAATAGTAGATAATGTTGAAAAGGCGTTGAAAAAAATGAATGTGGAAGGATTTGAAAATGTGATACTTCAGCCTCTTCATATAATACCAGGAAGCGAGTATGAAAAAATTGTAGAAACCTTAAAAAAGTATAAGACTATTTTTAAAAACATAGCTTTAGGAAGGCCTATTTTATATTACGAAAAGGATTATAAAAGAGCATTAGATGCACTGAGAACTCAAGTGCCATGCTTAAACCATGATGAAGCAGTTGTTCTAGTAGGTCATGGAACAAAGCATACATCTAATATATTCTATAAGAGGTTTCAAGAAATTATTGATGAAGAGGGATTAAGATTCTACGTGGTAACTCTTGATGAATATCCTACTATTTATGATATAATATCAAAATTGAAAAAGGATGAGGTAAGAAAAATATTTCTAATGCCTTTTATGCTGTTTTTTGGAGGGCATGGAATGCGTGATATTGCTGGAGATAAAGATGACTCATTAAAAAATATATTGAAAAGAGAAGAGTTTGAGGTAAGCATTTATGAGCATGGTCTAGGGGAAAATATAGAATATCAAAAGATATACCTTCAGCATGTAAAAGATGTTATGTATTAGGAGGACATTATGAATCTAGCAGTAATAGGAGTTAACTATAATAATACGCCTATAGATATAAGAGAAAAAGTTTCTTTTTCTAGGTCTCAAAAAGAGAAAGCAGGAAAGTATCTTATAGATAAAGGAATAAAAGAAATTGTTATATTGTCAACTTGCAATAGAAGTGAAATATATGTAATCAGTGAAAAGTTAGATAAGGATATTGATACAGTTAAAAAATTTTATAAAGAATTTTTTAGCATAGAAAACATAGAAGAATATTTATTTACAAAAAAAATAAGGATGCTTTGTTTCATGTATATTATGTAGCAGCAGGTTTAGATTCTATGATACTTTGTGAAGATCAAATACTAGGTCAAGTTAAAGAGGCGTTAGACTTTTCCATAAAGCATAAGCTAAGCGGAAAGGTATTAAACAAGCTTTTTAAAGAAGCTGTAACCTCAGCTAAAAGGATAAAAACTGATTTAAAGGTGTCAGAAACACCTATTTCTATGGTTTACATAGCTATAAAGATTTTAAAAGAAAAATTAGGTTCTCTCAAAGGAAAAAAGGCTTGTATAATAGGAATTGGAGAGATTGGAAGGCTTGCTTTAACTCATCTTTTAGAGGAAGATTTATGTGAAATATACATAGCTAATAGAACTTATAATAATATTTTAGACTTGCTTTCTAAATTTCATAATGTAAAGCCAATACAGTTTGAAAAGCGCTATGAGGTAATAGAAAATGTGGATATTGTAATTACAGCAACCTCAGCTCCACATACTATACTAGATTTTAATCACATGAAGGAAATACATAATAATTTATACATAATGGATCTTGCCCTTCCAAGAGATGTGGAAAAAAAGGTAGCAACTTTAGAGAATATTACTCTTTGTGATGTAGATGATTTTAAAAATATATCAGAAGAAAATATGAAAAAGAGAGAAGAACTTTCAAAAATTGCAAAGGATATCATAAATTCAAAGGTTGAGGAATTTATTGATTGGTCAAAGGGTATAAAGGTTGACTCAGTAATTAAGAATTTAAATGAAAGATGTAGTGAAATAAAGGATGAATACTTTCAATATATAGATAAGAAGCTAGAATTAGATGAAAAGAGCAAAAAAGTAATAGATAAAATGCTCTCATCAGCTCTTACAAAGTTAGTAAAGGATCCTATTTTAAATTTAAAAGGATTAAAAGATGAAGAAAAAATAAATGAGTATATAAATGTAGTAAACGATATATTTAATTTTTAATAAGAGGGGATATTATGTACTATCCTTTAATGATAGATATAGAAGATAAGTTAATTGCAGTAATAGGTGGAGGAAAGGTTGCTCTAAGGAAGGTGAAAAAGTTTCTAGAATTTCAAGGAAAGGTTAGAGTTATAAGTCCAGAGTTTTTAGATGAATTTAAAGAGCTAAAGAATAGATTTAGTGGAAAACTAGAGATAATAGAGGATAAATTTAAAGAAGATTATATAAAAGATGCTTTTTTAGTAATAGGAGCAACAGATAGGGCAGAAATAAATAAAGATATAAGTACTTACTGCAGAAAAAATAATATACTTTGTAACATAATCGATAATATGGGACTTTCAGATTTTATAGTTCCTTCTTCTATAAAAAGGGGAAGTCTTGTAATATCCATATCAACCATGGGAAAAAGTCCATCTCTAGCAGCTAAAATAAAAAGAGACTTAGAAAATACATATTCTGAAGAATATGAAGAGTATATAGACTTATTAGGAGAAGCAAGAAAACTTATATTAAAAAACTATAATGATGATGTAGAGAAAAGGAAAATACTAAAAGATATAATAAATATGCCTATTGAAGAGCTTAAAAGGTTTATTGAGAATGAGAGGAGAAAGGGGCATAATATATGAAAATAGTAGTTGGCTCTAGGGGAAGTAAGCTTGCACTTACTCAGACAAATTGGGTTATTGAAAAGTTAAAAGAAAAGCATCCTGAGGTAGAGTTTGAAGTAAAAGTAATACAGACAAAAGGTGATAAAATAAAGGACGTGGCTTTAGATAAAATAGGAGGAAAGGGAATATTTGTTCAAGAAATTGAAGAACAGCTTGAAAGTGGAGAAATAGATATGGCAGTCCACAGTATGAAGGATATGGCTACTTCAGTTCCTGATAATCTTAAGTTTTCTTATATACCAGAAAGAGAAGATTATAGAGATATTCTAGTGCTTAAGAGAGAATATAAAACCATAGATGACCTTCCTAAAGGAGCTAAAATAGGTACAGGCAGCAAGAGAAGAAAGTATCAACTTTTAAGATATAGAGGAGATTTAGACATTGTGCCTATAAGAGGAAATGTAGACACTAGAATAAGAAAGATAGAAAGCGAAAATCTTCATGGTGTAGTTCTAGCTGCAGCAGGAGTGAGAAGGCTAGGATTAATTAATAATATTGATTATAATATATTTTATTTAGATAAAAATATAGTACTTCCAGCCCCTGCTCAAGGAATACTAGCTCTTGAGATAAAGCGTGGAAGAGAAGATTTAGAGAATATATTAAAATCTATAGAGGATAAGAATGCAAAGATACAAGCTGAATGTGAAAGAGCATTTTTAAAAGGTGTAAATGGAGGATGCCACCTTCCTATAGGAGCAATTTGTACTATAAATAATGATAAGATAAAGCTAGAAGGGCTTTTAGGAAAAGAGGATGGCTCAAAGCTTGTTCAAAAAGCCATAGAAGGAAATGTTGAAGGAGCAGAAGATTTAGGATTTAAACTTGCAGAAATGATACTTAAGGAGATAGATTAACATGAGAGGAAAAGTATATCTAGTCGGTGCAGGACCAGGGGATTATAAGCTTATAACTCTAAAAGGTATGGACTCTATAAGAATTGCAGATGTTATTGTATATGATAGGTTAGTTAATAAGAATTTATTAAAGAATGCAAAGAAAGATTGTGAATTTATATATGTAGGAAAGAAGTCCAGCAATCATACTAAAACTCAAGACGAGATAAATGATATAATTGCTGATAAGGCAAAGGAAGGAAAGATAGTTACAAGGCTTAAGGGAGGAGACCCTTATGTTTTTGGAAGAGGAGGAGAAGAAGGAGAGTATTTAAGGGAAAGAGGAATTGATTTTGAAGTTGTTCCTGGGATTACTTCAGCCATAGGAGGACTTTGTTATGCAGGTATTCCTATAACCCATAGAGATTATGCCTCTTCTTTTCATGTTATAACAGGTCACTTAAAGGATGAAGATAAGGAATTAGATTGGCAATCTTTAGCTAAGCTAAAGGGTACTTTAGTATTTTTAATGGGAATAGCAAATTTAAATAAAATAGCTGCAAATCTTATTGAAAATGGAAAAGATAAAGCTACTCCTACTGCTTTAATAAATTGGGCCACAACACAAAATCAAAGAGTTGTAGAGGGAACTCTTGAAAATATATATGAAATAGCTTTAAAAGAAAATATAGAATCTCCAACTATTATTGTTGTTGGAGAGGTTGTTAAGCTAAGGAAGCACTTAAACTTTTTTGAGAGTAAGCCACTATTCGGGAAAAACATAGTAGTAACCAGGTCAAGAGCCCAAAGCAGCAAACTTGTAGATAATATAATGAATCTTGGCGGAAATCCAATAGAATTCCCAACTATTAAAATAGAGAAAATAAAACCCAATGAGGCTTTAGATAGAGAGATAGAAAGGCTAAGTCAGTATTCATATATAATATTTACAAGTGAAAATGGTGTGAAAATATTCTTTGATAGATTGTTTGAATTAAATTATGACAGCAGAAAATTAGGAAATATAAAGATAGTAGCCATAGGACCAGCTACATCAAAAGCACTTAAAGAAAGAGGAATAGCTGCAGATATAATCCCTAAAAGATTTGTAGGAGAAGCTGTGGTAGAAGAACTTCAAGGGATTTTATCAAAGAAAGACAGAATACTTATTCCTAGAGCTAGTGAAGCTAGACCATATTTGGTAGAAAAGTTAAGTGAAATATGTGATGTAGTAGAATGTAAAACATATAGGACAGTAAAGGGCGAAGGAAATAAGGAAGAAATACTGGAACTTTTAAATGAAGATAAAATAGACTATGTAACTTTTACAAGCTCATCTACAGTTAAAAATTTCGTTGAAATAATAGGAAAAGAAAACCTAGATAAACTAAAGAATACAAAGATAATATCTATAGGACCAATAACATCAAATACAATAAAGGATTTTGGACTCAATGTATATAAGGAAGCAGAAGAGTACACTATAGATGGAATCATAAAAGCACTTATTTAAGTATTTAATTAAAGTTTTTTAAGAAACTTTAATAATTGACAATAGTCAATAATGCGTTGGGAGGAATCAAAAGTGAATATAATAAAAAGGCCAAGAAGGCTTAGAGTTAATGAAACAATTAGGGGATTGGTTAGGGAAACTAGGATTAGTGTTGAATCTTTAGTGTATCCATTGTTTGTAGTAGAAGGGGAAAATATAAAGAGAGAAATTACTTCTTTAAAGGGAAATTATCATCTTTCTGTTGATAAGTTAGAAGAAGAGATTAAAGAACTTGTGGATTTAGGAATAAAATCTGTTATATTGTTTGGAATTCCTAATGATAAGGACGAGTTTGGCTGCGAAGCTTATCATGAACATGGAATAGTACAGAAGGCTGTAAGAGAGATAAAAAGTAAGTTTCCTGATATGTATGTCATAACTGATGTATGCATGTGTGAATATACTTCTCATGGACACTGTGGAATACTTACAGAGAGCGGTTATGTAGATAACGATAAAACTCTTGAGTACCTTGGTAAAATAGCTGTAAGCCATGCAGAGGCTGGAGCTGATATGATAGCTCCTTCTGATATGATGGATGGAAGAATTGGATTTATTAGAAATGCCTTGGATAAGGCAGGATATGTTAATATACCTATAATGGCTTATAGTGCAAAATATGCTTCAGCTTTTTATGGACCTTTTAGAGAGGCAGCAGATTCCGCACCTTCCTTTGGAGACAGAAAGTCTTATCAAATGGATCCTGCTAATATAAATGAGGCTATAAGAGAAGTAGAGCTTGACATAGAAGAGGGAGCAGATATAGTAATGGTAAAGCCAGCTCTTTCTTATTTAGATGTTATAAGAAAAGTTAAAGATAGCTTTAACATGCCTATTGCAGCTTATAATGTAAGCGGAGAATATGCTATGATAAGAAGCTGCATAGATAACGGACTTTTAAGTGAGAATGCAATTATGGAATCCTTAATTTCTATTAAAAGAGCAGGAGCAGATATAATAATAACTTACTTTGCAAAGGATGCAGCTAGAATGCTTAGGAGGTAAGAAATGTGAGGTACGCTAAATCAGAAGAATTATTCAAAGAAGCGGTGAAGTATATTCCAGGAGGAGTAAACAGCCCTGTTAGAGCTTTTGGTTCTGTTGGAATGAGTCCAATATTTATAGAGAGGGCAGAAGGTTCCAAAATTTATGATATAGATGGAAATGAGTACATAGATTACATATGCTCTTGGGGACCGCTTATATTAGGTCACAGCAAAAAAGAGCTTATTGAAGGTTTAGAAGATATAGTAAAGAGAGGAACGAGCTACGGAGTTCCAACTAAGATAGAAGTTGAAATGGCAAAACTTATAATTGAAGCCTACCCTTCAGTGGATATGGTAAGAATGGTGAACTCAGGAACCGAAGCTACCATGAGTGCTTTAAGGCTAGCAAGGGGTTACACTAAGAGAAACAAGATTTTAAAGTTTGAAGGATGTTATCATGGTCATTCTGATGCCTTATTAGTAAAGTCAGGTTCAGGCACTATAACCTTTGGTGTTCCAACAAGTCCAGGAGTTCCAGATGATACAGTTAAGGATACTTTGGTTTGCAGATTCAATGATATAGAAGCTGTTAAAAAAGTCTTTGAAGAACAAGGGAAAGAAATAGCAGCAGTGATAGTAGAACCAGTATCAGGCAACATGGGAGTAGTTCCTGCAAAAGAAGAGTTTTTAAGAGAACTTAGAGAAATAACAAAACAATATGGAACGATTTTAATATTTGATGAGGTTATAACAGGCTTTAGACTATCATTTGGTGGAGCTCAAGAGGTTTACGGAATAAAGCCAGATTTAACTTGCTTTGGAAAGATAATAGGAGCAGGGCTTCCAGTAGGGGCTTATGGTGGAAAAAGAGAGATAATGGAGTGTATATCACCAGTAGGTCCTGTATATCAAGCTGGAACTTTATCGGGAAATCCACTTGCTATGCATATGGGATATAAAAATTTGAATATATTAAAAAATAATAAGAATATATATAAGGAATTAGAAGATAAAGCTATAAAATTAGAAAAGGGCTTTAACGAAAATATAAAGAAATTAGGAGTAAAGGCTGCAGTAGTAAGATTTAAGTCTATGCTTTGCCTATTCTTTGGAGAAGGTCCTTTTGAAAACTATGATGATGTATCAAAATGTGATACTGAAAAGTATGCAGTATATTTTAAAGAGATGCTAAATAGAGGAATACTAGCAGCACCATCACAATTTGAAGCTATATTTTTATCTGCTTCCCACAGTGATGAAGATATTGAAAAAACAATAAAAGCAAACTATGAGGCATTGTGTAAGGTTAGATAAAAGCAGTTTAGAAAGTGGAGAAGTGGAGAAAAGAGTTTAGGCAGTTTAGAGAGTTTATATAAAAAGAACCTAATTAAGCTAAGCTTAATTAGGTTCTTTTTATATCAGAAATTATTTCTTTCTCATAAAGAAGTTAAACTTGTCTTTTGTAGGTGTTGAAGAATCTATGTTTCTTTTATGATAAGTGTCACTGTATTCAGAAACTTGATTGTCCACTATATATGCATAGTCTGTTTTTCCTTCTTTAACCCAATCCATGAATATATATGTATGAGATGGAGCTCCACTCTTAGAATTAGATGTAAAGCATATATCTCCAGGTTGAAGTTTGTTATAGTCTGAAACCTTTTCCCATCCAGCCTTTTCTAATTCATCAACTAATCTATTAGTGTTGATAATTGAATTACTTATATTATAGCCATTATCTCTCAAGATTTGTGCTACAAATATTGTTGATAAACCTTTGTCGCTTCCTTTATTTAGTTTTATAGACTTTTGTAAAGAACTATTTCTGTTATTTTTATCTTTTAGATAAGTGTATATTTTGTCATTCAAAGCTTCAGAAACAGTAGAAGCTTCAGCTTCAGCTTCTGTAGAAGTACTTTTAGAAGTATCATTGGATGTTACTTGAACTTCTGTAGAAGTACTATCGCTTTTAGCTAAGTTTATTGTAAAAGAAAACATTTGTACTAGAGTCAGCACAAATATAATAGCAATAGGCGCAGCTATTGCTGCAAATGCTATGTTGCTCTTACTCTCTGTTTTATCGGCCATATCGTACATTTCTTTTATGTATTTTTTTGTTTGTTCACTGCTCTCCAGTTTACTATACTGGTTGTTAAATTTATTTTTACTCATCAATTATCATACTCCCATATTCATTCTTTTATCATTTTAATGGATTTTTATTTGAAGCTATTATATTTAATAATGTAATTTATTCTTAATCGACTACAATTTTTATTTTAACAGATAATCCGTCCTGAGTAAACTGCTCCGATTTTAACAAAATGAAAACTTTATGGAGATAAGTATCTATATATGTAAAAAATAGTTGTAATCAGTTATAAGTATTATGATAAAATTATTAAAAATAGTTTTAATTAGAAAAGGAGAAATAAAAAGTGAAAGAATGTCTTTTAACTAATTCTATGAACTTAGCTAAAAATATAGCTATTAGCAAGCTTGGCAAGGGAGATATTGTAGTAGATGCAACTATGGGAAATGGGAATGATACGGTCTTTTTAGCTAATTTAGTTGGAGAAGAAGGAAAGGTTTATTCTTTTGATGTTCAAGAAGTTGCATTAGAAAACACAAAAAGAAAGCTCATAGAAAATAATATTTTTAAGGGAGTACAGTTAATTCATGATGGGCATGAGAATATAGATAAGTACGTTGAAGAAAACGTTGATTTAATTATGTTCAATTTAGGATATCTTCCAAGTGCTTCGCATGAAATCACTACAAAAGGCGAAACTACAATAATTGCTTTAGAAAAGTCTTTAAAGATTTTAAATAAAGGTGGAGTAATTCTTCTTGTAATATATTATGGGCATGAAAATGGGAAAATAGAGAAAGAGATGGTGGAGGAATTTGCTTCTAAATTAAATCAAAAGGAATATAATGTAGTAAGATTAGAATTTATCAATCAGATTAATAATCCGCCAATACTAATTGCTGTAGAAAAAAGATAAGCATAATGTTTTTAGATATATGGGTTATTGATTTTGCAAAGCTTATATATTATAATAACAACAGGACACTTGTCCATGGCAGTTCGAGAGCCTCCTGCCAATAAACAAAACTAAGGCAATACAATCAAAATATATAGTAAGCTGTGATTATTTATTGCGGCTTTTTTGAAATGTATAAATTGTATTGACTGCTTAGTTTTAAAAGCAGTCTTTTTTATTTTTGAAAGTGTTTCCTTGGTGCCACTCTAAAAACAAGGGGGGATAAAATCTAGTTTTATTTTAATTATGGTAAAATTGAGGCTTATGCTAACTATATAGAATTAGCGTGGGAGGGTACATAAATTATTTAATGAAAGGAGTAGAACAATGAAAGACAATAAAATAAATAAATTAGTTAAAATAGCAATAGTCGCAGCAGTTTATGCAGTTTTAACAGTAGCCATAGCCCCTATAAGTTACGGAGCTGTTCAATTTAGATTATCAGAGGTTATGACACTTCTTGCTTTTATTGATCCTTTATATATACCGGGTTTAGTTTTAGGGTGTGCCATAGCAAACCTTTATAGTACTGTGGGAGTTGTAGATGTTGTTGTAGGTACTTTTGCTACTTTTCTTAGCGTATATATGATCAGTAAATCAAAGAATCTTTTTATTGCTACTTTATGGCCAACTTTATTTAATGGATTTATAATAGGTGGAGAGTTATACTTTATATTGAAGCTGCCATTCTGGCTAAGTTCAGCACAAGTTGCTCTTGGAGAATTTGTGGTAGTAACTGTAATAGGGTATCCGTTATTTAGATGGTTGTTGTCTAATAAGAACATAGTAAGTGTTTTGAAAATAAGAGAAACTAAAACCATACATGAAAGTTAATATGAGTATATATGAAAAGAGGAACAGAATTTTAAACTGTTCCTCTTTTTTAGATTAACATATGGAACAAAACAAGGTATGAAATATTATTGTTTTTGACTTATAAAATTAATAAGCACAAATTGTAAGTATGAATAAATAAAATTATATATATGTGGGTATCATAATAAATAGTAATAGGATTAAGACAATTTTAATGGTCTAAATTTATGTTAAGAGGTGAAATTTATGTCAGTAAAAAATGCTATGACAGCGGATTTTCTTCGTTCAGCTTATGGTGGAGAAAGTATGGCTCATATGAGATACCTAGTTTGGGGTGAAGCTGCAGAAAAGGACGGATTTCCTAATATAGGAAGATTATTTAGAGCTGTTTCTCATGCAGAATGGGTTCATGCAAAGAATCACTTTAAAGTACTTAAAGATCAGGTAGGAGATTATACTGTTCCAGCAGGAGCTGTATTTGGATTTACAGACATAGTTGAAAATTTACAAGGTGCCATAAATGGTGAACTTCATGAAATCGATCAAATGTATCCTGTATATCTTGAAACTGCAAAATTTCAAGAAGAAAATGACGCTGAAAAGTCTTTCCACTATGCTGTTGAGGCAGAAAAACAGCATGCTGAGTTATTCAAAAAGGCTCAAGGCTTAGCAAAAGAAAAGAAAGATATGGAGAATAATCCTTTCTATGTTTGCCCAGTTTGCGGCTTTACTGTAGAAGGAGAAGCACCAGAAAAGTGTCCAATTTGTGGTGTTAAGAAGGATATGTTTGAAAAATTCTAAAACAAACTACATAGGGTACTGTTGATAATTAATTTTATCAGCAGTATTTTTTATTTTTGATGGAACTTTTTCAATATAAATTAAAAAAACTTATGTTATAATTATTAACTATAAAGAGAAGCGTGGTTAACATTTAAAATTAGAATAAAGGTGGAAAGAAACTATGGGAAAAGGTGAAGCAACATATACAGCTTATTATGAATCCCCAATTGGAATAGTAGAAATTAGAAGTAATGAAGATTCTATAACTCATATTAATTTTGTAGATAAGTCAGGAAAAAATGATAGAATGATTCCAATTTTAAAACAAGCCTATACTCAGTTAGATGAATATTTTAAAGGAAAGAGAAAAAGCTTTGATTTAAAGCTTCATATAGATGGAACTGAGTTTCAAAAGAAAGTGTGGACAGAACTTACTAAGATTCCTTACGGAGAGGTAGCTACATATAAAGATATTGCTATTAGAATAGGAAACGAAAAAGCTGTAAGGGCTGTTGGAAACTCCAATAATAAAAATAAAATAGCAATAGTTCTTCCTTGCCACAGAGTAATAGGCAGCAATGGAAAGCTTGTAGGATATGCAGGAGGGCTGCACATAAAAGAATGGCTTTTGAATCACGAAAAGAAATTTAAGTAAACATAATAAAAATAAATTGTGACAATCTTTAATATTGAACCTTCCGTATGAGATTTGTATTTAGAAAAGCTTCACTGCGCAAAGAAGCTCTAATATTTTTGACTTTAAAACACCTAACCCTTCTAAATTCACTATTGTTCAGACAATAGAAGGTTTTTACGGTGTTTTAAACCCAGAAATAAAGAGCTTCTAATGCTTGTTCAACGCTTTCTACAATGCAAATCTCATACTCCGGTTCAATATTAAAAAGATTATCTACATTTGTTAATGGAGAGTGTTTTGGTAGAAGTAGACTAAAAAGAAAGATGCTGTGCATTTTTTTAAAGGAGGTACATATGAAAAAGCTTTTTTTAGACTTTGACTGTACTATTGTGGATTCAGTTAAGACCTATTGCAATGTATATAATAAATTATATAAGAATAGAGAGAAATTTAAAGAGGCTGACCACAAAAAGGTTAATAGATATGATTTAAAGGATCAATGTCCTATGGTTGCTCATCAAGAGGAGATTTTTTCAAGTAAGGAGTTTTTTGAACATTTAGAGTTTATGGAAGATGCAAGAGAAGTTATTGAAAAGCTGTCAACAAAATATGAATTGATAATTTGTTCCATAGGGACTTTGGATAATATTTCGTATAAGTCTAAATGGATTAAAGATAACTTACCCTTTATAAAGAGTGTTGTATTGATTTCTAATAATGTAGAGAAGAGTGGCATAAAAACAGATAAGAGCGTAATTAATATGAAAGATGCTGTATTTATAGATGATCATGAAGATAATTTAATAAGCAGTGATGCAGAATTAAAGATATGCTTTGGTAAGAAATATGATTGGAATAAGCATTGGGAAGGACAAAGGTGCTTTAATTGGAAAGGTGTTGAAAAACTGCTGCTTTGAGGTGCTGAGCACCTTTTTTTTATTTTTTGCAGTAACTTCACTGTAATCTTCAATATAAGAACTTAATTATGAAAATTAATTTTTAAAATTTATAAATATAATTGTCTTAAGTATAAAAGTTAGCACATAGAATGAAATGTGAGCTTATTAGTATAAGATTCACTAATCTCTTAAGGACAAATTACTAATTCTAAATTTTGTTTTAGGTAAGAGGTGAGTGCTACGGAAAAGGAAGTAGAAAAATCAATAGGAGAATCGTTAAAAAAAATAGGAGAGCCAATTGATGAAAAGGTTGAAGAGTCAGCAGAAGAAGGAAAAATGCTAAATGAGAAAACAGAGAGTTCAACAAATGAGATGACAGAGGATTCAACTGAAGAGGAGATAGTAAAGCCAGCTGAAAAACGTAAAAAAGTTGTCATTGGTATAGCGGTGGCTCTTTGCACCTTGCTTGTTATTTATTTTGGAATGGCAAAGTATTATACCAATCATTTTTACTTTGGCTCTAAGATTAATTCTATTGATGTTTCGGGAAAAACTATAGAGGAAGTAGCAGAAATAATGACATCTGAAATTGAAAATTATTCATTAAATCTAAAAGAACGAGGGAATAAAAGTGAGAAAATAAAAGCCAGTGATGTGGGATTAAAATATAATTTATTAGATGACAAATTAAAAAAATTTAGAGATAGGCAAAACCCTTTTAAATGGATTTTTGCATTTTTTAACACAGAAGATTCTAGAATTACAGTGGAAGTTTCATATGATGAGAAATTGTTAAAGAATAAAATCGATAAATTATCATGTTTTGATAGCAAAAATGTAATTGAACCTAAGAATCCAAGATTTCAATATAAAGAAAGTAATTATTCAATTATAGGTGAGATTCCAGGAAATAAGGTAGATAAAAACATTTTATACGCTCATGTAGTAGATTCAATTCTTAAGAGAGAAGCTGAACTAGATTTGGAATCATCTGGCTGCTATATAAAGCCAAAATATAATTCAAAGTCACCAAAAATTATAGAAGTTAGAGATACCCTTAATAAGTACGTATCTTCGAAAGTCACATATACTTCTAGAAAAAAGACAGAAATCTTAGATGGTTCTATAATAAATAAGTGGCTTACAGTTGATGAAAACTTTGAAATTAAATTTGATAAAAACAAGGTAAAAGAATACGTAGATATGCTTTCTAAAACTTATAATACAGTTGGTAAGATGAGAAGTTTTACTACATCATCAGGAAATGTTATAAATATTGGTGGTGGTGATTACGGTTGGCGTATCGATAAGACTAAGGAAGTAGAAGATCTAATTAAAATCATAAAGGAAGGAAAAACAATAACAAAGGAACCTGTATACAGCCAAACTGCCTTTTCTAGTAATAACAATGATATTGGAAATACCTATGTAGAAATTGATTTATCAAAACAGCACTTATGGTTTTATAAAAATGGTTCATTAATAGTACAGGGGGATGTTGTCACAGGTAATGTACAAAGGGGAGATGCAACACCTAAGGGCATCTACAGCTTAAAATATAAGCAAAGGAATGCTGTTCTTAGAGGTGCAAATTATGCTTCACCCGTTGACTTTTGGATGCCTTTTAATGGAGGTATAGGAATTCATGATGCTAGCTGGAGAAGCGTGTTTGGAGGAAATATATATAAGACAAATGGCTCCCATGGATGCATAAATTCACCTTATAATGTAGCAAAGGCTATATTTAACAATATCGATGAAGGTACTCCTATTATTTGTTACTAGTAGGCTTAAAGTTATTTCTTTCACAATAAGGAATGAAAAAGTGGTAAATAGGACACGCATATTAAATACAATATACGTGTCTTATTCCTAGTAGTTTTAAATCCTTTTTTAGGTTATATTATAACTATAAGATAATTAATTGGAAAGGCCAAAGAATGAGGTGGGATATGGAGAACATAGTAAGGCAACAAATTTTTCAATTAGCAGATGAAGAATATAAAAAGTTTCATAGCAAATTGTGTCCTAATACTAATAATATTGTTGGAGTTAGACTGCCAATATTAAGAAAAATGGCCAAACAGTTAGTTAAAGAAAATTGGCGAGAGTATATGAAAGCAGCACCAAGTGATTACTATGAGGAAGTTATGCTGCAGGGACTGATACTTGGATATGTGAAGGATGATATTGAAGAAGTCTTAAATTATGCTGCTGATTTTATACCTAGAATTGATAATTGGGCTATTTGTGATAGTTTTTGTAATGGATTAAAGTTTACAAAAGCAAATAAGAAACGCGTTTGGAATTTTATACAACCATATTTATCATCTGAGCGAGAATTTGATGTGCGTTTTGGAGTTGTAATGCTTCTTAGTTTTTATATAGAAAAAGATTATATTGACAGAGTATTAAAGGTACTAGACACAATAAAACATGAAGGATATTATGTAAAAATGGCTATTGCTTGGGCTATTTCAGTTTGTTATGTTAAGTTTCCAGAAAAAACAATGGAATATTTAAAAAATAATAGATTAGATGATTTTACATATAACAAATCACTACAAAAGATTACGGAATCTTTACGAGTAGACAAGAAAACAAAAGCTCTTATTCGTAATATGAAGCGCAGATAGAAAAAAGTTCTATAAGAAATATAAGTATTTATCAAATGAGCTAGTACTTATATTTTTTTATTTATTTGGAAAACTACTACAGAGAATTTAACAACAATAGGAGGTTAGCATATGTTAATCCAATTTAAAGATGTTAAGAAATCCTATGGAGATACAGTAGTTTTAGATGATTTGAATTTAAATATTGATAAAGGTGAGTTTGTAGTCCTCATTGGAGAAAGTGGATCAGGTAAAACTACTACCATGAAAATGATAAATAGATTAATTGAGCCTACTACAGGAAAAATCTATATTGATGGCAAGGATATCTCTAAAATCAATTTGATAGAGCTTAGAAGAAGCATTGGATACGTTATACAAAAGGTAGGGTTGCTGCCTCATATGACTGTTGGAGAAAATATAGAGTTAGTACCACTATTAAAGAACTGGGATAAAGGGAAAAGGCGCAGCAGGGCAGAGGAACTTTTAGACTTAGTAGGACTTCCAGCAAATGAGTATTACAGCCGATTTCCAAGGGAATTAAGTGGAGGACAGCAGCAAAGAATAGGAATAGCTAGAGCCATGGCTGCAAATCCCGATATAATTCTAATGGATGAACCATTTTCTGCTTTAGATCCTATAACTAGAGAGCAGCTGCAAGATGAAATGATAAGACTTCAAGAGCAACTCGATAAAACTATTGTGTTAGTATCACATGATATGGATGAGGCTATAAAGCTAGCTGACAAAATTGCTGTCATGCAAAATGGACGCATAGTACAGTATGATTCACCAGAGGAGATACTTTTAAATCCTGCAAATGAATTTGTAAGCAGTTTTGTTGGAAAGAATCGTTTATGGAACCAACCTGAATTAGTAACAGTTAAGGATATTATGACAAGAGAGTATCCTAAAATTTTAAATAGAAGAAGTACAGCAGAAGCAATAGAGCGTATGAAAGAAAGGCGTTCTGACTTTTTAATTGTGGTTAATGAGAAAGGGGAATATACAGGATATATCCTAGGAAAGCAGCTTCGGCATCATAATCACTCTGTATTAATGGCCGATATAAAGAAAACAGATATACAAACTCTAAATGAAGATACAAACATGGTTGAAGTAATCAATATCCTAAAAGAGAGCCCTATTAGTTTTGTTCCAGTTGTAAGCTCAGATAATAAAATACAAGGAGTTGTTACAAGGGTAGATGTACTGAATATTATATCTGACTTAATGCCGATGGACGTGGAAGGAGGCGAAGAATAGTGGTTTTTGATTATATGATTAAAAATTCAGGGGAAGTTTTTAGGAGACTGATTGAGCATATGCAAATAACACTATTTGCAGTACTTTTAGCTATTGTTATAGGTGTTCCCTTGGGAATACTAGTTTCTAAAAATAAAAAATTAGGCAATGGTATTTTGGCTGTAGCAAATGTATTTCAGACTATACCCAGTTTAGCTTTGTTTGGATTTATAATCCCTCTACCTGTAATAGGAGGAATTGGATATAGACCAGCAGTAATTGTATTATTTCTTTATGCTCTTTTGCCTATTATAAAAAATACATATATAGGCATAGAAGGAGTAGATGATGCAATTGTAGAATCTGCAAGAGGAATGGGGATGACTCCCATCCAAATTCTTTTCATGGTAACACTACCAATATCTTTTCCAGTTCTTATGGGAGGAATAAGAGTAGCAACGGTAATAAATATAGGGACAGCCACAATAGCTTCTCTAATAGGTGCTGGGGGACTAGGAGATTTTATTTTTAGAGGAATATCTATGAGTGATAATTCTATTATCTTAGCAGGAGCAATACCTACAACCATATTAGCACTTTTAATTGACTCTCTTATGGGTCTAGCAGAGAAAAAAGCTTCAGCAAGCTTTTTTGGGAAAATAGTTACTGATAAAAAGATGAGAAGAAATTTGCTTATTGTGACTACGTCTATAGTTTTAGCTATAGTTGGAATAAGTATTTATCAAAAAAGAGCTAATAAAAACACTATCATAATAGGTACAAAGAATTTTACAGAGTCTAGAGTGCTAGGCAGTTTATTGGAGAATATGTTAGAAGAAAATTCAGATTTAAAGGTTGAGGTAAGAGAACTTGGAGGAACTCTTCCAAATTTTCAAGCCTTGCAAAGCAAAGATATAGACATGTATGTTGAATATACTGGAACAGGATATATAACTATTTTAAAAAAGGAAGGAAATATACCCTCTTCAGATGAAGTTTATAATATAGTAAAAAAAGAGTTTAATGAAAAGTACAATACAACTTGGTTAAAACCGTTAGGATTTAATAACACATATACACTTGCAGTGAAAAAGGAAACAGCTGAGAAGTATAATTTAAAAACACTTTCAGATTTAGTTCCATATTCAAATCAATTTACTTTTGGAGCTACAGCAGAAGTTTTGGAAAGGCCAGATGGTTATCCGGGTTTAAGAAAGCTTTATGGGTATGAATTTAAGGAAATAAAGTCTTTAGATCCAGGACTAAGATATAATGCTATAGGTAATGATGAAGTACAAGTAATAGATGCCTTTTCAACAGACGGAAAGCTTACAGAATTGAATCTTGTAATATTACAGGATGATAAAGAGTACTTTCCTCCATATTATGCTGTTCCAGTAGTTAATAATAGTACTATAGAAAGTAATCCAGAAATTCAGAGTATTCTATATAGAATGGAGAATATATTATCAGATGAAGAAATGCGGCAGCTTAATTATAGGGTGGATGTTAAGAAAGAAGCTATAGAAGATGTAGCTAGAAGCTTCTTACAGAAGAAGGGTTTAATAGGTGGATAGAAACTTAAAATTATATGAAGCCTCATGAATTTTAAATTTCTATAAAGGTTTATGATAGCATAAAAAAAACTTAGGTGCTCATGCAGAAGCATACACCTAAGCTTTTTATTGATTATATTAGTACGCTTTTCCCCAATAAACCATGTGTTTAGCTGCTCCTCCACAGCAGATACATTTATCAGAGATAGTTTCTTGTTCAAATGGAATACATCTTGAAGTTACTCCAGCAACTTCTTTTAACTTTTCTTCACAAGCTTTATCTCCACACCACATTGCTTTAATAAAGCCAGGTTTATTTTCTGCAATGTCTTTAAATTCATCTAAAGTTGCTGCAGAGTAAGTATTTTCTTCTCTGTGCTTTAGAGCATGCTCATACATGGATTTTTGAATATCCTCTAAAAGCTCAGTAACTTTAGTTTCTAGTTCATCCATGGAAACAAATATTTTTTCTCTAGTATCACGGCGTACTAGTACAACTTGATTGTTTTCTATATCCTTTGGCCCAACTTCAAGACGAACAGGAATACCTTTCATTTCATATTCATTAAATTTCCATCCAGGCATCTTGTCGCTAATATCTATGCCAACTCTAGCAACCTTAGATATTCTACCCTTAAGCTCCATTGCTTTTTCAATAACTCCTTCTTTGTGTTGTGCAACTGGAACTATCATAACTTGAATTGGTGCAATTTTTGGTGGTAATTTTAGACCGCTATCATCACCATGTACCATGATTATTGCTCCAATAATTCTTGTTGTCATACCCCAAGAAGTTTGGTGAACATATTGAAGCTGACCATTTTTATCAGCATATTGAATGTTAAATGCTCTTGAGAAGTTATCCCCAAAGTTGTGGGATGTACCACTTTGTAATGCCTTACCATCATGCATTAAACTTTCTATTGTGTAAGTTGCTTTTGCACCAGCAAATTTTTCTTTTTCTGTTTTTTGTCCTTTTACAACTGGTATTGCTAGAACATTTTCACAGAAATCAGCATAAACATTTAGCATATCTATAGTTTCTTTTTCTGATTCTTCAGCTGTTGCATGAGCTGTGTGACCTTCTTGCCATAAGAATTCAGTTGTTCTTAAGAAAGGACGAGTTGTTTTTTCCCATCTTACTACAGAGCACCATTGATTATATTTCTTTGGAAGATCGTTGTAAGATTGAATTATCTTTGCATAGTGGTCGCAGAATAGAGTTTCAGAAGTAGGACGAACACATAATCTTTCTGCAAGTTCTTCATTACCTCCATGAGTTACCCAAGCAACCTCAGGAGCAAAACCTTCAACGTGGTCCTTTTCTCTTTGAAGCAAGCTTTCAGGAATGAACATTGGCATATATACATTTTCATGTCCTGTTTCCTTAAATTTTTGATCTAAATATTTTTGAATGTTTTCCCATATTGAATATCCATAAGGACGAATAATCATACATCCTCTAACACTTGAATAATCAACAAGTTCAGCCTTTTTTACAATGTCAGTATACCATTGAGCAAAATCTACATCCATGGCAGTTATAGCTTCAACGAATTTTTTTTGTTTTCCCATGTGTTTAATTCCTCCTTAGATTTTTTTATTATTTTAAAAACTTTTCACTTTAAACTTGCTTTAGTTTGCCACTTCTCCACTCGCGCCATAGGCGCCTCCACTCATCGACTTAATAAAATTGCTTCACATTTTTATATTACAAAAAAACAAAAAAGCCCAAATTCCTAAAATAGGGACCGAGCTTACGGTGGTACCACCCTTGTTAATATATAAAAATGATATATTCACTCATTCTTTTAACGGTAAAGTTCCGCTGCAGCCTACTATTATTTCGGTGCAGAACTCAGAGGCTGGTTTGACATTAATCTTTTAGAAGCCTTTCACCAATAACTTCCTCTCTTTGAAAAGATTTGAATATCTACTATTCCTCATCATAGTAATAACAATATTAATTTGTTCCATGATTATTTTCTTTAAAACTCTTTTTTATCATTATTATATAATATAAGGTTAATTTAGGATTGTCAATAGGAAAAATGTTATGTATAGATATGATTTTGTTACGTCATACTATAATTAATCAATTTAATTATTTTTGCAAAGAAAGAAGGGATTATTTTGCGTAAAAGTATAAAAAAAGTGGCATTATTTTTACTTATGATAATGACTATTTCATTATCACTCTTGCCAAATACAGCTATTAAAGCTCAAGCTGTAGATACCCAAGAAGATGTAAATCTTGTAGTGGATTTAGTACATGATGTAAATGAGTTGCCAAAGAATTTCCGTAAAACTACAAACTTAGCTGTTATAGAAAACAATAAAGAAATAAATTTAACAGGACTTGATAAATTAAATATTTCAGGCAGCTCGGAATTCTCAGTAAACAATCTTCCTATGTTGATTGATGCTATTGGAACTTCATTGCCAATAACAGTAATAGATCTAAGGCAGGAGTCACATGGGTTTATTAATGAATATGCAGTGAGTTGGGCAGATAAAAAAAATAATGCTAATGTGGGACTAACTAGAGAACAGGTTCTAAAAAAGGAAGCGCAACAACTAAATAGTATTAAATTAAATAAACCTATCACTTTTTACAATCATCCTAAATTAACTGTAATACCTACAAAAGTTCAAGATGAGGATAAGCTTGTAAAGTCAAAAGGTTTGTCTTATAAAAGAGTAACTGTAAGAGACGGAGGAATACCAACGGATGACATGGTTGATTACTTTGTAGATATAATTAAGAATCAACCAAAAGATTCTTGGCTTCATTTTCACTGTAAAGAGGGCATAGGAAGAACTTCTACTTTTATGATCATGTATGACATGATGAGAAATCACAAGTCTCTTAGTGCAGATGAGATTATAAAGAGACAGCTAGCATTGGCAAATTATAAGGAAAGTACCGTACAATCATTCTACAACAAGGAAAGAATAGGCTTCTTGAATAAATTCTATGAGTATTGCAAAGCAAATGGAGATAATTTCGATACAAAATGGAGCCAATGGACAAAAGCTGCTGACAACTCAGCAGCTTTTTCTATTAATAGTTTTAATACTTCTTCCAGCTATATAAAAAATCCGGTAATGCCTAAAAACTTATATGTTGTTTCACTAGATTCTATGAAATCTAGTGAAAAGACATTGATTTCAAGCCTTCAGGGGATAGTGAATGGACGATCTTTTTCTCAAATATACACGCTTAGCTCTTCACATCCAGATTATAATATATGGTTAGAGGACTTAAAAGATAATTATAATGTTTCCTACACAATGATTTCGGATCCTTGGGAGTTAATTAAAATTTACAAAAATTATATAAATGGATATGTTCTTTATAAGAGAAAATCACCAAAAGATCCTTCAATAAATAATGCTTGTTCTCTTGCCTCATTAAACAATGCTATAGTAGTTGAAGAATCAATTGAGGATAAAGTAAAGCTTTATGGTATAAAAAAAGTCATAGGAGATTGCAGAAATACTGACGAAAGCTGGGCATATGAAAACCTGTGGAATAAAGGATTAAATCACTCTATGGTTATTCAGCTTTCTCCAGATAAGGCAGCTCCATTAAGAGATTATGCTATTATGACAAAATCTTTAGTGTTTTATGAAAGCGATATAAATAAAACTGATTTTCGAAGTAAGGTATTTTCTTCAATGAAGGGGAATGCTGTATGTTTAGGATGGGGACCGGATGAATTTATTAATGTTAGTACAGCCTCAAAATATGGTGTATCTGTAGTTGCAGCAGATTGGTCATATAATCTGACTACATTAAGTGCATTCCCGTTAAAATCT
Source organism: Clostridium sp. (assembly GCF_047777555.1). Taxonomy (GTDB): domain Bacteria; phylum Bacillota; class Clostridia; order Clostridiales; family Clostridiaceae; genus Clostridium_H. Next base: position 73,924 of record NZ_JBKEEV010000003.1, on the reverse strand, counting down.
ATACCAAAGAAAGCATCGCCCTCCATTATGAAAGAAGATAATGTGCATTATGTAACATTTCTAATGTCAGATGGGGATAATCAGCAGTGGAATTTAGGCAATAATTATTCCGTTTATAAATGGTTTGGCAATCCTAATAGAGATAGTCTTAACCTAGGGTGGTCTATGAGCCCATCATTATATTATTTATCACCTACTGTATTTCAAATGTATTATAAAAGTATAAGCAATGAAAAAGCAGAGAATAACTTTATTGTGCCGCCATCAGGAAACGGGTATATTTTTCCAAGCAAATTTGATAAAAGCAAACTGGGTTCATTCATTAATGAGTTAAACAATTACATGGGGCAAGTAAATGAAAAGTATGTGGCAATAATTGATGATTCTTCCTTTTATGATGTAAGTCTATGGGATAAGTTTACTTTAAAATCAAACATAGATGGATTGTTCTATCTCGATTACAGCAGACATGATAAATTTCAAGGTAAAATTATATGGTCTAATAATAAACCAATCGTATCTTGTAGGGATCTACTGTGGAATAATCTTGAGAGTGAAGATGAATTAGTAAAAAGAATCAATGATAGAGTTGATTTAGGAGAAATAGATGTAAAAAAACCGAGTGCCTATACTTTCGTATATGTTCATGTTTGGAGCAAAGGTGTTCCTAATGTTGAAGAGGTTGTAAACAGATTAAAGCAGAATAGCAAGGTAAGGATAGTAACTCCTGAAATGTTCATGGAATTGATAAGAAATAATATTGAGCATTAGTTTATATACAATCAGTGCCAATCGAAGTGATTGGTACTTTTTTTGCGCATAGACAGAAGAGAGATAGCGACGGCATTGGATTTTAGTAAAAGTTTACTTAAAAATTAAAAAAAAACTTTATAACTTGAGAATTAAATCTCAGCAGGCTAAATATAATGATATGTAGATATAAAATATAGCATACTTAGTTACAAAATTAACAATATAATAAATTTTCAAAATATATTGACAAATGAGTAAAAATTTAGTAAATTAATATTGTGAAAACGTTTTGTTAACATTGTTAAAATGTAAGGGGGATTTTAGTATGGCCAAGAAAAAAATATTATCACTATTAGCTGTATGTGCGTTAACATTTTCGTTAACAGCATGCGGTGCTAAGCAGACAAACAGCGGAGCAGCTGGAAACAATTCAAAAGCAGCATCATCAGATACAACTAAGGACACAGCAAAAACAGAAAAACCAAAAATTGGTGTTACAATCTATAAGTTTGATGATAATTTCATGTCTTTCGTACGTAGAGCAGTAGAAGATTCAGCAAAAGACAAGGCAGAACTAATCCTAAATGACTCCCAAAATAGCCAAGTTACTCAAAATGAGCAAGTAGATATGATGATTTCAAAAGGAGCTAAGGCTTTAGCTATTAACTTAGTTGACCCACAAGCTGCGCCAACAATTATATCTAAAGCACAAGCTGCTAATATACCAGTAATATTCTTTAATAAAGAGCCAACTGAAGAGGCAATGAAGAGCTATGATAAGACTTGGTATGTAGGAACTGCTTCTGCAGAATCAGGAATTAAACAAGGTGAGATAGTTGCTAAGAGCTGGAAAGAAAACCCTAAGTTTGACAAGAATAAAGACGGAAAAATACAATACGTATTACTAAAAGGTGAACCAGGACATCCAGATGCTGAAGCTCGTACAAAATATGTTATAGATGAAATTAAAAAGGAAGGAATTGAAGTTGAACAATTAGAGCTTCAAACAGGTATGTGGGATACTGTTAAAGGTAAGGAATTAATGGATGCATGGCTATCTAAACATGGAGATAAGATAGAATATGTAATAGCTAATAATGATGCTATGGCATTAGGTGCTATACAATCTCTAAAGGCAGCTGGATATTTTACTAACGATAAGTATATGCCAGTTGTAGGTGTAGACGCTATACCAGATGCTATAGAACAAATCAAGAGCGGATTAATGCTAGGCTCAGTACTTAACGATGCTAAGAACCAAGGAACTGCTACAGTACAGTTAGCAATAAACGCTGCTCTAGGCAAAGATGTACTAGATGGAACAGAGTGGAAGCTAGACGATAATAAAGCTGTTCGTGTACCATATGTAGGAATTACAAAGGAAAATATATCAGTAGCTGAAGATTCATATAAATAATAGATAATTTCTGTATTAAACAAGGATGCATACTCCTGCATCCTTGTTTGCTAAAGTAGATATATAGAGATGGGGTGTAACATATGGAAAAAAATACACAATCAAAGAGCAGTGAAAAGTATTTATTAGAAATGATCAATATATCTAAGGAATTTCCAGGGGTAAAGGCATTAGATAAAGTACAGCTTAAAGTACGCCCAGGTACTGTTCATGCCCTAGTAGGAGAAAACGGTGCCGGAAAATCCACTTTAATGAAATGTTTATTTGGTATATATAATGCAGACGAGGGAGAAATTTATCTAGATGGTAAAAAGGTAAAATTTACTTGTGCAAAGGAAGCTCTTGATAATGGAGTGTCAATGGTGCATCAGGAGCTAAATCAGGTTCGTCAGCGAAATATTGTAGATAATATATGGTTAGGACGTTATCCTAAAAACGGTTTTTTTGTTGATGAAAAGAAAATGTACGAAGATACTAAAGCCATTTTTAAGGATTTGGAAATTAATATAGATCCAAGAGAAAAGGTGGAAAAGTTATCTGTATCAGAGATGCAAATGGTGGAGATAGCAAAGGCGGTTTCATATAACTCTAAAATTATAGTAATGGATGAGCCCACATCTTCACTAACTGAAAAAGAGGTTAATCACCTATTTAAGATTATTAACGCCTTAAGGGATAGAGGCGCAGGAATCATTTATATATCTCATAAGATGGAAGAAATTTTACAGATATCAGATGATGTTACTATCATGCGGGATGGTAAATGGATTGCAACACATGCTGCTAAGGATTTGACTATAGATAAGATTATAAGCTTGATGGTTGGGCGTGATTTAACAAATCGTTTCCCAGAGAAGGATAACAAACCAGGAGATGTAATTTTAAAAGTAGAAGGATTAACTGCAACATACCAGCCTTCAATTAATAATGTTTCCTTTGAACTGCGTAAAGGTGAAATTTTAGGTATAGCAGGACTTGTTGGTTCTAAGCGTACAGAAATTGTTGAATCCTTATTTGGATTACGACATATATCTTCTGGAAAGGTGTATGTACATGGAAAAGAGGTTAAAAATGGCTCACCTCAGGAAGCTATGAAAAATGGATTTGCATTGGTTACAGAGGAACGACGATTAAATGGAATATTTGGGATATTAAGTATTAATTTTAATTCGATAATTGCCAATATGGATAAGTATACAAATAAATATGGGATAGTTAATGAAAACGAATGTAAAAAGGATACTCAGTGGGTTATTGATAGTATGAGTGTAAAAACTCCATCTCAAAAGACGCCTATAGGTTCGCTATCAGGAGGAAATCAGCAAAAAGTAATATTAGGACGATGGCTGCTTACAGAGCCAGAAATTTTAATGCTAGATGAGCCAACTCGTGGTATTGACGTTGGAGCTAAGTATGAGATATATCAATTAATGATTGACTTAGCTAAGAGAGGAAAAGGAATCATTATGATATCCTCAGAAATGCCTGAGCTACTTGGCGTTACAGATAGAATTCTTGTTATGAGTAACGGTAGAGTAGGTGGAATTGTTGATACTTACAAAACAAATCAAGAAGAAATATTACGCTTAGCAGCGAAATACTTGTAAGATAGGGAGTGAATGTAATGAAGATTTCAGAAAAAAAAGATATTAAATCTTGGATGGTAAATAATGCAATTCTTGTAGTATTAGTTGCATTGCTAGTAATCATAATAGCAATTGAACCAAGTTTTATTTCCTTAAATAACTTCCGTAATATTTTAGCCCAAGCTTCAACCCGTGTTATTATAGCCTTAGGTATTGGTGCAGTAATCATTACTCAAGGAACAGACCTTTCTGCTGGACGTATAGTTGGACTTTCTGCTGTTGTATCTGCATCATTATTGCAATCACCAACTTATGCTTATAGGATGTATCCTAATTTGCCACAATTACCAATAATATTACCTCTTTTAATTTCAGCAGTTGCGGCTGGTATTATAGGATTAATTAATGGACTAGTCATTTCAAAATTAAAGGTTACTCCATTTATAACTACATTAGGTACTCAAATTATTGTATATGGACTAACTTCAACATACTTTGACCGTCCTCCTTATGGAGCACAGCCAATTGGTGGATTAGATCCTAAATATATGAAGTTTGCTCAAGGGAGTATTAATATAGGCGGTTTTAGAATACCTTATCTTGTTATATATGCTGCTATAGTATCAGTATTTATATGGATATTATGGAATAAAACTCGTATAGGTAAGAACATATTTGCTGTAGGTGGAAATCCAGAAGCAGCGGTTGTATCTGGAGTTGATTTAGTAAAAACTCTTTTAGTAGTTTACATTCTTGCGGGGGCATTATATGGATTTGCAGGTTCTCTAGAAGCAGCTCGTGTAGGTAGCGCTACAAATAATACTGGTAATATGTATGAACTTGATGCTATTGCAGCCTGCGTCGTTGGTGGAGTTTCCTTTACAGGAGGTATAGGTACTGTAAGTGGAATAATTATTGGAGTTTTAATATTCCAGGTAATAAATTATGGACTTGCTTTCATTGGAGTTAACCCATACTTACAATATATTATAAAAGGTTTAATAATCATAATAGCTGTAGCTATAGATACTCGTAAATATATAAAGAAGAAGTAAAGGGAGAATGAGGCTTTAATTAGGAGGTGTAACCAATGGATCTAGAAAATTTAATGAGAGATTTCTCAGAAGTATTTAAGACAGATAAAGAAATATACGCATTCTTTGCACCTGGTAGAGTTAATTTAATTGGTGAGCACACTGACTATAATGGAGGATATGTATTTCCCTGTGCCCTAAACTTTGGAACCTATGCTCTTGCAAGGAAAAGAGAGGATTCAAAAGTTAAAATGATTTCTAAAAATTTTGAAGAGCTAGGGGTTATTGAATTTGATATCAATAATCTGGTTTACCGTGAAGAGGATAATTGGGCAAACTATCCAAAGGGAATAATAAAGACATTTAAAGATGCAAGATATAATATTGATAGTGGGCTTGAAATTTTATTCTTTGGAAATATCCCAAATGGTGCAGGGCTTTCATCTAGCGCTTCTATCGAGCTTGCTACTAGCATAGCTTTAAAGTCCTTATTTAATTTGAATATTCTTATGATTGAAATGGTTGAATTAAGTCAGAAGTCAGAAAATCAATTTAATGGGGTAAAGTGCGGAATTATGGATCAGTTCGCCTGCGGAATGGGTAGGAAAGATCATGCTATCTTGCTAGATACAAATAAAATGAGATATGAATACGTTCCTATAAAGTTAGATGGAATTTCTATAGTTATTGCTAATACAAATAAGCATCGAGACCTTATGGATTCAAAGTATAATGAAAGACGCAGTGAGTGTGAAAATGCTCTTAGGGCTCTGCAAGAAAAGTTAGAAATCTTCTCTTTAGGTGATTTATCAGAAGAGGAGTTTGAAGAAAATAAGCATTTAATTAAAAATGAGATAGAAAGGAAACGGGCTAAGCACGCAGTATATGAAAATCAAAGAACGATTAAGGCTGTTCGTGCGTTAACAGAAGGAGATATAGAGAAATTTGGAAGGCTCATGAATGAGTCTCATATATCCCTTAGAGATGACTATGAAGTTACTGGAATTGAGCTGGATACATTAGTGGAAGCAGCTTGGAGAAATGGCGCTATAGGCTCAAGGATGACAGGGGCAGGCTTTGGTGGATGTACTGTTAGTTTGGTGAGAAATGATGAAATTGAAAGCTTTATTGAAAAGATTGGAGAAGAATATGAAAGAAGAATTGGATATAAAGCTGATTTTTATATAGTTTCTATTGGTGATGGAGCTAGGCGCATTTAGTCTTTTGGAGTGTAAGGGGTAGTTTTCAAATAAAAACTGCCTCTTATTATATATAGAAGGCAATCTTGAATATAGGGAGTGATTTCTCATGAATATCAGCAGAGAGATAAAAAGGTTAATTAATTATGGTGTGCAAAATAATCTTATTTATAAAGAAGATAAAATTTACGCAAGAAATAGAATCTTAGAGATTTTAAAATTAGATGAGTATGAGGATGTGATAGTAGAGGAGTCTGTAGAAAACCCACAAGAAATTCTAAATAATATTTTAGATTATGCTTATGAAATGGGGATCTTAGAAGAAAACACAGTAACATATAGAGACCTTTTAGATACACAAATTATGGATGCTTTAATGCCTCGTCCTAGTGAGGTTATAAGAAAATTTTATAAGGACTATAAAGAGGACCCCAAAGCTGCGACAGATAACTACTATAACATGTCAAAGGCATCAAATTATATAAGAACAGAAAGAATATCAAGAGATTTGAGATGGAAAGCTAATACTTACTTTGGGGAAATGGATATTACTATAAATCTTTCAAAACCAGAAAAAGATCCAACTGCCATTGCAAAAGCTAAAAATATTAAATCATCCTCATATCCTAAATGTTTGCTATGTAAAGAAAATGAAGGTTATGCAGGGAGAATTAATCATCCAGCAAGACAAAATCATAGAATTATTCCTTTAGAGTTATGCGGCGAAGAATGGTTTTTTCAATATTCTCCCTATGTTTATTATAATGAGCACTGCATTGTATTTAAAGGAAATCATGAACCTATGAAGATTTCAAAGCTTACTTTTGATAGACTGCTGGAGTTTGTTGAAAAGTTTCCGCATTATTTTATCGGTTCTAATGCAGATTTGCCTATTGTAGGAGGATCTATCTTATCCCATGATCATTTTCAAGGTGGAAATTATAGATTTGCTATGGAAATGGCACCTATTATAAAGTATGTGAGCATTAAAGAATTTGAAGATGTAGAAGCTGGTATTATCAAATGGCCTTTATCTGTTATACGTATAAGAAGTGAAAAAAAGGAGCGACTTTCTGAGCTTGGGAAAATAATACTTGATGCTTGGAGAGGTTACAGCGATGAGAGCGTAGGAATTTTATCTCAAACTAAAGGTGAACCACATAATACTATAACTCCTATAGCAAGATTTAGAGAAGGCAAATTTGAACTAGACTTGGCTCTTAGGAATAACAGAACAGATAAGGAACACCCTTTGGGTATATTTCATCCACATGAAGATGTTCATCATATTAAAAAAGAAAATATTGGACTTATAGAAGTTATGGGACTTGCAGTTCTTCCTCCAAGGCTTAAGAATGAACTAGAGCTGTTAAAAGAGTGTCTTAAAGGAGAGAAAAATATCAATGATTATGATGAACTAGACAAACATAAAGAATGGTATCAGTATCTAAAGGAAAGATATAAGGACAGTTCTTTGGACTTTGATAAAATATTAAAATTAGAAGTAGGCAAAAAGTTTGAAAAGGTATTAATGGATGCAGGAGTATTTAAACAGAATAAAAAAGGATTAAATGCCTTTGAAAACTTTGTTAAGTTTTTATCCAAGGAATAACATGGCACATGAAAATTATATATAATTTCTCGGTTATATGGGAGGATATAATATAATGTATTTAGGAGTGGATTACTACCCAGAGCATTGGAATGTAAATACGATAGATGAAGATATGCAGCGCATGAGAGAAATGGGAGCAAATATTATACGCATTGGAGAATTTGCTTGGCACCTTATGGAGAAAGAGGAAGGAAAATATGATTTTTCTTTCTTCGATATGGTAATAAAAAAGGCAAAAGAACATGAACTAAAGGTTATATTTGGAACACCTACTGCTACCTTTCCAGCTTGGCTGGCACAGAAACATCCATCTATTTTATCAGAAGATGAGTATGGACATAAAAGAAGTTTTGGAGGAAGAAGACAATATTGTTTTAACTCGCAGGTTTATAGAGAATATACAGAAAAAATTGTAACTAAACTTGTTGAGCATTATAAGGATGAAGATGCTATAATAGCTTGGCAGATAGATAATGAAATGGGACATGAAGGAAGCGATATATGCTATTGTTATCAGTGTGAATCTAAGTTTAGAGAATTTTTAAAAAATAAGTATAAAGATATACACATACTAAATGAAGTTTATGGAACCATATTCTGGGGACAGACCTACAATAATTTTGGAGAAGTTCCAGCTCCAAGGCTTACTATTACTATTCATAATCCTTCATTAGCATTGGATTGGGCTAGATTCAGATCTTATTCTATAGAGAGCTATGCTAAACTTCAAATTGATTTAGTAAGAAGGTTGAAAGGAAAACATCAACAAATCACTCATAATTTTAGTGGTGGATTCTTTGATAAGGCTTTTGATTTTAATAAGATAGCAGAAAAATTAGATTTTGTTTCCTATGATAATTATCCAGTATGGGGAGGACTTAAAGAGCCTTTATCTCCTGCACATATTGCAATGACCCATGATTATATAAGAGGATTAAAATGTAAGAATTATTGGATAGTAGAAGAGCTTATGGGGGCACAGGGACATAATATTATAGGATATCTTCCTCGTCCTAATGAAGCAAAGATGTGGGCATATCAGGCTGTGGCTCATGGCTGTGAAAATATGTTATTTTTTAGGTGGAGAGGAATGACAAGGGGAGCAGAGCAGTTCTGCCTTGGAATCATTGACCAGGATAATGAGAATGGACGTAAGTTTTATGAAGTGCAATCCTTCATAAATGATATTGAGAATTATGAAGATGTTATAAAAAGTGAAATAAAATCAGATATAGCTATTTTATATGACTTTGATAATATTTGGTCATGGAGGCATCAGCAGCAATCTCTAGAATTTAACTTTACAGAAGAATTACTTAGGTTATATATTCCATTTTATAATTTAAATACAAATATAGATGTAATAAGTATAGATAAGGATTTTTCTAAGTATAAGATTTTAGTTGTTCCTGTTATGCAGATAGTAGATGAGGAATTAAGCAAAAGGTTTGAAAGATTTGCTAAAGATGGTGGAAAAATTATATTTTCCTTTAGAGCAGGTATAAAGGATAAAAATAATAATATTCACTTTGGGAAAACTATTCCTTGTAATATAAGAGATATGGTTGGTATAAGAATTAAAGAGTCAGAAAGTCTTCAAAAAGGGCAAGAAGTTGGAATTCTTGGAGTTGGAAGATATGATAATAAGAGAGGAATTTGCTCTGTTTGGAGAGATCTAATTATTCCAGAAAAGGCTAAAGTTTTGTATAAATATAACGACGAATTTTATAGAGAAAACGCATGTATTACTGAAAACACTTATGGAAAGGGGAAAATATACTATATAGGCGGAGGCGTAGACACAGGTGTATTAAGCGAACTTGCGAAAGAAATAGTAATAGAAAATAATATTTCTTATGTGGAATCTGAGGAAGGACTAGAGATTTATATAAGAAATGTTAAAAATGAAGAGTGGTTATTCATAAATAATCATACAGATAAGAAAATGGAGTTCAAAGGAAATACTTTGAATGCATATGATAGTAAGATTATAAAAAAGAAAAGCAGTTAATTTTGAAAGGAACATCTGTATGGCTACTATAAAAGATATAGCAAAGTTAGCTAAAGTTTCAACAGCTACAGTATCACGAATATTAAATAATGATACAAGTCTTTCAGTATCTGAAAATACAAGAAAACGGGTAATTAAAATAGCGGAGAATTTGAACTATATCCCTGTTAAACGAAGGAATAAAAGTGCGCAGACAATTACAAAGATTGGAGTTATCCATTGGTATTCGCAAAAGGAAGAGTTAGGAGATCCTTATTATGTGTCCATAACCAATGGAATTGAAAAAGAGTGCATTAACAAAGGCATAGAAATTGTGACAATTTTTAAAAATAATGATGAATATATTACAAGTGAATTAAATGATTTGGATGGAGTTATAGCTATAGGGAAATTTAGCAAAGAGGATGTGGAAAAATTTTCTATGTATTCTCCAATTATAGTCTTTGTAGACTCGTCGCCAGATGAAAAAAAATATGATTCTGTGGTAATTGATTTTAAAAAGGCTATGAGAGAAGTGCTGGGTTATCTACTATCAAAAGGACACAACAATATAGGATTTATTGGAGGAAGGGAGTATGTTGGAGCAAAGAGAGAACCTATAGAGGATGAACGTGAAACAGCATATATAGAATTCATGAGAAGTAAGGGACTATACGATATAAATAATGTGTATATCGGAAGATTTACTCCAGAAGATGGTTATAGATTAATGAGAGAAGCTATTAAAAAGGGAGATTTACCTACAGCTTTTTTTATAGCAAGCGATTCTATGGTAATAGGTGCTTTTAGTGCCTTATATGAAGCTAACATAAATGTACCAAAGGATGTAAGCATAGTAGGCTTTAATGATATACCTAATTCAAGGTTCCTAATTCCTTCCCTTAGTACAGTTAAGGTTCATACAGAATTTATGGGGGTTACCGCAGTCAACTTGCTTCTTGAAAGATTAAATGATAAAAGAAAAATTTCTAAAAAAGTAGTTATTCCTACTGAATTAATTATAAGAGAAAGCTCTAAATAAAAAAACTTCCGTATTATTCGGAAGTTTTTTGCTTATCACAATATAGTGAAAATATAAATATCATGGATATATAGCAATATAAAGAGGTTTTATATGTTTGAAAAAGGTGACTTTCATATACACTCAAAGGCATCAGATGGAGAACTTACTCCAAGAGAAGTGGTGGAGCTTGCAAGGAGAAGGGGAATAGATATAATAGCTCTTACGGATCACAATACAACTTTAGGAGTAGATGATGCTTTAAGAGCTGGTATAGAATATGGAGTTATTGTAATTCCGGCAGTTGAACTATCTACTAGATTTCATAACGAGAGAATTCATATATTAGGATACTTTAAAGATGATAGATACAAAAGTCAGGTATTTCAAAAAGATACTAAAGCTAATAAAAGCTCATAAAACAAAGAGTGCTCAAGTTTTAATAAAAAGATTAAGTAATATAGATATAGACATAGATGAAGATAGCGGAAGATTGTCAGTTTTAGGAGGCATAAGGCTGCTTAGAATTTTTGGAGCCTCTGTAGTTTTAGCGCATCCAGTTTTAATAAATAAAAAATACTTAACAGAAATTATAAATATGCCTTTTGATGGAATTGAGGCAAAGTATTGCAGAAATAGCGAAGATGACACAGAATTTTTTATAAGGCTTTCTAAAGATATGGAGAAGTTTTATACTGCGGGCTCTGATTTTCATACAGACAGGACTAGAGATTTAAAGCACGGTTTAATTGGAGATGTATATCTTAATTCTCATGAAATAGATATATTTTTAAAAATGTCAGGGCTTATTGATAGAGTGAGCACATATAAAAATTTTATTTCATATAATTATAATAGCGAGAAATATGAAAGGATAAAAAGAAATATGTATTGTTACCCATATAGACAAGTCATACCAGCCAATTCTTATTTTAGGATGATGAATGCATCTTTCAATGCTCCAGCTTTGGATATTTATGCAAATGGAATTTTAATTCTTAGTAACTTCCAATATAAAGAGGTATCTCCTTATATGTTTGCTCCAATTGGAAATCACAATATAGAAGTTTATATTTCTGGTGATAGAACTAATCCTATTATACAGCAAAATATCACCATACCAAGAGAACTTATATTAAATTTAGCAATAATAGGAGCTTTTCCAGATATAAGCATTTATCCTTTGCCAGAGCCATCTAGTGCGCAGAAATTTGGAAGACCATGTGTAAGATTTATAAATTTATCTCCTAAATCCTCACCTATGGATATAGCCTTGCCAGATGAAACCATAATATTTAGAAACTTAGGCTATAGGGAATTTACGGAATATGCTTGTATTTTAGAGGGAAGATATAGTTTTCAAATTAGAAGTGCAGGAACTGAAAAAGTTATACTAACTACTAAAAGTTTTCAGTTAAACCCTAATAATTATTATAGTGTATACATTTTAGGAGAAGGAAGTGAGGATAAAGGAATAGAAGTCCTTACCATATTAGAACCGAGGGAATAAATAAATTTTATAATAGAAGAGATAAGTATAAGCCATGCTAACATTCATGCATGGCTTATATACTTAAATAATATATTATTGAGGCTTGCTTATAAACATTTGTGTAAACATATTTCCGTAAGGTCCACCTTTTCTAATACCTATTCCTATATGAGTGAATTCTGGATTTAGTATATTTTTTCTATGTCCAGGAGAGTTCATTAATGCATTATGAGCACTTTCAACACTTTGATTTCCTGCTATGTTTTCCCCTGCTTGAACATATTTTATTCCAAAAGACTTCATCATATCAAAAGGACTACCATATTTAGGAGAATTATGGCTAAAATAGTTATTGTCTATCATATCTTGAGATTTAGTTCTAGCAACATTAGAAAGCTCAGTATCTATTTTTAAAGGCGGTACATTATTTTGAGCACGAGCTTCGTTAACTAATTTAAGCATTTGCTGTTCTGCATCGCTTAAAGAAGCAGTATTTGTATTAGCGCTTGGTGTTTTTGGTGTAGTTCCACCTTGGGATCCTCCTTGTGTTGTTTCTTGAGGTGTTGCCTGCTGTGGTGATGGAGGAGCAGGAGTTTCATCTTCGACAACTATTGGTTTACAATCTTCTTGAGGAACGAATCCTACTTTATTGTTAGGAAGTTTTACTGCAAACCAATCACCAACTTGACTTATTACATCTAAAGTAGAATTTTTATTTTGAGTTGTGATTGTAGGAGTATCATTAGAAACACCAATTTTTACATTTGCTTTGTCAGAAATAATTCTTATCCTTTCAATATTGCCCATTTGAGAAATAGAAGATTCTACTCCACCTATAACTTTTTTTGTTGTTGAGTATTTCGAGCTTGTTTGCTTATTTTGCTGATTTTGCTTACTCTGTTGATCATTCTGTGCACAGCCGCCTGAAATAATAAGTAGTGCAGATAGGGCTATAGCACTTAGTTTCTTATTCATGAAAATTCCTCCTTAGATTTAAGTCTGTATTCTATAGTACATATATTAGTATTAGAAAATGTTTTAAAATTTATTATGTGAAATTTTAACAAATATGATGCAATAAGAAGAATGCTGGTAAAGTCTTGCTGGCATTCTTCTTATTTATAAGAGTTTATAAAGTTTTAGGTTAATATGAATTAAAAAATCTCACAGCAAGCTTGAAACACTATTATATATTTCTTTTAAAGTGATGTCATATTGTAAAGAATAATTGTAAAAAATAATATATTGATTTTTAAAAAATAGAGTAGTATACTAATAACATTATTTCGAACACGAAATATTTCAATAGTAAATATTCGAACTAAAAATATTAGTATTAAAAATATTTTTATTAATGAATATTTTTATTCATAATAAAGACATATTCTAATTGCTATGAGAGGGTGATAAATTTATGGAATACGATAGAGGAACAAGAATATCTCTTCTAATTAAAGATGTGAATAATCTCATGCATCGAAGCATAAAAGAGAACTTTGATGAAACAGGGCTCACTACTCCTCAGGTAATGGTATTGTACATTTTAGGTAAGCACGGAAGTATGAAACTTAGCGACATAAGTGAAAAGTTAAGCCTTTCTAATAGTACCATATCTGGAATTGTAGATAGACTTGAAAAGCAAAAATATGTTGAAAGAATTAGAAGCAAGGAAGATAGGAGAGTTATATATGTTTCTCCATGTGAAAATTCAAAAAAAATAATGCCATCTAATGTTTGTAAGAAAATAGAGGATAATCTGAATAAGAAACTTATGAAAGCTAAAGAAGGCGAAATTGAGGCAATAATAAATGGATTAGAGACATTAAAGGCTCTTTTAAAAGATTGATTTAAGCTTAACAGAATGGAGATGAGAATTTATGATTAGACTTTTTAGATTTTTAAAGCCTTATAAGGACAAGATAGCAATAGCTGTAGTGCTCTTGTTTTTGCAGGTTATGGCTGAGTTATATTTACCAACATTGATGTCTGACATTGTTAATAAAGGAATAGTTAATGGAGACACCAAATATATTATGAAAATTGGAGGGTTTATGCTTCTTGTAGCTGCAGGAAATAGCATTGCTACAATTTTAGCGAACTTTTTCTCTTCAAAATTTGCAACAGCTTTTGGTAGAGATTTGAGAAGAATGGTCTTTACAAAAGGAGAAGGATTTTCTCTTCATGAATTTGACAAAATAGGAACTCCTTCTATGATTACAAGGACTACCAATGATATCACTCAAATCCAACAATTTGTAGTTATTATGATGAAATTTATGGTTACAGCTCCAATAATGGCTGTAGGTGGTTTTGCTATGGCTTTATCCAAGGATAAAAAGTTAACGTTAGTATTAGCTGTTTCAATACCACTTCTTATAATAATTATATTTTCAGTAGCAAGAAAGGCGATACCTCTATTTAAGGCAATGCAAAATAAGGTGGATAAAATAAACTTAGTTTTGCGTGAAAACCTTACAGGAATTAGAGTAATACGTGCCTTTAACCGTATTGATGATGAAAAGGAGCGCTTTAAGAAAGCAAGCTATGATTTTACAGTTACAGCTATTAAAGTAAATAAGATGATTTCAATTATAATGCCTATGATGATGCTTATAATGAATTTTACAAGTGTTGCTATTGTTTGGTTTGGAGGAATTCGTATTGACAACGGAAATATGCAAGTTGGAGATATGATGGCATTTATTCAATATATAATGCAGATTATGTTCTCTTTCCTTATGCTTGCTATGATGTTTGTTATGATACCTCGTGCTGAAGCATCAGCAGACAGAATAAATGAAGTTTTAGATATGGAACCTGAAATTACTGATCCTGAAAACCCTAAAAATGAGTGTGTGAAAACAGGGTATGTGGAATTTAAGGATGTTACCTTTAATTATCCAGGTTCACAAGAGCCAGCTATAAAGAATATAAGCTTTAGCGTAAAGCCTGGAGAAACAACAGCAATAATAGGCGGCACAGGCTCAGGAAAATCTACACTCATAAATCTTATTCCTCGTTTTTATGATGTAACTTCAGGAGCAGTGCTGGTAGACGGAATAGATGTAAGAGATATGTCTCAAAAAGAACTTAGAAAGAAAATAGGTTTTGTACCACAAAAGGCAGTTTTATTTACTGGTACTATTGCAGAAAACATTAGATATGGTAAAGAAGATGCAACTGAGATAGAAATAAGACATGCAGCAGATGTAGCTCAAGCCGCAGAATTTATTTCTAATATGAAAGAAGGGTATGATACACTAATTGCCCAAGGTGGTAATAACGTATCAGGAGGACAAAAGCAGCGTCTTTCTATTGCCCGTGCTCTTATTGGAAGACCAGAAATATATATATTCGATGATAGCTTTTCAGCTCTTGATTTTAAGACTGATGCAAAGCTTCGTGCGGCTCTTAAAGAAGAAACTAAAAATTCAACAGTAATTATTGTAGCTCAGAGAGTCAGCACTGTAATGGATGCAGATAGAATAATAGTTTTAGATGAAGGACAAATTGTGGGAATAGGAACTCACAAGGAGCTATTAAAATCTAGTGAAGTTTATCGTGAGATTGTATCTTCACAGCTTAGTGAGGAGGAATTAGCATGAGTGATAATAGAACACAAAGAAGAGGTCCAGGAAGACATGGTGGAGGACCTGCAATGGGAAGACCAGCTGAAAAGGCTAAAGATTTTAAGGGAACTGTAAAGAGATTATTGAAATACTTAAGGCCTCGAAGATTTAACATTATAGTTGTTTTCATAGCTGCTATAGCAAGTACTATATTTAGTATTGTAAGTCCTAAAATTATGGGAAGAGCTACAAATAAGCTATTTGAAGGATTAATGGCAAAGGGACAATATGCTAAAAATCTGTTTAAACCGGAGAATATACCTAACCTTTTAAAAATGCCAGATTTGCCAGAGTCACTTAGAAAAATGATAAATGATATGATGACAAATCCTACTGCTGCTAAAACAAAAGGAACCATGGATATTTCAAGTATAGACCCTGATATTTGGAAATTTATAAGTACCCATGGACCAAAGATAGATTTTAATTATGTAGGAAAAATCGTTTTAATACTTATAGGTCTTTATGCTGTAAGCTCTATATTTAGTTATATCCAACAGTATATTATGGCAGGAGTTGCTCAAAATACAGTTTATGATATGCGTAAGGATGTAAATGAAAAGCTTAATAAATTACCTTTAAAATATTATGATTCTCGTACCAATGGTGAAATATTGAGCCGTGTTACTAATGACCTTGATACAGTTGCTTCAACGCTTCAGCAAAGTTTAACACAGCTTGTAACAGCCATTGTAACAATTATAGGTATTATTATAATGATGCTTACTATAAGTCCTCTGCTTACTCTTGTTACATTTATAACATTACCTCTTTCTGTACTTGTAACAACAGGAGTTGCAAAGAAGTCTCAAAAATATTTTAAAAGTCAACAGCAGATTCTTGGAGAACTAAATGGACATGTAGAGGAAATGTATACAGGACATAAAATAGTAAAAGTCTTTACAAATGAAGAAAAATCTATACAAGAGTTTAATGAAGTAAATGAAAGACTTTACGAAGTTGGATGGAAGGCGCAGTTTATTTCAAGCGTAATAATGCCAATGATGAATTTTGTAAATAATATCGGATATGTTTTAGTCTGTGTAATTGGAGGAGTTTTTGTAACTAAAGGAAGAATGGATGTTGGTGGAGTCCAAGCGTTTATCCAATATTCCAGACAGTTTGGCCAGCCTATAGTTCAAACTGCAAATATAGCAAATATTCTTCAATCTACTGTAGCAGCAGCTGAACGTGTCTTTGAAATACTAGATGAGATTGAAGAGATCCCAGACAAAGAAGACGCTAAGATTGTTGACTTTGAAAATGGAGAGATAAAAGAAAAAGATAAAAACAATAATATAAAAACTATAGGAAAGCTAAAAGGAGAAGTTGCATTCCAGCATGTTAAGTTTGGATATAATGAAACTGTTCCTCTTATGGAAGATATGAATATAGATGTAAAGCAAGGTCAGACTATAGCAATAGTAGGTCCTACAGGAGCAGGAAAAACTACCCTTGTAAACTTGCTTATGCGCTTTTATGAAATTCAAGGAGGAAGAATCACTATAGATGGAGTTGATATAAGAGATTTTAAACGGGGTGATTTGCGTTCTATGTTTGGTATGGTGCTTCAAGATACATGGCTATTTAATGGTTCTATAAGAGATAATATAGCTTACAGCAAAAAAGATGCCACATTTGAAGAAATAGTTGCAGCAGCAAGAGCAGCTCATGTAGATCACTTTATTAGAACTCTTCCAGAAGGTTATGACACAGTGTTAAATGAAGAAGCTTCTAATATATCACAAGGACAAAAGCAGCTATTAACTATTGCCAGGGTAATATTAAAAGATCCATCAATCCTAATCCTTGATGAGGCTACTTCAAGTGTTGATACAAGAACGGAAATTCAAATACAAAAAGCTATGAACAATCTTATGAAGGGAAGAACAAGCTTTGTTATTGCTCACAGATTATCTACAATTCGTGATGCAGATTTAATACTTGTTATGAACAATGGAAGAATCATTGAACAAGGAAATCACAAAGAGCTTCTTGAAAAAGGCGGTTTTTATGCAGATTTATATAATAGTCAATTTACAGGAAAGAGTTTTGAGGGAGAAGCTGTATAAATAGATAAAAGTTGTATAGCATTTTAAAGTGCTGTACAACTTTTTTATATAGTATATTTTGCTATTTTTAGAAGTGAATTAGAAAATAGATATAAGGCAAGCTAAATCCTTATTTCTCAACGGGTTGACAGGTTTAAAAAAATCATAGAATAATAGCAAAAAACTATTGAGATTTAGAAACAATTGTGTTATATTCTTATGGGTTATAATATATAGACTTGACTATAGTTATAATGATATCTAATAACCTTCTTTTTGGCTTTAAGCATGCCATGAGAGGTTTTATTTTTATTTTATTAAACCTGTAAAAATTAGAAAATTTTTACAAACGTTCAAAACAAAATAAGTATGTAAAAATATGGTTAGTAAAGGAGTTGTTAAGGTGTGACAGGAGATATTTTTGTTCAATTATCAAATGTTTGTAAAGTGTATGATCAAGAGGATATGGTAGTTAAAAACTTAAACCTTGAGATTAAAAAAGGAGAATTTCTGACTATATTAGGTCCAAGTGGTTGTGGAAAAACCACTACTTTAAGAATGATTGCCGGGTTTGAAACACCTACTAGTGGAGAAATAATAATCGATGGAGAGAATATTACTAATAAGTCACCCCATCAAAGACCTGTAAATACGGCTTTTCAAAATTATGCTTTATTTCCTCATATGAATATTTATGATAATATTGCCTTTGGTTTGAGAATGAAAAAGGTGCCAAAGGATGAGATTAATAAAAGGGTATTGGAAATGCTCAAGGTTGTTCAATTAGAAGGGTATGAAACTAGAATGCCATCCCAGCTAAGCGGCGGTCAGAAGCAGCGTGTATCTATTGCTAGAGCCTTAATTAATAACCCAAAGGTTCTGTTACTAGATGAACCGCTAGGCGCTCTTGACTTAAAACTTCGCAAACAGATGCAATTGGAACTTAAATATCTTCAAAGGAGCCTTGGTACAACATTTATATTTGTAACTCATGATCAAGAAGAAGCTTTAACTATGTCTGACAGAATAGTGGTTATGAATAAAGGTGTAATAGAGCAGGTAGGATTACCAGAGGAACTTTACGAAAGACCAAAAACTAAATTCGTTGCCGATTTCTTAGGAGAAACAAATCTTCTTGAAGGGGAAGTAATCAAATTAAAAGAAACAGAAGTATTGCTTCACCTTGAGGAAGAACAGGATATAATAAGAATTCCAAATCTAAATTATGATTTAGGAGACAAGTTTACTGTTTCAGTAAGACCAGAGAGAATAAAAATAAAGACAGAGCCAGAAGATGGAGATGTATGGCTTCAATGTAAGCTGAAGGAAAGAATATATGTTGGTTCTTCTGTTAAAACAGTAATGCTTCTAAAAAACGGTAAAGAGATTATAGTAAATGAACCAATAGGTCAAAGCTTTAATTTTCAAGATAACATAGAAGACTATTTTGTTACTTGGAAATCAGTACACACAGTAGTTATTAAGGCTTAAGGGAGGTAGTGAAAATGGAAAATAGAAATTCCCTTAGCAGAATAATAAACAAGCTTAAAGAAAAGGCAGGCATGATGGCAACAGTACTGCCAGTGAGTATATGGATGCTAGCATTTTTCATAGTGCCATTAATTTTGATTCTTGTAGTTAGCTTTTCTTCAAGAGGAGAAGCAGGAGATATTGTATTTAAGTTTACATTGAACAATTATGCTAGAATATTTAACAAACTTTATATCATCATATTTTGTAAATCACTTTTGATAGGATTAGGTACCACAGCAATATGTCTAGTACTTGGATACCCATTTGCATTTATAATCGCAAGGGCCGGAAAAAAATTAAAACCATTATTTTTATTGTTGATTATATTACCATTCTGGACAAATTCTTTGGTCAGAACCTATGCTATGATAATATTGTTGAGAACTGAGGGGATTTTAAATCACATTCTCTTAGGGATAGGATTAATAAATGAACCTTTACATCTTATGTATAACAACATAGCTGTAATGATAGGAATGCTATACATGATGTTCCCATTTATGGTACTTCCTCTTTATTCATCAATTGAAAAACTGGACATGAGCCTTTTAGAAGCGGCAGATGACTTAGGAGCAAGTCCATTAAATAAGTTTTTGAAGATAACACTTCCTCTTACAAAGGGAGGTATATTATCAGGTTCACTTTTGGTATTTGTCCCAACACTTGGACTGTTCTTTATAACAGATTTAATGGGAGGAAGTAAAGTGGTACTCATGAGTAATTTGGTTAAGAACCAGTTCTTAACCGCAAGAGACTGGCCTTTTGGATCAGCCATATCTGTTATTCTCATGATAGTAATGATAATATTAATCTTCTATTACACTAAATTTAGCGGCAATAAAAATAAATGGGAGGTGTTATAGAAGGTGAAAGGTTCAACTGGAAAAATACTTAAAGGAATTTATGCCCTATTAATATACATGTTTTTATATATTCCTATAATGGTGCTTATAGTTTTCTCATTTAATGAATCTAAGCTTAATGTAGTTTGGACAGGTTTTACGTTTAAGTGGTATGAGAGCTTAATGCATAATGCTGGTATATTAGAAGCAGTAAAGAACTCACTAATAGTGGCAATTGTAAGTACCATAATTGCTACTATTATAGGAACATTAGCTGCAATAGGGCTTTATAGATATAAATTCAAAGGAAAAAATATACTAGATTCTGTACTGAATATACCTTTAGTTATACCGGAAATAGTTATGGGTATATCACTGCTTGCTTTTTTCTCAGTTGTAGATATGCCTCTTGGAAGGATTACATTAATCATTGCGCATATAACTTTTAGTATAGCTTATGTCATAGCAGTTGTAAGGACAAGATTAGATGGCTTTGATACGTCTGTAGAAGAAGCAGCACTTGATTTAGGGGCAACACCTATGCAGACATTTTTATATGTTACATTACCTATAATTATGCCTGGAGTTATTGGGGGAGCACTACTTGCATTCACATTATCTTTAGACGATGTGATTATAAGCTTCTTCGTTGCAGGAGCAGGAAGCACAACTCTTCCACTTAAGGTATTTTCAATGGTTAAGTTTGGAGTAACTCCTGAAATAAATGCTTTATCTACAATAATTATTGTATTTACCTTTGTTGTAATAGGATTATCCTCAGTTTTAAAGAATATTAATCTTAATATGAAAAAAATAGGTACAGTAGTGCTTTCTATTGTACTTGTAATTTCAGGGATAAGCTACGGAGTTTGGGGATTTGCTAAGGCAAATGATGCACCAAAGCAAGTACTAAACGTATTTAACTGGTCCGAATATCTTCCTCAGTCTGTTATAGATAAATTTGAACAGACTTACAATATAAAGGTCAACTACAGCACTTTTTCATCTAATGAAGAAATGCTTGCAAAGATTATGGCGGGTGGAGGAGACTATGATATTGCTGTAGCAAGTGACTTTATGGTTGAAATTCTTAAAAAGCAGAATTTAGTAAGAGAGATTGATAAGGATAATATTCCAAATCTAAAAAATATGGATCCACAATTTATGAATTTGCCTTTTGATGAAGGTAATAAATATAGTGTGCCATATATGTGGCTTGCTGGAATAATAGCTTATGACAGCACTAAGATTCCAGAGGGAGCTATAACAAGCTATGCTGATTTATGGAAGGATGAATTTAAAAATTCCTTAACAATATTAGATGATGAAAGAGCTATTATAGGTATTACACTAAAGAAACTTGGATATTCCATAAATGAAACTTCTCCTGAAGCTTTGGCAAAGGCAAAGGAAGAACTTAAAAAGCTTCAACCTAATGTTAAAGCTTATGACAGTGATAGTCCAAAGACTTCTCTTATAAATGGGGAATCCAAAGCAATATTTGCTTGGGGAGCAGAAGGTTCTCTTGCAAGAAGAGAAAACCCTAATGTTAAATATGTAATACCTAAAGAAGGACTTTTCCTTCAGCAGGATAATTTTGTAATTCCAAAGGATGCACAAAACGTTAAAGCTGCTGAGCTATTTATAAACTTTGTAATGGATCCTGAAATTTCAGCTGAAATATCTGAAGCCTTCCCATATGGAAATCCTAATAAGGAAGCTCAGAAACTTATGAAGAAAGAAATGCTTTCTGATATAGCTGTTTATCCACCAAATGAAGAAGTTGAAAAGGGTGAATATCTAAAAGATATAGGAGAGTCTATAACTGAATTTGATAAGATTTGGTCACAAGTTAAACAATAGAGGAGATAATTTGAAAAAATAGGAGATAGCTGTGAATTAGCTGTTTCCTATTTTTCTTATTGGCATTTGAAAGTAACTGTTTTGATTTCGTTTTATATTTATAATATGAAATTGAGAAAATCATAGAAGGCTATTAATTATTGTTAAAATAAGTTATTATATTTATTGGGAAAGAAAAGCATCAAAGGAAGGTGATAGAATATGTATAAGTTATCTGCAGTGTTTATAGGATTAATAATTGCAGTTATGGTAAGTTTTAATGGAACTCTTGCAAGCTATGTTGGGGATTATTCAGGAGTGCTCATAACACAGATTGTAGCTCTTATTACAATAAGTATAACATTAATAGTCAAAAGAAAAGGAATTAATTTAAAAAGGGATATTCCATTTTATTTATTTTCTGGCGGAACTATAGGAGTTGTTTTAACTTTATTCAACAATATATGTTATAAGAATTTAGGAGTATCTTTAAGTTTATCCTTAGGATTACTTGGTCAATCAGTTGCCGCAGTTATTATAGACCATTTTGGTTTATTTGGAATGGATAAATATCATTTTAAAAGAGAGAAACTCATAGGTTTTGGACTAGCTTTTGCAGGAATAGTCATTATGATAATTTACTAGAAAGGAAGATTAAATATGATATATATAATTTTAGCTTTTGCCTCTGGTGTACTAACTCTTCTTTCTATGATAGTAAATTCTAGTTTAGGAAAAAGAATAGGAGAATTTCAATCAAGCTTTGTGAACTTTTTTGTTGGAGTGATTTCTGCTCTTATATTAGTACTTATCATTGAGAGAAAAATATCATTTAGCGAAAAGCTTCATGGTATACCAATTTGGGCTTATCTTGGAGGATTTTTAGGAGTCATGGTGGTTATTATATCGAATATTATAATACCTAAAATTCCTACTATATACTCAACCTTGCTTATCTTTATTGGCCAGCTTTTTACTGGAATTGTATTGGATTATCTTACTGGTATGGAAATATCTAAGGGAAAAGTTGTTGGAGGATTATTAATTTTGGCTGGAATGGCTTATAACTCTATGATAGATAGAAAAGAATTGGAAGAAAATGGACATGAGTGAGCCTAAAAAGGCTCACTCGAATAATTAGCTGTTTTTGTTTAATTCTACTCTTTTTACACGGCAATATCACCATAAGCTTCTTCGGAATGCTCTGACATATCTAGGCCAGTTTCTTCTGCTTCCTCAGTTACCCTTATGTCAATAAATTTACTTATAAATTTTATGATTACAAATGTCATTACTGCTGCAAAAATGACTGTAGCTATTATTGAAATCAATTGAACTCCTAATAATTTGAAGTTACCAAATATTAATCCATCAGCTCCATCAGGATTTATAGCTTTTGAAGCAAATATTCCAGTAGCTATTCCTCCCCATATTCCACCAATTCCATGACATCCAAAAGCATCTAAAGCATCATCATAGTTAAATCTATTTTTCATAACAGTCACTGCAAAGAAGCATATGATACCCCCTATAAGACCAATTAACATGGATGATAATGGGCTTACAAAACCAGCTCCAGGAGTTATAGATACAAGACCAGCAATGGCTCCACTGGCCACACCTAATGAAGTTGCCTTCTTTTTCGTGAATAGTTCACATAAGCTCCAGCCAATAGCTCCTGAGGCAGCTGAAGTATTAGTAGTAATAAATGCATTTAATGCTACATCATTTACACCTAATGCACTTCCAGCATTAAAACCAATCCATCCAAACCACAATATTCCGGCTCCTAGCATGGTCATTGGCAAATTACTAGGTGCAGCTTCTCCTGATTTTTTTCTTTTTCCTAGTACTATGGCTAAAACTAAACCTGAAATACCTGAGCTGATATGAATAACATTTCCACCAGCAAAATCTAAAGCGCCTAAGTCTTTCATCCAACCTCCAACACCCCATACCCAATGTGCTAAAGGATCATAAACAAAAGTGGTCCAAAGTAAAATAAAGATTGCAAAAGGTAAAAATCTCATTCTTTCTGCTACAGCTCCAGAAATTAAAGCAGGAGTTATTATAGCAAACATAAGCTGAAATAACATAAATATCTGTTGAGGAATGTTTGATGCATAATCTGCATTTGGTGTGAAATTTACTCCATTTAGCCCTAACCATTTCAAATCTCCTATTAAACCGCCAATATCTGTTCCGAAGCATAAAGTGTACCCGATTAATATCCATTGAATTGAAATCAATGCTATAGCAGCATAGCTGTGCATAGTAGTGCTTAGAATATTTTTTCTTCTAACCATGCCGCCATAAAATAAAGCTAACCCCGGTGTCATTAAAAATACTAATGCTGCTGCAAAAATCATAAAAATAGTATCTGTTCCGCTTATTGAATTCATATAATATCGCCCCCTATTGATAAAAGTGTAAAAATTAATTTAGTGAATAAATTAAGTGTTTATTAATATATTATCACTATAATGTTATATATATTAACATATTATTAAAAAATGTCAATATTATTTGATAAATTGTCATAAAAATCGCTAATAAATTATTAAATGCTTTGTGTGGACAAATTCATCCTGTAAACTCTAGATTTCATATGGCTGGGATGATATCATGTATTATATGATGAATTAGGATATAATAGCATTAGGTACAATAACATTAGATATATAGCTGACTAGAAAGGGTTCTAAAATGAGAATTAATAAATTTATTAGCGAAACAGGCATATGCTCAAGAAGAGAAGCGGATGCATATATTGAGGCAAAACGGGTTACTATTAACGGAAATACTGCAGAGCTTGGAAGCACTGTAGAGCCTGGAGATGTTGTAAAGCTTGATGGTAAGCAAATAGGGAAAAAAAGAAAGCCAGTATATATAGCTTTAAATAAGCCAGTAGGAATTATAAGCACTACAGAAAGACATGTAAAAGGAAATATTGTTGATTTTGTTAATCACAAAGAGCGTATATTTCCTATAGGTAGGCTGGATAAGGATTCTCAAGGATTGATTTTGCTTACTAATGATGGAGATATAGTAAATAAGATTTTGAGATCAGAGAATAATCATGAAAAGGAATATATAGTAACAGTAGATAAGCCTATTACGGATTCCTTTTTAAAGGGCATGGCAAGTGGAGTTAGAATTTTAGGAACAAAAACTAAGCCTTGCAAAGTAAGACGTATAAGCGATACAGTTTTTAATATAATTTTAACTCAAGGACTTAATCGTCAAATAAGAAGAATGTGCCAAGCTTTTGGTTATAAGGTAGTTAAATTAAAGCGCATTAGAATTATGAATATTAAGCTTGGAAACTTAAAAATTGGAGAGTGGAGGAATTTAACCAAAGAGGAATTAAGTGAATTAATGAGATTAATTGAATAATATATTGCTTTTATTCTGAAAAGAATTGTTGTAATATGTATAAAACATCCTATCTAACTAAATTTTAAAATTAATTTGTGACTTATTATATTAATTATGCCATAATAAAGTAGAACTTAATTTATATTACGAAAATTCCTTGTTTTACTATATTGTTATATTATAAGTTAATCCTATTTCAAATTTTATAACAAAAACTTGAAGTAGGATCTTTCTTGTTGAGAGCCAAGGAAGTAATAAATTGGTTAAAGAGTAACAATGAAATACATAATAAAGAAAGAAGGTGGGAAAAGTAAAAAACGAAGGAGGAGATAAGAAAAAATGAATAAAAGTAAGAAAAACAATAAGAAGAACAATGTATTAAAAGGAATAGCTGTTGGAGCAGTGCTTTTATCCATGGGACTTAGCAGCATTGCAGAAGTAACTTATGCAGTTTCTAGAGAGGTGAATACACCTTCTATAAGTGAAGGCTGCTGTAGAAAAAGAGAACATAAAAACATATTAAAGGAATCCTTAAAGGAGCTAGTTAAAGAAGGAAAGCTTACACAAGAGAAGGCTGATAATGTGCTTTCCTATATTAAAAAAAACAAAGATAGAAGAGAACATAGAGGTTTATTTGATGATATGGTAAAGGAAGGAGTTATTACAAAAGAAGAGGCAGAGGCTATTAGAGAGAAAAACAGAGATAAAAGAATGCTTTTAAGAAGAGAGGAGATAACTAAGAATCTCAATGAATTAGTAAAGGATAATACAATAACTCAAGAACAAGCAGATAAATTCGTAGAAAAGTTACAAAAGCAGGATGAGGAGATTAAAGAATTACATAAAAAAGCGAAAAATATGTCTCCAGAGCAAAAGAAAGAGTATATGAAGAATGCTTTAAAAGGCAAAGATATAATAGATCAGATGGTGAAAGAAGGAACAATCACACAAAAGCAAGCTGAATCTATGAGAGAAGTCATGCCAAGACCTCATAAAGAAAAAAGATGACATATAAAAGTTATCCAGCAGCAATAAAATGAAGACTGCTGGATTTTTTACTTGATTGTATGAATATATTATTTTTGGTATAATTAAGATTATTTAGTAAGTTTTATAAGATAGAAGCACAAAAGTAAATAATAGTGATATAATAAAAATAGCATGTGGCAGTATTGCCTAAAAAGGATGGGGATAATAATGGATCTTGAAATAAAAAATAAGGTGCAAAAGGCCTTTGATGAATTAATACCTTATATGCAGGCGTTTTTTGAAGATGAAATAGCATTTACAATTTCTACAACAGAATATTTTTTGAGGGTTGTAAACAGCGAAAATATAAATATGAATGCAAAACCAGGAGATCCTTTAAGACCAGGTGGTGCAGCGTATGAATGTATAAAAGCAAAGAAAGTGGTTTCTTTAATAGTTCCTAAAGAGATTTTTGGAGTAGAGATAAAGGCTATAGGAATACCTGTAAAAGATGAGAAGGGCTCTATAGTAGGAAGTATAGTACTAGTAAAAAGCTTAAAGAGACATTATGAAATGCTAAACTTATCTAGAACTTTATCACATTCATTAGAAGAAATAACAAAGAGTTCAAGTGAAGGTTTCATCTGGCATAGAAAATACAGTGAATTCAAATAATAAGATTTTATCAGAGCTTCAGGAAGCTGAAAACAGAGCAGAAGATACAAATGATGTCTTAAGCTTTATAAAAAATGTAGCTCATCAGACAAATCTTCTTGGATTGAATGCAGCTATAGAAGCTTCAAGGGCAGGAGAATATGGAAAAGGTTTTAGTGTTGTAGCTAATGAAATCAGAAAGTTATCTAATTCAAGCAGCGAATCAGTAAATAAAATAAATAATACCTTAACTCAAATAAAATCTTCAGTAAACAAAATATCTAAAAGCGTTGTATATACTACAGATACTTTTAATCAGCAATTGTCTGAAATTCAGCAAATAGATGCAGCATTGCAAAAGTTAAATTCCATAGCATCCATATTGAAAAAAAGCATAGAGTAGAAATATATGGTCCAAGCTTTGTGGAAGAATAGAATAAAAAAAGGTACATATAGTCCAGCAGCTATTAGAAGTAAAAGCAGCTGGACTATATATTATTTATAAATGAGAGGAGGTATAGAATGAATCTAAAAGAACTAGAAACAATAATTTTAACACCAGCTTCAAGCATAAGAATAGAAATGGGAAAAGAACTTTTAAAGAAAGGAATTAATATCCAGTGTAAAGGGAAGAAAGATAGAAAACACATATCATATTTATGGTAATGTATCAAATGAGATAAATCACAAGGAATTGAGTACTCATATAAAATTAAATCTTAAAAATAAAAAGTTAGAAGATGTGCGATGTACTTGTGATGATTTCAAAGAGTTCTCTAAAAATCAGCCCCTTTTTATGTGTGAACATTTAACAGGAACTGCATATAAGTTTTTGAGCTTAATGAATAAAAAAGAGTGAAAAAACAAGATTCAACAGAAGCCTTATCTAAAAATAAAATTCAAAAAACAGAAGTAGGTATTCAAATAAAGATAATTCATAAGTTATGGAAAGGAGTAACTACCTACGAACTAGAGTTTAGAATAGGCATAAATCACAAATATTTAATAAAAGATTTGAAGAAATTTATTCATGATTATGATGATGGAAAATATATCTACTTTAACAGTGGATTCGTATATAACCCAAATGAACATAGAATTTCAAAATCTTACATAAGAGTAATAGATTTTATAAGAAAGTATGATAAAAAAGATGATAGAAATTATATTTCAGGAAGAAATATAATTTTACATCCTAATGAATTGAGAGGATTTTTAGAGTGTGCTGCAGGAAACAAAGTGCAGTTAAAGTATAATGGAATTGAGTATAATTCAACTGTGCTCATGGGAGACTTGCCATTAAGCTTTACATTAAAAGAAGATGATGGATATTTTAAGCTGACTACTCATAAAAGATTTCCTATTCCATTAAATGAGGATAATAGTGTCTATCTGTTTAATAATGAAATATACTTACCTTCACAAAATCAAATTAAAAGATACCTTATTCTATATCCTAAATTAAAAAAGTACGGTAAAATATTATTTCATAAGAATATGGAAAACTACAATAAGATTATTTCACTAATAAGCAGTATTTCCAAGGATATTATCTTATCGGAGGATGTAAGGAAATTTGCAGCAGACTCGTCTAAGTTAGAGTTTTTAATCTACAAAGAGGAAGAAAATATTTATTGCAGCGTATATGCAACTTATAATAATGAAAAGATTAATATATTAAAAAAAGGCAGCAGAAAGACACAGCTTATAAGGGATTTTAAAATGGAAGAAAAGGCTCTTATGAAACTTGAATACTATAAATTTATAAGAAGAGAAGATAGGCTTTTATTTATTGGAAGTGATGAAGATATTTTCAATATTATAAACAGGAAAGAAAATATTATTACATCCTTAGGAACTCTTATTTTAGGCAGAGGATTTGAAGATGTGAAGATATATGATGGAAGTTCTATTAAAATAGATTTATATGAAGAAGATGAATATTTTAAATTTAATTATGCTATAGGAGATATAGATAGAGAGGAACTTCCGAGTATATTTCAGAGTTATAAAAAAGGCAGCAGGTTTTATAAAACTAAGAATAATAAGTTTATAGATCTTGAAGATGAAGATGTACAAAACTTTTTTAACTTAATTGAAATGTTAAATTTAGAGGAAAACATAAATGATGATTATAGTTATATAGCTAAAAATAAAGCTTTATATATGGCTGAAAAACTAAAGAATAGAGAATATAAATTTGGCTGCGGATCAGAATTATTAGATTACATAGAAAAAAGAGAAACTGGTATAAATGATGAAGCACCTATTCCTAAAAATCTAAAAGCAAAGCTTAGAGAATATCAAGTTAAGGGATTTAGATGGCTTAAAGGATTAAGTGAATTAGAGATTAGGTGGAATTTTAGCAGACGAGATGGGACTTGGGAAAACTATCCAAACTATAGCTTTTCTTCTTAGTGAAAAGAATAAAAAATCTTTAATAATAACTCCTACATCTCTTATATATAATTGGAAAAGCGAAATAGAAAGATTTGCTCCCTCTCTTAAAGTTGGTATTATCCATGGCAGCACAATAGAGCAAGCAAAGGCTATGGATAGTTTAGATGAGTATGATTTGATTTTAACCACCTATGGTACTTTAAGAAATAATATAGATAGATATAAAGATCTGATCTTTGACTATTGTATCATAGATGAGGCTCAAAATATAAAAAATCATCTATCTCAAAGCACTATAGCTGTAAAAATGGTAAATGCCAAGGTTAAATTTGCTTTAACAGGAACTCCTATAGAAAACAATTTAATGGAGCTTTGGTCCATATTTGATTTTATAATGCCAGGATATCTTTATTCAAAGGAAGTATTTCATGATAAATTTATTTTAGATGAGGATTCAAATTTAGAAGGCCTTAGGCTTATGATAAAGCCGTTTATTCTGAGAAGAACTAAAAGTGAGGTTATAGAGGATCTGCCAGATAAAATAGAAAAGAAAATATTAGTTGAAATGACATCTCAGCAGAAGGCAGTATATAAGGCTTACATAAAAAATGTAAGAGAAAGAATAAAAAATGATTTAGATGGAAATATTCCAATTTTTTCTTATTTAACAAGGTTGCGGCAGATTTGTCTTGAACCATCTCTTGTATTTAATGAGTATAAAGGCGGAAGTGGAAAAATTAAAATTGCACTGGATTTAGTAGAGGAGAATATAGATTCTGGTGGAAAAACCCTTCTTTTCTCTCAGTTTACTTCTGCATTGAAAATGATAGGAGAAACTTTAGAAAAGAGAGAAATTGAGTACTACTATCTGGACGGTGCAACTCCTTCTAAAGAAAGAATTAGACTGGTAAATGAGTTTAACAAGAGCAGCAAAGTGAAGGTATTTTTGATTTCACTAAAGGCAGGTGGAACAGGGCTTAATTTAACCAGTGCTAATCTTGTAATTCATTTTGACCCTTGGTGGAACCCAGCAGTAGAAAATCAGGCAACAGATAGAGCACACAGAATCGGTCAAAAGAATGTAGTGGAAGTTGTGAAGTTAGTGGCTAGAAGTACTATAGAGGAAAAGATAGTTCTCCTTCAAGAAGAGAAAAAAGAATTAGTTCACAATGTGCTTACCAGAGATTTTAAGGAAGGAATCATGCTTAACAGGTTATCACGGGAGGAACTCATGGAGCTTTTCTACAGAGAATAGCTATATTGTGGATTTATCCGCTCTCATAAATTATGGTAATATATAAGAGAAAAACATAAGAATAGAAAGGAATTGAACATATGAAATTATTTTTTATTTCAGATATTCATGGATCTTTATATTATTTAAATAAGGTCATGGAACAGTATAAGAAGGAAGATGCGGACTATATAGTTATATTAGGGGATGAACTATATCATGGTCCTAGAAATCCTATGCCAAAGGAATACAATCCGCAAGAAGTGGCAATGGTATTAAACAACTATAAGGATAAGATTATTGCAGTTCGTGGAAATTGTGACAGCGAAGTTGACCAGATGCTTATTGAATACCCTATTATGAGTGATTATTCTATAGTTTTATATGAGGGAAGAAGGCTCTTTTTAACTCATGGTCATATATATAATGAAGAAAATCTTCCAAGCTTAAGTGATGGAGATGTGCTAATTTATGGGCATATACATGTGCCTGTAGCGAAAAAAGAGAATGGCATATTTATACTAAATCCAGGTTCTATTGCTATACCAAAGGAAGACATACCTCATTGTTACGCTGTATTAGAGGATAATGTATTTAAGATAAAGACATTAGATGGAGAAATATATAAAGAAATTAGTATATAAAAATATAAAGAGAATATATCTGGAGGAATTTAGTCGTAGATATAAAAAAAGCACTCTGTTATAATTATTTTGGGTGATGAAACTATGGATAAAATAGATGTTAATGATTTAGAAAAACTACTTGGAAAAATAAATTTAATAGATATAAGAGAACCTTTCGAGTATGAAATTGGGCATCTTCCAACGGCGAAAAATATGCCAATGAAGGAGATGCTGAAAGACCCAGACAGCTTTTTAGATAAGAATAAGGAATACTATATAATTTGTCAAACAGGAAGAAGAAGCAGCATTACATGCAGCGAACTTAAGTTAAAAGGCTTTAAAGTAAAAGTTGTTACAGGTGGAACTGACATGTATGAAGGAGAGTTAGAAAGATAATATAAAAAGGAGTTAAGTAATCATTGGATACTTAGCTCCTTTGATTTTTTTAAACAGAGTTAAGCAACTTAAAAATAACATCATCTATATTATGACTATTATTAGGGGCAAGCCATTCTTCAGAAATTACAGTATATTTACATTTATTGTTTTTCAAATAACTATAAATTATCTCAGCTTCGTCTATCTCATCTCTAGTAATGTCTAATAAGTCACTGAATGTTCCAGGCTTAAAGTTGTCTAAAATATTGGACTTTATCATATTTAACACTTCTCTAATATCTGTTTTATCAAAATTATATTTTGTGCTAAAAAGTATCTTATTTCTTTTAATAAGAAATAATTTAAAAGTGTAGTTATCTAGCTCTTCAATCATTACTATATTTCTATTTTTCGCTGTAAAGTCTATAACTCTTTCTTTGCTTATAAGCACATTAATTGAATCTATAATATCTCTATATTTTGCTGCAGTTTCAAAATCAAAGTTTTCAGAGGCATGAAGCATTTCCTGTTTCATTTCTTTAAGTATGTCCATATCAGTCCCCTGAAATAGACCTATGATCTTGTTGATTATATTTTGGTATTCTTCGGCTACAGAATCTCCTGAGCACATACCTATACATTTGCCTAAGGAGTAGTTTAGGCATGAACTACTTCTTTTAGATGGATTATTGCAGAGTATTTTATAAAAATCTTTTATACCAAGTACGGTCTTTTCCACTAGGCTTTTATTAGTAAATGGACCAAAGTAAAGACTATTAGCATCATCTACAAAGTTGACAATATCTATATTAGGATAGGCTTTACCAGTTTGAATTTTAATATAAATATAAGATAGTGGACTTTTCATAAGCCTGTTGTATGTAGGTTTCAATTTCTTAATATACTTACATTCTACCATAAGAGCTTCAAATTCTGTATCTGTAGTGAGAAAATCAAAATCCTTAAGATTTTTTACAAGCTTTTGTACCTTAGTGCTGTGGGCTTTTGAATTATAAAAATAAGATTGAACCCTCTTTCTTAAACATTTGGACTTTCCTACGTATATAACATGTCCAAGAGAATCTTTCATAAAATATACCCCAGGGCACAAAGGCAAACTTCTTACTTTTTCTTTTAAATCCATATTATTTACCTCTTTTGTTTAATAGATGAATATCTATAATTTTATCATAATTACTCCAAGTGTGTAGCACTTAGTATTTAAAGAATACATGGCCAAGCAATTAGTTTTCAGACTTGCCTTGAGAAATCCGCACAATGATATTAGAATATTAATTGTATAAATAAATATATGATATTACAATTCTAATTAAAATTTGATAAATTTTTCATCTAGGTGATGAGTAAGAAACACAATTCTTAAATTAATTGTGGAAATTTAAACTTATTAGGTGGTGATACATATGAAAAATATAGAAGTTGCTGCGGCAATTATGAAACATAATAATAAAATATTTATTACACGCCGCAGTTACGGGGAATTTAAAGATATGTGGGAATTCCCCGGTGGTAAGATTGAAAAAGGTGAAACTCAGGAGGAAGCACTTATTCGTGAGATTAAAGAAGAACTGGAATTAGATATTGAAATATCTGAATATTTAACAACCATTGATTATGATTATCCAAACTTTCATCTTACAATGCACTGTTTTATATGTGATATTTGCGGTGGAGAGCTGCACTTAAATGCTCATAATGATGCTAAATGGGTAACACTAGATGAAGTGGACAATCTAAGATGGATTCCAGCAGATGTATTAGTGGTTGATAAACTTAAAAACATATAAAGTAAGGGTGATATTATCTAAATTGTAGTGAGTGTGCATTTAGATAATATCACTTTTTTACTATTTAATATTATGAAATTATGTAATCATAAATATCCTCTCTTACTGGTGTGTACAGCTGATATCTTATTTCTACAGCGGTTTTGTTGGTATTTGCCATAGTAATTAGATTAGGAGTTCCTACAGCTTTGATTCTTCCTAGAAAATAAAATTCTTTTGATATTTTATCATCTTTGTTTTTCCTTACAAATAAACTCATTTGAACCCCATCCTTTTCAGCATTATATGCTTGAACAACATCTGCGGAGTTTTCTGTCCTTCCCGATTTAGATATAGCAATTAATTGCGACGGTGATTCAAATCTATCTTCATAATTTATAGTAGCGCTGATATCGTCGGACTTATTATAATTTATAAATACAGGATAGGTTTTAGTATTTTTATCAAACTTGTAACCTCCTATATTTAGAGCTACTTCGGCTTTTTCCCATTCTAGGAGTCTGCATACATCTTCATAAGTATATTTTTGGTACAACTGAAAATTTGTATCCATGTAGCGTTGACTATAATTTTTGTTATATCTATCTATACCAAACTCTATTGTTTCCAGTACTATTTTTTTAAAGTAATCATTTTTTAATTGCTCCATAAAGATTTCAGATATTTTATAATCATCATTATGCTTTTGTAAAAATATACAATCCTTATAGGTTTCTTTATTGCTTCCACTGAGAAATTCATTTGTAAGCACATTAACTATAGAGGTTTCTGTATGAACTGTGAAATCAATATTATATTTTACTTTAAGGAGTTCTTTTAATCTAGACATCAAACAATCTTTGTAATTAATCGCACAGTTAATCATTTCTAATT
This sequence comes from Clostridium sp., assembly GCF_047777555.1. GTDB lineage: Bacteria > Bacillota > Clostridia > Clostridiales > Clostridiaceae > Clostridium_H. The sequence goes on along the minus strand of NZ_JBKEEV010000003.1, from coordinate 39,600 downwards.
CATGAACTCTTTTTCCAGAAGCCAGCTTTTTGGAAATAAACTCTATAAATGATTCCTGTATAGGTGTAAGTTCTACATTATATTCTTTTTCATATCTAGTCAAAAATTTATGGTAAGAACCTAGGCTGTTGTTATCAAATATTCTTACAGGGTCAATGGAATTATACAGATCAAAATCTTTTAATTTAGGGATTCTACCCAATTTCTGTTTTAAATTATTGTAGCTTTCCTTAATGAGTTTAATATCATTGAAGTTAGCTTTATCTATGGATTCAAAAATACGTCTTTTAGAGATTTCATCAAAATTTATTGTAGAGCAGCCAGGAATTAATCTATTACCTTCCATAACATATTTTCTAATAGTGTCTTTGTTATAGCTTCTATCTCCTGAAAGAGCTATTGGAATCAAAAAATTATTGATATAGTTTCCTATAAAATCAATTATAACAACATATTCTTTATTTTTATATTTTCTAAGACCGCGGCCTAATTGCTGTACAAAAACTATAGGTGATTTAGTAGCCCTTAACATAACTACTTGATTAACTGCTGGTATATCTACACCTTCATTGAAAATGTCAACAGTAAATATGTAATCTAAACAATTATTTTGTTCATCTTGTTCTAAACGCTGAATAGCCTTATCACGTTCTTCTTGAGAGCTTTCACCAGTTAGAGCTAAGGTTCTTAAGCCACGTTCATTAAATTTATTAGACAACTCTTTGGCCTCTTTTTTATCACTACAAAATATTAATCCTTTTACTCTGTCACCAGAATAGCCGTAGAAGTTGATTTTATTAAGTATATGATCAACTCTTTGATCACTAACTAAATATTTGAATTCTGTAAAATCATCTAATTCTTTACCATCTATAGATATGTCAGTAATTCCAAAGTAATGGAATGGACAAAGCAGGTCTTCTTCTAAAGCTTGCTGCAGACGAATTTCATAAGCTACATTATAATCAAACATTTTGAAAATATCAAAATCATCTGTTCTCTCAGGAGTAGCGGTCATACCCAATAAAAATTTAGGCTCAAAATAACCTAATATTTTTTGATATGTCATAGCACCAGCCTTATGAACTTCGTCTATAACTATATAATCAAATTCAGTCTTATCAAAACTTAACATTACTTCATCCTTTGATAAAGTTTGTATTGTTGAAAAAAGAAACTCATTGTTTATATCTTTTGAGTTACCTGAAAGAATTCCCATACTTCGAGTATCACCAAAGACATTTTTATAGCTTTCCATAGCTTTTCTAGCAATTTGTTCTCTATGAATAATGAATAAGGCCCTTTTTGGATTGAAATTTCTAATGTCAAAAGCTGACAAATAAGTTTTACCAGTACCTGTAGCAGATATTAATAATGCCTTTTTAGCCCCAGATTTTCTTATATTATCTAAGGCCTGAATTGCAGATATCTGCATTTTATTTGGTTTTAATTTATATTGGGAAATTCTTGGTACAGTACTCTTCTTTGCAGTTTCTCTTTGCTTTATATATATATCTTCATAAGTTTCAATCCACTCTAAGGTTAAGTCCTCAGCTTCTCTCCACATAGCTTCAAATTCATTTAATACTTCTTCTACCAGTGAGCCTTCTTCTAAAGAAGATATTTTTATATTCCACTCTTTATTTTTAGTTAATGCAGTTTGAGTCAAGTTTGAACTGCCAACAATAAGTTTATAGTGATCTTTATGTTTAAATATGTATCCTTTAGTATGAAAATTATCTTTACTATAAAGTCTTATACTAATATTAGAAAACTCTAAAAGCTTTTTTAAAGCCTTTGGTTCGCTAAAGTTTAGATAGTCTGTTGTTAGAATTTTGCCTTTGATACCATGTCTCTCTAAACATTTTAAAGTTTCCAGCAGAGGTGTTACACCACTATTAGTAATAAAAGCTACAGATATCATGAATTCATCGCACTTTGCAAGTTCTGATGAAATATGGCTTAAAACTTTACTACCTTTATTGTAATCATTTATTATAAGCTTAGGCCTCAATGCTAAATTTGAATTTACTAAATTATTAATTAGTCCGGTTTCACTTGCTTTTAAAATATCTTTAGCAAGTATTGATTTTTCAGACGAGCGTGTATCAATGGATTTAAAATTTATATCTGATTTTAGAATTTGTATATTATCCATTTTAGTAGAGCTATCCATATTATCCTTCCTTAAATGTTTTTTGAGTTTTATATGGTTTTAGTATATTTATTATAAGGATTTATTATCATTAAATATACAATTTATAATAATATTTTACAGTAAGTTGTTACAAATATATAGAAGTAACAGCAAATTTAGTTAGATTTTGCTTAATATTATAGCACTTGCATATGATTTTGCTATATGTAGTAAGATAGTTCTAATCACTTTTAAGGTACAACATATGATATATAGTTGTGGAAAGTGTAACAATATATAAAAATAAAGGATGTTGAGTAAAAATATGAAAGTGGGTAATATAACAAATTATTAATAAGTAAACATAATAATAATCGAAGTTTTTATAAGAGTTTAGAAAAGAGGATAGGTATATGAATAATATTATTGACATTTCTTTGGATGGTTTATCTTATAAAGAGATACAAACTAGTAGATTACCCAATAGTAGTAAAGTGGATTCTAGAACTTTTTCAAGACTTCTTGATGATGATAGAGTAGTAACTAGCTATAAGATGTACTGGTTGCTTGGAATATTAGAGGAAGTAAGTCTAGGGAAAATAGAAATTGAATTTAATAGGATTATAGTTAGGATGATAATTGAAGCTTGGTATCCAATTGTGCAATATAGATTAAGTTTTGGCATATTTGATAATCTAAAAAAGGTTATAAATTATGTATCTGGAAAATATGGCTTTACTTCAAACTATAATCAAAGCGAACTTCTAAATTTTTTATGTGAAAGTGAAGATAGAGAACTTAAAAAGAGGATAAAAGAATTAACTTTCAATGTTCCATATAGATTACTTTCACCATTTTTTTCAGAGAAACTTAAAGGAAAGAAAGATAGTTTAAAGGAAAAGTTAATTACTGAGTTATCTTTAGAAAGTGATAGATGTCTTTATAAAATCATAAAAGGAGAGAAGGATAAAATTGTCTTAAATGAAGGATGGGATGATTATCTTAAAGAAAATTATAGAGGCATAAAATCATGGATTTATTATAAACTTGTATGCTTCCTTCAAAAGAGAAACCCTAATGTTCCTGCTATAGCTTTTAAGCTGGAAGCTCCTAAGGTTAGAAATCTAGCTACTGCTATAAAGCTTTGGAAAGAGATTATTGCAACAAAGGATGTTAAAGATATTTACACAGAGAAAGTTTTTATCGAAGAAAACTATGGTGTGCTAAGTATTGAATATTTTATTCCATGGAGTTTTGTGCTTCATGATGAGATGTGGAATCTTGCACCTACTTTTAAGAATATTAATAGTTCTAAAAGTGATAAGTTGCTTAATTACAGTAGATATATAGAAAACTTTTGTGATATTCAGTACAAGGCAGTAACATATCTTTCAGAAAAAAGAAAACAAAAAGATTTAGAAGGATATATTGATGCTTTAAAAATAGAGAATTTTACAGAGTATTTAAAATACAAACCTAAAAAGGCTTTTTGTGAGAAATTAAAGCAGTGTATTTTACCATTATATCAGATTGCTGAGAATCAGGGGTTTGAGGTGGTTGATGAGATTTAGGTATAAGTATTAGTGTTATTAATAGCGGAGGAGTGATATTATGCCAATTAAACGAGAAAAATTATCTGTTAATGGGACAAGAAAAGAAATAAGAAATCAAGTAATTCTGAAGTTTTTAGATGAAGAACCTGGGACAGGTAGAGGTGAAAAATGTTCTAAGTATATATATGATGTTGAAAGTTTAAAGAATGGAAATAAAGTTTACTTAAAAAGACCTGCAAGCTTAAATAAGGGTGTTGATTTTACGGTTCATATTGAAGATATAAAGTTTAGAGATAGAGGTATTGTGGACATGCCTAGTCATGATAATATTATTGAAGACCTTAAAATAAAGCTAAAGGAAGACCCAAATGAGTATGAGAGAGTAAGGAATGTTATAAATAAACTCTATAACTGTAAAGCTATAACAGAAGGAGAATATAATAAAATTAACTTTAAACAAGGACATCCTATAGATGCAATACTAAAAGCTATAAAATGGCTATTTATAGAGCAGGATGTAACCTATTGGAATTGGAGTGGCAGAAGTATGTTGTATAACGTTTTAAAAGATAATAATCTTGTTTGAAAAAGATTAGTATTTAATTAAATGTCAATAATCTTAATAGAGGTGATTATTGATGGAATCAATCAAACAAGAATTGCAACAAACTACTTTATGGAGTTTTAAGGAAAGAGGAAATTGGGCAACACATAAAGGAGATTATCCAGGAAATTGGAGCCCTTATATACCTAGGAATGTAATTTTAAGATATAGTAAAGAGGGAGATTTAGTCCTAGATCAATTTTTAGGCGGTGGAACTACAGCAGTAGAAGCTGCCTTATTGAATAGAAAATTTATAGGCATAGATGTTAATGACAATGCTTTATCTTTAGCAAGAAAAAGATGTAGAAACTATATTAATAAAAATGTAAATATTTTAAAAGGTGATGCTAAAAATCTTGTAAATATAAAGAATGAAACAATAAATTTGATATGTACTCATCCTCCATATTCTAATATTATCAGATATAGCAACTCTAATAAAGATGATATATCTTTACTACAGTTAGAGGAATATTATAAAGCTATGGATATGGTTGCAAAGGAATGTTTTAGAATTCTTAAAAGAGGATCATATTGTGCTATTCTTTTAGGCGATACAAGAAAAAATGGATTTATTGAACCATTAGGATTTAAAGTAATGAATAGTTTTATTAATGCTGGATTTAAAATTAAGGAAATTATAATTAAAGAGCAACACAATTGCTCATCTGCAAAAAAGTGGTTAGAGATAAGTAAAAAAAGGAATTTTCTTCTTATAGCTCATGAATATTTATTTGTTTTTAAAAAGTCTTAAAAGGGCTGTCACAAAGCTCTTTTTTTATGTAAAATAAAGAGTATATTTGTAAAGTAAAGAGTATAAAATTAAAATAAATTTGCAATAATGGTGATAATAGTGGCAGTATATAAAAAGGAAGATAATTTTATATTATATAATGATGACTGCAATAAAATTTTAAAAAAGTTGGAAGAAAAGTCTGTAGATCTAATTTTTGCAGATCCGCCTTATATGCTAAGTAATGATGGCATTACTTGTAAAAGTGGCAAGATAGCAAGTGTTAATAAGGGGGAATGGGATAGATCTAAAGGGTTTAAGGAAGATATGAAGTTTCATAGAAAATGGTTAAAAAATTGTGATAGAGTTTTAAAGGACGAAGGCACTATATGGATATCTGGAACCTATCACTGTATACATCAAATAACGTATATATTGCTAGAAATGGGGTATTACATAATAAATGAGATTTCATGGATAAAGCCAAATGCAGCACCTAACATGGGCTGCAGATGCTTTACTGCAAGTCATGAAACTTTAATATGGGCTAAAAAATCAAAAGAGTTTAAGCATACTTTTAATTATGAGTTAATGAAAGAAATGAATGATGGCAAGCAAATGAGAAGTTTTTGGATTATACCGACTACACCAAAAAAGGAAAAGCTTCTAGGAAAACATCCAACACAAAAACCATTGGAACTGCTTAGAAGGATAATATTATCATCATCGAAGGAAGGAGATTTAATATTAGACCCTTTTGTTGGTTCAGGAAGTACTGGAGTTTCAGCGCTTATGTATAATAGAAGATTTATAGGTATTGACATGGAAAAAGAATATTTAGAACTAACATACAAAAGATTAAAAGAATATAAAGTGAATCGGAGTGAACATGATGACAAATAATGCAAAACCATTTTTAAAATGGGCTGGAGGAAAAACACAGCTTTTATCACAATTTGAAGAATATTATCCTATAGAGCTTAAAGAAAATAAAATAAAGACATATGTAGAGCCTTTTTTAGGAGGAGGGGCTGTATTTTTTAGTTTACAATCTAAAGAAAATTGTAATTTCGAAAATATAATATTAAATGACATAAATAAAGAACTTATTATAACATACAAAGTTATTCAGCAAAAGGTAGATGAATTGATAGAATGTTTATCAGATTTAGAACAAAGGTATTTGAGAGCTGAAATGGAAGAAAAAGAAAAGATGTATTACTCTCAGAGGGAAGCTTTCAATATTGAAAAAACAAGTATTGATTATAACAATTACAGTGATGATTGGATACAACATGCAGCTAAAATGATTTTTCTTAATAAAACTTGTTTTAATGGTTTATATAGAGAGAATAAAAAAGGTGGATTTAATGTTCCGTTTGGGAAAAGAAAAAATGTTACAATTTGTGATGAAAGTAATCTAAGAGAAGTGAATAAAGCCTTAACTGGTGTAATACTAACTTGTGGAGATTTTGAAGAAATAACTAATGATTATGAAATAAAAAATTTAATAGGTAAAGATACATTTGTATATATAGATCCACCATACAGGCCGCTTAATGCAACATCTAACTTTAATGATTATTCAAAGGAACCTTTCAATGATAAAAGTCAAATTAGATTAATAAATTGGACTAAAAAATTACATGATAGAGGATCACTATTTATGTACAGTAATTCTGATCCAACTAATATACAAGAAAAAGATGATTTTTTTGAAGTTGAATTTGAAAAAGCTTTTCATGGAGATAGAAGTATTAAAATAAATAGAGTTCAAGCATCAAGGGTAATAAATTCTAAAGGTACAGGAAGAGGCAAAATAAGAGAACTTTTAATTACAAATTATGAAGTTAATACTAGTAAAAGAGCAGTTGGTATTATTGATTGAAATTAAAATAGGGGGTTTTAGTATGCAATATGAAAAATCTGATAGGATGTTTAATTATCTTATGAGTACTTTAAAAGATAGTATAAAGGGATGGGATTATTTTGTTAACTGGAATAAAGTAAATTTTAATGTTAAAAGTTTAGAGGTTGAACTTAACATTTTGAATTATTTAATTGGAAAAAATAATATAAAAGAAGAATTAAAAAAATTATTAACAGAATATCCTAAAGTTGTACAAGCATTGCCTATACTTATAGCATGCAGAGAAAAGACATTTAAAATATTAAAATCTAGAGATAAACAAAATATAAGTTTTGAAAATGAGATTTATGAATTTAATAAAAATAAAAATCTATCTGAAGAAGAGATAAGTAAGATTATCGATTTCTGTGAAAATACAGGGGTGCTTAAAATAATACAGGATAAGCAAGTAAAAAATTTAGTTGATTATGTAATGGGGGTAGAAGTGGGACTTGATAGTAATGGAAGAAAAAATCGTTCTGGTACTGCAATGGAAAGTTTAGTTGAGTCATATATAAAAGATTTATGCAAAAAACATGAGTATGAATATATATCCCAAGCTACACCTAAATCAATAAAAGAAAAGTGGGATTTAGAAGTAAAAGTAGATAAAGCAAGCAGAAGATTTGACTTTGCAATTAAAACGAATAGGAGATTAATTTTGATAGAAACAAATTACTATAGTTCTGGAGGTTCTAAGCTTAAAGCTACGGCAGGGGAATATAAGACTCTTCAAGACTTAATTACATCTGATGGACATGAACTTATTTGGATAACAGATGGACTAGGATGGATTACAGCAAGTAAGTCGCTTCAAGAAACATTTGAACATAATAATTATATATTGAATTTGACGATGATTCAGGATGGAATGTTGGAAGATATTATAACAGAGAAGTAATTTTATATATATTTAAATTTTTAAAGAATTCAAAAACAATGATTAAAACATTATTTAAATGAGTGAAAAGTATGATATATGATTTGGGAAGGTATATGTCCATATACAAAAATTCCACAATTTTAGAACTTATCAACAAATAAAAAGAAATAGTCACTTATAAATTGAAGTGGATATCTTTTTTATTATATTAAATAACATATTTCTCTACTTATGAACTCTATTCATCCTTATGATATAATGATGAAAAAGCCATGTTATTTTAAAAATAGTGCCTGAAAGGAGTGAAAATATGAGATATGAAGGAGCAGTATATAGACCGCCAAGTGAAGCATACAGTTTAATAATTCAAGTAACCTTAGGTTGTTCTCATAATAAGTGTACATTTTGCAGTATGTTTAAGGATAAGAAGTTCAAGATAAGAAAATTAGAAGATATATTTGAAGATTTAGAAATGGCAAGAGAATACTATAAATATGTTAAAAGAATATTTTTAGCTGATGGTGATGCACTTATATTAAAGACACAGGACTTAGAAAAAATTCTTCTTAAAATAAAAGAACTTTTTCCAGAGTGTGAAAGAGTATCTATGTATGGTACACCAGGAGATATTTTGAGAAAGAGTGAAGAGGATTTAATTAAGCTTAAAAACTTAGGATTGAAAATAATATATTTAGGAATAGAAAGCGGCAGTGATGAGATACTTCAAGATATAAAAAAAGGTGTAACATCTAAGGAAATAATTGAAGCTGGAAAGAAAGTAGTTAAAACCGGAATTAAGCTTTCTGTAACATTGATTTCTAGCCTTGGTGGGAAAGAAAAGTGGAAAGACCATGCAGTTGAGTCTGCAAGAGTAATAAGTGAGATTAATCCAAATTATTTGGGACTCCTTACTCTTATGGTAGAGCCTGGTACTGAAATGTATTATAAAATTAGACAGGGAGAGCTAACTTTATTATCTCCAAAGGAAGTTATGGTAGAAACAAGAGAATTTATTAAAAACCTGGAGGTAGATAACTGTATATTTAGGAGCAATCATGCTTCAAATTATGCTCCACTTGCTGCAACTTTAAATATAGAAAAACAAAGGTTATTAGAGCAATTAGATGATATTATAGAAGGAAATTATGATTTTAAAGATGAGAACTATAGGAGACTTTAGGTAAAATGAAGTAATTAGTTTTTATTGGGTATGATTACTATATTAGGGTGATATTAAATTTTAAGAATTATTGAAAATTCTATTAATTATGTTATAATTTAATTATTAACCTAACTAAATAAAAAAAGAATAGGGGGATAAATTATGAAAAAGATTCTAGGAATCGTGTTAACTGCAGTACTTTCTGTTGGGTTGCTAGCAGGCTGCGGTGGAGGAAATAACAGCAGTAAGAGCGGCGGTGACACTAACAAGAGCGACAGCAGTAGTAAAGGCTTTGAAATAGCTCTAATAACTGATAAAGGAAACATTGATGACAAGTCATTTAACCAAGGGGCATGGGAAGGCGTAGTTAAGTTTGCAGAAGAAAACAATATTACGCACAAGTATTACAAACCAGAAGAAGCTTCCGATGCTGGTTATCTAGCACAAATCGATCTTGCTGTTGCAGGTGGAGCTAAGGTTGTAGTTACACCAGGTTATCTTTTTGAAGTTCCAGTTCATGTTGCTCAATCAAAGTATCCTGATGTAAAATTCATTTTACTAGATGGAGCACCTCACGATGCTGATTATAAAGACACTACAATTAAACCAAACGTTGCAAGTATTACTTATGCAGAAGAACAATCTGGATATCTTGCAGGATATGCTGCTGTAAAAGATGGTATGACAAAATTAGGTTTCATGGGAGGAATGGCAGTTCCAGCAGTTCAAGCATTTGGTTATGGATTCCTTCAAGGTGCTGAAGGTGCTGCAAAAGAATTAAATCTTCCAGATGGATCTATAAATGTTACTTATCATTATACTGGAGACTTTGCTGAAACCGATACCAATAAGGCTACAGCAAAGACAATATACCAAGAAGGAGCAGAAGTTATTTTCGCATGTGGTGGTTCTGTAGGCAAGAGTGTAATATCTGCAGCAGCTGAATCTGGTAAAAAAGTAATAGGTGTTGACGTTGACCAAAGATATGATAGCGAAACTGTTATTACTTCAGCAACTAAGGGACTTGGAGCATCTGTTATTGCAGTTCTTGAATCTATCTATAAAACAAATAAATGGGATACTTATGGTGGAAAAACTACTGTCTTCGCTGCAGCTAATGATGGTGTAGGTCTTCCTACAACTGTTATAGGTGATGAAAAAGCAAATGCATTTGATAGATTCCAGAAATTCACTAAAGAAGATTACGATAAAGTATATGAGACACTAAAGAGTGGTTCTGTTAAACCTATTCGTACATTCAAAGTTGCAGACCCAGATGGATATGCAACAGCTGATGAATTAACAAAAAATCTTAACCTTGTTAAGGTTAAAGTTAAAACAAGATAGTAATAATAAAGGATTAGCAATAGCAAACAATATTGTTAGACTTCATATAATATGATGATCACAAGGGGAAAAGGTTATTACTTTTCCCCTTATTTAAAATAAGTATGATGTCAGGGAGGTTAACATGGACAACTATATTATTGAAATGGTTAATATAACAAAAGAATTTCCCGGAATTATTGCAAATGATAATATAACTCTCAGATTAAAAAAAGGTGAAATACATGCTCTCCTTGGAGAAAATGGAGCTGGGAAATCTACGCTAATGAGTGTACTATTTGGTTTATATGAACCCGAAAAAGGGGAAATAAGAAAAAATGGTAAAGTAGTAAAAATAAGAAATCCAAGAGACGCTAACGATTTAGGAATTGGAATGGTACACCAGCACTTTAAATTAGTTGAAAACTTTACTGTATTAGAAAATATCATTCTTGGTGTAGAACCAAGCAAAATGGGATTTTTAGAAAGAAAAAAAGCTAGAGAGAAGGTTTTGGCTCTTAGCAAAAAATATGGACTTCAGGTAGATCCAGATGCTTTAATTGAAAAATTATCTGTTGGAATTCAGCAGAGGGTTGAAATCCTAAAAATGCTATACCGTGATAACGAAATTTTAATTTTTGATGAACCGACGGCTGTTTTAACACCGCAAGAGATAGATGAGCTTATGGATATTATGAGAGGCTTTGCAAAAGAGGGAAAATCTATTTTATTTATTACTCATAAACTAAATGAGATTATGGCTGTTGCTGATCGTTGTACTGTTCTTAGAAAGGGTAAACTTATTGGCAGTGTTGATACAAAGGATACTACTAAGAAAGAACTATCTAGAATGATGGTAGGAAGAGATGTTGCCCTAAAAGTAGATAAAAAAGAGAGTAAACCTGGCGATGTAATACTTTCTGTAGATAATTTAACAGTTTCATCAGGTGCGGGTAAGAAGAATGCCGTTAAAAATGTTTCTTTTGATGTAAGAGCAGGTGAAATTGTTTGTATAGCAGGTATAGATGGAAACGGACAAACTGAATTAGTATATGCAATTACAGGGCTTGAAAAGCCAAGTGATGGAAAGATTACTTTATGCGGAGAGGATATTACAAAAGCATCTATTCGTACGCGCTCAAAAATAGGAATGAGTCATATACCAGAGGACCGTCAAAAGCATGGACTAGTATTGGATTATTCCATAGAGGATAATTTAGTATTGCAGCGTTATTGGCAGCCTGAGTTCCAAAAAGGAGGATTCCTTAGAAGAAAGGAAATTCGTGCTTATGCAGAAAAAATGATTAAAAAGTATGATATAAGAAGTGGTCAAGGACCTATTACTATAACTCGTAATATGTCTGGTGGTAATCAACAAAAGGTAATCTTAGGAAGAGAACTTGATAAAGAACATAAGCTAGTAGTTGCTGTTCAGCCAACTAGAGGTCTTGATGTTGGAGCAATCGAGTACATACATAAGCAGCTAGTAGCAACTAGAGATGCAGGTAAAGCCGTATTGCTTGTATCTTTGGAAATTGATGAAGTTATGGATGTAAGTGACCGTATTCTTGTAATGTATGAAGGTGAAATTGTTGGAGAATTAAATCCAAAGGAAATAACAATTCAAGAACTTGGTCTATACATGTCAGGCGCAAAACGTAATGTGGGAAGGGAGAATCAACATGCATAAGAAATCGCTTTCTTCAAATTTTAAAATTAATGTGCAAAAGATAGTGAAAAGCAAAGCAGCTTCTGCATTTACATCGGCACTACTAGCAATTATTTTAGGATTAATTTTTGGATACATTATTATGGCTATTGCAAGCCCTGAAAATTCTATGGATGGACTTAGGACGGTTATACTTGGTGGATTTTCAAGGCTTGGAGATGTATTCTACTTTGCCACTCCAATATTAATGACAGGACTTGCAGTAGGTTTTGCATTTAAGATGGGATTGTTTAATATAGGAGCATCAGGGCAATATACTATGGGAATGTATTTCGCTTTATATGTAGGATTTATGTGGAAATTGCCTAGTTCTATACATTGGATAGTTTGTGTTATTGCTGGTTTAGTTGGAGGTATGATTTGGGGATTTATTCCTGGATTCTTCAAGGCATTTATGAATGTAAATGAAGTTATTACTTCAATAATGTTCAATTATATTGGCATGTATCTTGTAGATATGCTTATTCAAGGAAATGGAGTAATGTATATTTCATCAAAGACTAGAACAGCATATTTACCAGCTTCAGCACAAATACCTTCATTAGGCGTTGCTAATTCAAATGCAAATGTATCAATATTTATAGCTGTTGCTCTAGCGGTATGTTTGCATATAATTTTGAATAAGACTGTTTTTGGATATGAACTTAAGGCAACAGGATTTAGTAAACATGCCAGTCATTATGCAGGAATGAACTCAAAAAGAAATACAATACTTACCATGGTTATCGCAGGTGGTATGGCAGGTCTTGGCGGTGCTTTTGCAATATTAGCGCCTTCTATGATACCAGGCAGTAGTATGACTTATGAGCCTGTAAATATTATTGCTGCTAATGGATTTAATGGAATTGCAGTTGCACTACTTGGTAATTCGAGTCCACTTGGGATCATTTTATCTGCTATATTTATATCACATATTCAAAGAGGTGGAACACTTGCAGCACTATTTGGATATAAACCTGAGATAATTGATGTTGTAATAGCCGTTATCATTTATTTCTCTGCTTTTTCAATGGTTATGCAATCAGCTCTTGGAAGGTTTATTAAGGGTGGTCGTAGAAATAAGAAACTTAAGAGTGATGCAAATAAAGAAGATACTGTTGAAATAAGTACGAATGATGGAGAGGAGGCATAGATTATGGATACATTATACTATTTAGTTCAAAATACTTTGCCAGTTGCAATTCCATTATTACTAGTAGCACTAGGTGGTATGTTTAGTGAAAATAGTGGTATTATAAATATCGCACTTGAAGGTATTATGCTTTTTGGAGCATTTTTCGGATGTCTAGCTGTTTTGTTTATGCAAAATTCACAGATGAATGTGCAGTTAATATTAATTATAGCTATGATTATAGCTGCTATTTCAGGAATAGTATATTCCATGTTATTGGCTTGGGCATCTATTAATATGAAGGCGGACCAGACTATTACAGGTACAGCTCTTAACATGTTAATCCCAGCTGCAATATTGCTATTTTCGAAAATGAAATTTAACAGTGATGGTATTACAACCAGTGTAAGTTTTTATATGAAGGAAATTCCTGTGCTAGGTAAGATTCCTGTAATAGGAGATTTATTTTTCAAAAACACATATATTACTGTGTATATTGGATTATTACTTCTTGTTATATCAACTATTGTTTTCTATATGACAAAATTTGGCCTTAGACTTAGAGCATGTGGTGAACATCCTCATGCAGCAGATTCTGTTGGTATAAGTGTTTATTTAATGAGATACATGGGTGTAGGCATTTCAGGATTTTTAGGAGGAATTGGAGGATTCTTTTATTCTGTAGGAGTAATGGATGGTAATGTAAATGGACACACAGGTGTTGCTGGTTTTGGTTTCCTTGCACTTGCAGTAATGATTTTTGGACAGTGGAGACCTATGAAGATATTTTGGGCATCTTTATTCTTCGCATTCCTTAGAACACTTGCATATTCAGTTTCCCTAATTCCTTTCTTAAATAATTTAGGCATAAATCAAACATTCTATAAAATGCTGCCTTATATTGCCACTATGATTGCTCTTATGTTTACTTCTAAAAAATCAAGAGCACCAAAGGCAGAAGGAATACCATTTACTAAGAGTAGGTAAAATAGAGATTATTAAGATAGTCACTTGAAATAAAAGTTCAAGTGACTATCTTTTTTTATAGTGGAAGTTTTATATTTCTGATACTAATGATGACCAAATAAAAAGGGCTAGGTAAAGTAATAGCTAGTGTAAGGGATAGTAGTAAAAATGCATATAGGGTACAGTAGTTGCTAAAAATAAAAGTGTTCATAATAGGGTATATATTTATGAAATTTAAATGCTAAGAAAGGAGAAATAAGCTCATTGAATTTGATTGATGAAAAGACGAAAAGTAAGATATATAGCATAATGTTTGAAAATGATACCCCAGCAGGAAGAGCCTTTGATATAGGATTGATTGTTGCAATTCTAAGCAACAGCATTTTAACAATTGCTAAAACTGTGGATACTATTAGAAACCACTATGGAATATGGATATTAACACTAGAATGGATTTTTGTAGTTGCTTTTACAATTGAGTATGTTTTTAGATTATTAGTCGTTAAGAATAAACTTGCTTATCTTTTAAGCTTTTATGGATTTATAGATTTGCTAGCCATTTTGCCTGCATATTTAAGCTTGTTCTTGCCCCAAATGAGAATTTTAGTTATTATTCGTATATTTAGGCTGTTGAGATTATTTAATATTCTAAATATGGGATCTTATATTGCTGAGTCTACTCGTCTGCTAGATGCGCTTATAGAAAGTAGGATTAAGATCATAATCTTTCTTTTTTCAAGCTTAATTATTATAGTGCTAGTTGGAGCAGTTATGTATATTGTGGAGGGCCCTAAAAATGGTTTTAACAGTATTCCTGAGTCGATGTATTGGGCAATTGTTACTGTTTCTACCGTTGGTTATGGAGACATATCTCCGAAAACATCTATGGGGAGAGTAATATCCAGTTTGCTTATGATTATGGGTTATGGAATACTAGCAGTGCCTACTGGTATCATCTCCAGTGAGCTTACCAATGCTCCTAAAAGACGTAGAAAAGCAAAAATTTGTCCTAAGTGCCATCATAAATCTTACTCGAAAAATGATAAATTTTGTTCTAAGTGTGGTACTGCCTTTAGAAATTGATAATATAACCGATAAATTAATTATTCCGAAAAAATATAAGAGAAAAAATATTAAACTCAAAAATATCACAATTATATAATGATTTTTTTTTACTAAAAAAGTATGGTATATTATACATATATAATGCATATTATTTAGGGGGGAAAGTATGGTAAAGAATGTAGTGATTGTAGCTGCGACTATATTACTTTTAAGTGGACAAACAGTTAGTGCAAGTACAGGAGAAATAACAGCCAGTAGTCTTAATGTGAGAGCAAAAGCTAGTTTATCATCTTCTGTCATAGGACATTTGTATAAAAATGATAAGGTAAATACTATTTCGAAAGAAGGAGAATTTTATAAAATAAATTATAATGGCAAATATGGATATATATATGATTCCTATGTAAAAATTTTATCTTCAGAAAATAGTAAGACCACTACAAAGACAGGTGAAGTTACAGCTAGTTGTCTTAATGTGAGATCTGGAGCAGGTACAGGATATTCTGTTATAGGAAAACTTTTAGAAGGTACAAAAGTTGATCTTTATGAAAATGTAAATGGATTTTATAAAATAAATTATAAAGGAAAAACAGGATACATAAGTGATGATTATATTAAAATTATACAAAACAATAATCAGCATTCAAAAATAAATGGAGACGATATTGTAAATTATGCAAAGAGCTTTCTAGGAATGCCATATGCTCAGAGTGGTACAACGCCAGCTAGGTATGATAGTAATGGTAAATATATAGGAGGCGGCTTTGATTGTTCTGGTTACACCCAATACGTATTTAAAAAATTTGGAGTAACATTGCCTAGAGTATCTAGGGATCAAGCTAACGTAGGAACTACAGTAAATATAAAAAATCTTCAAAAAGGAGACTTATTATTTTTTGCAACAAATTCAAGCCAGCCATCTCAAATTTCTCATGTTGGCATATATATAGGTAATAATGAATTTCTTCATTCTCCTAAACTTAATGATGTTATAAAAATATCTGAATTTGAAGGCTATTTTAGAAATAATTTTGTGGTTGCAAAAAGAGTTATTTAATAGTAATAGTTGGGTGATAGATCTTATATAAGATGATTATGAATTATCTTATAAAGCGTAACAATTTAATAAGCAATAGAATAACATATTCATATAGCTTTTTGCTTATGGAGGTTATTGATGGGATATTATATTGCAGTAGAACCTACTGTAAAAGTCTATGTGGAGGATCTTAATCCTGGAGGAAATAAGACAATAGTGTTTTTACATGGTTGGCCAGGCAGTCATAAGTTATTTGAATATCAGTTTGATCATCTTCCAAGTATGGGATATAGATGCATTGGAATAGATACTAGAGGCTTTGGAAACTCAGATAAGCCGTATAAAGGTTATGATTATAATCGATTAGCAGATGACGTTAGATGTGTTGTTAATGCCTTAAGATTGAAAAATTTTATACTTGTAGGACACTCAACTGGAGGGGCTATAGCTGTTAGGTATATGGCTCGTCATAAAGGATATGGAGTATCCAAGCTTGCTCTCTTTGCAGCAGCAGTTCCTAGCCTTATAAAACGTCCTAATTTTCCATATGGTTTAGAAAAAGAAGTGGTAGTAAATATCATTCAGGGAACATACAATGACCGTCCCAAAATGCTTAGAGATTTCGGAGATATATTTTTCTTTAAGTATGTTACTAAAGAATTGTCTGACTGGCTATTCCAATTAGGATTACAGGCGGCAGGATGGGCCACTGCTGCTGTTGCAAATACTTGGCTGCGTGAAGTACTATTTTATGATTTAGAAACAATAACTGTTCCAACCTTAATTCTTCACGGAATTCATGATAAAGTTGTTCCCTTCTCATTAGCTAAAGTTCAGGAACAGTGTATTGAAAATTCAAAACTTGTACCATTTAAATTTAGTGGCCATGGATTGTTTTATGATGAGAAGGATAGATTTAATGAAGAGTTAGTTAAGTTTATTGAAGGATAATAAAATATATAAACTGCTTAATTTCTAAAATACCTGATTTTATTTGAGGAATGCCATAATTTCAGAAGTTGTCCATAAATAAAAGAGATAGTCACTGGGAATAGAAGTTCAAGTGATTATCTCTATAATTCTTTAATCAATCTTATCTTTAGTTGCATCTTCTGTGACAGCAGCATTCAAACTTATATCAACCTTTTCTGTATTCTCTTCAGGCACTAGAGTTTTTATACAACGATAAAACCATATGCCTGTTACTAAAGAAGAGAAGAAGTCTGCAAATGGTGCTGCATGTAATAAACCCTTAATACCCCAAAATCTTGGAAATATTAGTAGTGCTGGAATAAGAAGAATTATTTGTCGTGTAAGAGTCAAAAATATAGCGGATTTAGATCTGCCAATAGCCTGGAAGAAGTTTGCTCCAGTAATTTGGAATCCAATAACAGGAAGGCATAAGAACCAGGTAATCAGTGCATATCTTCCAAATTCAATTAATTCAGGATCTTGATTAAATAGTGAAATCATCTGCTCAGGGAATAATCTTGTAACTATATATCCAACAATTACGATAACGGTAGCAGCCATTATAGCTAATTTTATAGTACTTTTAACTCTATGAAGTTTTTTAGCTCCAAAATTAAAACTGATAATAGGCTGAGAACCTTGAATTATACCGGTGATAGGCATTAGCAAGATAGTTTGTATGCTGTTTATTATTCCCATACCGGATATAGCAATATCTCCACCATAAATAAGCAAACTATTATTAAGTATTATGTTTAGAAGACTGTTAGCAAGTTGAAGTAAAAAATTAGGTAATCCTAGAGAAATAATTCTTAAAACTATGCTAGATTTTAACTTCATGTATTTTAATTTAAGCTTGTTTCGGCTTTTTTTACCTAAAAAATATAATATAACCCAAGTCGCTGAACTTAATTGTGATAAAATTGTAGCAAGAGCTGCTCCACTCATGCCCATTCCAAAAACATATATAAATATAGGATCTAGTAATGTATTTAATCCAGCTCCTAAGAACATAGTCAGCATAGCTATTTTAGGGTTGCCGTCAGCTCTGATAAAGTTATTTATACCAATGCTTATCATGTTAAACATGGCTCCAAATAAAATAATCCTCATATATTCCATTGAATATGGAAGTATGGTTTCACTAGCACCAAATAAAATCAATATAGGTTTTAAAAAAATCTGACCTAAAATCATAATAGAAAGTCCGGAAATGACTAAAAGTACAAAAGAATTTCCAAGAACATTTTCTGCTTCATCATGTTTATTTTCACCTAATTTCATAGAAAACAGAGTAGCCCCACCTACTCCAGACAAAAGACCTAGGGATAAGATTATTATAGTAATAGGAAAGCCTATGGTTATTCCTGCTAAACCATTAGCGCCTAAATCGCTGCTGTTACCGATAAATATTCTATCAACAATATTATATAAAGCATTAACGAGCATACCTACAATGGCAGGTATAGAAAACTTTATTAATAGCTTGGATACTTTTTCTTCTCCTAATGGATTTACATACTCCATATTATAATTCCTCCAATTCTTTTTTTATGTCTGTGCTTTCTACAATGTTAACCATTTTTTCCAGAGAGGATAGAATTAAATCAAGAGCTGCTGGATCTATATCTTTGGTTAAAAGCTTGTTCCAACCCCAGACTGCTTCTCTTATTTTATCCTTATAAGTTATTGCTTTATTCGTAAGATAAACTCTATTATATCGTTTATCTAAATCATCTTTATTTTTTATTACATAACCCTTTTCTTCTAAAGACTTTATAGCTCTAGCTGTTGCAGATTTGTCTATATATAAGTAAGATGACAATTCGTCTTGAGTTGCACCATTATTTTTATATAGGTACATAAGAAAAGCATATTCAGCAGAGCTTATATTAAATTTTTTTAAAGAACAATTGATATATATCTGAGACTGTCTATGCAAAATGGACATTAAGCATCCTAAGTTCCTTTTCAAAATTTCACCTCCATAATTGATAGCATTAATCATTATGGTGTAGTTGACAAATCAACTATATCTATACTAATTATTATAAATATATACAGTTGATAAATCAACTTTAATTTAGCCATATCCTTAAGGTAAAAACAATGGATAATATAAAATCAAAATTTACATTGTGATCAAGATACTTTGTGTGTAACACAACTTATCATAATTTCATAATATATTGAAAAGTACTTATTAAAAGGAGTAGGTATGTATAATTTTTATTTCAGAGAAGATGTGATGAGGCCAATGATCGTTTCTTATGCTGTGGGAGATGTAAATGGAGATAGGATACTCGATAATATATATCTAACTGGCATAAAGACGGCAACTAGTCCATTTGTTCAGGATATTACACTTGTGATTCAGGATGGAAGAACAGGGAGACTTACTAGAATACCACTTAAAGAAAATACGGGGTATAATCCTAGACTATTTTTAGGAGATTTTACTGGTAATGGTGTTGATGATATCTTAATAAGCATTGATTCAGGCGGCAGCGGTGCAATGATGTATCATTATATTTATTCCTTCACTAATAATAATCCAAGACTGCTCTTTGACTTTAATGTATATAATGAACAATATAAATACGAAGTTACTTATATGGATAACTATAAGGTTCAAGTTATTAGCGAAGAAAATAATGCTAAGTATATTATAGATATATCACTTAAAGGAAAAGACTATTTAAATGAAATATATGATAAAGATGGAAAGCTAAAAAATCCAATTAGTGGATTTGTAAATCCTATAAGCAGTTTGCAGCCTGTAGACTTTGATGAAAATGGAGTATATGAACTATTAGCATTTCAAAGAATAGCTGGAAGGTATAATGCAGATGCTCTAGGCTATGTTCAAAATATTTTAAAATGGCAACGTAATAAGTTTATTTTAGATAATCAGTATGTAGCTATTTTTGGATCAGAAGGATAGGAGTTTGCATGGATTACTATTTTGTCTTAGGCTAAATATTATAAAATAGATGTGTGAAAGTAGCAGGTCAATATAAACAATAAAACAGTTATATTGATCTTGCTATTTTTACGCTGCTGAAATTTATCAGTTAAATAGTGTAGAAAAGTGTGGGTGATTATGATAAACTTACTAATATAAAATTTATATTACAAATATTTCAGATAATAAATCAAAAATTATAACAAATGTACATGAAAGGGGGCAACTTGACTTTATAAGTCAAGAAAGCAAATGGATAAAAAGATTAGAGTAGGTATTGTAGGCTATGGAAATCTTGGTAAAGGTGTAGAGTTATCTTTAAGACAAAATCCAGATTTTCAATTAGAAGCTATTTTTACAAGAAGAAATCCTAATAACTTACATTCAAATTCAAAGATGGTACATATTTCAGAAATTGCAAACTATAAAGGTAAGATTGATGTTATGATTCTTTGTGGAGGTTCTGCTACGGATTTACCAGAACAATCTCCTAAAATTGCATCAATGTTTAACACAGTAGACAGCTTTGATACTCATGCTAAAATACCAGAACACTTCAAAAGATTAGATGATGCAGCAAGAAAAGCTGGGACTATTGGACTTATGTCAGTTGGCTGGGATCCAGGTGTGTTTTCATTAATACGTCTTTTAGGACAGGCAGTACTTCCAATTGGAAAAGACTATACTTTCTGGGGAAGAGGGGTAAGTCAAGGCCATTCAGATGCTATAAGAAGAATAGATGGAGTTAAAGATGGTGTTCAGTACACTGTACCCGTGGAAGCTGCAATAGATATGGTTCGTTCAGGACAAAATCCAGAGCTTTCAACTAGAGAAAAGCATGAGAGAATTTGTTATGTAGTACCAGAAGCAGATGCTGATCAGGAGGCCATTGAAAAGCAAATCAAGAATATGCCAAACTATTTTGATGAGTATAACACTACAGTATACTTTATAACTGAAGAAGAAATGAACAGAAGTCATAAACGTATGCCTCATGGAGGTTTTGTAATTCGTACAGGAACCACTGGAGAGGATACTAAGCAAAGAATTGAGCTTAACTTAAATCTTGACAGCAATCCAGAGTTTACAGGCAGTGTATTAGTAGCTTATGCAAGAGCTGTTTATAGATTATCTAAGGAAGGCCAAACGGGGGCACGCACTGTATTAGACATTCCATTTAGTTATCTATCACCAAAGCCAGGAGAAGAATTAAGAAAAGAATTATTATAAAGGTACTTTATATAGTTTAAATTATAAAAGAACTAGCCAGTTAAATTTAATTAATATATGGCTAGCTCTTTTTTGTTTCAATAAATTTTTTATTAAAAAATGAACCTTTTGTGTAATAGAATACTCTTATATAGGAAAGGGGTGATAAGAAGTTGGATAGTATAGAACTAGTTAAAAGAGCAAAGGGTGGAGATAAGGAAGCGTTGATTAAGCTTATAATGGATAAAAAGCAGGATTATTATAAGCTTGCTTATGTATATATGAAAAATGAAGAAGATGCACTAGATGTTATGGAAGATATGATTTTAATTTTATATAAAAATATATACAAGCTAAAAAAGGAAGAGGCTTTTTATACCTGGAGTAAGACTATTCTAGTAAATTGCTGCAAAAAGGCTTTAACAAAAAGCAGCAGGGTGATTTTGCTAGAGGACATCAAAGAAAGGGAAAAAGATAATTATAAATATGAGGAAATAACAAATGAAAAGGATAGGAAAATAATTATAGATGAACATATGTCAAAATTAAATGCAAAATATCAAGAGGCAATAAAGCTTAGATATTTTTTAGACTTAGATTATAGTACTATTGCTAGTATATTAAAGATTCCTATTGGAACAGTGAAATCTCGTATATATATTGGACTTAAAAGGTTAAAGGAAAGTTTAGGGGGTGAAGAATTTTGAGCAGACTTGAAGATATATTAAATAATAAGAAGTTAGAGATAGAGGAGCTAGAAGTGCCAGATGAGTTAGAAGAAAGGTTAAGATGTGCTTTAGAAAAAGCAGAGCCTAAAAGAAAATCAAAATTCAGATTTATGGTAAAAGCTGCCTCTTTAATTATAGCAATTCTATTAATAGGATATAACAGTGATACCTTAGCTTTCTATGGTAAAAAGATAATAGGTTTTGATGGAGTCATGACGGATACATTAAAAGGACTTAATGATCTTGGCAAAGGGCAGATTATAGATAAAAGCTATACTTTTAAAAATGGAGTGAAAATCACTCTAGATGGAATTATGTTAGATGATAATCAGCTTTTAATGTTCTATACAATAAAAGATCCAAAAGGAAAAATAGATAAGCAGGAACTTAATGTACAGGTTAATCCATATTTAAAAGGTATTGTAGGAACTTATGATATAAAAGGAGGTACAGGGAAAAGAAATACAGAAAATACAGAGATAAAGTGGACAGTGGAAGTTGAAAAACCTTACTTTTTTGAAAAAAGTCTAGAATGGAAATTTGCACTGGTAGAAGAAAATAGGAAAGAAGAGGGAAAGATTTTATTTACTTTAGATAGAAGTAAAGCTATGGGCAGCAGCTTAAGGAAAAAGTTAAACAGCAGCATAAAAATAGATCAAGGGAATATAAAATTTAAGTCTATTACAGCTTCACCAACAACAACTTATATAGAAGGAGAAATACAAGATATATTTAATATGGCAAAGGATGAAATCTCTGGAGAAGGCTTTAGACCGATAGACATGGATATAGGACTTATAGCTAATGGAAAAGAAGTAGAGCCGCAGGGATCAAGTATAAGTACAGGAATGAAAGGAATTACCTTTGAAAATAATTTTGATGCCTTGCCAAAGGATCTTAAGAGCCTTCAAATTAAATTAGTAAGTCTTAAAACTAATAATAAAGTCAATGAAAGAGTAGAACTTAGCAAGAATAATGACAAGAATAATTATAAGAAACTAGAAGTTCTTGGACAAAAAATAGATATTAATAGTGTATATGAAAAGGAAGAAAAAACTTATGTAACTATTACCACAAAGGAGGATGTAGTTCTATCTAATGTATATATGATAATCGATGGAAAAAAGACAGAGCTTAAGAATACTGCTCCAAGTAAGCATGATAAAAAGCCAGATGGAACTATTAGCTACACTAGAACTTTATGTTTTGAAGGAAGTGGAGAAGAACTTATTCTAGAAATTAAGGGAATTATCTATAATAAGATTTATAATCAAGTCGTAGATGTAGAAGTATAGGATTTATGATGGGTGCTTCCACAAGGAGTAGATTCAAATTTTACATGACGAATTATACATGATACTATAATTGTAATTAATGCAGGAACTAAATGTAATTATAAGAATTGACAATGAGTCCATTTGATGTATGGTTACTAGCAAGAAGCCTTAGAACTCTTGAACTTAGGGTTAAAAAACACAGCGAAAATGCGTTAAAGGTAGCTAAATTCTTTGAAAATCATCCAAAGATAGAAAGAGTTTACTATTTAGGTCTTGAATCATCACCTTATTATGAATTAGGACAAAAATTATTTGTTGAAGGCAGATGCGGCGATATGTTAAGTGCAGACATCAAAGGTTGGAAAGAAGCTGCAAGCAAATTTATTGCAGAATGTGAGACAATTAAGCTTGTACCAAGTCTTGCAGGAGTAAGTACAACTATTTCTTATCCAGGAAAAACATCTCACCGTGCATATTCAAAGGAACAAATGAAGGCATGCGGAATAACAATGGGTCAGCTCCGAATAGGTCTTGAAGATGCTGATACATTATTGAAGAGTTTGAAAAGGCTATTGATAGAATATGGTTTGAGACACATAAGATATTAGATTAATCTAATATCTTATGTGTCTCAAATATAAAATCATTATTATGCATTTTATGAATACATTAGATGATAACTACAGTAATGAACAAAGTTAACTAATATAAAGGAACTGTGCTTCCTGCATAAGGCATAAGAATGACTTTTTTATCCTTAAATCCTTGGTCAACTCCTGCTAATTTAAGAGCTTCCTCAAGTGTTTTTACAGCTTTAATTCCCATTGGTTTAATTAATTCTCCATTCATTGATGTAACCAATATTACATTTGCATTCCTTGATCGTTCTATTGCTGCGTAGAATATATATCCTGGTATAGTAAATCCTTTTCTAAGGGCACTGTCCAGTTCTCCTTTTTTGAGAGGTTCTATCCAGCTGAAAAAGGAATCAGCTCCAGCACCATCCCTACATTCTGCTAAGAGAATCATAGTGCCTCCTTGTTTTAAGGCTAGGGCTGCATTAAAAAGGGATTTTGTTGATTGATATAAATTTATATCCTTTGGATAACCACCGCAGCTTGCTATAACAATATCTGCTTTTTCTTTAATTGGTATTCCAAAGTTTTCATCCGTCCATTTGCATCCTTCTTCCCAAGCTTTAAGAAAGTGACCTGCTACAAAATGAACGATATTTCCAGAGGTATTGACAATACTATTTATAAGAAAGTCTGGTTTAACAAGTGATGCAGCTTCAATCATGTCTAAATTAAGAGGGTTATTCGCAAGAACACCAACTCCAATAAGAGGATTAGAACATGGTTCATCCGGAGATAAAGAATGAAGGTGATTTTGATTGATGGTTTTTCTTGAAGAAATGCCAGGAAGTATTGACTTTCTGCCTCCACCAAAGCCAGCCATTACATGATGGACGATTCCACCAGTTAGTATTATTTTTTTCCCTTCAATAATTTTATTTACTTCTACCTCTGTGCCTCTTGAAGTTATTCCACAATATATCATTTCTCCGTCACAATCGTGGTCCAACACGGTTATTCTCTCATAGATTTCTTCACCTACTATTAATTTACGTTCCTCATCAGTTTGTCCTCTATGAGTCCCGGTAGCCACTATAATCGTAATATTTTTATCATCTATTCCCAATTTATTTAGCCTGTTTACTATTATAGGGAGAAAAGATGCAGTTTTAATCCACAATCTCGTTACATCACTTACTACTATTAACACTTCATCATCTTTCTTAAAAATCTGATTAAAAGGCTTTGTGCCAATAGGATTATCAAGAAGAGTATTGAGTTCCTTTTCTATATCCTTTATAGGTTCAAGTTCTTTTGAATAAAGTGTTGTGAGAACATTTTTATCATCAATCTGTAAATTAAGAATTTCACTTCCATATTTAAAAGAATAATTATTTAGCATACTTCTAACTCCTTTTCAATTATTTTTTCTCTATCAAATAATGAAACTAAAGGGAAAGTAATTCCGCAAACTAGCCATTCAAGATAAATTACATGAGGTAAAAATCTTATTTGTGGAATAAACTGCCATAAAACAAGTGCTGCTGCACCTGCAATGGTGGTATAAAAGGCAGAGTTTTTTCTGCAGAATCCTGGAGTAAAAATAGTAAATAACAGTGTTATACTAAAAGCAGTGGTAAGACTTAAGGCTATGCTTATAGTTTTTAGAATCCCTGATGCATTCATAGCTAGTAAAACAGTAAATAATCCTAACACAGCTGTAGAAATTTTATTTATTCTTCCAAGTTTTTTAGAATCTGCTGATGGGTTAATAAATCTTTTATATATGTCCTGAGAAAGTAGAGTCGCAGAGCCTAAAAGCAAGCTACATGCCGTTGATACATCTGCGGCCCACAAAGCTGCTAGAGTTATTCCTGCTAAGATTGGAGATAAGGACATAATAATTTTAGGAAGAGCAACTGTAGCATTTATGTCAGGATAGATAGCCTTTGCAGCTATACCAATAAGAGCAGCTATAAATCCAATAGGTAACATCATAAGCCCGCCTATAACAAATCCGTTTCTAGCAGTTTTTTCATCCTTGGCTGAAAGTGCTATTTGTACCACGCCTTGGCAAGATAAACACTGTGTAATCATTACTGCAAACCAGCTGAATATAACAATTCCACCAAGACCTTTGATAGGATGCATATAAGGAATGCTTTTAGGAAGGTTTGCAATAATGCTTTCCATTCCACCGCCTTTTATTATGATAGTAATAGCTGAAATAATTATTCCAGTATATATTAAAATTACATTGAGAATATTAGTTAATCCAGCTGTCATCATTCCTCCAACACAGGTGATTCCAATAAAAACGAACGAACTGAAAAGTATTCCCGTTTTTAAGCTGAAAATACTTGGAAGCATAGAGGTAAGCATTGCACCTCCTGCAATATATTGAAGTGAGGTTATGGCTATTTGAATAATAATTTGTCCAATAACACATGCAATTCTGCTTTTTTTATCATAGAATCTCTCGAAAAATTCTGGTACTGTAGTTATATTTAACTTTCTATATTTTTTAGCTGCTAATAGCCCCATACAAATAGCTCCAGCCCCCCAAGCTACGTTATACCAGCCTGCTGATAGTCCCACATCAAAAGCTTGTTCTGATACACCGATAGTAGAAGCTCCTCCAATAGCAAGTCCTGTTATTGTAACAGCCACAAGAGGAGTAGTAAGTTTTCTTCCTGCCAGTACAAATCCTTCATTTTCAGATCCAGCTAACTTGTTTGCATAAAAGCTAATTGCAAAAAGTGCAATTACATAAAGAATTATAATTAATAATATAATAGTCATTTTAAAGCCCCCCAATTATTTAATATTAAATTGCCCTCTAATTTTTTTTGCTGCCATACAATTTACGTTCTCACATAATAATTACCTCCTTTTCAATTTATTGTTTAGGATTAAAAAGAAAACATATAAAAAAACGTCCTTTGAAATATCAAAGGACGATCTAATAACCGTGTTACCACCTAAGTTTATTAACAGTTTGCACTGTTAATCTCAATAAGTATCTATATAAATTAATATTATATAAATACTTTACATTTTTAACGGAAGCCCCCGGCGCCTTCTAATTAGATTAAAAAATCTGTTCAAAGGGCAGCTCATAAGATGAATTCAGAAAAACCGTTCTTTGCACCTCTCATCAACCGGTTACTTTCTGTTAAGAACTTCTGTTTTTCTTACTTGTTCTTTGTCATAGCTTTTATTTTAAGTTTTTTAACTATAATAACTTTTTTTGATATTATTGTCAATATAGTTTTTTGTGATTTTTCTTAATTATTAAAAAATAAGTTAATCATTAAATCGATGGTTTTTTAATTGATGATTTTTTAATTATTTTAATTGTTTTTGCTACAATAAGAGATTAGAAATTTAATTTTAAAATTAAGTTCAAAAAAGTGTTGACAAACAAAAATAAACTTGTTATACTGAATAAGCTGTCAGATGACGGCGAAAGAAATTTGGTCTTTGAAAATTAAACAGAATTAAGGTAAATAAATGCCAGTCAATAACTTATGAGTAGAGCTAAGGAAACTCACTCAGCAGAGCTGAGGAGTAAAAGCTTACACGAAATCGAAGATTTCTAGTAATCTTTTAAATTGAGAGTTTGATCCTGGCTCAGGACGAACGCTGGCGGCGTGCCTAACACATGCAAGTCGAGCGAGAAGAGCTCCTTCGGGAGTAATTCTAGCGGCGGACGGGTGAGTAACACGTGGGCAACCTACCTTAGTGAGGGGGATAGCCTCCCGAAAGGGAGATTAATACCGCATAACATTATTCTATCGCATGATAGGATAATCAAAGGAGCAATCCGCACTAAGATGGGCCCGCGGCGCATTAGCTAGTTGGTGAGGTAAGGGCTCACCAAGGCGACGATGCGTAGCCGACCTGAGAGGGTGATCGGCCACATTGGAACTGAGACACGGTCCAGACTCCTACGGGAGGCAGCAGTGGGGAATATTGCGCAATGGGGGAAACCCTGACGCAGCAACGCCGCGTGGGCGATGAAGGTCTTCGGATTGTAAAGCTCTGTCTTTAGGGACGATAATGACGGTACCTAAGGAGGAAGCCACGGCTAACTACGTGCCAGCAGCCGCGGTAATACGTAGGTGGCAAGCGTTGTCCGGATTTACTGGGCGTAAAGAGTATGTAGGCGGATATTTAAGTCAGATGTGAAATTCCCGGGCTTAACCTGGGCGCTGCATTTGATACTGGATATCTAGAGTGTGGGAGAGGAAAGCGGAATTCCTAGTGTAGCGGTGAAATGCGTAGAGATTAGGAAGAACACCAGTGGCGAAGGCGGCTTTCTGGACCATAACTGACGCTGAGATACGAAAGCGTGGGGAGCAAACAGGATTAGATACCCTGGTAGTCCACGCCGTAAACGATGAATACTAGGTGTCGGGGGTTACCACCCTCGGTGCCGCAGCAAACGCAATAAGTATTCCGCCTGGGGAGTACGGTCGCAAGATTAAAACTCAAAGGAATTGACGGGGACCCGCACAAGCAGCGGAGCATGTGGTTTAATTCGAAGCAACGCGAAGAACCTTACCTAGACTTGACATCTCCTGAATTACTCGTAACGGAGGAAGCCCTTCGGGGCAGGAAGACAGGTGGTGCATGGTTGTCGTCAGCTCGTGTCGTGAGATGTTGGGTTAAGTCCCGCAACGAGCGCAACCCTTATTGTTAGTTGCTACCATTAAGTTGAGCACTCTAACGAGACTGCCGCGGTTAACGTGGAGGAAGGTGGGGATGACGTCAAATCATCATGCCCCTTATGTCTAGGGCTACACACGTGCTACAATGGCCGGTACAACAAGATGCAATCCCGTGAGGGGGAGCTAAACTCAAAAGCCGGTCCCAGTTCGGATTGTAGGCTGAAACTCGCCTACATGAAGTTGGAGTTGCTAGTAATCGCGAATCAGCATGTCGCGGTGAATACGTTCCCGGGTCTTGTACACACCGCCCGTCACACCATGAGAGCCGGTAACACCCGAAGTCCGTGAGGTAACCTTTATGGAGCCAGCGGCCGAAGGTGGGATTGGTGATTGGGGTGAAGTCGTAACAAGGTAGCCGTAGGAGAACCTGCGGCTGGATCACCTCCTTTCTAGGGAGAAATGAAAGCAAAGCTTTCATAGACTGGATACTTAATTCTGTTTAATTTTGAGAGACTAATGTCTTTCAAGTCTTTGAAAATTGCACAATATTTGTTCTTTGAAAATTGCGAAAGCAGTAGTAGTATATTTTCCAACTAAACCTTGAGTTTTTAGAACCTTAGTGAGCGTAGAATACTTGTTACAATAACAAGAGACGCATGCGAAGTAGAAATTTTCAATGCTTAGAGATTCTTAACGAAACGAAGGAGCAGGAATAAAATATAGAATGACATCAAGTTAAAAAGGGCGCACGGTGGATGCCCTGGCACTAGGAGCCGATGAAGGACGTGATAAGCTGCGATAAGCTGCGGGTAGATGCAAATAATCTGTGATCCGCAGATTTCCGAATGGGGAAACCCACTTAGCTAACGCTGAGTACTATATGCTGAATACATAGGCATATAGAGGTACACCTGGGGAACTGAAACATCTAAGTACCCAGAGGAAGAGAAAGAAAAATCGATTCCCTAAGTAGCGGCGAGCGAACGGGGAAGAGCCCAAACCAGGAACTTTGTTTCTGGGGTTGAGGATAGATCATAAATCTTCGATTTTCTTAGCTGAATAGAACTGGAAAGTTCAGTCACAGAAGGTAATAACCCTGTAGGCAAAAAGAAAAGAGAAGCAGATCTACTCCAGAGTACCACGAGACACGTGAAACCTTGTGGGAAGCAGGGAGGACCATCTCCCAAGGCTAAATACTACCTAGTGACCGATAGTGAAGCAGTACCGTGAGGGAAAGGTGAAAAGAACCCCGGGAGGGGAGTGAAATAGAACCTGAAACCGTGTGCCTACAATCGGTGGGAGCACTTTTATGTGTGACCGCGTACTTTTTGTAGAACGGGCCAGCGAGTTACGATATGCAGCAAGGTTAAGCACCTCTAGTGCGGAGCCGAAGGGAAACCGAGTCTGAATAGGGCAACTAGTTGCATATCGTAGACCCGAAACCGGGTGACCTATCCATGGCCAGGATGAAGCGAAAGTAAAATTTCGTGGAGGTCCGAACCACGTTGGTGTTGAAAAACCATGGGATGAGCTGTGGATAGCGGAGAAATTCCAATCGAACTCGGAGATAGCTGGTTCTCCTCGAAATAGCTTTAGGGCTAGCGTCGGGTAATTAAGTAGTGGAGGTAGAGCACTGAATGGGCTAGGGGCTGACAACAGTTACTGAACCCTATCAAACTCCGAATGCCATATACTTGTACCCCGGCAGTCAGACTGCGAATGATAAGATCCGTGGTCAAAAGGGAAAGAGCCCAGACCATCAGCTAAGGTCCCAAAGTGTAAGTTAAGTGGTAAAGGATGTGGGATTTCTAAGACAACTAGGATGTTGGCTTAGAAGCAGCCACTCATTTAAAGAGTGCGTAATAGCTCACTAGTCGAGAGATCCTGCGCCGAAGATGTCCGGGGCTAAAACTTACCACCGAAGCTATGGATGTGTCGTAAGACACGTGGTAGAGGAGCTTTCTATACAGGTTGAAGCTGTACCGTAAGGAGCGGTGGACAGTATAGAAGTGAGAATGCTGGCATAAGTAGCGAGAAACAGGTGAGAATCCTGTTGGCCGAATATCTAAGGTTTCCTGGGGAAGGCTCGTCCTCCCAGGGTTAGTCGGGACCTAAGCCGAGGCTGAAAAGCGTAGGTGATGGACAACTGGTTGATATTCCAGTACCACCATAATGCGTTTGACAAATGGGATGACGCAGAAGGATAGGATGTGCGCACTATTGGATGTGCGTCTAAGCACTTAGGATGTTGAGCAGGCAAATCCGCTCAACGCGAAGTCTGAGGTGTTATGGGGAGCCTATTTTGGCGAAGTATCTGATTCCATGCTGCCAAGAAAAGTCTCTATGGAGCAAAGTGGTGCCCGTACCGCAAACCGACACAGGTAGATGAGGAGAGAATCCTAAGGCCGTCGGAAGAATTGCTGCTAAGGAACTCGGCAAATTGACCCCGTAAGTTCGCGAGAAGGGGTGCCTGCGAGAGCAGGCCGCAGTGACAAGGCCCAAGCAACTGTTTATCAAAAACACAGGTCTCTGCTAAAGCGTAAGCTGATGTATAGGGGCTGACGCCTGCCCGGTGCTGGAAGGTTAAGGGGAATAGTTAGCATATGCGAAGCTATGAACTTAAGCCCCAGTAAACGGCGGCCGTAACTATAACGGTCCTAAGGTAGCGAAATTCCTTGTCGGGTAAGTTCCGACCCGCACGAATGGCGTAATGATTTGGGCACTGTCTCGGCAGCAAATCCGGTGAAATTGTAGTGCAAGTGAAGATGCTTGCTACCCGCGGTTGGACGGAAAGACCCCGTAGAGCTTTACTGTAGCTTAGCATTGAATTTCGGTATTGTCTGTACAGGATAGGTGGGAGACTTAGAAGTAGGGACGTCAGTCTCTATGGAGTCGCCCTTGGGATACCACCCTGACAGTACTGGAATTCTAACTGGAGGCCATGAATCTGGTCACAGGACATTGTTAGGTGGGCAGTTTGACTGGGGCGGTCGCCTCCTAAAAGGTAACGGAGGCGCCCAAAGGTTCCCTCAGTGCGGTCGGAAATCGCGCGTAGAGTGTAAAGGCAGAAGGGAGCCTGACTGCGACACATACAGGTGGAGCAGGGACGAAAGTCGGGCTTAGTGATCCGGTGGTTCTGTATGGAAGGGCCATCGCTCAACGGATAAAAGCTACCTCGGGGATAACAGGCTGATCTCCCCCAAGAGTCCACATCGACGGGGAGGTTTGGCACCTCGATGTCGGCTCGTCGCATCCTGGGGCTGTAGTCGGTCCCAAGGGTTGGGCTGTTCGCCCATTAAAGCGGCACGCGAGCTGGGTTCAGAACGTCGTGAGACAGTTCGGTCCCTATCCGCCGTGGGCGTAGGAAATTTGAGAGGAGCTGTCCTTAGTACGAGAGGACCGGGATGGACTGACCTCTGGTGCACCAGTTGTTCCGCCAGGAGCACAGCTGGGTAGCTATGTCGGGAAGGGATAAACGCTGAAAGCATCTAAGCGTGAAGCCCACCTCAAGATTAGATTTCCCATAGTTTAACTAGTAAGATCCCTGGAAGACTACCAGGTTGATAGGTCAGAGGTGTAAGTGCAGTAATGCATTAAGCTGACTGATACTAATAGATCGAGGACTTGATCAAATAATGCACTGTGCAATTTTGAGAGAATAAATTTCTCTAATGAAACTCACTCAGCAAAGCTGAGGAGTACCATTATTCTAAAAAATCAAAGATTTTAAGAAGAATGGCATCTGGTGGTTATGGCTTGAAGGTAACACCCGTTCCCATTCCGAACACGAAGGTTAAGCTTCAAAGCGCCGATGGTACTGCACTGGAGACGGTGTGGAAGAGTAGGTCGCTGCCGGGTAAGAATTAAAGCACTAAGAAATTTCTTAGTGCTTTTTACTTTGTTATGCAAAGACACCAAGAACTTTTTAATAGAAGTTCTTGGTGTTTTTTTATACTTGTTTGTACTTTTATATTTTTAAAAAAGTTTAAAAGTCCTTTCAATATTTTATTAATATAAGGAGATAAATAAGCATTTTATGAAAGTACTTTCTATAAATTTTAAAAATGTTGAAATTATTTTCAAGGGCGGTTATACTGTAACCAAGATAAAAAACAGTTATGAAAAGGAGTTTAAAATAATGAGTCATCATTTAGAGGAGCTGAAAGGAAAGTTAATAGTTTCGTGTCAGGCACTACCAGATGAACCACTACATTCTTCGTTTATTATGGGAAGAATGGCAAAAGCAGCATATGAAGGTGGGGCAGCAGGAATACGAGCAAATACAAAAGAAGACATAGCTGAAATAAAAAGAAATGTCAATCTTCCTATTATCGGAATAGTTAAAAGAAATTATCCAGATAGCAAAGTGTATATAACACCTACAATGAAAGAAGTAGATGAGCTAATAGAAGTAAAACCAGAAATAATTGCATTAGATGCTACTAGTAATTTAAGACCCAATAATGTAACATTAGATGAATTTTATAACGATATTAGGAGAAAATATCCTAGTCAAAAGTTAATGGCAGATTGCTCTACTATAGAAGAAGCAATCCATGCTGATGAATTAGGATTTGACTTTATTGGTACAACCTTAGTAGGATACACAGAACAAAGTAAAGATTTAAAAATTGAAGAAAATGATTTTGAAATTATTAGAACAATTCTTTCTAAAGTTTCTAACAAGGTAATTGCGGAAGGAAATATTAATACCCCGGAAAAAGCAAAAAGAGTTATTGAACTTGGATGTTTTAGTGTAGTGGTTGGTTCTATTATTACAAGAC
Source organism: Clostridium sp. (assembly GCF_047777555.1). Classification (GTDB taxonomy): domain Bacteria; phylum Bacillota; class Clostridia; order Clostridiales; family Clostridiaceae; genus Clostridium_H. The sequence continues at coordinate 6,200 of NZ_JBKEEV010000003.1, read as the reverse complement.
CTCAAATTATTACTAAATTATTTACAGATACTTTAAAATAAAATTTTAATAATAAAAGGAGAAGATTATTATGCTTAAGAACTCAGATATGAAAGGTATTTATAGTGCTTTACTAGTAGCTTTTGACGAAAATGGAAACGTTGACGAAGCAGGTTTAAGAGAAATAGTTCGTCACAATATTGATAATATGAAAATTGATGGATTATATGTTGGTGGAAGTACTGGAGAAAACTTCATGCTATCTACAGAACAAAAGAAGCAAATTTTTAGTATTGCAAAAGACGAAGCAAAAGATGCTATTAAGTTAATTGCTCAAGTTGGTTCTATTAATGTATATGAATCAGTTGAACTTGCAAAGTTTGTTACAGATTTAGGATATGATGCAATATCAGCAGTAACTCCATTCTATTATAAATTCTCATTTTCAGAAATTAAAGACTATTATAACACAATTATTAACAGCGTAGATAATCGTCTTATTATTTATTCTATCCCATTCTTAACTGGTGTAGATATGAGCGTAGAACAATTTGGTGAGTTATTTGAAAATGAAAAAATAATCGGAGTTAAATTTACAGCAGCAGATTTTTATTTGTTAGAAAGATTAAGAAAAGCATTTCCAGAACATTTAAATATATGCTGGATTTGATGAAATGATGCTTCCAGCAGCTGTACTTGGAGTAGATGGAGCAATTGGTTCTACATTTAATGTAAACGGTATTCGTGCAAGAAAGATTTTTGAATTAGCACAGGAAGGTAAAGTAAAAGAAGCATTAGAAATTCAACATGTAACAAATGATTTAATAACTGCAATTCTTGGAAACGGTTTATATTCAACTTTAAAAGAATTATTAGAGTTACAAGGTGTTCATGCTGGACTTTGCCACAAACCTATGTCAAGCACAAATGATAAGCAAAAGGCTGTTGCAAAAGAAATTTTTTGAAGCATACTTAAAATAAAGTAAACTCATAAAGTTCTTTCATATGGATTTTCTCTACATTATCTTTATATTATATTTTCCTAATATAGTATACCTCTATAAAAGTTAGAGAAAATCCTATGATATATATTTTATATATTATGGTGGAGGTATTATTATGCAGGGATTTACAACTATAGATTTGATTATTTTAATAGCTTACCTAGCTGCTGTATTATTTGCAGGATTATATTTTTCAAAGAAAGAAATGTCAGGGAAGGAATTCTTTAAAGGTGATGGAACTATTCCGTGGTGGGTAACAAGTGTATCTATTTTCGCAACGTTATTAAGTCCGATTTCATTTCTATCATTGCCAGGTAACTCATATACTGGAACATGGCTTCTATGGTTTGGACAATTAGGTATGATTATAGCAATTCCAATTACTATTAGATTCTTCTTACCTATCTACAGTAAATTAGACATTGACACTGCTTATCATTATCTTGAACTAAGATTTAATAGTAAGGGCCTTCGTATAGCTGGTGCTATAATGTTTATTATCTACCAAATTGGTCGTATGTCAATTATTATGTATTTACCATCTGCAGTACTAGCTGATCTAACTGGTATTAATGTAAACATTTTAATTATTGTTATGGGAGTTATAGCTATCATCTATTCTTATACAGGCGGATTAAAATCAGTATTATGGGACGGACTTTATCCAAGGAACTGTTCTATTAGTTGGTGTTACATTTGCACTTTTATTCCTAGCTCATGGAATAGATGGAGGATTCGGAAGTATATTTAATAGTTTAGGAACAGGTAAATTCTTAGCTCAAAACGAAGTAATATTTAACCCAAATATATTTAAAGATAGTGTATTTATAATAATTGTAGGAGCAGGTTTAAATACATGTTCATCATATATTTCAAGCCAAGATATAGTACAAAGGTTTACAACTACAACTGATAGAAAACAATTAAATAAAATGATGTTAACAAATGGTGTATTATCACTATTTATTGCAACTGTATTCTATTTAATTGGAACTGGTTTACATGTATTCTATGGTCAAAATCCTACACTAGCGCAGACAGCACAACAAGATCAAATTTTTGCATCATATATCGCATATCAATTGCCAGTTGGAATTACAGGCTTGTTACTAGCAGCTATTTATGCCGCAGCTCAATCAACTCTTTCTACTGGATTAAACTCTGTAGCAACAAGCTGGACATTAGATATTCAGGAACGTTTAGCTAAAAAGGAAATGAGCTTTGAACTTCAAACTAAAATTGCACAATATATATCATTAGGAGTTGGAATAATAGCGATTGGAGTATCTATAATATTAGCAAATGGTGAAATTCAATCTGCATATGTTTGGTTTAATGGATTTATGGGATTAGTACTTGGAGTATTGTGTGGAACATTTGTACTTGGAGTATTTACTAAAGTAGCTAACTCAACTGGTGCATTTGCAGCACTTATAGTATCTTCAATAGTTATGGTAATAGTTAAGTATGCAATGACAGGTGTTAGTATTTGGTCATACTCAATAATCTCAATTGTAGTTTCACTAATAGTTGGTATTCCAGTAAGTATTATTTCTAGGAAGATAAAAGGTGAAGGGAAAAGAGAAGGTTAATTTAGATACAGTTATTTTTGATAAATAGTTTCATTAAAAGTATCAAGAATATTCCAACTATATCAATTAGTTTGAATTTATGTAACTCACAATATTAAGGAGGCTAAATATGATATTTGGAAATATAAAAAATATACATGAGTTTAATTATTTACCACAAGACATAAAAAAATGTTTTGAATATGCTAAAACTCATGATTTAATTAATTATGATAAAGGAACTTATGAAATAGAAGGACAAGATATTTTCGTAAATATAGTAGAATATGAAACTACGACTCCGGAAAAGCGTTTTTGGGAAGCACATCGTAATTATTTAGACTTACATTTAATGTTAAAGGGTGCTGAACAAATTGACATGAATTTCATTGATAATATGGAACAAAAAGAATTTGTAGAAAAAGATGATTTTCTTCCATTAGAAGGGGATAAAAATAGTTATGTTTCTTTAAATGAAGGCGACTTTCTAATTTGTTATCCAAATGATGCACATAGAACTGCTGTTGCAATAGGAGAACCATGTACAATTAAGAAAGCTATTTTTAAAATAATTATTAAGTAATAATTTTATACAAAAATATAAATTTTAAGAGAGTGAAAATGTTAATAACAACACTCTCTTATAACAATTTATATAAAGGAAAGGAAATTTTAATGAGAAAATATATTTGCATTGATATTGGTGGGCACATCAATAAAATATGGAATTTTAGATGAAAATAGAGTTTTTATTGATTCAAATGAAATCCCAACAGAAGCAAATAAAGGCGGAATGCACATACTCAATAAAGCAATGGATATTGTAAAAGAGTATATAAAAGAATACAGGATAGATGGAATTTGTGTATCTACTGCAGGTGTAGTAGATACTGATAAAGGTGAAATTATTTATGCATCACCAACTATTCCTAAGTATAAGGGCATAAAAATAAAGAAAGCTATGGAGGAAGCATTTTCAATTCCTTGTGAAGTTGAGAATGATGTAAATTGTGCTTGTCTTGCAGAACATTTTGGAGGAGCTGCAAAAGGAAGTTCAGTTACTTTATGTCTTACTATTGGAACTGGAATCGGAGGAGGCATTATAATTAATGATGAGGTCTTTCATGGATTTTCAGGAAGTGCCTGTGAAGTAGGTTATATGCATCTATTTGATAGCAGCTTTGAAAAACTAGATCTACTAGCGCTTTAGTAAAAAAAGTGGCAAATATAAAAAAATGCAGTGAAACTGAAATCAATGGAAAAATTATTTTTGAAAATGCTAAAAAAAGGAGATAAAGATTGTATTCAAGCTATTGATGAAATGGTAGATGTATTAGGAAGAGGTATAGCTAATCTTTGTTATATAATTAATCCTGAAGTAGTTGTCCTTGGTGGAGGAATTATGGTACAAAAGGATTATTTATATGATAAGATAAGGTTGAGCTTAGATAAGTATCTTATTGAATTCATAGGAAGCAAAACAAGATTAGAGTTTGCTAAGAATGGAAATAAGGCGGGAATGTTAGGCGCCTATTATAACTTTATAAAAAAGCATAAAATATGAATTTGAATTTATGAAGTTCATTATTGAATTTGGATTTTAACACTATATAAGTGGATTTCGGTAAATTATATAAATATAGGAGTTATTAAAATGGAGCAGTATGAAAAGACTATAATACCTAAAATTGAATCTTTATATGAGAATTTTACACCTCTTGAAAGAACCATAGCAGATTTTTTTATTCATAATACTGAGGAAATGGATTTTTCTTCAAAAAGTATTTCCGAGAAGCTTTTTGTTTCTGAAGCATCACTTTCAAGATTTTCTAAAAAATGCGGTTTTAAAGGATATAGGGAATTTATATTCGAATACAAGCAAGGGCTTGTTAAAAAGCCATGCAATTTCACTACAGATTGCACAAAAAATGTTCTAAATACCTATCAAGAACTTCTAAATAAAAGTTATACCTTGCTTGATGAAACACAAATGGAAAGAATTACAGAACTTTTTACTAAAAGAAGAGGGTTTATGTTTATGGTATGGGAAGTTCGGCACTTGCTGCCCAAGAAATTAAAATTCGTTTTATGAGAATAGGGGTTAATGTGGAAGCTATAGTTGATAGCCATATCATGAAAATGAACGTGGTACTTTTAGATTCTGATTGTATTGTAATTGGAATTAGTGTCAGTGGAAAAACTAGTGAAGTTTTAAATTCTTTAAAGGCAGCAAAATCTCGTAATGCTACTACTATTTTAATGACTTCAAGAAAAGAGAACGAATTTGAAGAGTTTTGTGATGAAGTTGTACTTTTAGCTGTAAAGGAACATTTAGAAAACGGAAAAGCAATTTCTCCTCAATTCCCTGTTTTGATTATGATAGATATATTTTATGCACATTTTCTTCAATCAGATAAATTTTATAAAGAGAAATTGCATGATTACACACTTAGTGTTCTTCATGATGAATCTTAAAATAATACTAATTTAACTTCCATGTTATTTTATGCATAACAAAAGATAGAAAAAATGAAGAAGGGAAGTAAAAAAATTGCGAGCAATTACTAATGGTAAGATTATTTTAAAAGATACAACTGTAGAAAATAAGATAATTATATTTGATGAAAAAATCAAAAATATTATAGAAAAAGATGAGTTTTTATAAAATAAATAATAAATTAGAAAATTTAGATATTATAGATGCTAATGGATGTTATGTATCTCCTGGATTTATTGACTTGCATATTCATGGCTCTGGTGGAAGTGATGCTATGGATGGAACACTAAAAGATTTAAAAGTAATAAGTCAAGTTATAGCACAAAAAGGAGTTACAGGCTTTTTGCCAACAACTATGACTATGAGTAAAGAAAAAATTTATAAAGCTTTAGATACTATAAAGGAAGGAATGCAATTAGATTTAGGTGGGGCTAAAGTGCTTGGTGCACACATGGAAGGACCATTCATAAATCCTAAATATAAAGGTGTACAAGATGAAAAATATATAATAAAACCCAGCTATGATTTTATTAATGGTTATGAGAAAGTAATCAAGATTATAACCTTAGCTCCAGAAAAAGATTATAATTTTGAATTTATTAAAAAAGTAAAAGAGAATACAAGTATAGTTTTATCAATAGGACATTCGGATGCAATTTATGAGGAAGTAATTGAAGCAATAAAAAATGGTATAAGTCATGCAACTCATCTTTTCAATGCAATGAGTCCATTACATCACAGAAGACCAGGTGTTGTTGGAGCAGTGTTAAGTAGTGATATAAATTGTGAGTTTATAGCAGATAAGATACACATACATCCAGGAGTTTTTGAATTAATTATTAATGCTAAAGGGCCTAATAAGGTTATTCTTGTAACGGACTCTATGAGAGCTGAATGTATGAAGAATGGAATATCTGAATTAGGCGGACAAAAAGTTATAGTTAAAGACAACTTAGCTATGCTAGAAGATGGAACTTTAGCGGGAAGCGTTTTAACTTTAAATAGAGCTTTAAAAAAAGTATTAGAAAATACAAAATTAAAAATTCATGAGGTAGTAGCAATGGCCTCATCAAATGCAGCAAGGAATATAGGAATTGATAAAAGAAAAGGAAGCATAGAATTAGGAAAAGATGCCGATATAACTATATT
>NZ_JBKEEV010000012.1:0-41211 GCF_047777555.1 Clostridium sp. | reverse complement strand
TACTGCAATGAGCGTTCACTGTATTTACCCATAGGAGGTCTAAAATATTTAGGCATATTTTTGTTGGTTAAAGCTTCAAAAGCTTCCTCTACATCAGATAATTCTTTATTAAATTTATCTTGATCTGTTATGGATGCCATAGAAGGGTGATGGTTGCTGTGATTGCAGACTAAATGCCCTTCATCTACCATCCTTTTGACAAGGTCTGGATTAGAATCAATATAAGGTTTTACAACAAAGAATGCTGCCTTTACATTGTGTTTTTTTAAAACATCTAAAATAGGAGCAGTATAGCCATTTTCATAACCTTCATCAAAGGTTAAATATAATTCTTTCTTTGATGTATCACCTAAATAATAAGTATCATACTTTGAAATAAAGTGTGCAGTTTCTGGTGGAGCCTGAGGCGGTTCACCATTTTTAATGTGCTTAAAATACCAGTTGTATTCTTTAGTACTTAATTCAGAGGTTGAGACAGGCGCAGTATTATTTGAATAATAAGGCCTGCTGCCACCTATAACAGTAGTCCATACATTGCTTATGATAAGCAAACAAACTAGGGTATTTCTTAAAATTTTCACCATAACTTAGGGTCACCTCTCTTTTGTACAATTTTAAAATATTAAGAAATAATCATAATTATTATGTGCAAGCTAGATAAATAAATAAGCGAAAAATAAGATTTATACTTATGTTTTTCACACTAATGAAAATACTAATAAAAATCCAAAGATTACATTGGACATAGACAAAAAAATGTATTATATTATTTTATAGCTAATTATATTGTGAAGAAAAAATAAAAAAATATATTGGAAAAGGGGAGTAAAGTTGGCAGAAGTTGGTGGAAAGAAAATGAAATTATATGGTTTTAATAATCTTACAAAATCCTTGAGTTTTAATATTTATGACATCTGTTATACTAAAACGGAAGAAGATAGGAAAAAATATATAGAATATATAGATGAGCAATATAATTCCGAAAGACTTACAAAAATTTTAACAGATGTTACCAATATAATAGGGGCTAATGTGCTGAATATAGCTAAGCAAGATTACGATCCCCAAGGTGCTAGCGTAACTTTATTGATTTCTGAAGAAGAAGTTCCTTTATATGTTCTTGATCCATCTTGCAATAGAGGAATTTTAACTCCAACTCGTGAAAATATAGTAGGGCATCTGGATAAAAGTCATGTTACGGTCCATACTTATCCAGAAAGTCATCCGCAAAATAATATAGCTACTTTTAGAGTGGACATAGATGTTGCAACTTGTGGAGAAATTTCTCCTATAAAGGCTTTAAATTATTTAATTGGAAGTTTCGACTCTGATATAATAACTATAGATTATAGGGTTAGAGGCTTTACAAGGGATGTAGATGGATATAAGCATTTTATAGATCATAAGATTAGTTCTATACAAGACTTCATAGATAATGAAACTTTAAAAAAGTATAATTTAATAGATATGAACATTATACAGAGCAATCTATTTCACACTAAGATGAAAGTAAAGGATTTAGACTTAAATAACTATTTATTTGAAATTAAAGAAGAGAATCTAACAAAAGAAGAAAAAGAAGATATCATTAAACAATTAGAACAAGAAATGACAGAGATATTTTATGGAATTAATATATAAGTGTAAAGCAAATTAAAGCCTGTAAGAACAAAATGTAGTTTTTTACAGGCTTTAATAATTATACTTTACAATAATATAAAAATAAGGTAGAATACTAATATTCTGTAGTGGTTTATATAATAGTCCATTTTAAGCAATTAGTGTAGCATATTCATTTGACGCATTTTAGTAAAAAGTATATAATCTTTAACAGAGAGATATATAATTAGTTAAAAATTATAAGGAGGAGAATTATATGGGTAAATATAAAGTAGGAGACGAATTAATCATAATAGAAAATGAAGACGACGATATAAGAAAACTTAAAGAAATGACAGAATTAAAGTTGAATAAGGATAATTATTCAAAATTAAGCTTAGGAGTAAAAGTGCTTGGAGTAGAGTACGACAAACCTAATGTAACATTAACTTATAGAAACATAAAAGGAGATACAAAGAAAGTTTTTGCGGTTTGTAGAGATATACAAAATTTTGACGAAGAAAAGGTTTTAGAAAAAGCTTTATTAAAGGCTTTCCAAGAAGAAATAATAAATTTGAATGTTACTAAAAATCAAGGTATAGAATTAAAATATTAATGTAATTTTTAAATGGCTATTAGCAAAATGCTGATAGCCATTTAAATTGGAATAAAACATGCTAGATTTTTAATGATTATTGAGAGAAGGGTTAATACCATTTTTAATATCAAATTTAACTTCTTTCACTATGTTTATAAGATTCTGGTAAGTTTTTAAAGTTCCATATGTTACAATAGGACGGCCGAACTTAACTAAATGGAGTCTTCGTGAGCTAAGCCCGCCTATTTTCATCCAAATATTCACTGCAGGCTGTGTGCTGACTAAGTATAAATCATTGCTGTTACCAATAATTTCACTATACATATCTCTAAGAGCAGGCACAACTAAATTTGCCTTATATTGAACGCTGATAGTATAAACCTTAGAACCAAACTCATCATCTCCAATGTATATAAGATGTCCTACATCTTTCTTTGTTATTTTATCGAAGGTAGGCAAGGAAAGCAATTCACTTTTATCAGGTATTCTATCTATAGGCAATTTATTTACATGAATATTAGCAGCAGTAGCACTAGAATGAGAGCCTCCCACATCATGATAAATCACCATCATAAAGATCACCTTCTTATAAAATTTTTACATATCCCTATTTGTATTTAGTCTTTCATTATTTTCTATGAAATATCCCAATTGAAAAAAGAAATCGCTAGCTCTAAAATCCTAGCCATTAAGATATGATTCAAACAAATAGATAATGACTATGGATCAGATACTAGCGATTAATGTTTTTAAAGGGTGATTATTGAGTTATTGAGCAAACACCATTTTGTCATAACGAGCTAAAATAGGTTTAGACCAGAGCCACTTATTTGTAGCGCTGTCATCAAAGTAGAATAATGCACCATTTGATGGGTCACTTCCATTAAGGGCTTCTAATGCAGCTTTTTTATCTTCTTCTCTTGCAGGTTTATTAATAGAGCCATTTTTAACTGGAGTGAATTGATAATAACCGTTAATTTTTTGATAAATTACTGACTTTATATCGTTAGGAAATTCTTTGCTCTGAACTCTGTTTACCACTACAGCAGCAACTGCAACTTTTGCTTTATAAGGTTGGTTCTCAGCTTCAGATCTTACCAATCTTGCTAAAAGATCTAAATCAGCAGAAGTATAAGGAATTACGCTCTTTTTAGCAGAAGTAGTTTGTGCAGTTGTTGTTTTGCCTCCAGGTATCATAAGCTTTTGTCCTGGATAAATAGTGCTTGTCCATTTATGATTTGCTCTTCTTAAAGAATAAAGAGATATTCCGTGTTTTTTTGCGATTGTACTTAAACAATCTCCAGACTTTACTGTATAGTAAGGCGCTGGAACATTCAATGTTTGTCCAGAATATATTGTGTCACTCTTTAAATTATTATCTTTCTTTAATTGATTAACAGATGTGTTAAATAGCAAACTAAGTTTAAATAAAGAGTCGTTAGGTATAACCTTGTAAGTAGCAGCTTGTACTGGATTAACTAATAATAAGGACATTGAAAACGTTAGCAAAAGCGTTTTTATCTTTTTTGATTTTAACATATTACATACCTCCTAGTGCCTCCGAGGTTAGTTGACGGGTTCGGGTTGAGGTCACCCTACTCAAAAATGAGATTCACCCCTAAAAAAGGTCCCCCGTACTCATAATAGAGATTCGGCATATTTTTATCAATTTCATGTTTTATTCTAACAAAAAGTTATACAGTGTATCTATATAAAATTGACGGAAATTGTACCAAATTAATCCGAAAATAAAGTTTTCATTATGAATAATTGAGAAATAAACAGCTTCATTAAAAAGTCTTTGCCATGCTCTGTCTACTTAGGGAAAAAGTTTTTATTGATTTATTCGAAGAAATAACTTATATTAATTATATCCTAACAAGTTAATTATTTTATTGCTGTTAAATTTATCCCTGTGTATTTCTAATTTAAGAATATGCATAGGGATTATTTTTTGTCGAAGACTATATTTATACAAGCGAGGAGGATAAATTATGAGAAAGATAATTGCTGTTGCTGTTAGCAGTACTGTTATTGCAGTTATTTGGACATTCGGAAGTTATTTACTAGGATTAAGCACTGTTGCAGGATTCCTAGCATGGTCTAGTTTTTTTGCAGCAGGTGGAGAAATAGAAGGAGTAAAGAAAGCACTCATAGCCAATTTATCTGGCATATTTTGGGGAATGTTATCTGGAAATCTATCTATCATGTTAAAACCATATATAGGAGAAATAAATGCATTTACTTTAGGAAATGGATTAGGTACAGCAGCTATATGCCTTCAATCAAAAATAGGATTAATATCTTTTATACTAGCAGGATTTATAGGATGGTCTGCACTAATTGCTTCAGGTATGAATTTTAAAATAACTGCTATTTCTATGATATGCGGTTCTTTTTTAGGTCTTGCTTCAGAAAAGCTTACTGATTTAATTTTAATTTTTATGAATAATAAAAATTCAGAAATTCATGAAAATTAAATAAAATAGCCTTAAATAACAATTCTACTTATATAAAGTTTAAAATAAAGTTATAAATAACTATTGAAAATTTTTTGGTAATAATATATAGTAAAAATGAAACCGATAACACAGGCGTTGTAAATTCAATACATATACAATTAGATAATGGCAATAAATTGAAATTATAAATAGTCTAGACAATATGGCTTAATATATAGAATATAGAAATTTCCTCGGAAATTTCGTTAAAATTATAAAGTTATTAATTTACATATATATGAAAGCGGTTACTTAACTGGTTAGGAGGAATTAAAGTGGCTGTTACTATAAGTGATATTGCTAGGGAAGCTGGGGTATCTCAAGCTACAGTATCTAGAGTGCTGAACAACTCAGGATATGTGAAAGAAGAAACTAGAAAAAAAGTTTTGAAGGTAATTGAACGCTTAGATTATACTCCAAGCGCTATAGCAAGAAGTTTATCAACTAATAGGACAAATACTATAGGGGTAGTAGTTCCTGATATAAACAATCCTTTCTTTGGAGAAGTTATAAAAGGAATAAGTGAGGTTGCAGATAAACATGAATTAAATATAATTCTATGTGATACAGACGAAAGCATACAAAAGGAATCAAAAGCCCTTAAGGCTCTAAAAGAGCAAAGGATTCAAGGAGTTATAATAACTCCAAGCTTAGCAGAAGGTAAAGCTAATAGTGAATATTTAAACGCGCTTAAAAACATAGGTATACCTGTAGTACTTGTAGATGGTCACGTTAGGTATTCTAATTTTAGTGGAGTATTTGCTGATAATATTAAAGGTGCTTTTGATGGTACAGAGGCACTTATAAAAAATGGACATAGAAAGATAGCAATAATAACTGGACACATGAACAGTAGACCATCACAAGATAGACTTTTAGGATATAAGAAAGCTTTAGCTGCAAATAATATACCTGTAGAAGATAAATACATTTTTATTGGGGATTATAAGCAAAGTGGAGGATATAATATCACAAAAAAGATATTGAAAATGAAAGACAGGCCAACGGCTATTTTTGTTAGCAGCAATATGATGACTTTAGGATGTGTTCAAGCTCTTATGGAGGAAAATGTTAGAATTCCTGAAGATATGGCTGTCATTGGATTCGATAATGTTGAAATATTAAATATTGCAGGGCTGAATATTAGCTATATTAATGGTCCTAATAAAGAAATGGGTAAAAGAGGCATGGAACTACTTTTAAGCATTTTAAACAATGAAGATAATGGTGAGACAAAAACCATAATTCTTTCAACAGAGCTTATATTGAATGGCTCAGAGAAAAAACCATCTTCCACTAATAAAAGTTAATGAAGTTGTAGAAAATAAATTTATTATAAATAAGGAGAAGATAAACATGACATTAGCAAAATATATTGATCACACATTATTAAAACCAGAGGCAACAGAAAGCCAAATCATAAAGGTTTGTGAAGAAGCTAAGGAATACAACTTTGCTTCAGTATGTGTAAATGCATATTATGCTAAGCTAGTAAGTGAGCAGTTAAGAGGGACAGATATAAAAACTTGTGTAGTTGTAGGATTTCCACTAGGAGCTACAACAAAGGAAGTAAAGGCTTTTGAGGCAAAGCAAGCTGTTGAAAATGGTGCACAAGAAGTAGATATGGTTATAAATGTTGGTGCATTAAAAGATAAAAAATATGATGTTGTCAAAGATGATATAAAGGCAGTAGTTGAAGCTGCAAAAGGAAAGGCTTTAGTAAAGGTTATTATTGAAACTTGTTTATTAACTAAAGAGGAAAAAGTAAAGGCTTGTGAATTATCAAAGGAAGCAGGAGCAGATTTTGTTAAAACATCAACTGGGTTCTCAACTGGTGGAGCAAATGCAGAAGATGTAAAACTAATGAGAGAAACAGTAGGCACTGATATGGGAGTTAAGGCATCAGGTGGAATAAGAACTACAGAAGATGCAGAAGCAGTTATAAAGGCTGGAGCAAGCAGAATTGGTGCCAGTGCATCTATTGCAATAGTTAAAGGTGAAAAGGCATAGAAAAAGGATATTAAAATAGCAAGTGAAAGGACTAAGTTATTAGTTAAAAAGCTTGATTAATTATAAATTAGGAGGTGTTGCATAAAATGATAGATAGAGTCATATGGATAGTGCTTGACAGCGTAGGCATGGGAGCATTACCCGATGCAGAAAAGTACGGTGATGTTGGAGCTAATACTATTGGAAATATTTCAAAGGCTTTAGGAGGATTAAATATTCCTAATATGGAGAGATTAGGCCTTGGAAACATAGATGGTATAGTTGGAGTTAACAAGACAGATAGACCAACTGGATGTTATGGACGTTTTGGAGAAATGTCTAATGGAAAAGATACTACTACCGGTCATTGGGAAATGGTAGGTATATATTCTGAGCAGGCATTCCCAACATATCCTAATGGATTTCCAAAAGAAATAATTGATACTTTTGAAAAGGCAGTTGGAAGAAAGGTAATAGGAAATAAGCCAGCTTCAGGAACAGTTATAATAGAGGAACTTGGAGAAGAACATATAAAAACAGGAGATCTTATTGTATATACTTCAGCTGATAGTGTATTCCAAATTGCTGCTCATGAAGATGTTGTTCCATTAAAAGAACTTTATAGCATATGTGAAAAGGCTAGAAATATTCTAGTGGGAGAACATGCTGTAGCACGTGTTATTGCAAGACCATTTATAGGAGAAAAGGGAAACTTCACAAGAACTCCAAATAGAAGAGATTTTTCTTTAGTTCCACCATATAATACAGTTCTAGATAATTTAAAGAGCAGCAATTTAAATGTTATGGCTGTAGGAAAGATAGAAGATATATTCTCTGGAAAAGGAATTACAGAAGCTGTTCATACCAAAGATAACATGGATGGAGTAGATAAAACATTAGATTATATGAAAGAAGATAAAAAAGGACTTATCTTTACTAACCTTGTAGATTTTGATATGAAATGGGGACATCGTAATGATGTTAAAGCATATGGAAAAGGTTTAGAAGATTTTGATGCAAGACTTCCAGAAATACTATCTGCAATGAAAGATACAGATATATTGTTTATCACTGCAGATCACGGCTGTGACCCTACAACCCCAGGAACAGATCATACAAGAGAGTATGTTCCATTCCTAGCTTATGGAAAGCCACTTAAAGAAAATGTAAACTTAGGAACAAGAAATAGTTTTGCAGATATGGGTCAGACTGTAGCAGAAATATTCAATGTTGAAAAGATAAGCTATGGAGAAAGCTTCCTTAAGGAAATCCTTAATGACTAGTATCTAATGAAGGGGGATTACAAAATGGAGTTACAAGATAAGATAAAAGAAGCAGCTGATTATATATTAAACAAGACTGAAACGAGACCAGAAATAGCTCTAATATTAGGTTCAGGACTTGGAGATTTGGCAGATGAAATAGAAAATGCGGAATACTTTGATTATAGTGATATTCCTCATTTTCCAGTTTCAACTGTTCAAGGACACGCAGGAAGGTTAGTTATAGGTACTTTAGAAGGTAAAAAAGTTGTAGCAATGCAGGGACGTTTCCATTACTATGAAGGATACAAAATGGAAGAGGTAACTTTCCCAGTAAGGGTTATGAAGCTTCTAGGAGTAGAAAAACTTATAGTTACAAATGCAGCAGGAGCTGTAAATACAAGCTATAATCCTGGAGATTTAATGCTTATAAAAGATCACTTGAATTTGATAGGGAATAACCCTTTAATAGGTAGAAATTTAGATGAGTTTGGTACCCGTTTTCCAGATATGTCAAATGCATATGACAAAGAGCTAAGAGATAGAGTAAAGGAAATAGCAAAATCTATAAATGTAGAACTTAAAGAAGGAGTTTATGCTGCTATGAGCGGTCCAACTTATGAAACACCTGCTGAGATTAGAATGGTGCGTGTTTTAGGAGGAGATGCAGTAGGTATGTCAACAGTACCTGAAGTAATAATAGCAGTTCATAGCGGAATAAAAGTAGTAGGAGTTTCATGTATGACAAATATGGCTGCAGGAATTTTAGAGCAACCTTTAAATCACAGAGAAGTTATGGAGACTTCAGCAAGAGTTAAAGAAAAATTTACCAAGCTCATGAAAAAAGTTATAAAAGAAATTTAAAATATAGGGGGTAAGCCGCTGTGAGAATGTATGACATAATTATGAAAAAAAGAAATGGTGGGGAGCTTACAACAGAAGAAATAAACTTCTTTATAGAAGGATATACAAAAGGTACAATACCAGACTATCAAGTGTCAGCTCTTATGATGGCTATATATTTTCAAAAGATGAATAAAAGAGAAACTGCTGACTTAACAAAAGCTATGGTAAACAGTGGTGAGACTGTAGACTTATCAACAATTAAAGGAATAAAGGTTGATAAACACAGTACAGGTGGAGTTGGTGATACAACAACTTTAATACTTGGACCTATGGTTGCAGCAGCTGGTGTTCCCGTAGCTAAGATGTCAGGAAGAGGACTTGGTCATACTGGCGGAACCATTGATAAACTTGAATCATTTGAAGGCTTTTCTGTAGAAATGCCAATTGAGAAGTTTGTAAAAAATGTAAATGAGAGGAATATTGCTATAGGAGGACAGACAGCAAACCTTGCTCCAGCTGATAAAAAGCTTTATGCTCTACGTGATGTTACAGCAACAGTAGATAATATGTCATTGATTGCTGGAAGTATTATGAGCAAGAAAATAGCCTCTGGTGCAGATGCTATTGTGCTTGATGTAAAGACTGGAAGCGGTGCCTTTATGAAAACTGAGGATGATTCTTTTGAACTTGCAAAAGAAATGGTTGATATAGGAACACATGTAGGTAGAAATACAATTGGTGTAGTAACTGATATGGATCAGCCGCTTGGGTTTGCTGTAGGTAATGCTTTAGAAGTCAAAGAAGCTATTGATACATTAAAAGGAGAAGGTCCAGAAGATCTTACTGAGCTTTGCCTAACTTTGGGATCTTATATGCTTGTTTTAGGCGAAAAAGCAAAAAATCCTGATGAGGCAAGAGAAATTCTTAAGGACATTATAAAATCAGGAAAAGGTCTTGCAAAATTAAAAGAATTAGTTGAAGCTCAAGGAGGAAATGCAGCAGCTGTGGATGATCCATCCTTATTACCAGGTGCAAGCATAATAAAGACAGTTGCTGCTCCTAAAGATGGATATGTAAAGAGCATAAAAGCAGATGATGTAGGAATAGCTGCTCTTGTGCTAGGTGCTGGCCGCGAAACTAAGGAAAGTAAAATAGATTTAGGTGTAGGAGTTGTCATCCATAAAAAGATTGGAGATTTTGTGAAGAAGGGTGAAGCTATAGCAACTATATATGCTAATGACGATAAAAAAAGAAAATTATCTGAAGAGATATTATTAAAAGCTTACACTATAGTAGATGAGAAGGTAGAACCTAAAAAATTAATAAAGGGCATTGTAACAAAGGACGGAATAACAAAATTTTAATGAAAAATAATTAAATTATAAGCAGTGGATTTTTATTTTTTAAATATATCCACTGCTTAAATTATTTTTGATATTTTATTCTAAATTTGTTATTATCTAAGGCTTATAAATTTAATGTTTGCAAGTTGTAAGAGCCTCATCTATAGCATTCTTGTCAAAACCAAGGACTACATTTCCGCAGATATCAAGGACTGGTACTCCAGACTGACCAGAGAGTTTAAACATTTCTTCTCTTCCTTTTAAATCACTGGCAACATTTATATCTTCAAAAGGTATATTTTTAGATTCTAGATAAGATTTTGCCTTCTTACACCATGGACATGTTGGAGTTGAATATATCTTTATCATAATTAATCCTCCTTTTTTGTAATAAATCTTTCAGCCATTAGAGCTGCAATTGTACCATCTGCTGTGGCTGTAGTTATTTGCCTAAACATCTTATCTCTTACATCTCCAGCAGCATATACACCTTTTATATTAGTTCTCATTTTTTCATCAGTTAATATATATCCCCACTCATTCAAAGATATAGCATCTTTAAACAAATCAGTTGCAGGTATCCTGCCTATAAACACAAAGACCCCATCTGTTTTTATTTCAGACATTTCCTTGGTTTGTATATTTTCTATAGATACAGATTCTAATTTATTTTCTCCTATAGCATGGCGAACTTCGCTGTTCCATATAATCTTTACTTTTGGATTGTTTAATACTGCATCTTGATTGGTTTTGTTTCCTTGAAAATAATCAAATTGATGAACCACTGTAATACTTTTAGCATATTTAGCTAAAAATATTATT
The DNA here is from genome assembly GCF_047777555.1 of Clostridium sp. Classification (GTDB taxonomy): domain Bacteria; phylum Bacillota; class Clostridia; order Clostridiales; family Clostridiaceae; genus Clostridium_H. Next base: position 30,251 of record NZ_JBKEEV010000012.1, on the reverse strand, counting down.
CCTTCGAGAGCTGAATTTCCACCTCCAACAGCTACAACATCTTTTCCTTCATACATTGCTGCATCGCATAGTTCACAATAGTGAATTCCATTGCCGTGAAACTTTTCTTCTTCTGGAATAGGAAGTTTTCTAGGCTCAGAACCTGTGGCAATTATAACTGCTTTAGGCTTATATATCTTATTTTCGGTTTCTATTACTTTTTCATCATCAGAAAGCTTAACAGATATAATAGGATCAAATTCTTCTATTTTTCCTCCAAGCTTTACTGCATGGTCACGCATTTTTTCAGCTAGTTCTGCTCCTCCTATTGTGGTAAATCCTGGAAAATTTTCTATAGTATAAGTTCCAATAATTTGACCGCCGATAACTTCATTTTCTAATACTATGCTGTTTAACTTTGCTCTTGTTGCATATATGGAAGCAGTCAATCCAGCTGGACCAGAACCTATAATAACCAAGTCCAATTCTTCTATTTGTTTGCTCATATTTAACACCAACTTCCCTTTTCAGTCCTTAGGTTCAAACATGTAAACAAAATTTCAATTACTATTCAATTTTATAATAACTCAAATATAACTTAATAATACTCTGATATTAAAGTATTGAAAGGTAAAAATTGCAGAACAGGGACAGGATACAAATTTTTATAATTAAAAACTGTGTGTTGTCCTATTCTGCTTGTTCATAAAAAAATCAAATCAACAAATACTATAAAAAGTAAAAAACAAAAAATAAAATGGTAAACAAAACCAATGGCAAAAAATAATAAGGAAAAGAGGAATTTTGATGATAAAGATTGAAGATGTAAGAGCTGTTATAAATGAAATAGATTGTCCAGAAGATAAGCTGAAAGAAAAATTAATTGCAGCTTATGATGGTTACCAATATAATGGAGAGACAGAAGTAATAGTATCTAGAGATGAGTCCTTAGATAGTGATGAATTGCAGGCATATAGAACATATATAAATAAAGAAGGTTCCCCTGCTATTGTAGCTATGGTAAGACAAGGACTAGACCACTACGTTACAACAGTAGAAGAAGCTTACATTTTAAAATAAACCAGCAAAATATCTTGCTGGTTTTCTAATATTATTGTAAAGTAATATTAGTTAAGTTTATCACGAATATGAATAAACTAGTATAAGGGATTATTAAACTTTGTATATATAGTGCTTAAGCAATAATTAGAAAGGCGGATGATAATTTAATGTCCAACTTTAATAAAGAAGAAACTCAAGAGATAAAAAGGACAGAAACTGAAGCTTTTAAGATAAGTGAAGAACTAATGGAGACGCTGCATAATGAATCAACAGGGTGTTATCTTCCGTGGCAATTTGCAAATCATAAAGTCCATTCAGATACGTTAAAGACAACCTATGATGAAGTAATTTTATGGGGAAAACAAGAGGCAATGATAAGGCCTGGATGGCAAGCAAAGGGAAGAGATGTAGTTATACCTAATATATTTGCAAAGGTAAGTGGAGTTCATCGTGATATAAAATTATATAGAGAGCAAATATCTGCTTTAATAAACGAAGAAAATACATTATTTTTTAAAAAGTTTCCTTTGTATAAACAAAGACTTCCTAAAGACGTTAATAAGATTTATTCAAAGATGCTAAAAGAAAATGGAGAAATTGATAAAGAAAAGTTATTAACATCAGAGTATTGGAGATACAAAAGGCTTAATTCAGCTCTTCAAGAATCTATGGCAGATAAAATCATAGAGTTTTGCAAAATATCTTCTTTTTGGAAGTATAAAACTTATAAGGTGAACTTAAGACTCTCTTTAATTAATAGAATAATTGAGTTCTTTTTTAATTTAATAGACAATAAAGGATCAAGAGATGAAAAGTTGATGAAAATATCTATCTTTGCAGTACTGACCAATCTAGACGAGGAGCTTTTAAATCTTCTGCAAAATTTTGATTATCCATTAAAGGTCCCTAAAATTATCATTTATAATAGTAATAAAAGAAGAAATCTTACCTTTGCTGATGCCGTTACGCTTATGTTCATGAATTCCATGGGAGTAGATATTATAATATTTAATCCAGGCGGCACTAGTGACATTGAAAATTATGTTAAGGAAGATTTTTATGATATTCATAGATTAGAAGAAATTCATCCTAATTTGCCTTACAGAAGGAATATCATTTATAGATTAGGCTGGAAATAGATTACAAGAAGTACATTTTACACGAAAGATTAGTTATAGCAATATAGGACCAGTGACTTGCTGGTCTTTTAAATTTTACTGAGAATGGGTATATTAGAAATTGATTGTATTAGAAAAATAGTATTATAATAGATTAGTAACTTATAAATAAGAATAAAGTTAAATAAGAATAAAGTTTGCGTAAGAAAGGCTGTTGATATACATGATCAAAGAACCAAAGGATATAAAAGTAATTGTTGGAATGTCAGGTGGAGTAGATTCATCAGTAACTGCACTCTTACTTAAAGAGCAGGGTTACAATGTTATAGGAGTATTCATGAAGAATTGGGACGAAGAAGATGAAGATGGAAATTGCACAGCTACAGAGGACTATGAAGACGTGGTTATGGTATGTAACCAAATAGGAATTCCTTATTACAGTGTAAACTTTACAAAAGAATACTGGGACAGAGTTTTCACCTACTTTTTAGATGAATATAAGAGAGGAAGAACTCCAAACCCAGATGTAATGTGCAACAAGGAAATAAAGTTCAAGGCATTTTTAGATTATGCACTAAAAGCTGGAGCAGATTATATAGCCACAGGTCACTATGCACAAGTGGACTATAAAGATGGAGAATATAAATTGATAAAAGGAGTTGACAAAGGAAAGGACCAAACTTACTTTTTGTGTATGCTCGGACAAAAAGAGCTTTCTAAAACTATGTTTCCAATAGGTAACATAAACAAAAAGGAAGTAAGACAAATAGCTGAAAGAGCTGGACTTGAAACCGCTAAAAAGAAGGATAGTACAGGTATTTGCTTTATAGGAGAGAGAAATTTTAATGAATTTTTGAGTCATTATTTACCGGCTAAACAAGGTGAAATAAGAACTTTGGATGGAAAAGTTATAGGAAAACATGATGGACTTATGTACTATACTTTGGGACAGCGAAGAGGACTAGGAATTGGAGGTATAGGTACAGGAGAGCCTTGGTTTGTTGCGGATAAGGATTTGGAGAAAAATATTCTTTATGTAGTACAAGGCGAAAAACATCCAGCACTTTATTCTTACGGCTTGGAGGCTTCACAAGTTCATTGGGTAAGCGAAAAAGATAAACCTAGGACTTTCAAATGCAGTGCAAAGTTTAGATATAGACAAAAGGATCAAGGAGTAACAGTTATAGTAAATGATAAGGATAAATGTACAGTAGTTTTCGATGAACCTCAAAAAGCTGTAACTCCAGGGCAGGCTGTGGTCTTTTATGATGGAGAAGAATGCTTAGGTGGAGGTATTATTGATTATATATTTAAAGATGAAAACACGTTAAAAAATAAATTAAGTTAAATTAAGATTCATTAAAATTAGTGGACTTAAATTGTTCAAAAACCCCATGCATTTGCATGAGGTTTTTGAATAACTTAGGTTTTCTAATGGGGAGTGAAACAGAGAATCATGAAAAGTAAAATATTAATAATATTAGGTGCTTTATGTATGTTGATTGCTGTAGTTATTTTTGTTAGCAAAAATAACCATATCATAGGAAATAACAAAACAACCTATGGAAAAATATATTATGACAATAATAAGGTGAACTATGAGGGAGAAATGAAAAACGGAAAGCCTAATGGAAAAGGTAAGATATACTTAGAAAATGGGAAGCTCTACTATGATGGTGAAGTTAAGGATGGAAAGCCTAATGGAAAGGGTAAATCTTATTATGAAAATGGAAAATTAAATTATGATGGTGAATGGAAAGACGGATTATATCATGGAAAAGGTATCATATACTATGAGGACGGAAAGATAAATTATGAGGGCGAACTTGAAAACGGAAATGCAAATGGAAAAGGAAAGTATTATAATGCTAGTGGAGAGTTAGAGCTTGAAGGAACATTTAAACATAATGAACTTATAGAATAATAGAACAAGTTTAAAGTTTAATATAAGGATAAAAGCTGTATTTAGTGAAAAAATAAGTATATGTTACGGTATGAATAGACTTATAATAATTTTCAACAGGAGGATTAATACATGAAGACTATTTTTACTAAAGATGTAAATAGAGATGCAGTTTTAGAAACAAGTTTTATGATAATGAAAAAGGTTGGTACAGACGGAGATAATCTTATAGCATTTATAGGAGATAAGACTGGAGATTTAAAAGCATCCATATTAGATAGAGAAAGAATACTAGAAGTAGGAGATGTAATTTGGGTTAAAGGAGTATTTGAAAACCTACTGATAGTAAAAGAATTTAGAAAAGAAGAAAAATATGATATAGAAGATTATCTTCCATGTGTAAAAAGACCTATAGATGATATTATGAATGAATTAGAAACAATATCTAAGGAAGAATTTAAAAGTAAAGAAACAATAGCTTTAAATGATTACTTCTTTAAAAATAAGGATTTTGTTGAGGAGTTTAAAAAGGGCATAGGAGGCCTAAGGCAGCATCACAATTATAGAGGAGGACTTGCAGAACATACATTAAATGTAACTTATATGGCAAAAGTAATGGCATATAGATATGACTGCAGATATAAAGAAATCGCAATTCTTGCAGCAAAGCTTCATGATATTGGAAAGATAGAAGAGTACTATTCTGATGGTCCTTTTTCAGTAAAAATGCGCGGTGAGATGGAAGGTCATATAGTCATAGGAATGAGTATGATAGAAGAAGCCTTCAAAGCAGGAGGAGATATATACAGCGATGATTTCAAACATAGACTTAGAGGATGTATAGTTCAGCATCATGGAAAACCAGAGTTTGGTTCTCCAAAAGCACCTAACACAGAGGAAGCCTTTATAGTTCATTATGCTGACTATGTAGATGCAACCATGAATAAGGTAGCTTCAGTTAAAGAAATTACAGCACCAGATACTTGGTCTGAATATGATAGAAGAATTGGAACTAGATTGTATATATAGAAATTAAAAAGTATATATAGAAATTAAAAAGTATATATAGAAATTAAAAAAACCATCTATACTAATAAAAAAACTCTCCATGTTAGAATTAATATTTTTCAATAATGGAGAGTTTTATTTATAAATACTACCAGTATAAATATGATTTCTTCATTAAGTTCTATTCATTTCTTTCTTTAGCAGGGTCGCATTTAGGCTGAGTAACATCGGAAACTTGGGAAAGCTTAGTTAAATAGTAACACTCTTCTCTATACATATGATCTATTAAAAGAGGAGCAATAGTTCCAAGAACTTCTTTGCTTCTAATCAATGCTTCTAACTCTTTCAAAAAGCCATTAAATAAGGTCATTTCTTTTTCTACATCCATATTCAGCTTATTAAGAGCAGGAAAATCCATAACACCAGTTCTCATATATCCATATAGTTCAGCAGCACGTATATGCATACTGTCAAAAGTTTCAGCAAATCTATTACTTATTTCTTTTAGAGATTTTTCAATCTTATCTAAATTATCATTGATAGCTCCAGCATGGCCAGCTGCATCAGGAAGCCACAGAAGATGATGATAAATAGGGTTTACAGAATATATCTGTTCCTGTGTTATAAAGCTGAGAACACGTAAATATTCCTCAACTTCATTAACTATGATTTATAAAGGTAGGCGGAAGTTCTATTTTTATGTTTCCTGTTATAAGCTCTTTAATTATTTGAAGTTTAAAGGATCTGATATTCTGTGCAGCTTCAAGAGATTTTTCTGTAAGCTCTATTATAGATTGACTGGACAGATTTTTTCTAGCCTCATTAAGAAGATCATCAAATAAAACAATAAAGCCCTTAGCTGTTTCTATTTTTTCTTTTTCCTCTGGAGATAGAGCATTTAAAATAAAACGAGAATGGTCTCCAAGAACTTGAAGCCAAAACCTGTGTTCAAGGAGCAGGGCATTTTCGGGAATCAAAAACTTCAAATTTAATCCTCCTTTAATATAAATACAGTTTATTATATTAATAAATGGATAAAATATGATAAAGAATGTGGTTACTAAAAGGCACTGGAGGTGTATTATATTTTGAATTCAAATACTCTAATGAAATTAGTGGTCTTAATAATTCTTATAGCTTTATCGGCTTTTTTTTCAGCTTCAGAAACCGCTTTAACATCTTTGAGTAAGATAAGAATAAGACAAATGGTAGATGAAAATGTTAGTAGAGCAAAAATTATAGAAAAGCTAATAGAAGATCCAGGAAGAATGCTAAGTTCTATACTTGTAGGAAACAATGTAGTAAATATAGGTTCCTCTGCTTTAGCTACATCTATTGCTATAAGTCAATTTGGACAGAAAGGTGTAGGAATTGCTACAGGAATAATGACCATATTGGTATTGATCTTTGGAGAAATAACTCCTAAGTCTTTAGCAACAAGAAATCCAGAAAAAGTATCTTTAGGAGTAGCAAAGTATATACACTTTCTTACAATAATATTGAGTCCAATTGCCATAGTGTTCACTAACATAACAAATATGATTTTAAAATTATTCGGCATTAAAATTGATAAAGTGAAACATTTTATAACTGAAGAAGAGTTAAAAACTATGCTTGACGTAAGCCATGAAGAAGGAGTACTGGAAAGTGAAGAGAGGAATATGATCAATAATGTATTTGAATTTGGAGACTCTCAAGTGAAAGATGTGATGGTTCCTAGAACAGATATGGTTGCAATAGAAGTAACTTCAACTTATGATGAAATAATAAATACATTTAAAGAAGAACAATTTTCAAGAATACCAGTATACAAAGAAAGCATTGATGACATTATAGGCATATTACATGTAAAAAATTTAGCTTTTGTAGATAGAGATGGTTTTGACATATACAAAGTTATGAGGGAACCATATTTTACATATGAATTCAAAAAAACCGCAGAATTATTTGATGAAATGAGAAAGAACAGAGAATCTTTAACTATAGTGTTAGATGAATACGGCGGAACTGCAGGTATAGTTACTATGGAAGATTTAGTTGAAGAAATAGTAGGTGAGATTGAAGACGAATATGATGAAGATGATATTGGAATACAGGTAATAAAAGAAGATGAATACATAATTGATGGAAACATTAAAATAGATTTAGTAAATGAGATGATAGGAACACACATAGAATCAGAAGACTTTGATTCTATTGGCGGCTTTGTTATAGGAGAAATGGGAAGATTTCCAGAGAAAGGGGAAGTTCTAGAACGGGATAATATAAAATTTATAATAGAAGATATAGATAAAAATAGAATAAAAAAGATGAAAGTATTGACATGAAAAAGGAATTTCTATGAAAAGAGTTCCTTTTTTAATTGCAATGAAAAACTATTTAAGAAAGAATATAGCAACAAGCTGCTAAACTACATAATTATAAACTATGGAGAAGAACAATTATGAATATATATTAATTTAATCTTAGTTTATAATTATTAGGATTTTATGATATAATTAATCTAAAATAAAAAATATAGGAGTGTGTTTTCATTGGATTCAGACAGTACGTGGCAGTTAATTACATTGGTTATCCTTTTATGTTCATCTGCTTTCTTTTCGGCATCAGAAACTGCATTGATGTCATTGAGTAAAATAAGGATAAGACATATGGTAGATGAAAAAGTTAAAGGAGCTCAAGTAGTAAGCAAATTAGTAGAAAATCCAGGTAAACTACTAAGTGCTATTCTTATAGGAAATAACGTAGTAAATATTGGAGCATCAGCTCTAGCAACTTCAATTGCAATAAAGCATTTTGGAGAAAAAGGAGTAGGTATTGCTACAGCAATGATGACTATTCTAGTATTAATTTTTGGAGAAATAACTCCAAAGTCTATTGCGGCTAGAAATTCTGAAAATATTTCTCTAAAGGTTGCAGGATTAATCAATATAATTACAATCATATTAAATCCTATCACCATTATATTTAACTACTTGACCAATGGAATTGTTAAATTGCTTGGCGGCAAGGTAGAAATGGGCAAGCCATATATAACAGAAGAAGAACTAAAAACCATAGTTGATGTGAGTCATGAAGAAGGAGTACTAGAAGTTGAAGAAAAGCAAATGATATACAATGTCTTTGAGTTTGGAGACTCTCAAGTTAAAGATGTTATGGTTCCAAGGACCGATATGATAGCAATTGAGGTAAGCTCAACTTATGAAGAAATTATAGATGTATTCAAAAGAGAACAGTTTTCAAGATTACCTGTTTATAAAGAAACTACAGACAATATTATTGGTATTTTACACGTTAAAAGTTTAGCTTTCTTTGATATCTCGAAGGAAAAGTTTGATATAAATAAATATATGATAGAGCCTTACTTTACTTATGAATATAAGCCAACTACAGAGTTATTTGATGAAATGAGAAAAAATAGAGTTGCTATGACTGTGGTCTTAGATGAATATGGTGGTACTGCAGGAATTGTCACCATGGAAGACTTAGTTGAAGAAATAGTTGGAGATATAGAAGATGAGTACGATAAGGATGAGCATAACGAAATCGAAGTTATAAAAGAGGATGAGTATATAGTTGATGGAAGTACTAAAATAGAACTTGTTAATGAAATGATTGGAACAAGCATAGAATCAGAAGACTTTGACTCTATAGGAGGCTATGTAATAGGAGAAATAGGGGGATTCCCTAAAAAAGGTGAAACAATAGAGTGTGGCAATATCAAGTTTATAATAGAAGATATAGATAAGAATAGAATTAAAAAATTAAAAATTTTAACTTTAAATGGAGTGTAAAAAGGGCGAAAGCCCTTTTTATTTTAACTAAAATTTTGTCCTGCAAAATTCTTATAGATGGTAACCTATGTTACATATATTTTCCTATCATAGTAGTATTATGTACACATAGATAAATTGAGAATTTATCAGATTGGAGGACAAGAGATGGGAAATATATTAAACTTAAAAAGACAGCATGTTGAAATTAGAGAATTAGTTAATTCTATAAATAGCCTTATAAATCGCAATAATATTGAAAATGATGCTGGTGAAATAGCAAAAAACATAAATATTTTATCAGGAAAAGTAAGAATTCACTTAGATTCAGAGGACAAGTTTTTATATCCAGACCTATTGAAAGAAGGTAACGAAAGGGTAAAAAATATAGCAGCTGCTTATACTAATGAAATGGGAAATATAGCTTTGGTATTCAATGATTATAAGAATAAATTTAATACTAAAACCAAAATATTAAGTGATATAGATGGATTTAAGAAAGAAACTTATAAAGTACTTAAAGTGCTATCAAATAGACTCGAAAAGGAAGATAAAGAATTGTACCCACTAATATCAGATTAGAAATAAATTATGACAATTCTTAATATTGAACATTCCATATGAGATTTGCATTTAGGAAAGCTTCACTGCGCAAAGAAGCTCTAATGCTAGTTCGACGCTTTCTACAATGCAAATCTCATACTCAAGTTCAATATTAAAAACATTATTCATATTTATATAATTTTATCAAATGAAATATTTCTAGGTGGAGGCGCAGAGTTGTGCTCTTTTTTAAATAGGCGAATTTCCTCCACTTCTGCACTTCTCAACTGCTCAACTTATGTACTCATCCATTCGCACCATATGTGCTTCCACTTCTCCACTTAAGAAAAATGCGCAGCATTTTTCTTTAAGATATTGTAAAGCACGACAGCACATATCTCTACTGAAAATTCAATGTCTTTAAACACCTTTCCATCCTTATTTAAATAATCCATATGTTTTCTATTTATAAAATTAATTAAATCTTCGGTTGTATTTATGAAGGAGTCTTCAGCGAAAACTAAAAATGTGTAAGATAGCTCTTCTATATCAATTTTTCTTAAAACATAAGCTAATCTATTTTCATATATAAAATGGATAGGCGTAAAATTATATTTTTTGTTGTTATGAGGATAGCAAAAATAATCCGCAAGGTAATGAGCAACTATGCCTAGTTCCATGGAAAATTTTTTTAAATCCTTTTTTGTTTTGGGAAAAGGTTCTCTTTCTAATAAACTTATCCTATTACATATTGTATCAAAAGATTTATTTTTATAATGAGATATTTTAATAAGGCTTGGAGCAAAGTCAGGTTTAATGCACCCGTATACAAAACTCTTTAAATCTAATTCTATATTAAGGCTTTCTAAAAAGCTCTTATAGAGAGCTTTTGCTATAGAGAAATGGCTTAAAGGTAACAAGTAAATTCACTTACTTTCTTTTATATTCTTGTTATGTTATTATGTGTGTTCTTAATAGAATTTATAAGATTATAAATGAATATAAAAAAAATGTTAATAAAAAATATAATTGAATAAAGAGCTTTAATATAAATATTAAGTATAGAAAAGTATGAAAGTTATATTTAATAAAGGAATTTTATGGAGATGAAAAAGAGTGAAAAAAGGAAATTTAGCCAAGGCAATGGTAGCTTTTACTGCACTAATCTTCGTTTATTTTGAAGCAAAGAAAAAACTTAAAAATTATGATATAAATCAGGTTATATATCTGCTATCTAGTTTAAGCACAGGCAGGATAATAGTTTTATTTATTTTAGGATTAATGGCTGTTAGCACCATGACCTTGTATGATTACTTTTTAATTAAACACCTTAAATATAAGTTCTCTCTTTTTAAGGTTTGGAAGATATCCTGGATAGCTAATACTTTTAACAATTTTTTAAGCTTTGCAGGAATGACTGGAGCAGCAATAAGGACATTGCTTTATAAAAAGAATAATATATCTTCAAAAGAAGCTGTATACGCCAGCGTGATTCTAGCCCCTTCAACGGTAATAGGAATTTCTGCAGCTTCTTGGCTCATCATTTTCAATATATTAAAAGGAAGAGATATATTAATGAAATATAAGATTTTATGGCTTGGAGTAATATGGTTTGCAGTGTATCTTCCTTTATATTTTCTTTTATATAAATGGGAATGGTTAAATAAAAAAGTTATGGCTAGAATAAATGAATATAATAGGGACACAATGGAATTAAGAAACAAATTAATAGCATCATCTCTTATAGAATGGATATCTGTAGGATTATTATTCTTTTTTATATGCATAACCTTTACTAAAAAAATTACAATCTTTGAAGCTATAGGTATATTATCCGTATCAGCTATAGCTGGAATAATGAGCTTTATACCAGGAGGCATGGGATCCTATGACCTAATATGTATTTTAGGATTACAAACTATGGGAGCTCCTTGTGAAAGTGCTGCAGCTATATTAATAACATTTAGAATTTGCTATTACATAGTTCCTTGGCTTATAGGAGTGATTTTAGGAATAAGTGAAATTATTACAAAAGAACATTAAAGTTTTCTATATATCATAAAATATATTATTACATAATAAATTAGGAGGTATTTAAATGAAAAAGATTTTGATTGGCATAATAGTTGCAATCTTAATATTAATTGTACCTGTAATAAGTAGTTATAATAAAATGGTAGGCTTAGAACAGAAGGTAGAGACAGTAGAAGCAAACATAGATACAGAACTTCAAAGAAGAAATGACCTAATTCCTAATCTTGTTAACACAGTTAAAGGCTATGCCTCACAAGAAAGCGAAGTTATTGGGAATGTGGTGGAGGCAAGAGCAAAGCTTGGAGGAGCTCAAACTGTAGAAGATAGGGCTAATGCAGATGCTGAACTTTCATCAGCTTTATCTAGACTTCTTGTAGTTGTTGAAAGATATCCAGAACTAAAGTCAAACCAAAACTTCAGGGATTTAACTGTTGCTCTAGAGGGAACTGAAAATAGAATTAAAATAGCAAGACAGGATTACAATAAAGCAGTAAGCGAATACAATACGACTATAAGAAGATTTCCAAATAGTATAGCTGCTAGAATTTTTGGATTTGATGAAAAACAATACTACAAAGCAGCAGAAGGAGCAAAGGAAGTACCAAAGGTAGATTTTACTAAATAAAGATTAGTAAACCATATAGGAAAGTGATTACTAAAAAGGGGATGAATTTATGAAATTTTCTAAAAAATTAATAAGGTTTATGCTCCCCTTATCGATAATTATACTAAGTATCATTGTTCCTTTTAGTTGTGCTAAAGGGGAGGTCAAGTTTCCTACCCCTACAAATTTAAAATATATAAATGATTACGCTGATGTATTGGATATGGACACAAAGGAATATTTAGTGTCCGTAGGCAGTGAGCTTGAAAATAAGACAGGAGCTCAAGCTGTAATTGTAATTATAAACTCTTTAGAAGGAAATGATGAATCAAGTTATGGCAATGAATTATTTAGAGCTTGGGGAATTGGTCAAAAAGAAAAGAACAATGGACTTTTAGTTTTGCTTTCCATGGAGGAGAAGAGATGGAGAGTAGAGGTAGGACGAGGACTTGAGGGAGCAATTCCAGATATCCTTAGCAATAGGGTAATGGAAGATGCAGCAGTTCCAGAATTTAAAAATGGAAATTATGGAGAAGGATTAAGAAAAGCATATTCTATATTTGCAGATCTTATAGCAAAAGAATATGGAGTAACCTTAGAAAAAAATGAAAAAATAGAATATGATTACAATGTGCAGAAAGGAAAAGGAACTCCTATCCTTATATTTTTTATAATAGGGTTATTTTTAATAGATATGATATTAAATAGAGGAAGGGTATTTAGATTTTTATTAGACATTATATTTTGGAACTCCTTCTTTGGCGGAGGACGAGGCGGCAGAGGAGGCCGCGGAGGTCATGGAGGCTTCGGAGGAGGAAGTTTTGGTGGAAAAGGCGGCTTTGGCGGCTTCGGTGGTGGAGACAGCGGAGGCGGCGGCTCATCAGGAGGATGGTAATTAAAAAAGTTTAGAATGGAAAGTGGAGAAATAAAGAATATGCTGAATTAAGAAAAGCTTAATTCAGCATATTAGTAATTAAAAGTGTACTCTAACTAACCAGAATTTAATTTTTTTATCGCTCCAGCCCAGGTCCCAAGGCACTCTGTATCTATCTGTGTTGTGGCAGTTTACTAAGGAGTAGCCGTGGGAATCAGCTCCAGTTACAACAGATATGTGAGTTACTTTACCTTTTTTCTCATAGGCTATAAAATCACCAGGAAGAAGTTTATAAGAAGCTTTATATACTTGGTTGTAAGTTCCATAAGCAATTACAGAGGCCCTGCCGCTGTTTAACATGTAGTCTTTAAATCCTTGGGCATTGAGCCAAGCTTTTGTTCCATTACCTTTAGAATAGTTCCAAATCCTGTTCTTTCTAAAATTTGCACCTTCAAATAGGATTTGAGAAGCGAAATTTGCACAATCTCCCCCCTGTGGATTGAAGTTTTTATAGTTTGTATTATATTTAAAACCATACTTCTCTTCACTGGCAGTTCCACAGTATCTATCAGCATATTCCACAGCAGATATTCTTCTCTTATTTATTGCCGAAAGATCTCGGGCAGGTTGTGACAATATGTATTGTTTTATATCTGCAGCCTTTATGTTGTCTAAATTTAAAGAGTCTGCAAAAGGATCTGTATACCATTCACGGGTTATATACCAGTTATTATCTTTGTTTTCCAAGGTCAATGAGTGAGAGGTTCCAATTCTGAATTTGTTAATCTTATCTGTGTCTTCACCTATAGGATTTTCATTTTCATACACATACATATATTCTGTAGTACAAAATAGGTTAATAGAATAAACACCGTCTCCTCCTTTAATTTTTCGTACCCTTACTTTAGGATTTACTCCTATAAATTTTACTCCTTGTTTCTCAGACCAGTTATTAAGGTATTTTAGTTTTTTTATCTCATGTTCGTATGCCCAACTGCCATACTTTGTCTTTAAATTGTATATTTTCTCAATGGACTCTTTATCTCCGTTAAGTATTGCAGTGTTTCTTATTTCAAAGATTTCTTCAATTTTTTTAGTGACTTCATCATCATTGTTATCTGCATTAACTACAGGGGCGTTATGGAGAAATAAAAAATATACTCCAAAAGATAAAAAGGTAATAATTAAAAGAGTTAAAATAAGCTTTGATTTTTTAATTACAACAAACATAACAATTCCTACCTCACTAATTACTATATAAGAAATTATATGAAAAACGAGAAAAATATAGTATATCTACTTAAAATAATTTAAGTTCCATAAAACTAATACTTATAAAATGTTATAACAGAATTTTACATACAATAATATATATGATATAATTACTAATAATTATTAACTAAATAGAATAAATATAAGGAGGGATGCTATGTCTAAACAGCAGGTAAAAGACTTAGAAGCCATTGATAAAGAAATTGAAGTTTTGAGGGAAGTATTAAATAAAGCTGTTATAGACAGCGATGCCTCTCCAGAGTATGTATTGACGATAAGCCAAAGGTTAGACAAGCTTATAACTCAGTACTATAAAGGTCAAATTATATAAATATATTAAAATAATATTACTTGTTAGTTGTTTGATAATAATTGCTATTTAGTATCACCTATTAAAGACCTCCAGCATATATTAAACTAGTATGAATTGGAGGTGTAACTTTTGGTTATACATGTTGTAAGATCAGGCGATACAATATACAGTATTGGCAGAAGGTATGGGGTTTCCCCTAATAAAATAATCTCAGATAATGAAATAGAAAATCCTGAAAGGCTAGTAATTGGTCAAACCCTAGTAATACTGGGAGAGACTATAAGACATACTGTAGGAAGAGGGGAATCACTTTATACCATAGCTAGAAGATATGGAACTACTGTGCAAAGCATACTAGATGCTAATCCTGAAATAACAGATCCATCATCAATTTCTATAGGACAAGTAATAAACATTCCTCCTACAAGAAGGCTTGGAACCATTGAAGTGAATGGGTATGCTTTTCCAAGTATAGATATGGAAATTTTAAGAGAAACCCTTCCTTACTTGACTTACTTAAGTATATTCAGCCATGAGGTAAGACCAGATGGCAGTCTATCTTCAATAAATGACACTCCTTTAATAAGTGCAGCAAGAGCAGCAAATGTAGCGCCCCTTTTAGTTATTACCAATATAGAAGAAGGAGGTAGCTTTAGCAGCGATTTAGCAAGAACTATATTTAATAGTACCGAGCTTCAAGATACATTAATAAATAATGCTATAGAAATGCTAAGAAGCAAGAACTACTATGGGTTGGATATAGATTTTGAATATATTTATCCAGAAGATAGAGAAAAATATAATGACTTCTTAAGAAGGGTTACAAGCAGATTAAAACCTTTAGGTTATCAAGTGACCACAGCTTTAGCACCAAAGACATCAGCAAATCAGCCGGGCTTGCTTTATGAAGGACATGATTATCCAGTTCATGGAGCCTTAGCTGATCATGTTATACTTATGACTTATGAATGGGGATATACCTATGGTCCACCTCTTGCAGTGGCTCCTATAAATGAAGTTAGAAGAGTTCTTAACTATGCTGTAACAGCAATACCAAGGGATAAAATATTTATGGGAATACCTAATTATGGCTATGATTGGACTCTTCCGTACAGGAGAGGAACAGCAGCTAGAACCATATCTAATACAGGAGCCGTGGATTTAGCAGCAAGAACAGGAGCGGTAATACAATATGATGAGGATGCTCAAGCACCATTCTTTAACTATTATGACTCTGATGGAAGACGTCATGTAGTATGGTTTGAGGATGCAAGGAGTATAGAAGTTAAACTAAGACTTGCTCATCAGTTTAGAATTAGAGGAGTGAGCTATTGGACAATAGGAAGATGGTTCCCTCAAAACTGGCTTGTATTAAATGCACTTTTCAATGTTAGAAAAGTCATATAGAAAATGCAGTTTAAAAATTTACACGCTTCGCTGAGTGAATGAAAGTTTACAAGCGAAGCGTCTAATTTATATAAATTGAACAATAAATGATAAATTGTTGCAATTTTCATATTAATATATGGTAAAATATTAATAAGTTATTTACAATAGATGATAAAAACAACAAACAATGAAAGTAGGAGATGGATGTGAGGATTAGAGGAAAACAAATTATATTACCTTTGGTTATGCTGATTCTATTAGTAATTGGCACAAAAATAGATGCTAGAGCGGCAGATAACCTAGAGGTAGGAAAAGATAAGGTTTGGAAGATAACTTTCAACAAAAAAATACGATATGATGATGGAGCAATTGGTTCCATAAAAGTATTGGACACAAAAGGGAAAAAAGTAAGAGTAAGACTGGAGCTTGCAGATGATGAAAAGACTATTTTAGTAAAACCACCAATTAGAGGATATGCTGAAGGAGAAAAGTATACTTTAATGGTGGAAAGAAACATTTATTCAAAGTTTAATATAAGGTTAAAAGATAAAAAAGAAATCAGCTTTACAATAAAAAATGATGGACCTTTTAAGGACATGCAGATTTTAAATCCTGAAGATAATATAAATGCTGAAGAAAATAAAAAGTATGTATTTAATAGAGTAGACAAGTTACTAGGATTAGAAGATAAAGATATAAAACAAAGCGGATGGAATTATACTGTATATAAGCTTACTAATATAGATACTCCATATGTTATTATTTCTAACAAGGAAAATGCTGAAGAGATAAAGCTTCCAGTAAAATTTAAGGGCTGGTTTGGAGTTTATATAGGGTATTCAAGTGATACAGAAGGTTTTAAAGTAAAGCATAATGAAAAAGAAGAGACGGTTATACCATATGAAAAAGATGCAAATAACAGCACAAAATATATAAATGAAAGCTTTGCTTTTGCAGATAATTTTGATGGAGACAGCATAAGCATAGTTCCGATAAGCGGCAAGATGGCGGAAATAGCTTACATAAAGTTTGCAGCCCTAAAGGATGAACAGGTTAAGCTGTATAATAAAGAGGATGAATATACTTCATATTCGAGAGTAGTATATGACAATGATGGATACACAGATTTCTTCTGGGGAAAATATCCGGATGTGCCTAGCCTGCAGCAATTTCCTGTAAACTTGTATTCTAAGACAGGAGCTAAGGAGATAAATTGGACATTAGGTACTACAGGGCTCTTAACCTATAACAGCAAGTACGCTGGAATACCTTTTAAAGATTTCTACAAATATGAATCCGTTGTTAGAGATGGAGATATTTTGGCAAAAAAGCAGATTATAAATATGCTAATTTCAGGTCAATCTCCTTTAGAGATAGTAACTAAAAAAGCCAATGAAATGGGGATTAAGACTAATGCATCCTTAAGAATGGCAGCTTTTTATTCATCAGATTCTACAAAGTTCCTAAATGGAGCTTTATATGATAATTATGGCGACTGCCTTCAGAGCAATGGAATTTCATTAAGTTATTATTATCCTAAATTTAGAGAATACATATTAAATGTGCTAAAAGAGGTTTCTATGACGGAAAACTTAGATGGAATAACCTTAGACTTTTGCAGATATCCTAATGTTATGGGAAATGAAGCATCTCATGCAGAAAAGATATATATAATGACCTCATTTATTAGAGAAGTTAGAAGGGAAATTCCAGATAAGAAAATAACAGTAAGATTTCCATATTTAAATCCTGAATCCTATGGATTGGATATAGAAGCTTGGGTAAAAGAAGGATTAGTAAATAGAATCATACCATCTGTTATAAGCTATGAAGACTTTTTTAACTTTGACAGATATGTAGAGATGGTAAAGGGAACTAATGTAAAACTTTATCTAGGAGTTACAGCCAATCTTAAAGGACAAGATTTAACTCCTGAAACAGAAGAATTAATGAAGCAAGGAAAATATATTCCAAACAATGAATATGTATCAGCAGAAGAATACCTATTTAGAGCACATGAGGCATATGAAAAAGGAGTAAAGGGACTTTTCCTATTCAACACATTAAACGATATGGATCTTACGAAAGATGTATATCCTAAGTTTAAATTAATAGGAAACAAAGTTGAAGTAGACAAATGGTATGAATTTGAATATCCAGCCTACCTTGTAAATTATAAGGTGGAGTGGGAAGTATAAAAATAGTAGTAAGCAGTGAAAAGTGGCTGCGGTTTTAAATTAAAAAACCGCAGCCACTTTCCGCATAAAAAAGCTTATTATCAGTTGAATTTAATATTTGAAAAGTTCTATTATTCATTTATGGTGGCCCCTTCTTTTATGAGACCTTTTCTATAGGCTATTAAAAGCATTTCCAGTTCCTTAATTTGCTTTTTAATTTCCCTTCCTATATCTGTGTCTGCAACCCTTTTTCGCGAAAGAGCATGTTCAAGTATTACGGTAGAGGATAGAATATCCTTTTCTTCCTTAATGGCTTTTTCTATAGAGCAAAATGGCTCATGAGAGCTGAGCAAAAGACCATAAGAATTATAAATCAAAGTGTAGCCTGCAATGCCTGTCTCAGGCTGATATGCTCGGCAAAAGCCTCCATCTATAACTAAAAGTTTTCCGCTAGCTTTAATTGGATTCTCTCCAATTTTAGTTTTTACAGGAATATGTCCGTTTATTATATGAGAAGTATTTGGATCTAGGTTAAATTCCTTTAAAATATTAATAACCACATCTTCATTATCTCTATATTTATAGTAAGGATTTCTTTTTTCCACATGAGTTTTCTTATCATCTATAAAATATCTTTCAAAAGTAGTCATTTTGTGCTTTCCAAACTCAGGAGAATCTGGGCCGCACCATAAATACCACATCATATTCATGGCATATTCCTTTGCTTTAGAGCCATCCTTAAAGAAAAAGGCTTCTCTTGCAAGATGGTCAAACTTATCTAACAAAGCTTTACCCTTATATTTAACCCCAGAAATTGTTACTTCCTTGAAAGAACCATCCTCATTAAGAGGAATACACCCATGATATAAAAGATTAGAATTATAAATCAAATACATGCTTCCTTTAGTATATAAAAAACGAATATGGCGTTGAAGCTTTTCGCTGTGTATAAATGAATGTTTTAATTTTTTTATAAGCTCTTCCTCTTGAGAAGTTAGTTTATAAGGATCCTTAGGGTTGATTGTTGGAAAGTGCTTATCATTAAGAGCATAAGTTTTTCCATTCAAATTAATTGTGCCTTTTTCATAGTCTATCTTATCCAGCAAAAGGTAATCATTCATTAAAAATTCAGGATTCTTTTGAACAATCTGTCCTTCAAGCTTGAACTGCATAATAGCTATAGCCTTGTGCATTTTTGAGATTAAAGCAATCTCTCTTTCGCTTAATTCCTTATTAATAACTCTAGGTATAAAGCTTTTGCATGGATCGTCATCATAAAATTCTGTTGAAAAAGTAGCAAGAGGAAGCAGGTTTATTCCATAACCATCCTCTATGGTGTATAGGTTAGCATATCTTAAAGCTATTCTAAGCACATTGCATATACAAGCTTCAGAACCAGCAGCAGCTCCCATCCAGAGAATATCGTGATTTCCCCATTGTATATCCACAGAATGATGTTTCATCAAGGCTTCCATAATTATTTCAGGTCCTGGACCTCTGTCATAAATATCTCCTATAATGTGAAGCCTATCTACGGCAAGCCTTTGAATAACTTTTGAAATAGCTATAATAAATTCACCAGCTCTATCAATATCGATTATAGTAGAAATAATTCCATTATAATATTCATGCTTGTTTACAGTGCCATCATGTTCATGAAGCAGCTCCTCAATTACATAAGCAAAATCCTGTGGAAGTGCCTTTCTAACCTTTGAGTGGGTATACTTTGAAGAAACCACTCTACAAAGCTCTATAAGTCTATAAAGGTTTATCTTGTACCAGTCCTCTAAATCTTCCTCAGTGTTTTTAATCAGCTCGATTTTTTGCTCTGGATAATATATAAGTGTAGCCAAAGCAGCCTTTTCACTTTCTCTTAGAGAATTGCCAAAGACATCATCTATTTTTCGCTTTATAACTCCAGAAGCATTTTTAAGGACGTGAGTGAAAGATTCATGCTCTCCATGCACATCGCTTATAAAATGCTCTGTACTTTTAGGCAAGTTTAAAATAGCTTGCAAATTTACAATTTCAGTACTAGCTGAAGATATACTTGGATACTGATTTGCAAGCAGCTGCAAATACCTTAAATCATTTTTTATCATATCTAAATTGTTCTCATCACAGAAGGTCATTGTTATCCCCCTTTTTATTATATAAAAAGTTCATATACTAAGAAGAATGCTTTGCATTTTTCTTATATTATATCATATATTATTATGCACATTAAATAAAAATGCTACAATATTTATTAAAAAAGCATAAAAAAGTGTATAACAATAAATAAAAGTACTACCTATTAAAGTCATACTATATAAGCTTATTCTACCATGAAAAATATAATTCCACATCAAGTAAATTTTTTAAGATGATTTTTGAAATATTGAAGAATTTTCATTGTATGAGTACAATAGGAATATATAATACATTTTAAATTTTTACTAAGCATCCAGTAAATATTGACCATCATCTAAAGAATGAGGGGGAATGAATATTTTGAATGAAACAATACTAATAATTGAAGATGAAGAAAGAATGAGAAAACTTTTAAGAGATTATTTTAAAGGCAGCGGATTTAATATATTAGAAGGTGACAATGGAATAAAGGCTTTAGATTTATTTAAAAATAATAAGGTAGATTTGGTTATACTGGATATAATGATGCCTTACATGGACGGATGGACAGTTTGTAATAAGATAAGGCAAGTTTCTGATATACCTATAATAATGCTTACAGCAAAGAGTGAGGAGGAAGACAAACTTCTAGGGTATGAGCTTGGAGCTGATGATTATGTGACAAAGCCTTTTAGTCCTAAGGTTTTAGTTGCTAAAGCAAAGGCTCTTTTAAAAAGGAGCAGTGGGAAAAATAAGTTGGAAAATGAAATAAGAAACTTCAATGGCCTTGAAATTAACTCCCTTTCTCATGAAGTGAAAATAGATGGAGAGGAAATACAGCTTTCTCCTAAAGAATATGATTTATTATTATTTTTTGCTGACAATGAAGGAATATCCTTAAGCAGAGATATAATTTTGGATAAGGTATGGGGCTTTGATTATTATGGAGGCCTTAGAACTGTTGACACTCATGTAAAGAGACTGAGAGAAAAATTAAAGCACAAAGCTGACTATATAGTTACTGTAAGGGGAAGTGGGTATAAGTTCGAGGTGAAAGAATGAAAAAAAGCATCGTTTTAAAGCTATTTGTAATAACCGTAGTTTTTTTTACAGCCTTCATAACTATACAGATGTTATTTCAATCTATGTTCTTTCAAAACTTTTATACAGATAGAAAGACTAAGAATCTAAAGAATAATCTTGAAAACTTTGAAAAAAGCTACGTAGATAACATTGGAGATATGGAAAAAACTCTCAATAACATAAAGAATTTTGAAGAGGAGAATAATGCAAAAATAGTTATATTAGAAAGCAATGGGCTTTTAAGTTATATAACAGATTCGCAAGATAAGATGGAGGATTCAAACAGAATAAATATAATAAAAAAAGTGGTAGAGGAATGGACGTCTAATCCTAGGGCATTTATAGATATGCAGACGAAGGGGGAGACTGTGACTTATATATTCAATGATCACAATTATAATGTTAAGAACATAGTATCTATTGTTCCAGTATCCTTTAATAATATTCCCGTAAAGGTAATATTTGCAGTATCTTCTCTTCAGCCAGTGGATGAGGCTGTAAAAGTAATGAAGGAGCTTTACATATATGTATATATAGCTGCTGTAATTATTATATTAATACTTGCATTTATATATTCCAAGATGATTTCAAAGCCGCTGGTGAAACTTAACAAGGCAGCTTTGAAGATGGCAAAGTTGGATTTTACGGAAAAATGCGAAGTAACTACAGAGGATGAGATAGGAAACTTAGGAAAAACTTTGAACTTCCTATCTAAAAACTTAAATGATGCTCTATCTTCTTTGAAAGAATCCAATGAACAGCTTCTACGTGACATTGAAAAAGAAAAAGAGCTTGAAAAGATGAGAAAAGAATTTGTAGCAGCAGTATCCCATGAATTAAAAACTCCCATAAGTTTAATTGAAGGGTATGCTGAAGGCATAAAAGACAACATTGTACAGGGAGAAGACAGGGATTATTATTTAGATGTAATAATAGATGAAGCTGAAAAAATGGCAAACATGGTATCGGATATGTTGGAGCTTTCCAAACTTGAATCGGGGAACTTTAAAATAGAAATGAATGAATTTTATCTGGATATGACAATAAATGAAACCATAAAGAGATTAGAAAAAATCAGAGGACATAAGGATACAGACAGAAGTTTTACTATTGTAAGCTCCGTAGATAAAAATTTAGAAGTGCTAGGTGATGAGGACAGAATTGAAGAAGTAATAACTAACTTTCTTACAAATGCCATAAGGCACGTCAAAGATAAGGGTAATATATATGTAAGAACTCTAACTAAAGATAATAAAATTTTTGTTGAAATTGAAAATGAAGGCGAGCAAATAAAAGAAGAGGAAATGAAAAAAATATGGGACAGGTTCTATAAAATAGACAAATCCAGAAACAGAAGCCTAGGAGGCACAGGACTTGGTCTTAGCATAGTCAAACACATTCTACAGCTTCACAACAGCGATTTTGGAGCAGAGAACACAGAAAATGGAGTGAAGTTTTACTTTTCACTAAATAAGAAAAATGCGCAGCATTTTTCTTAAGTGGAGAAGTAAAGGCGCCTATAGGCGCCTCCACTTGGGGATATCTTACTTTAAAAAATTATATGATTGTGAATAATATTAAAGATTGTCACAATTTATTTCTATAATGTTTCTATGCAGAAAGTGTAAGTGTAAGTTTTTTAGTCTTTCCATCTCTAATTACTTGTACTTCTACTTTATCTCCAGAATTGTGATTTTGTTTTATAGTGTTTATTTCTTCAACGGTTTTAACTGTTTTGCCATCAAATTTTGTAATAACGTCTCCAGGTAGTAAACCAGCTTTTTCAGCAGAACTGAATTCTTGTACTTGGTTAATATAGACTCCTATAGGAAGATTATATTGTTTAGAAAGTTCTTTAGTTATATCAGTTGCACTAATACCAATCTTCAAAATAGGCTTTATAAGTTTTTCAAGTTGAGGCTTAACTGTATTTATAGGAATTGCGAAGCCAAGTCCTTCTATTTGATTTCCGCCGATTTTAGCTGTATTTATTCCAATTACTTGACCATAGCTATTAACCAAAGCACCACCACTATTACCAGGGTTTATAGCAGCATCTGTTTGAATATACTTCTGAGTTTTGCCATCAACAGTTACCTCTCTATTAACTGCACTTATAACTCCAGCAGTTACTGTTCCTAAAAATTGTTTTCCAAGAGGATTACCGATTGCTACAGCAGTTTCTCCAACTTGAACGCTGTCAGAATCTCCGAATTCAGCTACTGCAGGAACATTTACATCTTCAGTTAACTTTATAACAGCAAGATCTAAAGAAGAATCATAGTTAATAACTTTAGCAGGTATTTCTTTTCCCTGTTTTCCATCATTAAAGATAACATTTATCTGTTTTGCTCCATTTATTACATGATAATTGGTTAAAATATATCCATCCTCATTAAATATAATTCCAGATCCCATTCCTTCTTGAGTTTCAGGAAGCCCAAACATATCTGAAGTAGTTATGCTCTTAGTAGAAACCCCTACAACAGCAGGTCCTACTTGTTTTGCAATGTTTGTTACAGAAAGAGGTACTGAACTAGAACTTGTCTTAACTGTATTGCTATTTGTTTTTCCAGAATTAGATTGAACAGTGCTTGATGAAGATATACCCTTGCTATTAAGGTACTTTATAGTAGCAAATGAAGATGCTACACCACCTAAAGAAGTACACAAAACCCCAACTATCAAATAAGAAAGAAATTTCTTTCCCATGCCTTTTTTTGGCTTACTCTTTTTGCTATTATCATAGCTATAAGAAATATTCTCACTTTCCTTCCAAGATTCTACGTCTACAAAATCATCTTTATTAAAATCATCACCAAAATTACTCATAAACATTCCCTCCTGATATATATAAACAAACTTTATAATTTCCTTTGATTTATTTATATATTATCTCTGTTTTGTTACAGTTTAATGACAAAGCCATAAAAAAACTGCAAAATGCAGTTTTTTAGGGTTTCCACTCTTCGCTTAGTAAAGCATTTATTTCTCCTCCAATTAAAATTATAACCGACGTCAAAAATAGCCATACCATAAGCGCAATCACTGCTCCTATGCTGCCGTATAGTCTGGAGTAGTTGGCAAAGTTATCTACATAAAAAGTAAATCCCATGGAGGATAGTACCCATCCTATGGTGGCAAAGACTGATCCAGGAAGTACATCCCAGAAGGTAAGCCTTTTGCATGGAGTAAACTTGTAGAGCAGCGCAAAAATAAAAGTCATAATTATTAGAGTTAAAAAGTATCTCAAAAAGTCCCATATAAAATGAAACTTTACAGAAAGAGAAAGCCAAGCACTTATTTTATATCCTATTATATTTCCAAGCACAAGAATAAAAAGAGAGAATATTATCAAAAAAGTAAGTGCAAAGGTGCATAAAATAGCTATGAGATAAAGCTTCCAAAAAGGTCTGCACTCCTCCTCTTCATAAGCCTTGTTAAGAGCTTTGATAACAGCATTAAAACCATAAGAAGCAACCCATATTGTAACTATAAAGCTAAAGGATAATAGATTTCCTTTCTTAAAATCAAATATTTCAATTACAGTAGTATAAATTAAACTATAAGCATTATAAGGAAGAATATTTTTTAAACTTATAAGAACATCTTGGCTTCTCACAGAACTGTATCCTGCTATGGTAAATAAAAAAATTAAAAATGGAAAAAAGGATAATAAAAGACTATATGCAAGTTGAGAAGCTAAGGCAAAAATATCATCTTTTATAAGCTTATGTATGAGTTTAAAAAAAACATTTCTATTTTTTCCTTTATACAAAGCCACAACCCCTTCTTTAATTCTTTAATATAAATAACTATGATTCAAATGAATCCTAATTATAAAGTATTTTTTGTAATTACTAATATTAATATTCTTTAGAAGAGAATTTAAAACTTCAGCAGGATAAAAATAGATAGTAAGTAGAAAATCATTGTAAAATTGCAATAGGAAAATAATAGAGTATAGCAGAATAAGTTTAAAATGAAGTCATATATTATATGAGGAAAGTTTTAAGAAGGAGCATAAGAATATTTTAAAAGGTATGAAAATATATTATAAGAAATGGATAATACATGGTATATATCCAATAAATAGGGTATTTTTAGGAAAGCAAGGCCATAATGAAAAAAATATACCATATTCTATTGAATTTTATGGTAAAATAGTTTAAAATCAATTCGATAAGGCAAAATTTATGAAAAAAAATATTAAATTTATTCGAACTTTTTATTAAATTCATTCGTAAATATAGTTGTAGATGGATATAATCCCATATTAATCAAATAAAAATGGAAAAATACTCAATTAGATAGTAACAATTACCATAAATAATTTATTCATTAATAGTTGATAAATGGGACAAAAACCTATATAATAAAAAATATATTAAGTATGGCAATAAATCCTACATATACACCTTGATGAATATATTAGTAAAATAATGATATTTTACTAATATAAAAAAGGAAATGTAACATCTTTGTAGAATATTAATTTAATAAGGTAAATTCTAAAAGACTGTAATATCAAGGAAATATAATTTACTTATACTTTTATATTTCCCGATTTTACATATATTATTCAACACAAAGTTAATAATTTTATAAAAAATAAACTATCAAAATGGGAGGGAACACAAGTGATTAAAAGAAAGATGAGTTTACTTCTTGCAGCAGTAGTAGTTGCTACAGGAGTAGGAACAATCACACCAGCATTTGCTGAAACAGCTGCACAAAATTTACCAAATGTTTATCGTGCAGTACCATCAATATCAATGGCTGAAGAAGGAGATGACTTTACATTTGCTCTTACAGCTAAAGATTACCAAGGACAAGTTCAATACAGAATTTGGGTTCAAAACCTTGAAACAAAAGAATGGTCTGAATTAACAAATGGATATTCAGAAGCTGTTGAAGCTGGTCAACCATTCATGCCACAAGCTGCTGCTAAATTAAAAGCTGGAAAATATAAAGCTTCTATCTGGGTAAAGAGAGCAGGAGAAAAGGGCGTTAATGAAAACAAAAATGGAGATTATGACAGCTACTTTACAAAGAATTTCTCAATCCAAAAAGATGGATATTTTGATAATAGAGTAGATTTAACTAATGTAGAAATAAAAGATAGCTACACAGTTAACGAATTTGCAAGCATTGTTGGACAAGACAACTATAAAATTCATGTTTTAAATTCAAAGGGTGAATGGACATACGATCCAGATGGATATGAAACTGCTGAAGGTTCTGCAGATGACATTAAATTCGTAGAACCAGGTGTTTATTTAGTAGACGTTTGGGGAATGAATGATACTCCAACAGATGCTGTTAAGAAACAAGGATATGATGGATTCAAATTAAAGGTTGTTACAGTAACTGAAGCACCAGTTGAAGAAATCCCAACATTTGAAGTAATAACAGCAGATACTAATGCAATTCCAATGCAAACATTAGTACAAATTAAGTTAGATACTGAAACTCCAGAAAAATATGAAGTTAAAGTTGCTGGAACAGCATTAGAACTTAGAACAAACAAAGATGGAGAAAAAGTATTCATCGGAGTTGTTAATAAGACTTTAACTAAAGACCAAGTTGTAGAAAATACAGAAGTTACTAAAGCTGGAGATGAAGATAAAGAAATACCAGCACACCAAATTGTAACAGTAGATACTAATGCAATTCCAATGCAAACATTAGTACAAATTAAGTTAGATACTGCAACTCCAGAAAATTATACAGTAGAAGTTGCTGGAACAGCATTAGAACTTAGAACAAACAAAGATGGAGAAAAAGTATTCATCGGAGTTGTTAACAAGACTTTAACACAAGAACAAGTTGAATCACAATTAGTAGTAAAATAATTGAAATCATAAAGATTTAAATATAAAAGATTTTAGGAGGGAATTATAGATGGCTAATAAAAAAGTAGTTAGCGTTTTATCAACAGCTGCTATAGGAACATTGATCGCTTCAGCAGTAGGAACAACTGCATTAGCAAAGGTTGATGGATTAGTAGTTAAGAATGCAGAAGGAACTTATTTAAATTATGATTTAACAGAATTACAAGAATCAGCAGTAGAAAATTACCTAGGAAACGAAGAAGGTGCAGCTTTATATAAGAGCTTTGACGCAGCTAGAGCTACTTTAGTTTCTTATCACGATGACAAAACTGGATTCATCGATGCTAATGCTATAGCAGAAGCAGCTAAAGATGCAATCTTAGGCGGAGAAGAATTCGATGTAAATAAGTTTACAGAAGCTTCTAAAGAAACAGCTCTTCCAGGAACAGTTTACAAAGCAGTAGTTAAGGA
Source organism: Clostridium sp. (assembly GCF_047777555.1). Classification (GTDB taxonomy): domain Bacteria; phylum Bacillota; class Clostridia; order Clostridiales; family Clostridiaceae; genus Clostridium_H. The sequence continues at coordinate 2,702 of NZ_JBKEEV010000012.1, read as the reverse complement.
TGGAGTAGTTGTTAAAGGTGAAGAAGTTAAACCTAACGGTGATACTGATGAAGATGAAGGATTTAAAGGTTGTTTCAGTTGAATCTATAAATGCTGCTCAAATTAAAGTTACATTTAACAGAGCATTAACTGAAGATGAAAGAGACGAAGCAGAAGATTTAGACAACTATACATTAAATAATTCTAAGGGCGATGAAGTAGAAGATGTATTTGCAGACGTTGATATAGAAGAAGATTCAAAGGAAGCTATATTAACTGTAGACTATAACAGAATTGGCGATGATGATGATGATTATCAAAACCAAGCTTCTTACGAATTAGTTCTTGATGAAAATATTACTGGAACAGAAGTAAGCAAAGAATTTAAAGTTTCTGACTTTGAAATTCCAGAAGTTACATCTGCAGAAGTTGTTGGTATTAGAACAATAAAAGTAAAATTAAGCGAGCCAATAGTTGCTACCAAAGATGATAAAGAATTAATATGCTAAAATGGAAGATGCTTTTGAAATTAATGATGGAGAATACTCAATAGAAAAGGTTAACTTCTATCAACAATGGAACAGAATTAAATATTGTTCTTTATAGTGACTTAAAAGATGGAGAAGAATTAACAGTTGATGTTAAATCAGAAGCAGAAGATTATGCTGGATATTCATTAAAGAAAGCTCAATTTGAAACAAAAGTAAACTTTGATAAATCAGATTTAGTAATTGAAGGTTATAAGAAAGCTAAAGATAGAGAAATAACTTTAGTATTTAATAAAGATGTTAAATTTGCTGACTATGAAGACTACACTAAGATAGTTGCTGAAAGTGCAAAAGATGATTCAGATTATGAAGGATTTAAAAATGTACCAGATAAGTGATGATGTAATTGAAAGCTTCTATCATACTACAAGCAAGAATACAGTTGAAGCTGTAGAAATTGATGGAAATGAAGTTACTTTATACTTCGGAGATGATTATCAACTTCCAGAAACAGCATATGTATTTGTAGATGCTGATGTTTTAGAAGATTTATGGGAAAAGGAAAACGATGATTTAAATATCAAAGTTAACGTAGTAAAAGATAATCAAAGACCAGAAATCAAAAAGATTGAACAAGATGAAGATTCAAATTATAAGATAATCATAACATTTAATGAAGATATAGAAAAGAAATCTTCAGAAGATAAAGGAAACTATACTGTTAAAGATAAAGATGGAAAAGAACTTAGAATTTCTAAAGCTGAAAAGACAGATGATGATGAAGTTACTTTAACTCTATCAAAAGAATTAGAAGATGGAGACAAGTATGAAGTAACTGTAGAAGATGTTGAAGATAAAGCTGGAAATAAAATAAGCAAAGTAACTAAGACTTTCACAGCTAAAGAAACACAAGCAGTTAAAGCAGATGATATAACAGTTAGATACTATGATGCAGGAAAGAGCAATCAAAAGATAGTTGTTGACTTTGATACTAAGATGCTAGCTGATGGAAGCAGATATGCAATCAACAACCTTGAAAACTATGATTTAACAATAGTTAAGGGTTGGAAAGACTTATGAGATTAACTTATCAGATTATGATGGAGCTAGCGTAAAAGCAGTAGATAATGCTACTAAAGCTGAATTAAGACTTCCAGGAAATAAGGAGGATCTTGATGATCGATTTAATTTTACAGGTGCAACTCTTACATTAGATATAAATAAAGTTGAAGATGCTAATGGAAATAGAACTGGATTACTAAGAGATATTAAAAGTTAATGGATCTGCTGCTTCAATTGGATTAGATGAAGATAATGATGAGCCAGTAGCTGTAGATAGAGAAACTATTAAGATAGTATTTGATGATGAAGTTAAGTTTGACGGAGATGATGTAAAACTTAAGGAACAAGGAACTGGAAAGGAGATAACACCAGCTTCTACAAAGGTTGAAAAAGCTAATGGAAAGACAACTGTAACTTATACATTAAAAGAAGATGATCAATTATCATATGACGGAAAACATGATGGAAAGAAGGTTGCAGTTGTAGTTGAGGGTAGTAAATCAGAAAACAAATATGGTGATACATTAGCTAAGGCTCCTTATATAGTTAAGGATGAAATAGCTCCAGAATTAGCTAAAATTGATGATAATAATGATGTTGTAAAGAATACTAAGATAGATGATAGAGATGACTATGATGATGCAGTAGTATTAACTAGCTTCAGTGTTACTGATCCAGACAATAATCCTGTGACAAAGGATGGTACCGTAACAGCTACTGTTGAATTAACATTTGAAGAAGCAATAAGATATGACTAACATATATAATAACTTTAATCTATTCAAGGTTGATGATAAGGATGTAAGAATAATTGGCGTTACCCCAAAGGGCTCTGATTCTGATAAAGTTGAATTAAAACTTAGTGCAAAAGAAAGCGATTATGATGAAGCACTTGATTTCTTAGGATTAGGAATTACTACTGAAACAAATAAAGTATATGATTGGGCATTTGATAAGGATTATAACCGAGATGCTAACGGTGCAGTAGTTGATACTGATGTAGAATATGTACCTTTAGCTATAAGAGGAATTAAAGCTATAGAAGATCAAATTGAAGAATTAGCTAGCGAATATGTTACTGTAAATAATACAGATAGTGATACAAAGACAATAACAGCAACTGTTAAAGATGGAAAAAAAGGTGCATATCTAAAGGATGTTCTTCCAATTGAT
>NZ_JBKEEV010000011.1:0-41435 GCF_047777555.1 Clostridium sp. | reverse complement strand
CCATACATTTATTGGTAGAGCTTTTAAAATTTTATCTCATAAAATAAGCTAAAAGTTCTTATTTTACTGACTTACCTATGTTGATAGTTAATATAACTTTTCTGTATAATACAATTAATAGGTGACTAAGTTTACACTTTATTAAATTTCAGTTTACTTGAGAGGAAGTAGGAATGAAAAATGATCAATGTACGAAAGTTTATACATCCTTCTCTAAAAAATTCCCATAACGTCTTTAGTGATATACTAACACCACTTAATAAAAGAGTAGGTTTTATAAACGGAAGCTCTCCTATTGTGCCAATTTACTTTTATAGATACATTGGTGTAAAGGAAAATGAAAAAGAATACTATGACAAATTAAACAACCTGGATAAGAAGTTATCTAACCTTAATGGTCTTTATTTTAAATTTATATCTAATATCCCATTTGAAGTCAATTCCATATTAAGCGATAAACTTCAATCTATATGGAATGAAAATCAGCTTGAACCTTTTGATAATGTTAAAATAGAAGCATTAATAACTTCGCTTAAAAAAAGCGGTTCTTTAATTGACGCTAATTCTTCTTTGTTAACTTCATCTATAGAAGAATCCCTTAGCTATGTATTGAACTTGTACTTACAAAAGGAACCTTATGTTAACTTAACCAAAATTAAAAACTTTACTCTTAAGCTGATTACTTGGATAAATAATTTTGCCATGGATTTAGTAAATAACTTTAATCTTGATTCAAAGAGCACTCATGATATCATAAATCCAAAGGTTTTATATCTTTGGCAGCATAAAAAAACACGAGGTTTACTTTTTAATATTTTTATCTAGACTAGGCTTTGATGTTCTTTATATAAATTCTCCTGATGATGGAGACTTCTCCATTATTGATAAAGAGGGACGGTTCTCAAAAATCTCTATACTTCCTGATAAGAGAAATTTGAATATGGATGCTTTACCGAAAAATGCTCCCAGTCATACCTCTTTTAATAGTCCTTCATTAAATTCATCTGTAACATCTGAAAGCTTTAATAAAGATAAATATATAAGCTCCATAACCTGTGTTTATAAAGTTTCTAATGATATACTTACTGATTTTACCTCTTCCTTAAATAAAAGAGGAAATTTTATTGGCAAGCCTATACCCTTAATTCCAATATATTTTTACAGGTATATAGGCATTACAGAAAAGGAATCAGAATACTACAATGCTTTGTATAGAATAGACAAGACCTTAGACACTCTTGGTTCCTTGTACTTTAAGATTACGGCGGACTTACCTGTAGAAAATAATATAGAATTGGTGAATAAAACTGCCCATATATGGAATGCTGTGCCTCAGAATCTCTCTGAAGGTGGAAAATCAAATGAAAAAGTACTTTCTAATATAATAGGAATGTTGATAAACGCTGAAGCTTTTCCAGATCTTAAAGAGGACATAGCTAACTCTTCAATAATAAAAAGCTTTTATAGTATTTTAGAATTATATATGTCTAAAGAACTCAATATAAATCCTGCTAAGATAAAGAACTTTGTAATAAAGATTATTATGTGGATAAACAAGTATGTTCCAGATTTATTTAAAAAGTTCGATTATCTAAAGAATTCTTCTAAGGAAATATATAATCCTAAGATTATGTATTATGGAGATATAAAGAAACATGAAGCTTACTTTTTAATATTTTTATCTCTCATAGGTTGCGATGTTTTATATATTAATTCTAAGGAAGATACAGTCTTTAATGACATAGACAAAGAACAAAAGTATTCTAAGCTTTTAGAATTGCCTAATAGATGTGAGCTTAAGGATTTTCCTAAGGAGGAACTTATAGTAAGACATGAAACTACAGCTTTTAAAGCTTCCCAAGAAATAGAAAATATAATCTATAATGAACAGGATGGTCTCTTTAGACCTTGGCAGTTTGAAAGCTACAAGACCCGCCCTCTTACTCTAAAGACAACTTTTGATGAGCTAAAAATTCTTTGGAATGAAGAGGCAAGAATGCGCCCAGGATTCAAGGTAGAAAACAGTACAGTGTATATTCCAAATTTATTTGCTAAAATCAGCGGTACTCATAGAGATTTAAATATTTATTGGAATGAAATTAAGGAGCTTAGATCTGCAGATAATCTTCTATTTATACCTAAAATCCCTTATGTTAAGGAAACTTATTCTAAATATGATTTATACAGCTTAGAATACTGCTTTAAAGATGGAGTTATAAATAAAGAAAGTCTTTTAAATCATAGATTGTATAGGTTTCATTATTTAAAAACCCCTCTTCAAGATGGTATAATAGATAAGATAAACCAATTAATAAGTCTGCCTATATTTAAAAATTCTGATTCGGTAGAATTTAAGCTAAAAATTCTCATATGCATATTAAATATAGACAAAACTATATTAGAACTGATACAAAAATTTGATTATCCTTTTAAGATTCCAAAGGTTATGATCTATGATAAGGATGAAGCTATATTTACAGAAGAAGATTCTATTGTATTAGCTTTCTTAAACCTCATGGGCTTTGACATAGCCATCTTTACTCCTACAGGCTATAACAATATAGAAGCCAGACTTTATGAAGAATACTATGACATTCATAAGTTAGAAGATGTTAATTTTAACCTAGATATGCCTAACCTGAACTCAATTCGTAAAAGTAAGGGGAAATCAAATTCATTTTGGTCTAACCTATTCAAATAAGAGGAGGAAGTTTTATGCCTGATAATACAAATATAAACAATGAGTTAAATACTGAAAAGATCAACTTAGAAAAAGAAACCAATGAAATATCCTTGAGAGTGAGGAACTCTCCAGAGGTACTTGCAATTGCAAAGCAGCTCGATGTATCAAATGTGGATTCTGTAATGAATTTCGGACAAGACACTGCAGTTGAAATCTCTAGATTTGCTGATCAAATACTACATTCAATTGAAACAACTAAGGTTGAGGATTCAGGAACCTTATTAACTCAGCTTAATAATATAATGGATAAGTTTGATATAAAAGATTTTGAAGAAAAAAAACAAGGTTTCTTTTCTAAACTTTTTAATAAAGCCAAAGATTCTATTGAAGTTCTTTTTAAAAAGTATCATACTATGGGTGGAGAAATCGATAAAGTATATGTTCAACTCAAAAAGTATGAATCAGAAATTAATACATCAAATAATAACTTAGAGCAGATGTTTAATAAAAATATAGAATATTACGAAACCCTTGAAAAATATATTTATGCTGGAAATTTAGTTATTCAAGACTTTAGAAGTAGAATACTTCCTGACCTTCAAAGCAAAGCAGCTAACTCAACAGAACAGATAGACCAAATAAACCTATCTAATGCTTTGCAGGTATTGGAAATGCTTGAACAAAGGGTTTATGATTTGGAACTTGCTAAAAACGTAGCTCTTCAAACAATGCCTCAAATAAAGTTGATACAAAAGGGTAATTACAATTTAGTAAGGAAAATAAACTCTGCTTTTATAGTTACTATTCCTATATTTAAGCAGTGTTTAACTCAAGCTATAACTCTAAAAAGGCAGGCAGTTCAGGCTAAAGCTATGGCTGCATTAGATGAAAAAACAAATGAATTATTGATTAGAAACGCTCAAAACACAGCTCTTCAATCAAAATTAACGGCACAGCTTGCTTCAGGCAGCTCCATAAATATAGAAACCCTTGAAAAAACATGGGAAACTATAGTTAAAGGAATTGAAGAAACAAAACAAATAGAAAACGAAGCTAAACAAAAACGTATTGACGGTCAAAAAAGACTTGAAGCTATACAAAGGGACTTTGAAAACAGAGTAAGAAAATAAGCAGAGTGAAAAAAATAGGCAGTAAAATTTACTACTGCCTACTTTTTTTATCATACTAATTTTAATTTTATAGTCTTTTCATAAAATTATCTATGAGTTCATCATATTCTGATGAACCTTTGATATAGCTTTCCATTGTTCCTTTTTCTAGATTTTCAGCCAAATCTAAATTTATAGGCATTTCTGCAAGAAGTGGAACTCCAAGATATCCAACGTGTTCCTCTGCTGGCTTCTTACTGAATACTCTCACCTTTTCTCCGCAGTTACCGCATTTTATATAGGACATATTTTCTACTACGCCTAATATTTTTATATCCATTTTTTCTATCATGACTACTACCTTTTTAACTATCATAGAAACCATATCTTGAGGAGTTGAAACCACTACCATTCCTGTTATAGGTAAATTTTGCATTATTGTTAAAGCAACATCTCCAGTTCCTGGAGGCATATCTATAAGGAGATAATCTAATTCTCCCCATACTGTATCCCCATACATTTGGTTTAAAACTCCTGTAAGTAAAGGTCCTCTCCAAATTACTGGCTGGTCCTCATCTTCTATAAGAAGATTTAATGACATTACCTTTATTCCACCATCAGTTTCTACAGGAATAAATCTTGGCTCGTTCTCTTCACCTTCATATTGAATCATTTGAGCTCTTTTATCACTTATTCCTAAAATTCTTGGCATAGATGGACCTGTTATATCTGAATCCAGCACTCCTACTTTATATCCTTTTTTGGAAAGCTGTGCTGCTAATATTCCTGTAACTGTGGATTTACCTACTCCGCCTTTACCGCTTATAACCCCTATTATATTTTTTATGTTTCCGTACTTAGGAAGCATCTTTGAACACTCTTTTTCACCACATGTTCCTTTACTTGGACAACTATTGCAGTCGCTCATTTTTTATTCCTCCTCCGTATAAAGCTTATTTTAAATACAGCATTTTCGCTTTATTATCATTATACCATTATAGTATCTAAATTTTAAAAGTTTTTTGGTTTCTTATCTTTAGTAAAATTAAACTTCCAGTAATTCAACTCATATTTATTAACGAAATAATATTTTGTTTCCTTTTTAGTTTCCTTATCATAAAAAGTTATTATACATTTATAGATATCTGTTTTATATCCTTGAGTTTCTATATCCATAGTGATATCATACTTATTTCTATCACCGTTAGTTATTATCTCTTCATTATTCCCTAGTTTTTCCTTAAATTCTTCTATATCCATAGTCAAAATAAACTTAGCAACTTCTTCGTCATTAATGTCTATACCTATTTTCTTATCTTTTCCTACTGTCTTTCTATAATCTTCTATAGCTTTAAGCATAGACGTATAGTAAACCTCATTAAACTTATTAGGTTTTCTTATGTTCCAGAAATTCTTCATTATATCATCATCTAGTCTTTTTGATACAACATATATTTTATCGTCGCCATATAGGTTTCCCAAGTCTTTCTTATCCAATCCAGCCACATAATTAAATTTATGTACCTTATTTACCCCTTCTTGGAATTCCAGTATATAATCAGGCTCTAAGGTGATTTTATTTTCTACTTCCTTTGCCTTTGATAGTATGTCATACAATTCTTTTATTGCATCCTTGTCTGTAATTATAAATGTATATCCTTTATCTCTTTTATTTTGTATCGTTATTTTACTTATTCTGCCTTCGTTTATATATTCAAAATCCTTATTTTTCATTCCCAGCTTTACCTTTAAATCCTCTACTCTTGCACATCCTGTTAAGAAATTACTGACAATCATTACAATCACCATAATGAGTACATTTATCTTCTTATTCACCTATTTTCCCCCTAGTAAACTTTCCATTTTATATTATAAGTACTGCATACTCAAATACTATATAAATCCATACAAAGAACAAAGGAAACACTAGGTTTCCTTATATACAATAAAATTATAATACTTTAATATATGTAAATCAATTAAATTAGCTTTCTTTTATTTCTAAAGTCCTTACTATAGAATCATATAATGTCTTCATGTATTCCCTAAAGTTACTGCTTCTTGTAAAGAAAGAGAACCTGACAAATCCTTTTTTATGTTTAATAAAGTATTCATGGACTGTATAGTCTATATTTCTTGACTTCATAGTGTAATTTATCATATATCCTTCTTTACCACTTACCTTTATATTTGTAATCTTATAGTTTTTTACCTCATTTTGTGATTCAGATACTTTTTTACTTAAATCTAAAAATCCTTTTAAGTCATGTTCATAATTCCAGACCTGTACAAATCCGCTTATTAACAAGTCTTCAGATGTGAAATTATTATGATATACTATTTGCCCTCCTGGGAAAGTTTCTGTGTAAGTTGTCCATTTTGAAGGAAGTTTATAAGATATATTACCATCTAAAGCTTCAAAAGTTCTTAACTCCTTTATATCATTCTGCATAAAGCTTACAGACTTTAACTCTTCTTTAAGCATTTCTCCAACACCAAATAATATGGCCATTAAAGTTATAACCACAAGAAAGACTTGAAGCTTTCTCTTATTCACTACTATTTTCATATAATCCCCCTATAAAAACTTAATTTTACCACCTATCTCAATCAAAAAATGCCAAAACTAACTGCTTAAGTTTAAGCAGTTAGTTAAGAACTCACCTCTTAACTGGAACCACTATTGTTGAATTTCTAAAATCATAGAACATTATCCAATATCCTGCTCTGTCTTCTCTATTATCATTCTTATCTTTTGAAACCCATGTAACAAATCCTGTAGCTCCTCCAAAAGGCTGATCATATATTGATCTAGTTCCAGGTATAGCATATACTAGATATTTCATATTGCCATCCTTGTCACATTTATATCCTACTAGATAATGTCCTTTCCTTTTAATATATGGATAGCAGCTGTTCATAGGATAATACAAGGTTCTATATTTATTAAAATCTTTAGATGGATTAGCATTCATAAATTCCTTACAGCTAATCTTATACCATCTGCACTTTCCAATCTCTGGACATATATTTTTTAATTCTTCCAAACCACTAGCCATGGATCTGAAGAACTTTCCAACTTTTCCTACTGGATAATTCTCCTTATCTTCCTTATTTTCTACTTTGCGTTCTGAGTCAATATACTCTTCTAACTTATCACTAATCTTGGCTTCTTCCTTTTCTACTTGTTCATCCTGTCTTTGAACTTCTGTTTCTATTTCCTTAACTGCATCTTTAATTTCTACATTTTTAATTTCCGTATCGTAAGTCTCTGATTCCTGAACTCTATCTTTATAAATTTTATCTTCTTGCATTGTATTCATTTCAACCTTATCTTTTACTTTGCTATCTTCTTCCTTATATTCTTTTATATCTTCCCTAGGCTGCTTTACACCACTAATACTCTTACCGTCATTTTCCTCAATAATTATGTTCTTAGCAGCTTCTATGTTCTTTTCATACTCATCAAATATATTTTCTTCTCTCTTTATATCAGCTTCCTCTTTTAGAGATTCCGATGTTTTTATATCATCCTTATTATCCTTTGTCTCCTCTTTCTTAACTGCTTCGGGTTTTTTATCTTCCATTCTTTCCTTGTTCTCAATTACAGCATAGCTCTTCCAATCCTCTAGCTTAGTTCCACTTACGAATCCTGTTAATACTCCATGAATAGCAGAACCGTCCATAGTAACTATAGCTGCCCCTTTAATTGTATCCATAGGCACGCTGCAGTTTGCTACATTGTTTGCATCATATTCGTAAGATACATCTGCCCTTCCATAATTATCAATATCTATCTTCCCAAGCTTTATCAATCTCTTATCATTTTTCCTATCGCATATTAACATCATATAATAGGAATCTTTAGTCCTTTTTAAATTCTGAACATAGTATGACACTCTGCATTTATCATTCTTTCTTTCAACTTTTGCGTACCCTGTAGGAAATTTATTATTATCTGTTGAATAGCCTTTTTCATCTTCCTGTAATATGATAAAGTATCTACTATAACTTCTTTTAGCTGCCACCAGTTTACCCCCTATACAACTTAATCAATGATTTACTCATTTTTTCATTATTATAATATATGTAATATATTCAAAAAATAGACAAAAAGTTTAAAAAAAGAAAAGTTCAGCAGTTTTATATGCTAAACTTCTCAAATACTACGCTTATATTATGATTACACACTCTCTTTATTCACTAACTATAACTTTCGAAAGATCAAAGACTTATCTGCCACTAATTTTAATGTTGTAAATACTATCAGCTAAATTTGCAAATTCCTGAAGACTTAAGGTTTCTCCTCTTCTCCTTGAATCTATTCCTGCCTCTTCAAAAGCCTTATCCATTTCTTCAGAATTTAACATTCCTAAACTTTTTATCGCATTTCTTAAAGTTTTTCTTCTCATATTGAAAGACTGTCTTACTACCTTAAAGAATAGGTCTTTATCTTTTACTTCCACCCTAGGCTTATCTAGCTTATCCAATCTTATAACTATGGACTCTACCTTTGGCTGAGGTATAAAACAAGTTGGCGGCACTCTTCTTAATATCTTTGTATCGCAGTAATACTGCACCAATACAGATAGTGAGCCGTAGTCCTTATTATTCGGTTCTGCATTTATTCTTTCTGCAACTTCTTTTTGAATCATTATAGTTAAAGACTTAAAGTTATATCCTTTAGTAAGCAAATTTGCTATTATAGGAGTCGTAACATAATAAGGCAAGTTTGCTACTACCTTAACACTTTTTTCTTCTCCTATTATCTCGTTAAAATCTACTTTCAAAGCATCTTTATGTATAAGTTCGAAATTATCAAAATCTTTAAGTTCTTCCTTTAAAATAGGAATTAAATCAGAATCTAATTCAATTGCACATACCTTTTTAGCCTTAGATAAAAGCTCTCTTGTTAATGTACCTACTCCAGGACCAATTTCTATAATAAAGTCATCATAAGATACCTCTGCACCTTTTACTATGTCTTCTAAAACAGAGTCATCTATTAAAAAGTTTTGCCCCAAACTTTTAGTAAATTTAAAATTATACTTTTTTACAACATCTCTAGTTGTTACCTTCTCCATCTTTTATCTCCTTATTAACCTTCTCCAACGCCTTTATAAATTCTTCTTTCCTTATTCCATAATTATTAAGCCTAGTTATAAATTGTGCAGAATTACAATAACCTATTCCTAATTCTTTTCCTAAAGCTTCTCGTCTTTTCTTTGCTTCTTCGCTTCCTGTAAGTTTAAAAAAGTATAAGTCCTCTGATCCAAATTCATTTCTTTTCTCTTTAACTTCACATTTTGCATTTTGCAAAGCCCTTATTATTGTTTCAGGTGATGCATTTTCAACACCTATATCATCATCCTTAAGTCCTTCTTCTTTAGTTATATAAGCATGTTTTATTCCTTTTACTCTTTTTGATATAATCCTTCTTATCTTTTCACCTGCAAAATCAGGATCCGTAAATACAATTACACCCTGTCTTTTTTGAGCTTCTTTTATTCTTTCTATCACTTTAGAATTAATTCCAAAACCGCCTACTGCTATTATCTCTGCATCTACAGCTCTTTTTACAGCAGTTATATCGTCTCTACCTTCAACTACAATAACTTCTTTTATCATCATGTTAATAAAAGCCTCCACTCACTATTATGTTTCATCTTTTTCTTTATGTATGATATCCTTGGCTTTTAGTAAATTCTCACATAGATACCTTCCTTAATATTTTTAACTATATGTATTATTATGTCAAGCAAAAGAATAAAGATGTACAACTAAAATAAAAAACATATCCACCCAAAAATAAAAATAGAGCGCAAGCGCTCTATTTGATTACATATACATTTACGTATCTTGCTCCCCACCTGTCCACTTGTGCATCGCTGCTAAAGTATAAGTCTATCTTATTACCTTTAATAGCGCTGCCAGTATCCTCGGCAATAGCATAGCCGTATCCTTCTACATATAACTTTGTACCAAGCGGAATAATTTGTGGGTCTACGGCAACAGTACTGTAACCTTCTGGAACTCTTTTAACTCTAGTTCCAGATGCAGTAAGTCCAAAGCCTCTATCCCCAGGGTTCTTACCTGTATCTCTATAGCTTGCTGTATAGGCAGTAGCTCTCATTCTATACTTTTTAGAGTAACTCACACTGCCTCCACGTGAAAGTTTTACCTCTTTCATGGTTCCCATAGCTATTATCTTAGTTGTAGGCTTTTTGACTATTTTCTCTTCTACCACTTCTCTAGATATTTCTTTTCCGTTCTTATATACAACCTTTATATTTACTTCCTTTTCTCCAGCTGTACCTTCTTGTACAACTTTCTTATGTCCTTCTTTTAAAGAACTATCCTTTTTTATCTCAGTAGCAAATTCAATAGGCTCAACCTTTTTTTCTATTTTTGTATTCATCCTTGTAATTGCTATCTTAAGATTATTTTTAATATGTTCTTCTTTGGATGGTGATACTTTGTCCTCTTTTCCTAAAACTACTCCCTCTTCTTCTAATAGTTCCCCGACACTATCTGCATTAGTTAGAATAGTTTTAGTTTTACCATCCATCTCTAGTTCTACATTAACAGCTTTTTCTATTCTTATGGTGTCTCCCGATTTTATCTTGCTGTTTAGGTCTGGTTTTACTATATCCTTTGGACCCAGGACTATGCTATTCTTTTTTAGAATATCTTCTACATTGCTTCTGTATGTCATAACACTAATTTCTTGTCCATCAATTACGATATTTACACTCTTTTCAGCATTAAACAGTCCTATTATGCCACACATAGAGATTAGCACGGCTATAAAAAGTACTTTGGGCCCATTTGAGAAGTAGGTTCTTATGTCGCTTTTAAGTTTTTGTAACATATATAAACCTCCTTGACAAAGGTAACTCAATTATTATACCGTACATATGAAAATCCGTCAAATTAAGTACCTTTTGTCCTTATTGATAAGTTAATAAAAATGCACTATCTGCATAGTTTTCATCTTATAGTTAATTACAGTTGTTTCAACCAAATACATATTATACTATGTATTTTTTTAGTCTGCTATGTTAGATTATTTACAGTTTACCTATTTTTATTCATTAGCTTTGAGACTATATTGAAACAACTCTTATTCATTATTGTGCTAAAAATCTGTAAATATATTTTACACTAGGATTTAATTTTTAGCAAGTTTTTAGCATTATTTATGGTTAAATTTTCCATAAACCCTGGAGAAACTTCCTTTATTTCTGCAATTTTTTCAATTATAAATTTTATGTAGTCTGACTGATTTCGCTTTCCTCTATACGGTGTTGGAGCCATATATGGAGCATCTGTTTCAACCAAAATTCTCTCCATAGGAACTTCTTTTGCTACCTCTATTATCTTTTTAGCATTTTTGAAGGTTATAACTCCTGTAAATCCTATATAATATCCTAACTTTAAGCATTCACGAGCAAACTCAACACTTCCTGAAAAACAATGAACAACCCCTTTAACCTCTGGGAACTCTTTCATGATCTCTAAAGTATCTCCATGGGCTTCTCTATCATGAATTATCACTGGTAAACCTAAATCCTTTGCAAGAGCCATCTGTTTCCTAAATACTTCTTTTTGAACCTCCCTTGGAGGATTCTCCTCCCAATAGTAATCAAGTCCTATTTCACCTATAGCTCTTACCTTTGGGTTTTTAGTCATTTCTCTTATCTCTTCAAGAGTCTCCTCTGTAAGCTCATAAGCATTCTCTGGATGAATCCCCACAGCTGCATAGAAAAAATCATATTTTTCAGCTAACTTCACAGAATCCTTAGCCCCTTGAAAAGATGCCCCGCAGTTCAAAACTGCTATTACCCCATTATTATGTATTTCCTCTATAACCTTTTCTCTATCTCCATCAAAACTATCATCATCATAGTGTGCATGAGAATCAAATATCATAACTTTATCCCTCCAAACCTCTATATTAACCTACACTCCCTAAACTTCTACACTCTCTAAACTGCCTTTCTCAACTTCTTAAATTGTCTTTATCTATCTCACCTAAAAGTTACAGTGAATTGGCGAAATATTTCAACATCACCCATGGGATTTGCATTGTAGAAAGCGTTGAACAAACACTAGACGTGAAGCTTTCCTAAATACAAATCCCATGTGTAATATTCTATATTGCTGCCATGATTGCTGATAAAAGTCCCATTATAAATCCAAGCAATGCTCCAAGGGAAGTGATAGCATTTAATTCTCTGCTTGCGATTTCTAATATGATTTCCTCTGCAAAAGAAACTTCAAAAGAATTAATTTTATCTTCAACTATTTTTCTTATGTCTAAAGCTTCTATAAACTCTACTGCTTTACTTGTTACAAATCTATTAAACAATCCTTCCGAAGTCTTTAGTGCTATTTTTGATATTTGAGCTTCTTTTCCATTTGACAAGTCTGAGATCTTAATGTTTAAAATATTGTCTATAGTTGAATTTGTGTATTCTCTTATTTTTTCTTCTAACTCACTACTATCAATTATCTCATCTATTTTAATTCCTATAAACCTTGTTAAAACTTCTTCTGTATTTATATTGAACTCTGAAAACAGCTCTTGTAAAGTTTCCTTATCTCTAACCTTATCTTCTAAAGCAGATAGTATAGCACTAATAACTTTCTCGTCTATTACCTTATCTATTATAATATCTCCAATAGCCTCTATATTTCTTTCTTTACTTTCCTCTGAAATGTTAGATAAAATATCTCCCACCTTAGTTTTTAGTGCTTTATCAATTAAACTATTAATTAATAGAGCTATTTCTCTTTGATTTTCTTCTTTATCAAGATAATTATCTATAGCTGGAACTAATTTATTATAAATTGTATCTGTGTTTAGGAACATAGCAATCATAGGATTGATATTGATACTTATCATATCTGATAAAAATTTTTTTAGCTTAGTTTGGACTTCTTCTTCTTTTAATGTTTCCTTAATCTTCATAGCTATGTCATAGTTTTTACTATATACATATACTTTTATAGTGCTTATAATCCCAACAGGTATAACTTCCTCTAATGATTTATCTGTATCTTCTAAATTTGAAATCTTGTCTTTTATAAGTTCCTCTATATTTTTCTTAAATTCTTCTGAATTCTTATATTGTGCTGATTTTTTTATTATCTCATTTCTTATATTTTTATAATAATCACTTTCTAATATAATGTTTGGATCTTTAGAAAGTTCTTTTTTTATAACATCTAATACTAATTTTTCCAATTCGCATTTAACCTTATCTTTTCTTATAAATGATATAAAAAATGTAGACATTTTATCTTTTATGTTTTTTATAACTCCATGGAATTTTTCTCCCATTATAATCTTGATTTGTTCTCCTATGGATATAGTTCTTCTTGATATTTCAAGAGCCTTTTCTTCTATCCATGATTCAAACTTTTTATCTATTCCATTGTTTTGTAATGCTTCGAGCATAGTATCACTAGTTAAAAGATGCTCTCCTATTGTATCTGCTACACTCTTTGCAATTCTTTTCTGCTCTTTTGGTATAAGTCCTGGTGTAAAAGGTATTTTTAAACCAAAGATTCTTTTTTCCTCGTGTGGTCTAAATAACATTTTTATAGCTAACCAATTTGTTATGTAACCTATTACAGCCCCTACTACAGCCGAAAATAATATTCTTGTATATGGCATACTTTATCCCTTCCCCTCCTAATTTTAGTACAGAATATTCTAACTTGAATATATTACAATTTTAGCGAAGATTCAACAAGTGTAATTTTACTATAACTAGTTGAGAATTTGAATATATAAATTAAACTTTATATTTATTATAAAAGTATACCCTTCTCTTAATAAGTTACTCTTCATTTATTGTAATTCACTTAATAAATTAATTATTTTTCTCGCTAATATCAGTAAATAAATCCCTTAAAGTGTGAATACTAATATTAAAGTAATTTATAATTGTGAAAGTCAATTTATATGTAGGAGGTTTATGAAATGAAAAAATTATTTTGCCTTGGATTAGCGTCCATAATGCCGCTAACAAGTATACCTTGTTTCAATCTGCATATGACAATTCCAGCAATTGAAACAACAGCCATTATATCAAATTTATATTCTTCTGTTAAGATTGTTGAAAATAAACTTATAAGTAAAGATGACTTAATAGAAATTAACCTACAAATACCAGTGCTTCAAGGCTTGAGTGATTTAAAACTTCAAGAAAAAATTAATTCTATGTTTAAAACAGATATATTAAGTTTTAAAAATGAAATAGAAGAAATGGCAAAAGAATATTCAGACCAGGCAGAAGAGCACGGTATACCTGTTATGCCATGTACTGCTATTACTACATACAAAGTAACTTGTATCAAAGGTAATTTATTAAGTCTTTATATAGATTATTATCAGTATACTGGCGGTGCTCATGGACTTACATTTAGAAAGGCATATAATATAAATTTAACTAATGGAAATAAGTTAACTTTGAAGGACTTATTTAAAGAGGGCACTTTGTATAAGGATATAATTAATAATGAGATCAATAAAAAGATAGAAGAGAATAAAGAAATGTACTTTCCTTCATCCTTTAAAGGCATCTCTGATGACCAAGATTTTTATATTGATGGAAAAAACTTAGTCATATTCTTTCAGCTTTATGACATTGCTCCATACGCCTTTGGAATTCCTGAATTTAAGATACCACTTGATAAATTTAAGATATAAAAAATGTAAAACACTCTCTTTGTAGAAAAGCTTAAGGAAGTGGAGGCGCATGCGGCGCAGTGGAGAAGTGAAGAAATTTAGCCGCTTACTTAGTTTTTTAACTAAGCGAAGCGGCTTCACTTTTAGCTTATGTTATATGTCTAATCTCAGAGTGTTATCTTACAATGCTTCCTGTTGGTAGTTCGCCTGGATCTACTACAAATAGCTTATCTTTTTCATCAGAGGCTGCAAGGATCATTCCTTGTGATAATTCTCCTCTTAGTTTTACAGGTTTCAAATTAGCAACTAGCACAATATACTTACCAACTAGTTCCTCTGGTTTATAATATTTTGCTATTCCTGAAATCACCTGTCTTTCTTCTCCGCCTAAATCTACCTTTAGCTTAAGAAGCTTATTTGCTTTTTTAACAGGCTCACATTCTATTACTTTAGCTACTCTTAAATCGATCTTCTCAAAGTCTTCTATTGTAATTTCAGGCTTTATAGGTTCCATTTTAGGTTCCTCAGAAGCTGCTGCTTTCTCCTTTTGCTGCTCTTTAAGTTTTGAAAGTTCTTCTAGCTTCTTTTCTACATCTATTCTTGGGAAGATAGCTTCTCCTGCTCCTACCTTTGTTCCTGCTTGAGTTCCATCAAAGGAAGCTATACTATCCCAAGTTGCAAGGCTTACATTTAACTGTGTATTTATCTTATCACTTGTTTCTGGTAAGAAAGCAGAAAGCATTACAGATATGATTCTAAGGCTTTCAACTAGATTATATAAAACAGTTCCTAGTCTTTCTTTCTTATCTTCATCCTTAGCAAGCACCCAAGGCATAGTTTCATCAATATATTTATTGCTTCTTCTTACAACTGCCCAAATCTCATCTAAAGCTTCTGGAATCTTTAAAGCATTCATTCTATCTTCAACCTTTGATGGAGCTTCAAGAGCTGTCTTAATTAATTCTGCATCAACTTCTTCTTTAGCAGTTGGTGCTTGAATTACTCCATCAAAATACTTGTTAATCATTGCTATGGTTCTATTTAGAAGGTTTCCAAGATCATTTGCAAGGTCTGAATTTGTCTTCTTTATAAAGATTTCACTTGTGTATAGTCCGTCTTGCCCAAATGGTATCTCATGTAGAAGATAATATCTTACTGCATCTGTTCCAAAATGTTTTACCAAGGTAACTGGATCTACTACATTCCCTTTAGATTTTGACATCTTGCCTCCATCAACTAGCAGCCATCCATGACCAAATACTTGTTTTGGAAGAGGCTGACCTAATGCCATAAGCATAATTGGCCAATAGATTGTATGAAATCTTAAAATATCCTTACCTACAAGGTGAACATTTGCAGGCCAATATTTTTTATACAACTCATCATTTTGCTGGTCATAACCAAGAGCAGTTATATAGTTTGAAAGTGCATCTATCCATACATATATAACATGTTTATCATCAAAAGTTACTGGTATTCCCCAGTTGAAAGAAGTTCTTGATATGCATAAATCTTGAAGTCCTGGTCTTAAAAAGTTATTAAGCATCTCATTCTTTCTTGATTCTGGTTGTATAAACTCTGGATGAGTCTCAATATATTCTATAAGCTTATCAGCATATTTTGACATTCTAAAGAAATAAGCTTCTTCCTTTGTCTTCTCAACTGGTCTGCCGCAGTCTGGGCACTTTCCATCTACAAGCTGAGTTTCTGTCCAGAAAGATTCACAAGGAGTACAGTATAAACCTTCATACTCACCCTTATATATGTCTCCTTGGTCATATAACTTCTTAAATATTCTTTGAACTGCCTCTACATGATAATCATCTGTAGTTCTTATAAATTTATCGTAGCTTATATTCATCATCTTCCATAAATCTTTTATTCCTGCTACGATTTCATCAACATACTCCTTTGGAGTAACACCTTTAGCTTCCGCAAGTCTTTGAATCTTTTGACCATGTTCATCTGTTCCTGTTAAGAAAAAAGTATCATATCCTGTAAGTCTTTTAAATCTAGCTATAGCATCTGCTGCCACTGTAGTATAAGTATTGCCTATATGCAAATTTGCTGATGGATAATAAATTGGCGTAGTTATGTAATAAGTTCCTCTGCTCATTTTTCTTCCTCCTCTTTTGACGAAAATCTTTTCTTATCTTTTTATTTAATTATTTAAATTCTAAATATAAAAAACCTCTAAGCAGAATTATTCCACTTAGAGGCGTAATTTACGCGTTACCACTCTAATTCGTTTTTGATTTACATCAAAAACCTCCATAAGTGACTCCTTAATCTAAATTAATTTTATCACTCTGCAGTATAACGGCTGCATCCGTACAATCCTAAATATTCAGATTGTATGCTCCAAGGCCATCTTCAAAGACTTCCATATCGCTAGCTTTCACCTTTCCTAGCTCTCTTTTAGATACTTCCATCTCCTACTCTTCTCTTCAATGCATTCTACAATTATAAATTTCTTATATAAAATATTATGACAAATTACCTAATATGTCAATATTATTATCTTCTCTCAAAATAATTATTCCACTTTTCCATTTCTCTTTTAGTTTTATATTTTTCATGAAGCAAAACACTTCCTATAGAAATTGCAACAGAACCTGCAATTCCCATTGCTGCTATAACCCTTGATGTTATATGTCTAGACTTTTGAAGCTGGCTCTCTCTATGAATGTTACTTATCTGACTTAAAAGCCTGTATATATCTTTTCTCTCTTCCTGTGATATATCCTCTCTTTTTAGTACATCACTTAATATTTCATTTATTTTATCTAAAGACTCATTATTTTTAACATGTATCTCTTTCTCATTTTCTAGTGCTGTTATTAAATGCTTAATTTCTTCATGTATAGCAAAGCTGCTTAAAGCAACTTCTTTATGTGCTATGTATCCTTCTATAAATCTATTTAATGACTGAGATACAGATTCCATAGAGCTCCTTTTCCTGATTAATTCTTTTCCTATCATAATACCACCTCATTTCTGTAAAACTCTTTATTATAATTATTAACTAATATTGGTATTTTAATCTATTATATTACTTTACTTATCTAAACTCAATAAAATTAGATTATTATGAGCTTTTGCCCTCTTAAGTCCTCTAAAACCAGCCCTATCGACAAGATGATTTTACTTCAGATATTGTTAAATGTTAACTTTAGATTTTAGACAAAATTGTTAATGCAAACTTGTCTAAAGGTGATATAATGGTTATGATATTGTAGCATACAAGCTATTTAAGTTGGAATTAAAAAGTTTATAAAGTTGATGGACAAACCCAATACACTTTTTAATAAATAATAAGAGGATTGGAGGGGAACAAGCACACATTTTACACTAGGGTTATATAATATTACATACGGTTTTATTTTATAACTCTATTGAACGTAATACTGTGAAGGGGTCTATTACGTAAGAAACTATTTAAATACTTATTAAGGGGTGGATAACTTTGAAAAGATCATTTAAAAAAAACAAATTTAAAAGAGTTTCTTTAATATTATTAGGATTTATATTTATATTTTCAATGGGATTTATAGCTGGAAATAAATTTCTAAATAAGCCCGCTTCAGATCCTTCAAACAAATCTTTACAAGCAAATCCTGATACAAATAATAAGGACAATACTAATAATAGCAACAACACACCTGCCACTAATGCTAATAGCACTAATAAAAACGAAGGAACTTCTACAACCAATAATGGGACAAGCACTGATGAAAAGGTTGAGCCTAATAAAAATGACTCAAATGAGACAAAAACTAGTAATACTTCTGAAAATAAAAAAGAAGTTTTCTTAACCTTTGATGATGGTCCAACTACTAATATAACGCCTAGAATACTAGAAACTTTAGATAAATATAATGTTAAAGCTAGCTTCTTTGTTATAGGTAAAAATGCAGAGAAACATCCTGAACTAATTAAAGAAGAAAAGGCAAAAGGACATTTTATTGCTAACCATACTTATTCTCATGAATACGACTATATATACAGCAATACTGATAACTTTTTAAAAGATTTAGAAAAATGCAGACAAGTATTAAATTCTATATTAGGTGAATATGACAGTAAAATAATCCGTTTCCCTGGCGGTTCTTTTGGTTCAAAGAGAGCATCTTATAGAGAAGCTGTAAAAAATGCTGGCTACTCTTATGTAGATTGGAATGCTTTAAATGGAGATGCAGAACGTCTAAATGTTCCAGCTGATGAGCTTATAAATAGAATAAAAGAGACTGTTGGGAAGAAAAATCATGTAGTTATTTTGATGCATGATGCTGCTACTAAGAAAACTACTGCTGATTCTCTTGGTCAAGTAATAGAATATCTAAAGAGCCAAGGTTATGAGTTTAAAACTCTAGACCAGGATACAAAACTATAAAGTTTTTCATAAAAATAGCCCCTTAATTCAAAATTAAGAGGTTATTTTTATATAAACCATTTTACATTTTAAATATTTTTATAGCTTCTGATAAATTCTGTACCATAGAACTCAATCTAGATACAGCATTGTTTAACTCTTGCATTGCTGCTGCCTGTTCCTCTATAGATGCTGATACTTCTTGTGAAGATGCTACTGTTTCTTCGGAAGATGCAGATACATTTTTCATTCCTTCAATAACTTCTTCCTTCTTTTTATTCATACTGGTAAGAATCTTATTTACGTTCTCTATCTTAGTTGTAATATTTTCTATATTCTTTGATATCTTCTCAAAAATGCTTCCCGTTTCATTAACAGATTGAGTTTGCTCTCTCACTGCATCCTTCACATTTATCACAATACTTACCGCATCATTAATCTTAGCTTGTATATCCCTAATAATTTCTTCTATTTGCTTTGCTGAATTAGCTGATTGTTCTGCAAGCTTTCTCACCTCTTCAGCTACTACAGCAAACCCTCTTCCTGCTTCTCCTGCTCTTGCAGCCTCAATAGCCGCATTTAAGGCAAGAAGATTTGTTTGATCTGCTATGCTGCTTATGGTTTCTATTATAACTCCAATATTAGAGGAACTTTCCCTCAAATTCTCCATAATTTTGGAAACCTTTTCAACCTCTTTATCGTTCTCCTCTGTCTTCATGAATAGAGTTCTAACTATGGCTTTTGAACTTACATCGGTCTTTAGAACATCCTGTGAATTAATCTTCATTTCTTCTGAATAATTATTTAGATTTTCTATTTCCTCTCCCACCATAGACATCTTATCTAATACAGTTGCAACGCTCTCAGATTGATCTGAAAATCCCTCTGCTATTTTCTGAACTGTTTTTGCAACTTCATCAACAGATTCCAATGTACTTTTAGATGTATTGACCAAGGCATCTGCTGTGGTTGATGCTATGTCTATAGATGAATTAATTTTCATTACCAATTCTCTTATCTTTCCCGTCATGGAATTAAAACTTCCAGCTAACTTGCCAAGTTCATCCTTTGATTTTATATCTAAAGTTACGGTTAAATCTCCATCAGCTGCATGTCCCATAAGTTCAACTAATTGGTTAATAGGTTTTGTAATTCCATTTGAAATTAGAATTCCAATAATCATTGATATTATTATGGCTATTATGGTTACTATGGATATAACCTTAAGCATATTAATTACAGGTTCATTCATATCACTAACATTTCTTGTTGCTGATAGTATCCAGTTTACTTCTGGAACCACAGTATAAGATTGAACCTTAGTCTCTCCATTATATACGTAGTTTTTAACATCAGACTTTACTTCATTCCCTTGTTTGATAGATTCAACTACTTCCTTAATTACACTGCTCTCTGCAGCTTTCATTATAACTTCTTTATTAGGATGAGATAATATGATTCCTGTTGAATCCACTAAATATGCATATCCTGTACTTCCCACTTTTATATTCTTTAGGTACTTACCAAAATAATCTACATACACAGAATTAACCAAAGTTCCTATTACTGTTCCAACTTCGTCTTTAATAGGTGCAGCAAATATAACTATAGTCTTGCCATCTAATTTTGATATCATAGTATTAGTTACATTCATTTTTCCTTCCATTGCTTTTTTAAAATATTCTTCTTCTCCAATATTTAAGTTCAAAGTTTTAGGATTGCTGCTAGCGAATATAACACCATTAGCATCAGCTATAAATAGTTGTTCATGAAACTCCATTTTATTACACTGCTTCTCAAGCAATTTATTTGCTTCTACGATTTTAGAATAATTAGGAGCTTCAGATTTATTACTCAGTATTTCATGTCTTATCCTAGATGCTTCTACAACTTGCTTATTTTCAGACAATAACTCAGTTTGCTTTTTTTCACCCATTATTAATGAGTAAACCATTTCACTTCCTTGAGCACCCACCATTAGCAAGCTGTCCTTGCTCTGTTTTTCAATTGTTCTTGAGCAAAAAAGATAAGCCGTTATGCTAGTAATTCCTAATGCTATAATCAGTAATAATGATATCATAGTTGGCAATTTCTTTTTTATAGTCATATTTTCCCCTCCATTCATTTACAATGCATTAGTGATGATTCCTATAAATGCAGTAAACCCTAAACTTATATGTAAAAAATTTATAATTATGGTTATTAATATTATACATGTAAAAATACGTACAGTAAATACCACTTTACTTTACAAGTTTTATGGGATAATGCTTGCTAGTTTATTATAAGTATTATCCCTTTTCTATTTTGTTTAAAGCTTTATTTAAACATAATTTTTGCTATACTTACAGCAGCTATTACCGCAGTTAAATCTGCCATAACTGCTGCCCACAATGTATGCCTGACCTTTTTTATATTTATTGCCCCAAAATATACAGTAAGTGTATAAAATATGGTTTCAGTAGATCCTATTATTATAGATGCTACAAGCCCTATGTACGTATCTGCTCCATACTGATTTAGTATATCCATGAATACTCCTTGGGCTCCACTTCCTGATAAAGGTTTTATCATCACTAATGGTACAACCTCTGGAGGCAATCCTATAAGCTTTACTATGGGCTTTACAGCATTTATAAAATATCCTAATGCTCCTGACTCTCTAAAAATTCCAACGGCTATTAGCATAGCAAGTAAGTATGGATATATATTAAAGCACAATTTAAGCCCATCCTTTGCTCCCTCAATAAAGCATTCATACACTTTTACCTTTTTAATCATTCCATATATGACTATAGACCCTATTAGTATTGGTATTATGGAGATTATAAAATAATTCACTATGCTCTCCCCCTAAAATTATATTATGTATTATTAATATTCCTCTAATAATTAATAGAGCAAGCACTGCATTCTAAAAGAACTTCTCTAAAATCTTGCAATATATAATTCCCATAATAGCTGCTGTCCCTGTGGTTATCATGGCTGGTATTATCACAATTCCTGGATTGGTTGAGCCACATGCTGCCCTCATGGATATTATAGATGTGGGAACAAGTTGAATACATGCTGCATTAAGAACTAAAAAAAGTGCCATATCATTAGTTGCAGTATCCTTTTCCGGATTTAACTTTTGAAGCTCCTCCATGGCCTTTATTCCAAAAGGAGTAGCCGCATTAGAAAGCCCCAGCATATTTGAAGTTAAATTCAACAATATGCTGCCCATGGCATCTTTATTCTTTGGCGCATCTTTAAATAGCAATCTCAATATTGGCCTTAAAACTACGGCTATTTTGTCTGTAATACCGCTTTTTTGAGCTATTTTCATTATTCCACTCCATAAACTCATCATTCCTGCTAGTCCAATAACCAATTTTACTGATGCCTCTGTAGAACTTATTACTGATTTTGATAGAACTTCTCCCTTTCCAGTAACTAGTCCAAAAATTATTCCAAAACCTAAAAGGAAAAACCAAATTATATTTATCATCTTCATCACCTCTTCTTCAAATATATTTCACTAGTTTAAATATATGTGACTATATATTTATGTATATTAAAATATTAGAAACAGATTCCAAATCAGTAAAAATCAAAAGCTCTTCTTTTTTCAAAGAAGAGCTTTTGATTATTTATCTTATTAAATTTGCTTTAATAAATTAGACATTTCGATAGCTGTAACAGCAGCTTCATAGCCTTTATTACCAGCTTTAGTTCCTGCTCTTTCTATAGCCTGTTCTATAGTGTCAGTTGTTAACACTCCAAATATTACAGGGACTTCTGTATCAAGAGATACACTAGCAATTCCCTTAGAAACTTCATTAGAAACGTAGTCAAAATGGGCAGTAGCCCCTTTTATAACTGCTCCTAGACATATAACCGCATCATATCTTCCTGACTTCGCCATTTTCTTTGCAGCTAGTGGTATTTCAAAGGCCCCAGGAACCCAAGAAATTTCCACTTCATTTTCTTTAACCCCATGTCTCTTTAATCCATCTAATGCACCAGATAATAATTTGCTTCCTATAAATTCATTAAATCTTCCAACTACTATTCCAAACTTTAACCCTTCTGCGACTAAATTTCCTTCGTAAACTTTCATACTATTTAACCTCCATGACCTTTTTGTTTTTTATATCTTTAAAATTTAATATGTGTCCCATTTTTTCTTTCTTTGTTCTTAAATAGAATTGATTTTTAGGATTACACCCTATCTCTATAGGTACCCTATCCACTATCTCTATTCCATAGCCTGATATTCCTGATATTTTCTTTGGATTATTTGTCATAAGCCTTATTCGTGTTATGCCTAAATCCTTAAGTATTTGTGCTCCTATACCATAATCTCTTAAGTCCTCTGGGAATCCTAAAGCCAGATTAGCTTCTACCGTATCCATTCCCCTATCTTGAAGGTGGTAAGCTTTAATCTTATTTATAAGTCCAATTCCACGTCCTTCTTGCCTCATATAAAGCAATACTCCTCTTCCCTCTTTATTTATAGCCTTTAGAGCTGCAGCTAATTGTTCTCCACAATCGCATCTTAAAGAACCAAGAACATCTCCTGTTAAACATTCAGAATGAACCCTGACCAATAAAGGATCTCCATCATCCACATTTCCTTTAACTAAGGCTATATGCTCTTTCCCAGTTAGCTTGTCCATATATCCAATAATCTCAAACTCTCCATATTTTGTAGGCATTTTCGCACTGCCTCGTCTTTCTATCAATGACTCATTTTTTCTTCTGTAGGCAATTAAATCAGCTATAGTTATGATTTTTAAACCATGTACTTTAACATATTCCATAAGATCAGGCACTCTAGCCATAGTACCGTCTTCATTCATAATCTCACATATAACACCTGCTGGAGAGAGACCTGCCAATCTTGCTAAATCGACAGCAGCTTCAGTATGCCCTGCTCTTTTTAAAACTCCCCCATCCTGTGCTCTTAGAGGAAATACATGTCCAGGGCTTTGAAAATCCTCAGGCCCAGATTTAGGGTTTACAGCTTTTAGTATAGTAGCTGCTCTTTCATAGGCTGAAATTCCTGTGCTGCTTTCTACTGAGTCTATGGATACTGTAAAAGCTGTTTCTTTAGGGTCTGTACTGTTGACAACCATTTGGTCAAGTTTCAATTCTTTAAGTCTATCTTTTGTCATAGGCATACAAATAAGCCCTCTTCCAAACCTTGCCATAAAATTGATAGTTTCTGGAGTCGCCTTCTCTGCAGCCATTAAAAGATCTCCTTCATTTTCTCTATCTTCATCATCTACAACTACAATCATTTTTCCTAACTTAATATCTTCAATAGCTTCCTCTATTGTGTTAAATTTATAATTATTCATTTTCTAAACCTCCATCTATAAGAATCCATTTTCTCTTAAAAATTTTTCATCAATACCGCTTTTACATGAACTTATTTCTCTGCTAACTAGAAGTTTTTCAATATATTTCCCAATCATGTCGCATTCCAAATTAACTTTGTCTCCTACCTTTTTATGAGTTAAAGTAGTTTCTTCCTGAGTATGAGGAATAACAGATACTTTAAATTCATTATCATCAACATAAGCTACAGTAAGACTAACTCCATCGATTGCTATAGAGCCTTTTAAAACCACATATTTTAAAATTTCTGAAGATGCTCCTATACTTGCCCATATAGCATTATCCTCTCTTTTTAGTTCATTAATAATTCCAACACCATCTATATGCCCGCTAACTATATGTCCACCAAGCCTATCTCCTACTTTTAAAGCTCTTTCTAAATTAACCTTATTACCCTTTTGAAGATTTCCTAAATTGCTTCTTCTCATAGTCTCAGCCATAACGTCTACAGTGAAACTACTATCATTAAATTCAGTAACAGTAAGACATACCCCATTTGTACTTATACTGTCACCCAGTTTTACATCTTCTAAGACTTTTTCAGCGTGAATTTTTATCCTTGCAGATTTTCTCCCAATAACTACTGTATCAACTCTCCCAATTTCCTCTACTATTCCTGTAAACACTATATTCTCACCTCTTTATGCAGCCTTCTATCACTACATCCTCATTGAACTGAAACACCTTTGTGTCTTGAAGCTTTATAGCATCATCCATACGCCTTATTCCCATACCTCCAACTGGACTTTTAGCTTCATCTCCTCCAATTATCTTAGGAGATATAAAAGAAATAACTTTATCCACAATGCCTTCATTTAAAGCCGAATAATTTAATGCGGCTCCACCTTCTAACAAAACACTATCTATTCCCATATGTCCTAATGCCTTCATAAGATATTTTAAATCTACTTTGTTATCCTTTATTGAAGTAACTATTATCTCTGCACCCATATCTTTTAAGGCTTTTAGCTTTTCTTTTCTAGCTAACTCTGTAACAGCAATTATAGTTTTTGCGTCAGAATCTTTATTTAAATTTAAAACTCTAGCCTCTAAGGGTATTCTCCCTTTAGTATCAACGATAATCCGAGCACCGTCTCTGCCTTTTTTATTTTTTAATCTTGTTGTTAATAATGGATTATCTTTGAGAACTGTCCCTATTCCAACCATAACCCCAGCCACTCTGTGCCTTATCTCATGAACATATTCTCTGGATAATTCATTACTTATCCATTTTGAATCTCCTGTTACAGTTGCTATTTTGCCATCTAAAGTCATAGCGGTTTTCATAATACAAAATGGCAGCTTTGTTGTTATATATTTGATGAAAATTTCGTTAAGCTTTTTTACATCCTCCTCAAGAACCCCTACTTCTACCTCAATGCCATTTTTCAAAAGTATTTCAATACCCCTACCAGAAACTAATTCATTAGGGTCCTTCATTCCAATTACTACTTTTTTTATTCCGCTTTTTACAATAGCATTGGCACAAGGAGGAGTTTTTCCATAGTGCGAGCAAGGTTCTAAGGTTACATACATTGTTGCCCCTCTAACATCTTCCTTGGCACTTTTTAATGCATTAATCTCTGCATGGGGCCCTCCATATTCCGCATGATACCCTTCTCCTATAATTCTGTTATTCTTAACAATAACAGCACCTACTAAAGGATTAGGGTAAGTATAACCAATGCCCTTTTTTGATAGTTCAATGGCCCTTTTCATATAATGGCAATCCACTTAACCACCTCCGATTAAATAAACACATAGTTTAGTAAAATAAAGTTGTACATTCCTAAAGGGATTTATCTGGAAGAAACCCATGAATTAATAGACATGAATATAAATAAATATAAATGAATATACTGATTTCTATTTTTATCTTAATAACCAACAAAGCCCTGAAAATTAAAAATAATTTTCAGGGCTAATTAAAATACCATAATTAATACATGTACAAAAAACTATCAAGACAAATAAATGTCAATGATAATACACATAAAAATAGAATATCAATCCGATTCTTCCATCCAGACTTTACTGTCGGTCCTGGAGTCTCACCAGATCTGCTGCAGTAATCGCTCACTACAGCTCGCGGACTATACCGCCGGTCGGGAATTTCACCCTGCCCTGAAGGATTAGATATACATTATTAAATTGTTTACAATATAAAATTATCACTATTTTATCTCTCTGTCAACAGTAAGATTTATACCTTGTTTTTATATTTTTTAAGTGATACCATTAAGTATATCTAGTTATTCAATAGTTTGGAGGACAAAAATGGTAATACGTGATATTATGAAATATATCGAAAGTGAGTACAAAATTATTAATTCTACTCCTTGTGAAATTTGTGGTAGTTCTTATATAGCCAAAGACTTAGAGATTCATATTATAGATAACATGTCTTATGATGTTTGTATATGTTCTTGCCCAGAATGTGGTCATGAAAAGACCTTTTCATTCCGCGCTCCATTTATAGATGATGATTTATCTAAAACACTTAAGAAAACCATAAATTAATAATAAAAAAGGACTTTAACTTATAATTTGAGTCAAAGTCCTTTTTCTTTTTAGATTATTATTTTTTACTTAATTATTAGTATATATATCTATAATTTTTAAGATTACCTCTACAGCCTTTTCCATTGCAAAAGTCGGTATGAATTCATATTTTCCATGGAAGTTATGTCCACCAGTAAATAGGTTTGGTGTTGGAAGTCCCATAAATGAAAGCCTAGCTCCATCTGTACCTCCTCTTATAGGTGTAACTTTTGGAGTAACACCAACTTCCTCCATAGCTTTAAATGCAGTGTCTACTATATGTTTAACAGGCTCTACTTTTTCTTTCATGTTATAGTATTGGTCCTTCATTTCTAGTATAACTGTGCCCTCACCATACTTTTTGTTTAACTCAGATACTACATTAGCCATAGTATTTTTTCTTTCTTCAAATTTAGCCATATCAAAATCTCTTATTATATATTGAAGTTTTGTTTCTTCAACTTCTCCATTAAATCCTACAAGATGGTAAAATCCTTCATAGCCTTCTGTAAGCTCTGGGACTTCTTGTTTTGGAAGCATTCCCACAAGTTCACTTGCAATAAGCATAGAGTTTATCATCTTTCCTTTTGCAGAACCAGGGTGGACATTTCTTCCTTTAACTACTATTTTAGCTGCAGCAGCATTGAAGTTCTCATATTCAAGTTCTCCTACTGCTCCTCCATCTACAGTATAAGCAAAATCTGCATTGAACTTTTTAACATCAAAATAATCTGCTCCTCTGCCAACCTCTTCATCTGGAGTAAATCCTACCTTTATAGTTCCATGCTTTATTTCAGGGTGCTTCATTAAATATTCAACAGCTGTAACTATTTCTGCAATTCCAGCCTTATCATCTGCACCTAATAGTGTAGTTCCATCTGTAGTAATCAAAGTCTTTCCCTTATATTCCTTTATTTCTGGGAAGTCTGTAGCCCTTAGCACAACATTATTCTCTTTGTTAAGTACAATATCTCCACCATCATAGTTTTCTACAAATTGAGGATTTACATTCTCCCCACTCATATCAGGTGATGTATCCATATGAGCAATAAATCCAATAGTAGGAACCTGTTTTTCTATATTTGATGGAACTGTTGCCATTATATAGCCCTTATCATCTACAGATGCGTCACTTAAACCGATTTCTTTTAATTCCTTCACTAATTCCTTTGCAAAAACCATCTGTCCTTTGGTGCTTGGAACAGTGCTTGATTCTTCATCAGACTTAGTATCAAACTTCACATATCTTAAAAATCTTTCTACTACGTTTTCCATAAATATCTCTCCTTTAATACAATCCTTCTAGTCAAGGCTATATGAAATTAAGCCATGTTTTAGCAAGTTCTACTATAATTATAAGTTCATACTCTATTATTTACAACTGTCCCTTATATACGTATAAAAATCGCCTTTTCTTTAGAGTATTAAGCCAAGAAATTCTATTTTTTAAATCATTTTACTGCCTTAGTACATTAACTGTTATTTTCTCTTCAACGGTAATAGGGTATATTTGAGGTCCCATATTAGGATCATCTGATGCATACTTTACTCTTCCAGAATATTTATTTTCCATTTCAGCTCTTTTTATTAGCCCTGTGTCCTCATTAACACTTATGTTTCCTTTTTGTTCCCCAGTTATTTCTTCATAAGTTATCTTTATATTATTAATAATAATAGGCTCTGCATTCTCCTTACTTTTAATTTTTCCCTCTACTGTAATTTCCGAAGTTCCATCAGCAGTATCTTTTAATTTATACTCACTTCCGGCTTCAACTGGAAACCTATCCGATACTTCTACTCTTTGCTTCCATGTATCCCCCATCTTTACTTCCTTCTCAGGATAAAAGGAGCTTATTCTCTCTATCCTTTTTGTTAATTCTTCATCTCCAAAGTTTTGTTTCATATCTTCTTTTATTTCTTTCCTCTCATTTTCATCTTTTATATTCAATTCATCTAAAACTCCTTTTACTAGCTCATCCATCCCTATTATTTGCTTTACCTTCCCATACTCTCCTATCTTTACCTTAAAGCTTTTTCCTATAAGGGTAGAATATATCTTTGATAATTTGTCTGTATCCTTAGCCATAGTTGGTGAATTATTTATGAGTGTTTGTCCATTCTCCATAGTATTCTTTATGTTTATAGAATCAAAAGTAACCTTAATTTCAGCATTTTTATTATCATCAACATTAGTTACATGACATAAATAAGATGTTTTAACTTTTGACTCCGTTTCTATTTTTTCTCCTGCCACATTGTAAACTACTTTTTCGGTTCTATCTGTCTCTAATTTATATGAATCTCCCTTTTTTAGGTGTAGTAATAGGCCTACAGATTTTTGCATGCAGCCTGAAAAGATGATGCTTAAACTTAGAAAAAAAACACACAGTATTTTCATTCGTTTTTTCATAAAACTTCCTCCTTACATATAGGCTTATATATAGTGTTCCATGTATTTTAAATTTTAATAAACTTTATTCTAAAATAATTAGTCAAACTCAAATATATATTTTAAAACCTTTATACAATATTTTAGAAAATTTCTAATAAAATCTCCAAAAATAAAAAAGCATATTGTAAGAAAATCATTGTTTCCTTATAACATGCTTTAAAATAAAATAGTCTTTAATTTTTTTATAAAGTTATTCTTTTTATAAAAGGTAAAAGATACTTTGCTGTTAATCCTACAAAAAATCCTGTTCCTATAGCGGCTACTAAAAGAATAGGCAAATACGTAACTATCATAGCATTTTCAATTACAAGCCCTGCCACTATAACCTGACCTATATTATGAAATACAGCTCCAACTATACTTATACCTATAATACTTACATTGTCCTTACCTAACTTCTTCATGACATACATAGCTAAAAAGCTTAAAATTCCGCCTGCTATACTATATAAGAAATTAGATAATGTTCCTCCTAAAAGAGTAGCCATTATTATCCTTAAAACTATTATAAGAAATACCTCTTTAAAGCTAAAGATATATAACCCTATCAATGTAATAATGTTGGTTAATCCAAGCTTTGCTCCTGGTGCTATAAACGGCACAGGAAGCATTCTTTCAAAAATGTGCAAAACTAATCCTTGAGCTACTAGCAGTGATATCGCTGTTAACTTTTGTGTTTTTCTCATCATACTACTCCTTATTGAGATATTATGTCTACATCAGAATTGCCACCCTGTCCTTTTATTTCTATAACTACCTTATGAGGCAGACATACTAATACATCCCCCGGGTTTTCCTTAAATCCATCTTTAATGCATATTTTATCTGGGCAATCTGCATCTATGATTCTTACTCCTCCTTTATCTATTTCTATAATATTTTCTCCTAAATCTGTTTTTATGTTTATTATTTCTTTCGGTTTAGATTTATCTAATGTAACCGTTTTATAGAGCTCTCCTTTTACTTTAATTTCAGCATACTTTTTATCATATTTTTTGCTGTAGTTAAGCTTCATAATGACTCCAGAAACTACTGCTACTAAAACAAAAACTATAATTATTATTTTGTCAAATTTTTTCATAAGCTAATTCTCCTTTCAAGGGGAATAAAATAAAATACATATATATTATATATCTATGTTAACCATATTTAAATGGTAGTTTTCAATATAGTAGTTATGTTTTACTACCATAATATGATAAAACTACTATTCATGGACCAAATGAGTATAAATAATGAAGAATTTTCCATTAGTAAATGTATACATCTCCTACCTTAGGAATTTTTCGTCTTGAATTAATTTCCAAATTATTGTAATATATAATAAGATTGTAATATTTTTCCTAAATATATGGTAGTTTTTAAACTATTACTTTATATCGCTTATAAAACTAACTACACACTAAAAATCTAGATAATTTATAGTTCCGCAGCGAACTAATTATTGTCCAATAAGCTTATACTAATCAAATGGTGGTGAAATCAATGATGAAAAAAGAAATGTTAGCTATGATTCTAGCTGGCGGACAAGGTACTAGACTTAAGGCGTTGACTAAAAATAACGCTAAGCCTGCAGTACCTTTTGGAGGTAAATACAGAATAATAGACTTTACCTTAAGTAACTGCTCTAACTCCGGAATAGATACTATCGGCGTTCTAACTCAATATCAACCTCATATCTTAAATTCCCACATTGGCATTGGAAGTCCATGGGATTTAGATAGAAACAGCGGCGGAGTAACTATACTTCCTCCTCACATAGGAAACTATGGAGGTAATTGGTACAGCGGCACTGCAGATGCTATATATCAAAATCTACATTTTGTTGATAAATATGAACCAGAATATCTATTGGTTCTTTCCGGAGATCATATTTATAAAATGGACTACTCTAAAATGCTTAAGTTCCACAAAGAAAAAAATGCTGATACTACAATTGCAGTTATAGATGTACCTATAGAAGAAGCAAGTAGATTTGGAATAATGAATACAGATGATAATGATAAAATATTTGAATTTGAAGAAAAACCAAAGTTTCCAAAGAATAATAAGGCCTCTATGGGAATATATATTTTTAATTGGAAGATTCTTAGAAAGTCCCTTATAGAAGATGCTAAAGATAAGACTTCAAGTCATGATTTTGGTAAAAATATTATTCCTAAGCTTTTGAACTCAGGCTACAATCTTTATGCATACTCATTTAATGGTTACTGGAAAGATGTAGGTACAGTAGAAAGCTTGTGGGAAGCTAATATGGATTTATTAAATCCAGAAAACACACTAAACATTTTCGACAAGGACTGGAAAATATATTCCGTTACTCCTACTAAACCTCCTCAATATATAGGTAATGATGCTAAAATACATAATTCTCTTATAGTTGAAGGATGCACTGTATTTGGTACAGTAAAAAATTCTATATTATTCCCTGGAGTTTATGTAGGTAAAAACAGCGTTATAGAGGGATCTGTGATTATGCCTAATACAAAAATAGGTGAGAATGTTATAATACGCAAGTGTATAATTGGCAGTAGATCTGTTATAAGAAAAAACAGTATACTAGGAAGTTCTGAAGATATAACCCTTATCGGTGATGATGCAGAAATAAAATCAAATTCAGTAATTAGAAATCTTGGGGGTGAGTAAATGATTAAAGATTATATGGGAATTATAAGCCTAAACGAAGAAGATGATCATATAAAAAGTTTGACTGGTAATAGACCTTTAGCCGCAGTGCCTATTGGTGGAAGATATAGATTAATAGATTTTGTTCTTTCAAACATGGTGAATGCTGGGATTACAAATATAGGAATTTTCACTCAAGAAAATTCCAGATCACTACTTGACCATCTTGAATCTGGTAAGCCTTGGGATTTGAACAGAAGAATTAATGGGCTTTTTTTATTTAACTTTAATTTCACATCATATCCTAAAACTAATGATATTTATCTTTTAAAAGATAATATAGATTATCTCTATAGAAGTAAACAAAATAATGTAATATTTTCTTCTTCTAATATGATATGCAATTTAGATTACACTAAAGCCATAAATTTTCACGAAGCACAGAATGCAGACATAACTATAATATACAAGAGTGTAAATAATGCAGATAGTAGTTTTATAAATTGTAATACTCTAAACCTTGACTCTAATAATGTTATAAGTGTTGGCAAAAATGTTGGTATCAAGCCTACATGCAATATATCTACAGATATGTTCATAATGAGCAAGTCAACCTTGATAAATCTTCTTAATGAATGCATATCTACAGGATACTATAATTCCATAAAAGATTGCGTTTATTCTAACACTGCTTCTTTAAATATAAAGGGTTATGAGTTTAATGGATACTTAGAGTGTATAAATTCTATAAATTCATACTATAAAGTTAATATGGATATGCTAAATCCAAAGATTAATAGAGAATTATTTTTTGGTACTGGTGCTATTTATACTAAAGTTACGGACGCACCTCCTACTAAGTATGAAGAAGGCTCTAAGGTGTCAAATTGTTTAATAGCTAACGGATGTATCATAGAAGGTTTTGTAAGAAATAGTGTAATTTCAAGAAGAGTGAGAATTCACAAAGGCGCTCAATTAGATGGATGTATAATACTTCCTAATTGTGAAATCAAGGAAAATGCTAAGCTTTGTGGAGTAATAATTGACAAAAACGTAGTGATTGAGAAAAGCAAGGAACTTAAGGGAGATGCGCAATTCCCTGTAGTCATTGAGAAAAATCCATATCCTTATTCTCTTTTAAAACATGCATAGAGAAGTGGAGAGTGGAGAAGTTTAGAGAGTGTAGGGAGTTTAGAATAAAAAAACTAAGAGAACCATGGGTGGTTGGTTCTCTTAGTTTTTATATATTATTTTGTGCGATGATGGCAATTTAAAAAAGTTATTTGTTTTTGTTTCCTTTAACTTTATTTGATTTTTCTTTTTTAACTTCTTTTTTCTTTTCTTTTAAACTTTTGTTTATATTTTTTTTATTTATCTCTTTTTTAGCATTTTTTAATTTTTCCTTTTTTACTGCTTCTGTTGTTTTTGTTGTAGTGTTATTCTTTTTATCTATTTTATCTACTTTTTTTATAACCTTCTTTAGTTGACCATTTCCATTGTTTGTTTTAACTGCTTTTAGAGCTTCTTTAGCTTCCTCTTTTGTGATATTTCCTTCTTTAACTTCTTTATGTAAGTCTTTTTTCAATTCCTTATTTAATTGTTTTACTTCTTTATTAATTGCTTTAGTGCTTACAAAAGCTGTTTTAAAAGCTGCTTTGGAATCAGCAAATTTTTCGGAGCTGACTTTTAGAGCATCCTCTGCACTCTTAATAGATTCTTCGTTACCTGTTTTCTTTACCTCTTTAACTTTAGCAATACCTTGAACTACTTCTTTTTTAACTATATTTAATTCATGTCTTTTTTCCATCATTTCAATCATAGCTTCTTTTTTAGCTGTTTGCATTTCAATTACAGATGCAATTGTCTCTTTAGCTTTATCAGAAACTTTTTCTTGTACAACCTTCAATACCTCTATAGCCTTCTCTTGCTTTGCAACTACCTTTGCTTCTAGTTCTTTTAGCTCTTTATCTTTTTCTTCATCTACCTGTATCTCTTCTTTACTAACCTCTTCTGAAGTTTTTTCTTCGCTAGTTGAATTTTGCTCTGTAGTTGTTTCAGTTGATTCGCTCTCATCTGCTGTTGTATTTTCTGTAGACTTATTTTCTTCAGCCTCTGCGTTTTCATTAGTTGAAGTTTCTTCTGCTGTATCATTATTAGATGCAGTTGTTTCTTCTGTATTAGCCTCTTGTGACACGTTAGCTTCACTGTTATTTGTAGTTTCATCTACAATCGGATTTTCTGCTGTAGTATCTTTAGCTTCTTCTGTTATATCTGTAGGTTGTGCATCTTTCGAAGCTGTTTCATCTTCTGTAGTTGTTTCCTCTTTTGTAGTTGCTTCGTCTTTTTCAATTGTTTCTTCTTTTGAACTTCCTACTATCCCTTCTCCTTCAGTTTGCGCTATTATTTGTTGAAGTATTTCGTTAGCTGTTGTCATATTACTGCTGTACGCATCAATAGCTCCTTGAGCTAAATCTTCCTTTCCTGATTCAGCCATAACCTGTGATTCTGCAATTCTCTCTGCAGCTATACCTGTTAGTACCTCTACCTTTGCTTTCCCAGTAAAAGTTATAGCTAACTTTACATTTTCTAAAGCTTTATCTACACCGTATAAAACACTATCTGGAGTAATCCCTGCAGTATCTTTTAAAGATTCCACTCCATCTGCTAAAGCAGTTCCTCCAATATTAGAAAGCATGGCCATTGTTATTAAAAATATCTTTAGCTTCTTCATAGTTTCTTCCTCCTGTTTTTCCTATCGTGTTTTTCTGTATATATATACGGGTGGATTTTCTGTTTTAGGGGGGTGTCAAAAAAAATTGTGGAATTTTTAGCTAGAGTGGCAAGTTACAGATTTATATTATTCTATTGTCATAAAAAAGCTAAAAGCATCCTTTGTAAGACCATCTACATTTACTCTATTTTTTACATTTCTTATATGATATATTTGATTTTCATAGTCCTTTGCCTTGTTATCACAAACATAGGCATAATCATAGCTGCCTTCCTTAACCCACCCCATAAATATATAAGTATGAGTTGGCTTACCCTTTTTATTTCCCTTATGATCTGTTGTAAAAACTATATCACCAGGCTTCAGTTTTTTGAAATTATAATTTTTCTTCCAGCCTTCCTTTTCTAAGATGGAAATAAGTTGAGTAGTATTTGCAGTTTCTTTTGGTATGAAGTAATCATTTTTTCTTAAAACCTCTGATACAAAATAAACACAGCTATTTTTAGAGCTTCCATGATTTAAAGCCACTGCATCTGCGAACACCGCCTTCTGATTTTTCTCTACCTTAAGAAAGTTATAAATACTTTCTCTAAGAAATAACTTATTTGTTTTCTTATGCATACTGCTAAACACACTAAAGGCTATTAAAGCTAAAATGACAATCTTTATTATTGATTTTACCTTCTTCACCTAATATTCCTCTCTTTCAAATTGCTTTTAGATAACTATATTCATCTACAATTATATAAAAAAGATTTTACAAATAAGCTAATATAATTCTTACAATTTTCTTAAGAATTTAAAGAGAGATAATGCCTTTATAATTGCTTATAAATTTATTTAATAAACTTTTTTGGTAAAACCTTCAGCCTGTCCACCCCCTTAAATATAGTATAAAATACGTATATATATAAAGAGTTATTATACATTAAATCACACTTAGATGAAAAAGAGGTGATGCAGTGAACATAGCAGAATTAATGAAAAAAAACAGAGATAGATTTATAGAAGAAAATAAAAAATTTATATATAATGCAGCTTATAAAACTTGTAAAAGAAATTTAGACTGGGCTAACGATGAAGAACTTAGCATTGCTCTTATTGCCTTTAACAATGCTTGTAATAACTATAACGAAAAAAAAGGTAATTTTTTCAGCTATACATATGTTATAATAAAAAATTCTCTTATAGATTTCTTTAGGAAGTCCAAAAATACCCCTTATTTATTATTTGATGACGCCACTAATGAAATCGATGAGGATAACTACCTAGATTATAAAGTTTCTCTCAATCAATATGAAATAGATGTTGAAAATCAAAAAAGGGCTGAGGAAATTGCCCTTTTTTCTAAGGAACTTGCAAAATATAAATTAAGCTTTAGTGACCTTGTAAAATCTTCTCCATCTCATATAGATACGAGAAATAATCTTTTGAATTTAGCTTTAACCTGTTCAAATAATGAAGAAATTTTAAGATATATAAAAGACAAGCATCTTCTTCCTGTAAGTCAAATAGCCTTGCTTACTGGAACAAGAAAAAAGTACATAGAAAAATGGCGAAGATATCTGCTTACTTTAATACTGATACTCTCTAGTAACGAGTACCCTTATATAAAATCTTACCTAAATATAAAGGTTGGTGAAAATAATGTTTGATAAAACTGGAATAGTCATGGAGATAAAAAATAAAAAAGCACGTATCTTGACTCCTAGTGGTGAGTTTGCAGAAGTTAAAATTAAAGGGACTGTCCCTGCGATTGGAAGCACATACACAGGGACTCAGACTATGAAAATCCCTTTTTATAAATATGCAGCTGCTGCAGCTTGTCTTATTATATCCGTATCTACAGGAGGAGCTGCATATGCTTATTATACACCTACTGCATCCGTAACTTTAAATACCGATTTAGAGCTTAAATTAAATAGATGGAATAAAATAATAAAAGCTTTACCGTTAAATGAAAACGGAAAGGAATTATTAAGTTCTATGGACTTAGAGAATAGAAATGTTAATGATGGACTATGCCTCATTATAGAAAAATCTGAACCAAATGTATCAAAGATTTCTCTAGATATTACTTCTAAAAAAGATAAGCCAGTAGATTTGTCCAGCTTTAAGGATTCTTCCAAGGAAAAAAAATTAGATGTTCAAATTAATTATAACAAAAGCTCTAGTCCAACTTCTCCTAAATCTGATATAATAATAGGAGATGATAAAAATACAGGTAATTCAAAGGGTAAAAATAGGAAAGGTGCTTTGAAGACAAATTCTAATTCTAGCAGTTCATCAAATAATAAAGTGCAGCAAAAGAAGCTGAATTCTACTAACTCTTCTAAGGGAAATAAAGCTTACAACAGCTCTAATAAGCTTAATATTTCTAACAACAAAAATATACCTAAGAATTTAAAGAACGGTTCTAAAGATAAACTAAAAAATAGCCTTAAAGATAATTCTAAAATAAAATCTAAAAATAATAATCTTCTTAATAAAGGGATAAAGGCTAAAAACTTAAAGAGTATCTTTAAATTTAAAAATGCTAATAGCAAAAATAAAAACACTTATAATCAAAAGAATTCTAAGGCAAGATATAAATCTAAGTAGGTGACTATGGATGAAAAAAAAGACTGGTGTAGTTGTAAAAGTTGATAAGAATTATGTCTGCATAAGGACCATACATGGTGAATTTTACAATGTAAAACTTCAAGACTACGTCCCAAAGATTGGAGATATATATTCTGGTCCTACAGCAGCTCCAAATTCAGTTAGACGCATTATCTTTATAGGACTTATAGCATTATTAATTTTATTTGGAAGAAATATTTATAATCATTTTGGTCCTTCAACTACTGTTATAGTAAGCATACCTCCTACTCTACAGCTAAAGGTTAGCAGCTTGGATAGAATAATCAGTGTTAAAGCTGTCCATTCATCAAGTAGAACCTTAGTTGAATCCTTAAATTTAAAAAATAAATCTTTGGACAAGGGTCTTGAAATGATTTTCAATGAAGCTAAAAACCAAAATATTATAAATCAAAAATACATAGACAATAACGGCACTATTACTATTTATATTTCGGGCAAAAATGGAAAGGACATTGACCTATCTACTTTCATAAAATATGCTAATGAAAGAAAAGTGGATTGTCAAGTAAACTATGATGGAACGGACCTTCTAAATCATGAATACTAATCTAAATAAAAGTTTCAGGGTCAAAACACCATGTTGTGTTCTGACCCTGAATTTTTATTTAAGCTGCGGTATTTCAAATATAGGCTTTACGTCTTTACATTGTTCTATGATCTTAGAAAAGTTTATTCTGGCAATTTGCTTTCTCACCCAGCCTACATCTGTAGCATATTGATGCCATCTTAAATTGTAATTCCATCTCATTTTATAAATAGTATCTTGATTGTATTTAGGATTGCTTATATAGTCATTGCTTATATATTTGGCTCCACCTAATATTGCCTTGTCTACAGTAAACCATCCCTGCTTATATGCATATTCAGAACCATACTTTACAGGATTGCTGTCTATAGCCTTTATTCCAAACATATTATACACCTTTTGAGGTTTTTCCAGCTTAACTCCATCTACTGAGGTTACATCTACTCCAGTAGCTAAAGTTGATGTTCCATTGCCTGTTTCTAATAATGCATGTCCAATTAAATAAATTGGGTTTATATTATTCTCTTTTGCTGCTTGTAAAAATACTGCTCCTTTTCCTTCTAAAACACCTTTTCCACTTAATATGGTATTTAAGTCACTAGCAGGAATCTCCATGTAGCTTAGTTTTAAAAATGCATCCTTGTAGTATTCATCTAAAAAGTTATATGGATTCATGTAGTATTTTATAATTTCTTTGCTAGGTTTCATCCAGCCAGTTTTTTCACTATAAGCTGGCGCGCCCTCTGAGTACTCCTCAAGAGCCGCTTCCTCTAAAGTTTTATCGTATTTTACATATGATATAACAGCATTAGAAGAACTGTCCTTAGTTATATCCTTATCTATAACTCTAAAATATGTAGAATAATAGTTATCAAAATCAGTGTTAGTGTCTTTATTTTGTCCAACTCTTCCTTTACCCTTTATATATACTAAAAGCTTGTACTTTCCTGTATCAAATCCATCTTGTTTCGTAAAAATATATGGAGTTGATGAGCCAAAGATATTTGAGTATCCCTTAGTAAGCTCTATATATGAGGGATTAAAATAAGAATTAGGGTTATCATAGGTCTCATCTGGGTACTTAAATAAATAAACCCTATATTGCACATCTTCTGAAGCAGCTGGAGAAATTCTAAAGCTTGTCCCTTTATTTTGTAATATGGGTTGATTTAAAATCTCAATACCTTTGATACTTGGTAAAGATGTGTAGTTTGTTGAATCTTCATATTGATTAGAAGTAGTAAAATTCATTGTAGTTACTTTGGATAAATTTTTCCCATTCTTATTTTTTATAGCCTTGCTTAATTGAAGGGAATAGGTTTCACCTGGCACATATCCCCCTGTTGGTGGCTGTATGGTTATTGTTTTTGAATCTTTCCCTGGCATTACGGTTACCTTTATATTGTTGCCTTTACTGTCCTTAACCAGTATATTTTCACCATTTATTGTACTTTTATCTAATTCTAAATTAAACTTTGCTATCCAAGGCTTTGTTATACTTACTCCTTGTTTTGCAGGCATGTTAACAACATCTTCACCTGCAGCAAAAGCCGCTATAGGCATAGATGAGAATAAAGCAGCAATCATCACTGTTTTTGCTATATCTAATACTCGCCTCACTTTAACCCCCCCTGTAAAATCAATCATTTATTCCTATCTTTATTTATTATCGATTGTTAATGATACTTTTTAATATGATGCTGTGTAAATAATGTCAAATTTCTTATTTCCTCCATAAGCTTAATTTAAATATAAAGTAATAACTTTCATCTCCTTCCTAAATAATTCTTTACATCTATTTCAATTTTACCACTAATGTAGTACCTCTTCTATAAAAATCTTCTAATAGTCCTTGTTTTTGTCCGCTTATTTTTACATTTTATGAAAAATAAAAATCCGTATGAAATTTGCATTTATGAAAGCTTTTTATTCTTGTTTAATGCTTTCTAAAATACAAATCACATACGGAATATTAAATTTCTATAACTTTAGTTTAATTGTACAGCCGACTCTACGGCTTTCTCTCTTGGTCTTACTTCTATAATATATATGATATCGCTATTCTTCATCTTTTCAAAATGCCACTTAAAATCCACATTTCCCTGCCCTATAACTTGATGATCACTTGAACCATTATTATCATGAAGATGACAAGTTCTTATTCTATCTAAGTGTCTTAAGAAAAATTCAACTTCATTATACTTGTTCTCATAGGAATGTCCTATATCCCAGGTTAAAAATAAGTCTTTCTCTTTAGATATCATTTCATCTAAAGCTTCTTGGACTAGCTTTTGAGGAAAACGTCCTGAGTTTTCAATGCAAAGCTTCACTTTCCCTTTAGAATAATCTATAAGCTTTTTTAAGCTATCATCTAAAACCTTTTTAAAATCATCATAAAAAAGCTCATCCATATACACTTTTCTATCTGTTAAAGTAAAGCAAACCGCTCCGCCAATATGCATGGTAAGCCTGCTAGCTCCTAAATCATATGCAAAATCCATTACCTCTTTAAGCCTTGCTATTCCAGCTTCTCTCATACCCTTTTGAAGTTGAAGAAGAGAAATATCCTCTGGGGCATGGAACGTAAGCTCTATTCCTTTTTCCTTGGCATATTCTTTTACTTTCTTTCTTTCATTAGTATCAAATCTCTCTGGGAAAAATATAGGCATATTTATATTAAGCTCCACAGCACTAAATTTATTATTATATGCATAGTCTATGGTATCATAAATATTCTTCTCTCCTGCTGAAGCTGCATACCCTATCTTCATAAAATCACCTTCATTTCCTAAACTACCGTTTATCCCTTCTCTAATTCTAAACTAAGCAAAGCGCCTAAACTGATCCAAGTGCTCCACTTGCGCTTTATAATATAATAGTCTTTGCTTCAATTACATTTTCTAGCTGCTTAAACTTATCAAGAGATTCCTTTGAAATCTCACTATCTACGTTAAGAATCATAATAGCCATTTCTCCCTTTACTTTTCTTCCAACCTGCATAGTTGCAACATTTATATTTTCCTGACCAACGATTGTTCCTACTTGACCTATAACTCCAGGTACATCTTTGTTTTTTACAAATAACATATATTCACTTGGCTTCACATCTACCTCATAGCCCTCTATTTCAACAAGCTTACCTTCCTGCTTATTAGATACTGTACCTGATAGGGTAAACTTTTCTCCTGCGTTATTGGTTATCTTTATTGTGATTAAGCTTGAATAATTATTATAATGCTCTTTCATCTTTTGCCTTCTTATACTTATGCCGCTTTGCTCTGCTGTCATTTTAGCATTAATATAATTTACTCTATCATTGTTTACTTGTTCCAAAAGTCCTTTTAAGAAAGCAATTTCTAGCATTTCTGTATCAAATTTAACTATATCTCCCCAATATACTATATTTACATTTTTAACAGGATAGCTATTTAATTGATAATATAATTTACCTAGCTTTTCCATAAGTTCAATATAAGGTCTCATTGCTTTAAGCTCATCTGTTGCAATTCCAGGAAGATTAACGGCATTAGGTACAATCTCTCCTTTTATTCCTTTAATGACCTGCTCTGCTATAGTAACTCCCACATTCTGTTGAGCTTCTACAGTAGTAGCCCCTATATGCGGAGTTACAGTAACATTTTTAAATTCATAAAGAGGAGATTCATATCT